>NZ_AP042352.1:0-1731731 GCF_055384165.1 Dehalogenimonas sp. NIT-SK1
ACCAGTACAGTGATAAATTAAGAGGGGCAAAAATGCCCCTCTTTTTGTTTTAACCCCGCATCGGGTGTTCTCAGCGGTCCAGGCTCTTCTGGTCCAGTCGTCGTTCAATCTCCAGGATTTTACGTTTAAGCAGGGGATTATATTCCAGTTCCCGGCTGATCTTGTCACAGGCATGGCTAACCGTAGCCGCGGTCCTGTCACCGGTAAACCGCCCGATCTCACCCAGTGACCATAGATTCTGGGTTTTAAGCACATACATGGCTACCTGCCTGGCGGTGGAGGTTTCTTTATCCCGTCGACGGCCTAACAGGTCCTCGGCACCAACCCCGAAGCACTCAGCCACTGTACCCAGCAGCAGCTGCGGAGACGAAGGCTCATTTTTCTCCGGCTCGGCGGCGATATTTTTCAGCGCGCGGCGGGCCAGGTCCGGGGTAACAGCAGAACGCAGCAGACGCGAATAGGCCAGCACACGATTCAAATTGCCTTCAAGCTCCCGGATATTGCGGATAACCTCAGACGCCAGGTAATCCAAAACATCAGGGGTGATCTCAGCCCCGGCCTCTTCAGCCCGATTCTTCAGAATGGCCAGGCGCATTTTTTCATCCGGTGGCGCGATTTCAGTAGTCAGCCCCCACTCGAAACGGGAGCGAAGCCGGTCTTCCAGTTTAGCAATCTCACGGGGCGGCGAATCAGCGGAAAGTACGATCTGCTTGCTGGAATTGTGCAGTTCGTTAAAAGTATGAAAAAAGGTTTCTTCGGTCTGGGATTTTCCGGCAATGAACTGGACATCATCGATTAGCAGCAGGTCAACGCTGCGGTACATATCCCGAAATTCATCAGCCCGCCGTTCCTTAATGGCCGCGACAAATTCCGAGGTAAACTGTTCACCGGAAACATAACGCACCTTTTTTCCGGCCTGCATCGCCGTCTGTCCGATAGCCTGAAGGAGATGCGTCTTGCCCAAACCGCTCGGGCCATGGACGAAAAGAGGATTATAGCCTTCTCCCGGTTTCTGGGCGGCGGAGAGCGCGGCAGCGTGAGCCAGGCGGTTGGCGTTGCCGACGACAAAAGCGTCAAAACCATACCGGGGATTAAAACGGCAGCTTTCACCGCGGGTTGTTGAATAAGTTTGCGTACCGCGGGCGGCACCGGATTTCTTACCATTGCCGGTCACCTGAAAAACCACCTGCACCGAAGACTTTCCGGTGAGCTTTATGAGCGTTTTCTCTATCAGTGAGCGCTGGTTGCGATCCAGGTACTCGGCGATAAAGGTATTGGGAACACCGATAACAAAACTGCCGCCCTGGTATTCCAACCCGGTGGTGCCGGCATACCAGGTATTAAAATTAGGACGGCTGACAGAACATTCCAGTTCTCCCAGCGCCGTTTCCCAGATGGCTGCGGCATCGTAATTTAAAGCTGCTTCTTGTGACAAACGTAATCTCTTTCAAATAAAGGCAATTTGCGCGGGTGCCGGGAAACAAGCAACACTTCACCCCGGCCAATGCTTTACAGGATATGTTTCCAGCTCGTTTGATACGCCGTGAAAACCTTATTCATAGTACCAGTCCGCCTATATCCGTAGCAAGCGCCGATATCCTTTATTCCACCGTGTAAGCACGCTGAAATACTCTTTCAAACTCCCTCTAGCTTACTGATTTGCCCTGTGACATATTGCGTAAAGCTGTTGAGTAAAAAAATACCAGGTGATACAATCGCCAATAGGAAAATGGTACTGTATAAATGAAAATAGTATTCATGGGAACCCCGGATTTCGCCGCCAGGGTGCTTCAGGAACTGGTCGAAAGCGATTGTGAAATTGCCGCCGTCTATACCCGCCCCGACGCCCCGTCCGGAAGGGGTCGCTTGACCGGCTTTTCACCGGTCAAACAATTGGCGCAGCAGCACCAGCTGAGAACAGTACAGCCAAAATCACTCCGTACCAGCCAAATCCAGGATGAACTGAAGTCGCTGGCGCCGGATATTATTATTGTGGCCGCTTATGGATTAATACTGCCCCAGGCTGTGCTGAATATGCCCCGGCTGGGCTGTGTGAATATTCACGCTTCACTGTTGCCGCGTCACCGGGGTGCCGCCCCGGTGGCCGCGGCCATCGCCGCCGGAGACCGTTTCAGCGGCATCAGCCTGATGCTCATAGACTCCGGCATTGACACCGGGGCTGTGTATTCCCGTCACGCCGTTCCCGTGTTTGACTACGACACCACCGGCAGCCTGACCGGAAAATTGGCTTTAATAGGCAGCATGGCGCTGCTGGACCTGCTGCCGGAACTTGAGCGCGGCAATATCAGGCCCTTCCCCCAACCGGAGTCAGGGTATGAAGTTACCTACGCCCCAATGATGAACAAGTCTGCCGGATGCATTGACTGGGCGCAGCCGGCACCGGTCATCTGGCGCCGGGTCAGGGCGTTTCAGCCCTGGCCCGGGGCTTTCTCCACCTGGAAAGGCAAAAACCTCAAACTGCTCCTTACTATCCCCCTGGAAATGGCCACCGCGGCTGAACCAGGAACCGTGGTGGAGCTGCCGCCAGGCTCGGCGGCTGAAGTCGGTGTGGTCACTGGCAGCGGAGTCCTGGGCCTGATTGCATTGCAGCTTGAGGGCAAGAGGCCAGCCACGGCGGCGGATTTTCGCCGCGGCCAGCGTGATTTCATCGGAGATATACTGGGTTAAGGAGGCAAGATGCTGGAAGAACTGGAAACCGGCACCATTGAGTCAATGCTGGATGCCCTGCCGATTGACCTGACCTTCATGGACGCGGAAAACAAAATCCGTTACTTCAACAGCTACCGGCTTTTCCGACGTCCCCCGGAGATCATCGGTCAGGACATACACCAGTGCCATAGTGAAGCCAGCTTCCCGGCTATTGACCGGATGGTTGCCGACTTCCGGTCCGGTGTCAGTGATTCAGCGGAGCACGTCATAGAAAAAGGAGACGGCAGAAAATGGAAAGTCCGCTATATTGCCGTCCGCAGCCCATCACAAGATTACCTGGGGCTGGTGGAGATGGTCACTGAGCTGGAAAGCTGATCAAGTTTCCGCTGCGTAACGGCATTCGGCCTCAAAGAGGCATTCATTGCACAGCGGCACTTTGCGGCAAAACTCCTTGGCATGACGCACTATGAGCGCGTGGTATTCATTGAACAAAGGAACCTCAGCCGGCAAACAGGCAGAAAACATTTCCTGCCAATCCGAGTAGGTATCCCGGACCGGGGCAATGCCCAGGCGGCTGAAAACACGCCGGGTATAGGCGTCGATGACAAACACCGGACGTTCCAGGGCGTAGGGCAGTATGGAATCAGCAGTTTCCGGCCCAATACCATGCACCTGCAGTAATTCCCGGCGCAGGCATGCCGTATCTCGGGTATCAAAGGCGGTCAGCTCATCATTGTACCGACCCAACCAATCCGCCAGGGCACATAGCTTGTAGGCCTTGGCATTGAAATAACCGGAAGGATAAACTAGCCGGGCCAGTTCCGCAATCTCCATGCGCCGCAGCGGTTCCGGACTCAATGCCCCGGCGCTTTTCAGATTAGAAATGGCTTTTTCTACATTAACCCAGGCAGCGGACTGGGTTAAAACGGCCCCGACCATCATTTCAAACTTCGTTTCCGCCGGCCACCATCGCTGTGGACTATACCGGGTCAGCAGCCGTTGATAAATGGAGTTCAAACTGAACGCTGATGTCTGGTTGCCCATTCAGGCGCGGCCGCTCCTTCCACAGGTGAATCATAACCGGGAATAAACGGCTTGATGTCCAGCACCGGCGTTCCGTCAATAGCGTCTAGGCCTTGCACCGTTAAGATGTTATCCTGCCGTTCCAGCAGTTTTACCGTAGCCCTTCCAATAGAATTGGGACGATATGGACTGCGGGAACTAAAAACACCCACCGGGGGAAGCTCCCGGCGACCACGGGGATATACTTTAAGCGCCATCTTTGCCTCATCAACAGCCTGATGCATCCACCAGCAAACCATGATATGGGAAAATTCGTTCAATCCGTCCAGCCCCTCAGAGAAACGCTGGTCAACCTCTATCCGGGAAATAACCGGACGCCAGTCAAACCCGTCAGCCGGTTTTTCGATAACGGGGCTCAGCACCCGGCCGATTGGTTTCAATTCCATTTTCAATAGTTTCATGTGAAACTCCGCGGTATTTTGTTTTGATTAAGCATACCAGTTAACGCCTAACCAATAAAGACTTTTGACACCGGTAAACTCTAGTGCCATAATCATTGCGAAAAGTCGCAATTAAATGAGCTGCAGCAAGATATTAAAGGAAAAAGGATACCGCCTGACGCCACAGCGCCGGATTATTCTTGACATCCTGCACCAGGGTGGAAGCCATCTCTCTGCCGATGCCATATACGAACAGGTCAGAGGCAAGATAAGCGGCGTCAACCGCTCAACCGTGTACCGCACGCTGGAGCTGATGGAGAGCCTCGGGCTGGTGGTCAAGGCCGAAACGCACGGGGCGCATGTATATCACCACTCGGAGGAAGGCCACCATCACCACCTCAAATGCCGCCGCTGCGGACAGGTGATTAATCTGCCGGAGGAAGCTCTGTCTTCGCTGCGCCGAACGCTGCTGGAACAGCAGGAATTTGATGCCGATCTCAACCACCTGGTCATCCGCGGCCTTTGCCGCTCCTGCCGCGCCAAGTAATTAGATACTCCCCCGCAATTCTGAATCAATTTAGCGCCGGATCTACAGTTCAGATATACTGGTAAATATATGGTATTAATTGACCTCATCAAACAACGGAAAAGCTGCCGTAAATTTGACCCGAACCGGCCGGTTGACGCCGAACTCATCCGCCGATGCCTTGACGCCGCCAGGGATGCCCCGTCAGCCTGTAACTCCCAGCCATGGCATTTTATCGTCATTGATGACGATGCCATTCGCCGAAAAATTTGCGACCAGGCGCTGTGCACCGGATTATACCGGATGAACGCCTTCTGCCGCGATGCCCCGGTTCTCATTGCCATAGTCTCGGAGAAAATGCGCTTCTGGGCTACGGTCGGTTCACAGACGCGGGATACCCGTTATTATCTGATTGACATCGGCATAGCCGGCGAGCACTTTGTCCTGCAGGCAGAAGAATCAGGCCTGGCCAGCTGCTGGCTGGGCTGGTTTGATGAAAAAGCGTTAAAAAAGATACTGGGAGTACCCCGCGGCAAGCGGATTGACGTGATGCTGGCGGTGGGTTATGCCGCTGCCGGCTGGGAAGGCAAACCACATCCCCGCAAGTCTATAAAGCAGATGTCATCAGTGAACGGATACAATCCGGGCGAAGATGATGAAAATATCGGTCAACCATCAAGATAAAGACCGTTGCGCCGGATATAGGCCGCTACCGGCTGCGGCACCAAGTCTTCAATCGGCAGTCCTCTTTTTACCCTCAGGCGTATATCAGATGCTGAAATATCGACTCGCGGACCGGGCATGATTACCGTCTTTGAACTGATGCCGGGCAGGACCGCTTCTATTTGCGGCATTTCCGGCCGGACAAAACCAGCCCTGGGGGCTGCGGCCAGACCGGCAGCGGCGATAATGCGTTCCGGCTTGTGCCAGGAAGGCAAGGCCTTCAGGTTATCCCAACCCAGAATAAAATAAAGCTCATCATCGGGATATATTTTTTTCAGTTCTTCAAGGGTTTCCCAGGTATATGATGGACCCGGGCGCTTAATTTCAATATCACTGAGGCTGAAATAAGGACACCCTTGGATAGCCAGTCTCGCCATTTCCCGGCGGTGCTTCGCCGGACTCACCGGCAGCGACGCTTTAGCCCAGGGCTGCCCGGCGGGAATAAAAATTACTTTCGCAAGGTTAAGATAGAGGCGGGTTTGCTCAGCCAGCATTAAATGCCCGTTATGCGGCGGGTCGAAAGTGCCGCCCAATATTCCCAGTTTCACCAATAGAACTCCGTTTCACCAATGTAAAAACGATCCCCTGGTTTAAGTTTAGCCGCCTTGAGCGCCTTGCTTACACCCCAGCGCCACAATTGACCGAATAACTGTCGCTTAACTTCCGGGTCATTAGTTTCCGAACCGGCCACCAGCCTTTCAAACTCATCCGACCGGACGTGCCAGCCGTCATCTTCAAATTCCACAACCACGCCGGGCTTTTCAGGTTCCGGTCGGAAAACCTTGATCCCCGCTTCGGAATCACGCTCGGCCAAATCCTGGGCCTGAAGCAGGCGGTCAACCTCAGTCATGAGTTTTTCAACACCTTGCCCGGTTGCCGCTGAAACAAAGCATACCGACAAACCTGATTCCTTAAAAGCCTGCTTGAATTCTGATATTCTGCCACTGACGGCTTCAATATCAATTTTGTTAATCACCACAACCTGGGGCTTCTGACCCAGCAACGGGTCATACAGCGATAATTCGGTGTTAATCTTGACCATGTCATTGAGCGGCTTTTCCGTCGAACCGTCTATCAAATGCAGCAGCACCCTGGTCCGGGCAACATGGCGTAAAAACTGATGTCCCAAGCCTTTACCCAGATGGGCGTCTTCAATTAAGCCGGGCACATCCGCCACGATCCATCTGCGCCCACCAGACTCAATTACCCCGAGCGAAGGCTCCAGGGTAGTAAAAGGGTAATCACCGATTTTGGGTTTGGCGGCGGTAGCAGCTTTGAGCAGGGATGATTTTCCCGCGTTAGGCAGGCCTATAATACCGACATCGGCAATAAGTTTAAGTTCCAGGGTCAATATGCGTTTTTCGCCCGAAACCCCCGTCTGGGCCAGTTTCGGCACCTGGTTGGTGGAAGAGGCAAAGTGCTGATTACCCAGACCTCCTTTGCCACCGTGGGCGGCCACAACCCTATCCTTGTGTTCATTCAAGTCGGCGATAATTTCCCCGGTTTCCTTATCCTTTACCACCGTACCGACCGGAACTTTTACCACGACATCCGCCCCGCTTTTACCGGTTGAACGATGACCGGAGCCATTGGCTCCGTTGCCGGCTTTAAAATGCCTCTGGTGCCGATATTTGACCAGGCTGCCGGTATTTTTATCGGCTTCCAGGATTACATTGCCGCCCCGGCCGCCGTCACCACCATCAGGCCCTCCCCGCGGTACAAATTTTTCTCTCCGGAAACTTACGGCGCCTCTGCCGCCACGCCCACTTTGAATTTCTATTTCCGCTTGATCTATCAAGTTGAAGACTCCTCAGTGTGTTTGTATAACTAGTGGTATTAAAAAGATTTAACTCAGTATATCAAATTAGTAATTCTTTAACAGTTATATTAATAGGTTAAGGAGCGATTTACCTTTGAGATAATAATTATTGCTGATTGACGGCTATGGCACTGCCGGTCTTTATCGAAAACCAGTGTTACTTATCAAAAATATGTCTAATACATGTTTGAATTTACTACCTGTTTATTAAAAGATAAGCTTCTTTATGAAATTTTTGCTGATGAGCAACCATCCGCTTTCGGTTAGATACCGGGTCAAATAAGGGAAAACACCAGGAAAGATGTTTGTTCATAAACAGTTTAGGCAAGGCGCGGATTGGCCTGATGTGATGCCGTGACTGCCTTTTATATTACCGTCCGGGTTATCAAAAGACTTTTAGACGGTTTTTGATGGAAGATAGATTGATTTTCAATAGTTGGAAATATTCAACGACCTGGACAAAACAGCATCAGGCGAATGTCCAGGTCGTTCACTTAATTGGTTTGATTGTTTAACGCCTTCCGCCGGTCAGCAGCAGTATAAAGTACAGCAGCTGCATTACCGCCTGCAGCATGGCGGCAACATAGGTCAAAGCCGCTGCTGAAAGAACAGCGGAAGCTCCCTGCATTTCCGAAACGGAAGCCAGTCCGGTTGAACGCAGCATAGTTCTAGCCCGGGTTGAGGCATTAAACTCCACCGGCAGCGTGATTACGGTAAAGACCACCGCGGCACCGAATAAAGCCACTCCGGCCCAGGCAACCTCCAGACCGAAGGCTGCCCCAAAGCTGTAAAGCAGAAAACCGCCGATGACCAGGATAAAACCAAAATTGGAACCCAGGTTGGCCACCGGATACATGGCGTTCCTTATTTTCAACGGACCGTAGGCGGTGGCATGCTGCACTGCATGTCCGACTTCATGAGCTACGATGCCCAGTGAGGCAACAGAAGCCTTATTGGCAACGTCCGGTGAGAGCCGGAGGACTCGACCGCGGGGGTCATAATGATCGGATAGCTTGCCTTTGGACATTTCCACCTGGACATCTTGCAGATTGTGCTGGTCCAGCAGCCAGCGAGCCGCGGCCAGACCGTTCATACCACGGTCATTGGTTATTTTGCTGTATTTGCCAAAGGTAGATGAAACCCGCCACTGGGCGTAGAGCATCAGAAGCAGCGGGGGAATTATAAAGGCTAAATATAGGCCCATTAAAACCTCCTGTTAGACATAACGACACAAATATTATAACAAATTTATAGCGGGCGCTCAATCAGAGAAAAGCCATTCCTGTTAAGGTTCAGCTTCTGTCTAGGCGTTGTCCAGGGGTTGCTAAACCTGGTTTTGGTGGCTGGCGGCGGTCAATGTCCGGAGCAAGGAGCAAAGCGGTTTCATTTTACAGATGCCCGGCTGTTAAAAGATTGTTCACACTCGCTGACTATTTTGTGCAGTCCGCAGCCGAGACAATCTCCGTCATGGCAGTCACCGCCAGCCTCCCCTTCCATGGCAAGCCGGTATTGGTGTTTAAGATAATTAACGCTGACTCCGCTCTCGATATGCGACCAGGGCAGTATTTCATTCAGCGGGCGTTGACGGCGGGCGTAGAATGATGGGTCAATACCGATTTCTTCAAACGCCGCTTTCCAGCGCTGCCAGTTGAACAGTTCTGTCCAGCCATCAAGAACACTGCCGCGTCGCCAGGATTCGTAGATTACTCTGGACAATCGGCGGTCGCCGCGGGACAATACGGCTTCCAGCAGACTCATCCTGGCGTCACTCCAGGACAGCCTGATGCCCTTGCTTTTTATCCGGTCCATCAGATGGCTCTGCTTGGCGTTAATGGTTTCTTCATCATCCTGAGCCATCCATTGGAAAGGCGTATGAGCCTTGGGTATGAAAGTTGCCAGGCTTACCCGCAGCTGCGGACGGCGGCCAGGTGCTCCCCGACCGAGATTATAAACCTTGTGCAGGGTATCAGCCATGGCCGAGAGGTCTTCAGTTGTTTCGGTTGGCAGACCAAGCATGTAATACAGTTTCAAGGTCGTCCAGCCGCGCGAAAAAGCGGCAGAGGCTGTCTCCAACAGCCTGTCTTCCGGTATAACTTTATTGATTACTTTGCCTAGTCTTTCACTGGCAGCTTCCGGAGCCAGGGTTAAGCCGCTGCGGCGCCTGTCAGGTAGTTTGCCGACCAGTTTTACCGACCCGGGGGTAATCCGCAGACTGGGTAGTGAGATAGCAATGTGTTTACCCCTGTACCGGTCGGTTAGGTTTTCGATCAAATCTTCGATGCCCTCATAATCAGAAGTTGAAAGTGAAAGCAGTGAAATTTCATCATATCCGCAATTGGCTATGATGGCGTCAGCTGCTTCCAGTATCTCCCGCGGGCTGCGCTGGCGCTTAGGCCTATACACTACCCCGGCGTGACAGAAGCGGCAGCCCCGGACGCAGCCCCTTGATATTTCAATTACTCCCCGGTCCTGCACCGCTTCCAGGAAGGGTACCACCGGTTTGGTTATTGGAGGCGGCAGCTTTTCGATGATCCGCCTTTTGACTTTATCCGGTGCTGCCGGATTGACGGGCGCAATGGCGCTGAGTGTGCCGTCTTCACAGTAGTCAATTTCATAAAATGAAGGTATGTAGATTCCGGTCACGGCTGCCAGTTTCTCCAGCAGCCCTTTTTTGCCGCCGCGCCTATTTGATAATTGCCATTTACGGTAGATGTCCAGGAAATCGCTGATGGATTCTTCGGTATCGCCGATGAAAAGGACGTCAAAGAAATCAGCCATCGGTTCAGCGTTGAAGGTGGAGGTGCCGCCTCCGATGACCAGCGGACTGTTTTCATCACGGAGTCGTGCCCATACCGGTATACCAGCCAGGTCCAGCATTTCCAGTACGGTAGGATAGGACAGTTCGCCCTCAAGAGAAAAACCTAAAATATCAAAATCAATGATCGGCCGCTGGTTTTCCAGCGACAGCAGTCTCAGTTTATGGCGCCTGATTGCCTCAGCCATGTCCGTCCAGGGCATATAGGTGCGTTCCGCCAGGGCGTCGGAGCGGCGGTTAATGATGTCATAAAGCACGGGGATGGCCAGATTGGCCATGGCCACTTCATAGATATCGGGGAAGGCCAGGGCCACCCTTATCGGTGTCTGTTCAAAATCCTTGCTTATTGAGTTCCATTCGCCGCCGGTGTAGCGGGCGGGTTTTTGTACGCTGCTAAGGATACTGTCAGGATAGGCCAATATTAAGTCCTCTTTTACGCTGAGTTTTGCTGCCCGGGATTATTGGCGGCATCCGTCGCCGTCCGGTTATCCAGTTCGGCCATCCGAAAAACCATGCCATCCCTGGCGGCGGTTACCGGGACGCCGGTGCGGGCGGCTATATCAGCGGCGGCAACCTGCGGGCTGGCTCGCCAGACGTTCATGCCAAAGTGAGTCAGAATAGCCGCCTTTGGTTTTACTTCCCCGATTATGCTCCCGGCGTCGGCCATGGTCAGGTGATCTACGTAAGGCCTGGGCTCGGTCAATACTACATTTATGATAAGCAGATCGGCCCGATAAACTTGGGATAGTTTATCAAAATAACGGGTATCGGTGATATAGGCCACAGATCTTCCGTTGGCTCTAAAAATAATGCCGTAAGTTTCTACCGGGTGAAGGTGGCGCAATGGGGTCTCGAATTTCAGGCCATCCAAATCATACTGTCCGCCCTCTTCCAGGGTTACTTTTTCCGTCAGGAATTTATCCAGGTAGGAGTATATAACCGGTTCCGGCCCGAAAGCGTCGGCGGGTGCGAAAAAGCGTCCCTTGCCGCGAAAACCGCCGCCGGTCATGGCTTCAATCATAATGTTGGTATCACCGGAATGGTCCAGGTGCCGGTGCGACAGGATGACCGCATCGAGGGTTTCCGCTGGCAGCTTTCGTTTGTTGACCTGTACAATGCAGCCCGGTCCCGGGTCAACCAGCAGGTTTTTGCCGGCCAGCGAAAGCCACATTCCGCCTGAGGCCAGTACCTGGCGGGCTACCATGATACGGGCACCCCCGGTACCCAGGAAAATTATTGAATCATTATTAGCTTCTGCTGACATAACCGTTTCAGTATAACTATATTTTCTGTGTAACGCTATTCAACATTTTTCGTCCATGGTAGTATATTAAGACAATTCAACCGGAAGGACCGTTAATGAAGGAACGCCGATTCATCCTGATAGCCGGTGCCGCAGCCCTGGCTTTGTCCGGCCTGCTTTACGGTGTGCATTATGCCGTATTCGCCGACGCGCATCACATATTCATCTTTGCCCTTCATGATCTGGCCTTCCTGCCGCTGGAAGTTTTCCTTGTAGTGGTAGTAATCGAACGTCTGCTGGCCCAGCGGGACAAGAAAGCGCTGAATTCCAAACTCAACATGGTGGTCGGCTCCTTTTTCATGGCCGTCGGTAACCGTCTGATGAGTGAGCTTTTGACAGATTTCCGCGAGCGGGAGACCTTCTACGAGCATTTCAAGATAAATGAGAATTGGCGAAAGGATGATTTTAACCGTGCCCGGGCCCAGGCGCTGCAGATAAGGCTGAACGTGAATTTTGACCACATAGACCTGGAGGGGATTAAGGCTTTTCTAGTTAAGCAGCGACCTTTTCTGATGACACTGATGGAAAACCCGAATTTACTGGAGCGGGAATCCTTCACTGATTTGTTATGGGCTATTACTCACCTGGCTGAAGAACTGGATGCCAGAAACGATTTATCAACGCTGCCGGAGGCAGACTTAAAGCATCTCAACGGCGACATAAACCGTTTCTATGACCGGCTGGTAGTGGAGTGGTTGAACTACGCTGAGCACTTGCAGAACAACTATCCCTATTTCTATTCCCTGCTTCTGCGAACCCATCCGTTCCAGCCGGCGCCTTCCGCCGTGGTCAGCAGAAATTGATTCAGGACTCCAGCGGGATCAGCGCCAGCAGCTTGCGGGCTATCTCCGGGTGCTGAGCGATAAACAGCAATTCTTCTTCAACCAGCGGCTTGTGCGAAAGCACATTGGCGTATCGCACCAGTTCCAGTACCTGCTGAGCTTCATCCCGGTCTTTGAAATGCCAGGCCATGCGGTCGCTCATAATGTGGGAGAAGCCTGAAATACCGGAATATTCGCCGGCACAAATTTCCCGGCCGGTTTCCAGCAGAATAGGTTCACCACGGCCCAGCTCTTCACAGCTGTAAAGCTCATAATTGTGAGGGTCTTTCAGGATGCCGTCGGCATGTATGCCGGACTCATGAGCAAAGGCATTGGCGCCGACCCCAGGCTGATTTATGGGGATGGGCACACCAAAGGCGTATTCAGCAAATTTGGCCACTTTCCAGCTCTTTGACAGGTCAATATCATTGCCCAGTTCGTATTTGCCGGCAAAGCTCTTGCTCTTTTTAATAGCCAGTACTGTGGCTATCAAGTCAGCGTTTCCCGCCCGTTCCCCGATACCGTTTAAAGTGGTATTAATATATGCGTCCTGTCCGCCGTCAATGACGCCACGAGCCCCGGCTACGGAATTGGCTACCGCCATTCCGAGGTCGCCGTGACAATGCAGCTCAATTGGGATGCCGATTCTTTCTGCCAGGGCTCGACCGGTTTCGTATATAGAGAATGGGTCATCATAACCCAGGGTATCACAGTAGCGTAATCTTACTGCGCTGTGGTTTTTAGCCGCCAAGCCGTATTCCACCAGGAAGTCAATGTCCGTTCTGGAGGCGTCTTCGGCGTTTACCCCGACACTTTCGGCCCCCAATTGGTAGGCGGCATCCACTGCCGCCGCCATCTCGGCCACCACATCCTGACGCGTTTTCTTGCCTTTAAATTTGCCATTTATCATCTGGTCTGAGGTTGAGATGGAAAGGTTGACGTGCTTGAGTTCCGGCACCATTTTAAAAGCCAGTTCCACGTCTGCGGTAATCGCCCGGAGCCAGCCTTCCAGTCGCAGCTGCCCCATGGCCCCTGTTTGGCTTAACTCCAGATTAGCTCTCAGGTAATTGGTTTCGTGCTTCGTGGTCGGGAAACCGAATTCTGACTGGTAAACACCCATCCCCGAAAGGTAATGGTTGACCATCGTTTTTTCCAGCTTGGACAAACCAAGCCGTGCTGTTTGCACGCCGTCCCGATTGGTAACGTCTATGATATAAATTTTAGGCACTTTTCACCTCTTTAATACTAAAATTACCTGCTATTGTTTGAAAGCACAACATTTCATAGTAGCACAAAAAAGCCCTGTTTCAAAAATGGGGATAATCGGTGAAGGTCGGTCAGGTGTTTAATGATGACCGGGATACTGGAAAGCTCCCGGTCATCATTATTGTTGGAAAGTTATTTTATCGCGCGTAGTCTGTTGCCCTTGTTTCCCGCAGTACGGTAACTTTTATCTGGCCCGGGTAATCCATGCCCTCTTCAATCTTTTTGACAATATCACGGGCCAGACGCATGGCGCCGAGGTCGTCTATTTCCTCCGGTTTGACCATAATGCGTATCTCCCGGCCGGCCTGAATGGCATAGGAACGCTCGACTCCGCCGAAGCTGTTGGCAATATCCTCGAGAGCCTTGAGCCGTTTGATATAACTTTCCAGTGATTCGCGGCGGGCACCCGGACGGGCGCTGGAGATAGCGTCGGCGGCGGAAACGATAAAGCCCCATATGGAAGTTTCAGGCAGGTCCAGGTGGTGTTCCGCTACTCCGCGGACTACGTCACTGGATTTATCCCACTGCTTGACCAGGTCAGCTCCGAGAGCGGCATGAGTTCCTTCAACTTCACGATCAACGGCTTTGCCGATATCATGCAGGAATCCAGCCCGCTTGGCGATATTCACATTGACTCCCAACTCAGTAGCCATCATGCCGGCCAGCTGAGCGACCTCCACGCAGTGCTGCAGCACGTTTTGTCCGTAACTGGTTCTGTATTTGAGCCGCCCCATCATTTTTATTAATTCCGGACGGAGTCCGTGTACTCCGGCGGCATAAGCTGCCTGCTCTCCCGCGGTCTGCATGGCGGCGTCAACTTCTTCCCTGGCTTTGGTGACTACTTCTTCAATACGCGCCGGGTGAATGCGGCCGTCAATGACCAGTTTGGATAAAGCCTGGCGGGCAATTTCTCTCCTGACCGGATCAAAACTGCTGACTGTAACCGCTTCCGGAGTGTCGTCAATGATGAGGTCAACTCCAGTGGCCTGTTCCAGGGCGCGGATGTTGCGGCCTTCACGGCCGATGAGCCTCCCCTTCATTTCGTCGCTGGGGATAGCCACCACGCTGACAGTGGTTTCGGCAACGATATCAGAAGCGCAGCGCTGAATGGCCTGGATGATAACATCGCGGGCCTTTTCGTCAGCTTCCTCCTTGATTTTCTGTTCCCACTGGCGGATCCGGCGGGAGGTTTCCTGCTGCATCTCAGACTCCACCATTTCCAGGAGATGCTCTTTGGCTTCCTGGGTGGTCAGACCGGCGACGGCCTCCAGTTTCTGCTGTTCCTGGCTGCGCAGGGTTTCGACTTTTTCAAACTCTTCTTCGATGGATTTTTCCCGGTTGAGCAGGGCTCGTTCACGCTGGTCCAGATTTTCCAGTTTGCGTTCCAGGGTTTCCACTTTCTGGGTAACCCGATTTTCCTGCTGGGCCAGTTCAGAGCGTCGTTCGCGCAGTTCCGACTCAGCGGTATGCCGCAGCTTTTCAGCTTCTTCACGGGCTTGCTGGGTAATATTCCTGGCTTCAATCCGTGATTCAGCGATAGTGTGGGAGGCTTTGCGCTGGGCTACTTTGAGCTGACGGGAAACCATGGTGCCCCGGGAGATGAATATTGCCATACCGCCGAAGATGGCGCCGATGACAAAACTAAAAAAGATAGCTAATACATTATCAAGACCCATTATATATAAAACCCCCGTTATTATTTTGATTGGCTGCCGGTACTTGGGGGTAGCCGGCTAATACTAAGATGTTATTTAATTAGTGTCAACTTCATCCAGCAGTTTTTCCGATTCCAGCCGCTTTAAAGTCTGGTCTATTATTTCCCAGTTGAAACCGCGGTGGCGTAAGAAGTCAGCCAGTTTACGCCGGGCTTCAGCCGGCGGCAGCTTGGTCAGTCGGCCGACCCGAGAAATCCCTGCCTTGTAGGCTGATTCAGCGTCATCCAGGCCAACGATCGCCTCCTCAGCTGTCTGCGCGGCAATACCCTTGGACCTGAGTTCAAGCCTGATGACACGGGAAGCGCGGGGGCTGCCGAAAGCCCGGCTGTCGCTCCAAGCTCTGGCAAAGGCCTCGTCATCCAGCAACCCCGATTCTTTCAACCGCCCGAGTATGCGTTCAATGGTGGCTGGCTCAAACTGTTTGTGCTTCAGCCGCTGTCGCATTTCAGCTTCGGAACGCGCCCTATGGGACAACAGCCTGACCGCGGCTTGATAACAGGCGGCATCCTGTTCCTTAACCGGCCGTTCATCCGTTGCCGGCGTTGATGTTTCCTTATATATATCTGCTGCGGCGCCTTCGGCAAGCGGCCTGGCGCCTGTTTGCCGTTTGGGCATGATTATATTTCCCCGACAAGTCCAAAAATTTGAGGGAGACTGCTTATTCAGCCTCGACTTCAATCCGACCGGGCCCGGCTGCTTCCCGAATGGCCTGTTCTATGGTTTCGGTTATCTCCGGGTTTTGGCGCAGGAAATTCCGGGCCGCTTCACGTCCCTGCCCCAGCCGGGTTTCCCCGTAGGAGAAGAAAGAGCCGGATTTTTTGATGACCTCGTTTTCCACTCCCAGGTCAATCAGGTTGCCTTCACGGGAAATACCGGAGTCAAACATGATGTCGAATTCCGCAACCCGGAACGGCGGTGCTACTTTGTTCTTGACTACCCGGGCTTTGACGTGGCTGCCGATGGCGGTATTGTTGGCTTTCAACGTTTCCATGCGGCGAAGGTCTATTCTGACTGAAGAATAAAACTTGAGCGCCCTCCCACCGGGGGTAACCTCCGGATTACCGAACATTATGCCCACCTTTTCGCGCAGCTGATTAATGAATATCACAGCGGTGCCGGTATTACCGATAGTTGCTGTCAGCTTGCGTAAAGCCTGGCTCATCAGGCGGGCCTGCAATCCAACGTGGGAATCCCCCATATCCCCGTCGAGTTCGGCTTTAGGCACCAGCGCCGCAACGCTGTCAATCACTACCAGGTCGGCGCCGCCGCTCCTGACCAGCTTTTCACAGATGTCCAGTGCTTCCTCGCCGGCATCCGGTTGGGCGATATAAAGCTCATCAAGATTAATACCGCAGATCTTGGCGTACTTGGGGTCGAAGGCGTGCTCTACATCTATATAGAAAGCCTTGCCACCCCTCTTCTGGCATTCAGCGATAATATGCTGGGCCAGAGTCGTTTTACCGGAGCCTTCCGGTCCGTAGATCTCGGTAACCCGACCGCGGGGTAAGCCGCCAACTCCCAGCGCCAGGTCCAGAGCCAGAGAACCGGAAGGAATTACCTCAACCGGTACTGTGGAAGCGGCATCTGATAACTTCATTATGGAGCCTTTGCCGAACTGTTTCTCAATCAAACCGACAGCTATCTCCAGGGCTTTCTGTCTTTCCGTATTCTTTTCCATTCGTTTTTCACCATCCCTGTTAAATGTTAAAGCTCTTTTTTATCATAACATACGGGGTGTTAATACACAAGTGTTCTAAATATAGATGTCCAAATCCCCGGTCCCGGTTTCCGCGAATTAGCAAACAAAATAATAGTTTGCTAATTTATGCCTGTTTTTACTGGTTTTATGTTTAGTACCAATTGACAAAGACGGCGTTGGCAGAGTATTATTATCCAATAGTTAGCAGAAATTACCTGCCCTAATTCAGGAGGTTGGAAATGCGTTTGGGACCAATGGAACTAGTTATCATCCTGGTTATTGTCCTGCTTATCTTCGGCGTCGGTAAATTGCCGCAGGTGGGTGAAGCCCTGGGCAAGGGTTTGAAATCTTTCCAAAAGGCTTCATCCGGTGAGGATGAAGAAAAGGAAGAAAAGAAAGAAGAGCCCAAGACGGAGCAGCCGGCTGAAGAGCCCAAAGCCGAGGTAGTTGAGGAAAAACCGGACACCCAGGCCCCGAAAGCCGATACTTCTGAAAAAACCTAGAAAAAACTTTCCCGCAGGTCGGACTGAAACTGCGGGGTGTTTCCCGAGGCGTTGTTATGAGGCTTGGACCAGTTGAAATAATACTGATAATAGTAATTATACTGTTGATTACCGGCGCTGCTTTTGTTCCGGCGCTGGGTAAAAATCTCGGCAAGGGCGTGCGGCAGCTGCGTCAGGCGGTCGGCGGGGATGACACTGATAAACCTGAGGTGGTATCCAAGCTGGAAGACGGGGAGATAGCTGAAGAGATAAACCGGCGCTCTCAAGAAGACAGCGGGACCGGAAAGAACCAAAGTTGAATTTTTGTAGTGTTGAATCATTGATTAAGATACAGGTGGCAAGATGAATTTATTCGGGATGGGAACATTTGAAATCGTCACGATTCTAGTTGTCGCCACGCTTATATTCGGTCCCAACCGGATTCCTGAATTTGCCAAAAAAGCTGGTGAGTTTCTGCGCGGTTTCCGCAAGGTTACTTCCGACATGACCAAGGAATTCACCAAGGCTGTTGACAGCAGTTCACCCAAGTCATCAAGCGCTGCCAAAACGGGCAAGTCCTCCGGCTCTACAAGCAGCAAGAACTTAGACAACTTCCTGAGCGGAAGCGGTAAAAAATAACAGGCAACTGGAAGGATCTATCGGATAAAATGACCGACGAAGAAGGACGTTTGCCCATCACCCAGCATTTCACCGAGATGCGGCAGCGCTTTCTCCGCTCTATTCTCGGTATTGTTGCCGGTACTGTCATCGCCATGTTTTTCGGTGACCAATTGGTTCTTCTTCTGCTTACCCCGGCGGGGGAACTGGCGGATAAAGTCCAGGCCATTGACGTTCTTGAGTATATCAGTGTCTATTTCCGGGTAGCCCTGACCGCCGGTTTTATTGTGGCCATGCCCTGGATTTTATACCAGTTTTTCGCCTTTTTGATGCCGGCTTTTACACCCAAAGAAAAGAAAGTTATTTTTACCGGCTTTCCTTTTATTGTCGGCCTGTTCCTGGCCGGAGTGGCCTTTGCCTATTTCCTGGCGCTGCCGGTTACCATGTACTTCCTGTTTGAGTTCGGCAGCGATGTGGTCAATGTAGCGCCTCGCATCAGCACTTATATTGACCTGGTGCTTCGGCTGCTGGTGGCCATTGGCCTGGCTTTTGAGATGCCCATTATACTCGGTGCTCTGTCCGTTGCCGGCATTGTTACTTCCAAGTGGCTGGCATCCAAGCGCAAGATATGGATTGTTCTGGCTTTTGTGCTTTCCGCCTTTATTACGCCTACGCTTGACCCGGTAACCCAATCACTGGTAGCTGCGCCGCTGATAGTTCTGTATGAAATCTCTATTTGGCTGACCCGCATCATCGGACGCCGCAAGACACCGGCGGTGGTCTCCCGGTGATTTGTAAGCCGCTGAATACCGGCATATAATAACGAAATCCAGCTCAAGCGCTCGGCCTTGTGTCGGGCGCTGGTCATAATGAGCGCCTCAATGATGAATTTTTTAAATTGCATAGCTTCTGTTGCTGACAGAATTATCTCCGACCAAGGCTATTATGCCGTCCGGTAGCTTTATAAAAAGGCACGCCTCCAGGCTGACTTTTGCCCTGGCGGTAATACTCTTAATCGGAGCCGGTTTTTACGGACAGTTGAGCCAGGGTCTGTCCGGTAATGAACAGTTTCTGCCGGATGTTATGCCTGAAGCGGCGGAGTTTGCGGCGGTGCGGACTGCCGGCGGCGCTACGCTTTATCTTGCCAGAGACGAAACCGGGAAAGAACTGGGCTATATAACAGCTTCCGAAGGGCCGGGCTACGGAGGCCCGATGACGGTTATGGTTAACTGGACCCTTGAAGGAACCATCACCGCGGTCAATATTCCCCAGCACCATGAAGACCTGCCGTGGTGGCGAGCTCTTGAGCGACAGGATTTTTTTGGGCAGTATACCGGACGCAGTTTCAGCCAGCCTTTGCGCCTGGAAGATGATATTGACGCTGTAAGCGGCTCAACGGTTTCTTGCAACGGAGTGGCGGTGGGTTTACGCATTGGGCGTGATGTTTTGGCCGACTACCTGGGACAACCCTACACCGGTCCCGGGGACCCCATCAAATTCGGGGCTCCTGAAATAGCCGTTATTGTTGGAATTCTATCTGTGGTGCTGCTACGGTCACTGCCGCTAATCCGCCGGTATACCTGGCTGCGAAACTATACCATGGCCTACGGTCTAATAGTCTTAGGCATCTGGCTGTCCATACCGCTCAGTCTGACCAATATTGCCTCCTGGCTGGTCGGTTATTCGCCACACCTGGAAACCTTTGTCATCATCTATATCATCGTTTTCAGCGTCCTGGGGCTGGGGGTGTTGCTGGGGAAGAATTACTATTGCTTCTGGCTTTGTCCTTATGTGGCTGTGCAGGAATTTATTCATGCCGTTTTCCGAATCAGGGTTCAACCTGATGTAAAATGGTTCAAGTTATTCCGGAATACCCGTTATGTGCTTTTATTCTTAGCCCTTTTCCTGGTGTTGGCCCTGAAAAATCCGTCGGTGTCTGTTTTTGAACCATGGAATGTGCTTTTCAGCTTTAAAGGCACTACCGACCAGTGGGTTTTGATGTTTTTCGCCCTGGCCGGTGCCGCTTTTGTCTATAATTTCTGGTGTCACTACCTATGCCCGGTAGGCGCCGTAATGGATATTATCCTTAAGGTTCGTCGGGGGTTTATTGATCTATGGTCCAAAAAAAGGAAACCGGTAAGCCGCGTCACGCCGCCAACATCTTTGTAGGTTTATTGGTTGTTACCGCAGCGGTAATGGCTATTGTTGTTATTATCGTTAAACTGATTGAAGTTTCCAGTTGAGCAGCGTTTGACTGTTCGAATGTCCCAATAAACCTATCCGAAATTTTTTTCTATATACTAACTATTTATATGTTTCCACTTTTTTGCAGTAAGAGTATTATTCCCCCCGTTTAATCCGTTTGTTGTTTCTAAACTTTAAGTAATACTAACGGCTCCAAATAAACAACTAAAGTTATTATGGACTTAGCTCCCTGTATATATACCTGAGTATATCTAAAATTATACCAAATGCTTAGAGCCTCTAGTCCTTTTGTACGATGCGCAATTTTATTTACGGTGCTTACAATAAATACTGTAAATATATTGCTAAAGTACAAATGAATTAAACGGAGGCTGAATGGCAATTGACTTCCGGGAGAGACCGGATGGCGGCGGGGAAGACCGCTGATTCAAAGATAAAAAGGAGATAATTACATGAGCAAATTTCACAGCACGGTATCACGCCGTGATTTTATGAAAGGACTCGGTATCGGCACGGCCGGTGCCGGAGTGGCTGCGGTTACCGCGCCGACTTTCCATGACCTGGATGAACTGTCTTCAACTATCAGGGAGGGTTCAAAGCACCCCTGGTATGTTAAGGAACTGGAACATGAGCAGATGTCCAACGAAGTTGACTGGTCTCAGATTCAGCGCATCAACTATGATGACCGCCTGATATCGGCTACCCGTTCCAGTAACGCCGAGGACTACCCTGTTGTTGCCCAGATACGGGCATTGAAGGATGAAGGCCGGGATACGCACTTCATGCAGGAGCTTTACCCTTCCTATAAAGAGGATATCCGGGACGCGGCTTTGTCGGCCGCCGGCTCCTTTACCCGGGTTTTCCGCAACAACTTTGACGGTTCGGTTACGGTGAACCGGGAAGTCCAGGAAATGGACACTCCGGCGGATTTCACCAAGCCCACCGGTGGTGCCTATCCCGCCTGGCAGGGTACTCCGGAAGAGAATCTGCGCACCCTGACGGCGGCGCTCCGCTTCTTCGGGGGCGCTGAACTCGGTGTTGTTGAACTTACCGAGAAAACCAAAAAACTGATTTATTCGCAGCAGGGCGGCAAGCGGTATGTTTTCCGCGATGTTGATTTTCCGGAGGAAACTGAAACCGAGTACATCATCCCCAACAAGGCAAAAAATATCATTGTCTGGACCTCGCTGCAGCCTACTCAGCTGACTTTTACCCAGCCGGCCGGGGCCAATGCCAGCGGTCTTTCCTATGACCGTATGTACAAGATTTCGGCCAATATGCATGCCTTCATTCATGGACTGGGTTACCTGCACATGGATGGAACTTCCAGCAGCCTGTCGCCTTCAAATCCCTTTGGGGCTCTGGCTGGTGTCGGTGAACATTCCCGCGCCTGCATGAATCTGACGTCCTACAAATACGGCAACACGATCCGCGGCATGAACCGCATCATTACTGATATGCCCCTGGCGCCGACCCGGCCTATTGATGCCGGAGTCTTCACTTTCTGCCAGAGCTGCGGCATCTGCGCCGAGGCCTGTCCCTATAATGCCATGCCGCTGGGCAAATCCCGCTGGGATTCGGAATTCGAGGACGAGAATGAGATGCAGAACTATATCGGCGGTTTTGACGGTTTCCGGCTGTCGCTGCTGAGGTGCCCTCGCTGCCGCGCCTGCCAGGCGGCTTGCGTCTTTAATTCATCGGATGACGCAATCATCCATGATACGGTCCGGGCTATCTCCGGTACTACTTCGCTCTTCAACGGTTTCTTTACCGATATGAGCAAGGCATTCGGTTACGGCCTGAAAAACCCCAACGAATGGTGGGAAAAAGACCTGCCTATCTATGACCAAGATATGGCTTTTGTTCACAAGTAAAATTCTTTACTTTAAAGGGGGGGCAGCGCCAATATGCCCCCCTTTTTTTTGTTTTTAAAGCGCAAATGAATCAATAATCACTCTGAAGTTTTTGAAACCCTGATAAGGTTGACGCTTTACCATCTTAGTGCTATTCTTTTTAACCAACATTAACCGCTATAATTAATAAAAGTTATTACAATTTACAGGGTGGCTGGTGGTTACGAGCGGGGCAAGGAAGCGAGGGCTTGAATTGGCGCGAAATGAATTCTGGACACTTCACGGAAAAAAAATCCTGGTCATCGGCGCCATTGTCAGTTTACTGGGTGCCTGGACTTACGGTGAACTCAACCTCAGTACTGACGTAGAGCAATATTTCTCAGAGGTCATGCCGGAGGCCACAGAGTATGAACTGATCAGCAGTGTGCCTTCGGAAAATCAATACCTCTATTCTGCCAGTGCCAATGGTTCACAAATTGGTTATATAACTACCGGACAGGGGCAGGGATACGGCGGCCCGGTCCTGGTGGAGGTGGCCTGGAGCGATGACGGGACTATCCTCAATGTAATCGCTGCCGAGCACAAGGAAACCGAAGCCTGGTATGGAAGGCTTCATGAGTATGAATATTTCACCCAGTACATCGGCAAGGATTTTTCCGCTCCCTTCACTCTTAAGGAGGATATTGACGGTGTCAGCGGGGCCACCCGTTCCTCCTCAGGCGTAGCCCAGGGTGTGTATAATTCCCGCCTGCTTTTAGCGGAACACCTTGGTCAGCCGTATGTCGGGCCTAAAGAACAGATCAAATTCGGTACCCCGGAAATTCTGCTGCTGGTTGGTTTAGGTCTGGTGCTGGCTTTCCGTTTGCTTCCGGCCTTGCGCAAATTGCGCTGGCCGCGTTTTGTCATGCTGGCATTCGGGTTTATTGTTTTCGGCATTATGCTTTCCGGTATGCTGTCATTGATTAACTTTGTGGTCTTCCCCATCGGATACGCGCCCTCACCGGTAACCAACCTTTATCTTTACCTGCTGGTTTTCGGCCTTATCGGGCTGGCGCTGATTTTCGCGAAAAATTTCTGGTGTTTCTGGATATGTCCTTTCTGTGCTGTTCAGGAAGGAGCCCATTTCCTCGGCGGCAGTAAAGTCCGGCCGGTCACCCGGCGTCAGCTGATGCTACGCAATACCCGATATTTCCTGCTCTGGCTGATCGTGATTATGGTGCTGATTTTCCGCCAGCCACAGTTGGCGGTGTTTGAACCGTGGAATACCCTGTTTAGCCTGGAGGGTGATGTCCTTTCATGGCTCCTGGTAGCTTTTATGCTGGGTATTGCCATGTTTGTCCATGACTTCTGGTGTCATTATCTGTGCCCGGTCGGGGCAACAATGGATATAGTGTTAAAGATCAGAGCCTGGTTTGCCGGCCTTTTCGGGCGGTTGCAGGGACGTTAGCTGACGGGTGATGGAGGATAACTGATTTGAGCAAGAAGGATACTAATAAAGTTACCGTAGTTCCGGAAGATAAGATAGGACGCCGTGTTAAAGATTTCGGCCGCCACCAGGAATTCAATTGGTCGGAAACTAAATGCACTGCCTGCGGCCGCTGCAGCCGTATCTGCCCGGTCGATGCCATAACTGTTGATCGGTCCAAACTGGTGGATAAACGAATGCGTTCAGCTCCTTGTTCCCAAGCCTGTCCTTCTGGTGTTGATGGTTCACGTTATGCGCGTTTCATTGCTGAGGGTAAGTTTGGTGAAGCAGCGGCGGTTATGCGGGAAAAAGTTCCCTTCCCGCTGGTACTGGGTCATGTTTGCAAACGTCCCTGCGAGTCTGAATGCCAGCGCGGCAAATATGAGGGGTCGCTGCAGCTGCGGGCACTGAAGCGCTTCGCCGCGGCGAATGATACCGGCTTGTGGCAGCAGCAGCTCAATCCAGCCCCGGCAACCGGCAAGAAGATAGCCGTAGTAGGCTCCGGCCCTGCCGGTCTTTCCACAGCCTATTTTTTAAACTTGCTTGGTCATAAAGTGACAGTTTTTGAAGCATTGCCGGATAAAGGCGGTAAAATGCTGTCCAGTATTCCTGATTATCAACTGCCCAAAGATGTGGTAGCTGATGAAATCGGCATTATTGAAAATCTCGGTGTAGAGATCAAAACCGATTCGTCGGTGGAATCGACCGAAAAACTCCTGGGAGAAGGCTATGATGCCGTGGCTCTGGCTGTTGGTGTTAAGGGATGGGGCAAGTCTATCAAGCTGCCGATACCCGGCTCCGACCATGAAGGAGTTATTAAAGGTACCCCATTACTTGAGGAGATTGAAGCCGGACAGACTCCTGCGTTCGGTCAGAAAGTAGCAGTACTCGGCGGCGGCGCCGCCGCCTTTAAAATTGCCCTGGCCGCCGCCCGCGGCGGAGCGACCGAGGTTCATATTTTCGGTCAGGAGCACACCGGCGGAGATGAAGCTGAATCCTGGGATGTTGACGAAGCGCTGGTTGAAGGCGTTACCGTGCATTCTTCCTCCATGTTTTACCGGGTTATCACTGAAAACGGTGATGCCAAAGGCATCGGAGCCTTAAAAATTCGGGCGCTGGGCTATGACAGTGATAATGAAGTCTGTTATGACACGCTGCCTGAGGATGAAGAAGTATTTGCCGTCGACAGTATCATTTCTACTATAAATAATGATGACCTTAAAAAGGAACCTATGGGTGTCAGCCCCGGAGTATTCGCTGCCGGGGACGCGGTTAATGAGCAGCGTTCGGTAATCCAGTCCATCGCGGCGGCGCGTTGGGTGGCAGCCGCGGTGGACCGCTATCTGGGTGGTGCCGGTGATATTGACCAGCCTTTAGCGCCGCCGGAATCAGCCAAAGCTGTGACGCCTCTGCGTGATTTCAAAAGCAAATTCCCTTCTCCTGTTCCGGTCAAATACCTGAAAGCCGCTGACGGCAGCCAGGTGGCTTCGGAACAACTGCTGCCGCAAACGGGAGCGGTAGCTGACGCCAAAAGATGTCTTAAATGTGATTTGACCTATGAACTGAGTGATTATCAATTGGACGTAAATACATGTGTTTTTTGTGGCCGCTGCATTGAAAGCTGCTACTGGAATGCCATTACACCTGGCGCCGGATATGAAAAGGCCCGTCGCGCAGCTGAGGCGGTATCAGCCGGAGAGAAACGTTCCGCGGCGGTGCTGACGGTGCTGGTTGCGGTAGGCGTTCTTTTGATAGCTGCCGTTATCACATCAAAAATGACTGAAATATTTGCTTGATGAATTAGGGGAGCCCATATGAACAGAGAAATGAATCGCCGTGATTTTGTGCGTATCACCGCCGTTGGAGCCGGGGTGTTAGCTCTTGGCGGCTGGGGTGTTAAAGAAATAGTCGAATCCGGTAGTGCCCGAGAATTTGAAGAAACCCGGTCGCTTCTCGGCACTTTTATTACTATCAAACTGATTGATACTGAAAACAGTCGCGCTGAAGCGGCTATCGAGGATGCCTTTGCCGAGATTGAGCGCTTATCGCTGATTCTTTCCCGCCATGATCAGGCAAGCGAACTCTCCATTCTGAACAATACAGGTTCTGTGGCCAACGCATCCCCGGAACTGGTCGGGGTGCTGCAGAAGGCTACGGCATTTTCGAGCATGACCGGTGGAGCTTTTGACGTAACCATGACCCCCCTGTTGAATCTTTATTCCCGCAGCTTCGCTGAGGGAGGTGGTCCGCCAGCCGAGCGTGACATTGCGGCTGCCAGGGAATTGGTTGATTATCGCGGTGTTGAAATCAAGGACCGAGATGTTCGATTGGCTTTGCCCGGCATGAAAGTAACCCTTGATGGTATTGCTAAGGGCTATGTGGTGGACCAGGCAGCGGCACTGCTTAAAGCCCGCAATCTGACAAGGGTTATGGTTGAAGCCGGGGGTGATATGTCGCTGAGGGGTATGCGGCAGGATGGTCAGCCCTGGAAGGTTGCCGTAAATCACCCGCGCGCTCTATCCGGGTATTATGAGGTTCTGCAGACTTCAAATGACTGTCTGGCGACTTCCGGTGACTACGAAAACGCTTTCACCGCTGATTACAGCTGGCACCATATCATTGATCCCCGGCAGGGACACTCGCCTCGGGAGATTGCCTCAGCCACTATTATAGCCGCTGATACAGCTTACGCCGATGCTATGTCTACGGCGGCTATGGTAATGGGAGTGACGGATTCATTGTCTCTGTTTGAGGAGCGAGGGATTCAAGCTCTGTTAATTGATAAAGGCATGAATCGTTATACCACCAGTGGTTTTGGAAAAGAGGCCATTTAGTTCGCGAGACTATTGAGGTTAATACCAAGACCAGGTCATTATAAGAAGTTGGATTATAAAACGGGCAAACGCGCCCGTTTTATTTTGGAGTTAACCCCCTGCCACCCATTGAAAATTACCCTGCCATAGAGTATGCTGAATCCCTGTCATTTTGTGTTATTATCCTCAGGAAAGGGGTGCTCAGGGTCTGCCATGGATGCTGCCGAAACTGATGAAAAACACCAGGATACCGAGAGGGCAGAACAGGAACTGCCCAGCCTGGAGTTAGTTTATAATGAAGTTAAAGACCGCTTGGAAGTCCAGATGCGTCAGATTGAGTCCCTGGACGGCAAATCCGGCACCCTGCTGTTTGTTTCAAGTGTTGTCATTGGTATGGGAGCGGCCGCTCAAGCAGCCATTTTGGGCACTTTCCATGAAACGCTGCCGATGGTGATGTTCTCTGTTCCTATTGTTTTTTATGTGATGACGGTGATTCTGGCCATGCGCAGCTGGGTCAGACGCCCCTATTTCCGTGACCCCGAGCCTCGCCCTTTGCGGGATTATTACAGTTCACAGCCATCACAGTTTACCAAAAGGCGCTTGACCACCCATTTTATCTCTTCCTATGAGTGGAATGCGGTAGTGATGAAAAATAAAGTCAATTCGCTGCGCTATGCGGTCTGGTTCTTCTTGCTGCAGGTCATATCCCTGACCCTGGTATTGGCCAGCCGGCCATGGTTGAATATACTTTTTGGAGACTGATATGAATGATGAAAAAGAAACCTCCAGAGATGAAATAGAACCAAAGCCTGGGTCTGAAGAAAACGAAAACGGAACCGAGAACCAGGTGCAATCTGAGGAGATACATCCGGAAACTGATAACCCGGATGAACTTGACCCTCGCCTCTTCAGTCCGTTGCAGGAAGAAGGTTCAGCTTCACCCCAGGAACGGCTGCCGGACACTCATCCGCCTGAGGAATTAGAAGAAGAACCGCCTGATAAGACCGGAGAGGGCGAAGAGTTACCGCCAGGAACGGATTAGTCATGAACAGAATAGCTGCCTGAAAATCGGTGGCGCCGCGCCTATTGGTCAATCCTGCGCCTAATTCACGTCAATACGCTGGTAAATCGTGATTTCTATCAGATAACTGACAGCTGGCGGCTATTTTGTTATACTGGAAGTAATCATTTTATGGTAAATCAAATGGAAGCCACCGTCCTTTTTGACGCCTGCGCCCGCTATTTGCCGCCGGAAAAAATAGACCTGATCAAGGCGGCTTATGACTTTGCGGCCTCAGCTCATGAAGGACAGTTCCGCAAATCAGGCGAAGCTTTCATAAATCATCCCCTTTCTGTAGCCCTGGAACTAGCGGAATTGCAGCTCGATGCTGCCGCGGTTGCCGCGGCGCTGCTGCACGACGTGCCGGAAGACTCAGCAATAACCCTGGAAAAGGTAGAGTCCCGCTTCGGTGCTGAAGTTGCCAAGCTGGTTGACGGGGTTACCAAGCTGGCTAAGCTTTCATTGGCCGCTCCCGGTGAAACCCGTTTTTCCGGCAATACAACTTATGAACGCCAGGCGGAAAATTTGCGCAAGATGCTGGTAGCCATGGCGGAAGACCTGCGGGTCGTTTTTATCAAGCTGGCGGACCGGCTGCACAATATGCGCACCCTGGATGCCATGCCACCGGATAAACAGAAAGATATTGCCCGGGAAACCCTGGAAATCTACGCTCCTTTAGCCCATCGGCTGGGCATCTGGGAAATTAAGTGGCAGCTGGAAGATATGTCATTCCGTTATTTGCATCCCCAGCGCTATAAATCGTTGGCCCGGCTGCTGGCTGGCAAGCGCGCTCAGCGTGAAGAATTTATCAGTAAAATAATAGATATTCTTAAAGCAGAGTTTGAAAATGCCGGTTTGAATCCGGAAATAACCGGCCGCGCCAAGCATATTTTCTCGCTGAACCAGAAGGCTGAAAAATACGCCGCCCAAGGCCGCCACTTTGATGAAATCTATGACCTTTTGGCTATCAGGGTGCTGGTCAATACAGTCAATGAGTGTTACACGGCGCTGGGTACGGTTCATAATCTGTGGCATCCTATCCCGGGTTCTTTTGATGATTATATCGCAAACCCTAAGCCTAACGGTTACCAGTCCCTTCATACGGCTGTTTTGTCGCTGAAGGGCACACCTCTGGAGATCCAGATACGCACCTATGAAATGCACCGGCTGGCCGAGTACGGCGTGGCCGCTCACTGGCGCTATAAGGGCGGTGAACGTTCGGCGGAACATAATGAAGACCGTATCTCCTGGCTGCGACAACTGGTGGACTGGCACCGGGACCTGTCCGGTGCTGAAGAATTTCTGGAATCGGTTAAAACTGACATTTTCAATGACCAGGTGTTTGTCTTTACCCCGGGCGGTGAAATCAAGGACCTGCCGAAGGGTGCCACTCCGCTGGATTTCGCCTATCGTGTACATACGGAATTAGGGCACCGCTGCGTTGGCGCCAAGGTCAATGGAAAATTGGCGAGCCTGGATTATCAGCTCCGTAACGGTGAAGTGGTGGAAATAGTAACTACCCGAAAGGACAAGGGGCCTTCTCGGGACTGGCTTAATCCAAATCTGGGGTACGTCAAGACTTCACATGCAATAACCAAGATACGTCAGTGGTTCAAAAAACAGGAACGGACGGTCAATATTGAGAAAGGCCGGGAAATACTTGAAAAAGAATTCCGTCACATGGGTCTTAAGATCCCGGATTTCAAGACGCTGGCCGCGAGCTTTAATCATGATAATGCTGATGATTTTCTGGCCGCTATCGGTTATGGTGGATTGTCGGCTCATTCCGTGGCTCTATCGCAATTAGCGCCAACTGAACCCACAACCAGCGTTTCTCAAGACAATTCTGATAAAACCGCTCCTCATGAGAAAGTGGTTGATACCGGTATTTCGGTTATGGGGATGGGAGACATCCTGACCAAGATGGCTGGTTGCTGCCAGCCGCTGCCGGGTGATGAGATAGTGGGTTTTGTCACTCGTGCCCAGGGTGTAACCATTCATCGGGCTGACTGCCACAATGTAGTCAGGGAGGATGAACCGGAGCGCTTGATTCGGGTGGCCTGGGGTTCCAACGAAAAACTCTATCCGGTACGGCTGCAGGTAGTGTCCTGGGACCGTGTCGGCCTGGTAAGGGATGTTTCCACCCTCATCGCGGATGAAAAGATCAATATCAACAGTATGAATGTAACTGAAAGTCCGGACCGGGTTACCACTATTGTATTGGCTATTGAAACCCGCAGCCTGTCGCAGTTAGCCCGTCTTATTTCCAAGCTGGAAGGTATAAAGGGGGTTACCGGTGTAACCCGCCTGGGTGAGAACGTTAAAGCCAAACCGACCGTCTGATGCCGGGAACCTTCCAAAAAAACGAATTTGTTTTTATGCTTGACCACGGCTTGGGGCAAGTATATTCTATATTTAATTGAAGTTGGAGGTTGGAGATGGAAGACAGTTCTACCGGATTGAAGAGCAATGTGGCTGGCCTTTTATGCTACCTGGCTGTCTGGGTCAGCGGTCTCATCCTGTATTTGATTGAGAGTAAAAGCCAGTTCGTTCGTTTTCACGCCGCTCAATCCATTATAGTTTTCGGCGGCCTCAGCATTGTCACCTGGATACTGGGTTTTATTCCCTTCATCGGCTGGGTTATCAATGCTTTCATCGGTATTGTAGCCTTTATTCTGTGGCTGATACTGATGATTAAAGCTTACCAGGGGGAACATTACAAGCTGCCGGTAGCCGGTGACCTGGCTGAGCAGTGGGCGTCAAAAAAGGTATAGACCTTTTCTCTATCCAGAAACAAAATGGGTAAAGCAATTCGGACCGGGTTATAGTTATCCGGTCCGAATACTATTCGACTACCTGTAGGTATTCCTAGAATGGGAAAAGCTTTATTCTCCCTGCATCTCCTGGTTAGTCATGTCCCACGCACCGTCCATTAGGGCTGAGATGATTTCTCCGTCCTGGACGGTTATGATAACTTCATGCGGGGTTATTACCTGAAGGAGTATCTGTCCATCACGATCTCCATACCCGGCATGGCGGCTTTCAAACTGGAATACAAATTGCCAGGTGTTTTCGATATCAGGGTAAAGGGTCTCTGTTAATTCCAGGGTCTGGTTGATACCATCATAGGTAAAGGTTTGACTATTTTTCACAAACAGCTCTGCCTTTTGCCGCGCATCACTCTCACTGAAGTCATCCTGAGCGCCGCTGGCGGGCGTGGAGCAGGCAACTGCGGTCAAGGAAATTAACAGTAAAACCGGGACTAAAAGATTTGCCAGAAATTTGTTTGTCACTGCCACTACCTCTTTACTTAATTTTTTGTTTCGCTTATTGAAACGATATCTGCCTTAAGAAGTTAGCACCTGGGTGGGGTAGAATTTGGCAATTTTCTCTATACGGGCTATAATCCTTAGCCACAGCATCAAATAAAGGAGCGTTGCCATGCCGTCATATTGCTATTTCCAGGGAGAGATAATACCCCTTGAGGATGCCAAAATCAGCGTCATGACTCATGCCCTGCATTACGGCACAGCGCTCTTTGAGGGAATCCGGGGCAATTGGAATGAAGAGCATGGTCAGCTCTATATATTCCGCCTGCAGGAGCACATGGAAAGGCTGAAGAACGGCGCTAAGGTGCTGCGACTGGGAATCCCCCAGACCGCTGAAGAATTGAGCCGTATAACCGTTGAGGTAACAAAAAAATGCGGTTTCAAGGAAGACACTTATATCCGTCCGCTGGCCTATAAGTCCAGCCAGGCGCTGGGTGTCCGGCTGCATGACCTGGACGCTGATTTCCTGGTTTTTGCTATGCCCTGGGGGCGCTACCTGGATACCGATGCCTGCCGCTGTTCAGTATCTACCTGGCGGCGTCCGGATGATAATGTGTTCCCGCCTTCAGTGAAAGCAACAGGACTTTATATCAATAATGCGCTGACCAAGACTGAAGCCATAGAAAACGGCTTCGACGAAGGCATAATGCTGACTCCAGACGGCCACGTGGCTGAGGGTAGCGGCGAGAATATTTTTCTTATTCAGAAGGGCAAACTGGTAACCCCGGCCACCTACAACAATATCCTCAACGGCATCACCCGTGATACGGTTATTACCCTGGCCAGACAGGAACTGGGGCTGGAAGTGATTGAGCGTCCGGTCGACCGTTACGAACTTTACGTTTCCGACGAATGTTTCCTCACCGGAACGGCAGCGCACCTGACACCGGTTTGTGAGATTGACCGTCACCCGCTGGGCAACGGCGGTGTCGGGCCTGTTACCGCTAAACTTAAGGATCTCTACTTCAATGCTATCAAAGGGAATCTGACCAAGTATTCTGAATGGTGTACACCGGTTTTTAAGTAAACCCTTAAATTCTATCAGGAACTTGAGTGGCTTGGCCTGCCCGTATGCGATTAGCTTTGACTTACCACGATGAAAGACAGCACTGGTACTTGAGTAACCTGTGAACTTAGATTCTGCCAACCCGGAACTGGACAGTCCGGCGGTATGGAACTAGAATTCGGTTATCTGAAATAGCTCCTGCCGGAGGCGCTGATATGGAAATACTGGCTTTGGCGCTGGGTTATCTCTGGGGTAGCATCCCTACCGCCTATCTCGTTGCTCGAAAAGTCACCGGCAGCCGCGGTGCCCTGGGCGATGGAAATATCGGCGGTCTTAATACCCTGCGGCGTCTCGGTTGGAAAGCCGGTTTGACAGTGGCCGCCATTGACATTGTCAAAGGGGCGGCTGCGGTGCTTACCGCGCACTATATCCTTAACGTGGAGACGGGGTTCGTTCTTGGTGCCGGTATTGCTGCGGTGGCTGGGCATAACTGGATGGTCTGGCTTAAGTTCCGGGGCGGCAAGGGTATGGCCGCGGCGGTCGGAACAGTAACGGCGGCTTCCCTGGTATATGGATATCCTGTGGTTATCATGGCGATGATGGCTGTAATCCTGGGCGTGTGGCTGCTTACCCGTAATCTGGTCCTGGGCAACGCTCTCAGTCTGCTCCTGCTGCCTTTCATTACCTGGATGGTGACAGATTTATCCGAGGCAGCCTGGCTGGCGGCGGCGCTGACGGGAGTTATCCTGGTGAAGTATTTCCCTGACGCATTGGCTGACTATCGGCGGCGTGGGCTGGGGGGTCTGGGGCCTGATGAGATAAGGCCGAGAAGATAAATGCCGACTTTGGCGGATTTTTTCGACCTGATATTTAGTACAGTAAGCCGAAGGATGACGTCATTATTTTCCCTTGCGCAAGGTTTTTACCAGCCACAATACCTGGCATGCCTCTTCAAGCCCGGCGGTGTATTTATAAGCCTCTTCCAAGTCCTTGCCGATAGCGAAGGTTCCGTGGCCGTAAATAAGGGCAATTTTCTGTGCCTTGAGTGTATCGGCTATATCATCGGACATACAACCCGGTTTAACGTTCTGGTTCCAGCCCAGCACCGATATCTTACCTAGTTCATATAGTTCAGCTTGTTCCGAGACTATTTCCGGTTCGGTCATCGACAGGGCGATGGCGTGCGGAGGGTGAGCGTGCACGATTGCGGCAGCACCAGTCTGCTGCAGAATGGCACGGTGCACCGGCAATTCCACTGAGGCCTGCGTAGTCTGGTCGTCATCATTGTTGATACCGGTAATGATGATATCCCCGTCCTTTAAAGCACCCAATTGGGATCCGCGGCGGGTAATGGCCATCCGATTGTTATCCAGGCGCAATGACAGGTTGCCGCTGTGGGAAGATACCAGGCCGCGGGTGAAAAGAGCTTTGCCTATTTCCTTGAACTGATCAGTGGGCATGTAGCGGTTACCTCTATTACAATTAGGGTTAGTTTCACTTTTCGTTACGGGTTATGTCTGACAGTTAATCAGGCAAGTTTGCGAATTACACCGATGACTCGTCCCTGGATGACTACGTTTTTAGCATTTTCATACATTGGAGTCATCAGTACATTGGCCGGCTGCAGCCGGATCTTGCCGTCGTCCTGTTTGAAGACACGTTTCAGAGTCGCCTCTTTTTCTGATTTCAACCATACTGCTGCCATCTGACCGTTTTCCACTTCACTGGCTGCCTGCATAATGACAATATCACCGTCGTTAACCAGGGCGTCAATCATGGAATTGCCCCTCACTTTCAGGGCAAACAGATTCTTGCGGTGGCCGATCATGCTCTCCGGTACATCCACGTTTTCAGATGCCAGTTCCGGTTTCCAGGTGTCAATGTCCGGTACCGGAATCGGCCGGCCGGCGGCTATTTTACCCAGCATCGGCACTAGCTGGCGAGTGCGGCCTTCGGACCCAAGCAGTTCAATACCCCGGGATACATCGTGATGCCGCCGGATATAGCCGGCCCTTTCCAAATGTTTTAAGTTATAGTCAGCAACCGAGGTGGAACTGATACCGCACCCGGTAACAATGTCACGAATACTGGGCGGAATACCGAAGTCATTAAAATAATCCCGGATAAAATCCAGCATTTTGAGCTGTCGGTCGGAAAGAGTCTTGCGGGCTGTTCTAGGCATGATGTCCCCCTATCTGAACAATTGTTCTTTAACACTTTACCCCACCACCTTTGCCGTTGTCAAGATATAGAACTTATGTCAGCCATTAACCTCGGTAAATATCCAGGTCCGACGTTAATAAAAGGCCAGGAGAAGCCCTATTCCACCAAACTTGCAAAAGTGACTACACGATCGTTCTCATCCGGGCGGATTACGATGACTCCCTGGGTGCTTCGGCCCATGACTATGATGCCCTTTTCCGCGTCTTCCGCTCCGACCGGTGTTCTCATTACCACGCCGTCAGCGGTGGCAACCATCACCTGGTGTTCGCGGTCGACAACCTTTCCGGCCACCAGTTTGCCGGTCTTTTCTACGACACGGAAGGTTAGAACACCTGAGCCAGCTCTATGCTGCAGGGGGTATTCCTCGACCGGTGTCAGCTTACCGTAGCCGCCTGAGGTAATTACCAATACGCAATATCCCGGCCTGGCTACGTCCAGGCCGACTACCCGGTCACCAGGTTCCAGTGTTATGCCGCGGACACCCCCGGAAGCACGCTGTGAAATTCTCAGGTTTTCCACCGGGAAATGGATAGATTGCCCGTTTTGGGTAATCATCAGGATATTTTCATCAGCGTTGGCCTGTACGGCTCCGATAAGTTCATCGTTTTTGGGCAGGTCCATGGCGATCAGTCCGCTTGAACGAACCGCGGCGAAAGCCGATACCTGGGTGCGTTTGATCTCCCCGCCGGCGGTTCCCATGATCAAGGACTTGTTTTCGCTAAACTCGGAAACAGCGATCATGGAGGTAATCCGCTCGTTTTCCGCTACCGGCACCAGGTTGATGATGGCCATGCCCTTGGCGGTGCGCAGCATATCGCAGGGTATTTCGTGACAGCGGATAGAGAATATTTTGCCGCGGTTGGTAAACAGAAGTACACTGTCATGAGTATCAGCTACCATAATGAAGCGTACCGAATCTTCTTCGCGGGTCTTGATGATGCTCTTGCCGCGGCCGGCCCGGTGCTGCAGCCGGTAGACTTCGGTGGGTACGCGCTTGATGAAGCCGCGTTCTGTCAGCGTTACCACCATACTTTGATGCGGAATCAGGTCTTCCATCCGGAAATCAATGACTCCCTGAGCCTGGATTTCGGTACGCCGGGCATCTCCGTACCGGTTTTTAATATCGGTGATATCGGATTTTATCACCGACAGTATTTTATGCTTATTGGCCAGCAGGTCTTCCAGGTAGGAAATCTGTTTGAGTACCTCGGTGTATTCATCCAGTATCTTCTGGCGCTCCAGGTTGGCCAAACGACGCAGCTGCAAGTCGAGAATAGCCTGGGCCTGGAGTTGCGACAGCTGGAAGCGGCTCATCAACTCACGCCGTGCGGCATCAGCGCTTTCGGCGCGGCGTATGAGATTAATTATGGCGTCAATGTTATCCAGGGCTATCTTGAGACCTTCAAGGATATGCGCCCGTGCCCGGGCGGCTTTTAGTTCAAATTTGGAGCGGCGGGTAATGACTTCCTGCCGGAATTCAATATAGTGCCTTAGGGCTTCCTTGAGATTGAGTACTACCGGGCGGTTGTTGACCAGGGCGAGCATATTGATAAAGAAGCTGGTCTGTAAATTGGTATGCTTGTAAAGGTTGTTCAGTATCTGCTGCGGTTCTCCGTCGCGTTTCAGGTCGATTACTACCCGCAGTCCCTGTCGGTCGGTTTCATCCCTTACTTCGGCGATGCCGTTAACCTTGCGTTCGCGCGATAGCAGGGCGATGCGCTTGACCAATTCTGCCTTATTTACCTGGTAGGGAAGTTCAGTGATGATTATCTGGCGGCGGCTGCCGCTGTCCTGGGCATCCGCGACATGGGCTCGGGCACGGATAACTACTTTGCCGTGCCCGGTGGCGTAGGCGCTGCGGATACCGTCCTGACCCAGGATGAGTCCGGCAGTCGGGAAGTCCGGGCCTTTAACGTATTCCATCAGGTCATCAAGGGTGCACTCGGGATTGTCAATAAGATGAATAATTCCGTCGCATAATTCCGTGAGATTGTGCGGTGGAATATTGGTGGCCATGCCCACAGCGATTCCGGCTGAGCCGTTCATCAGCAGATTAGGCAGGCGTGAAGGCAGTACCGAAGGTTCTTTCAGGGAATCATCAAAGTTGGAGACGAAATCAACGGTGTCCTTATCAATGTCCGCCAGCAGTTCACCGGTAATACGCATCAATCGCGCTTCGGTGTAACGCATGGCAGCCGGAGGGTCAGCATCCATTGAACCAAAGTTACCCTGTCCGTCCACCATCATATAACGCATGGAAAAATCCTGGGCCATGCGCACCATGGCGTCATAAACCGAACTGTCGCCGTGAGGGTGGTACTTACCCAGAACTTCACCGACGATGCGGGCGCTTTTCTTGTACGGAGTGTTGTAGTGCATCCCCAGGTCGCTCATGGCATACAGGATGCGTCTGTGTACCGGTTTGAGTCCATCCCTGACATCAGGCAGGGCTCGGGAGACGATGACGCTCATGGCATAATCCAGATAGGAGCTTTTCATCTCGTCTTCAATATTGATGGGACGGGTTTTACCGATAACCATAATTAAACCTCCAGTTCCTCTTCATCCTCTTCATCTTCTTCCTCGTCTTCGTCAGGATAGGATTCATCATCCGATTCTTCCACAACCAGCTCCGGTTCTTCCTCCGGAGTAGCTTCGATATCGTCCAGCGATGGGTCTTCCAGTTCCGGTTTCGGAGCCGAAGCTTTGTGACGGGCCGGGAAGGACAGTTGTCCTGATTGAGACGGATGTTGATATATTTCTCGGATCATTACCGCAACCTTGTTTTCATCAGCGCTGACAATAGTAGCTGAATATTTATTGCCGCCGTTGATCAGCTTGGCCAGCCGTAGAGCGTGCCGAACCTCCACGATGCCGAGATATTCCCCATCGCCGGTTTCAACCGTAAGTTTGCCGTTGCCCGGTTTCAGCTGGGCTTTATCTCCGGCGTCCACCCTGGCCAGTACCTGTGGTGGGGCCGGATTAACCAGAGTAACTACTCCGGCTTTGCCGATTTCTTCAATGAATACCTTTGGCTCGATCCTGTCACCCTCAACACTGGCTTTGCCAGGGCCGGAAGTTGAAAGTACATTAAGACGTTTCAGGTTGCGGTCGGCTATGCTGTTGTATGGATCCAGTTCTTTGGATCGGCGGTAGGCCTGTTGCGCTTCGGTGTACTCGCCCAGTTCCATGTGAGCCCGCCCCAGGCGGTTCAACGCTTCTATATCGTCCGGAAAAAGGTCGAGAATAGCTTTATTAGCTGTTACGGCATCACGCCAGCGGCCGGCCAGGGCATATTCAATAGCCGCCTGAGTATTATTTTTTTTGAGTTTAGCCTGCTCTTCTCCGCTATGAGCCATCGCCCGCTCCTTTACCAGATTTTAGATGTGAGATTTTACTTGATTAAAGTACTGCGGGCAAATTATTCTCACCGGTATCTGCATTGAACGACGCATTATACCATTTTACGTGGAATTCTGCTCTCTGCCGCGGTGATGCCTAAACGAGTGAATTAAGCTCAGGTATCAATTGTTGCAGTTGAATAGTTCTTTGTCCGGACCCCGCCATATCCCGCAATATGACGCTGCCGTTTGCCATCTCGGTCTCTCCAATAATAAGACAATAGCTGACCCCGAGGGAGGAGGCCTGGCGCAATTGGGCCTTAAGACTGCGGCTGCTCAGTGACTGCAACAATCGGAAACCTTTGCCTCTTAATTCGGCTGCCAGGCCGAAAGCCATGTGGCCGGATGCCTCACCCAGCCAGGCTAGAAAAAACTGCGGTGCCGTTGTCGTCGGAACCGGAACGTTTTGTCGTTTTAGATTGAGAATAATGCGTTCGATCCCAGTGGCAAAACCCACTGCTGGCGTGCTTTCACCACCCAATTGTTCAATCAGCCCGTCATAGCGTCCGCCGCCGCCGATGGTTGACTGAGCCCCTTCTTCAACTGGCTGAATTTCAAAAACAGTACGGCGGTAGTAATCCAGACCGCGGACCAGGCATTTGTTAGTTTCATAGGGAATATCAACTGATTTCAATAGTCCGGTCAGCCGTTCAAAATGAGCTTGGCAATCGGTGCATAAATATTCAATTGCCGAAGGCGCTCCGGGCGCCCGGTTGAGACAACCAGGCCTTTTGCAGTCCAGCAGCCGGAGTGGATTGTTCTGGAACCGGCTACGGCAGTCCTGGCACTGATGTTCAATTTCGGGGGCGTAGTAGTTTTTTAACGCGGTAATATAGCCGCCGCGGCATTCAGGGCAGCCGATGGAATTGAGCTGTACCGGCAGAGTGGTCAGACCCAATTCCCTGTAGAAGTGCCAGGCTAGTTCAATAACTTCGGCGTCAGCCGCGGCATCAGCATCACCTATAATTTCGAAACCGAACTGATGATGCTGCCGGTAGCGTCCAGCCTGAGGCCGGTCGTAGCGGAAAATATCGGCCAGATAAAAGAGTTTAACGGGCCGTGGCCGTGAACTCATGCCGTGCTGGATGTAGGCGCGGCAAACCGGGGCCGTACCTTCCGGTCGCAGCGTCAGTTCATTGCCGCCGCGGTCGACAAAAGTGTACATTTCCTTGCTGACTATATCGGTATCCTGGCCGACGGTGCGGGAAAATAAGCGCGCGTCCTCAAATACCGGCGTATCTATCCGTCCGTAACCGTAGCGCTTCGCTGTATCTGTCGCCCGGTCTCGGACGTATTCCCAGTAAGACTGCTCTTCCGGCAGGATGTCTTGAGTTCCCCGTGGTGATTGATAGTCCATAAAGCTCCTCAAAGCTAGATAATACTATTCTGCTGAATTTGATGCAATAAGACAGGGTTTTCAGCTTGGTATTTAAAGCCGGTCCTTATTATTCTCTGACAGCATTACCGTGTTGCCCGCGCCTGTCCGTATTGTTATACTTACAAAGTTAAGCTGATGAATACTGCAACCGAAAAGAAATACGAAACAGTTATTGGCCTGGAAGTGCATGCCCAACTGGCTACCGCCAGCAAGATGTACTGCCGTTGTGCGTCCGACTATGCCTCTGCCGCGCCCAACAGCCGTGTCTGTCCGGTTTGTTTGGGGTTGCCTGGAGTATTGCCGGTTATCAATAAACAGGCGGTTGAGTTTACCATGATGACAGCGTTGGCGCTGAATTGTACCATCGCGCCGAATTCCAAGTTCGACCGCAAGAATTATGCCTATCCCGACCTGATGAAGGGCTACCAGATATCCCAGTACGATGAACCTATTGGACGTGAGGGCTGGCTGGATGTCAATGTTGATGGCCGTACGCGCCGTATCGGTATTACCCGGGTGCATCTGGAAGAAGACGTGGCCAAGCTGCTTCATCGTGATGAAGCGGGCGCCGGGCACTCGCTGGTTGATGTAAATCGTTCCGGCGTTCCGCTTATGGAGATTGTTTCCGAACCGGATATGAGAGACCCTGAAGAAGCCCGGCAATATTTGATAAAATTACGTTCAATCCTGCGCTGTCTGGGTGTTTCGGTGGCTAACATGGACGAGGGATCTTTCCGTTGCGATGCCAATATTTCCCTGCGACCGGCAGGTGAAGCCGGCTTAAATCCCAAGGTGGAAGTGAAGAATATGAATTCCTTTCGGGCGGTTTATCGGGCCTTGGATTATGAAGTAAAACGCCAGGCGGAAAATTATGACCGGAGTATACGGGTCAGCCAGGAAACCAGGGGATGGGTAGAAGAACGCGGGGTAACTGTTTCACAGCGATCCAAGGAATTCGCTCACGATTATCGCTACTTTCCGGAACCGGACCTGCCGCCGCTGGCTTTTGACCAAGCCTGGATTGAAGAAATACAAGCTGCCCTGCCCGAGTTGCCGGACGCGCGCCAAGCCCGGTTTGTCAGTGACTATGGTCTTTCTGATTATGATGCCGCATTGCTGACGGTGTCACGGGAAACGAGCGACTATTTTGAAACGGTTGCCGGGGTTTCTGCTAAAATGACCCCTAAAGACGCTGCCAACTGGATTAACGGTGAAGTATCACGAATACTGAACACTGAGGGTGTTGATATTACCTCCTTCGCCGCCAGAGTCCCAGCCGAGGCTTTGTCTGATCTTATAGGGGTTACTTTGGGAGGCAAGATTAATACCGCGACCGCCAAAACAGTGCTTGATGAGATGTACCGCAGCGGCAGGTCGTCGGAACTGATAATTGAAGAGAAGGGGTTATCCCAGATTTCCGATGATGCGGCTATTGAAGGTATGGCGGCTGAAGTTATTGCCGCCAATCCGGGAGCTGTGGCAGATTACCATGTCGGTAAGGAGCAATCCCTCAAATTTTTAGTCGGACAAATGATGCGGCTGTCCAAAGGCCGGGCTAATCCGGAAGCCGCGGCTGAGATTATTAAACGGAAACTCAAGGAAGGTTAAAAATATGCTCACCTTTTTGTTAATTGCGCAGATTATTGTGGCTATCGCGCTTGGTTTATCCGCCCTGCTCCAGGCCAAGGGTGGTGGTTTGGGCGGTATTTTCGGTCAGGCCGATACTGTTTTTCGTACCAAGCGTGGCATTGAGAAATCACTTTTCCAGCTGACTATCGTGCTGGTAATACTCTTTGTCTTGATCTCTATCTGGGTACTGCTGATAATCTAATACCTGCCGACGGCTGGCGCGGAGGCTGAAATGAATGCCGTAATCACTCTTACCTCGGATTTCGGGTCCGAAGACGGCTATGTGGCGGCCATGAAAGGGGTGATTCTAAGCACCAATCCGGCAGCCCAGCTGGTAGATATAACTCATCGTATTAACCCGCAGAATATCTTTCAAGCCGCCTTCGTGGTGGGTACCGTCTACCCCTTTTTTCCGGCCTCTACCGTTCATCTAGCAGTTGTTGACCCTGGAGTCGGTACCAACCGCCGTATAGTCATCCTGCGGACTCCCGAAGGCACTTTTGTTGGGCCTGACAACGGTGTCTTTTCCTATGTTTTGCGTGGTTGCACCACCGGAGCAATTGAAAAAACGGATGAACGACTGCATCAGGTTAAGCTGGCCAGGGAAATCAAGGCCGTGGTGGTAAACAATCCCCGTTTTTTCCGCCGGCCGTTATCGGATACTTTTCATGGACGGGATATCATGGCTCCAGTGGCGGCGCTTTTGTCCCAAGGATTTCTGATGAATGCTTTTGGTGAAGAGGTTGACCGGCTTTATACCCTACCGCTGTCGGAGCCTGAGAATAACCCGGACGGTTCCATCACCGGGCACGTTATTCACATTGATGCTTTTGGCAATATTATTACCGATGTCAGAACCGCCCAACTGCCGGAAGGAGGGAGTTTCCGTGTTGACCTCAGAGGACATCTGGTTTCCGGCCTGCAGCGTTCCTATGCCGAAGGCAGCGGACTGCTGGCTATAATCGGTTCAGCCGGATATCTGGAGATAGCGGTAAAAGGAGGCAGCGCCGCGGTGCTTACTCAAGCCCGCGTCGGCGACAGCCTAATTATAAGAGCGGGTGCTTAGCTAGTCCGCTATAACACCCGCTCTCGGAAATCCTATTAAATTTTATTTACCTGAATTAGGTCCGCTTCGCTCTCTACTTTCCCTTTCTGATCATTGGACCAGACGGATTTCAACCCAATTTATGGAAAGCTCAAGAGCCTTCCTCCAGGCTCCCCGCTGACATCAACCTCTAGGACGCCTGACCTTCCAGCGAGGAGCATTTAAAAGGAAAGAGCCAGATTCCTAGAACGGCTTGTCTCTTTACCATCCATTCCTCCTTTCGCCAGTTATATTATTTGTGGGTTTTCTCCCACATACTCAATATACTACCAATTATCGGCTTGGTCAAGATAATACAGGTTATTTCAGGGGCGCTTAGCTAAAGAATTTTTACCCGGGGAGTAGTGGCTGTTCACCGTGTTTTTCTAATATCTTTCAGAAACGCCTAATATCGCCTTTTTCCAGTGGTTTCGTGCCTGACTACCGCCGGCTTGGAATCATTATGGTAAAATCTAATGTCACCAATAAGTGAAATGGAAACTATTATGCGCATTGATATTTTAACGCTGTTCCCGGAAATGTTCGCCGGTCCGTTTAATGCCAGTATATTGAAACGAGCCGTGGACCGGGGCATAATCGACATCCGTCTGCATAATATCCGAGATTATACCCATGACCGCCATCACATAGTTGATGACGCCCCTTACGGGGGCGGCGCCGGCATGGTGCTTAAGCCGGAGCCGATTTGTGAAGCGGTGGAGGCCGTAAAAGCTGAAGCAGATGTCCAGACGAAGGTAATTCTGCTGTCTCCTGGAGGGCGCCTGTTCAACCAGGAGATAGCAGCCGAACTGGCAGATAAGTCGCGGCTTATTTTAATAGCCGGTCATTACGAGGGTATTGACGAGCGGGTGAGAATGGTGATCGACGACCAAATCAGTATCGGTGATTATGTCCTTTCCGGCGGCGAAATACCGGCAATGGCAGTTACTGACGCGGTGCTGCGGCTGGTACCCGGTGTCCTGGGTTCCAGTCAGTCCGCTGTTGATGAATCCCACAGCTGCGGACTATTGGAATATCCACATTACACCAGGCCGCCTGAATTCCGGGGCTTGAAGGTACCTCCGGTACTGCTTTCCGGCAATCACGCGGAAATTGAACGCTGGCGGCGACAGGAATCGCTGAAGCTTACCGTGAGGCAGCGCCCGGAGTTACTGGATAAGGTCGAATTATCAGATGCTGAGCGGGAGATGCTCCTCGAATATCAGTTGCAGTCCGACCATTGATAACGTTTTTCAACGGGAAGGGAACCATAATAATGGACATTTTTTCCAGGTAAGCTTGAAATGAAATGCCTGATAGGTTAAGATGAATAAAGCTTCATTGATTTCCCGGCGATTTTGCCGATTCAATTGATTTCGAAAATGAAATATCTGATTGTGGTCCGCTTTTTCCCCTGACTCTGTAAAACGATGATGGCTTTCAGCCGCCGGTATTCCGGCAGGTTGTATAATATCTCTGGAGAGTCGGTACCCGAATTACTCTTAGTGTAGATTTTTTATGAACAATATCAATTATCGTCATCCTGAAACAGGAGACGGTCCCCTTATTCACCAGCTGGTCAAAGATTGCGCGCCGCTGGATTTGAATTCAGTTTATTTGTATCTTCTGCTGGCCAGCCATTTCCGTGGCACCTGCCTGGTGGCGGAAACTGACGGAAAGCGGCGGATGGCTGGTTTTGTATCCGCTTATTATCGCCCCGATGAGCCGGACACGCTTTTTGTCTGGCAAATAGCCGTACATCCTGATTTTCGCGGCAGGGGAATTGCCCGCGGACTGCTGCGGGAGCTACTGGCCGCTCTTTATCAAAAAGATCCTCCGGTCTACCTGGAGCTTTCGGTCAATCCTTCCAATAAGGCATCCCGGACACTGTTTGAATCACTAGCCAAAAACCTGGAGACAGGGATCTCTGAGCGGGAGCTGTTTCCGGAAAGGTTGCTGGGAGAAGGTCATGAAGCGGAGATATTGCTTCGCATCGGCCCTTTGCCGGCCAGTCCCAATAATTCAAGTAAGGAGTAAATATGAGAATTTTTGAACAACTCGAATCACAGGTCAGGAGTTATATCCGTTCCTTCCCGGCTATATTTGCCACGGCGGAAGGAGCCAAGCTCTTTGATGACCACGGTAATGAGTACATTGATTTTTTTGCCGGGGCCGGCACTTTGAATTACGGTCACAACAACCCCAAGGTAAGTGAAGCGCTGATCGAATATATCAAGGGCAACGGTGTTATTCACGGTCTTGACCTGGCCACCACCGCCAAGCGTGATTTTCTGGAAACCTTTTATTCCACCATATTGCAGCCTCGTCACATGGAATACAAGATCCAGTTCACCGGTCCTACCGGTACCAATGCTGTGGAAACCAGCCTGAAACTGGCCCGCATGGTCAAGCGCCGCAGCAACATCATTTCCTTCACCAACGGCTTTCACGGGCTGACCATGGGGTCGGTGGCGGTTACCGGAAACGCCTTCTACCGTGATGAATCATTCATTAACCGTACCAACGTATCTTTTATGCCCTTTGACGGTTACCTGGGGCCGGATGTTAATACCGCTGAATACCTGCGTAAATTCCTGGATGACTACAGTTCCGGTGTTGATCTGCCGGCGGCTATCATTCTGGAAACCGTCCAGGCTGAAGGCGGCGTCAATGTGGCTTCCGACGAGTGGCTGAGAGAGGTCGAGCAGATCTGTCGTTCTTATGATATTCTGCTCATTGTAGATGATATTCAGGTAGGCAACGGGCGAACAGGCACTTTTTTCAGCTTTGAGAGTTCCGGCATCAGCCCGGACATAATTACTCTTTCCAAGTCTATCGGCGGTGGTCTGCCGCTGGCCATGATGCTGGTACGCCCTGAACTGGACCAGTGGCGGCCTGGCGAACATACCGGCACTTTCAGGGGCAACAATCTGGCTTTTGTAGCGGCAACCCAGCTTTTCAGTTACTGGCAGGGCAATGACATGACCGATGCCGTCGCTTATCGGGAGAATATAGTCCGGGAAAGGTTGACCGAGATTGCCGCCAAGTATCCGCAGCTTGAGGCTACCGTCAGGGGTAAAGGTTTGATCAATGGCTTGCGCATCCCGATTCAAAATTTCTGCTCCGAAGTTTCTAAAGAAGCTTTCGAAAAAGGTTTGATAATTGAGCTGGCCGGGGCTAATGATGACGTGCTTAAACTGCTGCCGCCGCTGATTATTGAAGAAGAGGTGCTGCGGGCTGGCCTGGACATTATTGATGAGGCTATCGGCGCAGTACTGGAAAAGAAAGAAAGTCTGGTTACGGGGAACGGCCATGATTATTCGTAGGATAGAAGACTGTATCGGCAATGAACGGGAGGTAAAGGCGCCCAATGGCAACTGGGTCAGCCGCCGCCTGCTGTTGAAGGACGATGGTATGGGTTTCTCTTTCCATGAAACAATCATAAGAGCCGGTACTGAGACTCCTATATGGTATAAAAACCACCTGGAGTCGGTATACTGTATTGCCGGTAACGGCAGTATTGAAGATTTGGCGACCGGAGAAATTCATCAGTTGGAAGCCGGGGTGCTGTATGCCCTGGATAAGCATGACCGGCACATCCTGCGCGGCGGCACTAAAGACATGAAGATGATGTGCGTCTTCAATCCACCGCTCCGAGGAGACGAAGTGCATAATGAAGAAGGCGCCTACGAGCTTCATGAGTAAATAGCGGACCGGTGTCCGGGTGGTTAAAGCCGGGCAAAACTGCTAAAGTAACCCCGATTTACTATGCCTGATAAGCCTGAAATAATAAATAACGCCGCCGAAGGACATCGGCGGCGTTTGCGTGAGCGCTTTCTCAAAAGCGGCCTTGAAGGTTTCCATGATTATGAAGTGGTGGAGCTCCTGCTGACACTGGGCACGCCGCGGCGTGACTGCAAACCGGCAGCTAAGGCGGCTCTCAGACATTTCAAAACGCTGCGGGGAGTGCTGGAAGCTTCCGCCGAGGACCTGCAGCAGGTTGAAGGCATCGGTCCGGTTAACTCTCTTGCCATACGGCTGGTAGCCGAAACCGCTCGGGAACTGCTGAAAGAGCGTGCCCGTCAGCAGCCGTTCCCGGAAAACTGCGTTACCCCGCAACAAGTTTATGACTATCTCTATTCTTCTATGTCCGGTCTGAAAAAAGAAGTGTTCAAAGTGCTGTATTTGAACAGTCAAAACAGTATCATGGAAATTGCCGAGATGTCCCGAGGTACGGTAAACGCTTCGGTGGTTTGGGTCCGGGAAGTGGTGGAAAAAGCCCTTCAGCTTGGGGCGGCGGCTATGATATTTGTACATAATCACCCTTCGGGTGTTCCGTCACCCAGTCAACAGGATCGAAACATTACCCGTGATTTGGTATTTGCCGCTTCGACCATGAATATTCGGGCATTGGATCATATTATTATTGGTGATAACCGCTACCATAGTTTGGCTTCGGAAGGATTGATGGAAAAATACGCCGCGGAATATCGGACCCTTCGCGGCAGATAGCTAATCCCGGTGGTGGTTGTGTCGGGGGTTTTTGACGTTAGGGAGCCGCGGAATTCTGTTCCATCTGCAGTAGCCGTTTCTTGGAATTCAGCCCGCCGGAGAATCCGGTTAGTGACCCGTCACTTCCGACGATCCGGTGGCAGGGTATTATTACTGGCAGCGGGTTGGCTCCGAGAGCCCGGCCGACGGCACGCGCTCCGCCCGGTTTATTGATGGTACGGGCCAGTTCACCATAGCTGACTGTTTGACCGTAGGGAATACGGCAGGCGGCTTCATATACCTGCCGTTGAAAGTCAGTAGTTCCTGACAGGTCGAAAGGCTCCTGGAAAACTACCGGTTCACCGGAAAAGAAGCGTTTCAAGCGGCCACCCAGGCCTCCCCCGGCTCCCGGGGTAAGGTCATTTTCAGTAATGCCCATTTGCGCGAGCATGGCGCCGCGGTTATCTGCCGGAAGCGTCAGCTTCCTTACGCCCTGTTCTGATACTTCAATACCGACCCAGCCGGCCGCTGTTTCAATGATGTCATATTTCGCTGACCGCTTTTCATCTTTGGTCATGATTATGAGTTCTCCCTGTCTTCCCGTCGACGCTGCATGGCCGAAGCGATAAATATAAGCGCTACACCGATGATGATACTGAATACAATTTTAAATAATTCGGGGATATCCATACTGAGGAAAAAAGCCACGGTATATACCGCTGTTATTACCGCCAGCCCGTAAGTAATATGATGGGCCTTGACCGATTGTCCGCGGAAGCCTCTGACTGCCAGCCAAATAATAAGCCCGAAGGATAGTATTACCGCAGAAACCGTAAGCATTTTAGTATCCTATCTCCTCAAAATATCGGGTCAGGGAGGTAAACATGGCTACCGCAAGGATCAAGGCCAGCAGTTTGCCCGGATCTGACAGGAACCGGATGTATTCAGCAGCCAGGAAGGCCACCCCGGCCAGTGACAGCAATATCCCGAAACCGTAAAGAACATAAATAAATCTCATAGTATTTTCACGCTACCGCAGCAGCCGGTACCGGCAGGCGGCTGACATTGAATATGATACGGCGTTCGGTATCTCCATGTTGAATAACCAGTGTGTATTCCAGCAGGTTATCGTCCTGAACCGGAGCCAGGGAGGAAGTATCGACAGTGAAGTCGAATTCCTGCTTTCCGAATGAGGTGACGGAAAAATCCTCATTGGTGATGGCCGATAACGGCTGCTGATTTCTTTCAAGTGTAATGGTCAGATTTCCCTGGTAAGCCGAAAACCGGCGGTTGTCTATTATGTAGGTGCCGTTAATAGTCTCGCCACCGCCGACGCTGTAATAAACCTGGCTGGCGCCTCGCTGCCAGTAATCGGCTTCAAAAACCTGTTCATACTCGCCGCTTCGGAGCTTCAGGGTGTCATACAATCCCATATAGCCGTCAGCCACCAGAACAGTTATTATGCCCAGGAAAAACAGCAGGGCAAGATATAAGAATCTGTTTTTGGACTTCAGCATATATGTCAGGCGCCTCCTCAGGCTGCTTCATTCACCACCAGGGTAAAGCTGTTATCATTCCTGCGGCGCAGGAGATTAACCTCTCCACGTTCGTTTCGGAACAGCAGAATATCATCTTTGGAGTCACTCAATGCGGCGACCGCTTCATCAACCGACATTGGTTTGGTAGCGTAGTGTTCAACTTCTATCCGGGGGCGGTTGCCCTCACCGGTACCACTCAGCGCCGGTTCGGCAAAACGTTGGCTTTCCCGGTTGAATTCGGCTCCCTTGGTCTTAAAATCGTGTGCTCGTCGGTCAAGCACCTCTACCAGCTGGTCTATAACATTGGGCAGGCTGGAAGCCCGGCTTTCCGCATTGATGGTAGGGCCGAGAACATCAATAACCGCCCTGGCGACAAAGCGGTCCTTTGCCGCTTTGGTTGCCTGTTCGGTTAATTCCAAACGGAGTTCCCGCGCCTGCGGCAGGTGACGTCCTATTTTGGTAAACTTGCGTTCAATTTGTTTCCTGGTATTTTCGGATAGAGTTAGGTTCCTGGCGGTGATGATGAGTTCCATAGTTTCCTCCTTGAACCTGTTTTATATTTCCCGGGCCAGGGTCAGTGCCCTGACCTGAGCTGCTCCGGCTTCAGCAAGCGCTACGGCGCAGGCACTCAGAGTGGAGCCGGACGTGGCCACATCATCAATAAGCAGAATGTTCCGGCCTTCCAGCTTCTTATTATAACACTTGAAGGAGCCAATAACAGCCGCTCGGCGTTCTTCGACTGACTGACTTTCAGCCTGAGGTTGCGTTGACTTGATTTTCCTGAGGCTGTCAAAAAATACCGGCATACCGGTCAGTCGGTGGAGGGTAAGGGCCAGCAGTTCTGACTGATTATAACCCCGGTCGCGCTGGCGGGATTTATGCAGCGGCACCGGTACCAGGGCATCAGCCGGCAGATCATTAATCTTCAGATAGTCGGCCATAAAGCCCCCCATGGGAGCGCCAATATCCCGCAGGTTATTGTATTTTAATTGATGGACAGCCTTTTTGATGATTCCTTCGAAACGGAATACGGAGTGTAAAGACACAAGTTCAGGAGCCAGGATATCACAGCTATGATGGTGGTCCATGCTTTTGCCGCATTTTCGGCAAAAGGGCGGATGCTGGAACGGCAGGTCCGGACGACAGCGCTGGCAGAAGTAAGCGCCTTCCCTGCCGCAGCCAAGGCAGTAGCGTGGAAATAAGAAATTCAGGAACCTGTCATGGCCCCTTAAAAGATGCCCGAACATGAAAAAGACTTGAATCCGGTTCAGTAGCTGGAATTGCGCTGGCGCATGTTATTGGCACCGGCCCCGATGGGTTCATTGATATAGACGTCCCCGTTGCGGATCTTCAGGTTGTAACCGCATTCGGGATTGGTGCACACCCAAGCTTTGTAATGAATTGCCGCGCCCTGATTGCCGAAGTCTGACAGTGGAACCAGGTCTCCGCTTTTACACACCTGACATTTGGGGAATCTGGATTCGTCCACAGAAACAACCTCCCAACCGAATTTAACTATACGTTATCTTAAGCTGAGAGTATAGCTTATGTCCTGCTTCTAAGCAAGGATTGGCTGCGTGTTGCGGAATAAAAAACCCTTCAAAGAGAAGGGTTTTTTATCTGTATCTGAGCGGTTTTAAAGGATTTTGTTGATAGAATTGATGGTAAGGTCAGCGTTGCGGCTGAAGTCCAGCAAGGGGCGTATATCCAGGTTGCTGAAAGGACCCAGAGGGAAAGTCAGCAGGAATTCCATGAGGTCGTCATGGTCTTTGGCTTCAACAACAAACATTCCGCCGCCGTCCGCAAAACTATAGGCTCCCTCGATTTTTCCCTCGGCTTTGCTTTTAGCGACCCAGTCCTTAGCGGCTTCTAGGAATTTAACCTGGTCTTCATGGGATTCTGCCGGAGTTACCTGTTCGCCGGAAACCAGATACTTCATAAATATTCCTCCTTCTATTGGTATCTTTTTTGCCCTGAGATAGCATGGCGGAAAAAACTCCACCTTCTATAATTTACCATCAATTTAATCAAAGTCCAAAGAATGTCAGCCAAGTCGAGTGATTTTCAAGTTCAGCCGGTAGTCGGATAGCAGGAGGGGCTCTTCAGATTCGGGATAGGGAGTTATACTGAATTCAAAATAAAACTGGTGATATGTTTGAAAAGCAGCCGGTTCAGACCCGGACTGTGTCAGTGTCAGCTGTTCTCCCTCTCCGTCAACACTTATGGTTAACAGGCTTTGGACTTGTCCCTGCCAGATGCAGATCGTATCTCCGGGACATCGGCTGTCGTTCAGGATTTTTTCAAATTTGACTCTTAGACCTTCGGGTTCAATTACAGCCGTTTGGCCAGGGTTCAGGGTGAATCTTTCTCCCAACCGGTATTCATTGATATTCCCATTCTGGCAACCGGTGAACATCATAAGACTGAGTAAAAACAATGAAAGTCCTGATAATATTTTAGTTTTCATGGGTCCCCCTCCGTTTTATAACCGCAGCAGCCGGGCATTCACAGCCACAATAATGGTAGATAATGACATTAGCGCCGCTCCCACAGCAGGGCTGAGCATGACGCCCCAGGCGCTGAATAAACCGGCCGCTGCGGGTATAGCCAGTGCGTTGTAGCCGGTAGCCCATCCGAGGTTCTGGCGTATTTTGCGGGAAGTCAGCCGGGACAAGTCAAAAATGGACATTACATCAGATGGATTACTGCGTACCAGGATGACATCTGCTGTTGCCCGGGCAATGTCGGCACCGGTGCCCACGGCGATACCCAGGTCTGCCTGTGCCAGTGCCGGGGCATCGTTCACCCCGTCACCGGTCATGGCGACTGACAGCCCCCGCGCCTGAAGGTTTTTAATTCTGGAAGATTTATCCTCAGGCAACACTCCGGCAAAATACTCATCAAGCTTTAGTTCAGAGGCTACCCAGGCGGCGACTTCTTCACGGTCGCCGGTCATCATTATGACCTTTTTGCCGAGCTTTTTTAACCCGGCGACCGTTTCTGAAGATTCCGGCCGGATAATGTCCGCAAGAGCAACGGCGCCGGAAACCCGACGGTCGATTATGGTAAAGACTAGGGTCTTGCCCTGCTTTAGAAGTTTGGTTATCTCTTGGCTGTCGTAATCCAGTCCGAGTTCGGCAACGTAGTCCGGGCTGGCCACAATCACTTCATGCTCCCGGACGCGACCCCGCGCGCCGCGGCCGGAAAGTGATTTGAAATCGGTGACTTCGTATGGTTCTTTTGCTTGGGCTGTTGCAACAATACCCTGGGCTATGGGGTGGGCTGAATGGGATTCCACCGCGGCTGTGTAATTCAGCAATTCCTCGCGGCTCAATTTTTCATCCAGGACAACGCTATCGGTGACGCCGAATTTCCCCTGGGTCAGGGTACCTGTCTTGTCGAAAACCACCGCGTCAATGCGGTGGGCGCTTTCAAAGGAAATGCGGTTGCGTATCAAAAGGCCGTTACGCGCCGCCAGACCGGTTGATGCGGCAATAACCAGCGGGACCGCCAGGCCAAGCGCATGGGGACAGGCGATAACCATGACCGTAACCATGCGTTCTATGGCAAAGACAGCCGGCTGGCTGCTTAATAACAGCCAGCCGGCCAGCGTTGTTAGTCCGGCAAACAGCGCTATTAAGGTCAGCCAGCGGGCAGCCCGGTCCGCGGTGTCCTGGGCACGGCTTTTTGAGGCCTGAGCCTCTCCCACCAGTCGAGCCATCTGGGCCAGGTATGACTCTTCACCGGTACGGCTCACGGTGACGGTCAGTGAACCATCCCCATTAGTTGAGCCTCCAAAGACTTGATCGCCCTGTCCTTTGCTGACCGGCATTGATTCACCGGTCAGCATGGATTCATCGGCGGTGCTTTCTCCGGAGTCTACTTTCCCGTCCGCCGGGATTTTTTCACCGGGTTTGATCAGAACCCGGTCATTATTTACCAGGCTTTTGATTGGGATTTCTTCGGTTTTACCTTCCGGCCTTAGTCGGTGCGCAACCGCCGGCAGCAGTTTTGCCAGTTCTTCCAGTGCCCGGGACGCGCTCATGATGGAGCGCATTTCCAGCCAGTGCCCCAGCAGCATGATATCTACCAGTGTAGCCAGTTCCCAGTAAAACACTTCTCCTTCAAGCCCGAAGGTAACGGCGCTGGAATAGAAAAAAGCCACTGAAATGGCCATGGCTATCAGTGTCATCATTCCGGGATTGTGCTGTGACAACTCCCGTTTCAGACCAGTCAGGAATGGCCGGCCGCCGTAAACATATATGAATACCGATAATACCCAGAGAACATAAGCATCACCGGTGAAGGTTAACTCCAAACCCAGAAAGTCCTGGATAAGCGGAGAAAGGGCCAGTACCGGGATGGTAACAATGAGTGATATCCAGAACCTGCGGGCAAAATCAGCGGTATGATGGCCGGCGTGGCGGTTTCCCTCGGAGCCGTTATCTTGCCCGTGTTCGGTATGCCGGTTGTTGCCGGGCTTTATTCCGTTCTCTCTGTGGTTGCTGTGGTGGCTCTCCCGGTGTTCATCGGCCATTATTGCCTCCTGAGACAGGGACAGGCTGAGAGTATTTTAACCCGAAAAGGAAAGAATTGGTAATTTATACTCTGGGTCAGATTACTGGCGCTTACGGTGCGGGCTGTTGAAGACTAACTCACTAAGTTTTCGGTGAAGGTTTTTGGCTCCGACACCGGACAGGATAAGTCACCACTGACCAGGGGCCATAATGCATTGGATAGGTAAGAACCTCTGGGATCAATTTTTACCCTGTTTCATTGGAAGTTAAACAGGCGCAACTTACCCTTTACGTTGGCACAACAGCGCATACCACACTACGAATGAACAGCAGCAAGTTAAATAAACCGTTGCCGCACAGCCGGCGGGTAACCGTCATCCGGCAATTCTAACCGCAGCTAGAGCATGATGAGGAAGAGCAGCTGGAGCATCCGCCCCCGCCGCCGAGATTTTGGCCGCCGGAGCCCTTAGCCATAAAGGTCGAGGCAATGCGCCTTGCCTGACCTTTGCATACGGGGCACTCGGTCGGTTCCGTCGATTGACTCATCGGCCGCAGCAGGTCAAATTTCTTGCGGCAATCCATACAGCGATACTCATAAATAGGCATATCAGTTTATCTCCTGTATAATATTTTATAATCAAAAGTCCGGGGCGTCAACAGGCCAGGGCAGCGGATTGACCGCTTGTTAAGTTGATTATCATTTACTGATTTGCTACTGCCGGACTCTTTTGGTATATTAACGCGACTTTTTTACGAAGTGACTGAGATTGAACTGGGAACAAATTTTATTAAATTCAGCGGTTACCGGTAGCCTTTACCTTATTGCGGCGGTAGGGCTGACACTTTTATATGGGCTTGTTCGTTTCCCCAATTTCGCTCACGCGGAATTCATGGCCGTGGGCGGCTTTCTGGGTTATTTTATCGCCGAACAGTTGGGGTGGCCACTGCCGGTAGCCTATCCGGTGGCTTTCCTGGGAGCCGGCATCGTTGGTTTTTTAAGCTACCGAGGTGTTTTTAAACCTCTGGCCGACAAGGCCGGGACCACAATCATTCACTTGATGGTGGCTTCCATGGCTCTTGGTTTCATCCTGCGGCACACTTCCGGTGAAATCTGGGGTTTTTCTTCCCGCACTTTTGGTATTGCATGGCCTATCTATGAAATCGGATCCCTTCGCATCAGCCTTCACTGGATAATCATTATCGTTACCGCTGTTGTTGTCGGTCTTGGGATGCATTATATGCTGACTCGTACCAAGATCGGCAAAGCCATCCGCGCGACCGCGTCTAATCCCAAGCTGGCAATGGCTGCCGGTATCAATACCGTTCGCGTGCTGATGATCACCTGGTTCGTGTCCGCCGGTCTGGCCGGTATTGCTGGGTTATTCAGGGCTGTGGAAACGCGCATTACGCCATACGTTGGCTGGGACATAATCCTGCCCACTTTTGCCGTGGTGGTACTCGGCGGCATAGGCAGTTTCTATGGCGCCATGATCGCTGCCTTCGCCATTGGACTAATAGAGAATATCGGCGTTGTGGTGCTGTCTGAAATCGGTTTGTCCACCCAATACCGCATGGCTATACCGTTTATAATATTAATTATAGTATTGATTTTCCGGCCGCAGGGGCTGGCCAAAGCGTTCAAGGGTAATTAAATGGATGCTATTCTTGTATATACGTTGAATGCCTTAACCTACATCGGCATTTTTGCCATTGTAGCCAAGTCGCTTAACGTGGAATACGGTTATACCGGGCTGGCCAACTTCGGCAAGGTGGCCTTCTTCATGATCGGCGCCTATGGTTATGCCATCATGATAGAGGCAGGGGTTTTCTGGCCGCTTGCTCTGGTATTGGCGGCTGTTATTGCTTCCCTGTTTGGTCTGCTGATTTCCCTGCCTGCCATCCGGCTTCGTGAAGATTATCTGGCTATTACAACGCTTACCTTCGGCGAAATCCTGCGTATTTTCTTTAAGTCCGAGGACTGGCTGGCCAACGGTGTTTGGGGTATTAATATTCCCTCGGTGTTCGCCGCTGATGACTTTGCCCTTCGGATGTGGCTCAATCTGGCGTTGGTAGCCGGAGTTCTCCTGCTGTGCTACATCTTCATGCGCTACCTGTCCAACTCTCCCTTCGGCCGCATCATGCGCGCGCTGCGCGATGATGAGATAGCAGCCGACTCCATCGGCAAGAATCGTATTAAATACAAGTCTATTGTTTTCATGATAGGGTCGGCTATGGCCGGGCTGGGCGGTGCGCTCTTTGCCAATTTTCTCGGCTACATCACTCCGGATTCTTTCCTGCCCATTATCACCTTCACTATCTGGATGATGGTTATCCTGGGCGGTCCGGCGAGCAATATCGGCGTTATCATCGGTGCCGCGGCGGTTCAGATCTTCGAGCGCGGTACCATTATCCTGAAGGACTATGTTACCCTGCCGATAGACCCGACCAATCTCCAGAACATCCTCTTCGGTCTGGCTATCATCCTGATACTGATGTACCGCCCCGGTGGCCTGTTCAAGGAGAGCAAGATTAATACTCTGGGAACCAGGAGGGCTATACGATGGCTGAATCCCTCCTCAAAGTAGAAAACCTGGTTAAGAATTACGGCGGCCTGTGCGCTGTCGGCGGGGTTGACCTGGAAGTAGGCCGGGGCAAGTTCATCGGCCTGGTCGGCCCTAACGGCTGCGGCAAGACGACCCTGCTGTCCTCTATATACGGCCTTCGGCCATCCAGCAGCGGGCGGATAACTTTTGCCGGCCGTGACATTGAGAGAATGATGCCTCACCAGATCTATGACCTGGGAATGGCTAACGCTTTTCAATTCCCCCGGTTGTTTCCCAGTATGAGCGTACTGGACAACATGATTATTGCCGCCCGCAATCAACCCGGTGATCGGGTTTTTAACAGCCTGTTCCGCCGGGGCAGCTGGCACCGGGATGAAGAAAGACTTTCTATCCGCGCCATGGAACTCCTGGAACTGCTCAATATCAGTCACCTGACTTTTGCAAAGGCCGGGGAAATGTCCGGTGGACAGCAGAAGCTGTTGGAAATCGGGCGGGCGCTCATGTCGGAACCGGAGCTTTTGTTATTGGATGAACCGGCTGCCGGAGTCAATCCGGTATTGGGTAAGCAGATTTTTGAGGAACTGGACAAGCTCAAGCGAGAAAAAGAGATGAGTTTTCTGGTTATTGAGCACCGGCTGGAGTTGCTGATGGCCTATGCTGACTGGGTATATGTCATGGACCGCGGCAAAATAGTGCTGCAGGGTGAACCGCAGCAGGTGGTTAATGACCCGGTGTTTTTTGAAGTATATATTGGCAGCGGACTCACGGAGGCGGCAAATGAGTGATATCCTGGTAGCCAAGAATATTGTCGCCGGCTATGGAGATGTGCATATCGTTCACGATGTTTCCGTGCGTCTGGAAAATGGCGGCAATGTAGCCATCATAGGGCCAAACGGCAGCGGTAAATCCACTCTGCTCAAGGCAATTCTGGGATTCGCCCGTTTGTTTGAAGGGCAAGTCATTTTCAACGACCAGGATATTACCGGTAAGCCCGCGGATAAAACGGTATCCATGGGACTTGGTTATGTAAGTCAGACTGACAACGTATTTGCCAATCTGAATATCCAGGAAAACCTGGAAATGGGCGCCTTTACCCGAAAAGACAAAGCCGGTGTCAAGAAAGATATTGAACGTATGTACCAGATGTTTCCGGAGCTGGAGCGGCGGCGGAAATTTTACGCCGGCAGTCTTTCCGGCGGGGAACGGCAGATGCTGGCTATAGCTCGGGCCATGATGGCCAACCCGCGGGCGCTGCTGCTGGATGAACCCCTGGCCTCGTTATCGCATAAGGCGGTTGAAACCATTATTGATAAGCTGAGGATGATTAATGAATCCGGCATGGCGCTGATGATAATCGAGCAGAATACCCGGCGTATACTGGATTTTTCCAAACGCGCCTATGTATTAGTTACCGGACGCCTGGCGCTGGAAGGTGAAGCGTCCACCATTCTGGAGAATGAAGAGGCCCGCAAGAAGTATCTCGGCCTCGGTAATTAGTTCAATCCAGAATCCAGACGCTTTAATAACGGGTGAGGTGGAGTAATGTATTATGTCAGCGTAGAAAGCCATTTTGACGCCGCCCATTTTCTCCGTGGTTACGGTGGCAAATGTGAAAAGATGCACGGCCACCGTTATAGGGTGGCCGTCAAACTGGGCACCGATCGGCTGAATGAAACCGGGCTGGCCTATGATTTCACTGATCTAAAAGCAGTATTGAAACCTTTGCTGTCCCATTATGACCATACATTGCTGAACGATATTCCGCCATTTGACGAAATCAATCCCTCGGCTGAAAATATCGCCAAGGTGATTTTTGAATCGCTCCAGCCCCAGGTTTCCGGCGCGTCCCTGGAATCGGTAACCGTGTGGGAATCCCCGGAAAGCTACGCCGAGTACCGTCCCGGCTAAACTGCCTGGTTTAACTCAGCGCTTTGCCGCCGGTGTTTTCCGGCCGCGTTATCCAGACCTGACGGTCCCGAATATCCCGGTCGAACAATAAGCGGTTCAGCAGCAGTTCCCCCGTTGGCAAGTCGGCGGACAATTCACTGCGCCGCCATACCAGGCGGCGTCCCAGGGCTAATATGGTAAGGGCGGCGAACCCTCCGGCCGCGGCGCCCGGTTCTTCAATGCTGAAAAAACCCGGAAGATAATAGGATAAAAACGGCAAGGCGACCAGCCCGATAAAAACTCCCAGCGAAAGATTTTTAAACGGAGCCAGCGAGAAAGCTATAATAGTCACGAAAAGCCCCAGGAGCGGCGAGAAGGCCAGTATTACTCCCAGCGTGGAGAGAATACCGCGCCCGCCGCGAAAACCGAGGAAAACAGGCCAGTTGTGTCCGGCCACGGCAGCCATGCCTACTAAAAACTGCGGCAGTATATCAAGTCCGGCCCAGCGTGCCAGCCAGACCGCCAGCAGACCTTTGCTGACATCAAACAGGGCAACGGGCAGTGTCCAGCGTTTAGAGGTTACCTGCAGTACGTTGGAAGATCCGACATTGCCGGATCCGTATTTGCGCAGATCAACCCCGCGGACAATCCGGGCAATGATGTATGCCAGCGGGATGCTGCCTATCAGGTAAGCTGTTACTACCAGGAAAAACAGGACCATCAGTTAAAACCCTCGTGTGAATTTATTTTTTTAGTCTAGCCAACAGGTTCTTTACCGCTTCCAGCGGTACCGGCTGCCCACCGGTCATTGTTTCGGTGGTCGGGTCCAGGCCGTGATAGTCGGTGCCGCCGGTAGCTGCCAACCCGTTTTTGTCTGCCAGTTGCTTAAGGTAACGGATTTCATGGTCATTGTAAGTGGCGTAATAGACTTCAATGCCGCTTAATCCCGCGGGGACCAGGCTTTTAATCAGTTCTTCGGCACCCGGCAGCGTCAGCGGATGGGCCATCACCGCCAGACCTCCGGCGGAGCGGATCAGCGCTACCGCCTCAACGGGGCTCAGCTTGATGCGCTCGGCGTAGCCTGGCCCGTTGCGGCTGATGTATTTATCAAAAGCCTCAGCGAAACAGGATATATAGCCCTTTTCCAGCATCGCCTGGGCAATGTGAGGCCGCCCGATAACGGCGTCACCGGCAATTTCCTTGACCCTGGCCCAATCCAGAGGCATGCCCAGTTGCGCCAGTTTTTCGATGATGGCCAGCCCACGTTCTTCCCGGGAAGCCCGCATGGTATCCAGTTTTTGTTTAAAGTTTTCGTCCCGCCAATCTATAAAATAGCCCAGTATATGGACGTCGCCTCCGGTAATATCGGTGGAAATCTCAACCCCGGGGATAACCGTCAGTCCCGGGTGTTTTTCCGCCTCCGCCAGCGCTTCGGCGATGCCTTCTACGGTGTCATGATCTGTCAGGGCAATGTACTCAAGTCCACGTGAGGCTGCCAGTCGCACTACTTCAGACGGGGGCAGAACGCCATCAGAGGCGGTTGAATGCAGGTGCAGGTCAACTTTACTGGTCATGCCAGGGCCGCCGTTTCCCGGTCAATCCGTTCAATAGCAATTGCCCGTCCGTCTTTGTTGGTGGTGATAAGTACGGCATTAAAGGTGACCGTACCCCGGCCGACCGCCAGCCGGTTGGGCAGACCGGTGAGGAAGCGTTTAAGCACGTCGTCTTTACTGTCGCCGATAATAGAGTCCCACGGTCCTACCATGCCGATGTCGGAAACACAGGCGGTGCCGTTGGGCAGCACCCGGGCGTCAACGGTACCGACATGAGTGTGCGTACCGACTACCCCGCTGACCCGTCCGTCCAGGTACCAGCCCATTGCCTGCTTTTCCGAAGTTGCTTCAGCGTGGAAATCCACTATGATGTGTCCGGGCGGTTTTTCCATTTCAGCCAGCAGCCGGTCCATCGCTCGGAAAGGGCAGTCAATCAGATTATTCATAAAGGTCCGGCCCATCAGGCTGACTACCATTACTCCCTTGACTGAAGTAAATGCCTTGCCGGGTACATCAGGGGGGTAGTTCAGGGGGCGGACTACCGGGTCATCCCCATCCAGCATGGGCATGATTTCCGATTGAGCCCAGATATGATTGCCTGAAGTAATAGCATCAACGCCGCAGGAAAAAAGTTCTTCAGCGACATCAGGAGTAAGCCCGATACCACCGGCTGCGTTTTCGCCGTTGGCAATGACCGCGTCAATATCCAGGCCCAGTTTCAAGGCCGGCAGGATTTCCTTGACGCCGCGCCGGCCGGGTTTGCCGATTATATCGCCGATGCAAAGTATTTTCATGGATTTCCAATCTATGGTTTATTGATTGTCTTATTATGCCACTCATTGGGCATTCGTTCAATTAAATACTGTAAATGATACAAAAAAGAGGGAGCCTATAAGGCTCCCTCTTTCAATTGCGGTGGTCCTAAGAACTAGGGTTCAAGGATGCGAACTTGTTCGTACTTGAAGCCGTCTCCGTCCTCGACGACTTTCCAAACTTCAAAAAAGGCACTCTGTCGATCGCCGTATTGGTCTAGCGTGATTGTACCGGAAACACCGGCATAGTCCTTGGCTACATTCAACACCTCGGCGGCAATTTCAGAGGCACTGTCAGCGCCGACATTTTTCATTGCTTCCAAAACCAGGTTGGTAGCGTCATATACAGTGTCGGCATAGGTGCCTGGGGCGTTATTAAACCGAGCTTCATACTGCTGTGCGAATGTCTCAGCAAGATCTAACCCTTCAGGTGCTACCGGGTTGGTGCCGATGACGTTATCTTTCATAAAAGCGGCGGCAGCTGCATCTTCCAGGGTGCGGTCAGCTTTGACTCCCTCAGAAGTTATCCACTGGGCGGTGTCCAGGCCGACCTGTGCGGCTTGCTTGAAGACTATCTGGGCGTCATCCTGATAGCCGGCATGGACGACCACATCAGGATTCTGTGCTTTGATCTGCTGGAGCTCTGTCTGGTAGTCGAGCTTGGCCGGGTCGTACTTGATATAGGAAACGACGTTATCGGCACCTACCAGATCTTGAACTTCGTCACCGATACCAGTGCCGTACTGGTTGTCCTGTACGATTATGGCAATATTCTGGTAGTTATTTTCCTCGATAATCTGGGCCATCGCCTTACCTTGAATGGCGTCTGTAGTTGCGGTCCGGAAAACGAACTGTCTCCATGACTGCTGGGCGATATCCGGGGACGTAGCGGAAGGGGAGATAATAAAGACACCGTTATCGGCAGCCCACTGGCCGGCGGCCATGACTGCACCGGAAATCATAGGTCCGATTATGACCTTTACACCATTGACTGTGGCTAATTTTTTAACAGCTTCAAAACCGGCGGTGGGGTCGGTTTTGCCGTCTTCAACAATCAGTTCGACTTCGGCGCCGTTGATGCCGCCGGCGTCGTTGATCTGCTCGACAGCCAGGATGATGCCGTCGCGGATGGGCCCACCGATGCCTGAGAGTGCACCGGTAAGATCCATAACAGCCCCAATTTTAATGGGATCGGGATCGGTAGTCGTGGTTGGGTCGGTGTCGCCGTTATCATCGCTGCAGGCGGCGAAGGTGAACACCATGACCAGGGACATGAGAAGTACTAATACCTTTTTGAGCATGCCTAACCTCCTATTTAAGTTGTGAATGGTTGATAATACACTGGCATTAAAGCTAGTGTCAAGATGAACGCCGGCAGGTTTGAGCTGATCCATCTTTAAGGGCTGGTTTTAATACCCAGTCGATGGATATCATCAACCAGATTTTTCCGGACCATGGTCAGCTCCAGAGGTCTTCTATATCCTGTTCGCTGACTGGCGCGGTTTTTTCTCCCCAGTCACCGTAATTCTGCCCGTATTCCCGCGGTTCAAAGGCTACCGGCATGGGAACGGCATGACCGAATATAAGGGCCTGCTGCCGGGCCGACAATTTGGCCAGGACATTTTTAAGTTCGCCCTTGCCGGATACACCGGACAAAACCGCGTCAATATCTTTTTCCGAATCCAGCAGGCAGGTTATCTTGGTTCCCAGCTGGGACATGATTTCATCATCGATGCCTGAAGGCCGCTGGTCAATAATCAGCAGGGTAACGGAGTATTTGCGCATCTCACGGGCGATGGTGCCGAAGATGGTCTGGTCGGCCACGCCGGGATTAAGGAATTTGTGGGCCTCTTCAATAGTAATAACCAGCGGCCTGGGGTATCCGGAATCAGCGGCGATGGCTTTTTCGGTTCGGTCACGGTAACGGGCATATATGCGCCGGGTCAGCATGTTGGCTACCAAAATGTAAGCGGTGATGTCGGTGTAGCGGCCGAATTCCAGTACCACGTGCTTGCCGGCTTCCAGGTAAGCAAGAATCCGCTCAACCACGTCGCCGGGGGCGTTGGCGGCGATGAACGGCAGCCGCTGAATGGTATTCAGCCCCCGTTTCAGGTTCTGGAAAGTACTTTCATGTATGGACAGTTCCGACAGCGTTTCCGTATCTTCCATGCGCGTTGTTTCCAGGAACCAGTTTTTGCCGAAATGGCGGCGCAGCTGGTAAACGGCTTCCACCGCGGCATCAGTGAGGTTAAGTGTTTGCCGCAGGAGCGAAAGGTCTTCCGGCTCTACTTCTTCAAATCCGATTTTGACTACGTAGTCGGTGGAGACGCCGCGGCGGCGGGAGTTCTCCTCATCCAGCGTAAATACAGCTACTTTGGAAGGGAAAAGCTGCTTCAGCGCCTTGACCTGGCGCTTTTTTTCCGAGGTCCCAGCCCAGCCATATTCCGAATGCATATCAAATACCAGGTTTACCGCCGCGCTTTTTTGCAGCAGCCCTATCAGCAGCATCCGGGTCAGGAAGGTTTTCCCGGTGCCGCTCTTGCCGAAAATGCCGTTGGAGCGCTTGGCCATCTCCGGCAGGTTAAGGCACAGCTTCACCTCCATGTCCAGCGGATTGCCGATCCAGAAACGCTCCTTGTCTTCTTTGCCGAAAACCAGTTCAATGTCTGCCGACGAAGCTTCCTTCACGGTGGAGAAATGGCTGGGAATGGTCTTTACCGGCTGCGGCCCTTCCAGGGCTGTTTCGGTACCGCCGATAGTCAGGTATGGGGCGACGTGCAGCGAGCCGTAGGCTGAAGTACCGGATAGCACCTCGGAGAGAAAATCATCGCCCGAAGGGGGTGACACCGTCAGGTTGAGGTCGGTGACGCCGAGGGATACGTCGGTGATCATGCCGAAAAAACGGCGTTTGTTTCCTTCGATGGTAACATAGCGGCCGACGGCCATGTCTTCAATGGAAGACGACCCATCAAGCTTAACTTCAATGCCCTTGTTCAGGGAACCGGCGGTAACAATTCCCAGCTTGTTCTCAATGGTCATACGGCAAGCCTTTCCAGGATAGTTTTCAATCGGTTATAGTCCGCGGACAATAATTGGGCCAGTGCCTTGCCCGATGAAGTCAGGAACAGCCGTCGTTCATCGCCCTCATAAGCGTAACTCAGACGGCGGATGGCTGCCGCGGTCATTTCTTCGGCGGATACTTCACCGCGGGCGGCCAGCAGCAGCGGGATATAACCGGGGTTGCGGCTGAAGTTCCTGATTTCGTCGTTGCTGCAGTTATACACAAACCCATGCAGCCGGGCCGGACGGGGCGGCAGATGATGGCGAACAGCGCCGTTTTCGGCGTAACCGACGATAAGCGCCTCTACCTCGCAGCGGATCAGTTTTTCCAGGTGCGGATTGGCCTTGAATATAGCGTCTTCCGTGGCCTCGTCCCGGCCGCGGGCTATGGGTTTGCGTCCCGAATCAAAGGAAGCAGTGGTAACGTGACTGACAACGGCAAACAGCATTACCCCATCGACGGATGTTTTTACCAGTGAACCCAAGGCAGGCGGCGCGTCCAGGTCATAGCACTGGGCGGTAAAGCCGGTGCTTGCGGTTTCAATAACTTCGGCGATTTTTAATTCTTCGGCGGGCAATTTTGCCTCCCTGGATTTTTTTCAGCTGCCTGGGGCAGTTTAGCCTGTCTGCTCCTGGAGTTCAAAAACGGGTTGTTTTCCATCAGTTCAGCCGGGTAGAACAGCGTCTTAATCCCGGCACGGGAGTGTACATAGCGGTCTTGCGGTGGGTTTGACTGGTCTTCCAGTATCTTTTTAATGGTCCACTGCACCCTTCCGCCCTGGATGGGCTGCAGTTTCTTTTTAATGATGAGTTCCCGGAGATAGTCATTGAAGTCGGCATAACTTACATAGCCGTGTTTAGCCGATGCCTGCCGGGCGACGGCCAGGACCCTGTTTTTATCCAGTTCATACATTCGACACCTCCCTGGGGGCTGTTTTCACAGCCACCGCGCCTGTTTGCTGAAACTTTTGGCGGAGATAGCGGATGTAATCCCCTGTTCAGCAAGATAAGAATCAACCAGTTCAAAGAAGACTTCCCGGTCGGCGCCGGTAACTACCGCCAGTTCATGCGCCTCGGCCAGGGCAACCGGGTAACCGCCGCCTTTTTTGACCTGTTCAAGGGTGAGCGAATGGATCAGCTTGACTTTCTGGCTATCGGCAGCCAGCCAGGACGGCAGCTCGATGCGGGCTATCTCATCTTCCAGACGGAGATAGAAAAAGCAGATATGGTGGGGTCCGTAATACTGCCCGATGACTTTCGATGTGCTTTCGAAAATGCCTGACCTTTCTCCGGCGGCCAGGTGGCCGGCGAATAACTCGGCGTCGGCGATGCCGGAAACGGCGTCACAGGGGCGCCCTCCCGGAGCCAGGGCGGCGCAATGCCGGTCGCAGTTGGCTGGTTCGTAAGGGCACAACAGCAGCCGCAGGGTATTGACCACCTCTTCTCCTCCGGGGCGGGAAATATAAGAAGCCATGGCCAGCGGCTGCTTTTCACACAGGTTTTTGAATTCATCCAGGCATTTGATGTAGCCGTTGTCCAGCAGCTCCCGAAGCACATAAGCATCGTAGTTCTGAGTGGTCAGGCTCCACCGGATAAGGCTGCCGTCGGACAGGGCTAAGGCCGGACGCCCGGACGGCAGCGCCGCGGATAAATCGGCCAGTGCGCGAAATTCTTCAACGTCTCTTTTAATGCCAAGCAAAGCTCCCTGCAGCGGCGTTTCCCGGCTGCTCTGGGGGTCACGGATAAATAAATCCCGGTCTTCGGACAGCAGAACCGGGTAACTGTCCAAATCGGCACCGCTGTCAGCGCCATAGTCCAGCCGGACGGTTCCGATATTGATCAGGCGGCAGGGAGTAGGACGATGCCGGTCGAAATCGATGTGAGATCCGTCGGAGGCGGTAACGCTGCTGGTTTCGGGCGGTGCTGTCGCCGGCATTTTGCAGTTTATATCTTCAGTCGGGTCGGCCAGCAGGAAGCTGGTTTTGCTGCGGCGTACTTTTTCGCGAAGGTTGTCAAGTTTGACTTCACCGTCCAGCGCGGCCTGGGCGGCGGCCAGGTGCTGGCGCTGCACGGCGGCATTAGCCTTCATTTTTTCAGCCATCAGGCTGACCTGTCCGGCTACTTTGGTAATATCCAGTGACACGAGTACCTCCGCTTCACCGTTAAGTATAGTTTATGGTGACCGCCGGCTCAAGGATGGAAAAAGTCAGGCGCGGGCACCGGATATGAGTTCCCCGAGTTTTGCCGAAGCCGAGCCCATTACCGGCGGACCGTGACCGCCGCAAAGGGTTTCGAATTCAAAGCCGGCTATACGGCGCATTGAAGCTAAAGCCGTTTCCAAATCGACGACGGTGGGTCGGGAAGGAGTCAGTATTTTGCCTCCGGCGTGAGTGCGCACGGTGTCTCCGGCAAACAGTAGTTTGCCGGACTGCCATAGACAAATACTGCCGGGGGTATGTCCAGGGGTGTGGATGACGTGAAAACTGCCCACATGGTCTCCGTCATCCAGGGTAATGTCCGGTTTCAACTCAGCGGTGCGGCTTAGCTTTGGTAACAGGCGTGAAACCCAGCGGAACGGGCCGGGAAGGTTGGCTTTTTCGTTCAGAAATAGCGCTTCGGCGGCGCCGACGGCGATGCGGGCCCCGCTAATTTTCCGCAGTTGTGCCGCGCTGCCGCCGTGGTCGATGTCGGCATGGGTCAGGACTATATATTTAATTTTGTTGCTGCCGCCGCATCTGGATGCGTAACCGGCAATGCGGTGGGCGTTGCCCGGCAGTCCGGTGTCAACGACCATGAAATGGCCGCAGTCTTCCACCAGCCAGCTGTTGCCGCCGACCACGCCCCGTATCCAGTGAACTCCGGGTAAAATTTCCACCGCTATTCATGTTAGAATGACCGCAGTTTCGTGTCAAAAGGGAGGAGATATGCCATCGGTAGATGTAGTCAGTGATGTTGATTTACAGGCGTTGGATAACGCGGTCAACAATGTAAAAAGAGAGACCTCTTCGCGTTATGACTTCCGCAATGTCAAAAGCGAGATAACCCTGGACCGCAAGGAAAAAACCCTCCACCTGGAAAGTGTTGATGACCTCAAGGTAAAAGCCATGACCGAGATGCTCATCGGGCAGGCGGTCAGATTCGGTCTTGATCCCAAGTGCCTGGATTTCGGCAAGATGGAGGCTACAGCCCAGGGCGGGGCGGAGATGGAAATCAAGATCAAAGAAGGCATAGCCAAGGAAACCGCCCAGAAGATGGTCAAGTTCGTTAAAAGCCTTAAGCTTAAAGTGGAACCGGCTATCCAGGGAGAGCAGCTGCGGATCACCGGCAAGAAAATTGATGACCTGCAGGAAGTCATGAGCCAGCTCAAGGAACAGGATTATGATATTCCGCTGCAGTTCGTTAATATGAAGCGATAGTACGCAAATCCATCCGTTTTCCGTTGTTTGCCAGTTCGGTGCTATAATGCCGTTCTATGTTTACGATCCTGGTTTCGGTGTTTTTTATTTCCATGTCCGGCGCACTGATGCCGGGACCTATGTTCGCAACCGTACTGGCCAAGAGCTATAAGACGCCATGGGCCGGCGCCCAGGTATCACTGGGGCATGCTGTAGTTGAAATCCCGATTATCCTGCTGATTTATTTCGGCGCCGCAGCTTTTTTTGAAAATGCTGCGGTTCATTTTCTCCTGGGAGTAGCCGGCGGCGGCATGATAATCTGGATGGGACTGGGCATGCTGCGGGCGAGTAAGGAACTGTCAACCGGTCGGAAAGATACTCCATACAACGCTTTTACTGCCGGTATTATCCTCTCAGCGGGCAATCCGTTCTTTCTGATATGGTGGGCGACTATTGGGGCGCTTTTGGTGTTTAAAATGGCTGATTATGGCTTTGGCGGGCTGTGGGCGCTGGTTTTGACGCATTGGGCCGTCGACCTAATCTGGCTTTCGATAGTATCATGGCTGGTCTACCGCACCCACCGGCTGTGGGCGCCGGCTTTTCACCAAGCGGTGTTCGTCGGCTGCGGACTGCTGCTGATGGGTTTCGGGAGTTGGTTTTTGATCTCCGGGGTACAGGCGGTTATCAGTTAATAGCTTTCAGTAGTCAGTATAATAAACCGGGAGGCCAAAAAAGCCTCCCGGTTCTTAGTTGACAAGGATTCTTAGTTGTCTACGCCTGCCGGATAAGCCGGATTATCTCTCCAAGCTTGGGAGTCTTGCCGTACATCAGCAGGAAAGTGCGGAATATCTTGGCTGACAGTAACAGCAGACCTACCACGGTGGCGGCCATCAGCGTCAGGCTGAGACCTATCTGCCAGACTGGCACGTCGGCAATGCCGATGCGAACAATGGTGGTGATGGGCGCGGTGAATGGAAAGAGGCTCAGAAAAACGCTTACCGGATGATGCGGGTTTTCAATCAGGAAAGCCATGCCCCACAGCGGGGATACCGCCAGCAGGGTGAAAATGGTGGCCATTTGCTGGCTTTCGCGGGCGTTGGAGCCGATGCTGCCGGCGGCGGCCATGATAATGGCGAACAATAAATAACCCAGGATAAAATAGCTGAGACCCAGGATGATGAAAGTGGCTGAAACTTCAATCGACCCCAGTATTTCTGAGAAGTTTTCTGAAGCCATGTCAGCCAGGAAACGGGCCGACATGAGCCAAATGGCCATTTGCAGCAGCCCGGCGGCGCCGAGCCCCAATACCTTGCCGGTGATAAGCTGGCGGCTGGAAACGCTGGACAGCAGTATCTCCATGATGCGGTTTTCCTTCTCTTCTGCCAGCCCCTGGAGCAGGTAGCCGGAAGAAGTGAAGATAGACATTACCAGTAGTATGCTGAACAGGTAAGGCAGGATGAATTGTGAGAAACCGCCCTGTGAATCAGCCGGCAGTCCGGTATCCGGGTCGATGACTACGTTGGACAGGTTGACCGGGTATATCGCCCTGTCAACAACTGAAGGGTCGGCCTCTCCGGCCAGCAGGTTCTTAACGACGAAATTCTTAATGGCGTCATGTCTGTCGCCGGGTGTATCCAGTTCGCGGGAAACGGTAAAGCGGGTTATGGAGCCGTCCTGCAGATAATCAGGTGATATGATGATGTATTCGGCGATATCGCCGTCGATCATGGCCTGTCCGGCAGTTTCCGGATCAGCAAAAGGCTCAAAGGTGAAATGCTGCTGCTCTTCGTAGCCGCTTATCAGCCCGGCGCCGTCGACATACCCGATGGTAACATTAGTAACCTGGCTGGGGTCGTCGCCGCCGTTGTCCATGCCGGAGATTAAATCACCGCCGACAATAAGGAGTAAACCCAATAGCGGGAAAGCCACGGTCATGATAATGAAACCGGTGCGCCTCACCAGGGTGCGGAATTCATGTTTGAAAATCAAAAGGGTTTTATTCATGATTGTTTCACCACCTGGACAAAGATTTCATCCAGACTGGGCGTGGACACTTCAAAGCGTTCCACCGCCACACCGGCGGCTATCAGCTGTTTCAGCAGTGCCTGCGGAGAAGTGGCTGCATCCAGTTGGAGTTCGGTAACATTACCTTTCACCTGCCGGTTGATGATGCCATCAAGTTTTTCCGGCAGCGGCTCCTGGCTTTCCACTATGGCGGCGTGGGCTCGGTACTTGCGGCGGATATCATCCAGTTTGCCGTACAGCAACCGTCGGCCTTTGTTTATCATAAACAACCGGTCGCACATCTCTTCCACTTCATTCATGCGGTGGGTGGACAGTATTACGGCTTTGCCTTCTGCGCGCAGTTCTCTGATGGTGTCCTTCAGCAGGCGGGAATTGACCGGGTCCAGTCCGGCAAAAGGCTCATCCAGGATGATCAGGTCGGGATTATGAGCCACGGTAACCACGAACTGGGTCAGTTGCCCCATGCCTTTGGAGAGTTCCTCTATCTTTTTAAACCGGTGGTCAAAAAGATCAAACTTTTTCAGCATGTTCTCTGCCCGTGTTACCGCCGCACCCGGCTCCGCTCCCTTTAGGCTGGACAGGTAGTTGATGGTGTCCATGATTTTTAGTTTACGGTATAAACCGCGTTCCTCCGGTAGGTAACCGATGCGGTTTTTGGCGTCTTCACCCAGTTGTTCACCATTAATGAGAATCTCACCGCTGTCCGGTTTTATAATGTCCATCATCATGCGTATGGTGGTCGATTTACCGGCACCGTTTGGGCCGATGAGGGCGAATATTTCGCCGCCGTCCACTTCAAACGACACATCATTAACCACCCGGACATTGCCGTAGGTCTTATTTATATTAGTCAGTTTGACCGTGGGCATGGTTTTCTCCTTTCTCGAAAATCGGCCTGATGATATAAAATTATTAACCTGAAAACACCCGCCGCCGGAAGGGTTTCCAACTGGCCCGATGGCCAGTTTTTCAGTGTAGCGGCATTTTTTTAATTCGGTGATAACAACTTCGGCTCCCTCTGAAAAGAGAGAGCCGAAAGCATATTAATCTTGCCTCTTGAGGTATAGACAAGCCCTCCAATCAGGGCTTGCCTGGGCTTAGCTGTTTTCCTCAGCTTCGGCTGTTGCTTCGCTTTCAGCCTCGGCTGCTTCCTCAGCCGCTTCTTCAGCTGCCGCTTCTTCTTCCTCTTCGACTTCAGTCTTGACGCTGGTTTCGTTGACCTTGGCAATAAGGGTTTCCGGATCGGTCAGCAGGGTAACGCTTTCATCCAGTTCCAGGTCGCTGACGTGAATGGCATCGTCAAGTGTTTCCAGTGTGGACAGGTCAACACTGATGCTGGCCGGAATGTCGGCTGGCAGGCTCTCTACTTCAATGAAGTCCTGGGGATGCGCCAGCATGCGCCCCTTGGCCTTGAGCGCCGGGGCTTCACCAGTCAGGTGGATCGGTACTTTGGCGCTGATTTTCTCGGTCATTTTAACCTGGTAAAAATCAACGTGCAGCAGATCTCCGCCGACGGGAGTGCGCTGCACCTCGCGGATGAAAGCCATGCGCGGCTTTTTCACCCCGGTATTCAGCGCGATCAGGCGGGTTTTACCGGCGGTAGCAATGGTATTTTCCAGGTCTGCCGTCTCGGCCTGAAAGGCTTCTGAATTTATTGAATTGCCGTAAATATGACAGGGCGTTACCCCTTGTCTCCTCAGGAACCGGTTTTTCTTGCCGGTTACTGAACGCTTGGCAACAGAAAGTGTTATCTTTTCTGCCATTTAGAATATCCTCCTTGACTTAACAAACCTTTATTAAAGCAGAGCAGGTCGTCACAAGTCAATTGAATATGTTTATGTTAAATATATTTCCTATTAAGTACTCAAAATCCGGCGCGGTTGACTTGCCGCTCTATTATTCGAGGTCATCATGCCTGACCACTATAGGGACAGGGGTTAAACCAGGACTATTAAGATTAGGCAGTCTTCTTTTGGAACCGGAAAGAGAAGGCTTTGCCGGTGCTGTTTCTGCCGATTCTTCACCGATGCTGAGCTGCGGCAGCCACTTGAGCCAGGCGGGCAGGTACCAGTTTTTCTCCCCCAGCAGCGTCATGGCGGCCGGTACCAGTACCGAACGCACCAGGGTGGCATCAATCAGCACCGCAACCGCCAAACCGAAGCCCATTTGCTGGAACATGGCCATATCACCCAGGGCGAATCCGCCGAAGACAGCCACCATTATCAGCGCGGCGCCGGTTATCAATTTACCGGTGGATGCCAAGCCGAAAGAGATGGCATCCGCGGTATTTCGCGTCTGCAGATAGCGTTCCCGGATACGCGAGAGCAGGAATACCTGGTAATCCATAGAAAGACCGAAGAGCAGGGCAAACAGCATCAGCGGCAGCCAGCTCTCGATGACGTCAACCTGGATAAACCCGAAAAGCTCGGCTCCGACACCTTGCTGGAATACCAGCACCAGCAGACCGTAAGCAGCCCCTACCGACAGCAGATTCATCAGTATGGCTGTGGCTGGAATTACAATTGACCGGAAGGCTACGGTCAGGATGATGAAGGACAGCGACAGTACGAAAGCGAAGATGAAGGGGGTGTAGTTATCAGTTGTCTGATTGAAGTCCAGTATGCTGGCGGTATTGCCGCTGACCAGCGCCTGTACCGGCGCCTCGCCCAGTGCCTGGGGAATAATATCAGCGCGAAGAGCGGCAACCGAATCCATCGAGGCCTTGCTCTGGGGGTCACCGGCCATTACGGCGTAGATAACAGCCAGGTTTTGTTCCGGATAAGTTTGGACGGCGGTACTGTTGTAGGTAGGGTCGGATTCCAGTGAGGCGGTCAGGGAGGAGATTCCCGATTTGGTGGCCGGGTTTTCAATGTCACCGTCAAGCACGATGATGGCCGGGTCATCCATACCCATGTGGAAGTCTGACTGCAGCACCAGGAAGCCGGCTTTAGCCCGCAGGTCATCCGGCAGCCCGGAGATGCCGGACATACCGGTATTTTTATCAAAGAAAGGCACCAGGGCCAGGAGAAGCACACCGGCGGTCAGTATCACGCTGAGCAGCGGTTTATGGGTAACCACCCGGACTACACCGTTCCAGAATCCTCCGGTTTTAGTGGTGCCGGATTGAATATTGAGGCGGCGAGCCCACGGCATCCGCAATCCGTCAAGGCGGTCGCCCAGCAGGCTCATTAGCGCCGGCAGCAGGGTCATTGAAGCAATGATGGCGGTGGTTACTACCAGGATGGCTCCCAAGCCCATGGATTTAAATATGGAAAGGGGGAAGAACAGCAGTCCAACCAGTGCCAGCACCACTGTCATGCCGGAGAAGAATATTGCACGGTTGGCGGTGGCGCCGGTAACCGCGATGGCCTCGTGTTTGCCTAGCCCCTTTTGCCGTTCCTCGCGATAGCGGGAAACAATGAATAGTGAATAGTCTATACCGACAGCCAGGCCCATCATGGTTACCATGTTGGTGATGAAAAAAGTCAGGTCCATGGCCTGTCCCACCAGTGATGCCAACCCCAGGGCGGCTACGATGGCTACCACTCCCAGGGTAATGGGCAGCAGAGCGGCGACGATGGCGCCGAACACGGCTGCCAGCACCACCATGGCCACCAGGATTCCAATGGTTTCTCCTTTGGTCATGGTGTCTTCGGCCAGTTTCATGGTGTCGGCGTTGAAGGAAGCGTTGCCGGTATAAAATATTTCAAAGCCGGAGGCGGCGGCAAATTCGTCCCCTGCTTCGTAAATACTCTCGACTACTTCATGCCCTTCAGCCGGCAGTATCAGTGGTATCAGTGTAGCATGACGGTTGGTCGATACCATTGAAGGGTCGCCGGTCAGGTAATAGGTGGTTCCGCCTTTAACGATGTCGTCGCCCAGAGCTGTCAGGTTGCTGAACAGTCCTTCAACGGCGGAGCGGAATTCCGGGTCATCCACAGTATACGTCGCCGAACGGACAATGACCGTTTCATCATCAGTCTGTTCCTCCGCCGGACCCGTGGACGGCTCCGACAGTCTTTCCTCCATCAGCTTCAAGGCCTGGCTGGATTCCGGATTGTCCGTGAATTCAATATCAGTGACCAGCGCGCCGCCTAGCAAAGTGGCGATAAGAGCGCCGGAAACAGCCAGACCGGCAATCCATATGCCGATGGTCAATAGCGGTCGCCGCGCTGAATTGCGGGCCAGGGCGGCGATTCCTTGGTTAATGTTCATTGATGCCGTTTCTCCTGCAAAAATAAGTGTGATAGAAATATACGCTGCCGCTTCCGGTGCGGAAACGCGCTGAAGGATAGTTTCTGCTTGGACTGGCTAACAGTTTTTCTGCTGGCCATATGGACAGGTATGGGTTTTGGCGGAAAAGCTACTCGGCGAACACCCTTACTTTCCCGTTGCCGCCGTCAACATCAACTTCAAGTTCAGCCAGGGCGACGATGAGTTCGTCAACATCTTCGTCCTTGATGTTTTTCAAGTTGAAATTGATGCCCTTGGCTTTCAATTCTTCTTCGATTTTATCGCCGGCTTCCTTCGGGATGAGGGAAGTAAATTTAATGCCGGCTCGTATCAGGCTGACCGGCACCCTGACGTTGACCTTTTCCGCTGACTCGCCGTGGTGACCACCGGGATTGTCTACCAGTACCCGCAGGTATTTGATTCGGCTGGTCACCCGGTCAGCCAGCTGTTCAAGGCTTCCTGTTTCCGTGGAACTTTTTTCACTGTTTTCCACGGCTTGGAGCAGTTTCATTGCCTCGGTCACCGTTATTTTTTTGGCATCCAGCATTTCCAGGATTTTTTGTCGGTTATCGTTCATGGACTTTCTCCTTAAATAAAATCAATCAGCATTTTTTTACCGCCGGTTTGCATATCCAGTTTCAGGCCACGCATGGCAAATAGCACTCGCCACAGGCAGGGTCCGGAAAGCAGCAGCATACGGCTTTTCCCGGTAGGCAGCAGAATCAGGGCCAGGGCGACTATGACCGGCAGCGCCAGCAGCATCAGTGCCAGCAGAACGGGGTAGAGCAGCAGCCATGGCAGCCATAACCCTATAAAGCCCTTTTGTGAAGGTATCCTGAGATGCAGCAGCAGCGGGGGACGGTTCATCTTCATAATCTTAACCGAACAACCCTTCCAGCCATTGCCAGATCTCAGATATATGGGTTAATACAAAAACCAGCAGTATCACCGAGATAATGAAACCGGTACAACCGAGAACCCCTTTCATTCCAGTCTCCTTAAGGCTTCACTTACGTCAATTTCTCCCTTTTCCAGCATAGACAGGACGGCGCCCCTGTCCGGCTCTTTCGTTTTCTGCGGTTCAAACTCCACCATCTTGAGCTTGGAAGCCAGTTTGTCCAGTCGGTTCTTGACCGTGGGATAACTGATGCCGAACAGGCGCTCCATGTCCTTTATGGAACCGTGTGACCCGACAAACGCCATTACGAAAACCTGGTCGTCAGCGGTGAGCCTGGCCAGCGGAGGCAGGTTGAACTGACCCTCAATGCCGATGCCGCTTTCAGCGATTCTAACCTTTTCAACGATAATCGGCGCTCCGCCGGTCAATTTCGTCAGTTCTGTCCAGTCTTTCGTCATAATGTCCTCTGTAAATGGAAATTTATTTCCGGATTATCTATCCATGAAGCGGTTGATGCCCCCGCCGCGCAGGTATTGCTGCTGCCGCTCAAAGGTCTCCGATTCCGCTCGAACCCGGACTCTGGCATCGGAAGGCAGGGACCGCCACAGCAGGATAATTGAGCTTATAATGAGTAATAACAGGAACCCCATGATTTTTTTACCTTTCATCAAAGATTAAATATATTTTTTATATTAGCAGTATAAATAAGAAATGTCAATATATTGATTAAAAAAAATTAAAAAAATAAATTAACGAACTGCGGTATGCCTCGTAATATCGCCGGCAGGTGCTTTTGAAAACTGACTGGAAGGCTTAACAGCGTCCCGAGACGTTAATGATTGGCAGAATCGCTCAATCCGCTCCATTGAAATATTAGTCATGTCATCCCGAATTTTAGCCGCGTTGTGCGCCATCAGACGGTCAAGCGTATTGAGCTTATTCATGATTATCTCACCGCCGAAATAATCACGGGCTCGAGCTTGGTCCCTTAGTTCTTGGGGATAGGACGCGTCAAGCTCGGCGAGAGCTGTTTCCCCCTGCTCCATACAGCAGATGAAAAGCCCCAGTTCTTTACTTCTCAGCAGGTCGAGGTTTTTACTGCAGAATTCCCTGATTTCCCGGTGGGCGCGGCCGACGTAAATTGAACTGCCGATGACGACCCGGTGGTACTCATCCAGGTTGATTGGTTTGTTGCTTTTGACATTGTGAAGTCTGATTCCGCCACCGATGTGCTCGGCAATAATCCTGGCGCATTTTTCAGTACAGCCGTACTTGGAGGCATAGACTATGACCGTATTCATTTCCTCAACTCCTATTTTTTTGTATCCTTAGATTTATTATCCGGGCTATTCGTTTGGTCATGGTCGCCGTTTCCGGAGGCAATCCGTTCCAGCAGCGCGGTCAGGCATTCAGGCTTGTCGACTTTGGAGATGTAAAAATCCGCCCCGGCTGCCAGCGCCCTGTTCCTTAATTCCCCGGAGTTATGTATTACAGTTACCGTAACCGGATATTTTTCCTTGAGGGCTTTGACCCGGTCTTCAGGCGCCGCTTGGAGCATTGCCCATTCGACCAAAATCAAATCCGGTTTTAATTCAGTGGTCATCACCAGCAGATTCTCGGATTTACCCGTCTCTCCGGCATATTCCATGCCGGGGTATTGTTCAAACAGCAGCCGCAACGCCGAACGGGTGCTTTGTTGCCGGTCTGCCAGGAAAAATCGCATATGCTCACCTTTTGTTAATTAGATTACCAGTCGGTACGTTCAGCATAAAAAAAAATCCCGCCGAATACATCCAGCATTCGGCGGGATTTTAACTGGCCATTAGACCAGTTTTTGTAAATTGCCCTGGTGTGTTAGCCGGAACGTGTTGGCTTCAGCCTCCTATCCGGCAACAGATTATTGCTCATTCTTTGATAAGTTTTTGTTTCAACGCCAGGGAGACCGCTTCAGTACGGCTGGTAACCCCAAGTTTGGAGAGAATATTGCTCACGTGAAATTTGGCGGTGGATGCTGAAACACCCAGGCGGCTGGCGATATCGCTGTTGGGTAAACCCTCAACCATCAGCGCCAGGATTTCTTTTTCCCTGGCTGTCAGTTCATAATCACGGGCTGACGGGCTGCGCATTTCCTGGATAAGCACCTGGGTAGCCTCAGAAGATAATTTGGATTGTCCGTCTGCCGCGCCGCGGATAGCAGAAACCAGTTCCTCCGCGGTTACCGTTTTCAGGAGATAGCTAATAGCCCCGGCTTTCAGGGCGCCGTCCACCTGTTCCTTTTCCTTGAAGCTGGTCAGGATAATGATTCTGCTGTCCGGACAGCGTTCGCTGATGGTCCGGGTGGCGGTTACCCCGTCCATTACCGGCATCACAAGATCCATCAAGACCACGTCGGGTTTATAGCGTTCACACATGCGCACCGCTTCAGCGCCATCACCAGCTTCACTTACCAGTTCCAGCCCATCTTCGGTCATCAGCATGGCAGCCAAACCGCTTCTGACTACCTTGTGGTCATCCACCAGCATTACCCTTATCGGTGATTCAGTCATGTCTAATCCTCACTTTTCGGCCATGAGATAGTTATTTTGGTGCCCTTATTTGTTTTGCTTGCTATATTCAGTCCGGCGCCGATATCAGCAGCCCTTTCCCGCATGATGCTTAAACCGAACCTGTCGGAGGCTGTTTTCTCGGTATTAAAGCCGCATCCATTGTCACTGATAACCAGTGACACACGATCCGGACTGCAATCCAATTGCAATTCAGCTTTGGTTGCCCCGGAGTGTTTGATGATATTATTCAGCGCTTCCTGGGCAATGCGATAGATAACGGTCTTGACATCTGCCGGGGGTTCGCCGCAATAACCTTTTATTTCGGTTTTCACTGGAAACTGGCCTCGGCCGGAGGCCGATTCTGCCAACTGCTGCAGCAACTGGCTCAGTTCAGCTTCAGCCAGCGCTGAAGGCCTCAATTCAAAGAGAAGCGACCGCATTTCCGCCAGAGCTCCCCGTGTCAACTGCCGCACTTCCTCCAGCCGCTTCCTGCCCTCTTCAGGGTCTTTTTCCCATAATCGCGGCAGTACTTCAGCAATGATGCCGGCAGAGAAAAGGGTTTGGCTGACGGCGTCATGCAAGTCGCGCGCCAAACGGTTGCGCTCTTCCGCCGCGGCCTGCTCCATGGCCTGTTGGGCCTGTTTCATCTCCTCCAGTCTCTGCTGGGTGTGGTCGATTCCGACGCACAGGATTTCACGCAGGTTTCCCTTGTCGTCAATAATAGGCTGGTTGGTCCAGATTATCCAGACTTTTTCGCCGTTCTTTTTGATATTTTCATTCTCATTCAGCCGGTATTCTTCCGGGTGATGCATGATTCTCCGCATCATCTCTTCCAGGTCTCTGCCGGATGAGTCATGCGGCGGCACTATCGTGCCGATCACTTTCTGACCGACTATTTCAGCTTCTGAAAAGCCAAAAAAGCGTTCCGCGTATTTATTAAAAGAAGAAATCCGGCCGCGGGTGTCAATTTCCAGGATAATGGTGTTGCCGCTTTCCACCAGATGCCGGTATTTGGTCTCGCTGCGCCGGAGATTTTTTTCGGTCTGTTTGCGCCGGTTGATTTCTTCGCGCAGCAGCTTATTGGTTTGCTGGAGTTCGGCGGTGCGTTCTTCAACCCTGAGCTCCAGGTTTTCCCGGGCCTGGCGCAATTCTTCTTCTGCTTTCCGTATTGCCGTAATATCCCGGTGGATGGACAGCAGTACCGTCTGTCCGCCTATCTCAATGCGGTTTAGGCTGACTTCGGTGTCGAAAACGGTTTGGTCCGGTCTCCGGTGGCGCCATTCAAATATCTGCGGCTGTCCTTTGACCGTGGCCTTGATTCTGTCTTCCGCCTTATGGTTCGAAGGAGTTCCGTCCGGCTGAAACTCGGGCGAAAATTGCTGTGGGGTGGCCCCGATCAATTGATTACGTTCAGCCCCGAACAATTCCTCCGCTTCGGTATTGCAGTCGATAAACCTGCCCGATTCGTCCAGGAAAAGAATAGCGTGATTTTGCATTGGAGAAATCATACTAAATATGCCTCGAGATGCCAAATGCGTATAATGTCCGACTGAAATCCTTGTTGACGACATTCCAGCCTGGCTTATCGGCGGATTGGTGAAGCTGGTCTTTAGACCAGTAAAAATCCGTTCCTCGGCAGGGTTACAGTAACGCGCGGGAAATGTATGATAGGCGTTAAGGATAATTAGAAATTGACAAGGAGCCGAAAATGAAAAAGCCTGACCTGGTGGCGCTCATATCTGTCTGGGAATTTATTACCGCTTTCTTTGCTTTGGTCGGGATAGCCGCCCTGGCACTCGTGGCGCTGGCGCCGGCGTCCTGGTGGTATCCGGATACGCCGTATCTTGACGGCACCCATGTTTGGATAGTTTTCGGTGTATCCATCGGTGCCCTGGTGCTTCTTGCCTATGCCATACTGGCTGTGGCGGCGGCGGTTGGTTTATTGAAAGGCAAAAAATATGGCCGCATCCTCTCAATAGTTCATGGTGCCCTCAGCTTACCCGGTTTTCCGGTAGGAACGGTTATAGGTATTCTTCAGATAGCCTATCTGACAAAAACGGAGGTGAAGGAGTACTTCGAAAACGTACTGTAAAGTGAGCCGCAAGTGTCTTGATTTGAATGTTGCTGTTTAGGGTAAAATATGAAGCATGAAATGTTAACGAGCATTTATGACGAGGCACCTGCGGTCCTTATTCGGTAGATTAACTGGAGGGAGCGAAGAAAATGACCTATGCCGTTGAAGTAAATAGCCTGGTCAAGCGTTACAAAGATGTGGTGGCAGTCAACGGGGTCAGTTTTACGGTTTCCAGTGGTGAGATTTTTGGTTTGCTCGGTCCTAACGGCGCCGGTAAAACGACCACTATTGAAATGATTGAGGGGCTGCGTAAGCCTGATTCCGGCAGTATCAAGGTTCAGGCAATAGATGCTTTAGCTGAACCGAAAGCGTTGAAAGAAATCATAGGTGTTCAGCTGCAAAGCACCACCCTGCATGACCAGGTCAAGGTCAGGGAAGTACTGGAACTCTTCAGTACCTACTACCGGAAAAGCGCCCCTATTGACCAGTTGCTGGCTGAGGTCAGTTTAACTGAAAAGCAGGATTCTTTTGTCAGAACGCTCTCCGGCGGTCAGAAGCAGCGGGTGTCTTTAGCCCTGGCCCTGGTCAATGATCCCCAAGTTTTATTCCTTGATGAGCCAACCACCGGATTGGACCCTCAAGCCCGGCGCAATGTCTGGAAAAGTGTTGCCAAGTTGCGGGATAAGGGCAAGACTATAATGCTGACCACTCATTACATGGAAGAAGCCGAAATAATGTGTGACCGGGTTGGCATTATCGACCACGGTCAGATCATAGCCATGGATACACCGACCAAGTTGATTGCCGATACCGGGCTTGATTCGGCAGTCGAGTTTATCTGTCCAAAGGGACAAGCGGAATCAATACTCCAAAAACTGCACGATATCAGCCGCACCATTAAGCATGAAGAAGGCCAGGTGACCGTTTTCACCAGCCAGCCGTCGGCGGTGCTTCAAGAGATAACCCGCCTGTCCAACGAAAACAATATTACCCTCAGTGGTCTTTCCATCAAGAAAGCCACGCTGGAGGATGTATTCATCAGCCTGACCGGCCGGAACTTGAGAGATTAGGAGAAATTGATATGAGCAGTTTCTTAGCGCAATTCCAGATGGAAAACAGGCTGTTTTTCCGCAGTAAAGACGGATTATTCTGGACACTCCTGTTTCCCGTGTTTTTTATCATGCTTTTCGGTCTGATATACGGAAAAACGCAATGGGGTGAAATCAGGGCTATAGACCATTTGCTGCCCGGCATCATTGTCATGGCCTTAATGGTTACCGGCATCATGTACACCGCTACCGGTTTTGTGGAGGAGCGCGCCAAGGGCATATACCGGCGTTTGTCGGTAACTCCGGTGAAAAAACAGACCATTCTCGGGGCCCAATTGTTTAATCGGTACCTGCTGGTGGTGGCGCAGACGGTCTTGCTGCTGCTGGTCGGACTGCTGGTTTTCCAAGTGAATATAATCGGCAACTGGCTGCTGCTTTTTGGCCTGCTGACCCTGGGTGCTCTTTGTTTCCTTTCCATCGGCTTGGCACTGACCGGGCTGATAAAGACACCCGGCAGTGCCAACGCGGTTACCATGATTGCTTTTTTCTTCCTGATGTTTATGGGTGGTATCTTCTTCCCGGTTGATATTATGCCGGAATTTCTGAGCTATATAGCTAATCTGCTGCCCTCTACCCATTTGAATGACGCGCTGAGGGAAGTGGCTATCAGCGGCCAGAGCCTGGAAGGCATTTGGCTGGAAATCGGCGTGATAGCCTTCTGGACGATCGCGGCTTTCGGGCTGGCGGTCAGGACATTCCGCTGGGAATGAAAACGGCAATAACGATAAAATAAAAATACAATAATGGTCCCAGTTTTAAAAGGAGGCTGAAATGTCAAGAAACGCGAAACGGGCTTGGGTAAGCCTTATAAGTCTGGCTGGGTTGATAGTACTGCTGGTGGGGCTTTTTACGGATCTGTATGGCTTCCTGGTCGGCCTGATTATCACGATTGCGCTTTGGGTCGGCAGTGGTATTTTAGGCCGATACTGGGGCGTGAAAGATTAAAGGACGCTGATTCCGCTGGAGGTATCATGGAGATTGCTAACCTAGTCGGCGGCATTGGTGTTTTGATTCCCGGCATCCTGGTCCGGTTTTTTCGGATGAACAATCTTGTTGCCGGTTATAATACTGCCCCAGCGGCGGAGAAAGAGTCCTATGATCAGGAAAGACTGGCAAAATATGTTGGAAATTTTATCATCTTATTGGCCGTTATTCTTCTGGCAGGATGGGCGCTGGTAGCGTTGGGCGGACTTTCCGACGCTGCGGCACGAGTTGCCTGGGTGCTGTTCGGCCTGGTCACCGTAGTGGGACTTGTATTTCTGAATACTGGTAACCGGTTGAAAAAGACTGAATAAAACACTGCATGGAGGAAATTGATGGAAGCGGCTGCCTTTGTCTTCGGTTTGATGGGATTTATTTTCGGTATGAGTGCTTATGACAAGGTCCGGAAACTGGAAAAGAAACTAAATACTTCGCCGAAACAACAGCTATGAACCAACTCGAAGGTTTAATCAGATTATCCTCCGAGGATAAAAAACGAGCCGCTGAAGTACTGGCGCGGGCGTTCGCCGATTATGAGCTGCTGACGTATTTCTATCCGGATGAAGAGCAACGGCAAAAACTGGCTCAGACATTCGGGATGATCGCGGTTTCAGTATGCCTGAAATACGGAGAGGTCTATACTGTCTCCAGGGAATTCGAAGGAATTGCCGCCTGGCTGCCTCCCGGGAAAGCGCCATTCAACAGTTGGCAGATGCTGCGGTCCGTATCACCATCGGTAATATTGGAATTTGGCCGGCTTGGGGCAAGCCGGATGCAGTCTTTCAACCGGTTTGCGGATGCACTGCACCGCCGGTTGGCGCCCTATCCTCACTGGTATCTGCAGATCCTGGGGGTTGATCCGTCCAGCCAAGGTCAGGGGATGTCCAGCAGGTTGCTGAAACCAATGCTGGAACGGCTTGACCGGGAAAACATCCCTTGCTACCTGGAAACCAATACGGAAAAAAATGTCGCTATCTATGATAGATTCGGTTTTGAGCTTGCTGCTGCCAAAAAACTGGAAGGTACGGAAGTAACGTGCTATGCCATGGTAAGACAGCCCGTTTCTACCGGCTGAATCAGCGGATTCGGTAATAGCGTACGTTTCCCCGGCTGATCATTTTCAGTATGTAAGCTTTCAAAGCCCCTGAGGCCAATGCCCTGGTTTTGGGGATGAGCAGGGCGAAGCCAATCAGGTCGGTCAGCACTCCCGGTGTCAGCAGCAGCAGACCACCGATTAAAATCAAACCCGCGCTGAGTATGTCGTCGCCGGGCGGGTCGCCCTGGTCAATACTGCTGCGAATTTTGGAAAGGGCGGTAAATCCCTGTCTCCTGGCCAGCATCGCTCCGACAATTCCGGTAGTTATAACCAGGAGTATGGTATTGAATACACCCAGAAAATTGCCTATGTAAATCAAAATTGCCAGCTCAACCAGCGGTACGGCGATGAATATCAATACTAGCGGCACTATTGGTAAAGGTTCCTCTCTCGCTATGCTGCGTCTGCTTCAAAGTATTAAAGCTTAACGTAATCAGCTTGCGTTTAATTTTAACACCCACCCGCACCTCCGGCAAAAACGCGGTCAATTACGCCGGAAATACGGTATGACCGTCCGGAGTGTTTATTATTAACAGGTGGTCTCATCATTACCGTCAAAACTGATATAATGACCTGGTATTAAATTGCTGGCGGAGGCGGAAATATCGTAGTCAATCGAACGGAAAGGTTTTCTCACTACTCTCACCTGGGAGGAGCTATCGCCGCTGTTATCGGCCTGTTGGCGCTGGTCATTGTAACCTGGGGCCGCTGGGACTATTTAGCCGTGATGCTGGTTTACGGGCTGGCGGTCACTACTCTTTTTTCTTTCAGTGCCGTTTATCACGCCTTGAAAAGGCGCGAGAATGAAAAAACCATCTGGCGCAAACTTGATCATATAGCTATTTTTGTCATGATAGCCGGCAGTTATACTCCGCTGGTCTATATCTATCTTGAGGGCGCCTGGCGATGGGGCATGATAATAGCGCCATGGACTATTGTGGTTATCGGTGTGTTTATAAAATTGTTCTGGCTGCATGCGCCGCGGGTGCTGTCACCAATTCTGTATCTGGGCATGGGTTGGCTGGCGCTGATACCACTGCGGGAACTTTGGATGTCGATGCCGCCCTGGGCTTTTTGGGGTTTGGTCGCAGGAGGTGTGGCTTACAGCGTCGGGGCGGTAATATACGCCCTGAAACGTCCCAATCCGCTGCCGGGCGTGTTCGGATTTCATGATATTTTTCATGTATGGATCCTGATTGGCGCCGCTATTCATTTCGGGGTAATACTCGCCTCTGTTATTTAGTAGCTGGAGTGGAAATATACCGCTGGTCTTGTGCTATAATCTTGACGGCGCCGGGATGGCGGAATTGGCAGACGCAACGGACTTAAAATCCGTCGACTTCGGTCGTGTGGGTTCGATCCCCTCTCCCGGCACCACCTTTTTCCAGTAGAGGTTGATTTCTTCTCTGGTCTATTGGTCTTTTGGGGAATATGTTGTCGTAAATTACAACAGGCGCAGTAAAAGTGCGCCTGTTTTGGTTTATTCTCCGGTTGATTTTTCCGTGTTTTCTTTTGTTTTGCTGAATCTGGTTTTAAGGCCGGCGTACCATTTCCGCCACCATGGGGTGTTGGGCGGCTTGCCGTCGGTCAGCTGTTTAAGCTGCCCTTCCAGGTGACGGACACGCTCGGTAGCGGCGCCTAGCTGTGCGGCCAATGATAGGTTCTTTTCCTGGAGTTCGCGGAAAACCGCCAGCATATCGCCGGAAGCCCCGGCTAAGGGGTCATGACTGTCCAGGGCTTTTTGACTATGGCTGTCATGGCTTTCGGTTTTTTTAAGGTCGTCAGGCAATTCGGTGATGCGGTATTCTTCACCGAAAGGGCCGTTTATCAGTTCTGCCCTCAATTTACCGGCTTTAATGTAGCGACGGATAGTGCGGGTGGAAACCTTCAATTTTTCGGCTGCCTGGTTGATTGTCATGCTTTTATGGGGCATAGTGTCTATAGTCTATATATTGTGACCAGGGGTTGTCAAGGGGTTCTGCCCGGGTTTTGAGAGAAGGGTTTCCAGGGGGTTACAACAATGCTGTTCCCTGTGGACAGCCTCTGGGTTCGCTTCTTCTACACAATCAGAGTAGCCATAAATATAATTACGGCAGGAGGTTTTTCCCCGCCTGCCGTAAAGAGGATTGGTTCTATCAGGCTATTTAGCTGAATAAGCCGTGATGAGTGCAGCTACCAATGCCAGTACGCCTACAGCCGCGTGAATATGGACAGCCGTGCCTTCCTCACCCATTGCCATAATACCGCCGCCTACGGCGATTACTGCCAGGGCCGCGGTGATCAGCGTCCACATCTTGGTATTTTTCATCTCTTCCTCCGTAAATAGAAATAGCGTATTCAATGCTATAATGGATGAAAGGAGATGTCAATGGTCAAACAAATAGAAAAACGCAGTTTTAAGTCATTTGCCGGCATGATGCTGGCCGGTGCTTTTATCGGTTTCCTACTGGCGGTTCCCGGAATTCTAGTAGGTGCCTGGGCATTGTCAGGTAATGACGCTGGTGGTTTTGAAGAACTAATAGGGGCTATCATGGGGATGGTTTTCGGTTATCCACTGGGTGTGGTGCTGGGAATCTGGATTTATGCGAGGATATTCAAATACCCGGGCTCAGTATGGCTGGCGCTGGCCGGTGCCGTCATGGGAGTCGTGCTCATTTTTGGACTGGCCGAACCGCTCAACCTAAATAGCAATTCAGACGTGCTGCTGGTCAGTTACTTTACTTTGACGGTGATTCTGGCTACCTGGGGTTATCATTTGAGGCCGGGTAAAAACTGAAGCAGACTAAAATAAAGGGTGGAGGCGACGACCGGATTCGAACCGGTGAATAGGGGTTTTGCAGACCCCCGCCTTGCCGCTTGGCTACGTCGCCAGATTTATGGCCTCGGACTTTCGGGGCGTGTCCGCGGGTGTTTTGAATGGAGCGGAAGACGAGGTTCGAACTCGCGACCTCCTCCTTGGCAAGGAGGCGTTCTACCGCTGAACTACTTCCGCAATATACCTGCTATTTTAACACAAATTGGTGCCGAGAGGGAGATTTGAACTCCCACGAGCTCATCACTCACTAGCCCCTCAAGCTAGCGTGTCTACCATTCCACCATCTCGGCCGCTGGCAGGAGTGGAAGGACTCGAACCCTCGACCGGTGGTTTTGGAGACCACTGCTCTACCAACTGAGCTACACTCCTACTATGTAGGCGCAGATAGATAGCATAGCGTAACCGGTTTGGAATTGTCAATGGCCGCAGCTTGCCGGAAGGTGTCGTTTTGTGCCCAAAGAACCCGGTCGTTCAGGCTTCGGGTACGGCCAGTCCGCCTAAAAGATTTTCTACCAGTTCATTGATGAATGTCTCCGGTCTGGTACGGTGATGGAAAGCCACACTGGTACCGCGCAGAAGTACTATGGTAAAGGCCAGTGTTCTGGCGGTGACATCGGTGTTATGGGGTTTAAGTTCTCCGGCTTCAATCCTCCGGGTGAGGTAACCCTGAAAGAGGGTTACTCCGTCATTCATGATGCGGCGCCAGATTCGAGGCACGACTGGGTGGCTCTGCGTTTCATGAAAAAAGATATTCATCAGGCTTTCTTTTTGTCCCAGCAAATCAAAGAATTGCTTACCGGCTACCCTGAGTACTTTGGCTGCGGGTTCGTTATGCAGTTCTGAAAGCAGGCTTTCCAGCTGCGGCATAAAACTGTGACGCTCCACTACCGCTTCAAGCAGCTTGTCCTTGCTTTTGAAGTAGTGATACATCAAGCCCTGGGCTACACCCGCTGCCGCTGCCAGTTCCCTGACGCTGGTCTTGTCAAAACCCTTGCGGGCGAATACTTCAAGCGCGGTATCTATAAGCTGATTGCGGCGCTCCTCAGCCTTCTCATCCCTCCAGGTTGTTTTCCGGGCAGGTGTCGAATTCATTGAATGTTCAGTCATCATACCGGATGGATTATAGGTTTGGGGCACCCCGGTGTCAAGGCAAAAACCAGGACCGGACGAATAGTCGTCCGGTCCGAAAGTTTTTCTAATTAAAGCTTAATTAATTAGGCCTTGCCAATTTTGAACATCTTGGTGCCGCAAACCGGGCAGGCGCCCTGGGTGGCGGGCCGGCCGTTCTTCATGGTGATGGCCTTGGCATCTTTCATTTCTCTCTTGGTGCGGCATTTCATGCAATAACCCTGCATCAGGAAACCTCCTTCGTAAATTTGAATATACGATAGCCCAAGCTGATGCGCTTGTCAAGAGCTTTGCGGATAAAATTTTGTGAAAAAGCCCTTTATACCCGCTAATTGGTACTATCGTTTATTTTCGTTAACAGTTTATCCATCATCGGCTTGGTCCCAACAATTTCCCGGTAGCCGATATTAAATTGGTAATGCATAGCCCCAGGGACTCGCGGCACTTTCTGCCTGACTATACGGCGCCGCGGGTTATGTTGGCCAGCGGCAGCATGATGGTTTTACCGGATTTCCGGTTCAGATAGCTCTTGGTGTACTGACTGGGGAAAGAATACACCACCTGAATCCGGGGATGCTCCAGCCAGAACACAAAAATTCCGACAGTCTGCGGCTTGGTGCCGAAAGGACCGATAATCATATTAGCGGTGGCTTTGAATTCGTCATATATGGATTCAAGAGTATTCCTGATATGATACGGCGAGTCGGCGGCTGCCTGGCGCACTTCCACATTAGGTTGGGACAACAGGAAGCTGTTGTTCTTTTCGGCATAACGCAGGTATTCATCGTTGCCGTCCCGCGGGGCGGTAATAAGGCAGATAGTGCGGGTCGGATTGAACTGTTTCCATACTGACAGCGAACGTTCTGACTCAAAGCCGAGGAACAATACCAGTATGGTTTCCTTTTCCATGGACATGGAACCGAAAAAGTTGGGAACGGTGGTAATCTGGTGAACCCCTTGAGTCAGGCGACTGGGGGCGTAAGTCTGAGTGGTATGCAGGATGCGGGGCAGACCCAGGTTTAATTCGGCAACAAGGTAATGCAGCAGGCCCAGCATGTATATTTTGGAAAAACCGCTGATGTCCAGGGTGATATGCGGTTCATCCTCATCCTTGGGTCGGCATCGTTTCCAGACGCCTTTCAACTGGGATATACCTTCGGTAGGATCATCCCTTTGACAGCGGATGACAAATACACCCTCGGAAGTTTTACGGGCCAGCAGGTTTTGGATCTTGAGCAAATTGCTGTCTATCTGCTGCTGGTAAATCGGCTCTTCAATGACAAAAATAATGGAGAAACGAACGCGGAAGTTGCCGGACAGGCGTTCCGCGGCGGCAATGCTCCTGTCTTCAAATGAAGCACAGCAGATGAACAGGTCGTCAGCGCCATATTCGTTCAGCCGTCCAAGGCTCTCGATTACAATGGGCTCATCGTTCGCCCGCATTCGGCAGCATCTCCATTGTGGATTTAGGGCCAATATAAAGACCTCAAAGCTAAATGTCAAACCAATGCGGGGGCTATGAAAGCTGTGCCATTGACAAGCCTTGACAGGATGCCGGGAGTTCAGGTGTGTTATAATCACGGTATGTCATTGTTTTTTGCCTACGGAACATCCCTTAACCGCCAGTATATGGCCCGGCATTGTCCGCAATGCAAGCCAAAAGTTTCCGCTACTTTGGCGCATTATCAACTGGTTTTTTCCGGTTGGTCAAGGATTTATCGCTGCGCTACGACTTCACTGCGTCCCTTGCGCGGCGCCCATGTCAAGGGTGGTGTCTATGAAGTGCCCGATTCGGCACTGAACAAGCTGGATAAAGTAGAAAATTATCCGACGCAAAACACTAAAATCAATATCATTGTTCATACGGAAACAGGAGAATCATTGAGCTGTTTTACCTATGTCCCAGTCCATCAGGCTGACGAAGGCAAACCGGCTGCGGAATACTTGAAACTGCTGCAGCAGGGATATCGGGACTGGGCGCTGGTTTAAATACCGTAGACAGGGATTTAGAAAGGCTTTTCTGATTGTTTGCCGCTTGTGATTTTCGTTATGATCCGGCCGCGGATGTCTGCAGCAAATCCAATAATGGTTCTTCGTCGGCTGCCGGTCCGACAACGGCCAGCCTGAAGTTTTTCGGCTGAAATAATTCCTCCGCCAGTTCAGACACTTCTGTCAAAGTCACCTTTTCCAGCAGTTCAAAAACCTCTTCCGGAGTGAGTATCTCACCCGAAAGCACTTCCTGCCCGCCCAGCCAGCTGGCCACGTGGCGTGAGTCCTCCAGGCGCAGCGCCATTCGACCCTTGGACAATTCCCTGGCTTTGTCCAACTCACGCTGGGTTATGGTGCTCTTCGCCTTTTCCAACTCGTCGATTACCGCTATCAATGCTTGTTCCAGTTTAGCTGGGGCAACGCTGGCGGCTACGGTCATCGCGCCGGTATCCAGTAAAAAATCGGCATAACTGTGTATGGCGTATGCCAGGCCGAGCCGGTCCCGGATTTCGGTGAACAGCCGGGAACTCATGCCTTCACCCAGGATGACGTTTAAAAGACTTTGGATATAACGCCGCGGGTCAATCACTGACAATGAAGGCATTGCCAGGTTAAAATGAGCCTGTTCTATCTTCCGTTGTTCAAGCGCGATGCACCGGGCATTGGAGCCGGTGAATGGCTGGTAGGAGCAGTTAGGTCGGCTGGAATCCCATACACTCAATTGTTGCTCGACCGCTTGAATCATTTCCTGGTGTGACAAGCCGCCGGCAATGGAGATAACGGTATTGTCCGGGCGGTAATGGTCTGCTTTGAAGTCAAGAAGGTTGTTCCGGGTTAACGCGCTGATCGTTGATGAGGTACCGGCGATGTCCCGCCCCAGCGGATGGTCGGGCCATATCAAGGTATCAACCAACTGGCATACTTTCTGGTCCGGCTGGTCTTCAGTCATGTGAATCTCTTCAATGATGACCTGTCGTTCCTTCTCCAGGTCTTCCGGATCGAAACGGGAGTACAGCAGCATGTCGGTCAATGTGTCCAGGGTGGACAGGAAGTGGCTGCTGGCGGTTTTGGACCAGAAAACGGTGGTCTCCCGGTCGGTGCCGCCGTTCATGATTCCTCCGACGCCTTCAATAGACTCGGAAATATCATGCGCCGTGCGCCGTTTTTCGGTACCCCGGAAAAGCATATGTTCAATGAAATGGGACGCTCCGCCGAGGTGGTCCGGCTCATACCTAGATCCGGTGCCGATAAAAATGCAGATTGATACTGAGTGGGTATGGGGCATTTCCTGGGTCAGAATACGCAGCCCGTTGGGCAGAGTGGTTTTACGGTACATTAATGACTCCTCTTGCTGCCAATTTTACCGGTTTTCGGGACGCCGGCAAAATGCCCCGCCGAGTCTCGCATGGGAATCTTATCATTGTCAGGCAAACCGGAGCATCAGCAGTAATCCGAGACCGAAGGTGACCGCGTTTACTGCCAGAACCAACAGCCGGATAGTGGCGGGCTTAACCGGTTTCAGCATGATTCCCTGCCTCAGCCAGCGGCGGAAAAGCCAGGTCAGCAGATAGTATTCACTTACCAGCGGAAAAATCTCGGCTAGAAAAAAGGCGTTGGGCGAATTAGTTAATCCCATCAGGCCCATTCCAAGCAGGTTGGTTATAGCCGGGGTGACCAGGTTGAGCAGAAAAATCACTAATAGAGCAAGCTGAAGCCATCGGTGTTCTGAGAAATATCGCCTGAGGATGAAGGTTATCAATAGGGCTTCTATCAGCGCGCTGAGCGGGTATATCCACAAGGTCAGCGCCGCCAGCATCTGAGGCGGGAAGATGACATTGGCATGAGCCGGTTCAGGATAGGCCAAAAGCCCCAATCCGCACACCACGGCACCGGTTAACAGCCGCACAAGATTATCGCGAAACTTCATTGTTACTCTGACTTCCTATCATGACGGGACAGCCGCCAGGCCGTTGCCAGGAGTATCAATCCTGTTATCATAAGGAGCCACGCCAACTGCGGGCCGCAGAAAAATGCTCAGCGGAAGCCCAGTATTCGGGTGGAAATTAAGGCATCGAGCCAGGGCAGGAAGACAGCCGCCAGACCGACCGATACCAGCGCTTTGATGACAGAAGGGCGGCTGAAGGTCAACGGTTGTTTCATCGATTCCTCAGCGACGGCCGGAGCAACATCCAGGCGAATAAGCCGAGAGGAAAAGTTATGAAACTTAAAGCCCGGACCAAGAATACCTGCCCCTCACTAAGACCTCTTTGTAAAGCGTCATTAGTGTAGAGGAAAATGACCCATACAATTGAACCCACCAGCGCAGCTATCAGTAAAAGCCCCAGTAGCATTGATTCCATCTTGTATTCCTCTCATGGAGAATTATATGCCCGGTCCAGGTGTGGGGCAAGGCCCGGGACCGAAATGATTATCACCCGACCGCTGGTCAGTCAGCCAGGCTGACCAAATTACCGCTGGAATAGTCCCGGGCGAACGTGATTTTACTGCCGGTTTGTGGGACTAAAAGGCATTGAGGGATAAATATCCAGGTCAAGATCCGAGCGTTCGCCCCGCTGAAGGTGGAAGTAACCGCAGGAAGCGATGACGGCGGCGTTGTCGGTACACAGTTTCAACGGCGGGATAAGTACCGGGATGGGCGAATCGGCGGCCATGCGCTCCCGCAGGCGGGAGTTGGCGGCTACGCCGCCGGAAAGCAGTATCTGATTGACGCTGTATTCCCTGGCGGCAGCTATGGTTCGGCTGACCAGAACGTCAACCACCGCTTCCTGGAAACTGGCGGCGGCATCGTCCGGTGAACCGACCTGTCCTGTCTCAACAAGCCGGTAAAGGGCGGTCTTCAGGCCGGAAAAACTGAAGTCATGGCTGTTGCGGATGACGGCGCGGGGCAGTTTCAGTATAGGATTGCCCCGGCGGGCGGCTTTATCCACCGCCGGGCCGCCGGGGTAGCCCAGGTTCAGCAGGCGGGCTGCCTTGTCGAAGGCTTCGCCGGCGGCGTCGTCCCGGGTGCGGCCGATGATGTCGAAATCGCCGTGGCCCTTCATATATACCAGGTCGGTATGGCCGCCGGAGACAATGAGCGCCATCACCGGGAACTGAGGCGGTTCCCCGGTCAGCCAGTTGGCGTAGATGTGGCCTTCCAGGTGATTGACGCCGATGAGCGGCTTGCTGCCGCCCATGGCCAGTGCCTTGGCGAAGTTGACCCCTACCAGAAGCGAGCCGGCCAGTCCCGGGCCGGTGGTCACGGCCACGGCATCGAGGTCCGTCAATCCTATTCCAGCGCCATCAAGACATTTGGCCAGCACCGGAGAAGCAGCTAATAAGTGCTGACGGGAAGCCACTTCCGGTACTACTCCCCCGTAGCGGGCGTGGATGTCTACTTGGGAGGCGACTTCATTGGAAATAATACTGGTGCCGTCGCGGACAATTGCGGCGGCGGTCTCGTCACAGGAGCTTTCAATACCCAGGATAAGCATGAATTGATTATAACAAATTTGAGCATCAAAAGCGGCGGACGCTTCATTTACCAGGTTCCCCCTGGCTTGAAGTCAGAGGTAAAATTGGCACACGACGGTTTGGTTTGCTAAAATAAGCAAAATAGAGAGCAATTGCCAGATAATTGGTTGAAAGAGGCAAAAATATTAAAAATATCCATCTGATATTACTCTCAATAAAGATCTATCGGTAGGGACTGATTTGCGTCCTGTATGAATCTAGGTTATTATTAGTGTTGTTAGCAGTCTCCTGCCGAGACTGCTAAAATATTGATAACTGAAAATATAAAAGGAGGTATTCATGGCAATTAACGTACAACCCCTGCAAAACTTCGTGGTCATCAAGCCGGGGAAAAAAGAGGAAACTCGCGGCGGTATCGTCATTCCTGATACTGCTCAAGAGAAAGCCTCTGAGGGTGAAGTAGTCGCTGTTGGCCCTGGCCGCATTGGCAAGGACAACGTCCGGGAAGACCTGGATGTCAAAGTCGGCGATTTCGTTATCTACCCCAAGTTCGGCGGCACCGAAATCAAGGTTGAAGGCGAAGATATGGTTATCATGCCGGAGAACCAGGTTTTAGCCAAGCGCGTATAATCCCAAAAAAACAAATTAATTAAGGAGGCAAAGTGGCAAAACAAATTATTTTTGGCGAACAAGTAAGAAATTCCCTCAAAGCCGGTATTGACACCCTGGCGGATACCGTTAAGGTGACTCTCGGTCCTAAGGGTCATCCGGTGGCACTGGCGAAGGCCTGGGGCGCACCAACCGTGATTGACGATGGTGTTACCATCGCCCGTGACATTGACCTGCCCGATGCTTTTGAAAACATGGGCTGCCAGATTGTCAAAGAAGCGGCTACCAAGACCAATGACGCTGCCGGTGACGGCACCACCACTTCAATCATGCTGGCCAGCGCCATCATCAACGAGGCTTTCAAGAACATCACCGCTGGTGCGGAGCCTCTGGCTCTCAAGCGCGGTATTGAGAAGGCCTCGGATGCCATCTCACAGGAACTGAAGAAAATGTCCACCCCGATCCGCGGCCGGGACCAGATCGTCCAGGTGGCTACCATCACTGCTAAAGACCCGGAAATCGGTGAACTTATCGCTGACGTGATGGAAAAGGTCGGTAAAGACGGCGTAATCACCATTGAGGAAACCAAGGGCCTGAAATACGAAACCGACTATGTTGAAGGTCTGCAGTTTGACCGTGGTTACATATCCCCCTATTTTGTTACCGATTCCGGCCGAATGGAAGCAGTGCTGGAAGAGCCGATGATTCTCATCACCGACCGCAAGATTGAGAACATGAACGAGCTTCTGCCCGCTCTTGAGAAAATGATGCAGTGGACCAAGACCCTGCTTATCGTTGCCGAGAATGTGGAAGGCGAAGCACTGGCTACCCTGGTGGTCAACAAGCTGCGCGGCACCATGAATGTCTTGGCTGTAAAAGCCCCCGGCTTCGGCGATCGCCAGAAGCAGATGCTGGAAGATATTGCCGTCCTGACCGGCGGCCGCGTTATCTCCAAGGAAGCCGGCCGCAAGCTGGATTCCGTTACCGAAGAAGATATGGGCCGTGCCCATCGGGTAACTACCACTAAAGACAAGACAGTTATCATTGATGGCGCCGGAACCCCGGAAGCCATCAAGGACCGCATCAAGCAGATTAAAGCCCAAATTGATGAGGTTGAAAGCGCTTTCGACCGCGAGAAACTGCAGGAGCGCCAGGCGGCTTTAGCCGGAGGCGTAGCGGTAATCGGTGTCGGTGCTGCCACCGAAACCGAGATGAAGGAACGCAAAGCCCGGGTTGAGGACGCTCTGGCAGCTACCCGCGCTGCCCTGGAAGAAGGTATCCTTCCCGGTGGCGGAGTTGGCCTGATCAATGCCTTGCCAGCCTTGGACAAGCTCAAGCTGGAAGGTGATGAAGCCACCGGTGTGCTCATTGTTAAACGAGCCCTGCCGACTCCGGTACGCTGGATTGCCAATAACGCCGGCCGCGATGGCTCGGTTATTATTGACAAAGTACGCAACTCACCGGTAGGTGTTGGTTACAACGCCGAGATTGATGAGTTCGGCAACATGGTGGAGATGGGTATTATCGATCCTACCATGGTAGTCCGGTCCGCATTGGAAAATGCGACCTCGGTGGCCAACATGATAATCATAACCAACTCATTGGTGGCTGATATCCCCAAGGAAGCCCCGGCCGCCCCGGCCATGCCGGAATACTAGAATCCCAGCCTGGTAAATTGCTGGTAGAAAGAGGCCGGTGGATATAAACCCACCGGCCTCTTTAATGCTGTTAAGGATAGTTTTCACTAAGAAGCTTTTCCCATGGGGTATTTATGCCTGCCGCCGTTCTTCAATTGCCGCTGGTGAGCTTTAAGCGTATAATTTACATTGTACTTTATTTACAGGACTTCTTTATGCATGAGATGGCTGTTACCCAGAGCATTTTAGATATAGTGCTCAAAGAAGCTGACAAAGCCGGAGCCAAAAAAGTGACCAGCGTGAATTTGGTAATTGGTGAACTGGCCGGTCTGGTTGATGACAGCATACAGTTTTATTTTGATTTTCTTACTAAGGATACCGCTGCCGAGGGAGCGGGTCTGAACTTTCGGCGCGTGGCGGCAAAAATGCGTTGCCGAGCCTGTTCCGAGGAATTTTATACCGCGCCGGATGAATGGGTTTGCCCAAAATGTGATCAATGGCAGGCGGAGGTAATATCCGGGAAAGAATTCTATATTGATTCAATTGAGGTGGATGATGCAGATAAAAGTACTTAAAGACATAATGGAGGCTAATACCGCAACTGCTGAGGCTAACATTGAACGGCTGGAAAATTACGGGATTCTAGGTTTGAACGTGATGGCTTCACCGGGATCAGGCAAAACAACGTTTATTTTACGCACTATAGACAGCCTTGGACAAGACATCAAGACCGGTGTTATCGAGGGGGACCTGGCCTCATCGGTTGACGCGGAAAAAGTGGCCGAAAAGGGCGCACCGGTGGTGCAGATAAACACTGGAGGCGGCTGCCATCTGGATGCCAATCAGATATCAGCAGCACTTGACAACCTTCCGCTGAAAGATTTGGATGTTGTTTTTATTGAAAATGTCGGTAATTTGGTGTGTCCTTCGGAATTCAAGCTTGGAGAACATCGTCGTGTGGTTGTATTGAGCGTACCCGAGGGGGATGACAAGCCTTATAAATACCCTGGTATGTTTGCCACTGCTGATGTTATTGTGGTCAGCAAGATTGATATTTTGCCTTATTTCGATTTTAATCTTCAGAAATTCGAAAAAGCTGTTGCCGGTTTAAACCCCGAGGTAGCGGTGATACCGCTTTCCGCGCTTACTGGAGAAGGGTTTGATGTGTGGACGGACTGGTTGAAAGGCCAGTTAGCATCTCGCAAACAATAATATTATGGTATCTGAATCAAGTCTGGAGCGAAAGCTGGTATCTGTCCAGGGTGTTGTCCAGGGTGTTGGTTTTCGGCCTTTTATTTACCAACTGGCTCACCGTTTTGGATTGTCCGGATGGGTGACCAATACTTCCGGTGAAGTCAGGCTCGAAGTTGAGGGAAAGCCGGAGAATGTTACAGCTTTTCTGGAAGCTGTAACCAATGAGGCCCCGCCGCAGTCTCGTATTAAAAACATTATGTCAAATAATATCCCTTTGGCGGGTGGCTATGGTTTTGAGATCAGGCCGAGTATCATCGAAGCTGGCAAATATCAATTGATTTCCCCTGACCTGGCCACCTGTAAAGATTGCCGAGCTGAGATTTTTGATCCCGAGGACCGACGCTTCCGATATCCTTTCACCAACTGTACAAATTGCGGCCCCCGTTTCACTATTATCAAGGATATTCCCTATGACCGGGAATTGACCACCATGGATTCGTTCAAAATGTGTTCCCTTTGCCGGAGGGAATTTGAAAACCCCCTTGACCGCCGCTTCCATGCCCAGCCGAATGCCTGTCCGGTTTGCGGACCGAGTCTCCGCCTGGTTGATGCCGGTGGTTCGGAAATCGGGACGGATGATGCCATCACTCAGGCCGCCTGTTTAATCAAGAATGGCAAGATACTGGCAATACGCGGTCTGGGCGGCTTTCTGCTGGCTTGTGACGCCGGCAGCCAGGCGGCGGTTGAGGATCTGCGGCGGCGTAAGCGCCGGCCAGCCAAACCGCTGGCTGTGATGCTGCCGGATACGAGCGCTGTAAAAAAAATATGCCATATAAACAAAGAAGAAATCAGTATTCTTCAATCTGCGGCGGCACCAATAGTTTTGCTGAGGACAAAACGCGGAACTGAGATAGCGCCTTCTGTTGCCCCCGGTTTAAAGCATCTCGGGGTCATGCTGCCCTATACACCGCTGCATTGGCTGTTGATGAGTGAAGTCCAGCGGCCTCTGGTCATGACCTCCGGGAATCTGTCTGAAGAGCCCATAATCAGTGATAATGCCGAGGCAATGACACGGCTGGGCGGTATTGCAGATTATTTCCTGCTGCATAACCGGGATATATTTTCCCGCTATGATGATAGCGTGGTTATGTATGAGGCTGGAAAACCCAGGTTCATCCGGCGAGCCCGGGGTTATGCTCCTTATCCGGTGAGACTGCCCATCAAAACACCGCAAATACTGGGAGTCGGTGCTCAGGAAAAATCCACCTTTTGTTTGTCCAGGGATGACAATGCCTTTGTGTCGCAGCATATAGGTGATATGGACAATGCTGATACAGTTGAACATTTTGAAAAAACTATTGCGCTTTACCGCCGGTTATTTCGCGTCAATCCGGAATTGCTGGCTTGTGATTTACATCCTGATTATGCCACCACCGAATGGGCGGAAAGACGGGCGGCAGAGTGGGCAATTCCGCTGGTTAAAGTCCAGCATCATCACGCTCATATCGCCTCCGCGATGGTGGAAAATAGTTTAACGGAGCCGGTTATCGGGGTTGCCATGGACGGTACCGGCTATGGCACTGACGGCAAGATATGGGGCGGGGAATTTCTGGCAGCTGACCTGGCTGGTTTTGAAAGACTGGGGCACCTGGAATATCTGCCCCTTCCAGGGGGTGATGCCGCAGTTCGGAAACCGTATCGCACCGCCGCCGGTTATATCTACCGGCTCCTGGGAGATGACGGGTTGACAAAATGGGTCGGATGTCAATCGGTTGACAAAGGATCGGAGATAGAGTTCATTAAAAAACAAGTCGATACCGGTTTGAACGCGCCGGAAACTTCCAGCGCCGGACGGCTGTTTGATGCGGTGGCCGGTATAACCGGCATTTGTCGGGAGATCCAGTATGATGCCCAGGCAGCGATTGAACTTGAAATGGCCGCAGAGGGTATCCAAAGTAACCATAGTTATTCTTATGATATAGACCAGAAGAGCGGCGTCAGCATTATCCGCCTGAAGCGGATGATTGCCGGTATTTTAGACGACCTGTCCAGGGGTGTCTCAGTCGGTCGGGTGGCAGTTGGGTTTCATAACACGATGGTTGACATAATCTTTGATATGTGTCAAAGTTTAAGGTCCGGAAAGGGTCTCAACACCGTTGTTTTGTCCGGGGGATGTTTTATGAATCGCCGTTTATTGCGGCTGGTTGTGGAGCGGCTGGAAAAAGCAAAGTTCCAGGTTCATAGCCATTGTAGTGTCCCGACTAATGACGGCGGTATTTCCCTAGGCCAGGTCGCTGTCGCTGCCGGAAAACTGAACAAAAATCCGGTTGCCGGCCCAGGCGGCTGACAGAAATGAATGGAGGTAAAGGATGTGTCTAGCAGTACCGGCTCAGATTAAAAATATTCAAGGAGATGTCGCGGAAGCTGATATGGCGGGCACTACTGTCCGCGCCAGTTTGATGATGGTGCCTGAAGCCAAGGTTGGCGATTATATTTTACTGCATACCGGCTTCGCCATACAGGTTTTGGATGAAGCGGACGCCTTGGAAACGCTCAAGCTGTTTAAAGAGATGGAGATGATACCGGAGAACACATGAATTTTAACCAGGGATTCCGTGATTCCGCTCTTGCTGAAAAGCTCCTTGAAAATATCAGGCGCAGGTCCATAACTCCGGCCAATATAATGGAGTTCTGCGGGGGGCATACTGTAGCCATATTTCGCTATGGGCTTCGGGAACTGCTGCCTGCCCATTTAAAACTTCTTTCCGGTCCCGGGTGTCCGGTCTGCGTTACCTCCAGTGCTGACCTCGACGAAGTGCTGGCACTGGCTGAAATACCGGGGGTGATTATCACCACTTTTGGTGACCTGGTCAAGGTTCCGGCCAGCTATTCCTCCCTGGATCGGGCGAGAGCCGCCGGGGCCGACATCAGGACCGTTTATTCCACCCTGGATGCGCTGGATATCGCCAGGCGGAATCCGGACAAGAAAGTGGTTTTCATCGGCATCGGATTTGAAACCACCGCGCCGACTATTGCTGCTGCGGTTCTTCAGGCGGCAGCTGAAAAGCTGCCTAATTTCTTTGTAAAATCTTTACATAAGGTGACTCCGCCAGTTACTAAAATATTACTGGACTCTGGAGAGGTTAAAATCCAGGGTATTATCTGTCCGGGACATGTTTCAGCCATCGTGGGAGCGGATGCCTGGAATTTTATTCCCGAGGATTACAGTATTGCCTGTGCTGTTTCCGGATTTGAGCCTTTGGACGTGCTGCAATGCGTCAGTATGATTGTGGAGCAGATTGAATCCGGGACACCTAAAGTGGAAACGCCTTACAGCCGGGCGGTGAAAAATGAAGGCAATCAGGTGGCGCTGCGCATGCTGAATCAGGTTTTTGAACAGGCAACGGCAAATTGGCGCGGCATCGGAGATATTCCCGGCAGCGGCTTGAAAATTCGCCGTGAGTTTGCTGCTTATGATGCGGATAAAGAATTTGACATAAAGCTCACACTCCCATCGAGGGAACCGGCGGGTTGTCTTTGCGGCGAGGTCATCCGCGCCGTGAAGACCCCGGAGGATTGTTCACTATTTCGCAGGGTATGCACTCCGGAAAACCCGGTCGGCCCGTGCATGGTATCCAGTGAGGGGTCGTGCGCGGCCTATTATCACTTCGCGGAAACTATTTAGCGCTATTCGGAGGACTATTTGGATAAAACCGAGCAAGTGCTGCTGGCCCATGGTTCCGGCGGCAAACTGAGCCAGAATCTGGTTCGCAGTCTTTTTGTTGAAGAGCTTGCCAATGAAGAATTGAATCGCCTGGATGATGCGGCTAGTTTAGTGGTCGGCGACGGCCGTGTAGCCTTTACTACTGACAGCTACGTGGTAAGTCCGCTTTTTTTCCCCGGCGGTGATATCGGCAAATTGGCTGTCTGCGGTACAGTCAATGATTTGGCCACCTCCGGGGCGGTACCCCAATATCTCAGCCTGGCCATGATCATTGAAGAAGGGCTTCCAATTGAGGAATTGTCCAGGGTTGTCCAGAGTATAAGAGCAGCTGCCGCTGAGGCCGGGGTTCGTATTGTGACCGGGGATACCAAGGTTGTCAATCGTGGTAAGGCGGATAAGCTTTTTATAAACACCGCCGGTATTGGGGTTATACCGGGTGGATTGGATATATCCGGGCATAATGCCCGCCCGGGTGATATAGTTATGTTAAGCGGAAGCCTGGGTGACCACGGTATGGCGATTATGGCTCAGCGGGAGGGATTCAGTTTCCAGGTTCCGGTGGCCAGTGACTGCGCGCCGCTGAACGGTATGATTGCCGCCTTGCTCCGGGCGTCCAGGAACATTCGTGTACTGCGTGACCCCACCCGCGGTGGCCTGGCGACCACCTTGAATGAAATCGCTGTCCAGTCACAGGTCGGCATTACCATAGATGAGACACTGATACCGGTTAAAGACGCGGTGCGTACCGCCTGTGAATTGCTCGGTTTTGATCCGCTGTATGTTGCCAATGAAGGCAAGATGTTGGCCATAGTTGCCCGAGAAGATGCCGACGCGGTGCTGCAGGCGATGCGGAGCAATCCTTATGGAACTGAAGCTGTTGCCATCGGAGAGGTTTCCGCCGAACGTCCGGGGAAAGTGGTACTGAGAACCGCGCTGGGAGCGCGCCGGGTGCTGGATATGCTTTCCGGAGAACTGTTGCCGCGGATTTGCTGATAGCGCTGGAGGGTTTAACGTCCGTAAAAGCGCTGTAAATTCTTATGAGTTATGGTATCATATCTACAAAGATGGTATTATCATTCTCGGTATATAGAATGGCCTTGAATTAGCATTATGTCAATAGAAACAGTATATCTGATTCTTCTTATCCTGTGTCTTCTCCTCTCCATGTTTTTCTCCAGTTCAGAGACGGCCTTTATCTCTCTGTCGCGTTACCGCCTGCAGGCCATGGTGGAGAATAAGGTTAAAGGCGCGTATCTGGTGGCTGAATTGAAAGAAAAGCCGGAACGATTGTTGTCTACGGTGCTATTGGGCAATAATTTCGTCAATGTTGCCGCTTCCGCTCTGGCTACCGTACTGGCAATTTCCGTTTTCGGCGAACAGAACGGCGTATTGATTGCCACTATCGGTCTAACCATAATCCTGCTTATCTTCGGCGAAGTGACCCCTAAAACCGCGGCAACCCGGCATGCCGAGAAAATGGCAGTTTTATATTCTCGGCCGATCACTTTTCTTGCCTGGCTGTTTACGCCGTTTGTAACCGTTCTTTCCTGGATCGCTTCAGCTTTTATGAAACTGTTCGGCGGCGGGCAGACCTACCACCACTCTCTCTTCAACGAGGAAGAGATTCGCTCCATGATTGATGTCGGTCATAAAGAGGGCACGGTGGAAAAAGACGAAGCGGAGATGCTGCACGCGGTGCTGGATTTCCGGGAGCGCCCGGTGTTTGAGGTGCTGGTTCCTCGCCCGGAAGTGGTGGCTCTGGAGAAAGATACTCTATTGAAAGAATTTTTTGAATTGTACGAAAAATCACCCATGTCACGTTTTCCGGTATATGAAGAAAATATGGACAATGTCATCGGCATCCTTTCGGTTAAAGACGTGTTGATGGCTCAGGCCAAGGGTGAAATTGGACTCGATGAGCCCATCAACGATTTGGTACGTCCGACTTACTTTGCCCCGGAAACCAAGCCGATCGGCGAGTTGTTTAATGAAATGCGTGATAAGAATTTTCGAATGTCCGTGATTGTTGATGAATATGGCGGTACTGCGGGTGTGGTATCGCTGTCCCGGCTGATGGAAGAAATTGTCGGCCCGGTGGGCGATGAGCTGGCCAGCGCTGAAAAAGACTTCGAGTCCATAAATGAAAACACTTTCCAGGTTGACGGCGGCATGCGCATCGACGAGGCTAATGAGCAGATAGGTATTGAATTGCCGGAAGATGATGAATATGAAACCATTGCCGGTTTTATACTCAAGCGTTTGGGTTTAATTCCCCGCCAGGGCCAGGTTTTGAGATACAACGGCCTTAAACTGGTCATAACCCGGATGCGCGGCAAGAAAATCGAGGAAGTGCTCATTACCCGGGAAAAGCGCTTGATGCCTCCCGCAGGAGAGCCTGGTCAGCAGCCGCCGGTCTCAGCCAGTCAGGATTCTGCTTCAAAGACTGGCTCCTGAAGTGCCGTTGTTTACTTCATCCTTTTCTACTTAAAGATTAATTGTTATTGGATTTGAATTTGATAAAACGTATCCGCTTTTGTTACAGCCGCGGTGAAAAACTCAAGTATATTTCCCATCTGGATATGATGCGTCTATGGCCGCGGGTCTTTCGCCGTGCCGGACTGGACATGGCTTATTCCGAGGGTTTCAATGCCCATCCCCGTCTGGCGGTCGCCGCGCCGCTGGCTGTCGGCTGGACTTCAGAAGCGGAGCTGATGGAAATCTGGCTGGATAATCCCCCATCACTGCCGCAGGTACAGGGCTTAATGCGGGCACAGCTGCCTGACGGACTTGGTATCGGGGCGGCGGTGGTTATGCCGCTGGAGGCGCCTTCTTTGCAGTCACTGGTGCGCTTCGCTGAATACCGGGTCAGGCTGCCGCTTGATCGTTCGGCAGCTGAAATTGAGCAGGCGGTGGCACAGTTGTTGTCGTTGTCCAGCCTGGACTGGAGTCACCGGCGGGATAAAGCTACCAAGACTTATGACTTGCGGGCACAGATAGACGGCATTCACCCTGTTCAAATTCTGGAAAGTGAAGCGGATTTATTCATGCGCTTAAAAAATGACCCTTCCGGGTCCGGACGGCCGGAGCAGATAGCCCTGGCTCTGGGTTTTAAAGAACCGCCCCGGCTGATTCACCGTACCCGGCTGGTCCTGGCTTAGATAAGTAATGAGCGCCTTGGACGCTGAACGCCAGAAGAAAGCTGCCGAGTACGCCGGACGACGGCGGTTATTGGGTGTATTTGAATTTACCCTGACCGCTGTATTGCTGGGGCTTCTGCTTTTCAGCCCGCTATCAGCGAAACTTGCGGAAATGCTGCCGTCATCCACTGTTCCCGCGGTAATAATTTACGCTGTCGTATTGCTTCTGGCTTATGAACTGCTTACTCTGCCTTTGAGTTATATCAGCGGACTGAAGCTGCCGCGGCAGTACGGACTATCCCGGCAGAATATAGGTGGTTGGATCGGGGACTATATCAAGTCGCTGTCCATAGGTATTGTATTTATGGTCGCAGTGGTAGCTGCGGTGTATGGACTGATGCTCTGGTCCCCGGAATGGTGGTGGCTTTACTCCTGGGCCGGGCTTATGCTGACCACCCTGATACTGACGGTGCTGGCCCCGGTTTTGCTCATACCGCTGTTTTTCCGGATGAGTCCAATGGAAGATGGTGAGATGAAAGCCCGCCTGGAAGGGCTGGCGGCACAAACCGGCGTCAGGGTGGGTGGTATTTATGTCATCGAATTCGCTGCAAAAACATCTCGGGCTAATGCGGCAGTCATGGGTCTGGGCGGCACCAAGCGAATCGCCATTTCTGACACGCTGCTGGAACAATACTCAGCAGCGGAAATAGAAGTGGTCATGGCCCATGAGCTGGCCCACCAGCGCCATCATGACGTCTGGCGTTTATATGCCTTTCAGGCGGCGGTACTGATCGGCTCCTTCGGTGTTGCTGCCTGGCTGTTTGAAAATACCATGCCGTATTATAGTTATGTCAACTTAACTGACCCGGCAGGACTGCCGCTGCTGGCGGCCAGCTTTCTCATCGCCGGTCTGCCCGCCCTGCCGCTCCTGGCCTGGTTCAGCCGTCGGTTGGAGCAAGCCGCGGATAACTACGCACTTGAGCTGACCGCCGAACCGGAAGTCTTTATCTCCGCTATGTCCCGGCTTACTGACCAGAATTTAGCCGAGGCGCGACCATCAAGTTTAATTGAACGTCTGGGTCAGGACCATCCGAGCTATGCCGACCGGGTTGATATGGCTGAACGGTTTGCGGCAAGGAACAGCGGCTCAAATTGAATTTGGCCGGCTGAAATATTATATTTAGTCTTTAATTATGAGGAAGAGTAAACTGCGGTGACCAAATTATTCATTGCCCGTCATGCCGAAACTGACTGGAACCGCCACAAGCGTGTCCAGGGAGGTGGTTCCGATACACCGCTCAATGAAACCGGGTTGAGACAGGTTAAATGCCTGGCGGGTCGGCTGGCTTCGGAAAAACTGGAAGCCATTGTGTCCAGCCCGTTGAAACGCGCCCGGGCTACCGCGGAAGCCATTGCCCGAGAGCACGGGGCGGTGAAAATAGAATTAGACCGAGACCTGCGGGAGATCGATGCCGGGGAATTGGAAGGGGTCTTGGCCAGCGAATTCGGCGGCAGCCTGGGCCGGTTGCTTACCGAGGTGACTTCCGATGATTTGCCGCGCCTGCCCGGCGGTGAATCGCTGACCGATGTGCGGGAGCGGGTCTGGCGGGTTGTCCAGGGGTTGGCATCCCGTTTTCCGGACGGTGAAGTTCTGATTGTCAGTCATTATTTTACCATCCTGAGCCTGGTCTGCCGGGTGCTGGAGCTGCCGCCGCAAGCTATCAGCAGGTTTCGGATGAATACCGGCTCTCTAACAATTATTCAAGTTGATGGTAACGCGGCCAAATTGGTGACTTTTAATGAAGCCTGTTTCCAGGTAGACAGCCTGCCGTGGTAAAGCGGCTCAAAAGCTGCCGCTCGGTATCGCCCGGCAATCCTTAGATATTTTGGTCCGGCTGTTCCCGGACTCTGTTATAATCTCTGTTGATGACAAATCAAATTTATTTATTAGAAAAAAGGGTTCTCAATCAGATCCGCTGTCAAGGGATGTTGTCCAAGGGTGACCGGGTGGTGGCTGCGGTTTCCGGAGGGGCTGATTCAGTCTGTCTGCTTTACATATTACATAAATACCGCGAAGAACTGGGTATAGAAATCCATGTGGCTCACCTGGACCACGGGCTCCGGGGTGAGCAGTCTGACGCTGATGCCGGGTTTGTTCTGGAGATGGCGCAAGACCTGGAACTGCCGGTCATTATTGAAAAACGCGATGTACTCAGCCACCAGCGCCGTTACCATCTTACCCTGGAAGAGGCTGCCCGTGAGGTCAGGTACCAGTTTTTGTCTGAAGTCGCGGCCAAGCTCGGCGCCGCCGTGGCTGTTGCCCATACCGGATCGGACCACGTGGAAACTGTTATGCTCCACCTGCTCCGCGGCAGTGGTCTCTCCGGCCTTGTAGGGCTCAAAGAGGTTGTTAATCTGCGCTACAAGCGCATTGAGTGCCTCAAGATTTTCCGGCCCCTGATTAGCCTTACAAGGGCTGAGGTGGAGAATTATTGTCGGGTAAACAGGATAGGCTTCCGCACTGACCTTTCAAATGATTCCTTGACGCCAACCCGCAACCGTATCCGACTGAAACTGCTGCCGGAAATCCGCCGCGACTTCAATTCCCGGATCGATGAAGCTATTGCTCGACTGTCGCGCCTGGCCGCGGACGACCTGGACTTTATTGCCGGGGAAGCCGGGCGCGCCGCTGATCGCTTGACCCGGTTCTCCTCCGGTGTCTGGACGGCTGATCGGGCCGGGCTGCTGCAGCTGCATCCGGCGCTGCGGCGGGTAGTGCTGCAAAGGCTGTTGAGCCAGGCGCTGGGCAGCCCAAAGGACATCGAGTCTGTTCATATAGAAGAAATGATGGATATTGCCGCCGGCGCCGCCGGGCGGGCGGTAAACCTGCCTGACGGGCTGGTCTGCGCTGCCGGTTATCAGGAGCTACTGCTGGGCAGGGACCTTTCGGTCACGGCTCCGCTGCCGGACCTGGAGGGGGAATTCCGGCTTAATATTCCCGGTGAGACCGAATTTTCTGGTTGGCGGGTTAGCGCCGAAATTATCGAAAAGATGGAGCATATCCCCCCGGACCTGGAGAAGTCCGGTGGAATGCTGCAGTTCATGGATTTTGACCGCACCGGCGATGAACTTTGCGTCCGCGGCCGCCGCGATGGTGACCGCTTCCAGCCGCTGGGAATGGCTCGCTCGAAAAAGCTAAAGGATTTCTTTATTGACGCCAAGGTGCCGCGGCTCTGGCGGTCAAGAATCCCCGTTGTAGTCAGCAACGGACAGGTTGTCTGGGTAGCAGGCTGTCGGCTGGACGAGCGGGTAAAGGTGACGGCAGAGACAGCCAGGGTGCTGAAGCTGGAATTCTGTCAGATTTGAAATCCGGGCTTTATCCTCCGGGTTTGACCGCTGAAACCCTGATACTGACGATGGTTTCCGAAATGCGCTCTAACTCCTTTTCGGTCAGTCCCTTTGCTGCCGTATTCCGCATCAGTTCCGGGGCCATCTCCAGGAAATCCAGGTCAAAGACGTTTTCGCCCAGCACCGCAATATTTTCTAACCCCGCCGCTTTTATCGCCCCCAGGTATTCTTCCTTGAGGACGGCTCCGGCGACGCAGGCGGTATATGCCGCCGCGGAATCGCGGATATAGTCGGGCAGGGATTCGGTCAGCACAATGTCTGAAACGGCAATGCGGCCGCCGGGTTTGAGCACCCTGAAGGATTCGGCGAAAACCTTCGGCTTGTCGGGTGAGAGGTTGATGACGCAGTTGGATATAACGCTGTCCACGGTATTGTCGCTCACCGGCAGGTCTTCAATTTCTCCCTGACGGAATTCAACGTTAGTAACCCCGCCGGCCACGGCGTTGGCCCGGGACCTTGACAGCATATCCGGTGTCATGTCCACTCCGATCACTTTTCCGCTCGGGCCGACCTGGCGAGCCGCCAGGAAGGCGTCGAATCCAGCGCCGGAACCCAGGTCGAGTACCGTCTCACCCGGTTTCAGGCTGGCTATGGCGGTAGGGTTGCCGCAGCCCAGGCCGAGGTTGGCGCCATCCGGCGCCGCCGCTAGGTCCTCTTCCGAATAGCCTATGACTTTGGCGATGGTGTCCGGTGAGGTACCGCAGCACCCCGAACCGCAGCCGCAGCCTCCGCCGGAGCGGGCGATCCCGCCGTAACGTTCTTTGACATAACTCTTAATTTCAGTGTCTTTCATGGTGTCTCCTGTTTAGATTTCCTGCAGTATCGGGCTGAGAAATTCCCCGGCGCCCCTGGCCAGTTTTTCGGTTTTCATCATTACCAGGCAGCACGGCTGACCGCCCCTGTTGAGCGTCACCAGCGCCATTTTTTCGCCGGCGTTTATTCCCATGCTGTGGCGGACTTCCTTGGGCAGGACTACCTGCCCGCGGCTGTCTATAGTGACCACCGCTTCAACCCGGCAGCATTCTCCGGTGTCACAGCATGAGTTTTCGGTGATTTTTTCTTGTGCCATGATAACCTCTGTAAAATCAGATAAATCAGTATAATCAGAAATTACGGGAAGTGTCAAGCGCAGAAAAGAGTTGATTTATGGATGATAATTGATTGATAGGCGCGCTTTCCGGCCTGCTTACAAAACCTGCTTAAGCCGTGGGTTCGCGGTAATCCCCGGAATCCGACCGCGCTTGGCAACCGGTTTGGCGTCCACTTCGTGTATGTCGGCGGTATAGTCGATGGGGTGCGCTCCGGAAATATAACTGCCGATACCGAAGCCGGTCACCGGCGCGCCGCTGTCCAGGAAATAACGAATGCGCTCCGGGGTTATGCCGCCGGAAACGAAGATGCCTACTCCGGCATGTCCGACCTGGTCAAGCCGCGCGCGGACTTCTTTCACCAGCTCTGCCGTTACCCGCCCGCGCTCCACCGGAGTGTCCAGCCTGACCGCCTTGAGCGTGTCACCCAGTGCTCCAGCTACCCGCAGGCTCTCCTCGGCCTCGTCCTTGAAGGTGTCCACCAGGGCCACCCTGGACACAGCCGGGTCTATATGCCGGTCAAAAGCCAGAGTGGCTTGTATGGTATCGCCCATGACAATAACCAGGGCGTGAGGCATGGTACCGGAAGGCTCAATGCCGGCCAGTCTTGCCCCCTGGACACTGGAACAGCCTTTGCATCCGCCGATGATAGCCGAGTAATCCATCCGTCCGGCCACCAGGGGGTGGACATGGCGCGCCCCGAAGCTGATGCAGGGAATGTCGCCCGCCGCTTCGGCGCACTGCCTGGCGGCGGTGGCCCAGCCGGTAGCGGAGGCCAGGATACCGCACACGGCGGTCTCGTAAAGTCCGTAGCTGCGGTAAGGGGCTTTAATCCTGAGCGCCACTTCCTTGGAGCTGACATCTTCCCCCTCGTCCAGCGCCCAAACCTCTCGGTCATTCGTTGGCAGTACGCGTTCCAGCAGCGCCAGTGTTTCGTCCATACCGCACAGCACGCCGTCGCCGTTGGGAAAGACTTCCATGACGGCAGGGGGGTCAAGGTCTTCTTTTCGCAGAACGTCAATGGTGCGGTGGAAATAGACGTCAGCCGAGTCGCCGTGTAGTACAGCCTCGGAGGGAGCAAACTTGCCCCGGCGTTCTGCAGTCTCATCTTTTTGATATTTGGTCATTTGATATTATCTAAAATTTAGATATTGCTAGTGCAGAAAGTGCCGGGTGCCGGTGAACACCATGGCAATATTATGTTCGTCAGCCGCCTTGATGGAGTCCTCGTCCCGGATGGACCCTCCGGGCTGGATGATGGCGGTAACTCCGGCCGCCGCCGCCTGAAGGACGGAGTCGTTGAAGGGGAACATGGCGTCTGAGGCCATGACGCTTCCCCTGGATTTTTCACCGGCCCGCTTGACCGCAATGTCTACACTGGTCACCCGGTTGGGCTGTCCGGCGCCCATCCCCAGGATCATCTTGTCCTTGACCAGCACAATGGCGTTGGACTTGATATGCTTGACAGCCCGCCAGGCAAACAGCAGGTCGGCGGTTTCTTCATCAGTAGGGGCGCGGCGGGTAACCGTGTTCAGGGTAACCGAATCCTCCTGCAGGGCATCCGCCTGCTGAACCAGCATGCCGCCCTTGACCCGTCGGTACACCGGCGGTACCTGGGCGCCAGCCTCCGGCAGCGCGGCTTTCAGGATGCGCAGGTCCTTGCGCTTTTTGAGGATTTCCAGTGCCGCCTCTTCGTAATCTGGAGCAATCGATATTTCATAAAAAGTACCCCTCATAGCCTCCGCCATTTCGGCGGTCAGCGTCCGGTTGACAGCCACAATACCGCCGAACGCCGAAACCGGGTCGCCGGCAAAGGCGCGGCGGTAGGCCTCGGCCACGTTGTCATGACTGGCCAGGCCGCAGGCGTTGGTATGCTTGATGATGGATACAGTCGGCGCCGCGTAGTCGGTAGCAGCGCCCCAGGCGGCGTCGGCATCCAGGATGTTGTTGTACGAAAGCGCCTTGCCCCAGAGCTGTTCGGCGCCGGTGATGCCGGAATCAATGTCGCTGCCCACCCGCTGCTCGGCGTAGAAGGCCGCTGCCTGGTGGGGGTTCTCACCATAGCGCAGCCCGTATTTCTTTTTCAGGGCAACGGTCATGTTGTCCGGGAATCCCTCGCTGTCCTGCCACAGGTACTGGGCGATGGCGGTGTCGTACATGGCGGTATGCTGGAAGGCTTTCTGGGCCAGCATACGGCGGTCCTGGTCTGACAGCCCGCCGCTTTTAAGTTTCTCGAGTACCAGTCCGTAGTCCGCCGGGTCGGTGACGATGATGACGCCGGGGAAGTTTTTGGCAGAGGCGCGGATCATGGTTGGCCCGCCGATGTCAATGTTTTCCAGCGCGTCTTCCTGGCTGACCCCGGGTTTGGACACGGTCTGGACAAAGGGGTACAGGTTAACCACCACCATGTCAATGGGGGTGATGCTGTTCTTCTCCAGTTCCGCCAGGTGCTCCGGCTTGTCGCGCCGGGCCAGCAGGCCGCCGTGTACCATGGGATGCAGTGTCTTGACCCGCCCGTCAAGTATTTCCGGGAATCCGGTGATGTCGGATATGCTGCGGACCGGCACCTCGGCTCCGGCCAGCGCTTTTTTGGTGCCGCCGGTGGAGAATATCTCCCAGCCCAGGCCCGCCAGTTCGCCGGCGAAATCAGTCAGTCCGGTCTTATCGGATACGCTTAAAATAGCTCGCATAATCGGAACCTCGCTTTTTTAATTAGTGCCGTCGCCTGGAGAACATAAAGCCGGCTATTATCAGGCCCAGCCCTACTATCGCCGTACCGGCAATTGCCGCCCAGTTGATTACCCTTACCTCAGCGGTCATGGCGACCCCCTGGCTGACGGAGGTCAGGTCAAAATTCCAGGTGGCGGAGGAGCCGCTGACAGTGTCGGCGTTGGACTCTAATATTTCACCCGGCATGTTGACCGTCCAGGACAGGGAAAACATATCCTGGAGAAAGCTCTGGGCCAGCTCATCAAACCCTTCTTCAAATTCCCCTCCCGTTCCTTCCAGCCCCAGGGTCTCCGGGTCAGCCGGGATATTGGCGCTGAAGCTGTAATCAGTGAAGACAAAGTAGTTCTGCTCACGAATGTCCAGTACCGGAGATTGCGCATCAGTGCCGGTGGCGTCGGGCAGGAAGAAGGGGTCGTCGGCGCTGAAGTCTTTGCTGGCGGTCAGGGTAACGGTATCGCCGGAAACAGTCCGGTTGACCTCCCAGCCTTCAGCAGTCATTTCCTCCGGCGTATCTTCAGTTGCCATGCTCTCGCCGATGGCGCCGGTGGCGGTAATGATAACCCGCTGCGTGTAATCACCGGATGCCTTGACATCGGTTTCCAGCTGCATGTCAAGGGTGCCGCAGCCGGCCAGTACAGCCAGCCCCGCCATCGCGGCGGTAATCAGCACCAGCGCGGTTTTTCGTCTCAACATTAGCTTCCCCCCTGGTCAAATAATACCCGATGGCCGGCCTCGGCGGTTACCTCTCCGATGACCCTGGCCTGCGGCATAGCCCGCAGCATTTCGCTGACATCGGATGAATCCACGAATACCGCCATGCCGATGCCCATGTTGAATACCCGGTACATTTCGCTGTCGCCGATACCGCCCAGCCGTTGAATCAGTTCAAACACCGGAGGTACTTCCCAGCTGCCGGTATTGATGCGCGCCGAAACGTTCTCCGGCAGTGTGCGGGGGATGTTGTCGGTAAAGCCGCCTCCGGTGATATGGGACAGCCCCTTGACCTTGCCCAGCACCGGCCGGATGGTCTGGAAGTACGAAAGATGAGGCTCCAGCAGCACCTCGCCGACAGGTCGGTCAAACCCGGGGTAAATTTTTGACAGCGCCTCCGGCGTCTCGCCCAGCACCCGCCGCGCCAGGGAGTAGCCGTTGGTGTGCAGCCCGGATGAGGGCAGCCCCAGTATCACGTCGCCGGGCTGAATGGACAACCCATTGACAATTTTATCTTTCTCAACAATGCCGACAATAAAACCCGCCAGGTCATAATCCTTGCCGCGGTACAAGCCGGGCATCTCGGCGGTTTCCCCGCCGATCAGGGCGCAGCCAACCTCTTGACACGCCATGGACAGCCCTTTGACAACATCGGCCACCATGGTCTGGTCCAGTTTGCCCATGGCGATGTAATCCAGGAAGAACAGCGGCGCCGCGCCGCAGGTCAGTATATCGTCCACGCTGTGGTTGACGATGTCGATGCCCACCGTGTCATGTTTATCCATGGCCGCGGCTATCTTGAGTTTGGTGCCTACTCCATCACATGATGAAACCAGCACCGGTTTGACGTAGCCGCCGGGCAGCTCGAACATGCCGCCGAAAAAGCCGGGCCCGCCCAGCACTCCGGGGCCGAAAGTGGCCTGGGCCAGCTGGCTGATTTTTTCCTTGGCCGCGGCGGCGCTGTCAATGCTGACACCGGCTGCGGCGTAAGCGTCTTTATTGATGAGGCTCTCCTTAAGAGGGTAATGGCTGAATGATAGCATCTCAAACCCGCCGGCGCAATTGGCCGCCGCTTGCGGAAACGGACAATCTATTACCCAGTGGAGATGCCAACTGAATACTATCAACTAGAAAACTGATAACTGATCATTTAACCGCTTAACCTTAACAAAACAATGTTAATAACATTAAAATAATTAGACAGAAAAGCTGATGAATGTTACAATAAATTATCCTGTTGAGAAGAGATCAATATGGCTGCGAAGAAAGATTATTACGCAATACTCGGCATTAGCCGCAGCGCCCCGCAGGACGAGGTCAAAAAGGCCTTCCGCAAGCTGGCGCGCAAATACCATCCGGATGTCAATCCGGGTGACAAAACCGCTGAGGCCCGTTTCAAGGAAATAAACGAGGCTTATGAGGTGCTGGGCAAAAAAGAAAACCGTGAAAAATATGACAAATACGGTGAAAACTGGCAGCATGCCGATGCCTTTGAAAAGGCCGGCGGCGCCCGCTACCAGCAGACCGGCGGCAGTCCGTTCGGTGGTGGTTCCTACGGCGGGGCCGGTTTCGGCGGTTTTGATTTCCAGCAGGGCGGCGCAGGTTTCGCCGGTGAGGATATCGGCAGTATTTTTGACCAGATACTGCGCGGCGGCGGAGGCGGCGGTCGTCCGCGCCCGCGCCGCGGCCAGGACCTGGAATACCAGGTTGAAGTCAGCCTGGAAGAGGCCTATCACGGCACCAGCCGCCAGCTGAGCATGCAGGGAGCCAAGACCCAGAAGCTGGAAGTTAAGATCCCGGCCGGCGTCACCAACGGCTCGCGGGTACGGCTGGCCGGCAAGGGCGGTGAAGGCGCCGCCGGCGGGTCCAAGGGAGACCTGTTCCTGGTAATCAAGGTACGGTCCCACGCCCGCTTTGAACGCAGGGGAGATGACCTTTATGAAACCATCGACGTGCCGCTGACCACCGCGGCCCTGGGTGGGGAGGTGCATGTGCCCACCATCAAGGGCGGCAAGCTGGCGCTGAAAATCCCGCCGGAAACCCAGAACGGCCGCACCTTTAAACTCACCGGCCAGGGCATGCCGCACCTGGGCAAGACCGGCCACGGTGACCTGGTTGCCCGCGTCAACATCAAGCTTCCCACCAACCTGACGGAGAAGGAAAAAGAACTGTTCGCCGAACTGGCCAGGCTGCGGCCGTCGGCGTAAATATCCGGGAGGAACGTATGCAGGAAGATAGATATCGCCCGCGTTATGTGATACATATTGCCGCGCAGCTGATCGGCGTCAAGACGCACACCCTGCGCTATTATGAACGCTCCGGGCTGGTCAAGCCGCACCGTTCGCCGGGCAACATCCGCCTCTATTCGGAGAGCGACATAGAAACCCTGCGGCGCGTCCGCAACCTGATGGATGACCTGGGCGTCAACATGGCCGGCGTAGAGGTCATCAACAATATGCTGGAAAAAATGCAGCAGCTGATGCAGGAAAATGAAAGACTGCGGGAAGAACTGCGGCAGTTGTACCAGGAAATGGATAGCTAACCGCTTTTTGCCGGAAAGGATAAATTCTTAATGAAACAGGAAAAATTCACCGAACAGGCCCAGGAAGCGGTTGCCGCCTCCCAGGAACTGGTACGTCATTACCAGCACAACCAGTGGGACGTGGAGCACCTGCTGCTGGCGCTGCTGACCCAGGAAAAGGGCCTGGTGGGTGAGATTATAAAAGAACTGGGAGCCGACGCCGAAGCGGTCAAGCGTGAAGTTGACGCCGCCCTGTCCAAGGTACCCAAGCTGGGCTATGAGGCGCAGCAGATATACCCCACTCCCCGCATAATGCAGGTAGGGCAGGACGCCTCCCATGAAGCTTCCCGGCTCAAGGATGAGTTTATCGGCACTGAGCATATTTTCATCGCCGTGGCCGGTGAGGCCAAGGGCCTGTCGTCGTCTATCCTCAAGCGTTTCGGCATTGATAAAGAAAAAGTCTACCTGGCGCTGCAGAAGATCCGCGGCTCCCACCGGGTTACTGACTCCCGGGCGGAGAGCAAATACCGCTCGCTGGAAAAGTACTCCCGTGACCTCAATGAGCTGGCGGAGAAGGGCAAGCTGGACCCGGTCATCGGCCGGGACATGGAAATCCGCCGGGTGATGCAGATACTGACCCGCCGCACCAAGAACAACCCGGTCATCGTCGGTGAGTCCGGCGTCGGCAAGACGGCCATCGCCGAAGGCGTCGCCCAGAAGATAGTCAACGGTGACGTACCCACATCCCTCAAGGGCCGCCGCGTCATGGCCCTGGACATGGGTTCGCTGCTGGCCGGCGCCAAGTTCCGCGGTGAGTTTGAAGAGCGCCTTAAGGCGGTCATGGACGAGGTCATCGCTTCATCCGGTGAGGTCATCATGTTCATCGATGAAATCCACACCCTGGTCGGGGCCGGCGCCACCGAGGGCGCGCTGGACGCTTCCAATATGCTCAAGCCTGCCCTGGCCCGCGGTGAACTTCAGGTCATCGGCGCCACTACTTCCGATGATTACCGCAAGTACATTGAAAAGGACAAGGCGCTGGAGCGGCGGTTGCAGTCGGTGTTCGTCGAGGAACCTAACGTTGAAGACGCCGTCGAGATTTTGAAAGGCCTGCGCCCACGCTACGAGTCCCATCATAAAATCCGCATTACCGATGAGGCCCTTGACGCCTCCGTCCGGCTGTCGCAGCGTTACCTGACGGAGCGGCACCTGCCGGACAAGGCCATAGACCTCATTGATGAGGCCGCTTCCAAGCTGCGGCTGGATTCGGAGTCGGCGCCGCCGGAAATCCGGGAGCAGGAGCGGCAGCTGCAGCAGCTGCAGTCGGAGGAAGAGGCCGCCTCGCAGCGTGATGACTTTGCCGCCGCCGCGGAGCTGAAAAGCCGGCGCCTGCGCCTGGACGAAGATTATAAAAAGGCCTACGCGGACTGGCTGGAGAGAGAAAAAATCGCCGGTGAAGTGGACGCGGAGCAGATCGCCCAGCTCATCGCCAACTGGACCGGCATCCCGGTCACCCAGATGCTGGAGGCAGAGGCGGAGAAGCTGGTGCACATGGAAGAGCGCATACACGAGCGCTTCGTGGACCAGGATGAGGCGGTGGTCGCCGTGGCTGAGGCCATCCGGCGCTCGCGCGCTGGTCTCAAGGACCCCCGCCGCCCCATCGGCAACTTCCTGTTCCTCGGTCCCACCGGCGTCGGCAAGACGGAGCTGGCGCGCTCGCTGGCCTGGTTCCTGTTCGGTGATGAAACGGCCATGGTGCGCATTGACATGTCGGAGTACCAGGAACGCCATACCATATCCCGCATGGTCGGCGCCCCGCCCGGCTATATCGGCTTTGAAGAGGGCGGCCAGCTGACCGAGGCGGTGCGCAAGCGCCCTTACCGGGTAATCCTGCTGGACGAGGTGGAAAAAGCCCATCCCGAGGTGTTCAATACCCTGCTGCAGCTCCTGGACGACGGACGCCTGACTGACGGCCACGGCCGCACCGTGGACTTCAAAAACACCGTGGTCATCATGACCTCCAACGCCGGCGTGGAAACCATCCGCCGGGAGTCCCGGCTGGGCTTCGCCACTGGCAGTGATGAGGCCAGGGACAGCTATGACAAGATGAAGGACAAGGTGCTGGGCGAGGTGCGCAAGCAGTTCCGGCCGGAGTTCATCAACCGCATCGACGAAATAATCGTCTTCCGTGAGCTTACCGAGCCGCAGCTGCGCCACGTGGTTGACCTGATGGCCAGGGACGTGGAGCAGCGCCTGGCCGAGATGGAAATCGGCCTGTCCATTACTGATGCCGCCAAGGACTGGCTGGTCAAGGCTGGCTATGATCCCATTTACGGCGCCCGCCCGCTGCGCCGCGCCATCGAAAAATACGTGGAAAACCCGCTGGCTTCCCGCATCCTCAAGAGCGACTTTGCCGCCGGCGCTACCATAACGGTGGAACTGGCCGGAGATGAACTGACCTTCCAGTCCGGTGAGGCGGTATGAAGTCTCACCGGACCTGAAAACCTGAATTCCAGGCACTGGATAACAGGGAAATTCCGAAGTTAGTCAGAGATCAGTTATTAGTGTTCAGTTGGCAGTTCTTTAAGGAAGTGGATTACCCGTTTTCACGGGTAATGACAAATAGAGAGTAGGGATTTCCCCGCTTTCGCCGGCAATCCAACTCCTTATAACACTGAAAACCGACAACTGAGAACTTAGAACTTTTAAGATTTGAGATTTTTCTGGTTTCTGTTTTGGTCATTTGAATTTGGATATTAGATATTGTTTAGTGTTTAGATATTCGACATTAGATATTGAACATTGCGTATTGTTTAGCATTTCGATATTAGTGCTTAGATATTCCCCGGAAGCCTCGTGGCTTCCGGCAGTTGACATCCCCCCTTCTCCATCCTATAATACGTTGCGGGCTTGAGATTTCCCCCAAGAGTCCGTTCCCAAATGAACATCACAAACACTATTTTCAGGACGTTCGGTATGCTGTTAAATGGCTAAGTACATCTTCGTGACCGGCGGCGTGGTCAGTTCCGTAGGCAAGGGCATCACCGTCGCCAGTATCGGCACTGTTCTCAAGAGCCGCGGCGTCAGTGTCTCCGTCCAGAAGCTGGACCCCTACCTCAACGTTGACCCCGGCACCATGTCGCCCTACCAGCACGGCGAGGTTTTCGTCACCGGTGACGGCGCTGAAACCGACCTTGACCTGGGCAACTACGAACGCTTCATCGACATTGACCTGACCGCCGAATCCAACGCCACCTCCGGCCAGGTCTATTCCGCCGTCATCGCCCGCGAACGCCGCGGCGACTATCTCGGCGGCACCATCCAGGTTGTGCCCCACCTGACCACGGAGATAAAGTCCCGCTTCCACAAGCTGGCTGACAAGTCCGGCGCTGACGTTATCCTCATTGAGGTCGGCGGCACCGTCGGTGACATCGAAGGCCAGCCCTTCCTGGAGGCCATCCGCCAGATGCGCAAGGATGTCGGCCGGGACAACGTGCTTTATATTCACGTCACTCTACTGCCTTACATCGGCTCCACCCAGGAGCTAAAGACCAAGCCCACCCAGCACAGCGTCAATGAGCTGCGCCGCATCGGCATCCAGCCGGATGTCATTGTCTGCCGCTCGGACGTGCCCATCTCGGAAAGCACCCGGGACAAGATTTCTCTCTTCTGCGACGTTGACCGTGAGGCGGTCATCTTCGCTCCCACCGTGGACACCGTCTATGAGGTGCCGCTGGTGCTGGAGTCAGAAGGAGTAGGGGACCTGCTGGTCAAGCGGCTGGATTTGAAAGCCGGCCCGCCGCGCCTTGAAGGCTGGCGGCAGATGATAGACTGCCTCAAGAGTCCTTCCTGCGAACCGGTACGCATCGCCCTGGTGGGTAAATATGTAGAGCTGCGAGACGCCTATTACTCGGTGCGCGAGGCCCTGTGCCACGCCGGCCTGCATCACAGCCGGGACGTCAAGATAGACTGGATACAGTCGGAAGACCTGGAAAAGCCCGGCGGCGAACACCTGCTGGACCATGCCCAGGGCATCATCGTACCCGGCGGCTTCGGTGACCGCGGCATCGAAGGCATGATCAAGGCCGCCCAGTACGCCCGCCTGCATAAAGTGCCGTATTTCGGCCTGTGCCTCGGCCTGCAGATCATGGTCATCGAATTCGCCCGCAACGTAATCGCCGCTGAGCGCGCCAACTCCACCGAGTTCGACGAGGCCACTTCCCACCCCGTGATTGACATAATGCCGGAGCAGAAAGATGTCTGCGGCAAGGGCGGCACCATGCGCCTGGGCAACTGGCCGTGCCGGGTAGTGCCCGGCACCAGGGCCTCGGCCGCTTACGGGCAGGAACTGGTCCATGAGCGCCACCGCCACCGCTTTGAGTTCAACAACCAGTACTGGGATAAATATGAGTCAGCCGGCATGGTTTTCTCCGGCCTGTCGCCGGACCGCCGCCTGGTGGAGATATGCGAGGTCAGGGACCACCCGTGGATGCTGGCCTGCCAGTTTCATCCGGAGTTCACCTCCCGCCCCGGCAAGCCCCAGCCGCTGTTCCGTGACTTCATCGCCGCGGCCATGAAGGTCATGCGGGAAGGCTCCCAAACAGCGCTGCCGCTTGACAGCGGCAATACCTAATGTCTAAGCACTAATATCTAAACAATGACCAAAATACAAAAACTAAAACAGGGAACGACCGAAGCAAAAAAGGTTTTGAGAATTAGAAAATTAGAACTTTGATATTATTTAGGATTTAGGTATTAGGATTTAGAAATTATCAGGGCTCAGCTAATATTTAAACAATGACCAAAATAACTAAAGTCAAAATAAAATACAACAAGGTTGAGCCGGCTAAAACTAGTTGTCATTGCGAGGCTGCTGCCGAAGCAATCTCGGTAAGCTGTTTAAATATTTGAAATTAGATATTGTTTAGGATTTAGATATTAGATATTAGAAATTATAATCGGAGTTATCCAATGAAACTGTTCTTAGACACCGCCGTAATCGAAGAAATTAAAAAAGCCGCCGACATGGGTGTTATCCACGGCGTCACCACCAACCCCACGCTGGTGGCCCGCGCCGGCCACAAGGACTATAAAGCGCTGGTGCAGGAAATCGCCGCCATCCTGCCGGAAGGCTCGGCTATTTCGGTGGAAAGCGTGGCCGAGGATGTTAAGACCATGGTGGAAGACGGCAAGCGCTTCTTTGACTGGGCGCCGGACAACGTGGTCATCAAGCTGCCCACCAACGCCGCCGGGCTGGAAGCCACCCGGGAGCTGGCCAAGGACGGCATCCAGGTCAATATGACCCTGTGCTTCTCCGTCAACCAGGCTCTCCTGGCCGCCCACGCCGGCGCCGCTTACGTCAGCCCCTTCGTCGGCCGGTTGGATGACATCGGCCATGACGGGATGCAGCTGGTGCGCGATATTGTTACAATGTATAAAGAGTATAATCTGGAAACCTGGGTCATCGCCGCTTCCATCCGCCACCCACTGCACTGCGTAGAGGCGGTAAAAACGGGCACCCAGGTGGCCACCGTACCTTATAAAATCCTGGAGCAGATGCTCAAGCACCCCCTGACGGATAAAGGCATCACCGCTTTTATTGAAGACTGGAAGAAGTCGGGGGCTTCGAACGCCTAGCGTTCGAGAATATCGAATATCTAATCCCTAATATCTAAACAAATCCAAATATCAAAATAATAAATTCAAAATAAGAAAGAACAATACCAAAAAAGTCTTGGAAAATTTACGTGAAAAGCCTTATGACCTGGAAGAGCGGACACTCAGTTTTGCCAAAGGTATTATCGGGTTTATCGGTCAGCTTAAGATGACCGTGGCTAATAAAGAAATCGCCAGGCAACTGGTGCGTTCATCCGGTTCCATCGGCGCTAATTATATCGAGGCTAATGAGGCTTTAAGCAAAAAGGATTTTGCCCTGCGGGTCAAAATTTGCCGCAAAGAGGCTAAAGAAACCAGATACTGGCTTCAACTGGTGGAAGCGGGCACTTCAGAGCTTGAAAATGCGCGGATAAAACTGCTTAATGAAGCAACCGAAATTATGAAGATATTTGGTTCAATCGTAGAAAAAACAGCAAAAGGATGTTAGATCAAATTAATTTTTTTAGAATTTTGAGCCTTAAATATTGTTTAGGATTTAGAAATTAGATATTAGAAATTGTTAAATATTGAGATTTGGAATTTAAATACACTAGGAGTCCACTATGGCCGACAACGAAAACTTGAACAGCAATATTGATCAGGAGAACAACGACACTCCCCCTCCCCCCGAACCACCACCACCCCCATTGTCCTTGTCGCGCCTGGAAACCATGTCCCGGGAGGACCTCCTGGAGCTGGCCAAGCGCATGAAGGTCACCGGCGTTACCGCCGCCAAGAAGCAGGAAATCGTGCGCAAGCTGCTCCAGGCCACCACTGAGCAGCAGGGCAACATCTTCTGCTCCGGCATCCTGGAAATCATGCCGGACGGCTACGGCTTCCTGCGCCAGGGCACGCTGCTGCCTTCGGCCTCGGACATCTACACCTCCCAGTCCCAGATACGCCGCTTCGGCCTGCGCACCGGTGACATGATCATCGGTCAGTCCCGCCCGGCCAAGCCCGGCGAGAAGTATTACAGCCTGCTCCGGGTGGAAGCGGTCAATGACCTCAGCCCGGAAGGCGCCAAGCGCCGCCCCTATTTCGGCGCCCTGACGCCCACCTTCCCGGACCGTATGCTCAACATGGAAACGGAGCAGAACATGCTCTCCACCCGCCTAATCAATTTGGTGTCTCCCATCGGTCGCGGCCAGCGCGGCATGGTGGTTTCGCCGCCCAAGGCCGGCAAGACCATGCTGATGAAAAACATCGCCAACGCTGTCGGCGCCAATTACAATGACATTCACCTCATGGTGGTGCTCATCGGCGAGCGCCCGGAAGAGGTTACTGATATGCGCCGCTCGGTCCGCGGCGAGGTCATGGCCGCCACCTTTGACGAGGCGGTGGAAAACCAGACCCGCGTGGCGGAGCTGGCGCTGGAGCGGGCCAAGCGCATGGTGGAATCCGGCAAGGACGTCTTCATCCTGCTGGACGGCATCACCCGCCTCACCCGCGCCTATAACCTGGCCATGCCGCCCTCAGGCCGCACCCTCTCCGGCGGCCTGGACCCGGTAGCTCTGCACCCGGCCAAGAAGTTCTTCGGTGCCGCCCGCAATACCGCGGAGGGCGGCTCGCTGACCATCATCGCCACCTGCCTGGTGGATACCGGCTCCCGCATGGATGACCTTATTTACGAGGAATTCAAGGGCACCGGCAATATGGAACTGCACTTGGATCGCCGGCTGGCGGAACGCCGCGTCTTCCCGGCAATTGACATCCCCCGCTCCGGCACCCGACGCGAGGAGCTGCTGCATCCTGAGGCTTCCTACCGCCAGATCCAGCTGCTGCGCCGCATGGTCGGCATCATCTCGGACGATACCACCAATTTCACCGAGGTCACCGAGCGCGTGCTGGAAAAACTCAAAAAGAGCAAGAATAACGTTGACTTCCTGACAAACCTGACGCGGGAGAAACAGTAAAGTCAGCCTGTGGCTGAAAATTCTAATATCGAATATCTAATTTCTAAACAATAACTAAATACAAATAGCAAATGACCTAAATGAGGCCGCCGGCAAAACCCGGCGGCCTTCTTCTTCCAATCGTCATTGCTCTCCCTTCGTCATTGCGAGCCTACGGCGAAGCAATCTCGGTATCCCCCATCCTGTCATTTTCGGCGAAAGCCGGGAATCCACTTCCTTGTATAACTGATAACTGATAACTGACAACTATAAACTGAAAACTGAGAACTGATAACTCTAAACTACTAACTACTGAAAACTGAGAACTGATAACTCTAAACTACTGATTACTTTTAACTTTTGAAACTTTGAATATTGTTTAGTGCTTCGAGATTAGATATTAGAATTTCCCGCCCCTGCGGGTTCGTCCTTGCGAGCCTACGGCGAAGCAATCTCGGTAACCCCCATTCTGTCATTCTCGGCGAAAGCCGGGAATTCACTTCCTTGTATAACTGAAAACTATTAACTGATTACTGACAACTGAAAACTGCTAACTACTGAAAACTGATAACTCTAAACTTGGGGAACTAAAAACTAAGGAACCTAAAACATCGCCACCCCTTTAACCAGGTAATACCCGGCCACAAACAGCAGAATTAAGGAACTGACGTTGAATATCATTCTCCGGTGCGGCAGCACTTTAAGTATTACCGCCCCCAGCGCCATCCCCAGCAGGGGATAAATGGTGGAAGTCAGCGCAAAGGCGCCGCCCACCAGCGCGGCGTGCCCCAGCGTTCCGGTCATCACCAGCGGCAGCAGGATTACCAGCCGCCCGCACATGGCCGAGCCTCTTATGCCGCCCAGCACCAGGCCGCCGCTGAATCCGGCCACTCGTTCCTCGGACACCTCGCGTCCCCACTTCACCCGGGCGTTGCGGGTAATCGGTTCCACCTGGAAATCCTCGGCGGAGCAGGCCTTCTCGTCGGCGCAGTCGTGGCAATGGTCTTTCCATTCATCGTCATGATGCACCGGGCAGGTATTGCAGTCATGCCCGCAGTTGGAATGGTCGGCTCCGTCGGCAGCCGCGGCGTGGTGATGGTGGGCTTTCTTGCTGGCCCAGGGCGGTACCCAGCCGTTGACATACCGGGCATAGAAATAGGCCACAAAGAGCAGCATTCCCAGGCCGGAGATTACGTTTATCCAGGCATGGGGAATATCAATCATGCCGCCTATAAGCCAGAAAATAAAGACAAAGCCCAGAATACCGATGAATCTTCCCACCAGGTAACCCCCGCAGGCCCACTTGTCGGATGTCTGCAGGGCAAAAACCACCAGGGCGCATATCCATAGATTACCCAGTGATAATCCTAATAAGGCTGCAGTCGCTACTTCATTCATCGTGCCGCACCTCCCTGGAACAGGATTTTGGCCTAGCTTACCGCCGTAAAATAAAGATGTCAAATCCACTGAATAATAATTAATAACATCATAAATAACTAAATAATCAGCTTGCTCCATACCGGTCCAGCCTTGACACTGGACACTTGTCACTGCTGAAAACTGATAACTGAGAACTCTAAACTACTGACAACTGAAAACTGAAAACTGTAAACTAAAAACTCTTAACTACTGACAACTGAAAACTGACAACTGATAACTGTAAACTCTAAACTATTAACAACTGTCAACTCGTAACAATTTAGATATTCGCCCTCTTGCCCTCTCACTCCATTTCTGCTATTCTTAAAATCAGAAAGTAGGAAATTATGTCAGAACTGGTACAGGTACGCAAAAAAGCCCAGATAACCCTGCCGCTGTCGGTGCGCCGCCAGCTGGGCATCGAGGACGGAGACCTGGTTGATGTTCGTGTGCATGAAGGTGAAATAATCCTCAGGCTCAAGAAACTGGTGGATAAAGAGCAGTCCTATTTCTGGAGCCGCCGCTGGCAGCAGGGTGAGGCCGCCGTTGAGGCTGATGCCGCCGCCGGCCGGGTCCATGAATTTACCGATGCCGCCCAGGCGGTTGACTATCTGCACCGGCGCTCCGGCGGCCGCGGCGCCTGATGACCATCCGCCTGTCAGAGCACTTCGTCAGCCGCTACACCGCGTTGCCCAAGGCCCTGCAGCGCAAGGTGGATGAAGCCCTTAAGCTGCTGGACGCTGACCATCGCCACCCCGGACTGCGCAGCCATCCGGTACAGGGAGCGCCCGGTATTTTTGAGGCTTACGTGGATGATAAATACCGCATGACTTTTGAGCGGGAAGGGGAAGTGCTGTTCCTGCGTAACGTGGATAACCACGACGAATGCCTGAAAAACCCCTGATCCGCTTTTCCTTATATATACTGAACGCTTATGGACAATCAATTTTTGAACATTGAGATTTGAGATTTCCCAACGGTCTGTCATTCTCGGCGAAAGCCGGGAATCCACTTCCTTATTCTTTCAGGTCCAGAGCAAAGACAATCGCCCTGGTAACAGCGTCCATCTTCTGCGAAGAGAGGGCAGTAATCCTCGCAGTCAACCTGGCCTTAGGAATGGTGAGGATTTCATCAAGGTTGACAACACATTGCTGAGGCATTTCATCTTCCGGGCCAAGTAGTACTTCAACCGGGATATCGCGGACAGTGCGGGTGACTACCCCAACAGTAATCGACGATCTCACTTTATAAGCGGCATCTCTGGATAGCAGGACTACCGGCCGTCTGCCGGCAGGTTGCGGCAAGTCAGCCCACCATACTTCACCGCGGCGCACTTACCATGACTCCCTGGCTAAAATCTCCCCAGTCATGGCTACCTGGGCCTCTGCCAACTTTGGGTTCTCCGGTAACCTCTCGTATCCCCTTTGGTATAACCGGTCCATCTCTTCAGATTCCATCTGCCCCAGGTAGCGCCGGCAGGCCTGCCGAATCAACTCTGACCTGGCTTTACGTTGCTTTTTGGATATCTGGTCCAAAGCAGAAAGCAGTACTTCATCAACCGGAACCTGTATCACCTTCATGACCATCAAATTACTCCTTATGATATTCCTCAGTTATTATACACAATATTATGTGTAAGATATACTTCAAATCATATAGCACCCTTATATATTGAAACACGTAAAGCCGGTCCCCCGTTTGGATATTGAATATTAAAGTTAAAATATTGTTTGTTATTTGGTGCTTGAGATTTGAGATTTCCCAACGGTCTGTCATTCTCGGCGAAAGCCGGGAATCCACTTCCTTGTATAACTGATAACTGACAACTGTAAACTCTAAACTTGGTGAACTAACTACTGACAACTGAAAACTCTAAACTACTGAAAACTGACAACTGAAAACTGTGAACTTATCAAACTGAAAACTGAAAGCTGTTTCTTACTCCCTCTCCCTCTTGACATACTATGGTACTATATTAAGGACGCAGAAAAAGGCTGCGCGCTTCTTGCGTTGCGCCTGTTGACATAAATCATATAGAAAGGTGGTGATGGAATACGAAAGCAGCCGGTAGGCGGAACGAATCACTAAACGTAGATCTCCAGGAGTCTTTAGGGAATACCAAAAAGACAATATAAATAAACCAAATAAATATATAAGGAAATAAAAGGTCGATGAAAAGATTAAATAAATTATTCGGCGTGCTGCTGACAACGGCCATGCTGACCGGCTTGCTGGTCACCAGTGCTTTGCCCGTAGCCGCTGATGACAATGCATGGAGTTCCTTCGACACTCCAGTTGATACCGAACAGGTCGGTACCTTCACCGATGGCAGTCTGCTGACCCAGGGTGCTGATGGTGCTTTATATGCCTCAATATATGACGGCAGTGATTTCAACCTGGCCAAGTCCACCGATGGCGGCAAGACTTGGGACCTGAATAAGACCCCGGCTTTCACCGGTCTGACCGTAGGCCCTATTGCTGCTGGTCAATGGGAAATCCAGGCTATCGCCGCTTCACCCAGTGAAGCCAATGTCGTCTATATCGCTTCTCTCCACACCGTTTTTAAATCCACCGACGGCGGTGAAACCTTTGCTAAAATGGCCTCTGTTGATTCAGCCTATGACATCACTGCAATGGATGTTGCTATGGCCGGCGGGGCCTATAAAGTAGTTGTCGGTGCGGATACTGGGGCTGCAGATTCAGCTGATGTATTCTTCATGGATGAAGCTGAGTTCTTCTATGCCTTCAATACCATTGGCACCCCCAGCTTCAATACCACTCATAGTACTGCCGATGTCATCTATGACATCAAACTTTCCCCCGACTTCGCCACCGACAAAGGCATTGTCGTTCTGGCTAACGACAGCAGCACTACCGACAATGCCATCGTTTCCTTTAACGTCAACGGCGGCGCCTGGGGTTCCACCGTTGATGCTCTGGATGGCACCGATATCGGCGCTATCACCGGTGGCGTTATCGCTCTCCCGGGTGACTTCAATATCCTGACTAGCCCGTTGTTCTACGTCGGCACCAGTGCCGGGTCCGATGCGGTTGATGGTATCTTCCGAGTTATCGGCAGTGCTACCGCTTCCGCCGCTTATCTGTTGCCGGCTTTCGCCAGCGGCACCTATGCCGCCACCGATGTTGCCAGCCTTGACGTTATGGGCACCTTCGCCGGCGCTTACATCGTTGCCGGTACTACCGACGGCGTTCTGACATCGGTTAATTCTGGCGCTACCTGGACCCAGGGTGGTAATGTTACCGGTCCTGTCAGCGCCATGGTTGCCTTCGATCCTGACTTTGGTGACAATGGGGCCATCTATGCCATGACCAGCGGCACTGAAGGCGCTTTCCAGGTGTCCATGGATCAGGGCGCCAACTTTGCCCAGATCAGCCTCATCAATAGTTCTATTGTTGTTATCTATGAAATGGCGTTTGCCGCCAATGGTGATATCTTTATGATTACTACCGGTGGCAGTTTATACCATCTGTGGCGCTACACTGATGGTTGGGAGCGCATCCGGTCAGCTTCTGGCTCTGAAGACATGGTTAATCTTCAGCTGTCACCGAACTATGGAACTGACGGTGGTGTTTTCTTCTATGATAATGGTGATGACACCATTTGGTATTCCACTGATAGTGGCAAGACCTTTACCGCCCAATTAGCTGCTTCTCCGGGTGACATTGATGTCTTCGCAGTTGTTGACCTTCAGACATTTGTTGCTGGCGGTGGTGATGGTATCTATCGTACTACAAACAACGGATTCATTTGGGATCAGGTCAGCACTATTGATGACGTTGATTTCCTGGTCTGGTCCAGCGATGGCAGCACTCTGGCTGCTGTTGATGGTGATACCAATGATGTATCCTTCTCTTCCGATGGCGGCGCCACCTGGTCTACGCCTGATGGCGATGCTATCTCTGGAATACCTGGCATCACCGCTGTTACCTTTGAGAACGGTTCTACTGACACTCTCTGGGCTACCACTGCTGATGGCCTTTACTCCAAGAAAGGCGATGGTGACTGGAGTACTGATAAAGACAATGGTACCCTGACCACCGGCATTGGCGTTGCTAGCGGCGTTGCCGGCAGTTATGCTATCTATGCTTTGGATAGCGATGACAGCAAAGTTACTCGCCTTCTTTCAGATGCTTCAGAACCTGAAGAGACTGTTGCCCCTTCCAGCACCACTTCTGCCAGTATGCTCTTCATTGACCCGGCCATGGGCGCCAACAAACTCTGGGGCGTCTTTGACAGCACCAAAATCCGCACTTACACCGATACCCTGGCGGTTAAAGTCACCGGTGTTACCGTAACTTCGTTCACCACTGGAACCGCCAAGGTTTCCTGGAACGCGGTCAACGGAGCTACCGGTTACGAAGTATTCGTAAAAGCTGGTTCCAGTGCTGAAAAGGATTTGTTCACCTCAGGCACTACCTTAGGCATCGTAACCGTAGCGGATGAGACTGCTACCATCACTGGCCTGACTGAAGACACTACCTACACCATTAGTGTATGGGCCAACGCTCCGGTCAGTTCCTTCTACGGCAGCGTAAGCTTCGCCACCCAGCCGGAAACCCCCACCACTCCTCTGAACCTGGCTCCGGCTGCCGGCGCTACCAATGTTCCGGTGAACCCGTCCTTCCAGTGGAAGGCCGTAGCTGGCGCTACCCAGTACAATCTGGAAGTCAGCACCAGCCCTGACTTCAGCGACCCGATGACCTTCACTTCGGCCATCGCCGCTTATGCCTGGGCTTCCGAGTCACTGGACAACAACACGGTGTACTACTGGAGAGTTAACGCTCAGACTGCCACTGGTACTTCTGACTGGGTAACCAGCGTATTTACCACTGTGGAAGCTGAAGAGCCTCCGGTAACCGTAACCCAGACTTCACAGCCCGGCGTTACCCTGACCATACCGGCTCAGGAAACACCGGGTTATATCTGGATAATCATCGGAGTCGGAGCAATCCTGACCATCCTGGTGATCGTCCTTATCGTCCGCACCCGCCGCGTAGTGTAAAAACTACCGACAACGGATAACAAAGAGGGAAGCCCTTAAAGGGCTTCCCTCTTTTATTTCCCTCAACTTGTCATTACCCGCCCTCTCTCTGTCATTACCCACGAAAGTGGGTAATCCACTTCATTATACTGATAACTGATAACTATTAACTTGGGGAACTGACTACTGACAACTAATAACTGTGAACTTATCAAACTGACAACTGAAAACTCTAAACTACTGCCAACTGTAAACTGTCAACCCGGCTGGCTTCAGGGTTGACGCCTGTGATAGTATATCAATCAGCATGGGGCCGAAGCCCGACCCCTTATATTTGACCCTGTGATTTCTAATTCAGTCATAAGCGGAGGAGGTGGTATTATACGGCAGCATCCTTAAAATTGAATAATTGCGCATAGTAGATTATCCATGTCTTTAAGTAGATTCTAGATATAATCAAAATTTAATAAAAGGAAATACAAGGTCGATGAAAAAACTGAATAAATTCTTCAGCGTGCTGCTGACGACGGCTCTGCTGACCGGCTTGCTGGCCACCACAGCCCTGCCGGTAGCTGCTGACGACAACGAATGGAGTTCATTTGAAACTCCGGTTGATACCGACCAGATTGTGGATCTCTATGATTCCGGTCTGCTGACCCAGGGTTCTGAAGGCAAGCTCTATGCCTACGTTGAAATTGTGGACTCCCCCAATACCGATAACCTGGCTGTGTCCAATGACAGCGGCCGGAATTGGGATTTTTATGAAGTGGACAATCCCATTGACGCCATTGCCGTGGCCCCTGACGATGATGATGTTGTTTATATTGCTATAGACGATGAAGTCTTCAAGTCCACCGACGGCGGTGAAAGCTTTGCCCTGATGGCTTCCCTGCCGGTAACCGGCCATATCATTACCGCCATGGACGTGGCCATGGCCGGCGGTTCCTACAAAGTAGTCGTCGGCGCTGATGACGGCACCGACGCCGAAGTCTTCTTCATGGATGAAGCCAGCTTCTTTTATGCCTTTGAGACCATCGGGACTCCCAGCTTCAATACCACCCATTCCGTGGCTGAGAAAATATTTGATGTTAAGCTCTCCCCCGATTTTGCTGATGACAGGGGCATAGTAATCCTGGCTGGGGATGATGGTGTCTCAATGAATCCGATCATCAGCTTCAACGTCAACGGCGGCGCCTGGGGTTCAACCGTTGACGCTATTATCGATGATGGTGACTTTTCAATTCCCGGCAGCATCTACGGCGGCGCTATCGCTCTGCCGGATGACTTCAACATCCTGACCAGTCCTTTGTTCTATGTCGGTTTGCCAGGTGACTCTGATGCCTCCGGTGTCTGGCGCGTCCTGGGTAACGGCGCCGAATCCACTGCCGTGCGTCTGCCGGCTTTTGATGCCGGCGGAGACTTCTACAACACAGACCTGGTTAGCCTGGATGTATTCGGCAATTTCAACTCCTGCAGCCTGGTAGCCGGCAGTGATGAAACCGATGTTATTACTTCAGTTGACTCCGGAGCCGGATGGACGGCCGGCGGCAATTTAACCGGCAGCTTAAGTGGAGATGTCTTTGCCGTCTTTGACCCTGACTTCGGCGCCAACGGCACTGTTTATGCCCTGACTGAAGCCAGCAGTGATAACGAGTCCGCCTTCCAGGTCTCCATGGACCAGGGCGAGAACTTCGCCCAGATAAGCCTGATCAATACTGATATTGCTACCATTGATGAAATGGCTTTTGCCGGCAATGGCGACATCTATATGATCACCTCGCCCGCCAGCGGTGAAATCAGCGTTTGGCGCTATATTGATGGTTGGCAGCGAATCCAGTATGACGCTGACTCTGAAGAACCTGGTATGCTCAAACTGTCGTCCAACTATGACTCCGATAATGGTGTCTTTGTAGTTGTTGATGATACCATTCTGGCCTCTGCTAACAAGGGCAAGACCTTTGACGCCCAGCTGGCCTCACCGGGCACTATCAATTCATACCTGGTGGTTGACCTGAACACCTTTGTAGTCGGTGGTTCCGGTTCAGTTTCCACCACCGCCAACAGCGGTTTCCTCTGGGATACCGAATCAATCAGCGGCATCGGTGATGTTACTTCGCTGGATATTGACGGTGATTCCATAGTGGCCGGCGGCACCGGCAAAGTAGCCGTGTCCGAGGATATGGGCTCCACTTGGGATGCCTTTGACCTTCCGGCTGGTACCGCGGGGGATACCCTGGTGGTGTTCCAGGAAACCTATGCTGACAACGGCCTTATATTCCTTACCAGTAATGGTATTCTTGGTGGGGACCTATGGCGCTATGACTATAATGCTGACAGCCCCGTCTGGGAAGAGATGGATGATTATTACGGCAACAACTATGCTCATATTTCAGATGTCTGGGTTGACAGGGGTGTAGGCCTGGCAACAGGGCTTGGCGGCCCGCAGGGTATGCTGTATGCCCTGGATGACAATGGCGCCATAATCCGCGTCAAGTGCCGCGACGGCCGTGATATTGATGACCTGCGCGCTGAGGCATTTATGCCGATGGGTGCCTTTACTTCTGCTTCGCAGCTTTACATCGAACCGGCCGCCGTGGGCGGCAACCAGCTTTGGGTTGTTGGCGACGATAATGAAATCTGGACCTACACTGATACCCTGGCTGTATTCGGCAGCGGTTCTACCGTCACCAGCTTTGATGAAACCTCAGCCACCATCAGCTGGAATGCTGTTCCCGGCGCTGAAAGCTACAAGGTGTCCCTGGTTGAAGGCAGTTCCGCACCTTCTAATGCCCTGCTGGCTCCTGAAGAAGCTAATGTTACCGAGACCACTTACACTTTTACCGGCCTTGACCCGGATACCACCTACTCCTTCCGCGTCTGGGCGGTTGAACCGCTTTCCAGCTTCCATATCGCTGGTGAGACTAGCTTCTCCACCCAGCCGGAAACTCCCACCACTCCTGACAGCCTGGCTCCGGCCGCTGGAGCTACCAATGTACCGGTACGCCCGTCATTCCAGTGGATGGCGGTACCCAATGCCACCGAGTACAATATAGAGGTCAGCACCAGCCCGGACTTCAGCGACCCGATGACCTTCAATTCGGACATCGAGGCGTTCGCCTGGACCGGCGATGACCTGGAAAACAACACGGTGTACTACTGGAGAGTCAATGCCACCACACCCACCGGCACTTCAGACTGGGTAACCAGCGTCTTCACTACCGTTGAAGGTGCTGAGCCTCCGGTCACCGTAACCCAGACTTCACAGCCTGGCGTTACCTTGGATATGCCGGAATCCGAGACTCCCGGCTACATCTGGATAATCATCGGAGTCGGAGCAATCCTGACCATCCTGGTGATCGTCCTTATCGTCCGCACCCGCCGCGTAGTCTAGTTCTCTAGACTACACGACAACGGATAATAAAGAGGGAAGCTCTTCAGGGCTTCCCTCTTTTATTTCCCAATAGTCTGTCATTCTCGGCGAAAGCCGGGAATCCATAAACTGCTAACTACTAACAACTGAGAACTGACAACTGTAAACTGTCAACTCGTAACAACTATAAACTAATAAAACTGAATATTGTTTGATATTTGGAGCTTGAGAATTGAGATTTCCGGCGTCCCCGTTTTCGGTCATTTGAACATTTGATATTGTTTAGCATTTAGAGCTTAGATATTAGTGCTTCCCGCAATCCTGTTTCGGTTATTTGAATTTAATTATTGTTTAGTGCTTAGATATTAGCAATTAGATATTCGGAATATTTATGTCTTCTTACGTCTATAATCCAAACTTCCTGCTCCACAAACCCGGTCCGCGGCATCCGGAATCCCCGGAGCGGCTGGAGGCGGTCATGCGCCGCTTGGCCGAAACCGGCCTGCTGGACCGATTGCGCGCCCTGGAAGCCCGCCCGGCAACCACGGCGGAGCTTGAGGCTGTTCACACGACGGAATACCTTGCCCGGCTGGAGGAAATGTCCGGCAGGGGCGGCGGCGAGCTTGATGCCGACACTACCCTGTCAGCAGAATCCTGGACGGCGGCGCGATATGCCGCCGGAGGCGCTGTGGCGGCCGTAGAGGCTGTCATGGAGGGTGATGCGCCTAATTCCCTTGTCCTGTCACGTCCACCCGGTCATCATGCTTTTGCCGGACGCGGCAGCGGCTTCTGCCTGCTCAACCATGTGGCCGTGGCCGCCGCGGCGGCGGCGCGCAAATACCGCCTGGAGCGGGTGGCCGTCATTGACTGGGACGTGCACCACGGCAACGGCACCCAGGCCATCTTTGACGGCCGCCCGGAACTGTTTCATGTTTCCCTGCACCAGTATCCCCACTATCCCGGCACCGGCGCCCCAGGTGATACCGGCAGGGTCGGCAACCTGCTCAATATCCCGCTGGCGCCCGGCAGCGGCGACAACCAGTACCTGGAGGTATTCCGGGAGCGGGTGGTGCCGGCGGTGCGCCGTTTTGCCCCGGAACTCTTGCTGATTTCCGCCGGCTACGACGGGCACTGGGCCGACCCCCTGAGCGCTATGCGCCTGTCAGTGTCCGGCTACGCTGAAATGACTGCCCTAGCCAAGGCCCTGGCCGAAGAATGCTGCGAGGGACGGCTGGTGCTGATCCTTGAGGGGGGCTACCACCATAGGGCGCTGGCGGCTTCCGTGGCCGCCGCCTTCAGCGTCCTGCTGGACGAACCCTGGGATGATCCCCTGGGTCCCTCGCCGGTCTAACCACCGGTACCCCTGTCCATACCCATCGTCATTACGAGCCTGCGGCGAAGCAATCTCGGTAGCCCTCAGTATGTCATTCTCGGCGAAAGCCGGGAATCCATTTCTTATACTGATAACTGATAACTGAAAACTGTCAACTCGTAACAACTATAAACTAAAAAAATCTTTAGTGCTTAGATATTAGAAATTAGATATTCGGAATTAGTGCTTCCCACCTTCCCGGTATGCTTCTCTCCGGTGGGCAATCCTGACCACCCAGACGGTAAGCTCATTGTCCTGGATGGAATAGAGTATGCGGTACACGCCCTGCCTCAGGCGGTATCTTTCCTGCCCGGTCAGCTTTTCACAGCCCCTGGGTCGCGGGTCGTCGGCCAGTCCGGCTATCCGGCTGAGGACCTTGTCAATGTCCTTTTTGGGGATGGTTGTGAAATCCTTTTCAACCGATTTCTTGAAAAAGATGCTATATCCGGCCATCAGCCTTCAGCTTTCGCACCATTTCTTCGTAGCTTACCAGCGGCTCATTTATCCTGGCGTCGAAAACCTCGATATCTTCGGAATCCTCAGCCAGCGATTGCCGCAGCGCTTCATTTATTAGTTCGGATATGGACCGGGAAAGGGTGGCTGATTTCATCCTCAGCGCCTGGTGCAGTTTGCTGTCCAGGTAGACGGTAGTTCTTTTGGTTTCTGTGTTCATGTCATCAATCCCCTCTACCGCCATTATAACATTAAGACGTTTTAATGTCATGATGTTGGTCTAAAAGTGACGCGGAACTGGCTAAGGCGAAAAAAAGCTTACAGCTTCTCCCATTCAGCGCGGCTGATATCGGCTTCCTTGAGAATTCGCGATAACAGTTCCCGGCTGATTTCGGAACGATGTGGATTGGGAATAACCAGGCGGCATTGCTGACGGATCATTACCTGGTGTTTACTGCCGGAAAAGGGACCTTCAAAACCTGCCTTCCGCAATGATGCTACCAGGTCTGTTCTTTTAATGGGTCCGAATTGCGGCATCAGGAAATCTCTGCCGGTAGTTTTAACTCAATAGCGTCAATTTTGGGTAGCGGCAGATGACGGGAAATACTGATCATCACCCAGTCTTCCAGGGTTTCACGGAGTTCCTGGCGGCAGCCTTCCAGGGTGGGAGCGTTGGCCCAGACTCCACGGAAACCGGGTATGGACCCGTAGTAAGATTTGTCATCCGGCAGTATTTCATATTCGGCTTTTTTCATCGCCGCTTCAAAATAATCGGTTAGCATAGCCCCTCCTGTTGTTAGTTTCAAGTATAAACTCCTGTCAGCTTAATGGCAATGGATGCTAAAATTTCACCACCTTGTCATTCTCGGCGAAAGCCGGGAATCCGTGCCCCAGTGCCCCTGGATTGCCTGTTTTTACGGATAATGACAAGAGTGGGCGGGTAATGACGAAAAAGCGGGTCAGTCATTGCGAAGCCGCCGGCAGGTGGTTGTGGCAATCTGGTATGAATATCTTCCCACGGCTTCGATGCCCTGTTTAGATAGTAGAAATTGCCGGTTCCGCCGGGCAAAAGTGTAACCTTTACCCCTTGCGCCGCAGGGTTTGTTAAGTTATCATAAGTTCTATTTATTACACGCATATAATTAAGATAATATGAGTGTTTAACTATTCCGGATGAAACTCTAAACTGGCAACTACCAACTATTAACCAAAAACTTTGAATTATTTGAATATGTTTGAATTGGCAAAACGACTCACGATTGGACGCTAAAATCTCAAAGCCGGAAAAGAAGGGTCGTTTCCGTGAGTTGGCATCAGGTGTGCAGAAACAAAAACAATTCCCGCTTCCCCGACTGACAACTATGAAGCCTCAACTTAAAACCTGAGAACTGAGAACTGAAAACTCTAAACTACTGACAACTGAGAACTTCTAAACTGTAGACTTCTTAACCAGTAACTCAGAATGTATCCGTAGCTACTTCTTCCCCCACTTATCCCAGGCCACCAGCACCGCCGGAGCCACGAATACAGAGTCATAGGTACCCACCACGATGCCGATCAGCATCACCACCGCCAGGTTCTGGATGGTGGCGCCCACGAACAGCATCAGCGCCAGCACCACGATGATGGTAGTCAGCGAGGTATTGATGGAGCGCACCAGGGTCTCGGTTACGCTGCGGTTGACCACTCCCTCGAAGTCAGGAGCCACCCGGCGCAGCTTGTTCTCCCGGATGCGGTCAAAGATAACCACCGTGTTGTTGACCGAGTAGCCGATGACCGCCAGCACGCCGATGATAAAGACCAGGTTGATTTCCCAGCCGAAAAGGGCCGACAGCAGGGCATAGACGCCCAGTACCGCCAGCACGTCATGCAGCACCGCCCCGACGGCCACCGCGCCGTAGTGCAGCGGTTTGGGCATGCGCCGGAAAGCCCAGGTCAGGTACAGCAGTATGCCCAGCGAGGCCAGGGCCACCGCGATAACGGCGATGCGGGTGGTCTGGCTGGCGATGACCGGGTCAACGGACTCAAAGCTGCGTTCGGTTACCGCGCCGAAGGCATCGGCCAACTCGGCCTGGAGAGTGTTCTTTTCCGCGTCGGTAATGGTCGGCAGCCGGATGATGAAGTCCTCGCTGCCGGTCTCCTGCACGATGGCGCCGTCGTAGCCGATGGCGGCCAGTTCATCGGTCAGTTCATCTACGGTGGGCGGTGAGTCAAAAGCTACCGTCAGCATGGAGCCGGCGGAAAAGTCGATGCCGGCCCGCAGCCCGAAGGCGGCCAGGAAAATCAGCGACAGGGCGATCAGTGCCCCGGATATACTGAGGAAAAGCTTTCTTTTACCGATTATATTAGGCATTCTGGTCCCCTGTTTCGGTGGTGAATAGATTGAGTTTTTTGGCGTAGCGGGAGCCGATGAGCGCCCGCAGGAAGGTGCGGGTGATGAACATGGCGGTGAACATGCTGGCCAGGACACCGATGCCCAGCGTCAGGGCGAAACCCTGCACCGGGGCGCCGGCGGCCACGCTGCCGCCCACCCAGACCAGCACCGCGCAGACGATGAGAGTGGTGATATTGGCGTCCCAGATGGCGCTCCAGGCGCGGTTGAAGCCCGATTCTATGGCCGCGCCCACCGTGCGCTGGGCGCGCAGCTCTTCTTTCATGCGCTCAAAGATGAGCACGTTGGCGTCAACCGCCATGCCGATTGACAGGATGAAGCCGCCGATGCCGGCCAGCGTCAGCGTCACCGGCACCAGCTTATATATGGCCAGCACCAGTATGACGTAAAAGATAAGCCCTCCGGCCGCCATCAGGCCCGGCAGCCGGTAGTAAAGGATCATGAAGGCCATCACCAGCAGCAGTCCGACGATGCCGGCCAGCAGGCTGAGGTCCACGAAATCGGCGCCCAGCACCGGGGAAACGGTGTTTTCGTAGATGACCTCCAGCGGCACCGGCAGGCGTCCGGCGTTCAGTTGGCGGGATAATAACTGGGCTTCGGTGGTGGACAGCCCGGTGATGACCCCGGCTTCTGTGATGACGTTGTTGACCCGCGGCGCGATGGGGAAGCCGTCCTCGCCCAGCAGAGAGGTTTCGCCTTCGAATATACCCATCCGCTCGCCCACCAGGCGGCCGGTAACTTCTTCGGAAATCTGGGAACCGAGGTCGGTCCATTCAAAATGCAGTTCCACCCCGCCGAACTGGCCGGTGGTCACAAAGGTGTTTTCCTTGAAATAACTGGAGGAGAGTTCATAGGTTTGGCCGTCAATCTCGGCGGTGGCCGGTTTCCACAGGCCCAGCTCGTTTTCCCATTTCGCCTCGTCCTCGTCTTCGGTCTGTTCGCCGAACACCAGGAGGGCGGTGGAGCCGATGCGCTGCTTCTGGGCGTCGGTCAGTTCGGTGCCGGGCAGCTCCACCACGATGCGGTTCTCGCCCTGGCGCACGATGTTGGGTTCACTGACGCCCAGCGGGTTGACCCGGTTGTTGATAACGCCCAGGATGCCCTCGATGGTGGCGTCCTTGTCCTCGTCGGCCACGTCTGACAGGTCGGCTTCATAGACCATGTGGATGCCGCCCTGCAGGTCCAGTCCCAGCTCGATGGGGCGGCCGAATAAAACACCCTGTCCCATGGGCAGCACTACCAGCGCCGACAGGATGAACAGGGTTAAAATGGTAATCAGTTTGGGCAGATGTTTTTTCATTATTTATTCCGAATCCAGACTAGTATTATTGGGCTTGTTCCGTTTTTATTATTTGGCGGGCCAGCCCGAGCGCCTCGCGGCGGCTGGTGATTTCCCCGGCCGCCTGGGCCTCGCGTACCGCTTCCAGCACCGCGCCCATTCGCGGTCCCGGCTTCATGCGCAGCCGCCTTTGCAGGTCATGCCCGCTGATGAGCTTGCGCTGCTTTTCCGCCCCGGCAGACTGGCGCTCCAGCTCACCCAAAATATAGTCCACTATTGTAACATGTTTATTGAAGTTATCAAGTTCCAGCTCCGGGCCGCGGGCCGCCAGGTGGTCGGCCAGGCTGAGATACAGGTTGGCTACTGCTGCCTCGCCGGTATCGCGCCGGTAGCGGTAGACGGCGCGCGGCGTCGGCATGATAGCCTCCGGTCCCATCTGCACCGGGCGCAGGTGCGCCCGCACCATGGCGCAGACGAACTCCGTTTCCCGCTTGGAGAAGCGCAGCCGCTCCAGAATGGTCGCCGCCGTTATGGCACCCTTCTGGGCGTGGCCGAAGAAGCGGATGCGGCCGGTGTCGGTCAGTACCCTGGTTTCCGGCTTGGCCACGTCATGCAGAAGCGCCGCCAGCCGCGACAATGCCAGCCGGCTGAAGCCGTTAACCTTTGTGCTGAAGTATTCCCAGGCCCGGTCGGGCAGCGGGATCATGTCGCGTACCGTCTCCGCCGCGTGGGGCCAGTTGCCCTGGCGGAAAATCCAGTCCAGGGCGGAGATGGTCTTCAGTTGGTGGTTCAGCACGTCCCAGGCGTGTTCCCTGGGCTGCACCAGGCCGCGCGAGGCTTCCAGTTCCGGGAAAATGGCTTTTATCAGTCCCAGCCGGTCAAGGTATTCGGTAATTTGGCCGGAACGCGGCAGGGAAAACAGCCGCAGCAGCTCCTCGCGGGTGCGTTCGCCGGCGGTGCCGGCTGCCAGGGACGCCTCGGCAGTGATAAGCGCCTCGGTATTCGCTTCAATGCTGAAATCAAGTTCGGCCGCCAGCCGCGCGCCGCGCAGCAGCCGAGCCGGGTCCTGCCGGAAGATATCCGGGGCCACTGCCCGCAAGACGCGGTTTCGGATGTCGGCCAGGCCGCCGGTAAGGTCAATGATGTCCATTCGCCCGGACGCTGGGTCAAAGCCGGCCAGCGAGGCGGCCAGGGCGTCAGCGGTAAAGTCGCGCCGCCGCAGGTCGGCTTCCAGGCTGCCGTGGGCGGCGCCGACATCAATCTGCCCGAAAGCGGAACCGACAGGCAGCGTGACACGGTACATCCCGGCAGCTTGGTCCAGGGTGAAAACAGACCCGCCGGATTCAGCGGCTATCGCCTCAGCCAGGGCCTTGGTGTCGCCCTCGGCGGCAATGTCCAGGTCAGCCGCTGTCCGTCCCAGCAGGCAGTCGCGCGGGAAACCGCCCACTACGGCCGCCGGCATCTTCAGCCGGTCAGCCGCGGCGGCTGACGCGGTGATGAGGGCGCGCTGTGCGGCGCCGTTGACTATGATGAAAGGAGTGTCTGGGTGTGACATAACAAACGCCTGTTACTATACAGGCATCAGAAAACGCAGGCAAGGCCGCCGGCCGCCGGATGAAGCGCTCAGCGCTGGTTTTTGAAATCACGCGCCAGGTTCTTGGCCGTTTCCAGGAAGCTGATGAGCGCCCGCTGTACCCTGGTAGGCTCCTTGGCCAGGATACGGGCTACATAAGGGTCGAGTCCGGGGGGCGCCTTGTCATTGCCGTTGTTGTTCTGTGTTAGAAAACCGGCCAGGGTGAATAATTCGTTCTCTTCGAATTTGAGGTGGCAGGCCAGTCTTCTGAGCACCTTGGCCGAGGGGAAACGGTTGCCGCGCTCCACCCGCCCGATATGGGAGGCCGATATGCCGGTCAGGTCGGAAAGCTGTTGCAGTGTCAGGGAAGCTTCCGCTCGGCGATGCCTCAGCATCTCCCCCAGTTCAACCGGGTCGGGAGCGAAACCTGATTTGTTCATCTCCTCAGTACCCATTAATGTATTATAACACATAATAACAAACAATAGAGGTAACAATTAGACAAATGTCTAAAATCGTGCCGCAACAAGCCAGAAATAATCATACTTGATTGTAGTTGATAATACCGGACTATACTAGTAAAACGAGCATGACAAAAGGCTAAAAATCAGCCCAACCCCAGCGGGTCAACGTCAACCGGCATGCCCGGCGGCAGCTGCGATTTATGCAGAAATTCCGAAACCTTGCGGCCTTTGATAATCAGCTGCCAGCGGTAGCGGCCCCGCCGCCGCGGCACGAAAGCCGGCGCCGGTCCCAGCACGCTGATGCCGCTGATGCCGCGGGCATCTCTGTCATTTTCCAGCTTTGTCCGCAGGGTTTCGGCCATTTTTCGGGCTTTCTCTTCGTCGGTGTGCTGCAGCGTCAGTATCGCCAGTTCTCCGAAGGGCGGGTACCCCAGCAGCTGACGGTAATGGATCTCCTGGTGGTAGAAAGCATCATAGTCATGGCCGACGGCGGCGCTAACGGCGTAGTGCTCCGGCTGGTAACTCTGGATGACCACCCGACCCGGGGATTCACCGCGGCCGGCGCGGCCGGCCACCTGGGCCAGCAGCTGAAAAGTACGTTCCTCGGCGCGGAAGTCCGGCAGGTTGAGGGCGGTATCGGCGTTGACCACGCCCACCAGGCTGACTCCCGGCAGGTCCAGTCCGCGGGCCACCATCTGGGTTCCGACCAGGATGTCGGCTTTGCCGGCCCGGAAATCGCTGAAAATGCGGTAGCCGGAATCTTTGCCGCGGACGGCGTCCGAGTCCCAGCGCAGGATGCGCGCATGGGGGAAGGCCTGCCGGGTTTCCTCCTCCAGCTTCTGGGTGCCCAGCCCCAGGTACTTGATGCGGCTGCTGCCGCAGGCCGGGCAGGCTTGCGGCACCCGGGAGGCAGCGTTGCAGTGATGGCATACCAGGCGGTTCTCCACCGGGTGGAAGCCCAGCGGTAGCCGGCAGTTGCGGCAGCGCAGTACCTCGCCGCATTCCCGGCACTGGATAAAAGTCGCCCCGCCGCGCCGGTTGAAAAAAAGAATAATCTGTTCTTTGTCGCGCAGCGCCGCGGTGATTTCGGCGCTTAACTTGCGGCTGAAGATGGAAAGGTTGCCGCTTTTCAGCTCCCGGCGCATATCTACCAGGCTTACCGGCGGCAGCGGAGCGTCGGCGTGAGGCGTCAGCCGCTGCGGCATTTCCAGCAGACGGTAGCTGCCGGCACTCGCCCGGTAGTAACTTTCTACGTCCGGCGTAGCCGAACCCAACAGCAGAGCGGCACCGTTGGCGGCGGCCAGGCGGCGCGCTGCTGTGCGGGCATGATACAGCGGCGGCGTATCCTGCTGCTTGTAAGCCCACTCGTGCTCTTCATCCATGATGATCAGCCCAGGGCGGTCCGCCGGGGCGAACAGCGCGCTCCTGGGACCGATGACGATGGGATATTCGCCTTCGGCGATACCGCGCCACTGGTCGAAGCGTTCTCCCAGCGACAGCCTGGAATGCAGCACTGCTACCTTGCCGGGAAAGCGGGCGGTGAAACGTTCGATAATCTGGTGCGTCAGGGCGATCTCCGGCACCAATACGATAACCTGTTGTCCGCGGCTGAGGGCATGAGCGGTGGTGTGCAGGTAAATTTCTGTTTTACCGGAGCCGGTGACGCCGTGCAGCAGGAAAACCGGCGCTTCGCCCTTGTCCATGGCACCGGTTACCGCCTTGACCGCTTGCTCCTGGGCTTCAGTCAGCGGCGGCACTACCGGCAGTTCCATATCCGCCGGCAGGCGCGGCACCCGGCGTGACTCTTCATTGACCGTTCGTATAAGGCCTTTGCCGGCCAGTGCCGCAAGAGCCGCCGAAACATCGCCGGTTATCCGGCGCAGTTCCCGTGCCCCGCAGCCGTCGCGGCAGTTGGCCAGGAAGGACAGCACCTCGGCCTGCCTGGGTGCCCTGGCACCCAGCTTCTCTGCGATCTCCTGTGCGGCGTCAGGGTCGGTGGTCAGATAGACCACCTTTTCCAGCCGGGGTTTTATCCTGGCTGGCCGCAGGCGGTAGCGGCGGTCAATCAGGCCGTTTTCCAGCAGGTGCCTGAGAGCCTTGACGGCCGCGGTTTTACCGAGATGCCTTTCCAGCGTCTTCTGTTCGACTTCACCGTGTTCGTCCAGTTGCCGCAGTATGTCCAGCTCGGCCGGGGAAAGCGCAGTTTCCTCGGGCGGTTCGACGCCGGGCAGGATTATGGTTTCCGGCTGTCTTTCAAAACCCGGCGGCAGCCACAGCGCCAGGGACTCAAAAAGCGGCGCCAGGTAATGGCGGCTTATAAACAGCCCGGTCTCCAGCTGCGCCGCGGTCAGGCACACCAGGGGGTCGGTCAGGCCGGACAGGGGACGGGTTTCATCAAAACGGGGTTTGGGGCCGGTTTCCACCACGATGCCCTGGAGTTTTTTCTGGCCGAAAGGTACCAGAACAGAATGTCCCGGCCGAACATTAAGTCCGGCCGGGACCTGGTAGCTGTAGGTGTTGCGGCCGGCGGCCGGTGAATTGACACTGACCTCGGCGTAAAGCAATTGTTTTCTCGCTGCGGCTGATTAACCGCTTAAGCGGTTTTTTCCCGACGTTCCTTGATTCGGGCGGCCTTGCCGGACAGCTTGCGCAGGTAGTACAGCTTGGCCCGGCGTACCTTGCCCATGCGGACCAGCTCTATTTTATCAACGCGGGGTGAGGCGAAAGGGAAAGTCCGCTCTACGCCCACGCCGTAACTGATGCGCCTGACGGTGAAATTGCCGCCGTCGCCGCCGGCGCGCTTGCGCAGCACCACGCCGGAGAAGGTCTGGATGCGCTCCTTTTCACCTTCGACGATCTTAACATGCACCTTTACCGTATCACCCGGATTGATCTCCGGGAAATCCGGTTTAATATCTGCCGGTACCAGCTCTGAAACTCTCACTTGGTGAACTCCTTTATACTGCCGCGCCGCTATTAACCGGCCGGTAAAAAATCATAGTCACAGACTGAATAGTAAATCACAAATGACCCCTCTATGGCAAGTCCCGGGGCAACCGGAGATATGCCGGGCACCATCCGCCCTGAGGCGACGTGGCGTTAACTACTTGGGGTAGTCAATTTATGAAATGCTTATATATCCAGGTTCTTAACCTGCTGGGCATGGGCCTGGATAAAGGCCTTGCGCGGAGGAACCTGGTCACCCATCAGCAGATTGAAGGTAGCGTCGGCATGGGCCGCGTCATCCACCTCTACCGTCAGCATGGTGCGGGTGGCCGGATTCATGGTGGTGTTCCATAATTGCTCCGCTGACATTTCACCCAGACCTTTGTAGCGCTGCAGTTCAACGTTCTTGCCCTTGAATTCTTTCAGGGCTTCTTCTTTCTCAGCGTCATTGAAGACCCAGCGCTCATCTTTGCCCTGCTTGACGCGGTACAGCGGCGGCTGGGCAATATACAGCCCGCCGCCGGCGATCAGTTTGCTCATGTGGCGGAAGAAGAAAGTAAGCAGCAGCGTGCGGATGTGAGAGCCGTCAACATCGGCGTCCGTCATCAGCACTACCCGGTGGTAGCGCAGTTTATTAAAATCGAAGTCATCATCAATACCGGCTCCGAGAGCGGTAATGATGGCCCGGATTTCCTCGTGCGACAGCATCTTGTCCGGAGCGGCTTTTTCCACGTTCAGGATTTTACCGCGCAGGGGCAGTATAGCCTGGAAGCGGCGGTTGCGGCCCTGTTTGGCCGAGCCGCCGGCGGAGTCACCCTCGACCAGGAAAAGCTCGCACAGGGAGGGTTCTTTCTCCGAACATTCCGCCAGTTTCCCCGGCAGGGAGCCGCCGTCAAGCGAATTTTTCTTGATAATCAGGTCCCGGGCCTTGCGGGCTGCGTCACGGGCGCGGGCTGAGGTCATTATTTTATCTATGATGCGCTTGGCCTCGTCGGGATGCTCTTCCAGGTAAAGAGTCAGCTGGTCAACCACCACGCTCTCCACCATGCTCTTCATCTCGGCGTTGCCCAGTTTGCCCTTGGTCTGTCCTTCAAACTGCGGCTCCGGAAGTTTAACCGATACTATGCTCACCAGGCCTTCGCGGCAGTCATCCCCCATGATATTGGGGTCAGAATCCTTGACCAGTTTATTTTTGTAGGCGTAGTCGTTGATGACCCGGGTCAGGCCCGAACGGAAACCGGTCAAATGGGTGCCGCCGTCCTGGGTATTGATGCAGTTGGCGAAAGCCAGGTTGGTCTCGGTGAATCCGTCATTGTACTGCATGGCTACTTCAACAATGGATGAATCCACCTTCTTGTGAACGGCGATCGGCAGACGATGGATGGTATTGCGGTTATGGTTCAGATGCCTGACAAAACCGGTAATGCCGCCTTCAAAGTAATAGGTCTGTTCTTTATCGGTGCACCGGTCGATGATGGATATTTCCAGTCCCTTGTTGAGATAGGCGATTTCTCGCATTCTCTCGGCCAGCGTCTTAAAGTCATAGCTGGATTCACCGAATATCTTGGGGTCAAATTTGAACGAGGTAGCTGTACCGGAACCGGTGGATTCACCGACCACGGCTACCGGTGCTTCCGGAATACCTTCTTTATATTGCTGCCGGTATAACTTGCCGTCACGACGAACTTCTACCGTGACCCATTCCGACAGCGCGTTGACCACCGAGGCGCCGACTCCGTGCAGACCGCCCGATACCTGGTATGTCTTGCCGCCGAATTTGGCGCCGGCATGCAGCACTGTCATGACCGTTTCCAGGGCGGAAAGTCCGGTCTTTTTCTGGATGTCCACCGGAATACCCCGGCCATTGTCTTCGACGGAAACGGACTCGTCGCCGTGAATAATTACCGTAATCTTGTCGCAGAATCCGGCCATGGATTCATCGACTGAGTTATAGACCACTTCATAAACCAGGTGATGCAGTCCGCGATAATCGGTAGAGCCGATATACATACCCGGACGTTTGCGTACCGCTTCACGTCCCCCCAGCACCTGGATATCTTCAGCGGTATAACTGGAAGGGTCTTGCGCGTTGGGTTTGGTTTCTTCAGCCATATTGTTACCTTAATGTTAGTTTTGGGAAACGCTGGACATTACCCTGCATTCAGGGCGCTGCACCGTTCGGCCGGATGAAATAGACGTTCGTAAATCACGCGTTTCCAGCTGCCTGATTATAGCATTTTAGGATTGCAGGGGGCAAAGCGCTAATGACGCGGAGCGGTTTTTACCAGGCCATGCGGTAAAGGTGCTCAAGGTCGGATTGTTCCACCGGAGTAGGATTGTTCACTATCCACGGTGATGAAATCCTGGCCAGTCGCGCCAGTTCGGGTATGTCTTTCTGCTGTACTCCCAGGTTTTCCAGCCTATGGCGCATGCCGATGCTTTTCAGCCATTCCTCAGTGGCTTTTATGCCTTCACCGGTGCCGAAAACCCGCTCGCCAAGTTTATTCAGCCTGTCGGCCCTGGCGCCGGAAACAACGGTCAGCCAGGCCGGCAGCATGGCCGCCAGACCATCGCCGTGGGTGATGTCGTACAAACCGGAAACCGGATGCTCAATACCGTGGAGGGTCATTGAACCATCGCCGCCGCCGAGACCGGAAAAGGCGGAGCAGGCCATGGTTGAAGCCCAGGCCAGGGCGCGTCGGGCTTCGGCGTCCTGCAGGTTGTGCCGCAGGCGCGGCAGGTATTTGACCACGCTGCGCATCATGGCTTCCCGCCAGCCGTCGTTCAGTTCCTCCGGATTGGCCGCTGTAATATATGGTTCTACGGCATGGCAGAAGATATCCACGCCGCCCTGGAGTGTCGGTTGAAGCGGCAGGGAGAGGGTCAGTTCCGGGTCGATGAGGGCCACCTTGGGTTGCAGGGAAGGCCGGGAAAGCACCCTTTTCTGGTGAAGTTCCCAGTTAGTGATAACGGCGCCGGAGTTGACCTCTGAGCCGGAAGCCGAAACGGTAGGCACGGTTATCAGGTCTGGTATTTTACCCTCAGGATTACTACTGCCGGTGATATAGTCCCATACGGGTCGATTGCCGGCGGCAGCTAAAGCTATTCCCTTGGCGGCATCCATAGCGCTGCCGCCCCCGAGGGCTACAATCACCTCTGCTTGTTCCCTGCGGACCAGTGCCGCTCCCTCATCAACGGTCGAAGCCCTGGGGTTCGGTTCGATCCTGTCAAAAAGAAAAACCTGCACTCCGGCTTTTTCCAGTAAATCAATCGCTTTGTCGAGAACGCCCAGCCGCCGCAGATTTTTTTTACCGGATACTATAATCGCCCTTTTACCCAGGTGAGCGGCTGTCTCTCCGAGTTTGTTGAATGAACCTTCGCCGAAGATAATCCGGGTCGGCATATCAAATTCTGTAATTGTCATTGTTTTCCTCCGGATAATAAGCTCGTGGTGCCGTTGTTCAATACCTTTCACTATATTACCCTTCATCCGTATGCGTCAATCGCCGGTGTTTGCGCCGTATTTGATGCGGGGCTTATAATCTGACCCTGATGGAAAAGGCAACGGAAATTCTGGCGGCTGACCTCGGCGGCACCAAAGTGCTGGCCGGCAACGTTGATGCCCTCGGTAGGTTAAACAACCGGGTCTGGCGCCAGTCCGAAGGCGGCGGCAGGCAGGAGTCGGTCCTGGCTAATCTCTATGCAGCCATTGATGAAGCTATGTCCGGTTCGAAGGATAGAATAGCGGCTATAGCGCTGGCGGCGGCCGGCGCTATTGACCTGGAAAGCGGTGTTGTTACCCATTCACCCAATATGATGGAAGTAAACGGGATGCCGCTGCGGAAATTGCTGTCGCAGCGGTATGGCTTGCCGTCAATCATGCTGAATGACGCCAGCGCCGCCGCGCTGGCCGAGCATCGCCTCGGTGCCGGCCGTGGTTGCCGCAATATGATTTACCTGACTGTTTCCACTGGTATCGGCGGCGGCATCATTATTGATAACCGGCTGTATCAGGGAACTGACGGCATGGCCGGGGAGTTTGGTCATACTACTATTGATCGTAATGGCCCAGCGGATACCTGCGGTAGTTTTGGCTGCCTGGAGCAATATGCCTCAGGAACAGCTATCGCCCGCAAGGCCGCTGATTTGGCAAGCCGCCGCCCCCGGTCCGCGTTGACTGATGTAATGGATAAACATGGCAAACTGATGGCGGCTGATGTGGCTGAGGCTGCCGGGAATGGAGACGCTTTAGCTGTTGAGGTTTTCAGTGAGGCGGTGCGTTGCCTGGGGATAGGGGTAGCCTCGGTAGTCAACGTATTCAATCCGGAAATTGTGGTTATCGGCGGCGGTGTCAGCCAGGCGGGAGAGATGGTATTTGATCCGGTACGCCGTTTTGTTGCTGAACATACATATAAGTTGGCCGCGGCGAGTGTTCAGATTGTTCCAGCAGAATTGGGAGATGCCGCCGGGGCTGTCGGCGCCGCGCTTTTTGCCAGGGAGGAATTGAAATTATGAAGCATGTAAAGAAGGCGGTAATTGTTGCCGGGGGTGCCGGCACCCGTTTCCTGCCTATTACCAAGAGTGTGCCCAAGGAGATGCTGCCGCTGATGGCCAAGCCAGTTATTCATTATAATGTAGAAGAAATAACATCTTCAGGCATTAAAGATGTAGTTTTTGTGATCGCCCAGGGCAAAGAGGCTATTGTTGATTATTTCAGCCCTGACCTGGCACTGGAGACGCTGCTGGCGGCCAAGGGTCACGCATCCCTGCTGAAGGACGTCCGGGCCTTGTCGCGAATGGCGCATTTCCAAAGGGTTTATCAGTCTGCCCCGCTGGGACTGGGACACGCGGTAGGGAGCGCCAGGGAAGAAGTAGGTGAAGAACCCTTTGCCGTAATGCTGCCGGATGACATTGTTGACTCCAATGTGCCGGTTTTAAAACAGATGCTGGATGTATATAAGAAGCATCCGGGGAATATTTTGCTGGTGGAAAAATGCCGGCCGGAAGATACCGCGCGATACGGTATTATTGACGCCGAAACCATTGGCCCAGGGGTCTATAAGGTCAAAGATTTGGTGGAGAAACCGAAACCGGAAAAGGCCCCGTCCAGTCTTGGTATCGTCGGCCGCTATATCCTGATGCCCGGTATTTTTGATGCTATCGGCAAGACCAAGCCCGGTAAGGGAGGGGAAATCCAGCTTACCGACGCCATCAGGCTTTTGTTGGAAACCCAGCCGGTTTATGCCTGTGAATTTGAAGGCGTGCGCTATGATACCGGCACCCCGGAAGGCTGGCTGAAAGCCAATAACGCCTGGGCGGAAAAGCATAATAAAAGATAGAACGCTTTATTGTTGGTTACTTTTTCAGTAGTTTTTGCTTTTTCGTTGCTTTTCTGTAAGCTCTGATTATGCCCTGACGCCGAAGTACGCCCAGGAGTTCCCTGGGTTTATCCCTTGAAACCACCGGTATATTAACATATTCTTCTTCTGTGGCCTCGAGAACTTTATCAAGTGTTTGTTCCGGATAAGCCAGGTAAAGAGATCGGGTGGCAATATCCCCAACCGTCTTGTAATTCTTTAGATTTTCTGTTCCCAAGTGCCGGGTGACATCCGTCTGGGTTACAATCCCGATTAGCTGCTTGTTTTTGTCCAGTACCGGAAAAGCATGGTGTCCGGTTTTGCGGAATTCGTCTATCAGCCGGTCTATATTCATATTTTCCGTAACGGTGGGGAAGTCAGTTGTCATGGCCTGTTTAACGCTGATGGTTCGCATGATATCGTTCACCTCTTCGCGTTCAATATCAACACCTCGGCGCAATAGTTTCAGAGTATAGATGCTTTCTTTCTTGAAAGCCCGGCTCAGCACTATACTGACGGCAACCGTCAGCATAAGAGGGAGCATGATAGCGTAATCATGAGTCATTTCAAAAATGATTAAAATAGCGGTAAAGGGAGCCCTGGCGGTGCCGGCAAATACGGCTGCCATACCGACAACCCCGTATGCGCCAGCAGGAGCGGTGATGTCGGGGAAAATACTGCCCACAGCAGTCCCAACGGCTGTCCCCAGCATTGCTCCAATAAATAAACTCGGGGCAAACACACCGCCGCTGCCGCCGCTGCCTAACGTAAAAGAGGTAGCGATTATTTTGAGTAAACCCACCAGCAACAATGCGCTGATGGCCATGCCCCCTGATAAAGCCTTGTCTATTCCGCTGTAACCGACGCCGAAAAGGTCGCTGTTGAAAAATCCTATCGCTCCAACTGCCAGACCTCCGAGAATCGGTTTGAAATATTCCGGCATTTTCAGCAGGGCGAAAAGATCTTCAGATTTATAAAGCACCTTTATAAAGATTACCGCCGCTGCCGCAGCGGTAATTCCCAGCGCGATATAAAATAAGAACTCCCATGGACTGACAATGCCGAAAGCCGGGATTGAAAATGCCGGTTCGCTGCCCGATATCGCCTGGGCGATCACACTGGCAACCACCGCGCTGGTTACTACATAAGCGAACTTTCTTGTTACCACCCGGCCCAGGATAACCTCAAGAGCGAAGAATACACCGGCGATCGGAGCATTGAAGGTGGCCGCAATACCGCCTGCCGCGCCGCAGGCCACAAGAATTTTTACCGTTCCCTCCGGTAACTTCAGCCATTGTGCTATGGTTGAACCGAATGAAGCCCCAATCTGAACAATAGGGCCTTCACGACCAACAGAACCACCGCTGCCGATAGTAATAGAAGATGCCAGTGCTTTTACCGCGGAAACCCGGGGCCGAATACGTCCGCCCTTCAAGGCGACTGCTTCCATAACCTCAGGAACTCCATGTCCCCTAGCTTCCCGGGCAAAAAAATATACCAACGGGCCGACCAGCAATCCACCCAATGCCGGAATAATGATGACATAGTATTCACCGAGGAAGGTGAACAACTCTTTTCCGCCATCGAAGAAAATAACCTGGAAATTATCAATCAACCACCGGAAACCTACTGCCGCCAAGCCCGCAACCATGCCGACGATAACGGCTAAGGTTAGCCCTATCGGGGTTTCGGACGCCCGGAATTGAGAGGCCAGGTAATCAAATCTTTTTAATATTGGTTTCAAGAACATAGATTTTGGTGGTTTCGCAAAGTTTTAACAGTGTATTAATACTGGTGTCATTTCGCTGTGTTGATTAACTTGCGGCTGAAATTGGCTTATTGATAATGTCCTGTCAATTTGGCAAGCCCTTTTCCGTGATTTCTTTATCTTCCTTTTCAAGTTTGTCCAGCATTATTTTATGGTCCGTGAGTTGTCTATTGAATATTTCCCGGGCTAGGTCAAGCAGCTGGTATATTTGCGGGTCCTTTGCGGTGTAATACACTTTGTTGCCTGATTTGCGCGTGAATACCATATTCTTGGACCTTAACGCCATTAAGTGCTGTGAAGTAACTGATGCGTCAACATCCAATTCATCCTGCAACTGGGTGACGTTTTTTTCACCGGAACGCAACAATCTCAGGATTTTTATCCGCAGCGGATGACTGAGCGTTCTGAACATATCGGCTCTGAAAGAATCCACCTGCATTTCCGTCATTTGAGTGCACCTTCTAATAGCGTTTATATAACAATATTATAAAATTCTAATATATAAATATCAACAGGTATGGTGTATTCGGCAATATCTGTTTTCTGAAAATACTGTACTTAGTTTCCGATTGACATCCCCATACCCCTCGCCTACAATCTTAATCTAAAGTAATTAATGACAGGTGCTTAACTATTATGCCCATGACCGGTGATGAATTACGCCAACTATTTTTGGATTATTTCGTGGAGAAAGGGCACAAAATCATGCCCTCGGCTTCGCTTATTCCCCATGGCGACCCGACGCTGTTGTTGACTACCGCGGGCATGGTGCAGTTCAAACCTTATTTTCTGGGTAGAGAAAAGCCGCCCTCCACCCGGCTGACCACTGTCCAGAAGTGTTTTCGTACCACCGATATTGATTCAGTGGGTGATTCTTCCCACCTGACTTTTTTTGAGATGCTGGGCAACTTTTCGGTAGGGGACTATTTTAAGAAAGAGGCTATTGATTTTGCCTGGGAATTTGTTACCGCCCGTCTGAAAATTCCTGAAGAACGTTTGTGGGTGACCGTCTATTTGGATGATGACGAGGCTATCCGTTTTTGGAAGGACCGCGGGGTTCCGGTGGAACGTATAGTACGACTTGGTGAGAAAGATAATTTCTGGGGACCGGCCGGGGATTCCGGCCCATGCGGACCGTGCTCTGAACTTCATTATGACTACGGGGAATCCATCGGCTGCGGCCAATCAGATTGTGGTCCTGCCTGCGACTGCGGGCGTTTCTGCGAAATCTGGAATCTGGTATTTATGCAGTTCAACCAGGACGCTGACGACACTCGTGTGCCTTTACCCCGGCCTAATATTGATACCGGCATGGGCCTGGAGCGACTTTCCGCTATTATGCAGGGGAAACCCACCGTTTATCAGACTGACCTCTTCAATTATCTATTAAAAAAGGTTGGTGAAGTTTCTGGTAATGATTATGGTGATGACGCCGAAATTGATCGGGCCATGCGCATCATCACGGAGCATTCACGGGGTATTACTTTTCTGATTGCTGATGGTGTTATCCCTTCCAATGAAAGCCGGGGCTATGTGCTGCGGCGTCTGCTGCGGCGCACGGCGTTATTTGGTCGTATTTTGGGACTGGAACGGCCTTTTATGGTGCCGCTTATCGAAGCGGTTATTGATCAGATGGGTGATGCCTATCCGGAACTCAAAGCGCGTCGACAGTTTATAATCGAATTGGTGGATCGGGAAGAATCCCGATTTGCCGAAACTCTCTATACCGGCATGCAGTTGCTGGAAGATATGATGGCTTCAGTCGAGAGCCAATTGCGGCGTAAAATTACCGGTGAGCAGGCCTTCAGACTTTATGATACTTACGGTTTCCCATTGGACCTGACCCTGGAGATTGCTTCACGCGGTAATTTTGAAGTTGATACTGCGGGTTTTGATTATGAAATGCAGAGGCAGCGGGAAAAGGCGCGCGCCGGAGCTAAATTCGCCAAAGATTTGAGCCAGGGATATGAGGGGCATCAATTCAGCACCACTTGTTTTACCGGTTATGACTCATTATCCCAATATGGTACGGTGGATGGTATTCTCAGAAACAATGACCAGGCGGATTTCATTTCTGAGGGTGAGCAGGGCGGAATTATCATGGATAAAACGCCTTTTTACGCGGAGATGGGTGGCCAGGCCGGAGACACGGGGTACATCAGTATTGGTGATAATGTATTCGTTGTAACCGATACCGTTTTTCTGAGTCCCGGCGTAATTCTTCACCAGGGTTATGTGAGTGAAGGGAAGTTTGCTATCGGTGACGAGGTATTAGCCAGTGTTGACGCCGCCCGCCGTTATGATATAGCTCGCAATCATACAGCAACTCATCTGTTGCATTCAGTCCTGCGGGAAGTGCTTGGTGACCATGTTCAGCAGCGCGGTTCCGTGGTGGCGCCCGACAGGCTGCGTTTTGACTTTTCTCATCTCAAGGCGGTTACGCCCAAAGAGATTGAACATATTGAAGAGTTAGTCAATCAGCGCATACGGGAAAACCACCCGGTTGAAGCGGCTGAAAAGGATTATCAGCGGGCTTTGCAAGAAGGGGTTACAGCCCTGTTTGGTGAGAAGTATGGAGAGACCGTTCGCGTGCTGGCTATCGGTGATGACAACTGGGTTTCCGCTGAACTGTGCGGCGGTACTCATATAAAAGCCACCGGAGAAATAGGTTTTTTTAAAATTATCAGTGAATCCAGTATAGGCGCCGGTTTACGACGCATTGAGGCTGTAACCGGCCGTGGGGCTGAGGCTTTTATCCGGGACCAGGTGAAGTCTTTCCAGGATAAAATATGCCAGCTTGAAGAAGAAATCAGTGCCGAGAAAAATAATGTGGCTGCTCTGCACAAGACACTGGCCGGCAAGGAAGCACTCGCCTTAATTGATGATGCCCTTTATGTAGACGGCGCAGCGTTGATTACCGCTGCGGTTGACCGGGCTGACATGGATACCCTGCGTGAAATGAGCGATGTATTGCGCCGCAGACTCGATTCCGCGGTGATTGTCCTGGGTTCAGTCTGGCAGGATAAACCCATATTCCTGGCCGTTGTTACGCCTGACTTGGTAAAAAAGGGCTATCATGCCGGCAATATTGTCAAAAGACTGTCCCAGATTGCCGGCGGCGGTGGCGGCGGCAAACCGAATATGGCCCAGGGCGGCGGTCGTGACAAAGCCAAATTACAGCAGGCCTTGGACGCGGTCAGTGAATTTACCAGGTAGTTTGACAGGTGCTGGAACGTGTTATTGGATTGGATATTGGCGACAAATGGGTGGGAGTAGCTCTCTCAGACCCCATGGGTGTGATTGCCCGGCCTTTGACCGTAGTTGAACGTCGTGACGAATTGACCGATGTTGAAGCTTTATCTGATTTAATAGACCATCACCAGGCTGCCAGGGTTATAATTGGATTACCCCGGTTGCTTACCGGTGTCACCGGCACTCAAGCTGAGAAGGTGCAGTTGTTTTCCCAGCGTCTGGCTTCCATAATAGACGTACCGGTTTTTTTCCAGGATGAACGTTTTTCTACGGCTGGCGCCAAGGAAATTATGAAAGCCAACCGGAAAAAAAAGAGGGGTTTTTATTTCAAGGAACGGGATGACGCAGTAGCTGCGGCGGTAATATTGCAGGACTGGCTGGATGAAAACCGGCAGTTCTAATTCGTGCTGCCGGATTATATAATTTTAGACGCTCAGTATTATTTCAAGTTGCCATTATATATTTTATTGATGAATTGACTAGTGAAGGATAAAGTAGTTGTTGTTTACACTTGAAAACAGCGGAAACGCCCGTGCCGGTATTCTGAAGACGCCGCACTCTGAGGTGAAAACTCCATGTTTTATGCCGGTCGGTTCGCAGGCGACGATAAAGACTTTGACTCCGGAAGAAGTCAGTGATATTGGTTACGGACTTATTCTGGCTAATAATTACCATCTTTATCTGCGGCCTGGAATCAATGTTATTGAAGGCTATGGGGGGCTGCATCGGTTCATGAATTGGGATGGTGCTCTTTTAACCGATTCAGGCGGTTATCAGGTGTTTTCACTCTCGCCTTTACGCAAGATAAGTGATGAAGGGGTTACCTTCCGTTCTCATATTGATGGCTCGGAGCATTTTCTCAGTCCTGAGCTGGCTGTTGAGTACCAGGAAGTACTGGGAGCCGATATTATAATGGCGCTTGATGAGTGTCCTCCGGTTGATGCCTCGAGAGAGATTATTGGAACCGCGGTAGCCCGGACTCATGATTGGGCTTTGCGATGCCAGAGGGCTAAAAAACGTACCGACCAGGCGCTTTTTCCCATAGTACAGGGAGGGTTATACCCGGAATTCAGACAGCGTTCAGCCGAGGGTTTGATGGAAGCTGATTTTCCCGGTTACGCTATCGGCGGACTGGCCATCGGTGAAAGTAAGGAACAGACAATCGAAATTACTGCCGGAACGACGGCAGTGTTGCCTGTCGACAGACCCCGTTATTTGATGGGTGTCGGCTCACCGGAAGATATTGTCCGGGCCGTGGGCGCGGGCATTGATATGTTTGACTCCGCCTTGCCCACCAGGGTTGCCCGCAACGGAGCACTGCTGACCCGTAGCGGGCGAATAGATATAGCCAACGCCCGTTATCAAGGGGTCAAACAGGCTGTTGAAGCAGGCTGCCGTTGTTATACCTGTACCAGATTCAGTGCCGGTTATATTCACCACCTGTTCCGCGCGAAGGAATTGCTGGGTCATAGACTAGCGACGATGCACAATCTCTATTTTATGAAGCGTTTGATGGATGATCTCAGGCAGGCTGTTCAGGACGGGCGTTATGATGATTTTGCCCGCGATTTTCTCTCGGATTATCGGTCTACCGATGAAAAAATACGACTTAGCCAGAAGCGCCAATGGCTTGATGGGCGTAATGCCCCGGGAAATACCTGATTCTTGTTTCCCAGAGACAAATTGGATTAAATTACGCCTTTAGATACTGGCTATGTCTCCGACCAATGACCGGATCCATCCCGCCAGGTCTTCCGCGGCAACGGATTCCCGGAGGGCTGTAGCCCTGAGTTTTCTTTCTTCGTCTGTCATGGTCAAGGCATGGTAAAGAGCGTTACAGGTCCCTTCAATATCAGCCGCGGCGGTTGACAGGGCGTATTCTCCCAATTGCTCCCAGGCGCCCACTGTTTCCGAAAGCAGCAGGATTCCGTCCCGGCGGTTAACGGTTACCCCTTCCTTGGCCACCAGGTTCATGCCATCAATCACGGCGTTGACCATAAGCACATCATACCGTTTCATGGCTGCCAGGGCTTGATGATAGTTGTTTTCATAAAAGCACTCAATTGGCTGCCAGTCTTCAGTTCCGTAAGCTGTGTTGATTGAGTCGATGAGACTGAAAACATCTTCAACATAACGCTGATAGGGTTTCAAATGGCTGCGGCTGGGAACCATGAAAGCCAGAAATTTTACCTGACCTCTGAACTGGGGATACTTGGTGAGCAACTGTTCATAGGCGCGGAATCCGCGGATGATGTTCTTTGACGGTTCAGCCCGGTCTACTCTTATAATTGTTTTTATTCCGCAGGCGGCTTCGATTTTGGTCTGATATTCCGATACGGCTGCAGAAGCTGCGGTTTCGTTCAAACCTTGAACATCTACCGAGATTGGATATGCCCGAACCCGAGTCAGGTGGTTGTCGCGCTTAATAGTTGCTTTTTCATAATCAACTTCAGCATCCGGAAAAAAATAATGACAGCACAGCAAGAAATTATCTACGTCACGCCGGGTTTGCAGACCGACGATATCCGAACAACATAATGAGGAAATGATGGCCTCACGCATATGTCGGGGAAGCAATTGCCAGTAACGGGGACTGGGCCAGGGAATATGGGTGAAGTGCTGTATGGGAAGATTAGGCATTGACTCTTTGATGAGTGAAGGAACCAGGTATAGATGATAATCATGGATAATAACCGCTGCCCGATTGCTGTCGGTACTGGCCTGTTCCAGTACCGCGTCGGCAAATGACCTGTTTACTTTTTTATAGCCGTTTTCCCAGGCGTCATATACTGATGCGTCAATATTCGGAGTCCGGGACCAATTCCACATGTAGTGCTGGATGAACCATAATAGCGGATTACAGAATACGCTGTAATGCTTATGATAGACGGCGCGGGGGTTTACCACCAGCTTTAGAGAAAGGTCGGCATCAGTTAAGGACACCCGGAAGGCCCCGTCCTCTTGCCGGGCCATCCGTCGGTCACCCTCCTTCATGGCGCTTGCGACCCAGTCCAGGTCCAAATATCGGCACAAACCTGATAGCGCGGTTACCACTCCGCCGCTGCCCCTGTGTGGCTGCAGTTTTCCCTCATCGTCCGTCTTGAATTCGACCGGGCCTCGATGAGAAGCCATGATTAATCTCCGGCCTTCCAGTAGCCGGGCAAATTCAGCTTCCGAGGTTATACCAGGTCGAGGCATAGAGGGCACCTTTTGTGTAGGGCAGATTGAGTTCAATCTAGCATTGGCGTAAATCAGGTGTCAAGGTAAAAGATTGATTATGATTATAATGCGTCCTTAACGGCAACAAAATAAAGAGTTTTAAAAAATAACCTGAAAAATTAAAAAAGAATTTTATTATTACGATTGAGAAAGGTTAATCAGGGTATTGACAGGGGGTGCCACAGTCACTATAATAAGTAAAAAATAAGGGAATAATAAGGAAAAAATAAGGGGGAAATGGAATTATGTGGTTAGTAATCGGTCTTATCCTCGGCGCCTTCCTGATCTGGTTGTTCAGTTTCTTGAAGGACAAAGGCATCACCATGAAGTGGTACGAATGGGTGATCGGTCTTATCGGTATCTTTCTGCTGCTCTTCACCATTCAGAACTACTTCGGTTCACTGGCTGAGCTGGAACCCACTGCCGCCAACATGTTCCTGCTGGTAACCGGTCTTCCGGCTGTTATCCTGCTGGTTGTGACTTGGCAGCTGGTTGTCCGCCACAAGGCCTAAAAACAGAATATTGTAGAAACAAAAGAGAGGGGGCTTTATAGCCCCCTCTCTTAATATTTGGCAAATCACCTCAATAGCGTTTCAAAAGTATGACTAACTAGTAGTGCGATCAACTGAAAGTTCGGCAATCAATAAATCAATAGCGGTGGTTTCATCCATCTGCCCGGTTTTGATGGAAATATCAGTGTCAAGAAGCCTGCGATAGATATCCTTGAATCTGTTGAGAGGGAAAAAAGAAGCCTGATTCAATGTCTTACGCCAAACAAAATCAGAATTCAGCCCCAGCTTTTTTCTAATTTCAGCATCTTTTTCGCCGCGGCTTTTCAAGTCTTTGAGCTGGATAATAAACCGAAGTTGCCGTGCTATCATGGCTATTATATATGCGGCTGAAGCGCCATTCATCTTAAGATTTTCCAGAGATTCGGTAGCTTTTTTTATTTTTTGTTCAAAAATGGCATCTACCAGGTGGAAAATATTAGCCTCCTGGGCATTACTTACCATTAGTTTGACATCTTCTTCAGTGACCGGTCTGCCGTCAGCATAGAGAGTTAGCTTTTCTACTTCAGCCGCTCCTGTCCAGAGGTCGGAGCCGATATACTGGGCCAGCAGATTCACCGCGGGCGGGGTGAAGTCCCCGCCGGCTTCGGCAGCCCGTCGCTTGAGCCATTCTTTGAGTTGAGGTTTATCCAGTGACGGGAACTCGAAGATTTCTATGGGCTCGGTAATCAGTTTAAGCAGCGGATTGCTGCGGTTCAGTGATGATTCGGTAAACACCAGTACCGTTGTAGGTGGCATTGAGTTAATTATTTTGCCGAACTCCTCAATGGTATCCGGGTTGTTTTTCCCTTTTTCAGCTGTTTTACCCTTTTTGTTCTTGATACCGGGTTTTTTATCCGCGACTTGGAAGCGATTCAGCAGGCCGTTGATAATCACCAGTCTGGCAGGTGAAAGAAAGGGGGTGGCATTAACTACCAGGCGGAGTTCGTCCGGACTTAATTTGCTGCCTTCAAAAAAATTGGTAGCCGAAGACAGCATTGACTGGTCACCCAATGATGTTTTGATCTGACTCAATTTAGATTTGAGGGAGAAATCATCCGGTCCGGCTAACAGGTAACGCAAAAGATAACTCCTGCTCTCAGATATTTTTTACCGTCTCATTCGGCTTAATGATGCTGAATTCTCGAGTTATGGGCATATAGATTAACCCGGTCAGCGCTATTTCAGCCGGTTAAGGCCGATTTACAATCTATTTTGAGATTGTAAATCGTTAATTTCCGTTGAAAAGCTCCCTAAGTTTATCTTCGCTGTCGGTCGGGGCAACGGCTATTATCTGGTCTTGAGATTGGAATACCGTATCGCCGCGCGGCATGAAAGGTTTTTCTCCCGAACGAATTACCAGGCTCAGCACCACTTTATCCGGCAGGGCAATATCATTCATGGTTTTGCCGACCGCTTCACCCGAGTCGGCTCGGATTTCCAATATCTCGAAATCCTTTTGGTCACCGGTAATGCAGAAGAGATGAGTCATCGGGTGAGAAGGAACCTCGTGTTCTATACGCTCTAAGATGATATTGGTGGAGTTGACGGTTACGTCAACTCCCAGTTTTTTAAAAATAACTTCGTTTCGTGGGTCCCTTACCCGAGCTATGGTGCGTGGAACATTGAAGCGGTATTTGGCGACTTGGCAGGCTACCAGATTATCTTCGTCCCCGCCGGCTACGGCAATGAGCATATCGGCTCGCCCGGTACCGGCTTCGGCTTGAATGGCTGTTTCACAGGCATCCCCGCGCAGGCAAACATTACCCAATTCCTTGTTGATACCGTCGCAGACTGCCATGTCACGTTCAATAAGCAGTATTTCATGTCCTTCAGCCAGTAGAGCTTTGGTCAGCGAATAGCCCAGGCGGCCGCCGCCAACAATTATTATATACATTTAACTCTCCAACTTTTCTTTCAAAAGTTCGGCAAAGATAGTGGTCGGGCTTAAAGCTTCCAGACCGAGGATAGTATAGAGATCACGCCTAAGCGGGTCATATATTCGGCATAATACTTTTGGCACATTGAATATTTTTTTGGCTATCTGCGCTGCCATCACGTTGCGGTTGTCTCCCTCGGTTACGGCTACAAAAGCATCCGCCGTTTCAATGCCGGCTTTCTTGAGAAATTCTTCCTCTAGTCCGCTCCCCAGCAAAGCCTGCCCCTTAAAGTCCGACGGCAAGCGGCGAAAAGAATAAGTGTCGGTATCCAGGGCAATAACCTCGTGACCTTCCTTATCCAGTAGAGCCGCTAACTGGGCACCTACCCGGCCGCAGCCCATGATGATGACTTTCATCAGCTAACTCCTTATTGAAAATTGGAGCGATGATACAAAATAACCCGGCAGGGAGCATTTTGCAGGACATAGGGCACTACCTCGCCCAGGCAGAATTCTCCGAAATGAGTTTTGTATTCTGAACCGAGCACAATAGCATCTGCTTTTTGTTCGACCGCTTCATCCACGACGGCCGGGCCTACCGAACGCGCCTGCAGCAGGTTAGTCTCGACATCAATACCGAATTTCTGAGCCAGGTTTTCGAAACGGGACAAAACCCCTTCGGCTTTGGCAATTTCCGAATCAATTTCGGCATCCAGCGGAAGTGAGCGGTCTACCGAAATCACATGGGTAACCACCACTCTTGGATTGCCAGAGCAACGGGCCAGATTACAGGCCAACTCCAGGGCATCTTCATCTTCCGGACGTCCAGCTACCGGGACCAGTAAAGTTTGATATTCAGTCATAAATAGAGACGCTTCTTAATCACGTCAGGCTATTATAAGCACCATAAAGGTTCTGGTCAATAATAGAAATTTTCGCAGTCATTTCTATTAGATCAGCCGGCCTGCTTTTCCGCGAAATCGCCGGCCAGCGGCATTTTATATTTTTCGCCCTGGTAAGCCTTTACCATCAATACAATCCAGAAAACCAGGGTTATTATTCCAATACCGGCTTCCAGCAGTTTCCCAAAGAAAGGCCAGGCACCCAATACCGTTCCGGCTATGGTAAGAAATCCGAAAACAATGATGCTCTGCAGCGCGTGGAAGCGGACGAACTTATTCTCCTTTTCCAGGATAAATATGATAATGCCTGATATCCATCCAAAAAGGTAACACAGCAGTCCTGCCACATTTGGGTCCAGTCCCAGGCTGGTTTTACCATCAGGGACATCGGTGTTTTCAATGTTATTCTCGGCAGCTGAATTTTCGGACTCTGCTTGCGAGGGGTTGGCTGGTGGTGGATTATCCTGGTTGCGTGGGGACCTAACGGCGAAGAAAATCATGATGCCGCTTATAATCAATCCTAAAACACCCATGAATATAATCCCGAAACCTATTCCGGTCAGCCATGGGACTTTCATACCCAGCACCACCTCAAGATCAACTCCTTTGGACCCGTCGCTGTTCATTAAAACCAGGGAGTATCTGCCGGATTCCATGTCCCATTCCAGCGTTTGAGTGCCGGAGCCGTGAACTGCAGCAACCCAGAACGATTGCGCGGTCGGGCTATCGGGTACGGCAGTCCCGGCGTGGTTGCGGTAACTCACATTGGCAGGGAACATTGAAAAATCAGTAACTTCATCATAATCAACACCGCTCAGATAGTCCTCAACATCATCGGTTTCAGCTACTCCGATGAATATATCTCCGGAGGTCTCACTACTGGACCCGGTTGCTTTGAATGAAGCCAAATCCCCCCAGTCCCAGCCGTTGTCGAGATGAATGTCGGCGGGGCCGGTCACCACCGCGTAAGAACCGCGCTCAACTTGAATAGTCTTGGTGGAGTAATAGCCGGCATTATCTTTGATGGTAGCGTCGGCTAAAAATATTCCGCCTCCGCCGAATAAGAACCCTGTCGATGCGACAATGCCCAGCAAACCAAATATTAACAGAATTACTTTTCCCGCTCTCATGACTCCTCCTTGAATACAAATCTTATTTTAGCCTGGCTATTATGACCTGATTTCATCGCTGGTTATGAACCGCTCCTCAACCATAGATGTTTCCTTGTCGACCACATTTTTAAGCAGGATTACCGCCAAGACGACACTTATCAGGGTGATAAGCATGAATGGAACAACGATGGCCATCTCGTCGGCAACTCCCCGCAAAGCCATATTGACGGCCATGGCGCTGACCCCCAGGCCCAGGGTTATTCCTTTAAGCAGCATCAATGAAGTAAGCATATACCCCCATGGCTTCCGGCGCAGCAGTAATATACCGGCCAGTATCGCCAACGGAACAATAAGTCCAAGGTCCATCGCCTGTATAACCAGGGTAGTTGTATTTTCCAGCGCCGGCGTTTGGCTTTCTAACAGAGGCGCAATAATCCGCCCCAGCCATGCCATCAGCAGGAAACCGCCTACCAGGAACATGAACCCGCTTATGGTTTTATGCGGCAGGCGGGGTGCAAAACGGTGCGGCAGCTCCTTGATGTTGAAGGACATGATGCTGAGAATCAAGGCAAAAAGACTCAAACTGAATAGAACTACATATACCAGGAACAGCATATTATAGGCGGTAAGCATGGACATGGAAAGATAGGTATAAAGAAAATATCCGAGCGTGCCGGTCAGCAGCAATCGGCCTCTGAAGGAGCCGCTAAAGGCCATCCTGGCGGATATGACCAGGAGCGGCAGTCCCACCGCCAGGGCTACCAGATCATTGCCCTGCTGCTGAGCGGCCGAACTGACGGTGTCGTAGTAATATAATCCTTCGCCGTTGATGGTGACTGTTTCACCCCGGTGATTGGTATAAGAAAATGGCTGCCCTTCTTTCTCATAGAACAGGCCCATCCCGGCGGCAAACAGCACCAGTATGCCTATAATTGGTATCAACCAGCGCAAAGCCGTTTGGTTTTTCATAGTGCCTTTCTTCCGGTCAAAATCTATATTTGATGCAATCTGATTATCAAGTATAGCTGTTGAAGAAAAGAAGCACACCCGGCGGCGGGATAGATTGTTACTGGTCTTTAGATTAGGTTTTATTCAGTATGTGAGAAAATATGCTTAAGCGGCTGGGAACATAATTCAATTGGAAGAAAGGGTCTTGAAGGCAGTATTTTAGCAATATAATCCAGCTAATGTGAAGTTTTCGGGGATGGTGGGGCTGATGGGGGATAATGTTCGGAATAAACAGCTTATCAATAGAGCGAAGCAGATTAATTTTAGTTCAATTAGGAGGCACATAATAAAGTGGCGTAGATGTGATAAAAACACATCTACGCCAAACATTGGAGATACTATAATCTTTTCGAACTTTTCCTTACATTAAGTTGCCAAATTGTGACCAGAATTGCTACCCCTATGAGCTCGAATATTAGTAGTCCCATCCAACCTGCAGTTGGTTCATTTTCCATTGTTATTGAACCTATGAAATGCTGAATGCCAAGAATTATCGAAAAAATAGCAATAATAACTAAGACCCATTCATACCATTTTACTAATATACCTTTTGATTTAGCTATAGAAATTAACAGTATCACAGCTGCGCCTATTAAGGCACCTATAAACAAAGACATAATGATTTATCCTCCATCAAATATATTTTTTAATAGTAACCAAATTCCGGTTGATCAAGTGACCACCACTCGTCGGTCGGTTTCCGGCCGTATTTAAAAGTTTTTTCCATTCCAGTAAAGAAACCGTTGAATATTGGTGAAATTGCGACGGTACCTTTCACAATGTCATGCACTGCCGAACCTGATAGTGCATTGAAAGGACAAGTGCCTTGGCATGTGGGGCAATGTGGGCAGTTTTCATAATTACAGCGCCATGCTTCATAGCCGCTGTTCATCCAAGGTTGTGAACCTTCCCAAGTCGGGTCTCCAGTTTCTATACAACCAAATGGGCAGGCATCAGCACAAATACCACAGGTATAACAAAACTTTCGCATACCACCATCAATGGGCTTGGTCGGGGCGATTGGAAGATCGGTAATCATACGGTTCATTCCTCTAGTAGCTAACCCGTACTTTGGGTCGATAGCGTAACTGGCTCGTGATAATTCACCGAGTCCTGTTAGAGTCGAGAATGCACCGGCAGGACCCCATTCTCCAGTACCACCGCCTAAACCTTGATATCCAAGGGCATGTAAAAAAGCTTGGATCCTAAGTTCAACAATCGCGATTTGGGAATATGCCATGAATACAGCCGCATTCTCAGTGACTCCTTGCATTCGTCGAGTCAAGTCTTGTGATTGTCTTAATGTCCAAGTCAAAATCCACTGGCATTTATTTGGAATAACTAACTTATCATCGGTCATATATGCTTTTTCGACCTCTTCATAAATCAGAGGTATGTCACCTTTTACCCCATCTACAATTTGCCCCATTTCTCTGGTACCTCGGCATGACTCTCCCGGTGTGGTTTGGGTCCAAATTAATTTCCTTATATTTGGAGTTAATTCAATGCCGCCAACTTCACTTCCACCATAAAAACGTACTGCCGATCTTAACAAGCTCAAATTTTCTTCAGGACTGCCCTCCCATTTTGGGGTATCGGGTGGAAGTTGATAGAGAGAGGGGCGACCAAGAAGTGTATGCAGATTAGAAGGTTTCCCATCTGCTCCAAACATAACACCAAAAGCAAACATTCCTGCTCCAGCGCTTAAGGCGCTGATTCTGAGATCACCAATACCAGTTGGGCCGGGTTCCCAACCAGGGTCTTCCTGTTTTGCATAGGCGATTAAAGTCTGTGCCTCATCTGGGGTTGCAAATGTTGGTCTTAGTGGCAGTTTAGCTCTGTCATAGCGTTGAATGGCATTCCAGTCTATTGGTGTGGTTGGGTTTTCATAATCCCTCTCTTTGATATACCAAGGTAATTTCTTTGTAGAAATGTCTGATGAGGCAAGCTCATCAAGGTCATGAAATTCAGGAGCAACTAACGCTGCGCTTCCCAAACCTGCCCCGGCTAAGCCGAGGCCTTTCATAAAGTCCCTTCTACTCACCGTTGAATGAAAATTAGGCATTCTAAGCCTCCCTAATATTTAGTATTTGAAGTCAGTATAGACTTGATGAATAAAAGGTTGCCTGAAAAAAGGTTACATATGATTAATATGACGTTACAATTATTTTATTTAGAACGAGTATGGACCTACCCATATCATATTCACGGTGTTAAAATGATGAGTTATATGGAGTACAATTATAATTAATATATTTTGTAGAGTCGCGAGTATAAAAACTGATATTTGTGTTATTTTCTCATATGTTTTTATCAGCAGGTGAATTTTGAAGGAAGCATGAAACATGAATAGAAGGAGTGTTAATAAACCCAATTTCCAAAGCGAAATGGATTGCACCTACTGTGCTGAATTTTTTCATATAGTCAATGATGGGTTAGCAGTATTGGATTTCTCTCAAGGATCGAATGACAGATTTATAGAAGTGAACGATGTTTTCTGTAACATGCTCGAGTACACAAGGGAGGAATTATTAGCACTTTCCCCGATCGACATAAGCCCAGAAGATGCAAAACAAGATATGAAATGTTTTATTGATCGGCAGAAAGCTGGATTTGATAGGAAATTCACTAAAGAAATAGTCTTTTTGGCAAAAAATGACCGACGAATACCTATAGAATTGAGTGGGCATGTAGTCGAAATCGATGGAAGATTAATTGGTTTTGGGATTCATCATGATATTACCAAACGAAAGATTGTGGAAAAAGAGATAAAATCACAATATGAAAATGAAGTCCATCTTAGGCAAGAGCTTGAACACCAAATGAACCAGAGAATCGAATTTGCTCGCGCGCTAGTGCATGAAATAAAAACGTCATTTACGCCCATTTTATGCAATAGCCAGGTCTTAACCAATACTGTTTCAGATGAGACCTCTTTGAGGTTAGCTAGGAATATATTTCGCTCAGCTTTAAATTTGAGCAATAGAATTGATGAGCATTTTGACTTGATACGAGGAGAGATTGGTATTCTTAAACTCGAAAAAACATGGATTAATCCTTCAAGCTTATTGAATGAATTGGTATCTGAGTTCAGTACTCGTGCCTTGTTGAATGAAATCGTGTTTCTGACGGATATCAGTTCGCATTTACCCCCGCTCTGGGCTGATGTTGAAAGACTCAGACAAGTAGTTCTAAATTTACTTGATAATGCAATTAAATATTCCCATTCGGATATAAAAATACAACTCAGAGCAAGTTATTATGATGATAAGTTGCACATTTTTGTTGAGGATAATGGCCCTGGTATATCGCCTGAGGATAAAGAGAGAGTGTTCCAGTCTTATTATCAATCAGGGGCAAATCCTAATAAAGCAGGTGGATTAGGGCTGGGACTTGCGCTGTGTAAATATTTTGTCGAACTTCATGGTGGACAAATACGAATTACTAATGGGAAATTTAAGGGAAGTATATTTCACTTTTATATACCTTATAATGGGATAACGCCACCTACCAATCTCAAAGGCCTCATAAAATGAAAATATTAATTATTGAAGATGATAAAGAAATCACCGAATGCATTCAATTAGCTTTTAAAGTTGGTTGGCCATTTGTTGAGATCATTCATAAAGATTGTGGTTTGAAAGGACTATTGAGTGTTGAAAACGATTGTCCGGACGTAGTTCTGTTGGATTTAGGATTACCTGACATCGATGGTTTTGATGTTTTAAAACAGATTCGCTCCTTTTCAAATATCCCGATTATTATCATGACTGTACGTGTAGAAGAATCCAATGTAGTGAAAGGTCTCGAGCTTGGAGCTGATGAATATATCCGGAAACCTTTCGGTCAAATGGAACTACTTGCAAGGGTTAAAGCAACACTAAGGAGGCAGAGACCTTTTCAAGGAGAATCAAGCACCATTTGTGGACCTTTATCTTTCACGTATTCCTATCGTAAAGTTAACTATAGCGGGCGTGAGATATATTTGACTGCAACTGAAGGGCTTATATTGAAAAAGCTTGCGGAGAATGAGGGTCAAATTGTAAGTTATACAGCTCTTTCTGAAACGATATGGGGGGAATTCTATCCTGGAGCCGTTGAGAGTCTGCGAGTATATATCTTACGATTGCGCAAAAAACTTGAGAAAGACCCAGGCAATCCAACTTTTATTTTAAGCCATGCTAATATGGGTTATTCGATTTCAAAGAAACCAAACTCCTGAAACTCGAATTCCCTTTTAAAACCAATAATAATGGATTTTACAGTCTTTCACTTGATTAGATTCTGCTATGGTTAGGTGAAATCTATTTTAAGATCGTTGAGTATTAACTAAAAGACCTGCAAAATTGGAGGAGTAAGTTAATGAGGTAGTTTTGCCATAAAATCACCTGAAATGGTGGGCACTGGGAGACAGTGACCGAACTTTTATTTGAGAAGAAGGGATTGATTCCTGTGCTCCAAAAACTACTGATATCATATCAAACTTGACGATGATTTGGTGTTCTATCAATAACAGGTAGCTGAGGGACACTAAAAGTGTAACTTCTTGGTATCACTGACTGTTTGCAATCGTACATCCAAGAAATTAGCCATCCCATTGAGCGAACAAGTCAGCATATTGATTGGGATTCTTGTTGTCGACAGTATGTTCAAGGCAACTCTACAATAGATTAGTTGCTGTTTGAAATAGTTAGTCCGAATTTGACATCTTAACTTTGCTGTAGAAATACCGGAGGGACTGAAAAACCCCTCCGGTATTTCTAACGGTTCTCTCCTGATCTAGGGATCTAACTCGTTAAATCTATTACCATCACATTATCATTAATAGTAAAATCATAAATCGCTAAATCTTCTTCAGCTGACCCACTTTTGTAGTTTCCGTTTATATCGAAGGATTCTCCGCCAAGGCTTGAACATTTAAAGATCGAATCTTCATGTATGTAATAAATAGCATGTCCTCTATGCGGACATTCACTGGATACGACCCTATATTCATCAATCCCTACTCTGGCAATAAGAATATAGCTGGGCAATGATTTATCAACGATGGTTACAGCCCCTCCCACCTTAGCTAAATCATCGATATCGGCGAGATTAATCATTAGTGAACTACCTGAAACGCTATATTCACTTGCTGCAAGTTCCGTCTCTTGACTAACATATGTAAGCGTCGCATGGATTTTTGGCGCGCTTACAACTCCAATGACTAGTAGGACCGCGAAAATACCTATTATCCAAGTTTTCTTCTTCATTTACTTTTCTCCTTAATATTTTACCTTATTGTATCTATCTGCTTTGACTGTAGCCTTTTCGCCTTATCTTGACCGAACTCTCCGGTCAATGAAGGGCACAACATATTTGTCATTGTTTAATCATTTTATCTCCCTCCGCAAAAATAGTTGGTACCTGGGTCTGTACTAAGTCGTGCTGTTCATCCATAACTGAGATCTGGAAATCAAACTTGCTTAAAATTTTCTTTTATATCAGTACGCGTCAGATAAACCATCTGTAACACACCTATTGCTGTACCAACTGGAAAGGCCGGTAAACTAAGAGCGCCATGGAAAATGCCAAGAACACGCCCGTAATTCCGACCTTTAAGAATACCGATACCTGAGACAATTCCAAGTGCCATATAGGCGCCTAAAATCAATATTCCAATAGCGGCGCCAAATCCTAACCAACCATGCATTCCATCAATGCAATGGGTATCGGGATGCCACCATGATGACGGCGCCAGTGCAACAAGCGCAAACGCACCTATGCCGATAAAGGCGAAGAAAGCGGTTATGAATTCCCAAACGACGATTAATATCACCCAATCAGGTTTTTTCATTTTGTTGCTCCTTGTTTGTCTATTACGACCTGTTCATTAAAATGCGTTCTTGGTTTTTCCCTGGAATCTGGAGTCGTAAACTCTTTACAACAACTACTTGGAGAGCAATTCATTTAGACGGCTCCCCGCTGCATAGCCATCATTCTTTCCTGCATCGCAACGGTAACCCTCATCCTGTCGTGATTGTTATTGAGCCTACCAGCAAGTAATCTGCCGGCTTCAACTGCAGATTTGACGACATCCTGTTGCTTATTTATGTTAGGAATCATGGCGGGTGCTATTTTCACCCCTGGACCGTGGTTTAAGGCAGCAATACCAATCCTGCAGGTTTCTCCGTGTCCACAGTCATAACAAGAGGCTGTTCCCTGACCAGTAACCTTTGCCACAGTTTCGATAAAGTTATACAAAAAGAATTTTTCAATTTCATCTGCAGGAAAACGACCCCCACTTTTTGTGCCAGATACTCCGACAGCAACGGCGAGTTTACCCATTAGCAAATTCCCCTCTTGATGCCTGAATTGGTAAAAACGTTCAAGGAATGCATGAGATATAACATTCATGGTTGAAAAATAATTTGGCCCACCCAAAACATAGGCGTCGGCCTTGATGATTTTGTCTCTCAATCCCTTAAAATCGTCATCAACTTTGCATACATTATCATTGACGCAACATAAACAGGCGATACACCCTGATATTCTTTTGTTTCCTAGGGAAATCATTTCATATTCCATGCCGGTATGATCCAAAACGGTTTTTACAAGTGTATAAACACCTGATTTATCATTTTCCCTTGGGCTTCCTGAAATACCAAGAATTTTCATAGATTTCTCCTTTGTTCGTTTATGTTTTTCTTTACATTGAGGAATGTTTATCACAGGCAATGATAGGCCTCTTTGCAGTCACCTTAAATGTGACCGCGGCTACAATTAACTCAGCCGCATCTTCACCTGCATTTCTCGCAACTGCTCTTTTAATCCCATCTAATAAAGGTCCCTCCTTCTGAATTTGATTGGCTTTGAGATACAAACGGTAGCCAGGCGTAGAGAATGATACCGGGCTTTCTGTAACGAAAAATAGTACAGCAAGCGGGTTTTCCTCAAGATTTTCCAGACTCCGGTTATTGCTTAATCCAAGGACCACAGAATCCTTCAATCTAATACTACCGAAATACGCCAGATTGGGCTGCCCCTGCTTGTCCGCAGTACCCAAAACACCCACTCTGCCTGGCGTGTTTACGATCTCGCTGATCTCCCAGTTTAAATTAGTCATAAAGTGATCCTTTGTTCAATCCCAATTATTAGCAAATTGTGTATGCAATTTTAAAAGTAAAAATTTTTATTTAGGCTAATAATTTGGTCATTGCTGCCGATAACATTTTGTCACCCGCACTACGTATAGCCCTGACGGTTTCTTGACCAAAATATTCAGTTGCCTGATTTTCAGCCTTTTTCCAATCCGGGTATGCGTGTTGTATAAGATTCAAGCCTTCATTCGTTGCCGAAATAATGTGATTTTTTCCCTGACCGCTGGGTTCAACTTTAAGATAGCCTTTTTTTGCGATAATGGTTATAGCTCTGCTTATTGTGGATGAATCCATATTAAGTATTCGACACAACGGTTGGACTTCCATTGGGCCATACGCTGACACCACTACAAGAATATTCATCTGTGTGATTTTAATGCCATGGGGACGAAGGGCTTTGTTATAAATGGAGCTGATAGCCCGATCCATTACCCTAATCCGGACAGCAATGCAATTTCTGGTGATGTCCTTTAAAAAATTTCCTTTATCGGTTAATTCCACATTAGCCTCTTCATCTCTGAAGTAAAGTGTATATGCAATTATATATTTTGTCAACCCCAAATATTTTTCACGGGATCAGGATGCACTTGAATATAATATTTTGTAGTACATCCCAATGATTGAACAATTAACATATCTTAATAGGTAGGATGAAGTGACCTTGGTTATTTTGAAAGAATAAATAAAGACAAAGTTAACTTTTGCTATATTTTTGCATGTAGTTGGTGGGCTTTGGGAGACAGTGACCGAACTTTTATTTGAGAAGAAGGGACTGATTCCTATGCTCCAACATTTCCTGACATCATATCACACTTGAAAATGATTTTGGTGTACTATCCATAACAGTTATCTGAGGGACACGAAAGGTTCAACTTCCCAGTAACGCTGACGGTCTACAATCGTATGTCCAGCTTTCACAGTGATCTGCCTTCTTGTTGGATTTGCTATTCCAGGTATTAACCTAGAAGACTTCGGTCTGCTAATATGATTGGTATCTTGATGTTTCCTGAATAACATGGTAAAAATTCACATATGAACAAACACCAATCAGGATTCGTGCCCATTCCCTTCAAATCTGGGGGGAAAGTCCTGTTACGGATTTCATTTGCAATATTTGTAGTAAGTGGGCTTGACTACCTTTTTGGTTGGGACTTTATTCCTCGATTAATTCTGGTAATTAGTCTTGTATTGATTTTTATTAGCCTTTACATGATTTATATCGTGCCTGAAGAATAATTATCTTGCTTTCGCGGGATTCGGAAATGAACCTCCTACTATCTCTCAACGTAAGCATGGAAGGGCAATGATCCCGATGTTAGACCGAAATGTAAGCATGAAAGGGCGAAACATCCTTATGTTTGAATAATATATTGGAAAATAGTAAATCAGACTAATGTTGAAACTTGGCCTATTTGAATATTCCTAATTGGTTAGATTATCCAATAATCAACCTTATTTCATTGGGATTCACATCCTCGACATGAATATCAATCCCTTCTATTTGAATATCCTTGCATGATGTTGGATAAAACTGGTTCCAGCTATATCCTCGATAAATGAATTCCCATTTCTTCCGTACAATTGAAAACACATTCTCAGAAGACATACCGGCATAGCAAATGCGGTCTTTTCCAACCCCAATATGATATGTGTCACCAACAGTTAAAACTATTGTCCTGGCCACAGTATTCACCCCAAATAGCATTTACAACAAGAAGCCTCTGCTGTATAAAGATAATTATATACTATGGGATCAAATAATCTTCGGAAAATTATTCATCAATTGGATAGTTTCTGCACCCTTTGTTTTCGGAATAATCAGACTCTCTCCCATCTCAGGTAAAAAATATTGATACTTCTCCCTCAAACTCTCAATATCCAATACAAGCGTATTCATGAAATGGCAACGATCCCCAAGGTTGAACAATTGACACATTTTGATAGACAGGACAAAGTAATCCGGGTATTCTTTAAAAAAGAATCAATCTAAAGCTAATATTTTGCTATATTTTTGCAAGTGGTTGGTGGGCCCTGGGAGACAGTGACCGAACTTTTATTTGAGAAGAAGGGATTGGTTCCTGCGTTCCAACAACTCCTGATATCATATCACCCTTGAAGACAAATTACGTGTTCTATCTATAACAGATGACAGGAAATGCGAAAGTGTAATCTCCCGTTGACTATCCACCAAAAACCTGCATTCCCCGTTCAAATACGCTGACAGCCAAATAATATCGACTATAACCAGGGTCTTAGAGAGCTTGCCAACACTGCCTGATCGGGCCTAAAGTCTCCGGTTAAAAAAGTGCTCCATTTCGCTGATTGACAACACTTAGTAATACCCAATGTTTGAATGGCATATGCGTCCGTTGCGACAGTATCGGTCATACAGTGTCTCCTTTCGAAATGTATGTATCAATGGATGCAATCAACTATTAGTCACCACCACGTTACCGATTTTCTGTCCGGTTTCAACATACCGGTGAGCATCAGCTGTTCGTTCCAACGGAAAATGATGACTTATAATCGATCTGATTTTGCCTGCTTCAATGAGTTCTTTGAGATAGACGAGATCTTCTGAGCATTGAGGAGCCGCACCGAAGATAACTCTCTTTTTTCCCTTCATCCGCGTTAGCCGACCACGAAACATCTTAAAAAGGCTTGGATTTGCCATCAGCAAACACCCATCACACTTCAACAATCTTACACTGCGTGAATATGAACTCTTACCCGCCACCTCAAAAATGACATCGTAAGTCTCACCACTCCTAGTGATATCTTCTTTTGTATAATCAATGACATGGTTTGCGCCAATAGAGTGAAGCATGTCTAGTTTCTCTGTGCCATCTACAGCAGTAACTTCAGCCCCAAAGTATTTTGCCAATTGAACTGCGAAAGTGCCTATAGTTCCACCGGCACCATTAATTAATACTTTGTCCCCACTCCGGATGTTCCCTTTTCTGAGAAAATGCAAGGCTTCAAGTCCACCGGTAGGGACAACTGCGGACTCCTCATAGGTCATATTGGTAGGTTTTATTGCCAGTGCCCCTTCTTTGGCTGCTTCAGGCAGACATATATACTCGGCGTAAGTGCCCATATGTAAAAAACCGGTAGCAGCGAAAACTTGGGCTCCCTGCTCAAACCGTTTTACGTCTTTGCCAACTGCTTCAATTTCTCCAGCTAAATCCATACCCAGTATAGTTATCCTCGTTGGTCTTTTTAGTCCCACGTATAGCCGCATAGGGAGGCGCAGCCAGAACGGTAGCTTCAGGTTGCGTTGCTCACAGTCCCCCATCGATATTGCTGTCGCATATATTTTTATTAGTACTTCATTATCTTTAGGGACAGGTTTTTCGACCTCTCTTAGGCGAAGAACATCTGGAGGTCCGTATGCCGTCCATATAACTGCTTTCAAAAATACCCTCTTTTAACTACTGAAATAAAGTACTAATTTATCGATATATTTACTACAACGTTGCCCTTTTTGTGCCCTTTTTCAACGTACCTGTGAGCCTCGGCCATCTTTTCTAGCGAATAGCGTCTATCAATGACCGGTTTTATCTTTCCCGCCTCTACCAGCTCTTTGAGAAAATCCAAATCATCAGCCTCTATGCTTGCCAGACTATTTGTCGAAAGGAAGACACCCATTTTCTTTAACAGGCTTTTACAATGTGAATGTGAAGTCTTACCTACCGCATCAAAAACAACATCATAAGTCTCACCATTATTTGTAAAATCCTCTACAGTATAATCAATGACTTTATCCGCTCCCAGTGATTTTACTAAGTCTAGATTCATTGTACTGCATACTCCGGTAACTTCTGCACCAAAGTGCTTGGCAAGCTGTACTGCATAAGTACCTAGACTGCCAGACGCTCCATAAATAAGGACTTTTTGCCCGACCTGAATATTCCCTTTTTGAAAAACCTTGAGTACCGTGAGTCCCCCGGCGGGGACGGCAGCGGCTTCCTCGTAACTTATGTTGGCGGGCTTTATTGCAACCAACCCCTTCTTTTCTATGGCTCCGTTTCCAGTCTTTTCAGGCAGACATATATACTCAGCATAAGCACCAAAGCCAAAACCGGTGAATGCAAAAACTTGGTCACCTTTCTTGAACAATTTTACGTCTTTACCAATCGATTCAATTTCTCCGGATAATTCTATTCCTAGTACGCTTCGTTTTGGTTTTGTAAGACCCAAATATAATCGAAAGGGGATCATTTGCCAGGCAGGGACATTAAAACTTCGAATTCTCACATCCCCTACATGACAGGTTGTTGCGTGTACTTTTATAAGTACTTCTTTATCCTTGGGTGAAGGTTTATCTATCTCTTTTAGCTGAAGAACTTCCGGTGGCCCATATTTTGTGCATACAACTGCTTTCAAAAGTATTCCTCCAAATAAAAATCCTACTCAAACCTACTCTCCGGTTGAGGCATTGTCAATGGAGTTTGGGTTTATTCAGATGGTGTAGAGCTACGAGGTAGCGCTCCAACTCAGTGCTAAACAATCATCGGGATGTCTGCCCTTTCATGCTTGCGTTTATGTCTATAGACTACTTCAGCATTAAAGATACTCATATATTCTCATTTTTTGTAATGAGGGGTATGAAGTGGGTGAAAAAAGTGAGGGAGTTTCCGAAGAAACTCCCTCTGAGCAATTTATCCTAAGTTGCGAATTTAAGGAAGATGTGTGGCTGTCCAAGTATAGGAGTTGCCTTTGTTATCCGAAGCTTCGCCAATCATCTCACTGCAATCACTCAACACTGTACCTTCGAGACTAACGATATAAGGATTAGTTCCGCCCACAGTCTGATCGTAGGTGATTGTCATATCTATAGAGTCATCTGCTTCTAAATTTCCTTCGACAACCCAAGTCCAATCGGGCCCGGTTTCAGAATAGCCGGTGCCGTTAAATGTACCATCGGGATTCTGCGTAATTATCACCATGATGTGCCCTGCGGCAAAAGCACCACCGGGAACGCTATATTCTAATGACCATTCACCCGTTAGGTCACATTGTGAGGTGTTGTAGGTGAAGAATGTTGCCCAGTTAGCTCCATCGAATTCTTCTGCGCCGGCCCATGCGGTCTCTTCTTGAATAGCCGAATTGACACAGACATTATCGATGGCGTAACCAACCACACCTGCATCATTGTTGTTCATCTCGCCGAAGATTACTACCTTGTCTATGCTATAGTCGGCGTCGGTCCAAGTGGTGCCAAAAGCTTGACCATCGTAGTTGCCGGTACCCGCTGCGAGGTGGTCGTGGTTTATCAAGATGCCATCAGCATCGAAATACAGGTAGTGCCAAATTTCGCCATGGTCGAGATCTACAGTGGCGAAACCGGCTTCCTGGACCAAATCTAAGCCGGATAGGTCGATTACAATACCCTGGAATTGCGAATAAGCATGCTGCATAAGCGGGGTTTGAGACTTATCCTGCGGATCGGTCAGCAGATTGCCGCTTGCGCCGGTCCCATTGTCATTGGTCACTATGTCGTCAAAATCGGTATAGGGAGGCCCGTTCACTGTAAAAGCTACGATATTCGGGTAGGTACCGGTAGGATCGGTGTTGGTTGCCGGTGAGGCTACAACCGGAAAATCACCGGTTGGAGTCAGGGCGGCATATTCTCCAATTCCCAAATCGGCTAGCGAAGGGTAGTTCGTCATATAGAATCCCACATCGCCGTTAGGGGTAATTACACTGCTTACCGCGTCAAACTCTTGGAACGATTCGAAGTCTATGCAGGTCTCGTCTATGCGCACTACTACTGCGTGAGCCGCCACATACAGGTTCGCCCCTGCTGACCAGCCATTGTCCTCAAAACCGAAGGTATACTCAGCTGCGGTTACCGGAGGATTGAAGTTGTCGCCCTTGGTGAATTTTCCGGGTATTGGGTTGCCTTTCTTGGTCTGGGGGATACCGCTCAGATCCTCTGCCACCGTTAGATGGCTCTCTGTCATTACCCAACCATCCTCGGTTATTTCGTATTTTACAAATAGGGTCTCGCCGTCGTCCCAGACGAGCACATGTCCGACTGGGATGTCTTGCCCGGCGTAGAGGTCAAACGAATCAGGATTGGCTTCAGTTGCCGCCCCCACAGGCGCTACCCCGGTCATCCAAGAACCGAGCAGCAGGGACATGGTTAATAGAATAGCAAGTGCTCTTTTCATTGTATCCTCCTCCGTTTCGTAGATATAGATGCGTGATCAGCATAACAAACAGGACTATTTCAAAAAGCACCACCCCCAAAAAACAAAAACCGACCTATTAAGGTCGGTTCCACTACTAGCTCACTGACACCTAAGTGGCCAGTTAAAGGTGGCAGGTCAAAGCTCCCCTAAAATAAGAGTAATACTGATATTACCAGTTGTCAAGGTACGTTAAACTCAATTAACCTAACCATGCTACACTCGAATATACTCAGTTTTCGAAGGGCTGTGTTAACGCTCGTAAATCATTGGGCTGTTTGCATGGGCTTAGATATGAACAAATCCACTCGTTTGTGTGGAGTGCCACAAAATGAGTAAATATTACATTTAACTCCAAATATAATGATCTAAAAGCAAAATCTGAAAAATCGACTAAGGGGGATTCGAACTAAAATTTGAAGCTGGTTTTTAGTCAGTGAAAAGAATCTTAACAGTTTTTGAGGCTAATTTAAGATTTGGTGGAGCCGGGGTATCAATAGGTAGAACTCAGGAGGAATTTGAGGTTTCCTTTTGCCTAAATATTTGAGTGGTTCCTTCAGGCTGTCCATACCTATCCTAGCGCGGCCAGACTTCCGAGTGGCTCAGGTCTTTGTGTCTAGATTTTATTCCCTCAGCTCCACCAAAGGGGACGATACCTAGAACCGGGCGGCATTCTAGAGACTGGCCGGACAAAATCTTTTCAACAACCTTCCTGTGGCGTACTTCAGCCTGACAAATCTCCGCAGTAAAGTTCAAATCCAATCTGCTAGCCCAAACTGTTCAATACATAGAACTTTCAGTGCAGAGTTCGCACAGCTGTAGAGTTCAGGTCGCTACCTAAAAACTCATCCGCAGTGTTAACTTAAATGTCCTTTCCAGCTACTGTCCACTCGTTTAGCCGCTTGTACGAAGGGACCCAAAGAAATCGAATTGCAGTAGCGATTCCGAATAGGTCAAATCCATTTATCTCACTGTCTAAAGCTGCGAGACGTCCGGTAGGTCTAGGATGTGTTTCCGACGTAATTTCATATAGTTCTTTGATCATCTCCAAAATGTTGAAAATTATGGCTAGCCCAACAACTACCCACGAAAGCTCATACTGACTACCTCTAACATTTTTCAAGGTCTTAGCCGCGAAGGAATCTGCCTCTATTTCTAAAGACGGGTCATGCGGCTTTTCAAGATGTCCCATTAGTAAATGGCCATATTCGTGCAAATCAACAAACCCGGAGGCACCTTCCAAAACAAGCAAGAATTCTGGCGTTAGTTCTGGATGTAATTTGGTTAACTGATATTTGGGACTGATACCGAGATCACTTGATTTTCCAAGTAGAGCAAAAAGACCTGAAACGCACGACCAAACAAATTCCTGACTATTTATCATTGTATTTTGCGTTTCATTCAACAAAAACTTGATTTCATTGCCAATGCTCTTTTCCGGGATCAATACGGAAAGGAACAGGTTTGCAAAGAATTCCGATAACTCGGGGAGCGACGTGTGAATACACACGCAAGGAATTTCATCGATTACGGTATCTTTGGTAACGAATGCATTGAACTCTAAGTCAAAAACGTTCATGAGTGGTATATTCAGGAGAAAATATGCGAGCGAATCAGGATCACTAGGGGAGACTTTGGGCATACCCATCCTCTTGGCTACTTTTGAAATATACTGGTAATCAATCTGCAAACTCGAGGCAGCTTCGCATATCCAAGCGGTGATCATTCGGCGTTTTTCGGTTGTTTGAATACCCAGGTACTGCCAATAATCATTTGCATGGAAAAGTTCATGTGATTCGAAAAGATCGAGTGATTTATCTTGCCGTGCTCTAAGGCGAATTCCTTCAATCAAATCACTATCGCGCCGGTGGAAGTTGTCAATGAACTGCCTTTCTACGTCCTCTGGATCCAATCCAAGTCTTTTACAGTGTCTAGAAAATGAAAGGCGCTCTTTGGCGACCAAATGCTCGTTCTGGGCTTTGGTCAAACGGAAAGTGGGTTTCCAATGTTTCATCTTTGTTTACTCAAAAAGAGAACCAGCCCCCGAATCTCTGAAGATGTGCAGGGATATCTAGCAGATTGATAAAATAAGACATCGATTTTGCTGATTACGTTTGGGCGGCTGAAAGAACCCAACGCTGATTTCGTTTTCGTCTGACTATTTTAGCACCCCGCTAGAGCCGCCGTATTTTACGCTAAATTCTCACCGCCAAGAATACTGGCGGCAAACCCGAGCGCTATTTTTTCCAACAAGCGCTCGAACTTCGAACCTTCCATCTGGGGACCGGAGCGTAATTGATTTGACGCCTGGGATCCCCGTCACTTATAGGATATCCCCCAAATCCCTATTACCTTTATCCCCTTGGCAGAAGTTTACCTGTTGCATACCCGGGCAGATTGTTATGTGGAGGAAGATGGAGGTAGGGCACTTGGTGGTTGGAACCATTATGCACTGTTCTTTTCCTTTTGTCGTGACTGCTGTCTCAAATTTCCACCACCATCATCAAACGGCTGACCGAGCGTCCACACCCTTGTAAGTTTTATCTCCACTTTTCCCCCTTACAGAAGGAGTTAGTATTGATTGGATTGATTACGATCCAATTTGCTAACGCTGTTATCATTATTATTCGCTACCCAAATATTCGCCCCATCGTAACAAAGAGCCCGAGGATGACAGTTTCTAGACGCTATTCCGGTGACGCGATAATTCCCTAACAAAAACCCATCACTCGTGCGAATTTTGGATATGCTATTACTTTTATTATTTGCTACCCAAACGTTGGCGCCATCAAAACAGACTGCGCAAGGTCGATGCCTACCGGAACCGGCGACAGGATAGTTCCCTAACAAAGTACCATCACTGGCCAACAGCTTCGAGACGCTATCACTTCGATTATTTGCTACCCAAATATTGGCTCCATCAAAACAAATCGCGCAAGGTTGTTGGTTCTCAGTTCCAGCCACTGGATAATTCCCTAATAGACCACCATTGCTTGCACATAACTTGCTGAGGCTATTGCTATTCACGTCTGCCACCCAGATGTTGTCGCCATCGAAACAAATTGCGCAAGGATGGCTACTATCCAAACCGGCGGAAGCCACATCGTAATGTCCTTGTAGAACACCGTCGCTCGCCTGTAGCTTGGAGACGTATTCACTTCGATAATTAACCACCCAAACATTGGTGCCGTCGAAACATATACCGCAAGGGTGCCTGGCATCTGGAGAATAATTTCCTATGAGACTGCCATCACTCACTCGTAACTTCGAAATACTGTTGCTACCACTGTTAGCCACCCAGATATTGGTGCCATCAAAGCAAATAGAGCAAGGGTGCCGACCGCATACATTATAATTTCCTAGAAGACTTCCATCGTCCGTCCGTAACTTGCTGACACTATTATTACCAGCGTTCGCTACCCAAATGTTATTGCCATCGAAGCAAATGGCCGAAGGATTCCTGCCTACGGGAAAGCTAATACTCATTCCAATAACATTGTACCATCAAATGATATTTAGGAGCGGGTCGTGGGAAGTTTTTAGGACCTAAGTCTCGATACGGCTTCACGCGACGCTTCTTCCCAGTATGTATTTTCCCCTAAGGTGGATTGATCTTGCCTGGTGCCCAAGGGGAAGGGCCGAAATTGGCTATTGTCCAATATATCATGCCATATCACATTATAACTGATGATAATACATATACAATAGGGGTTGACTAGTTTCGCTAATCTGCTATAATGACGATGATTATTTAGTACTGGATGCTATCTGACTAGCATTCCAGTTCCAAAACTCCCTTATCCGAGGAGTCAAAGCAATGGAAGATCGTTGGTTTTCCGTGGATGAAATAGCCAAGTACCTCGGCATCAAGAGAGATACGGTCTATAAGTGGATTAGCCGTAAAGATTTGCCTGCACACAAACTCGGCCGCCTTTGGAAATTCAGGAAGAATGAAATAGACGAATGGGTGTTCGCTCATGACCGGCGACCCCTCGGCCTTAAAGCTGCTCCCTAATGCTTGGAGGATATTGTGCCGTCATCCCAAATTGTCAATAACGATAGACTGTATATCCCTTTCCGGAAATCATTTTCTGGTCACGAGACCTTCGCATTTCGTTATGCGTGGCTTAAGAAAGGGTTGGATAACATCAAACTAGATCCCGTATTGTTTCAAAAAAACGAAGCCATTGTACGTTTAGGGGTCGGCAAAAACATGGTGCGGTCCATTCGGTATTGGTGTCTAGCAACCGGAATGGTGGAGGAAGAGTATGGAACTCGAGGGAGAAGTCTGTTACCTTCTAAACTCGGACTTGCTCTACTACAAAATGGGGGATGGGACCCTTACCTGGAGGACGACGCAACATTGTGGCTCATCCACTGGAAACTTGCGAGTAATGATACACGCGCAGCCACTTGGTATTGGGCGTTCAATCGTTTTTACGAATACGCTTTCACCCGATCGAATATGGTCGAGGCGTTGATTAGACATCTTCATACACTTGGATGGACGGACATCTCGGAGTCCACCTTGAAGCGTGATGTTGATTGTTTTATCCATACCTATGTTCAGCGTAGCAATATTTCAATCCCCGGCGAGGATCCCATAGGTTGTCCGCTCACTACACTTAACCTCCTCATTCAGGAACCTGATGGCGACAGGATTAGGTTTCGGGTAGGTCCCAAACATTCTTTACCAGTTGCGATTTTTGCGTATGCTCTTGCTGAGTTCTGGGAAACAAAAGCGGGTGAGAGGGATACATTAGAAATTCACGATGTCATGAGTTCGGAAGGAAGCCCAGCCTTGGTATTTAAACTGGACGAAGATTCAGTCTTGTCCTATTTGGACCAACTTCAAGTAGTTAGCGGAGGTACTCTTAGGTTCTCGGACACTCCATTAACTCGGAGCATTATTAAAGAGAACGGAGCGCCGTTGGATTCAATGCGATTCTTGGAGACTTACTATGCGGACAAATGAAGCTTCTTTATTAGAGAAAATATCTCTCCAACCTCGGTTTTTACGATCAGTAAATCTTGAAAGGGATTTCCATGCCCAAGATGCAGCCGACGGCTATCTAGTTACCCGCAGTGCAGTTGCCGCTATTTCGTTACTTAGTCGTGGAGTGAACGATCCTTCATACCGGGCACAATGCATCTCGGGGCCATATGGTTCGGGTAAATCCGCCCTTGCCCTGTTTTTTGCAAAACTATTAGAGAAAGAACAATCCAATGGACTTCGGACAAAGGCTCGTCAAGAACTCGGGATAATTGCCGACAAACTCCTTCCTGCTGATGGTGAGGGTTACGTGACTGTCCTGGCAACAGGAGGGCGGGAGAATTTATCAACCTGCCTCGTTCGCAGTTTGAAAAGGTCGTTAGAAGTGTCAGGCAGACGAGATTTGCTCGACTTCGTATCACGTGACCATGAGGCAACCCTAAATGCCTCAACACCGAGTACCCGCCAGCTTGTAGCTCTGTTTGAGGACCTAGCTAGACATTCAAAAGAACAAGGGCATGCTCAAGGGTTAATTATAATTGTCGACGAGCTTGGTAAACTCCTTGAGCACGCAGCATTATATCCCGACGGAAACGATGTTCAGGTGCTGCAAGAACTAGCGGAAGCTGCTTCCCGATCCCACGCTAACCCCCTATGGTTTGTTACAATCCTTCACCAACAGTTTGCGCAGTATGCTTCTCGGCTAGGCCGACGTTATCAAAGAGAATGGGCAAAGGTGCAGCAACGTTTCTTTGATGTGCCATGTATGCTAGACGGATTAGATGCTCTGCAACTGACTGCCGCTGCGATGAATGGAAACGGAAACTTCGAAATCCGACACAATGATCGCGTACGTGAGGTTGCCCGCACTTGCGCATCCCTTGCTCCCAGAGGATCGGAGGAAGACTTTGAGACCCTTTGCATCGCTTGTTATCCATTACATCCAACCTCGGTGCTGCTCCTCCCATCCCTCTTCAGACGTTTTGGGCAAAATGAGCGTTCATTGTTTTCATTTCTCTCGGCCGATGAACCCTTCTCATTGATGAATTGGATGCGACATCAAGTATTCGATTCTACTAATCCACCTTTTATGCGCATAGCACAAGTCTATGATTATGCGTCCCATACCTTGATTGGTGGAGCTCCAATCCCCCAAGTCGCACGGGCATGGGCAGAAGCCGAGGATGGGCTTGCGCGTTTAGATGATGCGATAGAATCGGAGATTGATGCGCTTAAGAGTATTAGCATACTCAATCTAGTCGGGGATTCATCGCGTTTACCTGCTTCGTACGAAGTATTGGAGTTGTCGCTTACGTCTCCGATGTTCAGTGGAGACCAATTAAGGGAGGTGCTGAGGTCATTAGAAACGAGACGATTCGTGGTCTATCGTCGGTTTCGGAATTCTTTCAGGTTGTATGAAGGCAGTGATATAGATGTCGGAGAACGCCTTATTGCAGCATACCAGACTCTACCCGCTCAATCAGTGTCCCTGCTTGTTGCGAAAGAACTTTGTCCTGCACCACCTATTATTGCTCGGAAGCACTCATTCGTAACAGGCATGTTGAGGTATTTTTCAATTGTTCCTACCTCATTCAATGACTTGGAGCTAGCGTTAGCTAACCAAGATGGGGCGGATGGGCACATTATTTGCTGTCTTGTCGAAACCGAAGAACAACATGCTGCTGCCGAGTTAATACTTAGGACAGTTGCAGATGTTTCGTCCATTGTGATGCTTGCAATGGAAACAGAACAATTAGTAGAAGCTGCACGCGATGTTGCTGCTCTAGAATGGGTCAAACACAATACACCTGGTTTATCTGGCGATCGCGTCGCTCGGCAGGAACTTGGAGAGCGACGAATCGAGGCAAGCATCGCCTTTCGTTCTGAGTGGAACAGATTGTTTACCGCTAGCTCGGGGCAAACCACCGTTTATTGGAAGGGCACGAGGCAAAAGATGAAGTCTGATAAAGACCTCGCCGAACTTGTGTCCATGGCTACTGATGAGATTTACCCTTATGCTCCAACGATACAGAATGAGCTAATTAATCGTCGTTCCCTATCTTCAGCCGCGGCTTCAGCGCGCCGAAATCTTATTGAAGCTATGATGCTACACAGCCATGAGGAACGACTAGGCATTAATGGCTATCCTCCTGAAAGGAGCATTTACGAATCAGTCTTCAGACAGAGCAGATTGCATAGACAAAACGAGCGCGGCGAATGGGAATTGGGAAGACCAAGTAACGTGGATTTAGGTCTTCAAAAAGCTTGGGATCGTATAATGGAAGTATCTTGCTCGGAATCATTGCAGCCCAAGCCACTGACGGATATTTTCTCGGATTTGCGTAGTCCCCCATTTGGAGTCGCCGACGGGTTCATACCTGTGCTTTTTTTCGCCTTACTTCACAACAACTCAAACACGATGGCATTGTACGAGGGCGGTACTTTTGTGCCCGAGGTGACGTTGCCGGTAATGGAACGCCTAATGCGCAACCCTGGCAGCTTTTCAACTCTTCGCTTCATTATAGATGGAGAACGCGCAATGGTGGTCGAACGATTCGCCAATGGCTTCAGAGTTGAAAATGCGTTGCTGCCTGTTATTCGTGCAATCTATGCCGGTATGTCTTCGCTGAATAGATACTCTGAGATTACTAGCAGCCTGCATAAAGATGCTCGTGCCGTGAGAGATACAATCTTAAGAGCCAAGAACCCTGAAAGATTACTATTCATTGATTTGCCTGTGGTTCTGGGATGCCGCCCTTTCGAGACACAGTCAATTGGCCCGAACGAGACGAACGTTGATCAATTTTTTGAAGCTCTTAATAGTGCATTCAATATGCTGATGACATGCTATTCAGAGTTACTGGATCGTATAAAGGCTGGAGTGTTTCGGATTTTTAATATACCAAAAATCGTTGAAGACTGGCGAAACGTGCTACCCCGGAGGGCGACTTTATTATCGGATCTCGTGACAGAGCCTAGTTTACGGATATTGATGAACCGTGCCATTGACAGCACTCTGCCTCCGACAGAATACTTGGAAGCAATTGCCGCGGGAATTGTCGGCCAACCACCCTGCCGTTGGAACAGAGCAGACGAAGATTCATTTGCCAAACTCGTCAAACAACTTTCGGTAAAAGTGCGATTTACAGAAACGCTTTTAGATTTACAAAGTAGCTTGCAGGATAGCGAAGCAGGCTATATGGTCACTATCGACAAAAAGGATGATGATTCCGTGCGACGGGTCATTAGGTTGACCCGAGATGAGGAAATTGAAGCTGAACGTGTTGCGAAGGCAATAATCAGTAAATATTCAACCAAAATGGATACCCAGATCCTAATCGCAGCAGTTGCCAAAGTAGTTAGACAAGCGGTATCATCGGACAACGGATCCACTCAAGAATGTCCACCAACTGGGGTCGCGTTCAATAGGGGGCGATAAAGTGCGTCACATATTGTGTGTTTCAGGTGGCAAGGACAGCGCGGCACTTGCTGTCTATATGCGTGATAGAATTCCCAACATGGAGTACGTATTCTGCGATACCGAAAAAGAGCTCCCTGAAACGTACGAATACCTAGCGCGTCTCGAAGGTGTATTAGGGAAGTCAGTTATAACGTTAAAAGACGGGAGGGGCTTTGACCATTGGCTTGATATTTTCCGAGGTTACCTACCATCCTCGCAGATGCGCTGGTGCACCCGGCATCTGAAACTCCAACCATTCGAGCGCTACGTAGGTGACTCACCAGTAACCAGCTACATTGGAATTCGTGCTGACGAAGATAGGGAAGGCTATGTTTCTACAAAGCCCAACATCAAACCTATCTTTCCGTTTAAGGAAGCCGGTCTATGTTATACCGACATTGTTCGCATCCTTGAGGAATCCGGAATCGGCATGCCACAATACCGGACGTGGCGATCACGGTCTGGATGCTATTTTTGTTTTTTCCAGCAGAAAATCGAATGGGTGGGATTGTTGGAAAACCATCCAAATTTATTCAATTTGGCAAAAAGCTATGAAAAAACGGATTCAGTTTCTGGACGTCGTTTCACTTGGTGTGATCATGAAAGCTTAGAGGAGCTTAGCCGACCAGATCGTGTTCAAGCAATAAAGAATGAACATATTGAAAGATCGAAACGGGAATCGCACAGTTGTAAAGGAGGCAGACTAATTGAATTGCTCGGAGATGATCGCAGCACCCCTTGCTTAATTTGTACTTTGTAATAGACGAAAGAAATGCATAGTATAAAAGAATTATCCGAAATTCAACCGATATATTTTTTACCTAAGGATGACCTCTTGGGGCGGGTAGTTATTCCTTGTCTTCAAATTGCTACTATTTACGAATGTATGACAGGGTTTTTCACTAGTTCTTCGATAAAAGAAATGGCTCCTGGTTTAGCAAGTTTTCTTCAGACAAAAGATGCCAAATTACGCCTTCTTACGAGTCCTTATCTCACTCCTGAAGATCAACTGGCAATAAAGAGTGGTACTGAAGATATGCCCTCAATATTGGCGAGGCACCTAGAGGATTTACTCGGGAGCGTGGAAATCTCTTCGAGCGCACTTGCAAAACATACACTAGAATGTTTAGCTTACTTGATTTCAACCGATCGGATTGAAATTAAATTGGTCCTTGTTAAGGATGGCCTTTTCCACCCGAAAATAAGGATCTTTTCTGATGGCAACGATACTATTGCTGTCCACGGGTCTAACAACCTTACAAAAAGCGGGTTTACCACTAATGTCGAACAGATAATCGTATCTAAGTCTTGGGCAGGTGGAGATGAAACTAAGATCGTAAACCGCTTAAGAGCGGAATTTGACGCCTATTGGACGGGTAAGAACAACTCTTACTCAGCGGTATATGATATTCCGGCCGCATTGAAAGCGGGTATTATGAAAGAATATTTACGTGAGAAACCACCTAGTACCGATGATTTTAAGAAAGCGTGGAATATTGAGAAAAACGGTAATTCGCCCAAGCAAACAAACCCGGATTTTGAACCTAAGTCCCGAAATTTTAATATTCCCGCAGGTTTAATTTTCGATAAGGGCGACTTTGAACACCAAGGGAGAGCTATCAACGCATGGCTATCCGCTGACCGACTTGGTATATTAGAAATGGCTACTGGGTCTGGTAAAACAATCGCATCTCTGGTATGTGCTTTTAAGCTTTTTCAAGAGACCTGCAACTTATTACTCGTAGTCGCTGTGCCTTATCTTCCTTTAGTCCACCAATGGGAAGTGGAGACTAAAAAATTTGGGCTGGATCCAGTGGTTCCAGGAGAGGCGAATAACAAGCAATCTAAGCTAGCGACGGTAGGGAAAGCTGTTAGGTCGCTAAAAATCAAAGCTTCTTCAATTGAGTGTTTAATTGTCACGCATGACTATTTATGCGACATCGATTTTCAAAACGAAATCAGTAAATATTTGGGTCCTTCAATGTTAATAGCAGATGAAGTGCATGATTTGGGAACCAAACGATTCTTGAATAACCCCCCTGTTGCTTTTAGATACCGTTTGGGACTTTCCGCAACCCCGATAAGGCAATATGATCCTGAAGGAACGGTAGGTCTAAACGAATATTTTGGAAAGGTAATTTTCCGATTTACTCTAAAAGAGGCAATCGGAAAATGTTTGGTTCCTTACAATTACTATGTTCACCTGGTCGAATTAGATTCGTTTGAACAAGAAGAATGGATCGCCCTATCTGCAAAACTGAGGACTCTTGGGTGGCAATTTTTAGAGGAGACCGATTCATCAAACCCCTCTCTGCAAATATTATTGAACAGGAGGAGGCGACTATTAGAGCAAGCCTCGGGTAAGATTGAGTCTGTTCGAGAAGTCGTTAACCAAATGGATCGTCCTGGCCTGAAACACTTGTTGGTCTATGCAAGCGATAAAGGGCGGGGACAATTGAATGAGGTCAATCAGATGATAATGAACGAGTTCAAGTTTCGCTGTCATCAAATAACCAACGAGGAAACTGGCAAGAAGGGGTTATCTGAAGAGCTACTTACTAATTTTGCTGATGGTAATATTCAAGTCCTAACCGCGATGAGAGTCCTAGACGAAGGGGTAGATATTCCCGAGGTAACAACCGCAATTATATTGGCAAGCACTACTGTCGAACGCCAGTGGGTGCAAAGACGGGGCAGAGTATTACGTAAGTGTAAAAGAATCCATAAAGAGCTGGCATACATACATGATTTTCTAGTTCTCCCATCACTTTCTGGCTCTGACGCTGGCTCCGCCGATCTGCTAAAAATAATCAAATCCGAACTTGGGAGAGTTACGGAATTCGCGAAACTTGCAAAGAATGCCGCTGATCCTGATGGAGCTTTGGCCACTATTAGGCCTATAATCAAAAGGTATTTTTAAAAATCGCCTGTGTAGGGAGTGTTTGAATGACCACAAAGAGGATTATCGGTGTAATAAAGGAAAAATGTCAGCTCGCTTCCGAGAGAGTTCCCGATTATCATATGGCTTTACTAGATTCGGTAACCGATATTATTTGGGATGAATATAAACATGTTATTCAAGCGACAACCATTCAAAAACAGGTCACTGACGAATGTGAAGCCCTCGGAGATTTTATTTATAGAAATACCCGCGGTTCGGATATTAACAAGGATGCAAAGCCATGAAATTTCGAAGTGCGACATTTAACAATTTCCGTCTTTTGCGGAATGTTCATATCGACTTTTCAGTTGATTCCGAAAAACCCCTCACGGTTATCCGAGCCGAAAACGAAACGGGTAAAACTACGATTCTAAATGCCCTTCAATGGGTGCTCTTCGGCGAGGTTGGTTTGCCCACTAATGGAGTCTCATATAGGATTATTCCCATAGACTGGGATACGTCATCTTTAGCTAAACCTGCTGAAATAACCGCTGAATTAGAATTTGAGCATACATTTGAAAGGCAAAACGACGACGGCACTTGGTTTGAAACCAAAGAGGTTTATCTGGCACGCAGAAGAGCTACAGAAAAGCTTGAGGGTGTGGATAGATGGAACAGATATGATGAGTCTTTTCAACTCTTTCACATCACCGATACTGGTTACTTGCCATTAAAAGGCGGCGAGTTGGTGATACGGCAAATCATGGGTAGCAACCTTAAAGATCTCTTTTTTACAGATAGTGACAGAGCACTAAGTTTTATCACTTCCGAAGTTTCCGCTGGCGAAAAAAGGAAGAAAGTTCAGACCGCAATCAGAGATATGCTCGGTTTCGAGTTATTGGAGAACGCTTCCTATCATGTAAAAAAAGGACTTTCCGATATTCGGAGCCAGGTCAAAGAATTCGCTGGTAACGAAGAGATTACCCAAGTTGAACAGCGGGTACAAAGCTTTTCCGAAAAAGAAGATCAAAATAATTCAAGGTTAGCCGAGCTTGACGATAATATAAAAAATATCGAATCAGATATCGCGGATTTTGAGCAAAAAATAGAACGAGCCTTGGAGAAAGGAAATAGGGAAGAACTAGTTAAAGAAAAACAAGACAAATCTGAAGTGTTATCCAAGACGAGGATTCGACTGGAAGCAATAAAAAAACAGCACGGTCAGTTGTTTCAAACTGAGGAGCTCTCTCAATTGCTAATAAAAGGCTATCTTGTTAAATCAGATGGCATGCTTGCGGAGCTTAAAAAGAAAGGTGTAATACCGAGAACCGCTATTCCAATCCTGAAGGAAAGACTTGAAATCGGGGAATGCATATGTGGTGAATCTCTAGAACCCGGGAGCTCTAGATTTAGTCATATCCAAAAACTTATTTCCGATCAAGAAAGTAACTCTGAAGTAGACGACAGGTTAACTGAATTGCGAATTATAGCTTCGCAAAAAGTGCTACAGGTTGATAAGGTTGATGGGGGATGGTTGGAACAGATCCGCCATCTTATTGAAAACAGAACGTATATCGAGAAACAAATAGAAATTGTCGAAAAAGATATCAAAGCCTTAGAGAAAAAGGTCGATTTGCTTTCAGATGCTGATGTTGGATTTCTTCGGGCTCAACGTAAGGAGCGTGTCGGTATTAAAGACACACTTATCAAAGAACAGGGTATTCGAATTGGTGACAAAGAAAGGATCGCCCGCATAAGGAGAGACGCCGAAGAAAAACTAGCTAAATTGTTGTCGCAACAATCTAAATATCTTAAGGTCAAATGCCGTATTGAAGCAGCGAGCGATATTTTGAATGTCCTTGTCACCTCATACAAATCTATCGAGGATGAGGAGATACCGCAAGTATCAAAATCAATGAATGATATGTTCCTTGAAATGATCCAATCCGATCCCGAGACTTCAATCATCTGCAAAACAGAAATATCCCCTTCATATGACATCACGGTTGTAGGTCCGATGGGAAGAAGGCTCGACACAGATCTAGATTTGAATGGGGCATCAAGGAGAGCATTGACGATGGCTTTTCTGTTGGCCTTGACAGAAGTGAGCGGTGTAGCAGCCCCAAATATTATTGATACTCCATTAGGGATGACTAGCGGTATCGTGAAGAGAGCAATATTGGAAACGGCCGTTAAACATGCTACTCAATTAATTCTGTTTCTAACTCGAGATGAAATATCTGGATGCCAGGAATTGATAGACCAATATGCTGGTAAGACCTTTACCTTAACAAATTCCGCTCATTATCCAAAACAACTGGTCAATAATCCAGATGGCACTTACAAAAAAATGATCAGGTGTGAGTGCAATCAATACCAATATTGCAACGTGTGTGAACGGATAGGCGACAGAAGCGGTCTACATCTAACGAAAAGAGGATAAACTATGTCGTACGTCATAAATCCTTTTCAAAATCTGGAATTGAGAATACCCGAGGAAATGCGGGAAGATGTTGACCTCTTTTGTCAAACTCAACCTTTAGGGGGAACAAAGCCATCTCCCGACGATAGCCCATTCGAAAGACAGCTCGATATTTGGTTTCTTGCGGTGTGTCTCGGTGCAAACGCTAAAAAAAGGACAAAATTGACAAAGCACCACCGCTTTATTACTGGCGAGATACTGTCTCGTGATCCTTTTAGGATTGAACTGTTAGAGCTACTCGCTATAGCACATTCCAACGACCCCTGGATTTTACAAAGACCTTCGGAAATGATTGAAATGGCGAATGAATTTGCTGCCTCAGGATTTCAACGGTTGTTTACTCTATTGAAAGAAGGTAATGCAAAACCAATTTGGAATTTGACCGATGGTTTAATTGACCTAATTCAAGAGTAAGAGACGTAGGCTAAAAAAAGAGTCAATCTGGCCAAGGACCGGCAGCTTTTCGCCGCTGAACGCGCATGGCAGACATTAATGCGGTTGATCTGGCAAAACAGAATCAACACGAATAAATCCAGTATATAGTATTAATCGGGGTATCAGTAGTATTTCAAAGGAAATATTTGCCCGTTATTATTTCATCTACAGAAACTTTTTTAGGTAAGCAATCCCTTCATCAAGTGATTCAAAAACCACGTCGGCCGTTTCTCTGGCAATTGCAAAGTATTTTTTAAACAATTCATCTTGGGCAGATTTTTCATCAACCAAAATGACCGTTTTATTTAGTGCTTTTGCATATCCTATTTCCAAGGCGAGGCCATACCCGGATGGATTTTCTTTGTCAATTGTCGCAAATACGATATCTGACAATTTCACATGGCTCAAATCCCATGCCTTATAATGCTCAGTCAACATCAGTCCATGGCTACGGGGATCATAGAATTCTAAGGCAGAACATTGGTCAATAACCTTGTCCTGCCAGCCTGAATGGAATCCCCCTGCAAGATAGACTTTGAGCATAATCCCTCGACTCCTATTATTTTCCTCTTGTTTAACACCTGCCCGTGAATACCCTTCAGAAGGCAATTGATTTTCGAGCTTGGGAATTTCTGCTAGTGCTATCGAGAACGGGATTCTCATCGTAATATCATAGTAACGATACCTTCGTTCCAAAAGGAATATAGCGCTAATAATAAGCGGAAATAACCAGAATAGCCTTGTTCCTGAGAAAGAAACCCCTGATGCCGGAGCTATGCTGATGAATGCGGTTAATATAAGCAGGATAACTATCATTATTATTGCTGTAGCACTTCCCAAACACAGTTGCCATGTATACGTATAACGATACACATGCCGCACCCAACCTGGAGATATCGAAATAGCTATGTTGCGCAATGCTTTGACGTTAAGTGATGATAAATTCGCTTTTGTATAAAAAGCAATTCTCCTCCTAGCTTCTGAGAACCACTGGCAAGCATTGACTTGTTTCTCAAGCTCCTCATAAGGTTTAATAAATGGCAAAAGGCGGGCAAAAACGGGGAATCGTACGAGATACTCTAATCCCTTGATCACATTCTCTCCAATGCCTTGAAGAATATATCCCACAACATAACTTGTGAGTCCTAATATTAACCAATCAGGACCTGACCTGGGTGTGAAAATATTTCCATTAGGTATTACGATTTCGATTTCATTGCTTAAAGTCAGCCATGCTATCCCGATGAAGACAGCTCCGGGAATTAAGAAAGCCAGAATGTCCATCAACAACATTTGTATCGATTCGACAAGATCACTTGCCTTCATACCCTGTCTCTCAGTCCCTCTTTAGTCATACCCAACGGGCCAAGAATTAACTCGCCGTAAGTTTAACTCACGTTGACCTCAGTTTCAAATATCGATCTCATCCGTTATTATTCTCTTTTTTGTGGTCCAATACCCCGCCGCTTGCGGCGTCGTGGGCCTTAATCGGTTGCCTGAGATACCTCGACGCAAGCGTCGAGGAGTGTCATTTTTTACCGACATTATTTGACGTTCTTGAATATGATGGGAACCAAACATGTGCGAATAAATAAATTCATGTATGGGAAACACGAATAAATCAAACAGTACCGGCTGTCCTTTGTTCGATTGTTTCGTGATTGATCTGCCCTGTTTTCGACTATCTTTCCCTTCACGTTCCAATCGGGCATTAATTCGCTGCCGATAGAGCTATTCCTTGGGTTATCAAGTTCCCACTTCTGATATTCACACAGCGAATCGACAGCGATATCAGGTGGTATGTCACTCTGGTTCCAGCGTTTGTAGGTGAAGGTCGCCAAGTAAAGGTAAATCTGACTCCAATCATGGTCCATCGGTGCCGCAAGCGAAGCCGTATAGAGATAGACGCAGGCCTCAGCATCGGTGCCGGTGGGTTCGTTACGTTTGAGGGACTTCACATTCAGTGCCAACATCTCCAGTGTGTCGGCCGTCTTAAGCTATTCGGGAATAGTGTCTTCCCTTCCACCCGGAAACACAATGAGAGTATCAGTAAAGCATACGGCATTATCTCAGATGCCCCGTTCAGCCATTGTGCTCGATTATGGTTTCTCCTTTTGATTAGTCCTTGAATCTGGTGATGGTCAGACAGGCGTAGTGCGACCGATACCTATTGATCGGGCTTTGGCCGAAACCATTCCAGAAGTCCAGCAGATAGTGATGATAGCCCGGGTATTCCTGCTTCCGAACGGCCAGCAAGTCATCGGCAAATATTCTGACACAAGCCCCCTTGTTACCGAAAAGGACGATGACGCTCGGTAGACAGGCTTCATCCCGCTTTGTCCTGAAGCTTTCTACTTTAAGCTTGGATAGCTTCAAGTTATCGAGCCAGAAATGACCGCCACCGGCACTGTATGAGCCAAGGAAAATGTCTTTTCCCTCCAGTTCTTCGAGTATCTCCATGAGACGCTTTACGGCTGCCCGCTGCTTCTTCCGTAGTGGTATCTGAGCGGCTTTCCGGCCAAGTCTGACCGTAATTCTCGGTTCCGGTTCGGCCAGCTTAACGCCCTGAAACAGATCGAGTTGACCCGTCATGCTTGTTACTCCTTTCCTCTAGATTCTGGGCACAGGTATCCCTGTAGATAATGGAATGACTGTGGTTTAGGCCACCAGGACGAGTTGGTTGCCGCTTTCGATTCGCCTCTGCTCTTCCGCCGCGGCACCGCTAGGTAGGGATTCACGGACGGCCTCGATTGAGCTTCTGATACTGTCGATGCGCTCTATGTTGATAATGAGACAGGCAAGTCGGCCATCGACATATTGCGGGATGTCGGATATCTTCCGTGCCTCGATGGCCACTATCTTGGCCTGTTCCAGCGGCTCAGAGGCCTGTTCGATAAACTCCTCGATCATATCCATCGCCTCACTGACCTTGAGAGCACTCCACTTGATAGGCATAGTTTCCCCTCCTTTCCAGATTCAAACAACCCTATTATTCCTGCGTGATAACGGATGCGCAGCCCCCGGGAAACGGTTATTTGCCGAAAGACTGAGTGCGTTCGGTTTTGACCAATCCGAGATCTTTGAAGTTTTGAAAGATCTCATCGAGTAAGGCGTAGTCTTCCCCGGACAAGCTCCGGCTTGCCCCGTCATACCAGTCTAAAAACCAGTATTCGATCTCAACGGCGTCGAGATTCTCGTCCATGTAGAAGCGAAACTCATCCGCCGGACCGCCCCAGGACAATTGCCAGCGGAAATAACCCCGCTTCTGGTCTTGAAACGTCCCCCTGGCCACGTAGTCACAGCTCAAACCATATTCCTCGAATCGTCCCAGTTCCCGGTGAGATGATTCGGGATTTCTTTGGTATAGTCGCCAGAGCGTCCGTATATCCCGCAGCCGGTCTTGAAGTTCCGCTTCAAGCCTTGCCTGGCATGTTTTCTGCCGCATTTTTCACCTCCATTTGGGCAGACTCACCCCTTTGAATTTGGCGGCTTTGATAACCCTGAGCCGGCGGACAGGGGACTGGTTAATACTCTTCAGGGAAAAGAATAGTCGTCGCCGACCGGTCAGCCTCTGTGATGATCCAGATTTTGGGCAAGCCCTCTGCCTCATAAGCGGAGAGCAGTCTGAAGCCCTGCTTCAGGCTTAGCTCATTCTCCTGTCTGTCTGCCTCATCGATGTTGCCCCAGTCACCTTTGGCATGGCGGTTCAGGGAACGGCGCATGAATTCAGCAAACTCCGGCCTCTCACCAGCCAGCGCATTAACTCCCCGGGTGGCGACCACCTGGCCTAAAGGAACGATGGGATTGATTACCAGTAATCCGTTCATAGCTATCACCTCCTCTCAAAGTTGCGTTTGCGCAAAAGGAAGGGGCCGGTACTCTAAGCTTCCCGACCCCTTACCCACTTGACCTTAACCGGGCCTTATTAAGTTGTCTCGATGTTTTCCCCGCCGTGCTTGGCGGCCAGGTGCCTGGCGCACTCTGTGCGGACGCTTTCTGACGTCGCTCCCATTTGGCTGAAAACACCTAGTTCCTCATCCTCGTGGTAGAGGGCCACCATATGGTCATCAAGGTGCTCCAGTCTGAAGCCATGTCTGGCATATTCGCCGAGTTCCAGCGTTTCCTCTTCTGCCATACATATCCTTTCGTTTTGAATTTCCTTGCCCATGCTTTCAGCCAAAATAAAAGGGGGTATTCCCACCGCAAGGGCAGGAATACCCCCTTAACAAAAATAAGCACAAAAAGGGGCTGTTACACCCCTTCAAGTGCGGCTGTTTTGCGAGTTCAAGCGTTCAGTCTTGGACTGTCAGGCTACGGCTACCGGTTCTTTTACCTTGCCGTGTTTCTTGGGCTTCGGCTTGTCGGCTTTGGTAATGGCCTCGGCTTCGGCTACGGCTTGGACTTTCTCGGCTTCACCTTCGGGTACCGGCTCGGCGGGTGTCTCGACGGCTTCGGCTGGCTCTTCTGCCTTGGCTTCATCCTTCGGCTTCTGGCTTTCAGGAGTCAACATCGGCATGACCACCAGCTCATAATTCGGCGCTGTGAAAAGCATCGGCGATTTGGCGTCGCTGAGTTTCAGTTCTACCATACCGCCGCAGGCCCTCAAAGCGTCGGCAAGATAACCCCCGTCAAGCCTTACCTTGACCGGTTCGCCGGTGGTGTCGGCGGTTACTTCGGTTTCGCCCTTGTCGTCGGTATTCGCCATGATGACCTTGCCATCCCCGATAATGAGGTCTATGGCATAGGTTCTGGAGTCGGCGATGACCTTGAGGGAGCTTACCGCCTTGAGCGCTTCATTGGTGTCGAAGCTGGCACGGCTGGCGAAGTCGGCGGGTATGAGCTTCTCATAGTCTGGAAAGTTGCCGGCGCATCCCCGCCAGTCATAGCGGATTAGCTCCGTGTCCAGAAGTAGGCTCATGCCTTCAAGGCCGTCCCCGCTTTTCTCAAAGCCCATTCTAACCCGACGTGCCCGTCTAAGGGCACTGGTAACACCCCGAAGCTCGTCCCGATTGACAAGGACTTGACCCTCGTCACCGTCGAAGTCCAGCTTCATTACGGCTAACCGGTAGCCGTCGGCGCTTACTAGGGATAGCTTACCGTCTTGTACCTTGAACAGGACACATTGAAGGATTGGGCGGGTGTCCTCATTGGCGGTAAACGGCAGTACCCTTGTAAGGGCGTCCGAAAGCTCCAGTGCGCCGAGGTTGGGGCTGACCGAGTTTGAAGGGCTTACCCTGATGTCGCACAGAGTAAGCGGCGTCTTTTCGCCGACCCAAGCCATGTTCTCAAGGTAGCTGGTATTGGCTCCGCATACCACCTTACAACCCTAGTCAACTGACGACAACCAGCGTCAGATTCAGCCAGGAGGTGCCCTAATGGATAAAGTGGGCACTCTCCAGCTGCTCAACTCTTACCATCAGCGCGGATTCAACCTTATCCCGATGAAACCCCGGGCAAAGATACCCCTGGTTAAGTGGAAGGAATATTGCCTGAGCAATGAAGACCTCTTTCGCTTTACTTCCCAGGATACAAATTGGGCAATCCGTTGCGATGAAGGCTTTCACGCCCTGGACTTTGACAATCCCGAAAGGTATGAGAGGTTTGTCCAGGAAAAGGGAGGTTACTTCAGCGAAGCTCCGGTAGTCAGGACTAGCCGCGGCTACCACGTCTGGTTCAAACCGAAAAGACCAGTGAATAGCTTCACCCAGGACGGTATTGAGGTTAAGGGACTGGGGAGCCTTATCGCTATCCCGCCATCTATTCACCCCACTGGGGCCGAGTACCAGTTCATAAAACCGCCCAACGGCAAGCTGCCGGAGATAGACCTGGATAATCTATTTGAGGTCCCGGCAGACAGCGGCTCGAAACAGGACGGTATGGTTCTTGATAACGTTCCTTCGGACTTTGCCCTGCGCTATGGCAAGTCCCCCTATCCTCAATCTCTCTGCGGCAGGGCAACCAAGGTCTTTACCCGGGGAGACGAGGAGATGAAGCACCTGGTCAGCCTGCGCTGCTGGAAGTGGCATTGTCCCAAATGTGCCAGGTTGCTGAAGCGTCACTGGATGCGAAAACTGGGAGAAGTTTCGTTTAGATTCATTATTAAGCTACCTACTCCGGATAAGCCTACGACACTACTCCGCCATCTCGATAAACCGGGGTATGTCCATATCGTTGCCAACGGCGAGAGTTGGCTATTCCTTACCGTTGCCGAAGAAGAGCGGGTGTGGAGCGAAGTAAAGAAATCTGGTTACGACCTCGTGGCGGGCGACATTTCCGGACCGCCAACTCCTGAGGATATTGCTTTATACCTCAATAAAGCTCTCTGCCATGAGAATGGGCCACTCAATACCAGGCGGAAGATAACCCATAACCGCGGGCTCTTGAAGAAAACCGTAGAGAAGGTACAAGAACAAGTTGTTAGTAATGAATCTATTCAGAATTCTGAGATTAAGGAGGCAAAGGAAGAAATGGAGGAGACATCGCCGAACCGTGATTCGCGGGAATGGGACACCGAGGTGCTCATGAAACCCATCGGAGAGGTGGTAAAGGAACTCGAAGCCGAGGGCTGGGACATTATCTGGTCTTCAGAGGTGGAGGCTATCGCGGTAAAGAGGAAGGGGCCGGGCAAGAAGCCTCCCAACCAGGAACCAACCGGTCTTCTCGACCTAATGGCAAGCCTGGGGATAGAACTACGCACAGCTGGCGGCGAGTACATGGGGCTTTGTCCCTTCCACGATGACCATGACCCTAGTCTTTCTGTAAACGCAGAGAAGGGTGTCTGGCATTGCTTTGGCTGTGGCAAGAGTGGTAACTACCACAGCTTTCTTGAGGCTTGGAGAGCTCTGCAAAAAAGGTAAATTCAGCTTGTGGAGGGTGACCCACCAGGACCCCTATTACAGTAGGTAATGGAAGAAACGCACAGCTAACCACCGCACGTTGCCGAATATGTATACCAGCTATGTGGATTGGTAATTTGAAGCCCTGCTTAGTTGTGCTAAGCGGAGGAGCCAATGGTACTGGGAAGCCAGACCGATGAGAGTAGAGTACGTGGGGTTGGGGTGACCCCAGACCAGCCCTGAAACGAGCGTAAATCGGGGGTATGACCTGTGGTATACAGGTGTGGTATACAACCATGGTATACAGCAAGGAGGCAAGTTATGACTACAGCAAGAGAACGCTACGAAGCAAAAACAAGGGTGGTTACTTTCCGCGTCCAGCAGGAATTATACGATGAACTGAACAAGATCAAGACTGAAACCGGCCTTTCTTTTGCTGACCTTGTTAAACTGGGAGCAGGTATTACCCGGGACGAGATAGCAGTCAAGATTGGTGAAACCAGTAACCTGCAAGGAAAGCTGGAGGAGCTCAAGCAAGCAGTGCAAACTGAAAAGCAGATGGCAGCAGATATCGCCGCTAAGGAAAGGCAGGAACAGCTTGTGAAACTGGAGCATGAGATTCAGGTGTTCCGTCTCTTTGACCTGGGATGGAGCATTGAGGAAGCCAGGTTTAAGTTGGGAATGACCCAGGCGGAAATCCTACAGCACTTCAAAGTATGGAGTGAAATGAGAGGTGAAAAAGAGAAGGTTCAGGTTGAACTTCTCAAGAAATACTTGAGAAGGCATATCACCGTCCTTCAGGAGCAGATTCTCTGGCGCGCAACCGGAAGTGCTCTTCAGGAATCGAAAATACAACTGGAACACAGTCGGCACATGTTCAATGACCCGTCCAGGCTAACCGAGGAAGAAAAGGATTTCCTTCTTACAGAGTATTCATATCTCGTCTGAATCCCGTTCCCGGTTTCTTCAAAGGTCGCAAAATACTATTTCGATACGCTAACAATCAGCACCACTTCTTTTCACCCAACAGATTATGAAGTGTCTTTTCCATGGTGTCGATAGAATATGGTTTAATAATCACTGCGCTGAAGCCGTATTGTTTGTACTCCAACGTTATAGGATCATCGGTATGACCGCTAGAGACAATGGCTTTGACTGCGGGATCTATTTCCAGTAGTTTCTTGATAGTTGCTACGCCCCCCATGCCACCAGGAATAGTAAAGTCGAGGATAACAGCGTCAAAGGGTTTTCCTAACTTCTGGGCTTCAATATATTTTTCAATTGTTTCAGTACCATTTGCAGTGGGTGTTGATTTGTATCCAAAAACACTCAACATTGCATTCAGCATCTTCTTTATCACTTCGTCGTCATCCATAATCAGGATCCTACCTTTTTCAGCCATGTATCCTCCCTCTCTCACTCTTGTATTGGATTTGGTTTCTGGTGAAGTTTAAGCAAGCATATCACGCCTTACATGCAACTCATTTTCTTAATAACGTGTGATTTTATACCAAGTTCAACGTAAATAATCCTCAACTGGCCTTGTACCTCTGTGCTACTACTTCTTCCCGGTTACTATGCTATTCAGCTCCTGTTCTATCTCTCTGATGGTGTACGGCTTGGTGACTACTCCGCTAAAGCCATATTTCTTATAGTCAGCCATTATTGGGTCGTTAGCGTATCCACTGGAGACAATTACCTTGACCCCAGGGTCAATCTCAAGCAGTTTTACTATTACTTCCTTGCCTCCCATCCCTCCAGGTACAGTGAGGTCCAGAATAACAGCATCAAATGGATGTCCCGATTTCTTCGCCTCGGTATATCGTTCGATTGCTTCAGCACCCTCCCTGGTTAGTTCCACTTCATATCCGGCACCTTTCAGTATTTTTCCTAGGAGCAGCCTGATTGGATCCTCATCATCCATGACCAGGATCCTGCCCTGAGTTGATGGTAAGGGTAGTGTAGCTGCTACTGGTGTTTTCTTCTCTTTCGTGATTTTCTCATTAGCAGCCGGCAAGTAGACATGGAAAGTCGTTCCAACACCCGGTTCCGACTCAAAGGTGATAATGCCACCATGTTTCTTGATGATGGAGTAAGAGGTTGCCAGTCCCAAACCACTACCCTGCTGCTTGGTGCTAAAGTAGAGATTAAACATCTTGTTCTGAGATTCTATCGGTATGCCAATGCCATGGTCTTTGATGGCTATTTCTATGTATCTACCATTGAGTAATGGCAATGTATTTGGGTTTTTATTAAATAGGTTACGAGCACTGATGTTAATGATTCCGCCGTTGGGCATAGCCTGGTCGGCATTGATAACTATGTTAGAGATTACCTGGTTTATCTGCCCTTCATCCGCTTCTACCGCCCACAGGTTGTCCGGTATAGCGAACTCGGCTCTTGTTTTGGAACCTCTCAGGGCAAAGGTAGTGGATTCTTTTATCAGCTTGTCGAAGAACAATATTTTCTTGATTGGTGTTCCGCCCTTGGAGAAGGTGAGCAGTTGCCGGGTGAGGTCTTTTGCCCTCAGGGATGCTTTCTCTGCTTCAACCAGCAGTTCTTTAGTATCCTCCACTTCATTGCGTTTTAGATGGACATTTGCTATTTGGATGTTACCCAATATGCCAGTGAGAATATTGTTGAAGTCGTGGGCAATACCACCAGCCAGAATGCCAATTGATTCAAGTTTGTCTGCTCTTCGCATCTCTTCTTCAACCAGCTTGCGCTCGGTTATGTCACGAACAATAACCATAGTGGTAGGTTTTTCGCCATAATCAAACAAACTGGCACTTATTTCAATGTTTAGACTTTTGCCATCTTTGTTAATAATGTCAAATCCATATTTGTCGGGGACATCATCCCCGTCTATTCTCCTACGGTAGTAATCTGCAACCATTCCTCTATGCTCTAAAGAGATAAAATCAACGAATGGTCTTCCAATCGTTTCTTCCAGCAAATAACCGGTCAATTCAAGTAGTTTCTGGTTCGCGTAGATTATTGCTCCCATCTGGATAATGGCAATACCGTCATTACTATGCTCGACGAGTGTGGCGTACTTCTTTTCACTATCCCTTAGCGCAACTTCCACCTGCAGTCGCCGAATCGACACTGCCGCCAGGTTGGCAAACGAATGCAATGTTTCCAGAGAAGGATCAGGCTGGTTAGCGTGTAGAGATATCACACTTGTGCCGTATAATTTGTTATCAACGACATATGCTACCCCTATAAACCGGTCAATACCCTGAGCTTTTTGCGCGATTTTCCCTATTGTTGGCGAAACAACCCCGAACGTTATCTCGTTCAACGTTCTCTGGATTCTAACAGGGTTTTGTATTAGATCATGTCGAACATCGTCGCTAACCGGGAAGCTGGTTGCAGTCAGTTTTTTGCTTCCCAGAGCCTGTATCAAGTCTGTGGTCAGATTTTGTTCCAACTCCACGTGCTCTACACGTATCTCCCGTTTCTTTGAATCGTACGTACCAAAAGTTGCAGCGGCAACGCCGGCGATCGCCTTAAGCTTAGATGCTATATATACATACAAATCGGGTATTTCAGAGATTGCAGTAAGTTCGATGGCAGCGCTGTTTAATATAGTCAGATCGCGGTTAATAGCGGACAAAGCCTCTTTCGACTCCTTGTGCTTGTCAATTTCTAACTTGAGTTCGCGGGTGCGTTCCTCAACCATTGCGTTCAGACGTTTCGTTTCCTGTTGCTTGTATCGGTTAGCCTCTTTAATCTTGGCCATCGCCTGGATCTGAGCCATCAATTCAGTCTCTGCAAATGGCTTGGCAAGAAACGCCTCGGCGCCCAACTCCAGCGCCTTAATACGGCTTTCCTGGTCGGTTTTCAGCGCCGTCAGGAAGACTATCGGGATATCTCTCAAACGGCTGTCTGACTTGAACCGGCGACAGACCTCAAAACCATCGATACCCGGCATAACGATGTCCAGCAGTACCACATCTGGATCTTCGGCATACGCCAGGTCGATGCCTTTCTGGTAATTTAAAGCGGAGGAAAAAATGGAGCCGGGAAGAATATCTTTGATAATGGCTGATAATACTGTCAGATTATCCTTATTATCGTCTATGGCCAACACTTTCAGTGTCTTAATTTCCATAGAGCACCTCCCTGATTGTCTTTTCAAACAGGGCCGCATCAATCGGCTTGGGGATATAGCCATCGAAGCCGTAGTCTAGCATCTCGTCCCGGTTACCTTTCATGGCGCTGGCCGTCAGCGCAATAATCGGAATATGTCGTAGCCGCTCTTCTTTTCTGATCTCATCGAAAACCTTGAAACCATCCATGACAGGGAGTGCAATATCCATGAGTATGAGATCGGGCGTGTGATGCCTGGCCTGGTCGACGCCGGCCCGTCCATCAACAGCTTCGATAACGGTATAGCTGTCTTTCAGCAACACTTTAACCGTCTGCATATTATCGGGGTTATCTTCTACAATCAGGATAAGGGGTTTGCCGGCTGGCGGCTTCCGGACGGGTTTTTTATGGGTTATCGGGCTTACCGGGAGCGACGCCAGCATCTTCCTGACTACCGTCAGCAGGTCATTCCGGTTGATAGCACCTTTCTGAATTAATTGGTAAATCTGGTTGTGCTCAAGAAACTGCAGTTCCTCTTTCGTTACTTGTTTAGCCGTGAGAATCAGCACCGGCAGATGGGAACTGGTTTCTCTATCACAGATTTTGTGCAGGACTCCAAACCCATCAATTTCCGGCATCATCAGGTCTAAAATCATCGCATCCGGGCGGCTCTTTTCGACTTGTTCCAGGGCTTCTTTTCCGCTGCGTGCTACCTGTACGCGGTACCCTTGCCCGGATAGGATATCCTTCATCTGAATGATCGCCGGTTCACTGTCTTCAACCACCAGGATGCTCCTACCCCGAACGTCCACTGCCGAAAGTATTTCAGCAGAAATACCAGGGGCGTAAGTGGACTCTACTACTGCTGACTGGTTAGCTGTTGCCTGCAATTGAACCATCAGCGGCAGTTTAACCGTAAAGATAGAACCCTTGCCCGGTGTGCTTTCCACCCCAATATCACCCCGCAGCAATTTAGCGTATTTCAGGGCGATGGCTAATCCCAATCCTGTACCGCCGTATTTTCTGGAGGTGCTTTCATCGCCCTGTCGGAATTCGCTGAAGAGATGGGGGAGAAAGTCCGCTTTAATACCGATACCCGTATCTTTAACAGAAATATGTACTTCTTCATCTACCTGAATCGCGGAAATCTCGACACTGCCAGCCTCGGTGAATTTGACCGCATTCCCCACAATATTCTGCAGTATATGCCGGCATTTAGAAATATCACTGGTGATGACGGGGAGTTCACTACCTACATGGTTCAACAGTGCGATATTCTTTTCGCGGGCCTGAGGCTCAATCATATCCACAACCTCGTTAGCCAATTCCCGAACGGAGAAACTGCTGAGGCTGATTTCTTCTTTGCCGGCTTCGATCCGCGACAGGTCGAGGATATCATTGATGAGTGACAGCAGAAGCTGTCCGTTCCGTTCAATCACTTCCAGGTAGCTGTATTCTTCTGCCGGAATAGAGCCTTGCAGCCGGCGGTTTAAGACCTCTGAGAGGGCAATCACCGAATTAAGGGGTGTCCGCAATTCGTGGCTCATGTTGGAAAGGAAAATACTTTTCAGACGGTTAGATTCATCCAGTTGCCTTTTCTGTATTTCCAGTTCAATATTATATTCATACAGCTCATCCGCCTGAATTTGCATTTTCTTCCTTTGCTCTTCTAGTTCACGGTTCTGATTTTTAAGCCTTTCGGAGATTTCGCGGATTTCTTCGAACGCGAGTACGTTGATATATCGGGCAACTATTACATCCAGTATATTGTTTACCAGCCTGACCGCCAACGCAGGATATTTGCCTACACTGGCCAGAGAAATTATTGCCACGACATTATTTTCGGATAGGATAGGGATAGTCATGATTTCCTTTGGCTTGAAATCCCCGCTCACCGCTGAGAATACAAGATGTGTATCAGACGGAATATCCGTGATGTGCTGGAACTTCCGCGTAACCAGGGCTGTGCCGAACTCACCTTCTCGCGCTTCAGCCGAAAAAGAAGCATGACCTGCGGTGCTCAATCCTACAGACTCGTAATGCTCGAAGTCGGTTTGCTGTTTATTCAGACGATAGATAGCCGCAATTTGCGACCCGGTATGCTCCATAAGAGTTTTCAGCAACGTCTGGCAGAAGCTGCGCACCTTCTCTTCCCAGAGAAGTAGATTAGAAATATGAGCAGTGTTTTCAGTGAGAATCATTTCTATCTGAATCGTTTCGGCCATGTTGTTGAACGAAGCGGAGAGTTCCCCGAATTCATTGGCGGATACATACCGGCTGCGGGTATCAAGTTTCCCCTGATGGAACTCGCTCGTGGCTGTAGTTATTTGTCGCAATGGATCACTGATAGATTTGAACAGGAAGTAAAAAACGCCTAGTAATATCAGGCCGATAATGCTACAGACGACAATCAACATATTATTCAGGTTCGTGGATATCCGGATCGAATTCTGGTAAGAATCGTCAGCCTTGTTTCGAGTAAAATCATCTACTATCTGTAAGTAGCCTAATAACACTTCAACCTGTAGTCCGCCGATGCCGGTGGACTGAGTTCTGGTGATTGCCTCGGTGGTCTTTCCCTCGCGTAGTAGCCGTATGGTCTCATCTTTTAGGGAAATCCACTTCACAAATTCGCGGTAAACATTGTCGATGTCTTTACGGTCCCCCAGGTAGCGGTCGTACAGGATATCAAACTGCTGAAAAGCATTGGACTGGGAGATAGCAATTGATTGCAGGTTTTCCTCCGGTGTCTGTTCATTCTCCACCAGACACAGATCTTTCGTTGTCCGGTGTATGTCCAGAACATCGGCTTTTAATTCACTGATTCCCCTCCTGACCTGTAGCGAATGGTTGTAAAGATCTTCGGTTTGCTGATGTAAAACACCAATCTGGATCCAGCTAGTCACGCCTAAACCTGCTACCAGCACCATAATCACACTGCACATAATTATCAGTTGTACGCTAATCTTCACATTTTTTAATCTCATATGCTACCCCTATGACCGGACTTTTGATAAATGATGGCTGGTGGCACCACGGAACGAAATCCCTGGATGTTCTCAAGGAGGGACTTTTCTGTTTCACCCGTCATCAGATATCCACCCTCAATCAGACAATCGTTTAGCTTTTTCAGAATAGATAGCTGGATTTCCGGTTGATAGTAAAACAGTAGATTATTACAGAGAATAAGGTCAAAATGACCATAGATACTTTCTGGTGGACAGCTAGTTTGCTTGTCTAGCAGGTCGTGATGGGAGAAGCTGACCTGGGATGAAAGAGAAGGGTTGATTGTAAAAATATCATCTCTGGCAGTGAAGTATTGCCGGATATACTGCAAGCTGACATTCTTCACCGCTTCATAGCGGTATACGCCCTTCCTTGCCGCGTCTAGTTTGGTGTCTGAAATATCGGTGGCAAAGATATGGAAATGGATACCCAACTCGTGGTTACTTTTGATCTCATTCAGTAATATAGCGACAGAGTAGGCTTCCTCACCTGAAGCACAACCCGCCGACCAGACCCTGATTTCCGGAGAGTTGGATTTCCCCTTTCTCTCCAATATACCCGGGAGTATTAAATGCTCTAATAGCGCAAACGAGAGCGGGTTCCGGAAAAATACACTGTAGACGATATTTAAGGAATGGGTGAGCAGTTCTGCCTCTGCGGGGTTCTCTAAAAGATAACTCGGATATTCATAGTCGGTTTTAAGAGATACTGCGGAGCGGCGGTTTTGGATAGTCTTAGCCAGAAACGTTTTTTCGTAAACCGAGATATCACGATTGTAAACCTGCTGCATCGTACTTACGATTTCAGACAGATTCTCCACAATTACCCTATCTGGTACTTTAGCCATTTGAGGGTGCCTCACTCAGGTTCCCGGTTTATTTAAATTTCAAGCGATCCTCACGGTTTACGCTAATTTAAAAATACAAAAGGCACATCAGCCACCGCAATCACTCTGTAACTGATAATAACGGCTCTATAATACCCCATACCTCGTTCCCCTGACCCCTTACTGAAATTTAAGGAGATAGCCAAGATAAAATCATTACATTTATTAATTTTAAGTTCAGTCTATTATACCCCTCCCCAATTGTCAAAGTACCGGCATTATATCTATCCGAATATGGGAAACTCACGATGAGAAGTACTTGTTTCGTTACTTTTTGATCACGTTCTTCACCTCGCCGGAGTCCCTAAATTGTTTCAACAAATATTACCTGCATAATCCCGGCTCCCCTATTGTAAAACGTGCTATTATGCAGGTAATAATCAAGTAGCTTCATTCCATGCTCTGTATGAGCCTGGAAAACACATCTACACGTTGTGTCTGTCCTTTAGCTTCGGCATCCTGTTTCTGCTTTTGGAGGACCGGCAGAAATTCGACGGTGGTTGAGAAGCAAGGACAGGATTCGCAGATTGTCTCGTATTCACATGGGACCCCATCCGGCCGAGTGCAATAGCCGTTACCAAGCATTCGCCAGTGATCCTGCCGCAGCCGTCGCATCTGAGCTCCTTCTACAAGGGAAGCTTGGTTATTTAGCAGGTCTACCCGGTTACAAAGAGCTTCCAGGTGCTGGCTGACCTGAGAATATTCCTGCTGGACTATCCGGTTGCCGATCCTGGCATAGACCATGGTCATAGAAAGAGATCGATGCCCAAGAAGCGCGGCGATACTCTCCAGGGGCATCCCCCGGTTGATGGCCAGGGTAGCCAGGGTATGTCGAAGCCGGTGCGGTGAGATGTGTTCCTTGATGCCGGACGCCTTCCTGACACGTTCTACGGCAGCAGTCACTCTGCTTCTGCCGAGTCGGCAGCCGTATAAGGTAAACAGGAAATCATAAGGCTTCTTGGGAGGGCTTTGTTTGATCCATTCGTCCAAAAGGTTTTTTACCTCCGGATGAAGCGGGATATACCTATCGTTATGCATCTTCCCCAGAGGCACGCGGAGCCAGTAGTTCTCGCCTATCTGGACTACACAGTCGGCGGTAAGATCGAGGAATTCACCCTGGCGCATACCGGTCAGAAGAAGAGTGATACAGCACAGTCTGGTAAACAGGTCGGGATGAGATCTGGCTGCTTGGAGGAATTTCGCCGCGGCTATCTCATCCAGGAATTTCGGAGAGGGTGCGTCCAGGATAGGGAAGTCTCCTGGAAACACGAGTACCCGTTTGGGAGCCTCCGGCCACTGCCATTCTGTGATACGGATGAATAAATAGTATAAGGCCGCGAGCAGGTGATACCTGGTCGTCGGGCAAAGTACATCTCCGGGACCGTTGGATTTATGCAGAAGAGGCGCCCATCGGATATATTCTTTAAAAGCTTCGATATGATAGCGCTGGATGTGCTCGATACGGGTTACTTCCGGATTAGTGCGAGCCAGCCATGAGAAAAACCGGAATAGGCGGACTTTTTCCTGGTAGGCCGAATCGGGGCGAAGTGATAATGCCATCTGTTGCAGATAGCGGCGGACTGTGACGGAGATGCCCACCGGGACTTCTTTCCATTGCTTCTCAAAGCTGGTCCTTCGAGAGCTCCGAGCCAATTGAGGAAAGACGCCCATGTGAAATAGGACGGTTCGGATTATATTCAATTGTCCATCCCACCTCTTGGGAAGTCCATTCTGAATCTTTTTCCCTTTGTAACCGCTCGCTAATCTCGAATATGCCTCGCGTAATTCCTGCCTAAAGGTATTCAGATCATCAAGAGTGAGAGCCTGAATGGGTTTCTGTGCCCAGATCATCAGGCAGAGCAGGGGTCGAAATTGACCTGCGATACCCTGTTCCTGGTAGCCCAGTCGTTGAGCTGCCTTCTGGTAGAGTTGAAACGTCTCTCGCTCCATCAGGCGAATCGCCATCTGAAAAAAGCGGGGCTTTCGTGTAAGCATGTAGGGTATTGGCATAGGCAAAAGGCGCCGTAAAATGAGGTAGTGCACAAAGCTGCGTTCTTTGCAGTCACAGCGGCGCTGCTCCTCCACCGGAAGTGAAACCCAGAGCTGGGGATCAGGGAATCTACTGAGGAATCGCCTGGCGCCTCGTTCGAGTAAGCGCATATTCGAAGGAAATTGAGAATACCCGGCCGATTTCAAGTACGACAGGTAGCTCGCCACCAGGCAGTCATGATATGAAACGAGATCTTTCTCCGACTCGTTCGTCGCTACCAGGCTGTTTCCCAGAGTTAATTCGAGTCTTGGTCTGTCCAAGGTCGTTTGACTATTCATCGGCTGATCCTCCGGAAAACAGGTTGTCTGAAACCCGGAGATACTGCTGCTGGAGCTCACGGGGACAAAGATGGAGGTAAATCCTGGTCGTGGTAATGTTACGATGTCCGGCCTGTGCTTGCAGGGCTTCGAGAGACATGCCTCCCTGACGGAGCGTGGTGAAACAGGTATGGCGCAATCGATGACATTGGATACCAGGCGTATCTGACTTCTTCCGGTGATACTCGATGATGGTGTCCAGGGCCCCTACGGTCATCGGCAAGCCCTTGTTTCGTCCTTTCATGACCAGGAATACTCGATCGGATGTACTGATGGGTCTTTCTTTATTCAGGTAGCTTATCAGCTCTTGCAGACCAGTGTCCGATATAGCCACTACTCTCCGGTGACCGCCCTTTCCTTCCCTCACGGTCAAAGTGTGTTGACCGAAATCGATATCGCTGAGAGCTAGCTTCAATACCTCGGATTTTCGCAGTCCTGCCAGCAGCATCAGCAGGACCATCGCTTTGTCTCGATGAAAGCGCATCGAATCCATGAATGGGTTAATCTCTTCGGGGTCCAAGGGCCTGGGTAAGGTCTCTGGTGCTCTTACAAGAGGCGTGGTGGCAGGTCTGCCGTACCAATTACCCCACGAAGTCTTTCGCCTGACCAGGCCTCGAGGAATAGGGCTCGTTTTAAGTTGGAGGTTATGATAGACGCTGAGATATTCGTAAAAACCGGTGACCGCGGCAAGCCGCCGTTTGATTGTCCGGTTGGAGAGCCCTGGCCCTTTGATGGAAAGGCCGTTCGTACGACCTTGTCGATTACTCGCCGCCTGCTGGCTTTCAATGAAGGCAAGGATATCGAGCGGAGCAATCTCCAGTACCGGTTTCTGAATCGAGTTCAGGAAGACCTGGAGATCGTAGCCGTAGCTTAAAAGGGTATTAAACCGGCATCGGTCTCTAACGAATTTAAGATAAGCGTCTGCTTCGGGCATTCCTAGAGAGATATTTACAACTCCATCCACCACCTCCCGCTTAAGTCTGTAGCTCAACGGTAACCCTCCTTGTGCTCTTATTTTCTTGTTTTAATTTACCATTCTCCCCGGGGGGATTACCGACATAATAGCTAGTTCTTGAGATATGACAAGTTGTATTTTTGTTAAATAATGAAGCTAGAAATACACATAAAAACGCACCTTAACAACTGAATACGCCGTGTCCAGAGCCTTGCCTTGTGGCTGGCAATAATAAGGATGCCCTGCCTAGCGATAACTAGACAGGGCAAATCTAACAAAGGGAGCGTGTCCACAATGCTAGACTATCAGGAATATACCACACAGATTGACCAGTATCAAGGCAACGGCAACGGTAATGGTAACGGATACAGTCATTTACAAGGCGATTGGGCATTATTCTATAAGGTAGCAAAGGGCTTCACTCATAGGGTAAGACCAGAGGATAGACAGGACTTCTTACACGACCTCTTGCTCACTATGGCGAAAGTCAAAGCCAAGTATCAGGCAATCGGTAAGGAATTGACGGAAGCGGGGTTAATCAGGGTAGCCTGTTACGATGTAGCCGACTACTGGAGAAAGAAGTTCAGGCGAATGAACGGCACTGATTGCGGGCGGTGTAGTCAAGAGCAACGCCGTAAATGCCAGAATAAGGACTTATATCGTGAGTGTCCCAAAGCTATCAAGCTGGAAAGCCTAGACAGGCTAATAACGGATGCCGACGGCAATCAGATAGAGTTTTCCCAGATGATAGCCGATGACCACGCCGTTGATGTTTCGGATAGGCTTGACGCAAGGCTTATCCTGCAAAGCTATCCTCACAAGTTCCTCAAGATTGCCTATAAGAAGTATGCGGGGTATCCGTTGACTGTCAGTGAAAGGCAGTATCTTTACAGGCAGAGAAGCAAGGTTTACAAGTGCTCACAAAAAAGTTTGGTATTAGCGTAACGTTTTGGGAGTTTTCAGCGACTTAATCAGTGAGAGGGTTAAAAAACCTCTTGCAGAGAATTGAACAATGCCAGCGGGTTGCGGGTTGGGCAAGGCTCTGGACAATTGAATATCAGGACTTCAGGCAGAGCGAGAGTTAGCTTTCCGCTTTGCCCTTGTCTATTTCAAGCCGTCTTGTGGTAACACAGGCGATAGTGCCAGCGAGTTGCGGGCTATTGATAAGAGGTTTGACAGGATATAAGGGCGGGGCGATAAACAAAGCGACAATCGCTCAAAGATACGGGAAAGCCTTACCCTTGTGAAAGCCAATGAGCTATCAAGCGGGGCTGGAAAGCCTAGTTAATGCGGGGTAAGTCTTACCGATAGCCAGTCAAACGAAGTCCAAAGGGTAGAAAATTACAGGCAAGGGAGCCTCTATGTAGTAGGGACTCCTTTGCCTTTTTTTATGCCCATTTTTAGGGGATAGTCTGGGGATGACCTGGGCTATCCCCTTTTTTTGTCTATTTTCCCTGGGCGTTTTTGCTTATCGCATCAGCAATAGCTGTATACTGTTTCCCCTTCGGCATTATGAAGATGCCACGACCACCACTTCGGTCAGCCCAGAGTTCACCAACCGCCCGCTTCTCTTTGGAGTCATCGTTGCTCCAGAGATGCTCCCCTTTATACTCAACAACAAGGAATTGCCCGTTTTCTAACTCGACAACGAAATCAGGGTAAAATCTATCAGTTGAGGTTGGCAACCAGAAAGACCCAGTTGGTCTTCTTTCAAGATTCCGAACCCATCGTCGCACCTGCGGCAACTGGTCAATATAGCAGGCACAGTCGAACTCTTCGCCTTCTGACTTGAGTTCTCCAATTACTGGAAGAGCATGCTTCTGGAACTTGTAACCGCCTTCATAATACCAATTCGGCGCATACCGATCCTGGCTAATTACTAAGCAGACTTCCGGGCTAACTTCGATATTTGCCACAAGTGACCCGAAAAGCACCTTTTGGTAGCCGTCCTTGCGCATCTGTCCACGGTGCCGCTCGATTAAGGCGCTGACTGCGTCCCGCAATCGAAATTTTTCCAGAGCCAACTGGTTCATCGTTAGGTGTCGAGTTTCGGCCACTTTTTCGATTACTTTCTGGATAAACAAAACAGCGTGAGTGCGAATAATATCCGGATGCTCAATTTGCCGGTCAACCCAATTTGCGAGTCCCGCCACCGTCCAGTCGCCTTCCACCCTTAACAGCGCCAGCTGAGTGCGAACTTGAGGGATAAGCCGCGTCTCTATTTTCCCTGTTGATGAAACATCCACCTCGGCTTCGTCAGCTAGACTAACCTCAGATGGGAAATCACTCTCTTTCAAAATTGGGTCGTATGTAGCCAGGTTCCACTGCATATCAAGGAAGTGATTTTCCTCAAGCAATTCAAGCTGTTCGCCTACTCGGATGCTCAACGCTGGTATTTCGATGGACGGTACAACCCAATCGGATGCTATCAGCTGCCCATGTGAAGCCATGTATATCCGCCGTACAACCTCTCGGGACTTGTCATCTTTGAAGCATTTCTCCAGTGCATCCCGTTCCGACGTCGTCAATATACCTGACACAGAGAGCATCCCTTCGTTAGCGTCAAACCTGACTCTCTCGCGAAGTCCGATATCCAGCTTCGATAGGTCTGGTATTTCGTTTACTTTTTCTTTTGTCTGCACAGGGGCAAACAAAGGCAGTTGCCCTAGGCTCTTTAAGATCGATGCCTCAGCTGCGAGAAACTGGCTGGCTTCAATTCGCTCGAAGCCGTTTTCTACAAGGGCTTCGCGTAGGTTCTGTATTGTTTCAAGGAATCTCTGAGAACTGACCATAGCATACGCCCGATTAAGCTCCTCATGTTGCTTGGTTTTTGCCCCTGGTAATCGCAGGACTCGGCCAAGTAACTGCTCGACATCCCGAGCTGAACCTACATCGGCTACACTACAGAAGACATATGCGAATGGGCAATCCCAGCCTTCCTTAAGGGCTTGCTGAGTAATAATAAACCGGATGGGACAGTTGCTATCCGAGAGATCGACGTCTTCAATTTCACGTATTGCTCCGGTGGCAACGGCGATCTGTTCTTCAGGAACCTTGCAATCATTCAATAAAGCATCCTTAACAACTTCCGCCGTAATATTATTGCGTTCTTGACGGTGTGGCTGGGACTGGATTAATACGATTGGTCTAATATACTCGCCCGTTTTTGCTTGTTCTTGTGCGGCTAGTTCTTCGAGGTCCCCTTGTGCCCGTGTCGTATCCGAAAGAACCTCTTTCCAATCGGGGCGAGTATGAAGCTTAATGGGCAATTTAATCATCTGCTCAGCTTTCAATTGAGCGGCCGAAACGTGGGCAAGTATATTGCTGGCATGCTTACCACGCTCCGGGTCATGCTCAGTCTGCGGCGTGGCGGTGAACTCGACGATACATGAAGGGCTAAACCGCTCCAGTGTCTCGAAAGACAGCTTCGTTCGCGCATTGTGTGCCTCGTCCATGATGACAACGGGCGCCCAGAGCCTGAGTACGTTGGCGAGCGAATAATGAAGTACGCCATTGTCATCTTTCTGAAGCTTGGACGCAAGGGTCGGCGACAAGCCGGTGAAATGGTGCTGTAATGCGCCGGAGGACTCATATATCTTTCGACCTTCGGTATCCTCAACACGCAAGGCCGCGAGTGTCGAGACAATGATGCAGGTATCGCCTTCCAGGGTACTACGCTGGACATAGAGGGCGTCCGCCAGGTCCATGACTGAAACACTGCTAAACTGGGCGTCTATTGCTTGCCGGTAAGGATGATTTCGGTCGCGCAGTGCCTTGATGGTTTGTTCACGGATAGTATTGCTGGGAACCAGCCATAAGAAGACTCCCCGCTCTTGATGAAGATAATCTCTGGTCAGGATGCCCAGGGAATAACAGGCCATGACAGTCTTACCGCCTCCGGTTGGGACGCGCAGGCAAACATAAGGTATTTGAGGCAGTTTAGCTACTTCACGGTAGGCCCGTTCGGTTTGCAGTACAAACGCTACTTTAGCGCCATGCTTATCAACCAAGTGAATGTATGCCTGAAGTTGGTCCAAACAGGCTTGCTGGTAGTTTTTTAAAGTTAGCATATCAGCCTACCTTGATCCGGTATGGTATTTGCTTAAAGGTAATGCCTTCTCGCCGCATCCGCTCTAGCCCCAGCCGGTTGCCTTCCCCGTAGATAATCTTCGGCCCATCATGCGGAGGAAGAGAGGCCAGTACGGGAACAGTCAACACATTGCCGCCGTTGACTGTTTTATCGCCAAGTATGCCGTTGAAAAGAAGATATACAGCAACCCCTTCGTGCAAACCCAACAGCGGAGATGACCCCGCACTTCCCATGTCCGAAAGCGGCTGGCCGGTCTCGGTAAAATACAAGTGAGCCGCTAAGTCAGCAAATTTGACCGCTTCAGCAATGGCACCCTCTTCGTCGAAAAGAGGTGAAGAGAGTGTGCAATATCTAAAGCCGCTTCCAAGACCTTCTACTGTCCTCTGACCATGTGCATATCCGAGCACAGCTCTTTCGAGGCGTTTGGCGGTTACATTGCTGCAAATCTCCTTTTCCATTTCCACCAGAATGAATTTACGATTGCCACCGTCGGCCTTGTTTGCAGCGAGCACTGCATGCCCTGTTGTACCACTACCTGCGAACGAATCAAGGATTAGCGAGTCCTTGTCAGTTGCGAGCTCGATAATTCGTGAGACCACCTCCACGGGTTTCGGTGTGATGAACATAGTGCTATCACCAATCATATCTCTTAACTGGACTTTGGCATTCGAGTTCGTTCCGGCGTATGTGTACGACCACCACGTTGTTGGTACCACTCCATTCTTAGCATCTTTTAGATACTCTTTAATTCGCGGTATCCCATTTCTGTCTGCACCCCACCATACACGTCCCTGCTTATCGAGACTTTGAAGTTTCGTTTCGGCTACGCGCCAATAAGTACCTGCTGGCGGACCATTTATGACCCGTCCTGCAGGGCAGGTAACAGCGTATATTCCCTTGCTGTACTTGTTTCTTGATTGCAGGGCGTGTGAAATCCACAGACCGTTGGGATCGTTGTCTGGATTCGAGTAGTCCTCATCAGTGCTTTCGTCCCGTGGTCTTAGATTTCGCCTCCAGTACGCCTTGCTCTGAGCATAGACTACGATGTAATCGTGCATGTCGGAGAGGTACTTCGCGCTGTTTTTGATGGTGTAAACATTCTGCCACACAATTGTGGCGACGAAGTTACGCGGTCCAAAAATCTCGTCCATGATTGATCGCAGGTTCTGCACTTCGTTATCGTCAATACTCACAAATATGGCGCCGTCTTCACGCAAGAACTCTTTGAGAAGAGCGAGGCGGGGATACATCATGCATAACCATTTATCATGGCGTGATAAGTCCTCCGCTTCGCCACCTACTACTTTACCTAACCAGGTTCGCATTTCAGGACTGTTAACAGCGTCATTGTAGACCCAGTTCTCATTACCTGTGTTATACGGCGGGTCAATATAGATGCACTTAACCTGGCCGGCATAGTAGGGTAGTAAAGCCTTTAGGGCAACCAGATTGTCGCCCTCCATCAGCAGATTCCCGCTATCGGGACTGCCAACGGATAATTCTTCGTTACACCGCAGGAGATGATAGGGCACCTCACGGTGGTGATTCAGGACGGCTTTCTTGCCAATCCAATCTAGAGTGGGCATCTCAATCCTTTACCCCGGCTTCCAAATCAGGCTTATCTTTTCCGTTACGATTCAGGCGAGCTTCTATAGCATCAACCACCCATTCTTGAATAGTGATGTCTGCCTCTGCCGCACGAATACGCAGTGTTTTATGGAGCTGCTCCGGCAACCGGATATGAATCATGCGGGTATGGGGCCTCCCCTGGTTTGCTTTTGTATTCATTCTTAACCGCTTCTTACTGAGGCTTTGTCTTGCACTAAATATAGCCGAGATACTTCATCAAAGTCAACACGTCGCAGAAGCGATTGTCAAGCTGTCTTCAAGCGGTTCTTAGAAGGATTTACTTTCTCCAAGATTGATAATGTCCAAAGTGTTCTTTTCATCGATTCAATCTATACTATCTATGCTATCCATAGTTCGGTCAATTCGAGTAACCCTGCAACGCAGGGGGTTTCATAAGGTATCCAACACTACTCCCGTGGTTTACCCCCGAATGTCTGCAAAGGGGCGTTTTTAAGCTAGGTAGGGGTGACCACCCCCCAGGGGGATATGTGGCTCCCCCAAAATGCCCTGCCTGCATAGTTAATCAATGCCGAAAACTGCATGGGTTAATAGCAGCTTCTGCACGAGTGGAATGCAGTCAGATGGCAGGAGAGCTGCCTTTCCCTTCACCTGCGCTCCCCTTATTCGGGAAATCCGCCGCCGGTTAACTGTTACTACCAACTTCGCTGGGTATTGACAAAGCCAATAAAATGGACTATTATTAGGACAATCATAGGATAGGAGTGGCGAATATGTCTATTATCAAAGTGGATCCGAACGATAAATACCCACGGGTGTACTGGCCTGAAGAGCTTAAACGGTTCGGATATACCGGCGAAGTCGAGGTAATTTGTGACTCGGTTACGGGCACTATTATCCACCCTAATGCCACACCGGAACAGACTATCCAGAGTCTTGAGAACCGAATCCGCGATATTCAGCTCAGGAGAGCATCCGCCAAACGCTCCGAGTTCCGTCCTCTACAAGAGCCAGCAGCCAAGACTCCCACGGCCAAAGCTCCTGAAGCGGAATGGGAGAGTATGCAATGCCCCTATCCGGATTGCGGAGCGCCGCTTATGTGGAACGTCAAATGGGACCATGCGGTTTGCAGCAAGTGCCGTCGGGCAATAGTCAGGTATGGTACACAAAGTTCAGCAAAGTAAGATTATTTACGAAAGGAGGTTGCCATGAGTCAGGAAGCGACAGGCATTTCCCCAGAGTTGCTGGAAAAATGCAGGGAGCTGGGACAGTACTTCACCATCGAGATCAAGCGGGACCGCCATAAGGGTAAACTCGAAGTGAAGTATGTTCCCACCAAGCCCTGTCCCTATGTCGACCAGGCTACTCTCGTGGAGGAGTTTTCCAACCAGGTAGCCTGGGGACATGCCATGTTGTTTGACATGAAAGGACAGATTGCCGATGGCGATTAACTCAAATAAATGAAAAGGAGGTTTTGCAAATGGCACATTATCCCGCCGGTCATATTCGACCGAAAAAGCCGCAACCAACCAATGGCTGGCCAGTGGACAAGCGGTGGGTGGTCGGATATATTCGAGTATCAGACAATCCACAAGCTGAGCCAGACCGGGCTTCCCTGGGCGAACAGGAACAGGGTATACGGAAGCGCTGTGAAGACAAGGGGTATTTCCTGATTCGTATCTTCTCCGATGTAGGTAGACGCTGGGATGCCACCCGCCCGGACTTCCAGGAAATGGTCCATTTTATCGGAGAAACTCTTCGAGCCAGTGATATGATTATGGTCTGGTCGGCGGATAGAATAGTAGGCTCGGCCAGCACATGCGCCGCGCTAGAGCCGCTTCTAGATCGCGGAGGTATCGACATTGAGGGAGTGGTCGAGGACATAAACAAAAGGTGGCTGCTTCTCAATGCTCTCATTGCCAAAGGTGAGACGGAAGCCAAGCGGGAACGGGGAAAAGTCGGCATCCACACCGCCGTTAGCCGCGGGCACTTTGTTGGCACACCACCTTACGGAAGACGTTTGAACAAGGAAAAGAAGCAAGTTGAACTTGATTCTGAGGAAGCTGTATGGTACCGGAGAATGCTTGTTGATTGGAAGGATTGGGGAGACGACAAAGTAGCCCATTACCTGAATCACATGGGTGTTCCCCAGAGGCTAAGCGGCAAGCAAATCAAGAATGGACCGCGGAAAGGTCAAATATTGGGCAAAGGATGGACCCGTTCTCATGTCCGTGACCTCCGTACCAACGAGCATGCTTATGGCAAGGGTATTTTTACCATCCGCGGGGGCGTTGAGTTAGAGTTTCCACTACCGCCGGTAGTAACCAAGGCTGAATTCGATGAAGCTCAAAAACCCAGGGCAAGCCGAGGGTGCTTTGGGAATCGGAGAAACAAACGCATCTACCCGGTACCCCAAAACAAATTCAGGTGTGGCGGATGCGGGCTCGGTTTTCGGGTGATATCCAAGAGTACCTTCTTTAAACGAAGGTTAGCCAGCGGAGAAACCAAGTTATATCAGCGCCATGCCCTCAGTCCACTATTGAGATGCCGGGGTATGGACGAGTATTCCCACACATTCAACTGTCGCAAACCCAAGCATCTTGACTTCGAGAAACTCCAGGGCAGAGTCCTGCAGAATTTGCTTCAAGTATTGACTCCAGACTTCTGCCAGAAGATGGTGGCTGAGCCGGTGGACAATTCAGCACTAGAATTGAGGGCTCAAAACGCTATTGCAAACCGTGAGGAAACCAAACGAGAGCTCGCCTGGCTGGTAACGCAGGCAAGAAAAGGCCTTATCCCCGATGATATCTTTGAGCAGCAGGCTTCAGCTCTCAAGGAAGAGATGGCAGCTAAAGAAAAGTACGCACAGCAGGCAGAGAACGAGCTAGAGAGCGCCTGCAACAATCAAAACCGGGCCGAACAAATTGCCTTTTCTGCCACAGTTCTCCGCGAAAATGTCCGTGTTCATTCCAGTATTCTTAACTACCTTCACCTTGCCTGCCCGCAAGGGAGTCCGGTGATTGAAGCTTGGCAGCAAAAACTGGATGAGGCAGGTGCAGCAGTCAAAGATATTATTGCTGACCTTATTGATACGATTATTGTTGAACCTGATAGCAAGCTAATCATCAACTACAACTTCCCCCTCATAGATAACATCAGTGGTCGCCAATTGACCAAAGCTTCTTCAGCCGTTTATCGGCGACCCGCGACCCGCTGGCATCGCCGTTAGACGGAACAATCTTGACGATGTTCGACCCGCCTAATGACTTCAGGTAAGTAAGAAAGCCTTTCCGCCCGATGGTACAGTCAAGTAACATCGCCCTTTCGGCGAGTGCCCTTGAAAGTGCGTTAACCAGTACCGCCTTGTGCGCTAAAAAGCCCTGACCTGAACGCTTGCCCTCGATATTCAGTTGTTCGATTGTCTGACCCCCTTTTAGCTATCCGATAGTGGGCAACTCTACCGGCTTCGCTCAGTAGTAAGCTACCAGCTATCCGCAATTCGCTGGCATAGCCGACGCTCCTACTGTATAAGTTGCGGAATTGGGCTGAATTGTGACATCCGAAAATAACGATTGTTGTTCACGCCGTCGGAAACGGCTTAGATATTGCCGCTCAGTCTCATCCAAAGCTATCCCGTCCCGCCGCTTTTCGGCGATGGCGATTAGTCTGTCGGGACAATGTAGCAAGAAGGTGCTGGCATCTACCCATGCTTCGAGGTCTAACGCCTTGTCATCGGCAATCAGATCGCCGAGTTCCGTGGTATTGCCTTCATCGTCTATGACAGGTTTATTCAGGCTTTCGAGCTTGACCGCTTTTGGACACTTACTGAAAAGCCAGTCGGCTTTACACTTGTGCCGTTGTGCCTTGCTACAGTCCCCGCAGGTTAGGCCGTTGTCTTGCCGGTATCGCTTGCGCCAGTAAAGGGCTTGGGCACGGCTGGCGATACGATACATGGCGGCTTCGGTGAAAGGATGGTATCCGTTGTTCCGTTCCACATCGGCAAGTGTGATGATTATATCGTGGAGCAGGTCATCCTTTTCGTCCGGCTTGGCCTTGTGGCTGAAACGGGATGCTACTTTATAGTAAGTAAGCCACTGGCCGGTAAGATAGTCATACCCGTTGCCGTTGCCGGTTTGCTTTGGCTTGACGCTTCGGCTAGACTTGAAGCTACGCAAGGCGGTTGTCTCTTTGGTCTGACAGGTGGCGACCTTTCCGCACCATCGGCAAACGCCTTGCCTTATTTCGAGCGTCCAAACCTTGTGACATTGACTACAGAAGCCCCCAGGCCGGTTGTGTTCTCCGGCTACCGTTACGCTTGAACTCATGGTTCCCCCTTTCAGGGCAAGCGTTCAGGTCAAGGTTTTTTCGTATTCGGTTGTTAAGGTGCTTTTTGTTTGTTTTTCCAGCTTCATTGTCAAACAAAAAGTCATTTTGAACATCCCGAAGAACTAGCACGATTTTCACCCCTCCCCTGGGGCGAAGTAATTGTCAGAAAACGAAAAAGAGGAGCATGAAGCTCCTCTTTTGGTATCTGAACTGATTCTGATTTTTATTTTAGATCAGGAGGTTCTTTACACTCATTTCTTCTGCCAAAACACCAGCCGTGGCATCACTAAGGTTCCGATTGAACGTTTTAACAAATCGTTCCTCCTCAGGAAGCATAAGAAGACTCGGTCTCGAGGTAGCCATTAAGTGATCGTCACTAGGCACCAAACTGACAACCCAAAAAGGACGCCCAGCCACAATATAGCGAACAATAGTGGAACAATGTAAGTATGATCAGCAACGCTTTCCTTAGCTAGCTGGCGAGGATTGCTTATTAAGGTAAGGATACTTCTGAGCATATCGCCAATAAGCGAAAAAATGCTATTCATATTTAATGACTGTTGAACGATTTTATCAATGCTCGTAAACGGCCGCTCGTCTACTTCAAGTTGATCGTTACTGTTTTTAGCTTCTAGTACCCGAATATATTCACCTACGCGCCATATTATTTTCGTATTTAGATAATTCGTAGACGCGAAGAGTACAGATAGAACGCATCCTCCGGTCGCAATGATAAAGTCAAAGAACGTTAGACTAGTTCTGTGGTCATTTCCGAGTAAAGTTGCAAATGCGGCAACCAAGAATGCAGTTGTAATAAGGAAAAAATTTAATCTTTGAAATAGAAATGAGGTATCCCGATCTAGATGACTTACCGCCTTATCATATGCGTCTTTAACCAACATATTCGGCCTCAAAAAGCTAATTTATTTTTGGAAAAGCTCGTTAATCAAGGCAACTGATGCATAAATAGTCAAATTAATTTGTTCAGGTTCTAAAACGTCCCTTCGATGAGTGCCGATATCTCGGAAAGCCTTAATGGACTTGGAAAATGTGTAGGTGTCGTTTGTCAGAAGATCCATTTGCTTGGCTTCGGATAACATTGCGCTTAAGGGCTTATCTTTTATTCCTTTATCAATTAACGATAGTTGAAGAGCACGCCCACACATAACCGCGCTAGCCTTATTGCATTGAGCGTAAAATGCGCGCTCAGCTTCTTTGATATCATTAACAATATCCTCAGGCACAGTTTGATCAAGTTTTTGGGAATAGGCTCCGGGAAGCGATGTATCCAGCCTCTTGATGTAACCATTGGTTAAGGTAATGGGGAATTCATGCGAACAAGCAAGGCATTTGATGATTCCGTGAAGCTCGGCTCGGGGGTTACATTCAACTTCTATCGGTTCGCTTCTCAGGTTTCCTTGACAAACCGGACAATAGACTCTGGAGTTAGGCATCAGATTCTCCCTTTTGGCCTCATTTCCTAACACGGGAATATAATTGAACCCACTGAATTATACCATAGAGCAAACCCACAAAATCGTCAATTTTGTTGAATATCCCTCAGTGTCGCTTTATCATTGATCCCATTCCTTCCTCTCGAACCCTGCGGTAATATCAAGAAATGGTCCCCTGTAATTGAGCATTTGAAGGAGGATACGATCAAGCACTCCAATAAGCATACGGTACTCTTGCCAAGGTTTATTTGTCAGAAACGAACCACGGTGCACTAATGAATTTCGTGACTTGACGAATAGCTCCAACTGCCCTGCATCAATTGGTCGACCAAATCCTTCGAGCATATCTACGACGATGGTTCCGAAACTCCTTCTATTCAGATCACCCACCTTTAGTTCCATTTCAGTTAGTTGGGAAGTTTCAATTGCAGATAACCTTGCGGGGTGTTCGTTTGGGTCCTCCTTCTGAGACGTTGATTTGAATCCATTTTCCATGGCAAGCCCTACCATTCTTTTTATCCTCCGGAACTTGGGGCGCGATATAATAAACTCAACATCGTTTCCAAGCGCTTTTTGTTGTGCGCAATAATTTCCTTTTAGGAGCTCCAATACAACGACAGCCCGAAGACCTCTGGTTTCAAGAAAAGCAGTCTCTCTTTTTGCATCCAGATAACCGTCGATAGCAATATCCAATCTGAGCTCATTTTTCTTTGCAATATACGGATCATATACTTGCTCCATGAATTTGACTGTGTCAGACAAATTGCGTGGATCTATCAGTCGAAGACTCGAGTATGGCCAATTCACACTGCATTTATGGAAGGTCTCCACCACTTGTCCGCTGTCATCACAATAATCACAATATACCCAGTTTATCTTCGTACCTCTAGCCAACGATAGGAGAGTGCAAACCGCATCGACTACGGACCTGGTCGAGTCAGGCAGTTCAGACAAACTGATGCACATTACTATTTCACTTGTGACGTCTATGCCTTTTTGAGCTGAAATGGATTTCAATTTTTCGGCGTAATGCTCGACCTCATGTATCTCCAGTGTCCTCCCACCAAGACTCATTACCAGAGTGTTCAAACCCCAGCCCCCTCCTGAATCGGCTGATCGCTTGTTTCCGAGGAATTCAAAATTCGTTATCCCGAATCTGGCCGTAGAAATCTTTCGTCGCGTGGTATTTTTTACCGTGACACTACCTGCAACCATCACAAGCATCACGATCTCGTTACCCGAGGAAGTGGCTTTTTCATTAAAGTTAGTGCAAATTATCTGGCCGTTGAACTCAATGACATCACCCTCTTTGGAAATTGCTCGGATTGACTCAATTTGTTCGCTCCAACACTTTCTAGCTACATCCAAATTTTCATCGAAGCTACATTCGGCCACGATTCGGCCGTCCGATAGTTGTGCAACTTGAATCGAACACTCGGATAGTAATCCGTTAGGCAAAACTATTTGACCTTTGCCCTCGTATTCGCGAATAATTTTCCCGTATAGAGAGGTTTTAAACATGAGGCGAATATAAACCACTGGCCTTCGCAAATCAAGGCCGCATTTCTCAGTTTATAGACGTTGCAATCAATTGGCTGAATTGAATCGCTAATATGGTCTCTTGGGTGTTAGGATTAAAAATCAAGCCTAGACGTAATCCTTGAAGCCGGTTTGAGTTTCGGCTTCTCCTGGGACAGTTTCACTAAGAGGGTCCGAAGAACCACCGAGGTTCGACCACGTTTAGATCACCTTTTGGAGTTCATCTGGTGTTTGAATATTTTTCGGTAAGTATTCAAACCCGATCCCACGTAAAATGGACTGCTCGGTAATATGTAGACGATCCCAAATAATGCGTCGGGCATTTTCGACCCCATCAGCGTACTTTTCTGCAATACCGAAAAGTGAAGCAAACTCCGATCTGGAATTCGGATCGAGGTAAAGGCAATTGAAGTTCCACCATTCTTTAGCTTCCGTAACATAAGCTTTAATGGCGCCCATTTTCATATCGGTCACGGCTTGGGTTAGCCGTTGCACTTGGCCGAACGCTGATTGATGAGCTTGGAGTCGTTTATCGAACAACTCCTTTCGAAGACGATCTTTTTCAGTTCGCCACCGGCCGACCTCAGCAATCCCGGCACCGACTATCGCACCGATTATAATGAGCCAAGAATCAGATACCATTAGTGGCGGTACCCCCTTTGCAAGCCCTTAATTAAACTTACTGCGACGCCTGTGGCTAGGCCGGCACTTTCAGCAACAATTACTCCCATCAGTTCGCTCCCGAAAAACGAATCGGTTTGTTCTTGGATGGCAATACTGAGCTTTGCAGTATCCCATGGAGGGATGATGTGCGGTAACACTGGAAGCAAGAGCATATAGATTACCGTTAAGCCGAAGGCGGCCGCGCCGAGCCCCTGCCACGCCTTTTTCGTCGAAAGATCGGGTTTTGTGGCAATCACTATCGCTGCGAAGACGCTCATTAGTCCCAGGAACTGCAAGATATTCATAAGGTTCTCCCCCTTGAGCAAGAATTATATCATGCCCGTTCATGCGTTGGAGCGACAAAATTAAGCTGGATGGGCCAGAGACGGTCTTTGCCAAGAGGGGTTCGATAATCAAGCGACGAACCTTAGCAGGGAACGTGAGTGATGTTTGCTGCACTACTGATTGGTTTGTTCATTCGTTGAATTGCTGTAATTATTGAGCCCAACCCATCCTCAGGATCTGTACGGAAATCAGAGAGTCCGACAGGCCCGGCAAATATACTAAGTTGATAAGTACTGGGTGTCAATTGTTTTTCAGATGGTTCGGTCCGATTTCGGGGTATAAAGTGAATAATGGATTTGCCCATGACCGGTCATCAGCCGAGATTCCTTCCCGGGTCAGTCGGTAATAAGTCCGCTTCGGGGCATCGGGGTAATTGTCCTGAATTGCCGAAGGTTCTGTTCTCTCGGTCATCTCCACCCACCTGAGCCTCTTCAACACCCCGAAGTACATCAGGAATGAGTGATACCGCATGTGCGTAAACTTCCGTGACACCTTTTTAAGTTGCTTCTGATAGATCTGTTCGGCAAATTCCTCAGTTACATCCACGCCCCGGACCACCTGCTTGCTGATGATCCGCTCCGCGCGCTCTCGTGCGGTCGCCCTGGCCAGGGCTTCTTTATACTCGTAATTGATATCGGCTTGAGGTGCGCCGCGCTCCGGATTTATCCGCGGCGCACCTTCAGGACCGTTTCCCAGAAGAAACTCCCGGATAAACCAGCCGCAGCCAAACGGCCGGAGAAAACCACCACTTTTCGGTCTCAGTTCCATCACCATAAACCTGCCTCAGGCCACCCCTGCTGGCTTTTTCGCCAGGGATTCCATGCCCTCAATGATTCGGGTGGTCACCTGGCGAATCGAGGCCAGGTTCTTCTCTAGGACTTTCTTGTCTTGCGCCCATAGAGCGACATAGGGGAAGGATCTTGTTCCGGTATCAAAACCAAAGTGAGCCCCGACAGCAAAGGCGGCACTTTCGGCAATCGTCTCGGCATCTCTCCTGGGGATGTGGAACACGCCTTCGGAGTAGTAATGCGCCACCTCGTGAATCAGCGTCTTCAATTGCTGGGCACGGGATTCCTCCGGCCGGACCCAGATTTCCTTGCCGGAAAAGTAGCCCTTGATCGCTGGATTCTGATCCGGCCGGGAATCAAAGCCGACAGACACACCTTGAATCCTGACAAGGTGAAGAATGTTATCGAAGAGTGCCTCATGGGCTTCACCGGTGAGCACCGGCACCTCGAATTCAGGCAGCGGCTTGCCTTCGGTCTGGCTGACGTCAAAGACATAGACCACCTTGAAGTAGATCGGGCGAATCATCTCGCGCTTCTCTTCTTCTTCGCCCTGTTCGCCGGCCGGCTCGGTCATTTTGGCCGACTTCGACGGCATACAAGGCGCCAGAATGGCGATCCCCTTTTCACCCTTCTTCACCCAGCGGTAGAGGTCTTTCCAGGTGTTGAAGCCGGCTACCCGGGTAGCGTCAGGCTTTTGGGCCGCGATGAGAATAAGGTTGCCGATGCTGTAGTCATGGAATTTCGCCATGGTAAGCAGGAAATTTCGAAAATGCTCGCTACTCTGGATGCCTTCGACGCCTTCCTTGAGCTTCTTAAGCACCTCATCGATGCGGCGTTCCTTGGCTTCCGGTTCGATGGAGAAACTGTAATCCGGCACCGGCACGCCGACCCAGCTGACCATATCGTAGTTCCGGGGATAGACGATCTCACATTTCGGTGACGTAACGACCGCCGCCGGTAAGAGTTCGTGGTCAGCACTCGCGAACACGGTGTCAGCCAGGTGTTGCGACAAGCCGACCATGACGGCGCCGGCCGCCAACAAGCCGCCGAATGACACGACGGTACCCGTCCAATCCAATTCTTGTGCCGGGATTTCCGCGATCGTCAGCCAGTTCACCGAGGTCATATCGCCCGATTCGATACCTTCCAATTCGCCGGAGTTGACCTCGATGAAATAACGCGCAGGCGATGCCGAGGTCACCAGGTAGCCCGGCGGCACATTGCGATAAATCTCGGTCACAGAGAACGAGTCCGAAAGAAAGGCGATATCAAGCGGGAAAAGCATCGGAGAGGTGGTTACTTCGATGATGCGCGAAAAGCCGAGATCAAAAAACATCCCGGTCCGCACCTCAAGTGCCGGCAAGCCGCCCAAGCCTTGCACCAACTCCCAAGGGGCGGCCGCCACCGTGGCGACCCACTCTTTATATCGTATGGTAACGCGCACCTGTCCGGCCATTATCTCCTCCCCGGAATCCGTTTGATGCCGTTGACCTTGTTTTCAAGGCCCATCTGCTTTGTCTCGAAATCGGTGGTGCCGATGTCAGAGCCGCCGAACATGGCCACGTCAAAGTTACGATGCCACCTGGCCGAGGCCTTGAAATCGGTCTTCTCCTCGAACTTCTCGCCCCTTGTGCGCCGCGGCTTCATCCCGGGTGGGGCGATGGTTGCCAAGCCCTCAAGGTAAGACTCGCTGGTGGTGTCCTCGCGATAATTGATCGGGGCATTCACCCCAAATTCCTCATGGTTGGCATACCTGCCCATCAGGTTTCCCTCCTTGCCATAGTTTTCGGTACCACTCCTTCTGCTCTTCTCCGGAGACTTTACGATACTTCATGGTAGTGACGATGCTCTGATGCCCCAGGTGCTCCTGCAGTAGCCGGAGACCGTCACCCGAATCGTCATGCTTAACGGCATTCACGGCGAAAGCGTCGCGCAGCCGGTGGGGAGAGACGTTATGGGTCTTGCCGCTTTCGACGTTCACAAGGCGGGGTATCCCGGCGCGCTCGGCACAGTCCCTGACGATCTGCCAGGCCCGGTTACGGCCGAGATCGAAGAGCATCTTTTCACCATTTCTGGCCACCGTGCCGCCGCGGCCGATGTATTCCTTGAGCAGACCGAGAGTGGTTTTATCCACCGGCAGCGTCCGGAAACGGTGATGCTCCTTTTCCTGAGAAACCGCCTTCTCCACCTTCCGGCCACACACCGGGCAAAACTTGTGCCCTTTGCCCAGCCTGGCGCCACACTCCGGACACAACAGCCGGATGCGTGACTTCAGGTGCTCGATGGTCACCGTGCCCCGGCGAAAATCAAGGTCCTTCACCCTGACAGCCAGCGCCTCGGATACCCGGCAGCCCAGGTGAAAAAGCAGCCGAATGAGCAGCCGGTCCCTGAGATACACAGCTGCGCCTTCCAGTCTCGCCACTTCGTCGAGTTCAAGGTAAGTCTTGCCCACTAGCCGGTCTCCTCACCCATCTCCTGCGTCATCGGCATGATGAGCCCCATCATCAAGAGCATCATCAGCATCGGCAGCATAGACGACAGCATGTCGCCGCCCGAAGCATTGCCGGTGACGATGATGACGTTATCCTGTTCAGCCACAGCGTTAGTGTCCTCGATCCAGACCCGAAGGCCGTAGGTGCCGTTGTCAATGCCGCCGCTTGACTTGGGCACAAGCAGGAAATCGACCGAGGCCGAGCCTTCAGCCGGTTCCGAACTTGCCGCAAGCGGCACATCCGCCTGGCCGACGCAGGCGTTCACCATGTGCTTGCCAAAAAGATTGGTCGAATAAGGTCCGGCCAGAAGCTTGACCGTCGTGTTCACGCCGATGACATACTTGAAGGATACCGTCACCCTGAGGGTGTCCCCGGCGTTGAAAGTCCCCGGCGAAAGCGCCATCGGCGCAAAGACGATATCGAGTACCACCTGCCCCTCCTATACCTTGGCGAAGTCCGAAATCTTGAATTCGGTGATCGTCGGCTGACTGCCGGCGATAACGAGGGCGTTCTCGTAGCCGAAGAGATAGTTGGTCGTCGCCTGACCGCCGATACTAGGACTGCCGCCAAAAATCTTGACGTAGATGTCATCCCAGTTGGTGTCGACGTTAGATGGAATGGTGAAGATATAGGAATTGGTGACATTCGGGTACGACGGCGGTGTGGTTATCTGCGGGATACTAAAGGTGGTCTGTTGCACCAGTTTCTCATCGAAACCAAACATCCCGTTCGTGCCGATGCAGTAGTACCCGGTCACGCCGGTAACCGCCGGACCGGTGTACTTAAAAGAGATGCTTACCATCAAACGATCCCCCGGAGCCACCGCCACCTGCTTCGGCGCCGGATTCATGTAACCGAGCGGGATATAGACGCCGCCGGCCGCGGTGAAGAATTTCCCCGCCACCGGGTCATAGAAAATGTGCTGGCCGGTGGCCGGATCGATATACCAGCCGGGCGCTACCGGGTCTTCAGCCAGGGCGACAGCGCCATTACCTTGCGCCGCAAAAGGCTTGAGTTCCAGATTGAGTGTTTTGAAAGCCATTTGTTCCTCCTATACCTTGATGAAATCCGCAATGCGGAAGTCCGAAATTATGGGCTGGCCACTTGAACCCACGTTGACCGTTTTGGCCATCTCGTCGTCGGCGTACCACCCACCGTCGGCGCCGTACCAAAAACTCTTGGCACGAATGGTCACCTTCTGGCTGGGCATGTAGAAATAACCGGAAAACGGCCAGACAGCCTGCGCGTCGATGTTAGCCCAGTCGGTCGGAAAGATGACAGCCGGTTGCGGCGAAACGCCGTAATCGAGCGTCGCTTCGACCCTGACGCCGATGGGCGCGGAATGGGTGTTTTTAACCCGGACGGTGATGTCCACCCGGCTGCCCGAAACAGCCTCCGATGGGGCAATGATCTCAATAATGTCGGCATACTGCGCCATCTAATCCTCCGGGTCATCCTTTCCAGAACTCTCCGCCAACGGAAAGCTGCCGTTGCCGAAATTACCCGCCAGGCGGTTACCGATGACGTCTACTCCGGCACCGCCCAGGAAGGCGTAGAAGATGCTTGCGATGTTCACCTGTCCGGTTGAGTCGATGCTGAGCGCCAGGATAACACCGGCGAATACGGTGCGGATCATCGACCCGCCGAACTTGCGGATGTTAAAGGCCTCACCGCTTTCCAGCCAGCCCAGGAGCGCGGCGATAAAACCGCCAAATAAAGCTGCCAGGGCGATATAAATTCTTTCCATAGTGGTTATTCCCTCCTTCGGGTGACGCAGATGAACTTGCCCCAGATGACGCCGCCCATAGCCACCAGACAGCTGCCGGTGGTGGTCACCACCAGACCGAAATCGACATTACTCGCCAGCTCGATGCCGATACCTATACCGATCGTCGCAATGCCGACGAGCTCAATAACAATGGCCGCCATCATTCCCTTGTTCATTTAATTCGCCCCCATCACTCCGGCCATCAGCATCATGGCCGTCATCATTTGCATCATCTCCGCCGTCTGAGTCGAAGGTGAGCTACCCGATGTCACCTGCCCGAGCATGGCACCCATGGCCGGCAGCCCGTAGCCGTAGGCGTTGTCCTTGTTTAGGGGGGCATCCTGCGGCTTGGTGGAAAAATACGGCGCCACGTCCCTGGCCAGCGTCCAGCGGTACTGCCAGCCTTCGCCGTAAGCCCGGCGTCCGCTTTCCCACAGAAGCCCGGTGAGTCCTGAAAGCATCGGCGCGGCGAAGCTTGTCCCTGACTTAACCACATACCCATCGTCATTCTTGTCCGACGCCATCTCAAGGTTCGTCCCCCAAATAACGAAATCCGGCTTGGTCTCGCCCTGTACCGTGGGCCCGCGGGAGGATTTCTCCCAAACGGCAAGCTCGCCATGCGTTTCTATGGCGCCGACGGCAACCACCTCCGGCTCACAGGCCGGCAGCATCATCGTCGTCATCTTCGGTCCGGTGTTGCCCGCCGCGGCGATCACGTCCAGTCCGTACTCGATACTGGCTGCCCGGCAGGCGGCGCGCACCGGGTTGTCGGGGTCGCCGTCGTCCTCACCGCCGAGCGAGAGATTTATCATGTTGGGATACAGCTCATCGGCAGGAAAAAGACCTGAAGTGCGGGCCTGCTCGGCCAGATCACATACCCGGTCGATGCCGAGCACGATGGCCTCATCCGTGGCGATACCCTCATCGCCGATGACTTTGATGTTCATAATCGAAGCACCCGGTGAGACGCCGGCATTGCCGCCAAGGGCATGCATGCCGCCAGCGATTACAAAAGCCACCTGGGTGCCGTGGCCGTAAACGTCCGACGCTGTCGGCGATCCGGTAAAATTGGCCTCATAGACCACCTTGCCCTGCAGCGACTGGTGCGTCTTGCGGACACCGCTGTCCAGGACGGCTACCGTAAGGCCGGTGCCCATGATCGGCGGGTTAAAATAGCTTCGGAGCAGATAGAAGACGTCGGAGATGCTTTCCACTACCGGAGTCTGGGCGATCACCTGGCTCGTGCTGTACTGCCTGAGAGCTTTGAGCGCAATGCCGGGAATGGCCGACAACCTGTCAGCTTGCGCCTGGTCGAGTTCGCAAAACACCTGGCCGATCAGGCTGGCTTTTCGGATGTTGCGGGCGCCAATTTTACTGGCCTCGGCTTCGAGCCGGTCGATCGATAAATTCTTAGAGATGAGGGCGTAGCGCATATCTTCTCCTTATGCAACTTTGAAAAGACTTTTAGACGCTGAAAAAGTACTGGCGGAGTCTCTATAACATGGAAAACGAAAACCTCAAGCAGGAAGAAAACTCGTTGACGGGTATACACTCAAAGTATACAATGCCTGCCAATTCTTCCGAGGGTGAGGTTGAAAAGCTTATGATAAATGAATTTATTAAGAATCTAGCCGAAGTTTCCGTAGCAGTTGCTTCAAGAAATATGAGAGATGATAATGACTGAAGCAAAGAGGGTAGTTGCATATCTTAGGGTATCTTCAGTATCACAGATAGATGGATACTCGCTTGATGCCCAAGAGAGGCTATTTAAGGAACTCTGCAAAAACAAAGGCTGGCAGATAGTAAGTATCTATCGCGAAGAAGGTAAATCGGCACACGTTGACAGTATTCACAAGAGGCCTATGTTCAGAAAACTGCTTGATGATGCCAAGAAAGGGCAGTTCGATCTTGTTATCGTACATACTGTGGATCGTTGGTCACGCAACTTAAGAGTGGCACTTGAATCCTTAGGGATGCTGGGAAAGTATAGGGTCGGATTGGTTTCTATAACTGAAAGCAATATCGACTACTCTACACCACAGGGGATGCTGCAGATGCAGATGATGGGAGCCTTTGCCCAATACAGCAGTGAGTCACTCAGTGTCCATGTTAAAAAGGGATTGGGGCAAAGGGCGATAGAAGGCAAACATAACGGTACTATCCCCTTTGGTTATGAGTCCTGTTGGGAGAAAGGGGAGAAGGGGGAGAAAACACTTCGCTGCAATCCCGAACACCCTGGAGGAATGCATATCCACCCAAAGGAAAGTAAAGCAGTCAAAGAGTTATTCAAGCGCTATGCTATAGGAACTGTTACTTTGTCACAAATGGCTAAATATCTTAATGACAAGGGTTTTCGCACCCGTAATACCAAAAGAATAGAAGATGCCTGCGGCAACCTTACTTCAGGACCAAAGCTCTTTACCAATGCTTCAGTAAGGGGCATTCTGCATAATCCTTTCTACATGGGAAAGATAAAGCATAGAGATAAACTGCTTCCCGGAATGCATAAACCACTGGTAACCAAGACTCTCTTTAATATGGTACAAGCTACTCTAAAGAAGAACTCAGGCAGATCAGAGACACTTCAGTCTAAACCCCAAAGGGAATACCTGCTTAAAGGTCTTGCTAGATGTGCATATTGCGGTATGCCGATGTGGGCACAAACCTATCATAATGGCAGAAAGTATTATAGGGAACATAGGGCATCAAGAAGCATCGACCAATGCATAGCTCATGGGGGCACTATCCCTTGCGAGATAGTAGATAATCAAATGATAGAACTGGTTAAAGCTATAGAGCTTAAACCCTCATGGTTAGAAGAAGTATTATCTGTTATAAGCCTAAAGGATGAAGTAACCAGGGTAGATAAAGAAAGAAAACAGGTAACCACTAAACTTAAGCGTATGGCTAGAGCTTATATAGATGGTTTACTTCCCGATAGTGAATACTCCCGACAGAAGAAACTCTTGGAGCTTACCTTAGAATCCCTGGTTATCCCTGACTACAATGCAGCCGAAGAAGCAGGAAAGCTTATTATGAATCTACCTTCCCTATGGTCTAAGGCAACACTTTCAGAACAAAGGAAGATACTTGTTACTATGCTAGATGCTGTGTATATAGATTTTAAGAAGAGTCGTTCTATCATTGCAGTTAAACCAAAACCACCATTTAAACCTATCTTTCAGATAGCAGTATCTAAGAAAGGATCTAAGATACATATCTTAAATGAGCCACTTAGCGATAAACCAAATGGCTCTTCATTGTTCTTGGTGGAGACGGGGGAGGGTTGGACTCTCCCTGAAACAATGGTGATGGGGTTTGCAGGATGTTAAGATGCAAAAATAACTGTAGTTTTTATTATTTAAAGTAACTCGTGTTCGATATGTAGTAAATTAGCAAAGACTAGTACTTAAGTATTAATACTTAAGTACATTTATTTTATATATCTTTGCGTATTTTGTGCAATTGACATTACTATATAAAATGCTAGAATACAAATAATCAACTGTGTATTTGTACTGAGGAAACGCTTATGGATATTTGGCGTTCAGGAAAGACTGAATGGCTCTAGGGAAAGACCTAAATATATCTTTAGGATAAATTTATGAGTAAATTTCATAAAACGATTAGCCGCCGAGATTTCATGAAAGGACTAGGATTAGCCGGGGGCGGTATTGGTGCTGCGGTGGCTGCCATGCCTGTTTTTCATGATCTTGATGAATTTGTTTCAAGCGAAGCAAATTCTACTAAAGATCAACCTTGGTACGTTAAGCATCGAGAGCATTTTGACCCTACGATTACAGTTGACTGGGATATTTTTGATAGATATGACGGGTATCAGCATAAGGGTGTCTATGAAGGCCCTCCAGATGCTCCCTTTACATCATGGGGCAATAGGCTTCAGATGAGAATGTCAGATGAAGAGCAAAAGAAGCGAATTTTGGCCGCTAAAAAAGAGAGGTTCCCTGGTTGGGACGGTGGGTTACACGGGAGAGGGGATCAGCGGGCGGATGCACTATTTTACGCAGTAACTCAACCATTTCCTGGTAGTGGTGAGGAAGGGCACGGACTATTCCAACCTTATCCTGATCAACCCGGTAAGTTTTACGCGAGATGGGGTTTGTATGGTCCGCCACATGATTCAGCGCCACCTGATGGGAGCGTACCAAAATGGGAGGGTACTCCAGAAGACAATTTTCTAATGCTGAGGGCAGCTGCAAAATATTTTGGTGCTGGTGGCGTTGGTGCTCTTAACCTGGCAGATCCCAAATGCAAAAAACTAATATATAAGAAAGCTCAGCCGATGGCTCTAGGAAAAGGAACATACAGTGAAATAGGTGGACCAGGAATGATCGATGCAAAATTTTATCCCAAGGTTCCTGACCATGCCGTACCTATTAACTTTAAGGAAGCGGATTATAGCTACTACAATGATGCAGAGTGGGTTATTCCAACAAAGTGTGAATCCATTTTCACTTTCACCCTACCTCAACCACAAGAACTCAATAAGAGGACGGGTGGTATAGCAGGTGCTGGACCATATACTGTATACAAAGATTTCGCTAGGGTAGGCACTTTAGTCCAAATGTTTATTAAGAATCTAGGTTATCACGCTTTATATTGGCCAATTGGATGGGGACCGGGTGGTTGCTTTACCACTTTTGACGGGCAAGGTGAACAGGGTAGAACAGGTGCTGCTATCCATTGGAAGCTTGGTTCTTCACAACGTGGTTCTGAAAGAGTAGTAACTGATTTACCGATAGCTCCTACCCCGCCAATTGATGCAGGTATGTTTGAGTTTTGCAAAACCTGTTATATATGCCGTGACGTTTGCGTCTCTGGGGGTGTGCACCAAGAAGACGAACCAACTTGGGATTCAGGTAATTGGTGGAATGTACAAGGATATCTCGGCTACCGAACGGATTGGAGTGGTTGCCATAACCAGTGCGGTATGTGTCAATCCTCCTGCCCTTTTACTTATTTAGGTTTGGAAAATGCTTCATTAGTGCACAAAATAGTAAAAGGTGTTGTTGCTAACACGACTGTTTTTAATAGTTTTTTTACCAATATGGAGAAAGCATTAGGATATGGTGATTTAACCATGGAAAATTCTAACTGGTGGAAAGAAGAAGGACCGATATACGGCTTTGATCCCGGTACTTAGAAATAGATACTAAATTCGATAGAAAATAAAGGAAATTGAAATGGATGCTATATATTTTTTCTTAACAATTGCATTAGCAGTTGGACTAACTATGCTATTTACCTGGTTTAAAAAGAATAATATCACTTTAAAGTGGAATGAGTGGGTACTTGGCATATTGGGGCTGTTACTAGCTTTGTTTGCTATTCAACACACATATGCCAGTGCTACATATGAATTTGAATATACGTCAGCATGGATAGTGGGCGTCATAGTGTTATTGTTAGCTGTAGTACCGTTGTTATTTGCGGCAAGATCAGTAAGACGCAGGGTAGACAAATAACGGGTATCTTTAAGTAGATAAGGTAGTAAGTCGCTTGGGTTGCACGCTTAATAAAGCAATCAAGAGCTATTTCATAAAAGTTAACCCCCGAGTTGTATTACCCGTGGCAACTCGGGGGATTATAGTTTTCTTTTATGTGCAAATATAACGAGAAAATGGATACAAATAGACAGTGAAGAAGTTTATTATTGCAATTATTGCGCTGGTCTTATTGGGCGCCGGCATATATGGAAATACCGGCGGCGATCAAGATATTGATGCGTATCTAGCTGAAGCTTTACCTGAAGCGCAAGAGTTTTCTCTTTTGCTTGAAGGTTCGAACGGGGACAACTATTTATATGGCGGATATGATGCTAATATATTAGGTTATGTTGCTGTATCAGAAGGCTATGGTTATGGTGGCCCTCTTACGGTTGTTACAACCTATAGTACAGATGGCACAATCGCAGCAATAACCGTTCCTAAAAACAAAGAGAGTGAAGTTTGGTTTGATACCCTCTATCAATACGGATTCTTTGAACAATATATCGGGCTAAATTACTGTGTACCATTAACCCTTGGTGAAGATGTAGATGCAATATCAGGTGCCACCATATCTTCAAACGGCGTTGCTGTCGGTGTGCAAAACGGCAGACAGGTATTATCAGAATACTTGGGGAACCCTTATCCGCAGGAAAAAGAAAGCATCAACTTCGGATTCGGAGAAATCTTACTTATAATTGGACTTTTAGGTACCATTGCGCTAAGAAATGTACCTATATTAAAACGCATTAAATGGCGTCGTTACATAACACTTGGTTACGGACTGGTATTCTTAGGCATTATTCTTTCTCGCCCACTTAGCCTTACCAACTTCACAACTTGGATCGTGGGAATAGCCCCACATCTACAGACTACTTTATTTATATATATACTGGTTTTTAGCATATTAGGCATCGCTATCTTTTTTGGTAAAAATATATATTGCTTCTGGCTTTGTCCATTTGCAGCCGTTCAAGAAGTTGCCTATTCAGTTGGGCGTGGCGGTATCAAGCCAAGCTCAAAACTAAGTAAACGTCTAAAACCAGTAAGATATATTGTTTTATTGTTTGCAGTATTTATGGTACTAGCAACCGGTGACCCTTCAGTATCTGTTTTTGAACCATGGGCAACACTATTCGCAATGTCTGGTCCTGCCGTAGATTGGGTTCTTTTAATTGCCACGCTTTTATTCAGTGCCCTTATCTATAACTTTTGGTGTTCCTATTTGTGTCCGGTTGGGGCGGTAATGGATCTCACTTTGAAAGCGCGCAAGTTATTTCTTAGAACTTGGAGTAAAAAGATTAATGCAAAACAAAAATAGTTTTAGCAAAAAAGATATCTTTATAGTAATTGCAGTATTTATAGTATTCATTCTTAGTATTACTACAATCACCCTCAAAGTATTTTGACCATTTTGTTGTTTGTTATGAAAACAAGTGACTACAGTGAATTATCTTTCCTTTTTGCAAAATAAGATGAAGATATTCAAAACATTCTATTTATTATCTAAATTTCACTGCCTTTTCACCTTTACAAACCATATGGTTTCGGAAGACTCATTTTATAAGATTTTTGTTCGTAGATTTTGCCTGATTTAGGGGGTAGGGTTTCGGAAGGCGCTCCAAGCTTTAAATACGCTTAAACCATTTGATAAGCACACACTATTACGACAGGCTGATTATTCACCCATCTTTTTAAACTGTTCTTTCCTTCGCCCACAAGCAGGACAAGTCCAACTTTCAGGCAGATCCTCAAAAGGGGTATTCGGCTCTATCCCATGTGAAGGGTCACCACTCATGGGGCTATAACATTTCTCACAGAATCCACATTCATACGAGTTCTCCATATCTTCCCACGTACTTTTATTTTTCCTGCGTATCTCCTTAAATGCTAATTTTGTATTCTTAGAATCCTCCCAAGGACGTAACGCTTCTATGATTTCAATACTCGTATGGGTTTCACTATCATCAAATTCTATGGCTCCCTTCTCATATTCCAGAAGGGCATTAGCTTGTTCATACGGGATTTCTCTATCCATAAGGTTTCTTTTCAGTTTCCCGTAGGCATTGCAAATTTCATGCTCTCCTCTCTCATGATGCTTCCTCCAATCACCTAAGATGTCTGGCGCCGCTTCTTTTGGAACACCCCATTTAATAAGCATTAGAGTATCAAGACCCTCTGGAGATGCCTTGCATATATCCACATTCGAGCTAACTGTTTGATCGATATCAGTAGATTCATTGGCTTTGTTACAATATCTTCCAATTGTACGCTCAGAGATGGTAACCCCAAATTCCTTCTCCACCTCCAGAGCAATCGCACGTCTTATTGGTTTGGGCTTCCTGTTTGCACAATTGATAACGAACTGTACAATTTTCTCATCTCGGTGATTCCTTCTTTCCATATAAAACCTCCAAAGTGCCTAAAAGGCATGAAAAGGCATCCTTTTTACGTTTGAAAATGCCCTTTCGGCATGATGACGGCATCTGAAGTGCCGTGCTTATATTTAGTATACCAATTATCACCGGCATGCACCCAGAGTGGATCTTATGATTGAACAACTAAACGAAATAAAAAAACATCTACGCAAAGTATCAGGACCGGACAAAAACGGCTGGTACACTTCACTCTGTCCATTCCACAATGATCAGCATACCCCTAACCTGAGATTTACTGAGAAGGGGTTCTATTGCCTGGCTTGTGGAGAAAAGGGAGATACTCATAAACTAGCTGACAAATTGGGTATCGAATCAAACACCAGATCTACTATTAAGAAAAGTATAGAAGTAGTCTACGACTATAGAGATGAGAGCGGAAAGCTCATCTTCCAAGTAGTTCGCTATACTCCCAAAGCCTTCAAACAGAGAAGACCTGATGGAAATGGTAGTTGGATCTATAATCTCAAAGGTATCAGTCCTGTTCTTTACCGACTTCCTGAACTGCTTAAGGCTCTACTTGATGAACTGGTCTTTATTGCTGAAGGGGAAAAGGGAGTTGAGTCACTTGCAGAACACGGTCTGACAGCTACCTGTTCACCTATGGGGGCGGGTAAATGGAGAGATGAGTATTCTTACTACTTCACCTCCCGAAAAGTTGCCATTCTTCCAGATAATGATGAACCGGGCAGACACCATGCAAAGCAAATTGCCTCTTCTCTTTATTCGATTGCTAAAGAAGTGAAGATAGTAAATCTACCTAACCTCTCTGAAAAAGAAGATATCTATGACTGGTTTGAAGGTAGTGGAACCAAAGAGGAGCTCTTAGAACTTGTACTCAATACACTTCCCTATACGCCACCTGACCGAGTCGATCTTTCTTCTCTTCTTGATGATATATCTGCCTTTATTAAGAGATATGTTGTACTCACGTCTGAACAACTAGTTGCCATTGTCTTATGGGTGGCGCATACCTACCTGATAGGCCATGCTGATACTACTCCTTATCTTAATATCCATTCAGCTGAGAAAAGATCAGGCAAGACACGACTCTTGGAGGTGCTTGAGACGCTTGTATCCAACCCTTGGCCCACCGGAAGAGCAACCTCAGCGGTCCTGGCTCGTAAAATTGATGCAGAATGTCCGACACTGCTACTTGATGAGTCAGATGCCGCCTTTAAAGGCGAGAAGGAATACTCAGAAACACTCCGGGGGATACTAAACAGCGGTTATCGCAGGGGAGGCAAGTCTTCTATATGTGTAGGGAAGGGTGCCGATATCGGGTACAAAGACCTTTCAACTTTCTGTCCTAAGGCCATTGCCGGTATCGGCAAGCTTCCTTCTACCATTGCAGACAGGAGCATACCCGTGCTTCTAAAGCGCAAGATAGAAGAGGAGAAGACAGAAAAGTTCCGCTTGAGAAAGACGTGGAAAGAAGCAGGGTCTTTAAGAGAACGCCTGGAGCTATGTCTTAACTTAAAACTTACAGACGAAGAGGTAGCCATTCCTGAAAACCTTGATGACAGGGCTGCTGACTGCTGTGAGCCACTGCTCGTTATCGCCTACTCTGCAGGGGAAGAATGGTTTGCTAAAGCAACGGAGTCACTTATTAACCTGATGACAGGTGAAGAAAGACAAGATGATTCGCTTAACGTGCAACTGTTATCAGATATAAGGGAGATACTGGAAAGTGAAGGGTTGGATAGGATATCCTCCTCTGCTTTAACTGACTCTCTCAAGTCCCAAGAGGAATCCCCCTGGAGCGAACATGGAGGTATTAACCTTTCTCAAAGAAAGCTCTCCAGGATGCTCAAACCCTATGGCATAAAAAGCAGATCAATCCGCTCCGGTGCAGATACTTACAAAGGGTATCAGAAAGACGATTTTAATGACGCTTTTAGCCGTTACCTGCCTACTTCCAGGGATTTAAACGTCACATCCGTCACACCTAGCTTTGAGCCAAACGTAGAAGAAAGCCCCATTTTATCCGTCACAAACACTCCAAAAACGGTAAATGTGACGGATAATCTCCAAAGCTACGCCAATCGTAATGTGACGGATGTGACGGATAAAAGTCGAAACAAGAGGAAAAGAACTGTTTTTCCGCTTCTTCCTTACTCCCTTTCTAAAGAGTGGAGAGAAGCTTTCGGCTTAGAAAAAGTGAAGGTAATTTGGGGTACTGAAACAGAAGAGGACCAAAGATGTGCAAACTAGAACGTAAAGGGATAAGTAACACATGCGCCGCTGGTGTAACAGAAAGCACGGCACTTGACCAGAGTGCAAGACGCGGTTTAAACCCGACGGCGGCGCTCCAATCTCTAATAGTCAAACCCATTCCCTTTACAGCTGCCAAGAAGATCTTAGAGAAGCATCATTATCTGCACTCTATGCCAGGCGGTACTAAGCTTGCCTTTGGAGTATTCCTCGGGGAGAGATTAGAAGGCGCCATCACCTTCGGTTCAGGTCCGGCTAATGTCTATAAGATGGTTAGTAATGCTTCACCTTCTGATTGCCTGACTCTATCAAGGCTATGGCTTTCGGACTCTCTACCCTCCAACTCGGAGTCAAGAACAATAGGGATAGCGTTAAGAGCCCTGAAGCGTTTTACCAAAACCAAGTTTGTGGTCAGTTATGCTGATCCGACTCAAGGACACCTTGGCACAATCTATCAGGCAACGGGTTGGGTATATACAGGCGTATCCCTAGCTATGCCAATGTTTGATATAGGTGACGGGGTGGCGAGGCACTCAAGAAGCTTAAGCCATAACTTCGGAAGCCACTCGATTAAACACTTTAACTCCCATGGAGTAAGGGTACGGGTAATACCTCAATCCCGTAAACATCGCTACTTTTACTTTCTGGATAAGGAATATAAGGGGAGGCTTAGGATAGAACCCAAGCCATACCCAAAGAAGATTAAGGAGAACGACTAAATGAAGACTGTAGACATTGAACTAGAAAGGCTTAAGGAAGCACCATGGAACCCCAACCGTATGGATGAAAAGGGCATCGAGAGGCTCAAGAACAGCCTTGAGAGGTACGGGTTGGTAGGACCTCTGGTGGTAAGACCTATAGATAAATCCTACCACGAGGTACTGTCCGGCAACCAAAGGCTTAAGGTACTTAAGGAAACGGGTTGGGGGAGCGTACCCTGCATTGTCCTTAATCTTAACGATACCGAGGCGATGCTACTGGCACAAGCACTTAATGACTTAAAGGGTGAAGATGACCAGGCGCTGAAAGGAGCACTCTTAAAGAAGGTGCTATCCGAGGTATCAGAAAGTGAAGTGCTTTCGATACTCCCGGAGACCGCAGGCAGTTTAAACTCTTTATCCCAAATAGATGAAGGTGATCTGGCAAGCCACCTAAGGGCTTGGGAAGAGGCACAAAGCGCCAAGTTAAACCATATGCAGCTTCAGTTTACCCGCCCCCAGCTTGATCTGGTAAGGGAAGCGTTAAGTTCTATCATGCCGGTAGCTAAAGGGTCCAAGCAGGATAACCCCAATACCAGGAGCACCGCCATCTTTTTACTGTGTAAGTTCTATCTTGATAGGAGGGATGAAGAATGAATGACGTAAAGTGCCCGATATGTTCCAAACCATTATCTGTACGCATGGCAAGGGGAAGAAGGTCCAACAAGCCTTTTATACTGCTGGTTTGCCCTGAGGATGGCAGGCATTTTAGAGCCTTTATATCGGACCAGGACTATATCGCCAAGGTGATAGCAGAGAAGGGTTTAGCTTAGAAAGGGTAGCGAGGGTGGTGAGGGCTCTTAAATCGGAAAAACATATGTATGTTGTTGTACAACAGGGGAAAGGAGGAACTGGAAAATGAAAGATGATATGAGGGAGACACTGGAAAAAGCAAGAGAAATGATGAGAGCAAGGAATATCTTAGCAGTTTTTCAAACTGCCTATGTTATGGCGCTTGAAGGGACAACCAGGGCTTCTGCCGGAGAGATATCGGCAAGAGAGAAAAAGGAATTTGATATGGATATAACACCCTCCAATGTAGGGCAGGCTTTTTGCGCTATCGGCATCAAATCAGTAGTTTCACACGGCAAGGTTAGATACGTACTTAACGTAAGTGAACTGGAGAGAATCTGCAAGGCAGCTGAAGCCGAATGTGAAGAAATGGCAGATAGACTTGAGGACTCCCTTGAAACTTATGAAGATTTGAATACCAGGGTACTTACGCTTCTTGACCGCCTTAAGGAAGTCTTTGATTTAACTGATGAAGAAGAGAGACTTGAAATGAAATTAAGGGGTTTTGAGGAAGAATAGTGAGAGCCGTAATCTACGCCAGGGTATCGATAACAGACAAAGTTGAAAAGCTTAATGATCAGTTAGAGTTATTAAGGCGCTTTGTCAAAGAAAGGCGTTGGAAGGTCTATAAGGAATACTCTGATCAGGCACAAGCAGATAACTTAAGACAAAGAAAAGACTGGCAGAGGTTGCTGGAAGACGCAATTAACAAACGTTTTGATGTACTGATTATTCAGAGCATGGACAGAGCCTTTTATTCAGTTACCCATGTCTCCATCTCTTTGGAGAAGTTTAGAGAATGGGGAGTTGGAGTAAAGTCAGTTTCTGATGCGTGGCTTGATACTGTAACTTCCAAAGAGACCCCTTATGAAATCGCTGCTTCTTATGCCCGGTTAGAAAAAGAAATGATACATGAGCGTCTCATGCTGGGCATGGAGAGATCTCGAAAATTAGGCAGTAAAACAGGCAGACCTAAGGTAATCGATAGGGAAGGCTTCTCTCAGGCTTATGGAGACATTTTGGAGGGGCTTAGCAAAGGAAACCTTTCAAGGAGTCAAGCTGCCAAGAAACTCGGCATTGGTTATGCCGGGTAGGCGAGCTGAATGGTATAGGTCACTTTGAGTTGCCCCGTATTGGGCACGGTGACCGTGGATGCCAGGACATCGCGCGAGAACATGACGCTACCGGTTCCGGCCGAGTTGAACTTGACTCTGCCGTACAGAGCGACCTCGTTGATCCCGATTTCAGCGCCGGAGTTGTTGTTGATATAACGGATCAAGGTGTCGGTGAGAGTTTTGGTGAGCGCATCGTAGTTCAGCGCATGAAGATCCGACTGGGCATAGTCCATCTGCCCGGCACCCGAGCCGTTCGGGATTTCAGCACCCAGGACATAGCCTTCAAAAGATTCGGGAAAAGCGTTGGTGCCAAGTATAATGCCCTTCGTGGTGACACCCGGATCGGAGAGAAAACCTGTAGAGGCGGACCGCTCGTTGACGTTGATGGCTTCATCCCAACCGGCGACCAGTTTAAAACCCCATCCCGAGCCGTTTGGATAGATATTGCCATTGGTCCACCGAAGTGAAATCGCTCCGGCTTCGAATAAATTAGTCCCCGTGAGGCCATATGCGTTCATCTGGGAAAAGAGAAAATTATAGGCGTTTCGGTTCCAGGAATGGCTTCGTTGCCGGTGCGAGTGGATGATATCGCCCTCTCCGTTACGGACCTCCATCCCGAGGAATGTCCGGAAAACCGGTAGCTTCAGCTCGGTACCCAACTTTTCAAAGCGCCGATATTTACTCTCCAGTTTGGGATCTTCGGTATAATTCTCTTCTTGCATCGATGTCTCCTTCCTATACTAGTTGTGCTGTCACTCCGATACCGGGCACCGGAATAGTTTCCGACAAAGATTCTGCCGCGCTCGTATCGAAATCAACGCCTGTGGCAACGGAAATCCCCGGCGCCGAAATAGTGCGAGCCGCCCCGGTTGTAAAACCGCCGCCAGAGTGATCTTCGGCGGTGGCGATACCCACGGAAGGCCTCGGCATTGAAAGAAGCGGCGGGTCGGCAACCCGGTTCACCGCGCCTGTCATATAGGCGATGAGTTCCTGGATATCCAACCAGCCCGGGCGACCTACCCCCTGATTAAGCGCCTTGAGGACGTTGTAGCCGGTGCCGTAGTTCAAAGGCAGTCGCTCGAACACGTTCTGGCCCCGGTAAATGATGTCGCCAGGCTGCATCAGGGCGTCGATTCCGCCCAGGTTACGGATACACCTGGACTGCCAGTCTTTGTCGGTATCTATCTCAATTTCCGACAGCTTGGTCGCTCCCGACTTCCCTCTTAAAAGAAGACTCATCTACATCGCCTCCAGCATGAAGTCGTAGTCGACCGACTTGCCGTTGTCGGCCGGGTCGTTGCTCTTGACCGTCACCCGCAGCGGATCGTGAATCGCCCAGGTACCGTTGACCACCGGCAGGCCCGGCGGGTCCGCCGCGGCGTCAAATGACTGCTCATAGACCTTGCGCTCGGCCCCGTTGATCTTCTTATAAAGCCTGACCGTCACCTGGCTGCCGGAGAGGTTGTGGACTGCGATACTAAAGTCATGCAACTTGTACCTGGCGCCGGGAGCACCGGCCATCACCAAATTACTTTCCGCCGTCTGCCAGTCGGCAACAACCGAACCCTCGAACGGGATCTCACCGGACAACTTGTCGGTCTGGCCTTTTACCGCTTCCAGTCTGGATTCGAGTCCGGCAATGGCCGACTCGATCGCCGTGAGGCTGGTCCTGGCTTTACCACCTTCGACGTAGAACTCACCCGGCATCATTCACCTCTCCCCACCGGCAGCTGTTTCAGAGATGCTCCTGCCGAATCGATCCGCTTGGTCTCTTCTTTTTTAGGCTTTAGAGCCGAAGCCACGATACCCACCATCAAGATCGGCAGCATCATGCCGAGAAGCAGGCTCCAGTCGAAGTCCGAAGAGCCACTGTTCCCCGGCGCGCCCGGCCAGGCCGGCGGCAGCACCGAACTGCTTGGCGCCACCAGCATGGTGGCCACCGAATCCACCACCTCACCGCTTTCTTTCTCATAAAGGAGCACCGTCAGCACCGCGTTCGTCTCGGTAAAGCGCAATGACCCTTTCAGCTGAACCAGGTCCCCCGGCTCGGCCTTGAACCAAGCGTAGCCGCCCACCGGCAGCGCTTCCTCACTGATCTGTTGGCCGTCCCGCGAAAGCCGGGCGATGAGCGCGTATTCCTGCTCGCCCCCGCTGGGATTGGCCGCGTAAACAGACAGGCCAAGGTCGTAGCCGGGAGAGTAGTAAAGCCATGGCGGCAGATCCCAGAAAATGTCGCCCAGCGCGCTGCCCATCACCGACAAGGCTGGACTCACAGCGGGAACTCCACGTCTTCGCCCTTGAGGGCTTTTCTGACCAGCGACAACGCCCAGGCGCTCATGGCAATCATCATGGCGAAGCCGATAATGCCCGAAAACACCGCCTGCCAGAACAGCGGCTGATAGCTTTCGGGGTAGTAACCCCGGTATTCTTCAGGGTAATGGTTCATGGTGATGCCTCTTTAAGCTTTTTGGGCTTGTCCGGAGCGGTCAGCGGCTTCATCACCTGCATCAGCACGAACATGACCAGTAGCATCATGCCCATGTTGAGAAGGGTGGATATGAGGCTTTTCACTTCCTCGGGTATCAGCCACCAAACAAGCGTGCCGACCAGCGGCGGTAGGGCGATAAAGCCGATGATCCCGGCGATGACCGGCAGCCAGGCCGCACCCTTCTGCCAGGCGAGATAAACGGCAGGTTGGCCGGGATCCGCGTAAACGATGTATTCGTAACCCGGCCAGTGCTCGACGCCGGCATCCTCAAAAGCCCGCTCCAGCCGGGCAAGCGCCTCAGCCGAGGGAATAGCCTCGAAATCTAGCCGGGTCAAGAAAAGAGCACCCTCGTCGGCGCTTTCCTCAAGCGGGGCGAAGGTGCTCATTCCCTTAATGCTGTCAGTCTGGCCTACGAGGATTGCCCGGTAGCCTGGCGGCGCCATCGCATAGGGCATAGTTTCCCTCCCTATGTTTAAACCAGGCGTCGCGTCTTGCGGCCGAAGGGATTCAGGGTCACCTTGCGGTCGGCTGTCGCGCCGCCGGCGGCGGTCACCGTGGCCACCAGCGTCAGCTTGTCGCCACCCACCAACCGCAGATCGGCGCCGAGTTCGCCGGGAGCTGCCAGATCGTAGTCTTCGTCGTTTCCGGCCGCCTGATCGGTGCCGAGGTACTTCTTATCGACGGTATCCGCCTTGGGGAACTTCGAGACACGGATATTGCCCGACACTTCAGCCTCGGTGATGAGGTTGAGGCGGTTAAGATACCATACCTCTCCCGCCGGCACTTCAAGCTCCGTGGTTTTGACCGTGTCTTGGGCGCTCAGGTCAGGGATGGTGACTTCAACCTTATCGCGCTCATCGATGCGGTCCTCGGTTTGCAGAACCTCAGCGGAAAGGAGTGCCTCTCTGAGCACCTGAAGCGGCAACCCCATCCAGTAGCCAGATTCGTTGTCGTAAACCCCAAGCAGCGACAACGACTGACCGAGCGGCGGCACCCAGCCCTTCGGAGGTCGCGTACCGGGATAGCCCGGGAGCTGCTGCGGAATGATCTCTTTTGTCATGAGTTTTTCTCCTCCTGTTCGCTGGAATCGCCTAGGACTTTCCGGTGATGCCCTTCATCATCGGCATCATGATGGCCATCATCATCACCATCATGATCATCGGCATCATCGCCGAGAACATACTCGACATGTCGTTGGTCTGCTGGGGATAGTAGCCGCCGACGGTGCCGTACTGATACTGCTGGGGACGGGCCTGCTGTGTTGCGTACATGTTTTAATTTCCTCCTGGTTCTATTCTTTTTTTGAATCAGTCTTTGGACGTGACGCCCTTCATCATCGGCATGATGATAGCCATCATCATCACCATCATGATCATCGGCATCATGGCGCTGAACATCCCCGAAAAGGGATCTTCGGTCTGGGTCGGATAATAGGCGCCCGGCCCGCTTACCTGCATCGGGTTATACTGCCCCGGCGCCACAGGCCCGCTGATTTGCTGTGAAGTGAACATGGTTTCCTCCAACTTACTTTCGATCGAACTTACGGCGTTTGCCTGGTGCCGTCTCTCCCGGGTTGGTTCCCCTGTCGCCGCCGCGACGGCGGCAGGGGAACTCATATCAACCACAAGGAAAAGGCATCAGGCAGAGCAGGCGCTACTCGAACATGGCGCGCTTGTAGCCGCTCACCATGACCGGGCCCTTGCCGTCAACGCCGTCGCGATAGTGGTTTACCCGGCCTTCCTTCACCTTCAGCCCGGTCGGCGCGATGCCGTTCATGCCGGTGCGATAGGATTCCGGGGTTGCCTTCTCTTGGTAGGTGACGGGGACGTTTTTCTCCAGGTCAGACCAGCTTGCGTACTTACCCATGCGGGCACCTCCTCTTTAGTCTCGGTCCGTTCGCGGCCGGGACATTTCTCGGGGTGCACTCCGGGCGGAAAGGCAAAGGGGTCAGCCTGAACCTTGCCGGTCCGGAGTGCTGACCCCTTATGCGAGCCTGTGAGCTGCCGCTGAATACAAATAGCCTCGTGAGCCAACTTCAGTCGGCAAGCTCACGAGGCTTACGGTTTTAGATTATACAGGCTGTGTTTGATGTGTCAATAGGGTGAGGGTATTTTAGCTTAGGATATTACTCGCCCATTTAAAAGGTTACTTCAAAGCTTGTAGGAAATTTCTGAATACTCGATAAGAATAATTACGAAAGGTTTCACTGGGCATAGGTCCACTGTATTGGGACGCAAGTAAAGCAGGACCTATGGCACCAGTTTCCGGAAAAAATCCGGCGATGTTCTTGACAAAGCGGCTAAACCAACGTGCTGAGTACTTTGACTTCAATTCTTTGACTTCCAGCAGGATAGAATCCCACAACTCTGTTGAAGAATCTAGTAAATCAAAGATGTAATACAAGTCTTTAGGTGCCTTAGCGTGCCTATTGTTGAGCGTAAGTCCCTTTTGATATATGAAGGCTCCGGGCGAAGGAACTCTAACGACTAATGAGAAATCTTGCCCTGCTAAGGATTCATTGACATTGATCTCGTTTGCATTCTCGAGAAGAATCTGGAGATACCTGAGCGCTTGAGCTTGTAAGCCACTTTGTACAGATACTATTGGATTTCCAGGTCGTCCTATTTCCGGAGTAAGGAACTCGATCTCAGCTACAGGAGAGAAGGCTTCGTATTTCACGGCACCAATGTCTGATCCGTATATTTGCACTGAATATCCTGCTGAGGTCAGCAGTTCATCGATGGTTGGGCGCCCACGATCTTCTAAGCGTCTAGGAATGGCAACATCAATATCCATCGTCCGAACTGATGGGTGACGAGATGGAATTTGGCCATAATGGCGATGAATAAGTGGAACCCATCCACCGACGATAACAATCTCTTCCAAATAAGGCGCCAAAATCTCCAGTGTTTTAAGTAGCGCGAAACGATCAGTATCTGTTATTTCCACATTAGCCCTTTATCTTCCGCCGAAATTTGGGCCGAATTACTTTCTCAAATAAGTGTTCTGCTTGTTCTGTACCTCTAAGTGGGTATTTATTGAGATCAAGGTACAATTGGATATCTGAGACAACATTCCATTTGTCAATTCTACGCGCACCAAATAACGCCGAATACTTATAATAAGGGCGAACTAGTATTATATTTGCCCCTTCTTTTTTTGGCTCCAATTCAAGCTGTCGTTCTATTTCGGGTCGAATGGTGTCAAAGGAGTGGCCGTCAATGATGAGATGGATCTGGTTGAATGTTGCATAAGGGGATAACAAGTATGCCCCAGCTTGGAATCCGAGCGCGATTGATTTGTCGCTCTCTAGATTGATGTTGCTAATTCTGCCAAGCAATTCTTGAATGTTCAATGCATGGCAATAATAATACTGGAATTTATTCCGACGCCAATCATATATGTCAGACCACTCTTTAATTAAATCCTCTCCTCGAAGCAAACTAACGCCTTTTTCGCGGTTAAAATCAACCAAACCTCTTTCTACCAAGTTGTCAACCACCACTGAAACCCATCCTGGATTGATGCCGCCTAAATTTGCGATTTCTCTAATTCCCCAAAACCGATTTGGCTCATCCAATAAGATACGTAATATTATTGATGCTTTATCCGAAAACGGGTTTAATCCCTCGCGGTTGGAAACAAAAGGATTAGATCTTCCCTCGCGTTCTATAAAAATCCCCGGCGCTCTGATATAAATGTTTCCAGCCATATCTATGTAGCCAACGCCCATTTCTTTTAGCATAGCCCTTCTATTGGGCCCCATAAAATGTGACGCGACAATGGGGATTTGGTTTACTCCAACTGACTGACTAAATAGTTCAGCTCCCATACGTAAATCAACGAGATGCGGTCGCTCCTTCACCTCAATTATTAAGTCGATTTCTCTTCCATCGATGTCAACTCGGACCCTGAAATCAGGCCTTCGATTGAATATCTGAGGTTCGGATTCTATACTGTGGATTCCGAGTCCAGCTTCTTCAAGCTGCTGTCGTATATCTTTTATATTCAACATTGGATTCCTCGAACCGCTGGTGTTTGCTATTTAGTAGCTGTTTTCTGCGCACTAAACATACACTCTATAACAAACATTGTCAAGCTCACAATTATTTAAGACTGCAGGTGTATTTCTTCGTAAGATTGTTCATGTAGTTTGTGGGCGGAAAACAGACCGATTCAATAGTCAGTCCCGTTCAAACATAGCCTCCTGCCAGTTTCGCCACTTCTTATCCTGAGCTTCAGCGTACTTCCGAACCGCCTTTTCCGCCCATCTTTTTTGTCGTAAAGCCAAAGCATTGCTGCTTAACTGGCAAGAATCCGCTGGAGGAGTTGAATCCTCCGGCGGGTTGCGGATCTCGTAATCAGCCCTCAGAAGAGCCGCCATAGCCAACATAGCGAAATACTTATTCCACATTGACGATCTTGCCCTTGATGCCGAACATGGTGGAAAAGCCCCAGGCCAGTTGATCACAGAGCTGGTCCACCGGCTCGCCCAGGTCGAGACTGTCGTTAGGGTTTAGGAGGTAAAACCTCACCTCGAGCCGGCCTTCTTTCCGGTGCTTGGTGATCTCCATACCCATGTGCTGTCCCACCTCTTGCGCTTGCTCCATCTGCTGCCGGCTGATGCCTGCCATACCCGGATTAAACATTACGCGCCTCCTTTCTTTTGCTCTGTCTCCCAGCCTTCAGGTATTTTTCCGCCGCCACGGCCAGGAACCATCTGTTGTTCCATCATGCCCCACATCATGTCCATCACCTTATCGACCCGCTTGGCATAGGCTTCGTCGACTGTCTTCGGGGGCGGCCCCTTGGGCAACTTCTCCTCGATGTAACCCAGCACGCCTCCAACCGCCTCCTGGGCCGCTTCCCTGGCCATCTCTAAACTCGCACCCCTGGCTCTTACCGCCGCGGCATCGAGTTCCTCGCGCGAAGCATTGAGCACTCTGAGTAGCGGCTCAAATCGTTTGGCCTCCGCTTCGGCTTCCGTCTTCTGGATGTTGGCCAGCTCCATTACCAGCAGCATCGACGCCCGGAGTTTCATCATCCCCCGCAGCTCGCATTGTTCTTCATAACTGTCGCCCATGTAACGGCGTAAAACGGCCTCGGGGGAAATGACTTCGCTCTGTTTATAGGTCGCCGGCAGGCTGCTCGGTTGGGTATCGGCCGCCGGCGTCATCTTGGCTATCTCCTGCCTAACCGTCCTTTCCTTGAAGTGAAGCTGCTTCGTGAGCTGTTCAAAGCTGTAACCCTTACCCAGATATTCCCTGATTTCAGCGGCGATGCTCTCGTCATCCTTTTCACCTTCCGCCTGTTCAGGGACATCACCCTCAGCATTAGACGGTTCAATATTTTTCGCCGGGTGGGCGCCCGACGTATGCCCGCCGAGCGCCTTGATCGACTTGAACTCTCTCCCGCAAATCTTGCATGTGTACATTTTCTACCTCCCCGGACTCGCCTTGTTCTCGCTCAATGATTAGTCGCACAGCCTGTGGAACGTACAGGCCACGACTACAGTGTAAATACCCGCTGTAGATACCCGTCTGTGAATACCCGAAAAAAACTTAAACACTATTCCCCCCTTACCTCTGGGGTCACCCCCCCCCAGATTGACTTTCACCCTGATCCGATTAACAACGCAACAGCTTTTTCCACCCCAAGTTGAGGCGCAAGCCTGGCCACCCGGATGGCATCCCGGACATTCTGGGTGAGTCCGTCCAGACGGCGGGCGATTTCCCCAGCCAGCTCCAGTTCGAGGCCTTCGGAGCGCACCAACACCCCTCTCACCACCGTCAGAAACTCGGCCCTCCCATAGGGATCGAGCTTCTGGATGGCAAAGCGCGACCTGAGTTCCGGAGACAGTTTTTCGCAACGGTTTGAGGCGGCGATGACTCTGAGCGGGTTGTTGATATTGAGTTCACGGCCCCTTTTAGCCCGCACCAACCGTCCGCCTTCCATCATGGTCAGCAGCGCCGCGGTATCGGCGGCGTTCATTTTGTCGATCTCGTCTATAAGCAGAATCTGCGGTTCCCGCCCGGCCACCAGGTCCCACAGCCCGGCCTTCGAAGTCGCCGAGCCGACCAGCCAGATGGCCTTTTCGCCTCCGGCTCTTTCGATGTCCCACAGAAAAAGCGTCTTAGCCAGCGCCGGTGGCCCGGTCAGGAGCACATGCACCGGCTTTTCTGCCAGAAGTGCCGCCCTGAGAAGCTCTTTCACGCCGTCATGGCCGATGATGTCCCCGAAAAGAGTGTCGGATATCTCTGGTTTTAATTCCTGGCGCGTCTCAGGCGGCGAAATTTCAGCCGAAAGAAGGCTTTTGCCCAGTTCGCTCAACCGGTAGCCGGTGTGGGAGTTGGAGCGAAAGACGTTATCGAGGTAGCCGTCCTTGAACAGCCGGGACAGCGTCGCCGGCCAGATCCTGACATGGCGCCAGCCCCAGCCGATGCGATAGTCGTTCTCCATATCCACCGAGTCTTCAAACCGGGCGATTTCCGAAAGCAGTTCGATGACATCATCGTTTTTCACTTTTACCACCCCCTTTCCTGGCAGATCCGCCTGAAAGCCTCGGTCACCATTTGAGTCAGGTATTCGGTGCCGCTGATGCCGGCGGTATCGGGGTGAAGCTTCCGCAGGAGATCCAGATAACGCCGCCTAGCAAACTCTTTCGAAGCGGTGCGGTCGCAACCAAGAATTCGGTACGGGTCAAGAGCAGGCTGGTTTATCGGCCTGCTTCCGCCGGCACCTGACATATCCATGCCCAGCCGCTGGGCAAAACCGATGATGGTAGCCGGGTCAGCGGCGCTGGTAAAAAGCTCCGCCATGAAAGATTGAAGCTCGCACGCCAGGTCCTGTTGCATGCGCCTTATACGGTTAAATCTGTCTTCCATATTTACCACCAAAAATGACCGGCGAGAACTCCCAGGAAGAAACCGATGAGCATCAGCCACCAGTACTTGCCGCCGAGCCTTACAAGCAAAATGCCCAGGCCGAGGAATATAAGCATATAAATCAGAGGCGCCTTTTTCTGGTCATCCCGAATGATCTCGGTCCACGGTTTGCCCCCTGCCGCTCGCCAGAGCTTTTCGTAGAGCCGGCCAAGAAAATCGATCATTTGCGATCTCCTTTCGGCTTAAGCCAGCCGCGTTCCTCGTGTGGAATTACCGACCCCAAGCGATCGAAGTTAGGACAGGCCTGGCAGATTTCGAGCGCCAGTGGTTCACCACGTGCCAGCCGGATGATGTCAATTCCACCGTTTGCGGCCTTGTCGGACAACGGAAACCCTTTGCGGCAGTAGATTCTTTTGCCGTTCACCCGGGCATGGGCACATTCATAAAGTGTCCGTTTCTTCTTCATGTCACTCCCTTTGATTGATGTTCAGGAGCCGTATTCCCTACAAAACCTTTCGAACCCTTCAAACCTTTCGCCTCACGTTTGGGCTCACGATTGAAAGGTTTTTCGAAAGGTTTTTCCGCGGTTTCAACACCTTTCACCCTGTTTGAAGCTAAATCAGTTGATTTATCCGTTGTTTTTCCGAAAGGTTTTCCTTGCTCTGTAAAACCTTTCGCCGAATCCGAAGCTGTTTCGAAAGGTTCGAAAGGAATGAAAGGTTTTTCACCCGATACGGGCGGCTCAAGCTTAAGACCGTACTGCTTAACCAGACTTTCGACCCTGACTTGATCCCAACACACCACCCTTCGCCGTGTGGTGCTCCCCTTCTCTTTCTGAAAGCCCAGTCTCCGGGTCAGCCAGCCGGCTTTCTCCGGGTTAAGAGCAGGTGACTCCTCATCCATGGCGTCAGCTCTTACGGCGATGTTCTTGAGTGATAGTTCGTGCTTCTCCTGATGCAATTCGATCATGGCGGCGAGTACTCTACCGGCATCGCTTTCCCGGCGCCTGGTATAAAGCGACTCTTGCAGCCGATGGACGAAGCCTCCAAGGGCTTCCGCCATGGCATGGTCGCCGTTAAGCATGGCCTTCATGGGGATGAGTATCTCCTGAAGACGCGGCTGCAGGTTCGGTTCGAGCAGCTCGTTGCCGAAGGTTTTACCTTTGAGGCGGCACAGGTTTTGCAGGCGAAAGGTTAATAGTTTTGAGCGCAGGATACCGACTTCTTTGTCGAAAGATGCCGGCAGCACCCTTGGGATGTCGTCGCGGGTGAGGGGCATCATTTCTGAAGTCAGGCAGCGGCTTTCGAGGGCCTCGTCGGCGAAAGGGAATCTTGTCGATAGAAGCTTCGGACCGAATACCTGGTAGCCCCGCGGGAACCATTTTCCGTTTTCTTTATCCGCCCGAAGGACCGGCATCCCCGGCCGGTAGCCGTTATTGAGCAGTTTTACCATCTCCGTCCAGGCGGAGGAATCCTTGAAATCGGCTTCATCAAGGACCAGCGTGCCTCTGAATTGTTCCAGGATGCGAAAGATCGGCGACGGTGTCGTGGCGCCGGAGGCGAACATCGGCCGGAAGCAGATATTTCCGACCACCTGCAAAAAGCGCGTCTTGCCGGTACCCCAGTCACCGATCACCCGGAGATACGGAATCGACGGGGCAAACTCATACACCCAACTCAGGAGCACATAGAGTGAAGCGATCTCTTCGAAGTCAGCCGGCAACTCCATGTAGCGATGAATGAAACTCTGCACTTCACCGAATAGTTTGGCCTGCGAATCATAAGGCGCCGCGGCGGGGGCGAAGTGCACCACTTGGCCGACCAACGGGTCATTCGTTGGCAGGTAAGTCACCTTCGAGGTGTCGTACTGCCACATTTTTTTAATGGCGCCGCCGGCCGAGACCATGAAATACCGGTCGTCTTCATCGACCACCATCTCGCCGACCGTGCCGTCACGAAGAATAAAGCCGGAAACGTAACATTCGCGTTCTTCCTCCTCCAGCTTGAAATCAGTGACCAGCTTTTCAGCGTCGGCAAGGCGGTGTTGCAGCAGGTAGTCGTCGATACCGGTTTTCTGTTGATCTTCCAGTTGCGGTAATTGGATGACATGTACCGCTGCTCCCTTGCGCCGTATGTGTTCGGCGACATGCGACAGTGCTTTCCGTACCGGTTCCTTGGTTACGATGTCGGAGTCAAAGGCGAGATAGACGGAACGGTCCTTGAGGGCGATGTAATCCCAGTCGGCCAGAAACGTAACGCCGCCGAACTCGTTCTTACCTTTGAAACCCCAGACGCCGGTGACGGATATGGCGCAGGCGCCGTGGCCGGCCAGGGCGTCAGCCTTCTTCGACCCCTCGGTGATCCATAAAGGCACCTTCGGATTGCCGAGATCTTTCTGACATCGAGGCGGGCAGTCGAGGCGATTGGCCGATCCGGCCGGAAGCTCGTACTTCACCGCCTTGCCCTGGTTGTTGGTGCGGGGATTGTCGGACCGGAGTTGAAAGCCCGCGGCTGTGCCGTCGACGCCCCATAGGGGAATCAAAAGGCCAGGTACCCGCTGTTGCGCCGGGACAAAGCCGAGCCTGGCAAGCTCGGCTTTGTCTTCAACGCTCCGGTATTTCCGCTCCCGGATTATTTCAGGACCAAGGCCGCTCTGCTCATGAAGATGTTTAAAATGACTCTCCAGAAGCTCCGGTTCAGCCTCGGAGAAAACGTCTCCGGCAGCGGTGGACTGGCCGCTTAAATCTTTTCTCACCATGACCGTCTTAGTAAGCGACGTCGCGTTGTACTGCCTTCAGAAAACGCTTCAGTCCTTCGGCGGAAAATTTACTTGGCGGCAAAGGCGAGTTGAAGTCGTCGAGTTCCGCTTCAATATGGCAGTGTTTCTCGAACCACCGCCTGATCTGATGGTCGCGGATATCGAGATGCCAGACTTTAGTCTTGGCCCTGTCCCATAGCTCAATGATTTCATTTTCGGTGACACCGTCCTCCAGCCTGGTCTTATCTTTGCCGGTCACTTCATCGGGGAAAAGGTCGTCCGGGGCTTCGCTGTCCGGCGGCGGCAGTAACAAAGACTGGCTGGGCGCCATTCGGGCTAACTTCTGAGTTTCGGCCAGGGTATAGGCGGCACTCAGAAACAGAACCCGCGCTATCTTTTTCCGGCCCTCAACCTCCACTTCCTTTTCCACAAGCTTGAGGGACAGCGGAATCATCGACAGTCTTCCGCAGACGCTTTGAATGAGTTCGAGTATGGAGTTCACGTTGACGATGGAGTGGTATGAGCTGGTGTCGAGTTGATAGACGCCAAAACCCGGGCACTTGGGAATCAAAAACTGCAAGTTCATCACTCTCTTACAGCGACCGGATTCGTAATAAGAGCACGTCTTGGGGTCGCAAGTGATCTCTCTAAGTTCGGTTTCCAAGTCCTTATGGGTGGCGATGCGGCCGGTCCGGATATCCACCCTGGCTACCGCCGTCTCGCCGTCACCACGGCAGATTAGGCCCCGGTATGCCGAGTAACATTTTAGGTATTGGCTGGCCCACTGGCGGGGTTCTTCGGTCGGCAGCATGATTTGAAGCTCGGTCGGCTTTTGCCCGAATACCTTCCTCACTTCATCCGGACAGACGAAATAGTCGGTGGGGACGGGATAGGTGAAGCCCTCGCTGGACTCTCTCTTAAGTCCCAGCCTGATTTTCCCCAGCCTCGGCAACCTGATGACTTCGGTGACTCCCTTAATCGGCATTTCTTTCTCCTTGATTTCGATTTCTTTGGATTTGGCTAAATCTTTCAGATACAGCTGGGCGATCATCCGGGCCAGTATCTTGAGACCTTGATGCATAACCTGGTTCTCAGCCTCAGTCGACATCACCGTCCCTCCTGGATAACGAATAGACTTTTATTCCCTGACGGATAAACGCCGCCGTTTTCGCGTGATTGTTCGACTCCCTGGCTGATCTTCCTCGACTTGGGTAACCTGATGAGTTGCTTGACTCCCTTGGTCGGCATTTCCGTCCTCCTCTGTTTTGATTCTTCTCATCTGGGCCAGATCCCTTAGGTGAGCTCTTGCTATCATGCGGGCTAGTATGCGCAGCCCGTTCTCGTAATCCTCCATGTCGGCTTCAATTGACATCACCGGCTCCATCTTCCTGAATAGTGAAAAAGTCGTCGAACGAACAGCCTTTGAAATATTGGAGCAGAGCCTGGCGAACCGAGGCTGTCGGATTCTGTTTACCGTTCAAGACGCGGGACAGGTAGCTTGCCGAAAGTCCGATCTCTCGGGCCAACAGTTTCCGTGACAAATTTTGGCGAAGCATTGCTCTTTCGAGGTTGTCCTTGTTCAAAATCACCTTGAACATGTGACACTCCTGGGGAATAAATAAGCACAATAGTAAAACATCACTCCCACTCCGGTCAAGGGCTATATGTCACTTCTATCGGAATAAACTTGCCAATTTCTTGCTTAAAAAGTGTTGCATTTATGACAGGTGTGTGCTATGATTGTGAACAAGGAGGGGCTATGCCAGATTTCGGCACTTATGTCAGACAGCTGCGAAAGAAACAGGGGTTGTCATTGAGGACCGTATCTCAGCAGACCGGCATCTCTTACTCTTATTTGTCCCAGATCGAGCAAGGCCGGAGAAACCCGCCCGGGCCAGATCTCATGAAACGTCTCGCGTCTGTCTATCAGGTGACGCAAAAAGACCTTCTGCGGGCGGCGGGTTATCTCGAGGAAAATAACGAACCGACTCTCAGCGACGAACAGGAAGTGGAGATGGCCTTCAATTACGTCATGAACGATCCTCGCTATAAGTCAGGCACCCGGATGAATGGGAAGCTGACCCCGGAGGTGAAGCGCTTTGTGGTCGAGATGTACGAGAAGGCCACCGGGAAGAAGTTGCTGCCAGGATCAGGTGCGTGAAAACCCTCAATGATCTGAGTGGTTTTTGTGATCACCTGGTCGGAAAATTTGGCAGTCCCGGCGATTGCACTGAGGATCAGAAAGCGGATGAGTTCAGACGGATCTATTTGAGAGATCTGCCTGTTAACCTCAGGTCGCTCAGGGCAATAGCTACGTGTTTAGGCATTCAGTTGAAGGGTCTGGAAACAATGCCACGAAATCTGAGGGGCTACCATGAAATATGCGACGACCGGAAATGTCTCTACTATCGTCATGACGATACGACAAGCGGCATTCAGAATACCATCCTCCATGAGTTGAGGGAGATGATGGAAACCATGTTCGTCGAAGCGTATCCTACATATAAGCCGCTGAGGACAAGCGCCCGGCATATTGCCGCCAATCGATTTGCCTCCGCGGTACTGCTGCCGGAAGATGAATTCCGTGCCGATGTATTCAAAACCGGATTCGATGTTATCAGGCTCTCACGAGGTTATTCCAAGAGCTGCTCCCAGGTGTTGCTTCGTATGGGTGAAGTGCTTCGCGGCAGACTGTTCTTCTATGGGTCTCTGTACGAACCGGACGATGCTGATGGGAATGACTGGGCGGTCACCTACTGGACCGGAAGCAATAACGATGACGCTGACTCGAATGTCTACGGCCTTGATGGGCTGTTCCCCAGGAGAGGAAAAAAGGCGTTGGCTGGTTCGCTGATTGGACTGACCGTAAAAACCGGACGTTCTCATCTGGTTGGGCGTATCACACTGACGGACGAGAATGAATATTTCGATGGAGGGTTAACTGCTCTGGCTCAGCCGTTGACTGGTCGGAGCAGGCAGGTAGAGAAGGTAGCGATGGTGGTGCTGATGATTCAAGATAGCCACCTTTTCGATACTCAGATAGACAAAATTAATCCGGTTAAGCTGGAGCGTTTTCACCGGCATTTCTAAGGAGGGGACATGGACAATCAATCAAGGACAGTCGCTTTGTACGCACGGGTCTCATCGGACAAACAGGATACAGATCTGTCGATTTCGGCGCAGCTCCGGTCGATAAGAGAGTACGCAACCAAGACCAACTATCGGATAGTTCGTGAGTTTATCGACGAAGCGGAAAGCGGGCGTACCGCCTTACGTCCGGCTTTCAAGGAAATGGTCGCTCTGGCACGCACTAAAACCCCACCATTTTCGGCTATCCTTGTCTGGAAGTTAAACCGTTTTGCCCGGAGCCGTGCCGACTCGATTACATACAAGACCCTGCTTCGTAATAAAGGCATTGATGTCATTTCGATTAATGAGCCGGTGGATGACAGCCCGACCGGTCGGCTTCTTGAAGGTGTCATTGAATCTATTGATGAATTCTACAGTGCCAACCTTGGCCAGGACATCCGGCGGGGTATGCGCGAAAACGCCTCCAGGGGCTTTTTCAATGGTAGCAAGCCTGCGTATGGGTTTCACGTTGTCCATGTCAAAGACGGCGACCGGATGAGAAACAAACTTGAGCCTGATTCTGAAGACTCTTGCGCTGTCCAGACGGTACGGCGAATATTCGATATGTCCTCGAAAGGCATGGGATGTAAAGAAATTGCAAAGACTCTCAATGGTGAAGGGTTGCGTACCGAACGCGGTCAGCGCTGGGGCAGGACCACCATCTATAAGATACTCTCCAACGAGGCTTATATTGGTACGCTGGTCTGGGGGGACCGACCCGGTTGCATGGTGCGTCGTTGCGGCGAGAAACCGGTAAGAGTGGAAAACGCGTGGCCGGGTTTGATCGAGCAGAAATTGTTTATATCGGTTCAACATAAAATGGCTCAAAATAAGCCGCAGATTACCCATCCCAGGACGGTTCCGAGTTTTTATCTATTGAGTGGTCTGTTTCATTGCCGGTGTGGCGCGGCGATGACCGGTCATAGCGCTAAATCAGGTCGACATTTTTACTACCTTTGCTCGAAAGGCGCCAAGCAGGGCAAAGACGCTTGTGATGTGCGGATGTTGCCCAAGGAAAAGCTGGAACGTCAAATCGTCCACGAACTGAGGACACGGGTGCTGACCGATGAAAATATGGAAAAAATGGCCATCCTCACCAACGAGGAGCTTCATTCCACTTCAAGTGCTTTGAAGGAACAGCTTGACGTTATTGATGCCGAACTGGTCGATACCAGGGCTAGGCTGGCAAGGCTGTATGATGCCCTTGAGACAGGTAAAATCGGGGTCGATGACCTCGCGCCACGAATCGGCGAGTTGCGAGGTCGGGAAGCGGATCTAGAGAAAAGTCGTCTCAAGGCCGAGAAGGAAATCGACAAAGAGGGGGTAGAGTTGGTCAATGTTGACGCAGTTAAGAGGCGTGCCCGAGATCTGCGGCAACTTTTAGTCGATTCGAGCCTGACCGAAAGAAAGTCTTTCCTCAGGTCGTTTGTCCGCGAGATAAATACTGACGGACAATTTGTAAGGGTTAAATACAAACTCCCCATCGTGGTTGGACCGGATGGTGGAGGTTATGACGCGGTTCTACCTATTGATAATCTTGGCAAAGTAACTAACTATTGATAAAATGCACCGCCGCCACTTCGGAAATCGTTAAAAGTAAGCAATCGTTAAAATTTGCACACCTTTATCAAGATAAACTACAATATCACTAAACACGCAGAAGAAATCGACTCAATATCAGTCTCTATCATACCTATGACATCAACTTTACCGATTTATAGGTTGCTCACGAATGTGACTACGTTTGTTCTTTCATTTCCGAGTGCGTGGTCTGTAATGTCAATCGCAGGTTGAAAAATACTCAGGTTACCTTCAAAGTGATTAAACTCATTTATCAGCGTCTTCTTTGAGGTCAGCCTTATTCGATTTTTGATCTGTATGATGTCATTCTCATCGGGATACGCTGCACTTATTATCTGTCCTAACTGTTTGTACTGGGTTGTATCGATGCTGAATTTTTCAACCAACTTCTTTTCGACCAGTAACCGTAGAAACAAATAAGTGAACGAATGTCGGAGCGTTTTATCGAGTAGCGGATATTGTGTGTTGTCAAGGATGTTGACCCCATCGACAGTCTTTGCCAAAATGTCAGAAACAGAAACCTCATAAGAATCTGGAATTATGTTGTCTTTGTTCCCGAACAATTCTATGTATGCTTTTGCGATGTCGACTTTATCACTCTTATAGCCGTGCATCACTTGCGTAAGGCGGTCAGTTAGATTTACATTGTTAGTGATATTCGCATACCCACGCATAAAGGGAATCATCGAAATCAAGAAAATGTTGACATCCTTTATATGGTCGAAGATTGCCCCACGGAATGCCGCAAGTAATTTTTCAAGGCTAATCAGCATATCCTGTTCCTTATTATTAAGCGCGATAAATCCATTTTCCTCACCGTCAGTATTATTCAGCAGATACAGCTTATAGCACCGCTTATACTGTCCATCGAGTAATCGAAGTAAATCTGTGTTGTGAGTAAGGACAATTCGCTTTTTTCGGTGAAGCATTTTAACGATGGCATAAACCACTTTGTTTTTGTATATCGAGTCAAAACTCGATATTGGGTCATCAATGATTACAATAGGGCACGATGAGTTCTTCGCTTTGAGAAATTCAAATGTCAGTGATAAGAAGTTCTGCTCTCCCGTACTTAACGGCAACTCATCCCTCACTTTTCCCAAGAATTCGCTATTTGAAAGGGTTATTCGTAAGTTCTTTTTATCATCACGCTCCAGCGTGAGCGTCTTGCTCATGCTGTTACTGATAATTTCCTCAATATAGAGCATATCTTCTTCGGTGATTTCAGGCTTTTCCTCAAGTAGTTTTTGATATTCCACTAATTTTTCTGGCAGGTCACTTCCCTGAAAAACCGTAGCGAGTTCATTCATAACCTGACGCTCAAACATCTTTTTAATTGTGGCAATATCAGCGACTAAAGTATCAAGCTTGCTCTTGTCACCAGCACAGACGGCTTCCAATAATATAGTTTTTATTTTGAATGGGTCGTTCTCAGGCACTAAAGCTATGATTTTATGAATGAGTGTTTGTACTTCTTTATCCAGAGCCTCAATGACCTTTGTACGATTATCTGTTTTCGCCGAAAGTAATGCTTCCCAATCAATGTCCTCGGAGTCACATACTATGCACTGGTTTTTATGAAACCGGTCAAGAATGCGAATAGCTTCGGTGTTTTCTTCAACTTCGTGAACTTGCGAATTTGCAACCACTGCTTTACTGGCAAATTTTTCAATTTGCTGTATTATTGAATCTTTGGCAGAATAATCGGATTTGAAAAATGTCAACTTGGCTTGCTGTTCATCACTCACATCCTGATATATTAGTGGAATCGCAGCAAACTTGGTAATAATTACATCCGTTTCGAATTTTGCGCCTTTGGACTTAGTGTTAACGATATCTTTTACAATCTCAGCTATATTGACATCTGTAAGTAGCGTTAACAATGGGCTGCTCATCGCTGAAATGCTGTGATTAGCTTTTAACTTAGAAACAATATCCCCAACAATTGACACTCGGGCATCGGCGAGTAACTTTTGAAGTTCAAATTCTCTTTTGATATTATCACCGAGAAAAAAGTCCTTCGTCTCACCAACAATGATGTTCCTGTTATTCTGGTCGTTAATGACGTGAAATACCGAAGCACCCGAGGTGTATTCGGTTCCATCAAATTCGAATTTGACCTTTGTGCTTTTTGCCCCGGACAGTGCCTTGATGAGGCTGGTTTTTCCAGTCCCATTGGGTCCGTATATAGCAACGATTTCCTCCCCGCAAGTCGGAAATGCTATCTCGTTGTTTTTTGCAAGTGGCCTGAAATCTCTTGTAAAAATCTCACCGTTTTCGATTGAGTTGAATTTCAGCATAGTAACTGTACCTCCTGTTCATATTAAGTGTTTCTTCCAGCTTAAAGCCCTAAACACGGCTTCCTGCAAGGTGCATTAAAAGCAGATTGAATACGGTGATGGGATAAATAAACGGTGCTGAATTCGGCTGCGGACATTATAAACAATGTGTGGCTATCTTTATAAACTTCTTGTTTTCCCATTTGAAGAGGACTTTTCCTGTCCTGACATCTTCAACGGTCAACCAGTCATTGATTGGTATGTTGCTCTCTGAAACATACCAGCTTTTATAAGTTTCTTGCGCTCCAGCGGTTTCAATTATCACTCGTTTTGTTTCAGGTTTTATTCCTGTTTCTGTGCTCCATTTATCCCACAATCTGAAACGGTTATTCCAACGGATAGAAATGCGGTAGAAGGTCTTATTCAGCTCATCTGGCATAATATCTTGAAACAGCAAGCCATGATTGTCAGGTGTGGATAGATCTGTCATCCAAACAACACAAGGACTGACAGACTCCGAAACGGTCAGATTGCTCTCCGTCGTCGTTATCCACCTACTCATCAGAATTCTGTTCAGGTTAAATAGACTGGTGAAGTGGTATAGCTCCTCAGGGTGAGTAGAGGGTGCTTTTTCTATTGCACTTTTAACAAATTCAGGTTTTATCATCACGATGCACCGCCTTTCTCCCTTTCGGTAATCAGTTTAATCAAATGAAATTCTATGGTTCGTCCTCAATTTAGTACAATTTCGGCTCTGCTACCACCTGTGCGGTCTTTCGTCACGACGATTTTGCGACCAATTTTTTCGTCAAGCCCAGTAACGTGTGATATTATCCCAACAAGGCGATTGGTCTGCGATATGGTCATCAATGCCTGTATTGCTTGTGACAGTTTCGTATCATCTAATGAATCGAAGCCCTCATCAACGAACATCGAATCAAGACGTATGCCTCCGGCATTGTTTTGTATTTCATCGGAAAGGCCAAGCGCAAGTGACAATGAGGCAATGAAAGATTCACCGCCTGAGAGTGTTTTTGCATCGCGTTCCGTACCGTTGTAGTGGTCGATAACATTAGTTGTAAATCATAAGCGTACAGAACGGTTATACCGTGAGGAAGGGTTGGCATTAAGAAAGAAACGGAAAAGGAAAGGATCCGCCGGATTACGTATTGTATTACCTTCACCGCGTCGGACGAACGAGAGATGGTCGATGGATTTTGTAACAGACAGTATTGTTACCGGCAGACGTTTCCGGGCGCTTACCATCGTTGATAACTACACGCGGGAATGTCCGGCGATAGAGGTGGATACGTCACTGGGAGGCCGCAGAGTAGCGGGAGTACTTGACCGGCTATCAGAAACGAGGGGACTGCCTGAAAGCATCACGGTTGACAATGGTCCGGAATTTGCCGGACGTGCCTTGGATGAATGGGCATATCGCAAAGGAGTAAGGCTGAACTTCATAAGACCCGGAAACCTATTGAAAACGCGTATATCGAGAGTTTCAATGGGAGATTACGGGATGAGTGCTTGAATACGAACTGGTTTCTCAGCTTGGACCATGCCCGTAGTGTTATCGAAGAGTGGCGGAGAGACTACAACGAAGTCAGACCGCACAGCGCATTGAACGGAACTACGCCAAAGGAGTATGCTAATATAACTGCGAAGGCTCTAATGCAGGGTGCGCTAATTCCGGGGTAAGGTCAAAATAGGCATTATAATACCTTATCGCTTAATAAGGAGTAGATCAGATGCCGAGAGATAAAAATGAAGGGAAGATCTTAGAACAGGTTAAAGTAGATCATCATAAGATAGCCATCGCAAAAGCATTTATTTTAGGTATACCCAGAAATAACGAGTATAATCCAGAAGACATCTGTAAACAATTTTTACAGCAGCAACATGCCGAACAACCCGGAGAAGTAATAATACATCCTTCGTTCACTGAAACTGATGTTTTAGTTAAGGAAGTGGCAGAAAGTTTAAGTTTTACCCTTGCTTTTCACGAAGCGTTAAACGCGTTAATTTATTCTGGAATAGTTATGCCTACTAGTTCCTATCGCACTGAAGGTTTCCATCAGGCGTGGACTACTGTGTACCAAAGGGGCGGGGGGCATTCTGGGGGATGGAGTTTCGATGAGTACCGATATACATTTCCAAACCGTTTTATCTTCTCGGTCTCCAGCAGAACTAATGATGACTTTGCCCTAATGGATGCAGATCTTTATCTGTTAGAAGCGGGAGTTGCCGGGGCTGACGAAGAAATTATTGAGGCTATCAAAGATTCTATCGCTTGCTTTAAAGGAAATTTATACAGACCCGCAGTTGTAATGCTTGGAAAAGCCATGGAAGGCGCATGGTTAGAACTTGGGGTTTCCATCATGCAATACATGGTTAAGCTCGGATCCAAGAGTGAAGAAGACGTTGCACGTTTTAAAGCAAGTGATAAGCCAATTACAATTATGAGTAAAATCAGCAAGATAGTTGAAATGTACAATAGAAAAGAATTAAAAACTGTGAGAGACAAAACTGGAATTTCAAACGGTGCGTTAAATAGTATTATGGTTTGGTCCGATATTCTGCGTGACTCTAGAAATGCGATTCACTTCTCGGTTAAACCAACACTACCAAACACATATGAAAAAGTAGCCATTCTACTAATTGCGGCTTCAAAATATTTTAAAAGCATGTATTGTATTAAAAAGGCAACCGATGAAGAAGTAATATAATATACTGCTTGGTACAGGCAGATTCTCCTTCACAAACCAATTGGTTTGTGAGCCCCTCTTTTTTGCCTGGTGTTTATTCGTAAATATTGCTTGATTTTGAGGGTAGGGTTTGTGAAGGTAATTTCTGGCTATTAATGGGGAGACGGGGGAGAGTTGGTCTCTCCCTTAAGCAATGGTGATGGGGTTTGCTGCAGTTTAGAGAAAGCTAATGCCTGACATGCGAACATGGTAATCATTCACATTATGCCTTATATCCAAAAGCATATCCCAAATTTCTTGCTTCTTTTCATCACTTAAGTCTTTACAAAAATAGTTACAAGCATCTGTTGCTTTTTGATAACCTTCTAAAACATCCTGCCAATCCCCCGGTGGGTTATCTGCGATACTATAATAAGTTTTCTTACCCTTTTTTACTTTCTTTAGGTAGCCTTTGTTATATATATTAGAGAATAAATGCAAGACATTCTCAGTGCTTAAACCAGTTGCCCTGCATGCGTCAATGATTCCGATTTCTTCTCTAAAATATACTTCCATAAGTAAACTGCTCTCATTCGGTGTTAGGTTTTCACTATACTCACCCATAGTATATTTGTAGTTTCGCATTGCTATGGTTCCAATAAGTGTTATTATACTCATTAATGAGAGATTTACATACTCTTCCCCGTAGGTATTAATTCTATCTTCCTGCTGCTTAATGTTATTTAAATCCATATCACGCTCGTTTCCCATTTTTTACTCACGTCCCTCCCAATCTAATTCTCCAACTAACTCGTTTTGTGACTATTATATTCTAATTTAATAAATTTTCAATAAAAGTTTTAGTAAACTTTTAATATTGTTTTTTCATTCTTTCGTGGCACGTGCGCTTTCCAAGGTGCTATCTTCTACTTAACAAACCTTCCCGTTGAGTAAACATTTCAAGGAGGCATGTTATGGATACTTGGCTTGCGGACTACCGCATGACAGACGCCAAAGTGCGAAAAGCTTTTTTTAAATGAGGTATTTTAAATGAGGTATTTTAAAAGTATGAGTGAAAAATATCATTCTACAGTCACAAGGCGTGATTTCATGAAGAGATTAGGTTTGGCAGGAGCCGGTGCGGGGGCACTGGGTGCCGCAGTACTTGCAGAGAATAACCTGCCGCATGAGTTTAAAGATGTTGATGACCTGCTGTCAGCAGGTAAAGCTTTAGAGGGTGACCACGCTAATAAAGTAAACAATGAGCCATGGTGGGTTACCACGCGTGATCATGAGGATCCAACCTGTAATATAGATTGGAGCCTTATAAAAAGATACAGCGGTTGGAACAACCAGGGAGCATACTTCTTACCTGAGGATTACCTGTCTCCAACCTATACAGGTAGAAGACATACTATTGTTGATGCATTTCGAGAAATAAAATTACAGGGTAAAAAATACCGCGATAGTGCCTGGATAAAATCAGGCATAGACTGGATGAAGGAAAATATTGATCCAGATTATGACCCTGGTGAACTGGGCTATGGCGACCGCAGGGAAGATGCCCTAATATATGCCGCCACGAATGGCTCACATAATTGCTGGGAGAACCCGCTTTATGGACGCTATAAAGGTTCTAGGCCTTATCTCTCTATGCGAACCATGAATGGAATAAACGGCTTGCATGAATTTGGTCACGCAGATATCAAAACCACCAACTACCCGAAGTGGGAGGGTACGCCTGAAGAGAACCTGTTAATCATGCGCACCGCCGCGCGCTACTTCGGGGCTTCTTCCGTTGGCGCCATTAAGATAACGGATAACGTGAAGAAAATCTTCTATACCAAAGCCCAGCCCTTTAGCCTCGGGCCTTGGTATACGATTACAAATTTTGCTGAATACATTGAATATCCGGTCCCAGTAGATAATTATGCCATACCCATTGTGTTTGAAGATGTTCCTGCAGACCAGGGACACTACAGCTACAAGCGCTTTGGTGGTGATGATAAGATAGTGGTGCCCAATGCTCTAGAGAATATCTTCACCTATACTATCATGCTCCCTGAGAAACGCTTTAAGTATGCACATAGCGTACCTATGGACCCATGCTCTTGTATTGCCTATCCCCTCTTTTCAGAGGCTGAGGCACGCATTCAGCAATTCATTGCAGGCCTTGGTTATAACTCAATGGGTGGCGGAGTTGAAGCTTGGGGTCCGGGCAGTGCCTTCGGCAACTTAAGTGGCCTTGGGGAACAATCACGCGTATCAAGCATTATTGAGCCCCGCTACGGCTCTAACACCAAGGGTTCCCTAAGGATGCTTACCGACCTGCCTCTTGCCCCCACCAAGCCTATAGATGCCGGTATCCGTGAGTTCTGTAAGACCTGCGGCATCTGTGCCGAGCATTGTCCTACCCAAGCTATCTCGCATGAAGGGCCGCGCTATGACTCACCATACTGGGATTGCGTAAGCGGTTATGAGGGCTGGCACCTTGACTATCACAAATGCATTAACTGTACCATCTGTGAGGCCGTCTGCCCCTTCTTCACTATGAGCAATAACTCCTGGGTGCACAACTTTGTCAAGTCCACTGTTGCCACTACGCCCGTTTTTAACGGTTTCTTTAAGAATATGGAAGAAGCCTTCGGCTACGGCCCGCGCTACTCACCAAGCAGGGATGAATGGTGGGCCTCAGAAAACCCAATACGCGGCGCAAGCGTAGATATTTTTTAAGAGAAAGGATGGAATAGATTATTATGGGTGGTGCTTTATACTACTTTTTAGTCGGTATGCTTATTGGCGGTGCCGCAATATGGTTTATTACCTATACCCAGTTTAAGAATATAAGTTTTAAATGGTGGGAATGGTCCCTTATGGCGCTAAGCCTGCTTTTGGTATCCTCTATCTTCCAGCATATGTATTCTTCTATGAGCGTGGAGATGGAGTATCAGAGTGCCTTTATGTACCTTGGCGTCTTTGGCACACTGGCTGTCATCTTAAACCTTATTGTATGGCGCACATATAGCGGCAGGAAGGAATAAAATCTTTTGATCCGCAATGTTGAAAGGGGAGTTGTTAAACTCCCCTTTTTTCTTTTGCCCCTGTACACACGATTATAGCTCAGCGATGCTAAGTATCTATCGAGGCATATATACACATTAGACGAGGAGTTGGGGGTAACGCAGAGGGCTGAACTCCCCGTCTAAAATCTAAAGTGTCTCTAAAAGTGCCGAAAACATCTCAGTTTGAATCGTAAAGGTGTCTTCTACTGCCAAAAGGGTATCTCAAGCGGCACCTTAAGGGGATCATTTTTAATGGCAGAAAAATGATCCCCTGACTCTTTTTGTTTATGGTATAATATGCGCCTTCATATCACAAATCAGACTCGAATAATATGTAATTAGAAACTCATTTAATTATCCTCCTATACCTTTCCCAGTGGTAGCTCCAAAAAAGTAAAAAATTCTTGATATACCCAAAGGTGTTTTTATAATAAAACAATTTCAAGAATATGCGTGTCATAATTAACGTTCTCCAAAACCTTCTCCATAATTTTGGTCCACTTTTATAGAGGATGCTATCTCGTTTTTTGCCTATTACCCGTCGTATTTCTAATACCAGAGGATGCGCACGTATCTTAAGCCATAACGGATCATCTTTGGAAACAAGGGTGTAATCCAGTTTAAAGATATTCCTCATTTCTGCCCCTCCATATTTTTGAATTCGTTATAGTAATATAGAAAATCATCAATCTTCATACCGCCATTAATCCGGGAGACTGCCTGATCCCAAAGCCCTTGGCATTTATTCTTCATAGGGCAGTTGTCACACCCTGCGGGCCCGCTGCACTTTTCAACTTGTTCAATAAGCCCGGCAAAAAGGGGGTCATGCAGATCATCAAGGGCAATATTAAATTCCATCAACGCTTTTCTGGCTTTTGCCGCAAGTACCATATCTTTATCGCCTCCTAACCCACAGAAGAATCATCTGGATGATAAAGCTAGCGGTAAAACATACGACGAACCAAATGTTATAACCTGCCAATAAGGAAACAAGCGCAGCCCCCAATAGGAAATAGATCACCCCAAACATATAAAGCATTTTCTTTGTTAAAAACATCAGCCACCTCGCTTGATTTGGTTATAAACATAGCCCGGGGTTACTTTTACCCCGGTTTGCTCGGTTAAAAGCCGGGCTGCCCTGGTATAATTCATTTCCACGCGATTGAACGCTTCCAAAACTTTTGTGAAGTCGATTGCCTTAGTCTTCTCCTTTTTTATTCAAACCTAGTTTCTCAAGCCATGCATTGGATACTTCATTTGACACAATGGCTGCACGCCGAATAAAAACAACAGAGCAAGCCAAAATCGCAACTAAGCTGGAAACAGGAAGGAGTTTTAGTATGAATAGCTCTGCTCCGGTTTTTGCGTTAAGTAACTCTGCTAGTTTTTCTATGTATTCAGGGAAGAATAGAAGCGGCGGTGCAAATATCCCCCCGGCCATGCATAGAGTGAGGAATGCCATCACAATGGTTGGAAAGAGAATAACTAGATTTTTAATTATTGTTTTAAGGATTTTAACCGGTAAACTGTCATTTTGTGCCTTATTGTCCATTTCAGTCTCCTTAACATTTTTGTTTTTCAGTGGTCTCTTATAGTTTTTAGTGTAGAAGTGTAGAATTTAATTACTTTTTAGCTTTACTTTACGTTTACTACACTACTTCTACACCTTTTTGTTATTTTTACTGTTTTAGCTTTAAACGCTCTACGCTATCTCTACACCAACTCTACACTTCTCTCTACACTTTTCTACACCTTTTTTTAAAAAAGTGTAGAGTACGTAAGTTACGTTTGGAAAAAACATCATTCTACACCTCTACACCTTTTACAACATAAGAGGGCCCGGCGCGGAAAAAGCGTTATTTTCATCATTATTTTCTCTTTCATTTAATAATACTTTCCTAAGCTTGAGTACTCTTTTTTGCCCATTGGCTATACAGACATTATGAGTAGCTATTTTTTGACTGGGGCAGTCTATATACCCCATTCTTCTCAAATCTTTTATAACCGCATTGTATTTGATAGTGTAGGGTTCATCAGTGCGACGGCAATGATCTTTAACCGCTTTATATGCAGTTTGGCCAAGTATAAGGACATGTCCGTTTTGCTGATCATTCCACCCAACCAGTGTTTGTGCCGGGCCCACTTGCCTTATACAGTCATCATTCCTATCGCCAAGTATCGCGGATCCTGATTCTTTTAGTGAATTAAGTATCTCAATAAAACGTTTTGCCGGCCGCTCTTCTTCAACTCTAGATCCTTGGTCTGTTGCTTGTGAAATAAATGCACTCATCCCTTCTTCCCAAACCTCGTTAGACTCCTCAAGGGTGAGGGCTCCGCATTCCACTGCAAAATCAAGCCCATACTTAAGCCCTAAGCAAAGTAGAGCAATAACCTCAGGCAACCGTGCATGAAGGCCTTTATTCATAACTTGACCCCTTAACGCCAAAAAATCATCCGGGATGGATTTCTTAATAGAATCCCATTTACCTGAAAGCCAAGTTAAGTAGTGGGCCATTGCCTGGCGATAATACGGGGTGTTTTGCTGCGCGGTAGTTAAGTTATTGATATCTATATCCTCACGTTCCAGCTCTACCGTGTAGAGCCTGGCAGTGTGGCTGTGGCCGGAAGGCAGTTGCTCCCCTGATGTAATGAGCATACCGCGGGGAATATAGCTCGGGCGGGCAGATGTATCAGATCTTAAGCGCCCTTTGCCCTGGCGGTTGCCCTGGGCCCTGACAATAGTTTGCTTGTCGGCATAACAGCCAAAGGCAGACATTGTAAGTTTGAGAGGTCTCATCCGTTCGCCACCTCCTCCCAGATTTCATTGAACAGGTTTGTAACGTATTTTGATTGGTCTTCACTCATCGGCTGCCCGTTTTGCATTTCAAACAGTTCTCCGAATAACTGAGATGGCGTTTTCTTTTCTGTTGATGATACCGTTTCGAAGGAACTCGCTGCCTGTGTGCGTTTGTTATCGTACTCCAAGCGCATCAGATTAGGATATACGTTTCGTAACTTTGATATCGCATCTGGTTCATCCTGCTCATCAGTCAACACGATATGAATGTAGTCATCAGTGTTCGTGCCACGGTAGCTGTTACGGTTCATAATCTCGTTGTATGTACCACGAACTTCACGCATATCACGAAGTGGTGCAAGTGGCAATTCAGTGATTTTTATCTCACCCTTACCATCCATATCAACGACTGTCACGGATTTTGTATGGCTTGCTTCCGAAAACGAATATTTAAGCGGGGTGCCGCAGTATCGAAGGGTTTCTCGACAAATCTGCTGTGGCCGGTGAATATGCCCCAAAGCAACGTAATCAAACCCATCAAAAACCGAGCCGTCCACATTCTCCGAACCGCCGACAGAGATTTCCTCGGATTCGCTTGTGATTGCCCCAGTAACAAACTGGTGAGCAATCAGCACATTCCTTGCAGAAATATCAAGATTCGCATTACTTAAAGCTGCGGATATGGCATCTGAGTATGTATTTACATCCCTATCAGGGAAGTGCCTCCGAATAAGGGATGGTTTTAGATACGGCAGCATCCAGATATTGATGTCCCCGTACCCATCGGAAAGAGTTACAGGAGCTATTTTCCCATTATACGACTGTACGATATGAACGCTACTGTTTTTCAACAGTTCCGCACCGAACGCCACGCGCTCCGCATTGTCGTGGTTTCCGGAAACGATAAATACCGTAATCCCCAGTTCGTTGAGCCACACAAGAAATCTGTCCAGTAACTGGACGGCCTCCACGATGGGCATAGATTTATCGTAGACATCGCCCGCTATGAGGACGGCGTCCGGTTTATGCTCTTTTGCAAACACAACGATTTTCTGCAGGATGTCCCACTGGTCTTCCAGCATGGAAAACTCGTTGACACGCTTACCGAGATGCAGATCAGATAAGTGGAAAAATTTCATGTGGCAGCTCCCTCCTTAGAAGTGTTTACTCTATCGATAACTGCTCGTGCGAAGCTTGTTTTGCGAGATAAGTAAAACTCGATTGCGGTCGGATTTCGTCGTGAGAAATAAGAACATACTTCCACGGTTTACCGCCGTTTTCGGCGTTGAATTCACTGGCGGCGCGGCAGTATTCCTCTGCTGCTTCCTGCTTTTCAAGCACGTCCGCATCTCGCATCTTGTTGCTCGCTTTCGGCTCGCACATATAAATTATTTCGGCCGTCTCAACAATGAAATCTGGCTCATAGCGGTTCGCACCGCCTTGTCCCCAGTAAATGTTAAACTGACGCGGTGCGGGACGAAGCCAACGCAGAACGGCTTTGTCGTTCTCTAACACAACGGCAAAGGTTCTCTCCGTGTCGCTGTCAAACTTATACAGCGTATGTCCAGCCTTCCTGAATCCGCTGAATATCTTGGACTTCACATCCGATGCCGCCATCGGAGCCCGTAAGTCATATATCTCATCTGACTTGAACTTGCCGCCAAAACTCGATTCAATCCGCGTAAACGGGCGCATATTCGCTGCCCGATAGCTGACTTCCTCTTTATAAAAATGTTCATTCATCTGCGCGTAGATGATTTCTGCAATGGTACGCTGGCGGTCCCGCATGACTTTCTCTGTTTCCTCATCATTCAAGTACGACAAAAAGTGCCTCTTGGCATCTGCAATAAGCGAATAGATGAGGTCTGAGCAAGTTGCGTAGTCGACGTTATCATGGACAATAATATGTCGAACAATTTCATTTTCCACTGTATCAATCTTTGCAAAGGCAACTGTACCTGTTTCCAATGTGAAGGTTTCGCCGCCCTCCATTAGTTCCGTGCCGAGCAGCGTATCGTCGGACGGATGCCAGCGCATACGGCTTGTATCAAGCGTGAAGTCATAAAACCCACGTTTAACCTCGGTATGTGGCTGAACAACTGATTGAGGTATCGGAATGACGTTTTCTGTGAGGGCTTGAGCACAAGTTTCGATTGCTTTTGCGACAACGGCCGCCAAGTCCTCTTCTTTAAGCCCGAATTCGGGGAGTTGCTGTATGGCTTGAGAAACAATACTGCTATGCACCCATTTGCGCGTTTGGTCGTCATTGATAGCGTTGATATTCCGAACCTGCCTATTGACCTCGACCACCGTTTTGGCGGCTATACCTTGGACAATACTTGCGATAAGCATCGTCTGGTCAGGAGTTTTTTCGGCTTTATATTCGTCACTGGCCGTTTCACGCAGGGTAAATGCCAACTGTTGCGTGAAACTCTCGCCGGAGGTCAATGCGTCATAGACTGTCGGTAGAGGTACGGTTTCTCGACCATCGTCGTTGGCAGGAAGTTCTTGTTCTTCGATGTAGTAAACCTTGCGGACGAGTGAATTCGGGTCTTTGGCAAGGTCTACAATTGCCTGATAACGGTCGTGGCTGACGATAGAGAGTCTATCAACCTCGTCTACACCCGCCCTCTGACCGTATGGCAATCGTAAGCCGCGTCCAATGGTCTGTTCCGTAAGCGTTTCAGATGCCGAAGCACGGAGCGGAACAATGGTATAAAGGTTCGTCACGTCCCATCCCTCTTTGAGCATATTGACGTGGATGACAATTTCAATTACGTTGGTGGTTAACTCAAGCGATAGCAGTAGCTCGATGTTCTCGTCCTTTTCCGAACCACGCTGTGCCGAGTTGATTTCCAATACCTTATCTTTGTAATATCCATGAAAGAAAGCGTCCGATGAAAGATACTCACGTATCTCCCGAGAGTGGGTTGTATCTTTGGCAACAACAAGCACAAATGGCTTGACGATAGGCTTGCCATGGGTACGAGCGTACACATCCAGTCTACTTTTCGTTTCTTCGTGCAGACGGATGCCATCGTTGAGTTTCTCGCGGTCAAGCTGTTGGGGGGTATATTCTTCATGGCGAAAATCCCGGCGAGTGAATACGGCGGGGACTTTGACGTAAAGCCCATCGTTCAGCGCATGAGCAAGAGAGTATTCATACACCACGTTATTGAAATCAATCTTCCGTGCGCCTTTTTGAATTTGTGGTGTTGCGGTAAGTTCCACGCCAAGGACAGGGTGGAGCTCGTTAATGGTGTCAAACCCTCTGTCAGCGTGGTAGTGATGGCTCTCGTCCATAAAAATGCAGAGGTCGGGCAAGGATTGTAAATACGAAAAATAGGACTGCCCAAGAACCTCCTGCAAACGGCGCATTCGTCCGCTTTCTGAGTTCAGTTTGCTGATGTTAAAGACGTTGATGGTAACGCCGCCTTCAAACAGCGACATCTGACGGAACTCCTCGTAGTTGTCGCCATCAATAATGCGCGGCGCGTTGACAAACTTATCTAAGCCTCGAAACACGTACTTTTCGTTGTTCTGGTTGCCGAGGTCGTTTTTCAGCTTTTTATAAATCGTAAGGTTGGGAGCCATCACGAAGAAATTATTGACACCTTTCTCGTAGTGCAGATAGGCAATCATCGCGCCCATCAACCGAGTTTTGCCTATACCTGTGGCAAGGGCAAAGCATATCGACGGAAAGTCCCGCTCGAAACTGGTGAGTGTTGGGAAAAGTTCACGGATTTTTATAAGTTCCTCATCCAAGTTCGGTGTTTTAGAGAGGGAGAGTATATCCACAATCCGAGCAAACCGCTCCAAGCTCTCCTTCTGAGGGGGACGGAGGGCAAGGCGATTGTCAATGTATTTTGAGTTGTAGGAGTATGATTTCGCCGAGTAAGGTTCTCTAAGCATCTTCTCCGTCCTCCCATTCGTCATCGTCCAGTTCGGGCGGATTGACAATATTCAAGTTGTAGTTGTCCGCACCGTATGCGCACTTATCAAGAACCGACTGCGGAATTTTGCGGATATTTATGTTCTCGTAGCGTTTACCAAGACCAATATCAAATGCCGGGGCGCAGACAAGAAGACGTTCATACTCCGGCAGGTCGCGGGAGATATCGTCAAGTTGCGCCGCTGTAAGGTATTCGGTAGTGACGAAGATGTAACTGCCCGCTTGACTTTTTCCTTGTTTCCAGAACACATCGGCGTCAGGAGCGTAATCGTAGCCATTGAGTTTGGCTATTGCAGCGACGAGCATTTGCGCATTATATTTATCGTTGATGACAGATTGTCCGTGTGGGTCTTTGACGATGAGAGTCGGAGCCAGTTCATAGAACTTGAAACCTCCCCCGCCTTGCCAATTCTGTGTCTTGGATATACCGCCCTGTTCACCGTCCACCACAGCTTTAAGGCGCGGCAGGCAATGGGTGTAGCAATGCTCGCCCAGTTCGATACCGATATACTGTCGACCCATCTTATGGGCAACTGCGGCGGTTGTGCCAGAGCCGAGGAAAGAGTCGAGGACGAGGTCGCCGGGGTTGCTCCCAAGCGTAAGTATTCTTTCAATGAGTGGTTCAGGCTTAGGGTAAGGAAATTTCTTTTTAGCAAATAAGGCTTGCGATTCTTCTGTTCCACGTCTGTTTGAAAATTCAGTTTCAACCCAGATAGTACGTGGTATTTTATCTTTTACACGCATCTTTTGAGCGATTCTGAATTCTCCATTTCGCATTAACTGCCCAACAATTTCCTTGTTTAAATATTGTGTGGCTTTTTCTTTTCCCCATCGCCATACAAATTGCGTGCCGTCAGTTTGTGATAAAGGCGGATATAATTCTATACAATCTTCTGTTGGCATTAATGATAAGTCATAATATCCCTCATTGTTTTGTTTTGTTGAAACGTAGAACGGGTAATACAAATTCGGACGGTTGCCTTTGTGGAAATTACTATTACTATTAAATAGCGGATGCAAATAATATGCACCTTCTTCATCTTCTTTGTTATACTTATTAACGTCATCATTAGCCATCTTGTTCATTTTTAACTGACGAATGTTTTTAGAATATATATGGATAAAATCATGTGTTTGAGCAAACGAACCATAATCTCTACCGTTTGGAGTAGATTGATTTGATATTGTTTGCACAAAATTATTCCTACCGAATATTTCATCGCAGATTACCTTTAAGTAGGCTTGTTCGGTGTCATCAATGCTTATCCAAATACAACCATCTTCACTTAACAAGTTTCGTAGTATTATTAGCCGCGGGCGCATCAAACTAAGCCAAAGTGAGTGTTCTAAATTATCATCATAATACTCAAAAGCACTACCAGTGTTATACGGTGGGTCGATATAGATGCACTTCACACGCCCAGCAAACTCCTGCTCTAAGGCTTTTAGAGCGAGCAGGTTATCTCCGTGAATCAGCATATTATCAGCGGTGGGGTCGCCGTAATCCTTTGAGGCATCGTGAAGTAGTATGCGTGGTTCGACAACAGGCTCATCACCCTTGCCAATCCAAGTAAGTTCAAGTTTTTGCATATGTAAAATCCTCCTATACTATCTCGAACGAGAATGTCATTATCGTTTCGGTTTCGATTTCACCGTTTAAGCGGGTACGAATGTCTTCCTGTAAAGCCTCATTCTCAAGGGTAATCCTATCTTCTTCAAGGCTTATTTCCCGCTCCATTTTCTTGCGTTTATCTTCTAAGGCGGTAATCGCCGATCGTTTCTCCAACATTTCATCAAGAGAGCAGACATCCTTTGAGGTTCGAAAATCCTTACGTTTTTCGGCTATTTCCTTTTTCAGGGCTTTCAGCTGTTTTTGTAACCCTTCTTTCAAATCTTCACTGAAAGCGTCCAGTTTTTCGACTTGCTCCAAGAAATACATCTTATTGCGTTCGGCGATATCATCCTTTTGCCGTTGAATTCCTTCCTGTCGCCGCCTTATAAGGGTTTCCGTTTCGGGCGAACACTCGCCGACGATATTGGCCGGTAGCTCCATAATACGGTCGATTATATTGCCTGCATCATCGCCATCAATGAGTGTACCATCGTTGGTGACAACAGATACAATCAGATGTTCCTCGTTGTCTATACCCCTGTGCGTAAGCTTATCGATTGAGATAACGCCGCTTTTAAAGGTAGGATGGCTGTCCAAAAAGCTGATATGGTCTTTCTGTGGCAAGTCTGAATGATTAAACCGTATGGCAACGGGAGGAGCATTTGTATTCATTGCCTCAGCAATCCATTTGGTGCAAAGTTCACCATCCCGGCGCAAAAACTCATCATGTAGTGCTTCTGCGTCTTTCCAACGGAGGTTATAAGTCTTACGCTCGCCATTTTCTATGTAAGCAAAGCGCCATTGGTCGAGAGGCTCAACCCGTTCCGCTCCCCACATAGTAAAGAAGTTACAAAGCCACCGGGAAAACTTGTCGAGTTCGGCTTTTGTCCCCTCGTGACAGTCTTTTAGATGTTTGAAAACATCCTCATCGAAATTTTCCAATATAGACTGCCGCGCCTTAGTAATGTTTTCACTTATCTGTTCGGATAGCTCCTCCTGCAGAGCATCAAACGCCGCCCTGATTGCATCCGATTCACGACAAGACTGGTAAATATCAAGGATACGCTTTTCAAAATCCACGCCATCCTCAATGGCTCCAAGCACTTCATCCGACGAACCGAACACACCATCAAACAGCCTAAACTTCTGAGATAGTAATTCAAAAACCCTCTCATCGGCGGCGTTCGCGCGATTAAGAAAGTTAATGACTATTACATCATTCTTTTGCCCATAGCGGTGGCAACGACCGATACGCTGTTCTATGCGCTGAGGGTTCCACGGTAAGTCATAATTGACTACAATGTTACAAAATTGCAGATTGATTCCCTCGGCAGCAGCTTCTGTTCCGATAAGAATGGAAGCGCGGTCACGGAACTCCTCAACAATCGCCGACTTTTTATCCGCTGCTGTTGAGCCTGAAATTCTGCCGTCATCTTTGTGCCGCTCGCGCCATTCCTTATAAACGCGAGTGGATACCGGGTCGTTGTTCGATCCATCCAGAAAAACAATCTGTCCTTCGTACCCGTTTTGGGAAAGCAGGTTCATAAGGTACTGCTGCGTCCGCTTTGATTCAGTAAATATGACTGCCTTTCTTGCACCACCAAGGCGTTCGTTCATTTCAAATCCGCGATTAAGGGCAGTCAGGAGGTTGTCGCCTTTGGCGTTGGTTGTAATTCTTTCGGCAAGAGCGGCATATTGCTTCAATTTTTCGATTTCGGCTCGTATACCCTCATAGTCTGCCGTCATTTCATCCACCGCGCCGTTATCGTCACCGTTCGATTCCTCGTCAATTAGCTCCTCGATGCCATCGTAATCATCAAGGTCTGTCAGTTTCAATTGAGCTTGGTAATCACTTAATTTTAGGTTCAGGCGGTCAATAATGGTGGACAGAGTGCCGTGAATCGCCATTGAGGATGATGCCAGCAGTTTTCGTGCCACTAACATCAGGAGTTGGCGTTGTCCTTGCGGGAAAGCGTAAAGCCGTTCCTGCTGCAAATAATTAGAAACGTCCGTGTACAGTTGCTCCTCGTCGTGGCTTGGTGTATATTCCTGTAAAATAGCCGTTCGGTTGGTATAAGGCACATACTCTGCCACTTGTCGGCGCAGCGTTCTCTTGCAGAAATTTTGTAAGCGAACTTTTAGGTACCTGTTACGGCTCTCTATATTAGTCACGTTAACATATACTTCACGAAATATATCAGGGTCGCCGAAAACTTGCTCGTCAATAATGCTGACAAGGCCGTATAGTTCCATCAGGTTATTTTGTAGTGGAGTCGCCGTGAGGAGCAGTTTTTTTCGCCCTCGTAGAGCAGTTTTCAGATTGTTACCCATCACGTTGTTTCTCTTATAGACGTTGCGAAGTTTGTGCGCCTCGTCCATAATTACCAAATCCCAATCAATTAACAAAATATCACGCATCTTTGCAGATGCGAAATTATATGAGCAAATCACAACTGCATCTTGTGCAAGAAAAGGGTTGCAGGACGGGTTTTCTTTTTTCGCCTTGTTATAATTCTTTGATTCCAGTATTTCAGAACGGATAAAAAATTTTTCCTCCAGTTCAGCTCTCCATTGTGTACGGAGGGTGGCCGTGACAATCAAGAGGATTTTTCGTTTGCGCTCCGACCAGCACTGGGCAAGCACAAGTCCTGCCTCTATTGTTTTACCGAGTCCGACTTCATCCGCAAGTAACGCTCCATTTGACAATGGCGACTGCAGGGCAAATAAAGCCGCATCCACCTGATGCGGGTTCAGATCTACTTTAACTCCAGACATAGCAGAAGCAAGCCCGTCAATTGAGTGTTGCGGGCGTTTCAGCATAAGCTGTTCGGCAAAAAACTTGATTTGATGTACTGTATACGGCATGGCAAGTAGCTCCTTTATTTGTCTTCGGTCATCTCCATAATATCGGAGATGTCACAATCTAACGCTCGACATATTTTTTCAAGAATTTCTGTATTTACATTTTCATTTTTTCCTAATTTTGTAACCGATGCAGAACTGATGCCTGCCAAGGACGGCAGGTCTTTCTTTTTAAGGTCACGGTCAATTAGGAGTTTCCATAGCCTTTTATAACTTATAGCCATTTGATTACCTCGCCTTCAGGTTTCATAGAGTGTAAAAGTCTATTTATATATTATAACTCATTCGACAAATTATTGCAAGAGTAAATGCTGAGATGTCATCAATTAAAGTTGATAACGCTCGAATTGTATTTTGATTTACCCCGTTGTACAAACAAAAGCAAAAACGACTTGACATCTTTTTCAGCACATGATATAATACGCATATCAGCGAATTTGCTGATATGCTGTGCGGCAATAATGTCGTAAGCGGAAAGGAGAACGGCTATGGCAGGAGAATTTGGCGCATATATCGACAACAAGAGAAAAGGTCGTGGTATCGGTGGCGAAGATATCAAACTGAAGGACATTGCCGAGGCTATGGGCATGACGGCATCATACCTCTCGGATATCGTCAAAGGCAGGAGAAACCCGCCAGAGATGCAGACTCTCGAGAAAATTGCAGTTGTATTACAACTTACGTCCGATGAAAAAGAGGAGATGTTTGACCTCGCAGGGCGGGAAAGGGATACCGCAGCTCCTGATTTGCCCGAATATTTGATGTCCACCCAATTGCCCAACGTCCGAAAGGCTCTGCGCCGTGCAACTGAGAAAAATCTTGGCGACGACTTTTGGAAAAAGGTGCTTGACGATATCAGTAAGGAAGATAAACAACCATAAGTTTGGGAGGGATTATATGTCTGTACTGCTTTCGTCGAACGCTCCACACATCTGTCGGGACGAATTTGATAAAGAAGCTTTGGAATTTCTGGAGAAGTATTATCCGGAGGCTTTAGAACGCCCCATGGCGGTGCCAATCCTGTATGTTGCCCGCCATCGCATGGGACTGCGCGTTGTTGAGAAACGGTTAACCGAGGATTTTAGTGTTCTCGGTCAAATGTGTTTTACCAGCGGACTGACAGAAATTTACGACAAGGAAGATGGTTCGTACAAAATGGTAAAAGCACGGTTCGGCACGATGATTATCGACCCTGATACCATAGCAAAACGCAATGAGGGATGTAAGAACAACACAATTGCTCACGAGGCTTTCCATTGGCACAAACACCGAGACTATCATATTGCCATTTCTTTATTCGGCCCTAAAAAGGCGGTACGGATTCGTAGTTCGTTTGGAGAATATGATGAATCCAATAGAGCGAACTGGTCTGACGAGGACTGGATGGAGTGGCAAGCAAGAGGTATAGCTCCGCGCATCCTTATGCCGCCTGAGCAGTTTGATGAAATGGCAACTCGTTATATTGAGGAACATTCGAACGAAGCCGGTTTACGCGGGAGTTGGTATCTGAATTGTGCGGTCGTTGACAGTTTAGCGGACTTCTTTCAGGTGTCTAAGCAGTCCGCAGAAATTCGTCTAAACGAGCGAGGCTATTATTTGCGTGAATAGCTATATAGAACGCTGTATTTTTTTAATCTAAAACTTCGCTAATTAGCTTATAGGCTATGTTGCGTGAAAGGAGAGTAATATGCAAGAGACAATCAAATGTCCTAACTGTAAAAAGCGAATTTTCGACCTCGAATGGCAGGGGCGAACGGCTGTAAAAATCAAATGTATTCACTGCCGCAACGTCGTGTCTATCGAACGAGATTCAGACTCTACACCGAAAAATAAAGCAGTTTAACACCATACCGAGCAACGGCACCGAATGCGAGTGACCAAATGGCCGGATGTGTTACGAGTTAATCGTGATGCATCCGGCTGTTTTTGTTAGAAAGGATGAATTTATGATCAAAGAAATACGAACGCCGAAAGGCAGACTGTACGGCACGTTGGATGTCCGTACCTACACGATTATCACAATTGACGGTAAGAACATCCGTCAGACCCCTCTTCCCAAAGAAGGATGTACATTGCTGTATAAGGCGGGAAACAGTCCGCCTGAATCTATCGTGATTCCGTCACAGGATAGCCTACAAAGTTAAACAACCAAATAGCCCACCGCCAGATTGCTTAGACGACCGTGCGGACAGCTCCCCCAAAGGGACTGTTCTCGCGGTCGTTTTTTATTTTTACCCAAGGAGACAAGCCATGTCAATTTACACTCTCGCCCGCCCACCGCCTGTTTGACGGTCGTACTCACTCGCTCTCACGGCTCGTGCGAGCAACAAAAATCTAAATTTTTAAGGAGTCAATAATGGAAAATCAACGCTTTATCGAAATCGACGGAGAGCAAATCCCCGTCACGGAAGAAGTCTACAGAGCCTACAAACGCCCACTTTGGGCGGAACACAAACGTAAAGAACGTGCCAAGAGATGCCGTGATGATAACGGCTTTCGCTGTACTAAGGACTGTCGCACCTGCGAAAAGTCCCGCGAGGGCAGCGACCTTTCCCTCAACAAGTTCAACGAAGAAGGCTACGAAGTCGCTGATTCAGTGGATTTGGCTGAGTTGGTGGCAGACAAGCTACTCCTCGAACAGCTTGTAGCAGCCCTTAACGATTTAGACCCGGACGAGCAATCGCTCATCAACGCTCTTTTCTACAATGACCGCACCGAGCGGGATTATGCCGCTGAAATCGGTATATCTCATCAGGCGGTGGGCAAGCGCAAGCAAAAGGTCATTGAGAAACTACGCAGCATTTTGGGTGCTAAATAAAAACTTTCGACCTCGGTTGCCAAACCTCCCTTCGCTGTCCTGTGGATGGTGAGGGGAGCAAACCTCTCTCAGAAACGGAGGTAGACCAATGGAAACAAAGGCCAAAAGCACGGACACAGACTTACGCGATGTCGACCTTGACGAAGAACTCGCAGGTATCCTGACAGCGATAAGCATTGTGTCAAAACGTCTCGCCAAGAAGCTGCTCGCACTTCAAAAGCGAGATGAGTCAACCGAGAAAGGAGGAAATCCGAATGAGCAAGATGAGTGAACTCGACCTCTGCATCGGTGAATTGCGAAGCGCCGCACAGTCGCTTACGGCGGTGGCGGATAGTTTGACATCATTATTCGACAATAGCGACAACACAGAGCCGGAGGCAAAAGCACCACCATCCGAAACCAAGGCAAAACCTGTCACGCTGGAGCAGGTGCGAGCCATACTCGCTGAAAAGTCCCGAAGCGGACACACAGAAAAGGTTCGGGAACTACTCCAAAAGCACGGTGCATCAAAGCTGTCGGAGATAGACCCGACGAAATTTGAAGCCCTGCTTGGGGAGGCCAACTCTATCGGGCTTAGGGAGGGCGAAGATGGGTAAACACGCACTCCTCTCAGCTTCATCAAGTCATAGGTGGCTCAACTGCCCACCATCGGCACGACTATGCGAACAGTACGAGGACAAAGGCAGCGACTATGCCGCCGAAGGCACGGAAGCCCATACCCTTGGGGAGTACAAGCTGAAGACATTACTTGGGATTAAAGCGAAAGACCCAACATTAGCCCTGACCCGCTTCTCTGAGGAGATGGACGAGTGCGCCAACGGCTACGCCGCCTATATCCTCGAACTGGTAGAAACGGCAAAGCTGACCTGCGCCGACCCTGTGGTGCTTATTGAGCAGAGACTTGATTTTTCCAAGTATGTGCAGGAAGGTTTCGGCACCGGTGACTGCGTGATTATTGCAGACGGTACTCTTCACATCGTGGACTATAAACACGGGCAAGGGGTACTCGTTGAGGCGACTGACAACCCGCAAATGAAGCTGTACGCATTGGGTGCGTTGGAGTTATTTGACGGCATCTACGACATCAACGAGGTGTCAATGACCATCTATCAGCCAAGACGTGACAACGTCAGCACTCACACGGTTTTCAAAGAATCTCTCTACCAATGGGCAGAGGAAGTGCTAAAACCCACAGCCGAAATCGCCTACATCGGCAAGGGTGAGTACAACTGCGGTGAATGGTGTCAATTCTGCAAGGCGAAGTACGAGTGCAGAAAACGTGCCGAACGGAACATGGAACTCGCAAAGTTGGAATTCAGCCGTCCGCCCTTGTTGGAGGACGATGAAATTGAATCCATCCTCGGCAAGATAGACGACCTTATTTCTTGGGCTTCCGACATCAAGGATTATGCCCTTCAAGCCGCTCTCGGCGGTAAGCTGTGGCAAGGTTGGAAGGTTGTCGAGGGCAAGAGCAACCGCAAGTATATAAACGAGGATGCCGTCGCTAAAGCCGTGACCACGGCAGGCTACAACCCTTACTACACATCGGTGATGGGAATCACCGCAATGGAAAAGGCACTCGGTAAAGCCAAATTCGCCGAACTGCTCGGAGGACTGGTTGCGAAACCGCAAGGCAAACCAACGCTCGTGCCGGAGGGCGACAAACGTCCGGCAATCAATACTGCCAAAAACGATTTTATGGAGGTAAAAGACAATGGCTAATCAGACAATAAACCGCAAAAATCAAAACCCTGCCCCCAACCCCACAAAGGTTATCACGGGCGAAGCAAGACTCTCCTACGCAAATCTGTGGGAGCCCAAGTCCATCAACGGTGGTACGCCGAAGTATTCGGTCAGTATCATTATCCCCAAGAGCGACACCCGCACTATCGCCAAGATTAAAGCGGCAATTGAAGCGGCGTACCGTGAGGGCGAAACCAAACTGAAAGGCAACGGCAAAACCGTCCCTGCACTCGCTGCGCTCAAGACACCGCTACGCGACGGAGACTCAGAACGCCCCGACGACGAAGCCTACGCCGACAGCTACTTCATCAATGCCAACAGCAGCACAGCTCCCGGCATCGTAGACAGCTCCTGCGAGACCATCTTTGAACGTTCACAGATTTACAGCGGAGTGTATGCCCGTGCCAGCGTGAATTTTTACGCATTCAATAGTAACGGCAACAAGGGTATCGCTTGCGGACTGAACAACATTCAGAAGCTGCGTGACGGCGAACCTCTCGGCGGCAAGCCCAGAGCCGAGGACGACTTTGCCACCGAAGACGATGAAGATTTCCTCAGCTAAACGATTACACAGACGGCACGAGGGCGGTGAGGAAACTTGCCGCCCTTCTGCGTTATGGAGGGCTTATGAAAACACTTAGCATTGATATTGAAACCTATAGCAGCACTGATCTCAACAAGTGTGGTGTGTATAAATACGCTGAATCGCCGGACTTTGAAATCCTGTTGTTTGGCTACTCCGTGGACGGCAGTGAGGTTCAGGTGATTTCTCTCGTCGATGGAGAGAGTATTCCAACCGATGTCCTCGACGCCCTGACGGATGACACCGTTCAAAAATGGGCTTTCAACGCTAACTTCGAGCGAATCTGCCTTTCACGATTCCTAACGGATATGGGGATCAGTCTTGACCCCTTTGCTGATAACCACTTTTCTTCTCTACATTTAGGAAAGGCGAAATACCTTAATCCAGATTCATGGCGATGTTCAATGGTCTGGTCGGCGTATATGGGTCTGCCCCTTTCGCTGGAAGGCGCAGGTGCGGTTTTGGGATTAGAAAAGCAGAAGCTGACCGAGGGAAAAGATCTCATCCGCTATTTCTGCAAACCGTGCTCCGCCACCACTGCCAACGGGCAACGCACCCGAAATCTTCCTGCGCACGCACCCGATAAGTGGTCGGCGTTCAAGGCATATAACCGTCGTGATGTAGAAACGGAAATGTCAATACAGGAGCGGCTCGCAAATTTCCCTGTGCCGGAACTCATATGGAACGAGTATGCTCTCGACCAAGAAATAAACGACCGAGGCGTAATGGTGGATATGACGCTCGTCAGGAACGCTATCGCCACCGACGCCCGCTCCAAAGCGGAACTGACCCGCATGATGAAAGAAATCACGGAACTCGACAACCCGAACTCAGTGGCGCAGATGAAGCAATGGCTTGCAGATAACGGCTTGGAAACCGACACCCTCGGCAAAAAGGCGGTCGCCGAACTCTTGAAGACAGCACCGGAGCCACTCGGTCAGGCGTTGTCGCTTAGGCAGCAGTTGGCGAAGTCCTCGGTCAAGAAATATCAGGCTATGGAGAATGCGGTCTGCTCCGACGGTCGGGCAAGGGGTATGTTCCAGTTTTATGGAGCAAACCGCACCGGTAGATGGGCTGGGCGCTTAATTCAAATGCAAAATCTTCCGCAGAACCATCTGCCCGACCTTGAACAGGCACGGAATTTGGTGCGTGGTGGCGACTTCTCAGCCATGGAATTACTCTATGATTCCGTGCCGGAAGTGTTGTCAGAGTTAATAAGGACGGCATTCATTCCGAAGCCCGGCACGAAGTTCGTGGTAGCCGACTTTTCGGCTATTGAAGCCCGCGTCATCGCATGGCTTGCCGGTGAGCGGTGGCGCAACGAGGTCTTTGCCACCCACGGCAAGATATATGAAGCCTCCGCAAGCCAGATGTTCCATGTCCCGATTGAGGAGATCACCAAAGGTTCATCCCTTCGGCAAAAAGGCAAAATTGCGGAACTCGCCCTCGGATACGGCGGTTCTGTCGGTGCACTCAAAGCGATGGGCGCATTGGAGATGGGTTTGTTGGAAGACGAACTCCAACCTCTCGTCACGGCATGGCGGGCTTCAAACCCAAACATCGTCAGGCTTTGGTGGGAGGTTGATAAAGCAGCTATAAAGGCTGTCAGAGACAGGACTGTCACCGAAACCCACGGTATTCGCTTTGGAGTGCAAAGCGGAATGCTCTTTATAACCTTGCCTTCGGGCAGGCGGCTCTCTTATGTAAAACCCCGTATAGGCTCTAATCAGTTTGGCTCAGATTGCGTGACCTACGAGGGCGTTGGCGGCACGAAGAAGTGGGAACGGCTTGAAAGCTACGGTCCCAAATTTGTGGAGAATATCGTACAGGCCACCAGCAGGGATATTCTCAGCTACGCAATGCAGGCACAAAGGTGCTGCGACATCGTAATGCACGTCCATGATGAAATGGTCATTGAAGCCGACTCCCGAATGTCCACCAAGGTTCTCTGCGAACAAATGAGCCGTACACCACCGTGGGCTGAAGGGCTTTTACTTCATGCCGATGGCTATGATTGCCCATTTTATAAAAAAGATTAAGCGGTTGGTTGCCAAGTAGCCCCTTGCTGTCCTGTGGATGGTGAGGGGCTTACAACCTCTCGAAAAATCATTTTTCAGGAGGCAATATATGGACAATCAATTGCAAGTGTTCTCCTACGAGGGGAACGAAGTTAGGACAGTACGCCAAGGCGACGAAACGCTCTGGGTGCTGAAAGATGTATGCGAGGCACTTGGGTTATCGGACACGAACAAGGTAGCAGAGCGTTTGGACGGCGATGAGCTGACCCGAATCAAATTCGTGTCAGGTGGTCAGACCCGCGAGATGTACGCTGTGAGCGAGAGCGGTCTTTACAATGTCATTCTTCGCTCCGACAAGCCTGACGCCAAAAGGTTCAAACGTTGGGTCACCCATGAAGTGTTACCTTCCATCCGCAGGCACGGTGCATATCTAACTCCTGCCAAATTGGAAGAGATGATGAACGACCCCGACGCTTGGATAAAGGTGCTAACTGCCCTTAAAAACGAGCGTGCCGCAAAAGAACGCCTTCAATTGGAAGCTGCCAAGAACGAACCGAAGGTCATTTTTGCCGATGCCGTTTCGGTTTCCGATGGCACAATCCTCATCGGTGAATTGGCGAAAATCCTCAAGGGCAACGGCGTCGAAATCGGACAGAATCGCCTGTTCGAAAAATTGCGTCAGGACGGTTACCTCATCAAGCGCCAAGGCACGGACTACAACGCCCCGACGCAGAGAGCAATGGAACTGGGGTTGTTCAGAGTAAAGGAGACCGCCATCACACACTCGGACGGTCATGTAACCATCAGCAAGACAACGAAGGTCACCGGCAAAGGACAGCAGTATTTTATCAACTTATTTCTTGGGAAAGGGGTAAACGAAAATGACTAATGAAAAGAAGCAAGCCATCAAAGCGGCTCTGAAAAAGGTTGGCAAGGCAATATGGTATGCAATCCCGTGGCTACTGATTTGGATTGGAGTGACCTGCTGGTTTTCCCTTATGTTCATTCTTGCAGATAAAACCGAGGAACAAGAATCACAAATAACCACGCTTCAAGCAGAGAATAAACAGCTTGATGAAGAGGTGGACTGGCTCCGCTCGCTTGTGGAGCAGTATTACCAAGGGGAGGTGCCTGATGAACAAATACAACAGTGAAGGCTATCCAGACCCGACTGCTTATGAGGCTTTGACGGCAGTCGAACGTGAGGAAAAAGCAAAACAGTATCTCCCACTCGTATATATCGCCTCTCCTTTTGCGGGAGATATGGAACGAAACACCGAGAAGGCACGGGGTTATTGCAGGTTTGCGGTCAGCAAGGGGTGTATTCCTCTTGCTCCGCACCTGCATTACCCGCAGTTTATGGATGATGATGATCCAAAACAAAGAGAACTTGGGCTTCGCTTCGCCCTTATTCTGCTTGGCAAATGCGATGAGTTATGGGCTTTCGGCTCTCCTTCCGAGGGCATGAGCCGTGAAATCGCCAAGGCTCGGAAGCGCAATATCCCTATCCGTTTTTTCAATGGCAAATGTGATGAGGTGTCCGACTATGGCATCTAAACGGTCAACCCTGAACCCTATAGAACCCATTAAGACCAATTTTGATGTATGGAAAGAGTCGCTCACGCCCGAATTTATCGCCAATCATCACTTCATCGTGCTGGCTTGCGGTGCTTGCCCTGCCTTTGGCAAAACCTGCAACAAGTACGATACGACCTGCCGTGGTAATTTCCTGAATTGGGCGAGAGGCAAATTTGAAGAGGAGGTCACAGAAGAATGCGAGACCTGAAAATATCCTACGGCGACAGCCGTCTGTCGAAACGATGGGTAAACAAAAAAACCACCTTTGATGAGTTGTGTGAGCGGTTTAAGGTCACTCGCCGCACCACGGAAACCGTCACGGAATATCAGAAGTTTACCAAAGACCGCCGCGACACGGCCAAGGATGTAGGCGGCTATGTCCTCGGTCACCTCAAGTCCGGGCGACGTAAAAAGGACACGGTCGAGAGCCGTTCAGGGATTACCCTCGATGCCGACCACGCCGAGAGTGGCTTTATTGACACGGTGGAGATGCTGTTCCCGCACAACTGTGCCATCTACTCCACCCATAGTCATACGCCAAAAACCCCAAGACTCCGTGTGGTTATTCCTCTCTCCCGTGATGTTACGCCGGACGAATACGCCGCTCTATCAAGGCTTGTGGCAGATGAAATCGGTATGGATTTCTTTGATGATTCCACCTATGAGCCGGAGCGTCTGATGTACTGGCCATCCACGCCGTCTGATGGGGAGTATGTGTTCAAGGTAATTGACGGTGATGAACTCGACCCCGACAAATATCTCGCAAAGTTATCCGACTGGCGGGACTGCTCACTCTGGCCAACATCGAGCCGTCAGTCCGAGGTGATACAGCGAAGTATACATCAGCAGCAAAATCCTCTTGAAAAAGAAGGCGTGGTCGGTGCGTTTTGCCGCTCTTACTCTATAGAGGACGCAATCGCAGCATTCCTGCCCGACATTTACGAGCCTTCTGCGATGACGGGGCGTTACGATTATATCGCTGCCGACTCAAGTGCGGGCGTTGTGCTGTATGAAGGTAAATGGGCTTATTCACACCATGCCACCGACCCTGCCTGCGGCAAACTGCTGAACTCTTTTGATCTTGTCCGTGTCCACAAATATACAGACCTTGATGATAAAGCGGGTTTCAAGGCGATGAGCGAGTTTGCCTTAAAAGATGAAAAGGTAAACACCCTGATTGCGGAGGAGCGCATCGCCGCCGCCGAGACAGAATTTACCGAAAGTGAGGACTGGATGTCTCGGCTTCAAAGGGAGAAAAGCGGTATCCTCTGTAATACCCTCGGTAACCTGCTCCTTATTATGAACAACGATGATGCCATCAGCGGCATCCGCCACAATAAACTGGCGAACCAAATATATGGGGAGAACCTACCGTGGGATCGACCGCACCCGCCTTGGCGTGATGCAGACACTGCCCAGCTTGTGGCGTATGTGGATAAACGCTACGGCACCTTCTCGGCTCGCAACTATGAACTGGCACTCACTAAGGTTGCCGATGACCGAGCCTACCATCCGATACGTGAGTACCTGAACAGCCTGCCCCCTTGGGACAGGATTCCCCGAATGGACACGCTGCTTATTGACTACCTCGGTGCGGAGGATTCTCCCTACACAAGAGCCGTCACCCGCAAAACGCTCGTGGCAGCGGTGGCTCGCATTTTAAATCCCGGCGTGAAGCACGACTCCATCCTTGTGCTAAACGGTAAACAGGGCATCGGGAAGTCCACTCTGTTCTCAAGGCTCGGACGGCAATGGTACTCAGACAGCCTCTCAATTTCAGATATGAAAGACAAGACCGCTCCTGAGAAGCTACAAGGCTACTGGCTACTCGAACTTGGAGAGCTTGCGGGCATTAAGAAAATGGACGTGGAAACGGTGAAGTCGTTCATCACTCGCACCGACGACAAATACCGCCCATCTTACGGCAGAGCCGTAGAAAGTCACCCTCGTCAATGCATCATCGTGGGAACAACCAACTCGGACGGCGGTTTCTTAAGAGACATCACGGGCAATCGCCGCTTCTGGCCTGTACGGGTTTCGGGCGGCGGCAAGTACCACGCTTGGGAACTTACGGAGACAGACCAGATTTGGGCGGAAGCCATAGTTAGGTACACCGAGGGCGAGGAATTGTTCCTGAAAGGCGATATCGCGTTAGCGGCATTTGCCGAACAGCGGGACGCTATGGAGAATGACGACCGTGAGGGCTTGGTGGCGGAGTACCTTGAAGAAATGCTACCTGATAACTGGGATACGATGGACATTTACCGCAGACTCGAATATATCCGCTCTACCGACGACCCCACAAGGGCAAAAGGCACGGTGCGTCGGAATCAGGTCTGCGTGATGGAAATTTGGTGCGAGTGCTTCGGAAAGTCGCGCGAATCCATCAAGAAAGCCGACTCCTACGAGATTGAGGGCATCCTCAACCAAATAGGCGGTTGGGCGAAGTACGAAGGCAACAAGACCGGCAAAAAGGCTGTCCCGATGTACGGCGTCCAGCGTGTGTTCGTGAGGGAAAAATGAGGACAGAATCTTTGCTCATGATTGCCTGTCGGGGTTTGGGCAACCTTAATCGGCAATGTCGCAAGCCCCGAATATACAACGGTTTCACAACAGCCATTGCCCATATTGCCGATGTTATCCCTATTAAATCTTATTTAATAAGTAATAAGAGCAATGAGCACACGCAATATGCCCGCGTAGGAATTATAGGCAGAATCGGCAAGATGGGCAATTTGAAAAACGGAGGTCTATATGCGAGAGAAAACATTGGAACGCAAACTTACGGATTCGGTCAAGGCAATGGGAGGCATCGCACCCAAGTTTATAAGCCCCGGCTTCGATGGAATGCCCGACCGCCTTGTGCTTCTCCCCGATGGAAAGTGCGGCTTTGTAGAAGTAAAGCGGCAAGGAGAAAAACCCCGACCGCTGCAGGAATCAAGGCACGGGATGTTACGGCGGCTAGGATACAAAGTTTATGTATTAGACCATTCAGAACAGATTGGAGGTGTGCTTCGTGAAATATCAACCTCATAACTATCAAGAATATGCCACGGCTTTCATTGAAGCAAACCCTATTTCCTGCCTCCTACTTGATATGGGACTTGGCAAGACAGCGATTACACTGACCGCCCTTTCCGACCTGTTATTTGACAGCTTCGAAGCACACCGCATACTGGTCATCGCCCCTCTCCGTGTAGCCCGTGACACTTGGCCGGAGGAACTGCGGAAATGGGAACACCTCTCCGACCTGCGATTTTCCGTGGCGATCGGTACGGAATCGGAGCGCAAAGCGGCTCTTTGGAAGCAAGCCGACATTTACATTATAAACCGCGAGAATGTGCAATGGCTCATTGATGAAAGCGGTCTGCCCTTTGACTTCGACACCGTGGTGGTAGATGAGTTGTCTTCTTTTAAGAGCCATCAGTCAAAGCGGTTCAGGTCGCTGATGAAAGCCCGCCCGAAGGTCAAGCGCATTATCGGGCTGACGGGAACACCGAGCAGTAACGGCTTGATGGACTTGTGGGCTGAGTTTCGGCTTCTTGATATGGGTCAGCGGCTTGGGCGCTTCATCGGGCAGTACCGCACAGATTACTTTGTCCCCGACAAGCGTAACGGTCAGGTCATTTTCAGCTATAAGCCTCTGCCAGATGCCGAGAAACGGATATACGCCAACATCGCCGACATCACCATCAGTATGAAGTCCACAGACCACCTGAAGATGCCAAAACTCGTGACCGCCGAATACCCTGTACGAATGTCTGAGGATGAGCGGGAACGGTATGACGAGATGAAGCGGGACTTGGTGCTGCAGCTTGCCGATGGCGAGATAACTGCCGCCAATGCCGCCGCTCTTTCCAATAAGCTGTGCCAAATGGCAAACGGAGCGGTCTATGGCGACGGCGGAAGTTATCACCACATCCATGACCGTAAACTTGATGCCTTGGAAGACTTAATCGAAGCCGCCAACGGCAAGCCCGTCATGATTGCATACTGGTTCAAGCACGACTTGGAACGGATTTCCTTAAGGCTGAAATCCCGCCACATTCCGTTTTTCAAGATGGATACGTCGGAATCAATCGCCCGATGGAATCGCGGTGAGTTGCCTGTCGCCCTCATCCACCCAGCTTCGGCGGGTCACGGGCTAAACCTTCAAAGTGGTGGCAACACAATTATATGGTTCGGGCTGACTTGGAGTTTGGAATTATACCAACAGACCAATGCCCGCTTATGGCGGCAGGGTCAGCAGTCCGAAACGGTGGTCATCCACCATATCACCGCAAAGGACACCATCGACGAGCGGGTCATAAAAGCCCTATCTGAAAAGGACAGGACGCAGACCGCCTTAATCGATGCGGTGAAAGCAAATCTGTGACAATCAACGGAGTCAAAAGCTGCCAATCCGAGGGGAATTCTTCACCAAAATCGGAGGTAGCCAATGAATACAGAAAAACTGACGGCGAAGGAGTATCTCTCCCAAGCTTACCGCATAGACCAACGAATCAATTCTAAACTGGAACAGGTGAAATCTTTGCGTGAACTGGCAACGAAAGCAACCGCCACACTGTCTGATATGCCGCGAAGCCAAAGCCCGAACTTCCACCGCATGGAGGACTTCATCGCTAAGGCTTTAGATTTGGAATCGGAAATCAACGCCGATCTTAAAACACTCATTGACCTGAAACGTGAAGTGGTCACCATCATCAAGTGCGTGGAGCGTACCGAACTCCAAACCATTCTGGAAATGCGCTACCTCTGCTTTGAAACGTGGGAAGAAATCGCTGTTGCTCTCCATTACGACTTACGCCATATCCACCGCCTGCACGGCAGGGCTTTAGAGGAAGTCGATTTAATCCGTCGCCACCAATGAGGATGTCACTAAATGTCATAGAAAGCCACGCGGCTTATATGATATTGTTATGATGGCGAAACAATGAGGGCGTTCCCACACGGGGCGTCCTTTTTCTATACCCTGAGAACGGAGGGAAAACAAATGCCCTACAAAGCAAAGAAGCCTTGCGCGCACCCCGGTTGTCCCAAGCTGACCACAAGCCGGTACTGCGAGGAACACGCCAAGGCTGAGGCAAAGCGATACAACCAAATCGACCGAGACCCCAAAGCCAACAAACGCTACGGCAGGAGTTGGAACAGAATTAGAGCGGCGTTTCTTTCTGCAAACCCGCTGTGCGAGTTGTGCAAGGGACAAGGTCGGCTTGTTTCAGCAACGCTCGTCCACCACAGGCGTAAGCTGACCGACGGCGGAACGAACGACTGGGCGAATCTTCAAGCTCTCTGTTCCGAGTGTCACAGCCGTCTGCACGCAGAAAAAGGCGATTACTTTTAGATATGTCAATGACCGAGGGGCGGTCTGCATCTCTACAACCTTTTAACCGGGCAGCGCGCTCGGCCTGCCGTGTGAATTTTTCAATAATCAAAAATCAAAAAATCAAAACGGAAATCAAAATCAAAGCGAGGTGACACTCATGCCCAGCGGAGGGTATCGTCCGGGGGCAGGTCGCCCTCGGAAAAATACAAGTGATAAAAAACTCGAAGGTAAACCCATCAGCACAAACAGCATGGGTCAGCCCAAACCAAAAAAGGTAAATTCCAAAAACGTGATGGCGGACTACTTCTCAATGGCGATGAAGGAATGTGAAAAGGAAGTGCCATCGGCCGACGTGCTGCGAAATGAAATTGAGGAGTACATCGCATCCCGTGGCTGTGACGGCTATGTCGCGCCGCAGACAATATCGGACTATGTGCTAAATAGGCAGGGATTTCTCGCCTGCGAAGCGATGAACCGTAAAATTGGACGCATGACCAAAGAACTGAAACTCTCGCCCTACGTCACGGCGGGTTCAGCTTACTACAAAGCAATGCAGGGAGACTTTAACCTAATTATGCAAATTATCAACCGGCACAGCGGCACAGGAGGCGAAGAAAAGAACGCCTTTTTAGAATTACTCACAAACAGGGGGTTTTAATAAATGCAGACTACAGAACGATTCGAAAAAGTGAATCTAGACCGGCTCGTACCGTATGCGCGAAACGCACGTACCCACAGCAAGGAGCAGATTTTACAACTCCGCTCTTCTCTTCGTGAGTTCGGGTTCGTCAACCCGGTCATCGTTGACAAAGACCTGAACATCATTGCGGGGCACGGTCGCATTATGGCGGCGAAAGAAGAAGGTCTGACCGAAATCCCCTGTGTGTTTGTGGAGCATCTGACTGAAGCGCAGAAAAAAGCGTATATCCTCGCCGATAACCGTCTCGCATTAAGTGCAGGCTGGGACGAAGAACTGCTTGCATTGGAGTTTGCCGACTTAAAAGACCTCGGCTTTGACCTTGGATTGACAGGCTTCGATGAAAAAGAAATTGAGAAACTGTTTGCCGCCGACGGCAATGATGTACAAGATGATGAGTTCGACCTCACAGCCGCCCTTGAACAGGCGGCTTTTGTTTTGCCCGGCGATATATGGACTCTCGGGCGGCACCGCCTCATATGTGGCGATGCGACCGACGCCGCTACGGTGAAAAGACTCATGGACGGACGAAAAGCGAACCTCGTCCTGACCGACCCGCCATATAACGTCGGATTCGAGTCGGCAAGCGGGCTGAAAATAAAGAACGACAGCATGAAAGCCGAGCAGTTCTATTCCTTTCTGCTCTCTTCTTTCTGTAACCTTGCCGACAATTTAGAGTCCGGTGGTTCGGCATATATTTTCCATGCCGACACAGAGGGCGAAAACTTCCGTAGAGCATTCCGCGAGGCGGGCTTCCACCTCTCCGGTACTTGCATCTGGGTCAAGGACAGTTTTGTCATGGGCAGAAGCCCATACCAATGGCAGCACGAGCCTATTCTCTATGGGTGGCTCAAAACGGGCAGTCACAAATGGTACGCAGGCAGAGCCGAAGCAACAATATGGAACTTCGCCAAACCTAAGCGTAATAGCGACCACCCAACTTCAAAGCCCCTCGACCTGCTCGCTTATCCTATACGAAACAGCAGTCAGGCGAATGGCATCGTACTGGATACCTTCGGTGGTTCAGGCAGCACACTGATCGCCTGCGAGCAAGCGGATAGAATTTGCAATATGCTCGAGTTGGATGAAAAATACGCATCTGTTATCCTTCGTCGCTATGCCGAATTTAAAGGCAACGGCGGTGAGGATATCACCTGCGAACGTGACGGCAAGACCATTCCTTACGCTGACTTGGTGAAGGAGGTGGCCGACCGTGGATAAAAAACTGACACTCGGTTCGCTCTTTGATGGCTCCGGCGGGTTTCCGCTCGGAGCCATTTTAACAGGCATAGAACCACTCTGGGCTTCGGAGGTGGAACCCTTTCCGATTCGGGTCACCACAAAACGATTCCCATATATGAAGCACTGCGGAGACATCAATAAAATAAACGGTGCCCTTCTCCCGCCTGTGGACATCATCACGGCGGGTTTTTGCTGTCAGGATTTGTCCGTGGCGGGAAAACGCGCCGGGCTTCAAGGCGAAAGGTCGGGCCTGTTTTATCAGATACCGCGAATTATTAAAGAAATGCTCACTGCCACCAACAATGTATACCCGAAGTACGCCGTTCTGGAGAATGTGCCGGGTATGTACAGTTCGGCGGGTGGCGCAGATTTTCAGGAGGTACTCAATGAACTCATACAAATTAAAGATAAAACCCTGTCAGTACCTTTGCCTGAAAAGGGCAAATGGTCAACATCGGGTGAAATCGTGGGAGATGGTTTCTCAGTCGGCTGGCGAACGCTTGACGCTCAATTTTGGGGAGTCGCCCAAAGACGCCGCCGTTGTTACATTGTCGTCGATTTTACAGGCGAATGTGCCGGAAAAATATTATTTGACGAGTCGCGCCTGCGAGGGAATCCTCCGCAGAGCGGCTTCCCGTGGCAAACAACTGCCGGAGGTATTGCGGCTGGCTCTGGAAGCACAGTCAGCATCTTGAACGACCAAGGCGGCTCGTACATGGAGGTTTCTGAAAACATAACGGGTACGCTCCGCTCGCAGGAACACGGGCACCAGCCCATCGTGTTTGAGCCGGGCGCGGCATCAAGGGTTGGTGGCCATTGCTGGCAAGATGAACCTACTGGTGCGCTCCGTGCAGATATGGGCGATAATCAACTGGCGGTGGCGATAGAAAACCATCCCGCCGATTCAAGAATAAAACTTGATGGCAGCGGAACGATTCAAACCCTCACGGAGCGTATGGGAACAGGCGGCGGTAATGTTCCGCTTGTCATGAACGAGCGGCAGTACGCCCTGACGGTCGGCGAGGACGTAGCGAACACCCTCACCGGCACAGACTTCAAGGGAACACAATGTGTATTCGAACCGAAAACCCTGAAAATCCGCTCCGGCTGTGAGGGCGGCGGCAAGGGTGCGCTTGTACAGAATAACCTGTCGGCCACACTGTCGACCGGCAACGACCAGACCGTGTTCGTGCCGAAGGCTTACGGCATCTGCTCCCAAGCATCCAATTCCATGAAATCGGCAAACCCGCACAGCGGGATATACGAAACCGAAACCGCAAGGACACTCGACACCTCCGTTCCTGACCCAAACAAAAATGCAGGCGGCATGGCGGTGGTATCTGTTCAAGGTTCCATGATTGGGCGCGCGGATAAAAACGGTCCCCAAGGGAGCGGCATAGGCAAAGATGTCAGCTTTACCCTTACGGAGGCTGACCGCCACGCGGTGTGTTACCAAGACAAGGTAGGCTCCCTCTGCGCTTCCGATTATAAATTCCCACAGCAACAGCAGATTGAGGAAGGAAAAGCGGTTGTAGAGCGAGTGGCGGTTGAGAATTACCAACATAGCGGCTACCGTGAAAGCAACACAGCTGGAACTTTGAAATCTATGGGTGGCACGAACGGCGGCGGCTCTGAAAGTGTAATTGTCGAGAACCGCTATGTTGTTCGCAGACTTACTCCGACTGAGTGCGCCTTGCTCCAAGGATTCCCGCCAGACTGGTGTGCTGGGCTTGAAACAATCGAACCAACAGAGGATGACATCTCCTTTTGGTCGGAGGTTTGGGAAACTCACCGTATTATTATAGGTACATCCACCAAACCCAAGAGTCGAAACCAGATTATTAAGTGGCTTGGCGACCCGCACTCCGATGCCGCCGAGTATAAAATGTGGGGCAATGGAGTCGCTTTACCGTGCGTGGTATTCGTTCTTGGTGGGATTGTGTCATACACACAAGGATGAAAGGCTGCTTTCCCTTGATATTCGGTACATTTATTTGTCTCTAAACGCTTGCTATTCGAGGCGTTTAGAGTGATATATGTAATCAACGAAGGGAGCAAAAAACCCTTTGAAATCAAGGAAAACGGAGGAAACGGAAATGAAGATTTTTTACAACGTAACAGGTGCAGAAAGAAAATCCTTAGTAGCAGCCATCAGCCAAGAACTAAACGCTCCGACAAAGTATCTCGGAGCCCCGACATTCGCCTATGAGGTCGGTGGTTACCACATCGACAAGAACGGTTTGGTCACAGGCGAGGACAACAGCGGGTTGGCCGCAGACCTTTGTGGGCTGCACGGTTTTAAAGCAGTCAGAGAGGAATACGACGAGATTACCACCGAAACCAACAAAGCCCCGGCATTTGAAGACTTGAGCCTCACGGAACGTGAGGAACTGGGACTTGGACGAGAACGTCACGACCACAGCGGCGAGGACGGAATGCAAGCGAGCGATGTTCCCGAAAGCTACACTTACCAAGCAGAACTCAGCGACCCCGACTGCCCTGACCGTATGGAGGTCTTCTCGGCTTCCACCGACTTGGATGCTTGGCGGTTTGCGATGGATTTCTGCGAGGGCGATGTGGTTCTGCTTGAACTCAGGCAACTCGACGAGAATTATGACTTCGTGCGTGGGATTGACATTGCCGAGTTACTCGCCGAAAACGATGTCTACTACAGCTTTGCAGTGGAGCTTCCGAAAAACGGCTTGACCGATGCTCAGGTGGAAAACATTAAACGATTGGTTGATAGCAAGCGTACATTGCTGACAAAGGCACTGGGCAGGTCGATTAAGGTAAAAGACACAGGCGAACACATCCAATTCATTTATCCCTACTCCGAGGAAACAGGAGTAGGGATTATTTATAGCCAACTGTCTGCTGCCTTTGTCAAGCACGTCAAGAAGCACAGCAGGGTCACGGCGACAGAGCGTGATGTGGAAAGCGAGAAATTCGCTCTGCGCACTTTCTTAGTGCGGCTTGGAATGAGCGGCGCCGAGTTCGGAGCCGCAAGAAAATGGCTCTGCCGTAACCTTTCAGGGAACGCTTCATTTCCCAACAACGCAAGCTATGCCGCTATGCAGGCGAGCCGAAGAAACGGAGGTCAGACTGATGCGCAAGAATAACGGTTTTCCCAGTAAGGCCGCCGTTGAAGCACGACGCTCAAGGTTTACCAAAGGTGCAAGGGTTGAATTGGTTTCTATGTCAGACCCCTACACAACACTTAAGCCGGGTGACCAAGGCACGGTTAGCTTTGTGGACGACACCGGCACGGTTTTTGCTGACTGGGACAACGGCTCTACTCTTGGAGCGGTTTACGGCGAAGATGAAATTATGCTTCTTTCCAAAGCTGAGGTCATTAAGGAACAATGCCGTAAAGTAGCCTCGACAGGTAAAAGTAATATGTTTGATGTCAACGCTGTTTTCAAAATTGCCCTCGAGATGGGCTATGGAGAATTAGCGGACTTCATGATGACAAACACCAAGGCCTATGGAGCGCTAATACTCACTGGTGAACTGGGCGACACGGATATTATAGAACTTTAAGGAGAACACAACCATGTGGAGCGAAGGCATTATCACCTGCCCGATAACGGGTGACAAGTACAAATATTGGGTCAAGCACTATGAGGAAGGCAGCCAGTATGGAATTGACGGCGGCAAGGTCAGTAAACTTACCATCCGCAAACTGGACGAGAGTCGAGACCTTGTAAACTACGACCGTGGTTGGGATGTTGAACCCAACACCGATGAGGTCAAGGCGGTCTACGCCATCATTCTCAAAAAGTACAACTAAACTCGTATACAAGTGAGGACGCCCCGACAAGGGGCTGTCTCTCGTACAGATAGATTTCGCAGGACTTCCGGACGGAGGTCTTTTTTATTGCCATGAAGGGAGGTTAAGCCGATGGGCGATTATAAATACACGCCGACAAAGCTCATGCTACCGACCAGTCGCTATGATAAGCGGCGAGCCGACTTTGCGGTAGGCTTTATACAAATGCTCCGTCACACCACCGGCGAATGGTTCGGCAAGCCGTTTCACCTTATGCCGTGGCAGGAGCAGATTGTCCGTGACATCTTCGGTATCGTCGGCGAGGACGGATACAGGCAGTTTCGCACGGCATATGTCGAAGTTGGTAAGAAAAACGGTAAATCCGAGCTTGCTGCGGCCATAGCCCTCTACCTCCTATTTGCAGACGGTGAAGCCGGGGCCGAGGTTTATTCCTGTGCCGCTGATATTAACCAAGCCTCCATCGTGTTCAACACGGCAAAGGCGATGGTTGAGCAATGCAAAGACCTCGCCGCGATATCAAAACTGCTGCCGTCAACAAAACGGATTACATTTCCGCACACAAACAGCTTCTACCGTGTGCTGTCGAGCGAGACAAAGTCCAAGCAGGGCTTCAATGTCTCCGGGCTTATCTTCGATGAGTTGTTTGCTCAGCAGACCAGAGAACTTTTCGATACGATGACCAAGTTCACGGGCGATGCCAGACGGCAGCCGCTTTACTTTCTGATCACCACGGCGGGTAGGGACAAAACGAGCATTTGCTATGAGATTCACTGCAAGGCAAAAGCCGTGATGGACGGTAGCAAAATCGACCCGTCTTTTTACCCCGCTGTCTTCGGTATTGAAGACGGTGATGACTGGGAAGACGATAACGTCTGGAAGCGTGTCAACCCGAGCATTGGCGTGACCATTCCCTATGAAACGGTGCAAGCCGCCTATGAACAGGCAAAGCAAAATCCGGCTGAGGAGATGCACTTTCGGCAGTTCCGTTTGAACGAATGGTGTAACGCCGACATCCGCTGGATGCCTATGGATAAATGGGACGCCCTCGGCGAAGAAATTGACTGGGAGAATTACGAAGGGCGCGACTGCTACTGCGGACTTGACCTCTCCTCAACAGGCGACCTGACGGCTCTTGTACTGGTGTTCCCGCCAATGTCTGGTGATACCAAATACACGGTGATGCCCTTCTACTGGTTGCCGGAGGAAGTTATCGACCTTCGCACCCGCCGTGACCATGTCCCATACGAGGTGTGGAAGAAGATGGGCGTTTTCAATACCACCGAAGGCAATGTCGTCGATTACGACTACATCGTGGCCTTCATCGGCAAGTTGTCGGAGCGGTTCAAGATACGGGAAATTGCCTATGACCGATACGGTGCTGAGAAAATCCGCCGTGACCTTGAGGAACTCGGCGCGGAACACGCCTTTGAGGTAATCCCCTTCGGGCAGGGTTTTGTTAGTATGTCGCCACCAAGCAAGGACTTCTACCAGTTTGTGATGGAGGGCAAAATCCGCCACGGTCGGCATCCTGTCCTTGATTGGAATATGGGGAATGTCATCATCGACCAAGACGCAGCGGGCAACATCAAGCCCAACAAAAAGAAGTCCACCGAGAAAATTGACGGTGTTGTGGCAATGATTATGGGCTTTGCCAGAGCGACCATCGGCGGCGGTATTCCTCAAGGCTCAGTCTATGACGAAAGGGGGCTGTTGTTTATATGAGTATATTTTCAAGATTATGGCGACCACACAGCCGCGATAAACCTCGGAATTCCGTGGGCGGCGGGTGGTCGTTTCTATTTGGCGGCACCACAAGCGGCAAGGCTGTGAATGAGCGAACAGCGATGCAGACATCGGCGGTATATGCCTGTGTGCGCATCCTGTCCGAATCCATTGCGGGCTTGCCGCTCCACGTTTACCGCTATACAAGCGACGGCGGTAAAGAACGAACGACTATGCATCCGCTCTACCGTATGCTCCACGACGAGCCAAACCGTGAGATGACCTCTTTCGTGTTCAGAGAAACGCTTATGGCGCACCTGCTTCTGTGGGGCAACGCCTACGCGCAGATTATCCGTGACGGGCGCGGTTACCCTGTGGCTCTCTACCCAATGCTGCCCGACCGAATGAGCGTAGACCGTGACTCGCAAGGTGAACTGGTCTACACCTACCAAAGCGACAAGGGTCAGGTCAAGCTGCGAAAAGAGAGCGTCCTTCATATTCCCGGCTTGGGTTTCGATGGGCTTATAGGTTATTCGCCCATTGCGATGGCAAAGAACGCCGTCGGTCTTGCCCTTGCCACCGAGGACTACGGAGCCGCGTTTTTCGCCAACGGCGCAAACCCCGGTGGTGTGTTGGAACACCCCGGCGTGATTAAGCCGGAACAAGCTGACAGGCTTCGTGAAAGCTGGGCGACGCAGTTTGGCGGAGCAAACGCTCACAAAGTGGCTGTTCTTGAAGAGGGCTTGAAATTCCACCAAATGAGCATACCGCCCGAACAGGCACAGTTTTTAGAGACACGGAAGTTTCAGATAAACGAAATTGCCCGCATCTTTCGAGTGCCGCCCCACATGGTGGGCGACCTTGAAAAGAGCAGCTTTTCCAACATCGAGCAGCAGTCCTTGGAGTTTGTGAAATACACCCTCGACCCTTGGGTGGTCAGGTGGGAGCAGAGTTTACAGCAATCCCTCATCCTGCCGTCCGAAAAATCGACTGTGTTCATCAGGTTCAATTTAGACGGATTGATGCGCGGCGATTATCAGAGCCGTATGCAAGGCTACAGCGTGGGCATTCAAAACGGATTTTACAGCGTCAACGACGTGCGAGGTTTGGAAGATCTGAACCTTCTGCCCGATTCCGAGGGCGGTAACATCCACATATTAAACGGCAACATGGTCAAACTCGCCGACGTGGGTGCGGCCTATAAATCAAACGAAAAGGAGGAAACACCGTGAAAAGTAAGCTAAAGAAATTTTGGGACTGGGCGCGCGACGAGACCACTGGCGAGCGAGTCCTCTACTTCGACGGGGAAATCTCGGAGGAGACTTGGTGGGGCGACGAAGTGACGCCTAAAATGTTCCGCGATGAGTTGTTTAAGGACATAGGCGACATCACTATTTGGCTCAACTCACCGGGTGGCGACTGCGTGGCGGCAAGCCAAATCTACGCCATGCTTATGGACTATCCGCATAGCGTGACGGTCAAGATTGATGGCATCGCAGCTTCGGCGGCAAGCGTCATCGCTATGGCAGGAACAAAAGTGCTTATGGCTCCCACCGCGCTGATGATGATTCATAACCCGCTGACAATCGCCATCGGTGACAGCGAGGAAATGCGTAAAGCCATCGATATGCTCGCCGAGGTTAAAGAATCCATCGTCAACGCTTACCAAATCAAGACGAGCCAGTCGAGGGCGAAAATCAGCAACTTAATGGACGCGGAGACTTGGATGAACGCTAACAAGGCGATTGAACTCGGCTTTGCCGACGGCATTTTGGCGGATGCAAAACGCAAGACCTCGGAGGATGTGACATTCGCCTTCTCAAGGCGAGCGGTTACAAATTCCCTGCTTGGCAAGGTAATGCCGAAAGCCCCACAGCAAAACCCAAAAACTGAACCCGAAACGCCGAAAGGCGTGGACGCTGAGTCGCTGAAGAAGCGGCTCAATTTGATTATCCACTAAATTTATGGAGGTAATGACAATGAGTACAATCCTTGAACTGCGCGAGAAGCGCAACAAAATCTGGAACACCGCTAAGGAGTTCCTCGACCAGAAACGTGGTGCGGACGGCATGGTTCCGCTTGAAGCCGCAGCCGAGTACGACAAAATGGAAGCCGATATGGTTTCCCTCGGCAAGGAAATCGAGAGGTTGGAACGTCAGCAGGCGTATGACCTCGAAATGGCAAAGCCCACCACCAGCCCCATCGCCAATGCACCGACCAAACCTGCTGAAGCTAAAATTGGCAGGGCTTCCGACGAATACAAAGCGGACTTCGGTAAAATTCTGCGTGGTAAGCAGCCCACCAACAATGTCCTGTCCACTTCGCCCGACACGGATGGTGGATATCTTGTGCCACTTGAGTTCGAACGTCAGATTGTGACCGGCTTGGAGGAAGCAAACATCATCCGCTCCATCGCTAAAACCATCACAACCTCGGCGGAGCGTAAAATCCCTGTTGCGGCAACGCACAGCACCGCCCAGTGGACTGCGGAGAATGGCTCCTACACCGAGAGCAACCCGACCTTCGACCAGAAGACCATCGACGCTTTTAAGCTGACCGACCTTGTGAAAGTTAGTCTTGAACTCCTGCAGGATTCGATGTTTGACTTGGAGTCCTACATTGCCGCAGAGTTTGCAAGGGCATTCGGAGTAGCTGAGGAGCAGGCATTCTGCGTCGGAACCGGCACAGGTCAGCCCACGGGTATTTTCACTGCAAACGGCGGTCATGTCGGTGTGACGGCAGGTTCTGCCACAGCAATTACGGTAGACAACCTCATCGACCTGATTTACTCCTTGAAGTCCCCGTACCGCAGGAATGCAGCGTTCCTGATGCAGGACGTGACGATTTCCGCACTCCGCAAACTGAAGGACGGCAACGGCGTATATGTGTGGCAGCCGTCGGTTCAGGCTGGTCTGCCTGACAGATTGCTCGGCTATCCGATTTACACCAGCCCCTATGTTCCTGCGGCAACGGCTGCGTCTCTACCTATTGCTTTCGGTGATTTCAGCAACTACTGGATTGCCGACCGTATGGGCAGAACGGTTCAGCGCCTGAACGAACTCTATGCCGGAAACGGTCAGGTTGGCTTTATCGCTACCGAGCGTGTTGACGGCAAGGTCATCCTATCCGAGGGCATTCAACTTCTCAAGATGGGTTCGTAAAGGAGGACATAACACATGGCTGATAACACTTACAGCACAAAAAACTACCAAGAACAAGGCGGCGAAAAGTGGGTAATCGGCGGGACTTTGGAAGTCCTGCCGACCGCCACTGTCACAGGTCTTCCCTCTGACCCGCTGCAAGTGGCGACCAATGCTACACTCGGTGGAATAAAAGCCCCGGCAAAGACAGATGAAGCCGTACCCGTAGCGGTTGACGAGGACGGCTTTTTGTTTGTTCCTGAAGCAACCATTCCCACTGTTCCCATCGCCGTAGCGGTGGCTGACAGTGTGGCTGAGGACATTGCCGGTGTAAACACTGTTATTAACGCGATTCTCGCATCGCTTAAAACAGCAGGGCTGATGGCAACCGAAACTGAGCCGGAATAAGGAGGTGAGCGGCGATGACGCCAACGGAACTGTTACCACTGGTCAAGGATAACCTTATCTTGACCCACGATCAAGACGATGCTTTGCTCTTGCGGCTCATCGCTGCTGCTATTAACTATGCCGAAAGCTACCAGCACGTCGAAGCGGGGTGGTTTGATGCCCACCCCGCTTCACCTGCTACAGAGCAGGCAATAGTTATGCTTGTTTCCAATTGGTACGAGTCACGCGACGGCTCTACTGCCGGCTTCTTTGCAGATTCCATTCAGGCGAGTCAGCAGGTCTGGAACACGGTCAATACGCTGTTACGGCTCAATCGGTCATGGGGCGTTTAGGAGATAATTTCCTCAACTCGCTTGACGATTTTCATGCTCCTTGGAGCAAGAACGTCAAAGCGGTATGTTGAGGCTGACTGAAATTTAGTTGCGTTGATGCTTTTAGGTAAGTCTTTCTGTTTCCACACTGTGTACCCAAAAGGCTCAAGTATGGTCTTAATCATCAGCCCTACTGCTTGCTTTGTGAAATTGTCATCCAGAGAATTATCGTGCGACTTGTTTGGGTCAGCGAAAAAATGCTCGACATTGACAGCAACAGGTGCAAGAGCAGGTTTACCTGCTTCGCTCGCGTCTATCATCTGAACGATGATGAAGTCCTGCGAGAGGAAACCAAAAACATTCTGCATATCGTCGTCGTTTTCGAACTTGCGGCAGTTTGGGTTTTGAGCAATGAAATCGTTATAGGTAGCTAACATAATGGACACTCCTTTTGTGTTAAGTTATTTTACATATGTATTATAACATAACTAAAATCAGTTGTCTATATATTTATGAAATTTTTTGGAGGTGTCCGTCTTATGGCATTTGGGAAAATGAACACGTTTATAAGCATCGTCACGTCTACTCCGACCAAGGATGCAGAGGGTTTTGTCAAAAAGGGCGACACCGTACTTGCTTCCGTCCGTGCATATAAAGAGGAAAAACACGGCTCGGAGCGTTGGGCGAATATGGCGGCGTTTTCCGAAGCAACAGCCCTGTTCCGCTTTCGCAAATTGCCGGGGCTTGCCGTTGACACGACACTTATCATCACCTGCGACACAGGCAGATATCGCATTGTTACAGCGGAGGATGTGAAAGGACGCGGAATGTATATTGAGTGCCTTTGTGAGAAACTCGAAGGGAGCGTGATGTGATGGCAAAAGTTGAACTAAAACTCCCCACCGACTTTGAAGAAAGGCTCTCCCGCCTTGCCGACAAGACTGACACAATTATCCCGAAGGTTCTCGAAGCGGGTGGCGAGGTGATCTTGGCAAAGGTCAAAAGCAACCTCTCCTCAGTCGTCGGGCGAGGCACAAAAGAGGAAAGCCGTTCCACGGGTGAATTGGAACGCTCTCTCGGGCTATCTCCCGCCAAGCAAAAGCGGGATGGCTCCGGCTGGGATATAAAAGTCGGCTTCAAAGAACCGAGGGGCAACGGCGGCAGCAACGCTAAAATCGCTAACATCCTTGAATACGGTCGGCACGGCCAGACCCCGAAGCCATTTTTGAAGCCCGCCAAGTCGGCAAGCAGGAACGCAGCGGTCGAAGCGATGAAAGCGAAGTTTGAATCAGAGGTGGACGGCGTATGAGCATACTGTCTGAACTGAATAACTTACTTACGCCCGTCCTCCCTGTGGAGACGGGCATTTTCAGCAGCGTACCGCCCGATGAGTACCTCGTGCTGACCCCAATGACGGACGAATTTGTCCTGTTCGGGGATAACAAGCCACTTATAGATATATCCGAAGTGCGGATTTCGCTCTTTTCCAAGGACAACTATCAGCAGAAAAAGCGACAAATTACGACAGCACTTTTAGGTGCCGGATTTACTATAACCGACCGCCGCTACATCGGACATGAGGATGACAGCGGTTACCACCACTTCGCCATCGATGTGGCGAAAGAATATGAAACGGAGGAATAAACATTATGGCTACAATCGGACTTGACCGGCTCTATTACGCGCCGATAACCGAAGCCCCGACCACGGGCTATGAAACCTATGGCACTCCTGTTATGCTGGCGAAAGCCATCAGCGCAGAGTTGTCGGTGGAACTTGCGGAAGCCACGCTCTATGCGGATGACGGTGTCGCCGAGGTGGTCAAAGAATTTAAGAACGGCAAACTTACCCTCGGCGTGGACGCTATCGGCAGAAGCGTCGCTGCGGCACTTACAGGCTCGACCGTTGACGATAACGGAGTGCTGATTTCCACGAGCGAGGACGGCGGTTCTCCCGTTGCTATCGGCTTCCGTGCCAAGAAATCCAATGGTCGCTATCGCTACTTCTGGCTCTACCGCGTAAAATTCGGAGTGCCATCCACCAATCTTGCCACTAAGGGCGACAGCATCACTTTTTCTACCCCAACAATCGAGGGGACTGTAATTCGCCGAAATAAAACGGCAACAGATAACCTGCACCCTTGGAAAGCCGAGGCTGATGAAGACGACAGTGACATCGAGTCAACCGTCATCAGCAGTTGGTATACCGCCGTCTACGAACCGACATTTGCGTCTGGTGTATAAGGAGGGCTGGCAGATGGATAACGAAAGAAGTTCAAAAATCAATATTGGAGGAACTGAGTACAACTTAGTCCTCACGACCCGTGCCACCAAGGAAATCGCCCGTCGCTACGGCGGTCTTGAAAACCTCGGGGAAAAACTGCTAAAAGCAGAGAACTTTGAACTCGCCCTCGATGAAATTATATGGCTGATTACGCTACTTTCGAATCAGTCAATTCTCATCCACAATCTGAAACACAAAGACAAACCGCAAGAATCGCTTACGGAGGAGGAAGTTGAACTGCTGACCACGCCTTTGGAATTGGCAACCTATAAGGCAGCGATTACCGAGGCGATGTTCAAAGGAACGGCTCGGAATATCGAAAGCGAGACAGACCCAAAAAACGCGGAGGTCGGGTAAGCGACGATGAGTTGTTTACCCGACTTCTCTATTACGGCACAGTTCACCTAAACCGCTCAGAAGACGAAACGTGGCTCACGCCCATCGGTCTTTTGATGGACTTGTGGGAGTGCCACAGGCAGTACCTCGGCTTGGCAAAGCCCAAGCGTGAGATGTTTATTGAAGAAATTATTCCGTCCGAACTGGTTTAGGAAAGGTGGTGACGCGCAAATGGCTGATAATTTCGGGCTGAAGATAGGTCTGGAGGGCGAGAAAGAATTTAAGAACGCCCTGCGCGACATCAACCAGTCCTTTAAGGTGCTTGGAAGCGAGATGAAACTGGTCTCCTCCGAGTTTGATAAGAACGACAAATCAATACAAGCGGTTGCTGCTCGGCACGAGGTGTTGAATAAAGCCATCGAAGCACAAAAGGATAAAATCTCTGCCCTTGAGTCCGCCCTTAAGAACGCCGCCGAGAGTTTCGGTGAAAACGACAAGAGAACGCAGAACTGGGCTATCCAGCTTAACAATGCCAAGGCTGAACTCAATGGAATGGAGCGGGAACTTAATGACTCCGCTGAAGCCACTGACAACCTCGGAGACGAATTGAAAGATACCGCAAATGAAGCGGAAAAATCCGGCGGTAAGTTCGAAAAACTGGGCGGCATTCTAAAAGGTATAGGTGCATCCATGGGTGCGGTGGCTGTGGCGGCAGGAGCAGCTGCCATAAAACTCGGCAAAGAAGTCGTGCAGCAGTTTGGTGAATTGGAACAGAACCTCGGAGGTTCAGAAGCCGTATTCGGCGAGTACGCTACGAGAATCCAAAAGACTGGCGAGGAAGCCTATAAAAATCTCGGTGTAAGCCAGAGCGACTACCTCGCCACGGCAAACAAGATGGGTGCGCTTTTCCAAGGCTCTGGTCTTGAGCAACAAAAGTCCCTTGAGTTGACCGAAAAAGCTATGCAGCGAGCGGCAGACATGGCATCTGTCATGGGCATCGATATGTCAATGGCAATGGAGGCTGTTACCGGCGCGGCAAAGGGCAACTTCACGATGATGGATAACCTTGGTGTCGCCATGAACGCAACCAACATCGAAGCCTACGCTCTCGCCAAAGGGCTGGACTTTACATGGGCAAGTGCGACTCAAGCCGAAAAAGCTGAGGTTGCCATGCAGATGTTTTTTGAAAACACCGAGCAGTACGCAGGCAACTTCGCAAGAGAATCCACGCAGACAATCTCCGGCTCCATCGGTCTATTGCAAGCCGCCCTCGGTTCTTTTACGGCGGGGCTTGGAAACGCCAATGCCGATATGACAAACCTGACACAGAACCTTGTGGACGCTTTCCAGTCGGTGGTTAAAAACATCGTGCCGGTTTTGCAGAATATCGTCGCGGCTCTGCCTGCGGCGACTGATGCGATTTTACAGGCAATAGGCGACTTGCTGCCAATGCTGTTACAAACGGTAACGGAGCTGTTCACACAGGTGCTGAACACTCTTCTAAAACTTCTGCCCGAACTTATACCGGCAGCGGTCGAAGCGGTGATGACCATCATCGACGCTTTGGTAGACAGCTTGCCGCTCCTTGTCGAAGCGGCGATACAATTGGTGACTGCTCTTGCAGAAGGCTTAGGTGCTGCTCTGCCGGAACTGATTCCGTCCATCGTAGAAGCCATCATCCTCATCGTGGAAACCTTGCTTGCTAATATGGATAAAATCCTTGCGGCTGCCTTTGCAATTATTCAAGGCTTGGCTACAGGACTTCTTAATGCATTGCCGAAACTGATAGATGCTCTCCCCGAAATCATAACAACCATTATTGATTTCATCACAGACAATTTGCCTGAAATCATTGAAATGGGTATTGAACTCACCGTTCAACTTGCGGTCGGGCTTATTAAAGCCATACCCCAGCTTGTGGCAAAACTGCCGGAAATCATCGCAGCAATCGTAATCGGTCTTGGGAAAGCGGTCGGCGCTGTGTTTGAAATCGGCAAGAACATTGTGACGGGTCTATGGGAAGGCATCAAGTCCCTCGGTTCTTGGATAGCGGACAAGGTTTCAGACTTCTTTTCAGGCATTGTTGACGGTGCAAAGAGCCTGCTGGGCATTAACTCACCGTCAAAAGTGTTTGCTGGAATCGGCGAAAATATGGGTCTTGGTATCGGCGAGGGCTTCACCGATGCTATGAAGGGCGTTGAAAAAGATATCACAGACGCGATCCCCACCGACTTTGACCTTGATATGAATGCCGGTATTTATAAGGTGATGAACGACACCTCTCTTGACGTGAAGAAAACCGTGGAGCATACAGGCAAAATCCGGGTTGAGGGCATTAATAGCAAAGGTGAAATGACCTCGGTTGTGGACATCATTATCGACAGGCTCAGACAGGAGGTGCGCGTATGAGTCATCTCAAAAATACGGAGACAAGTGAAATCATCACGCGCTATGTTAGCTTCCTGAAAAAGCAGGAGGTCATCCGCACGGTGCAGACCGCTCTTGACGGGACGGAGTATCTGACCCGTTTCGGTTCGCCGACCGTGCATTACGAGTTAACGCTCTATGTTAATGAAGCCGGGAAAGCTACGCTGATGGCAGCCGAGGACAGCGTCCCGCTGCTTGAATGCTCTGTTAGGCAAGGTGTCTTCACTGGGAGAATTGTTGAACTTGGCTCTTTTGATTATCAGGCGGCGAGCTGGTATAAGGTCACAGCCACACTTGCGGCTGTAAGCGAGGTGAGTGACCCATGAGAAGCATACCGATAGTGCTGAAAGAAAAACTCGCTAACCGCTTCAAAGTGGAAAACACCAACAGTATGGCAAATCTCCGCGTGGTAGCCACGCAGACCTCCGTCAATTCGCTGCTCTCCGAGCCGATTCACGAAGACATTGCTCCCGCGTTCGGCGATGTGGCTGTGCGCCAGACCGCCGGTGAATCCGATTTGTCTCTTGCATATGCCATCTGTTTGGACGACGGTGTCGCCAAGGTGTATAAACGGAAGTTTCCGGCGGGCATGGAGTTTCCGTGGGAGTATCAGTGGACACTCGGTGCTGCGACTGATGTGGCGATTGAATTTAACGGCGTATGGAAAATGAACGCCGAAAAGGAGTGGTATTACCTACAAACTGAGGAATACCCGTATATCTTATATGTTCGGAGCGGTAATCTGTATGTTCAAAGCTGGACGAACAGCGATAATGCCTCTCTGATTGCCACCGGTGTTTCCCAGATATCCGCCTGCAAGGGCTGGCAGTCCAGTGTCGAACCGGACCTTGACCAAGGCTTGATCATCGGTTATCTAAAAAGTGGTTCAGTGTATTACCGAGCGCTCTGCTGTCAGGAAAACGGATCTTATGTCTGGGAAGCGGAGCATGAAATAGCCACCCTTGGTACGGGCAACACAACACTTTCGGTTATCCGCACCAACGATTTTCGCATCGGATTCCTGACGCAGAACAACGGTCGAATGCTTCTAACACTAACGCACCGCAACTATGCTGGAATGAGCGTCAGGCCGGAAACGGTTCACATCAACGCTTCAAACGTGAAGATGTGGATTTCCGATATAAATGAGCTGGACACACTGAACAAAGAGTACGCATCTGGGAATATCGCATATCCCTATGTTCTGCTGGATGAGCCGAACACAGAAGAAATCTCCGTAGCTTCGGTGGAGAAGCTGAACCGTGAGACGGGTTTCGTCTGCTACGGCTTCAAGCTTCATCTCACAAAGCCTCTATATGGAAGTATCGACGTCGGGTTTCCGGTAAAATGCACTCTTTCCGTTTCCGGGGTGACCGTTACATCCGCTTCCTACGACAGCGAGGAGCAAGCACTTGTTCTATATACGAGCGCAGATATCCGCAGAACGGTGGCCGTGACCATTACAATGCCGGAATACCGTTCTCTCTGGTATTACAAACTTGGCTTGCAAAGATGGTTCCTGCCCACTCTGAGTGCTGTCGCCGCCGCAGAAACTATGGATTACTTCACCTTTGGAAACGAAACGGCAGGCATTTCGATAGTTTCAACTGGGGCATGGATTGACGAGGCGGTGTTCACCCAGTGTTTCCAGCCTGCTCATACGGCGGTCATTGCTGTTGTGGCTTCGTCTATAAGCCTGCAACCAGTTTCCACATTACCGATTTAGGAGGTTTTCAATATGAAGATACAAGAACGAGCCATTCTGCATAACCGTTTTGACGTCAAGGTGGTCGATGCCGTAAGCGGCAAAGTAAAGCAGACGGCGGTCGGCTTCAATGTCATTACAAACTACTATTTTAACAGTAGGCTGACCGCTTCTCCGCTTAGTAAAACAACCGACCTGTTCAGATATATCGCGGTCGGCACAGGCACGGGAACACCTGCAGTTACGGATACCGCCCTTTTTACACATCTGACGCGCAAAGCCGTGACAACGCTGGAAACGGTATATGAATATCCAACGTCGCACACGACCAAGCAAATCAAGCTGGAAGCGACCGAGTGTAACGGCTCCACCATTACCGAGGTGGCTCTTGAAGGGTATTACAGCGGCACCTTTTCAACTACTTATTACATCATGTCCCATGCCATGCTGCAGGATTCCGAAGGAAACCAGATTGCCATAGCAAAGACTGATACGGATGTAGTGTATATAACCGCAACCTTCTACGCTACCTGCACCCCTTCCGGTTTTGGCACAAACGGCATATATCCCACGGCAGAAAACAATTATCTGTTCCAATGGCTGCTCACAGGCAGTACGGACGGAACTGTACGTTTCTCGCGCTTTCCAGTGGAGTATTCATCGGATATGAGTGTGAAATATCAAGGCAGTAAAAGCTATTCCTTCAGCGGCGGCACTGGCAATACCACTACCTACCAGTACGACCTGCCCGTCACTACGTTTCTTGACAGCGAGTGCAACAACCGTATTGTTAAGCATCTCGGTGTCGCCGGGGTTGGTGCATTTACCTTCCCAAACCACGAGGTTTTCCCACCTTATGCGGTTGACCACCTCGTTATCGGTGAGGGTGACGGCGTTACCACTGAGTTTAGTATGAAGTGCCCACTGATTCAGTCCGGGACCGTGCGTATTTTTATAAACAACACTGAAATGACTGAAGGTACGGACTATACTGTGGATTTGGAGAATAACTGCGGCGACTGGTATGAAAACTACCATACAGCAGGTCTAACCTGTAAAAACGCCGGAGTGTCCTTTGGAGATCTTGCATCAAAAACGCCAAGCAGCAACTATTCCTATCGAGACCCTCTTGCATGGTGGAGCTGCTATGACACGACGGTATATCCATCCTCCTGCACGGTAAACGATGTAAGCCCGATTAAAATAGACTTTGGGACTGCAAAGCCTTGTAATACACTTAAAATTGATATTCTAACGGTTCCGAGCGCAAGGCTCGATCTTCTCAAAATACAGTATTCAGCCAACGACACCGACTGGACGGATGTAACAGGGCTTTCAAGGACAGGACAGGTCTGGAAGTTCACAGAGGTTTCGGCAAGGTATTGGAGAGCTTTTTTAAGCGGCGAAGGCAATACCACCGTTGTTGTAACATCAAGCGGCATGACTGGCTCACCGATCACTCTCTCCGTGCCAGTAGCCTCATCAGATACAGCGAGCATTGTGGCGGGCAAAATAAAAACAGCCCTTGAAAACAATACGAATATTACTGCTTTATATGATGCATCAGTCTCAGGTGCAGATGTGGTCTTAACCGCTAAAACGCCGGTGGCTAATGTTTCAAACTTGAATATCTCCCTGTCAAACGGGACTTGCGCAGGCTTGACCACAGTTTCAACCTCGACCAATACGACTGCCGGAGTAGCCGCTGTAAAGCAACAGGAAAATATCTATGTGACCGGAACTATAGGGACTGCGGGAAACGCAACAGTTGTCGTAACGGCCGCTGGAATGGCGAACTCGCCAATAACCTTATCGGTGCCGGTTACAAGCGGAGACTCATCGACAGTTATTGCGACAAAGGTAAATGCCACTCTCGCACAAAACTCCGATATCACGGACTTCTTTACAATCAGTCCAGATAACGGAAGATATGTCCGGTTGACTGCCAAAACAGCGGCGGATAATGATGCTACCCTGAATATCAGCATTGCAAACGATACTTGCACCGGATTAACAGCCATACCGACATCCACAGTTGACGCCGCAGGCAATGCGGGAACAAAACAAGTGGAGACCTTAACTGTATCGGGCAGTGTCAGCTACAACTGGACATACAATTTATATTACCAGAGCTTCCCGACAAGGGACGGTCAGAGCTTCGGCTCTACCTTCTTTTTGGGTAAGACCGTGCCGGGGTTGAAGTTCACAACACCGCCTGCCGACGGCGCGGCGATTACAGCCAGCTTTGCGCTTGAATATCCGTTCAAGACCGAGAACAATCTGTTGCGCTTCACCTACTCGGTTCAGCTGCAACGGGGGTGACGCGATGACGCTGACATTTGAATATACCCTTGATACCGGAGCAGGCTTGTTTCCGCAGGTGATCCACACCTCGGACAACCTGCTCCGTTTCATATACCTCACCGCCGACGGCACCGTTGCCGGAATCAAGGCGAACCCTGTTCTCGGTTTGTACGACAACCTGACCTATACGGAAACCGGTAGAATCTCACCTGATGAAACGGTATCGTATCCGAGCATCAAAAAAGTGGCGCATTACGGCGCATATGGATTCTGGAGTGCCGAGGGCGACCACCGTTTTGTGATGTATATGTTGCCTACAGATATTACAAATTCCTTTGTCGACGGGTCAGTCAAGTTCAGCATCGGTAGCGAGGTCTCGCAGATGTCTTGCACCTTGCTCAACATAAAGGGCGCGTTACTTAATCGTTACCGTGCTTTCGTGACTCCCGGCACCAAGATGGAATTGTACTTTTCCCTCGGCAACAGCGGTGAAATTATGCTCGGCATTTTCTATATCGACAGTGCTTCGGTCTCGTACCCAGACGAGAAAGTATCGGTATCCGCCAGAAACGCAATCGGCAAGCTGCTGAAGGAACAGACCTTTAACGAAGACAACACCTTTGAAGAAACAACTCTTCAGCTGAACCTGCAGGAAATTCTTCGCCTCGCCGAGGTGGAGGATTTTTTTGTCGGCAACAACACCAAGTCATGGAAGCTGCGCTTTGAACCAGATGTCACCATTCTGGACGGCATCAAGCGGATCATATCTCTGATTGATGGCTGGAAGGTTGATGAAACAGCAAATGGTGTCATCGGTGTGGCGGCTGTTACCGATGCCCGTTTCGACCAGCCTGCTGTGTATACCTTCGAGCGTGACAAGTCTTGCTGGAGCTACAGTGTGGAATACGACGACTCGGAAGCGGTCAGCAGGGTTTGCGTTACCTGCGCCAACCCGGAAAACACGGTTTATGCCACAGTTCCCAGAAGCAAATGGTGGATTCAGCCGTCACACCGAACAACCTACGTCACAGCCGCCGATGGTGCGACGCTTGCTGAGATAACGGCTATGGCTGAGGAGTTGGCACAGACCATTGCCATATCCGGCAGGCAGGAGAGCTTCGTCGGCATCTTCACGCCCCAGCTCACCATCGGAGACGAGGTGTGTATCCAAAGCGGTGCAAAAACCGAAACCATTGGTACAGTCACGGATGTGACGCACAATTTCGGCAGGGGTGGTTTCTATACAGCGTTCACCGTGGACAGCGGCGGACGGAAAGGCAAAGCGCGTCTTTCGGATTTGATCGGCAAAGCATCCGAGAAGTCCAATCTGAACGGCGTGACTATTTTTTAAGGGAGGAAATTCAACATGAAAGAAATTTGGAATTGGACGCAAACTGCGTTCGCAGGGCTGGGTGCACTACTCGGTGGGTATTTGGGCGGGCTTGACGGTTTTCTCTATGCACTCATTGCCTTTGTGGTCGCGGACTACATCACGGGTGTACTTCGTGCAATTGTTGAGAAGAAGCTATCCAGCCGAATCGGAGCACATGGGATTACCAAGAAGGTAGCTATTTTTCTCGTAGTAGGTATCGGTCATCTTATCGACGCTTACCTAATCAATGGCACGGGTGCACCTCTTCGCACAGCGATTATTTTCTTCTACATTGCCAATGAGGGTTTGTCACTTTTGGAAAATGCCACAGCTATTGGTCTGCCCGTGCCTGAGAAACTTAAAGAGACACTCGCTCAATTGCATGGAAAGGATGATGTAAAATGAATCTGAGAAAATTGATATTCACGCAAAATGCTTGCTACAAAGCAGGCAAAACCATCACACCGAAGGGCATCATGGTGCATTCCACCGGGGCGAATAATCCCAACCTGAAACGCTATGTTGGACCCGACGACGGCTTACTCGGGAAAAATCAATACAACAACCATTGGAATCAGGATAAGCCGGACGGACGGCAGGTCTGCGTTCACGGCTTCATCGGCAAGCTGGCTGACGGCAGCATCGCCACCTATCAGACACTTCCTTGGCATCATCGCGGATGGCACGCCGGGGGTTCTGCGAACGATACACATATCGGATTTGAAATTTGCGAGGATGGTTTGACAGATGCGACCTATTTCAACAAGGTCTATACCGAAGCTGTGGAACTTTGCGTATACCTCTGCAAGCAGTATGGATTGACTGAGAAGAACATCATCTGCCACAGCGAGGGCTACAAGTTGGGGATTGCCAGCAACCATGGCGATGTTATGCACTGGTTCCCGAAGCACGGCAAAAATATGGATACCTTTCGAGCCGAGGTCAAGAAACTGCTTACCGCAAGCGAACCTTCAAAACCCGAACCGCCTACCCATCCAAAGAAGCTCTATCGTGTTCAGGTTGGGGCGTTCTCCATCAAAGCAAATGCAGATGCTATGCTTGCCAAAGTCAAGGCGGCTGGCTTTCCTGACGCCTACATCAAAATCGAATAAACTGCACGTTTCGGTTGCCAACTGACCCCTCGCTGTCCTGTGGATGGTGAGGGGTTTTTCTTTTTCCCCTCCGAAATGGAGGAATAGCCTATGACAGCATTACAAAAAGAGCGAATAGTTCTTCTGCGCTCGCAAGGCGAAAGCTATGCGAGAATCGCTGATGTGCTTGGGATATCAGAAAACACCGTCAAGTCTTACTGCCGCCGGAACAATGTTGGTGTAGGCATAAAACAGGAACAGCACACCGTTAAGGATGTCTGTGCCAACTGCGGATGTCCGCTCGTTCACACACAAGGTTCAAAACATAAACGCTTCTGCTCCGATGGCTGCCGTATGACTTGGTGGAAGGCACACCCCGAAGCCGTGAACCGAAAGGCAGTCTATCACTTTTTCTGCCCGATTTGCGGCAGGTCGTTTGAAGCCTACGGGAACGCCCACCGCAAATATTGCTCACGGGCTTGCTCCGTTGCAGCGAGGAGGTCTTAGCTATGAGCAAGGAAGATGCACTCCTCCATTACAAAACGGCTATGGCGGTGTTCAAAAATTGGCTTACTGAAGGCGTGATTTCAAACACCGACTTGCTGGAAATAGACACAATGCTTGCCCGCAAATACGGTTTATCATCGTGTAGCATATACCTCGAAAATGACTTGCTATGTAAGGAAAACAGAGTGATATATGGTACTACGAAAGGAGGCCATTATGGGTAGAAAAATAACTAAACTACAGCAACCGAAACCGTTACCGACCCGCCAAAAGGTAGCAGCATACGCCCGCGTTTCCTGCGGAAAAGATGAAATGCTCCACTCCCTTGCCGCTCAGGTCAGCTTTTACAGTAACCTGATACAGGGCAATCCTGAATGGGAATATGTTGGCGTGTATGCAGACGAAGCGGAAACCGGCACAAAGGGTTCAAGACCAGAATTTCAGCGACTGCTTGCCGACTGCCGGGCGGGGCGCATTGACCTCGTCCTGACAAAGTCAATCAGCCGCTTTGCAAGGAACACGGTCACACTGCTTGAAACCGTCCGAGAGTTGAAAGGCATCGGAGTGGGCGTATTTTTCGAAGAGCAGAACCTTCACTCTCTTTCGGGCGACGGGGAGTTGATGTTGACCATCCTCGCCTCGTATGCCCAAGAAGAAAGTCGCTCCGTCAGCGAAAATTGCAAATGGCGCATCAGAAAGGACTTCAAGGAAGGAAAGCCTGCAGGCAACATCCGTATCTACGGTTATGAGTACAACGCAGGTACGTTTACCGTCATTCCCGAAGAGGCAGAGGTCGTGCGGATGATATACGCCGATTATTTATCGGGGCTTGGCAGGAATGCCATTATGAAGAAACTGCGTAGGCTCGGTGTTCCGACCAAGTGCGGCGGTAAGTGGGCTGAAAGCACGGTAGGTTCAATCCTTAAGAATGAAAAGTACATCGGCGATATGTACCTGCAAAAAGGCTTTATTTCTGACCACATCACAAAGAACTGGAAGCCAAACAACGGCGAGTTGCCTAAATACTATGTCGAAGGCAACCATGAGGCGATAATCGACCGTGAAACCTTTGAGGCTGTTCAGGCTGAAATGGTACGACGGGCAGAAAAAGCAAACCACCCTCGCAAACTGACATTCAACGAGTTTTCAGGACTTATCACCTGCGGTCGGTGCGGAGCAAAATTCCGCAAGAAGATAAACGCCGCAGGCACAAAATACGCTGCGGTGACTTGGGCTTGCGCTACTTTCACTTATAAGGGTAAACACGAGTGTGCCGCCAAGCGAATACGGGAAGACATCCTTAAAGAAAAGTGTGCCGAGGCTTTGGGGCTTGCGGAGTACGACTCCTCCGTTTTTACAGCAAAAGTCGCTGCAATAGCAATCCCTGACGAAGGCATTCTGGTGTTCGCATTTAAGGATGGCTCAGAGCAGACACTTCGTTGGGAGAACCGCTCACGCCGTGAAAGTTGGACGGATGAGATGAAGCAAGCCGCCCGTGAATTTGCTTTGAAGGGAGGCAGCAAAAATGGCTAATATAAGAGTAATCCCAGCCACCGCTCCCATTCTTTCTGCACAGGGCAAAAGCTCCGAATTCAAACGGCGTGTCGCAGCCTACGCAAGGGTCAGTACAGATAGCGATGAACAGCTTACCAGTTATGAAGCTCAAGTGGACTACTATACGAAGCTGATTCAGGGGCGGGCTGATTGGGAGTTCGTCACCATATACACGGACGAGGGCATTTCGGCGGTCAACACCAAGCGGAGAGAAGGTTTCAAACAGATGGTTATCGACGGCTTGGAGGGCAAATTCGACCTTCTGGTTACAAAGTCCGTGAGCCGATTTGCCCGAAATACCGTGGACAGCCTTACCACCGTCCGAAAGCTAAAAGAGGTAGGCTGTGAAGTGTGGTTTGAGAAAGAAAACATTTACACCCTCGATAGCAAGGGCGAATTGTTGATTACGATTATGTCCAGTCTGGCACAGGAAGAAAGCCGCTCCATTTCGGAGAACGTGACTTGGGGTCAGCGCAAGCGTATGGCGGACGGCAAGGTCAGTCTGCCTTATGCACAGTTTCTCGGCTACGAAAAGGGCGAGGACGGCTTACCAAAAGTTGTCCCCGCTGAAGCCGAGATTGTGCGGCTGATATTTCGGCTGTATATGGAGGGAAAGACATTCTCGGCAATCGCCACATACCTTGAAGGGCAAGGTATTCCGTCACCTGCGGGCAAGAAAACATGGCAGACTGGCGTAGTACAATCCATACTGACCAATGAGAAGTATAAAGGCCACGCCCTTATGCAAAAGACCTACTGCGCCGACTTTCTTACCAAAAAGATGGTCAAGAATACGGGACAGGTTCAGCAATACTATGTTGAGGACAGCCACCCCGCCATCATCGAGCCTGACGAGTTTGACGCCGTTCAACTTGAGATTGTGCGCCGAAAAAGCCTCGGTCGCCCCATAAGCACCACAAGCATATTTGCATCAAGGCTTGTCTGCGCCGACTGCGGAGGGCATTTCGGCAAGAAAGTCTGGGGTAGCTACAAAAGCGACAAGACCTACCGCAAAGAGGTATGGCGGTGTAATGATAAGTATAAAAGACTTGATAAACCCGGCAACGGCTGCAAAACGCCCCACATCACCGAGGAGGAAATTAAGGCGAGGTTCTTACACGCTTTCAACCGCTTGATAAGCAACCGAGGCGGGTTAATCGAGGACTGCCGACTGGCACAAGGTGTCCTCTGCGACACCCCTGCGATTGATGCCCAACTTACCGAATTACGTAATGAGATTGAGGTTGTCACCGAGTTATCCCGCAAGGCTATCTTTGAGAATGCCCACAAAGCTGTCAACCAGACGGAATGGGCGGAGCGAAATAATGCCTACCTTGACCGCCACCGCAAAGCCTCTGAGCGTGTAGATGAATTGGAAGCCACCAAAAGGGAGCGGCTCGGCAAGGCGAAAATCATAGAGGGCTTCATAAAGGACATAGAGAATCGACCGCTTGCCATCACCGAGTTTGACGATAAGCTATGGCTTACGGTCATCGATAAAGCCACTGTGGGCAGAGATGGTACAATTACATTCAAGTTCAAGAACGGCACAGAAATTACAGAATAGCATTTGAGAATTAACGGTTCGCCTTCGGGCGGGTTGTTTTTTTGTCAAAATGAAATCGTTAAATTATGCACACCCCTAACCCTAAAAGGGGGTTTCAATTTTAACGATTTGAGAGCCATCATAGCGGTAAACCGCAACGGTTCAGGTCAAGTATCCTCTAAAAAAACCTATTTCAAAACACCAACTATTGCTACAAGGCAAAAAGCATAAAGCCCGAAAGTGGCTTAAATACGGCACTTTCGGGCAAAACAAAAACCACCTATCCGACAAACATAGTTTATCAATAGATGGTGTTTGATTTGGTGGAGCTGAGGGGACTCGAACCCCTGACTTCCTCCTTGCAAAGGAGGCGCTCTCCCAGCTGAGCTACAGCCCCATGCGGACGGATGGATTATAGCAGTCGCAACGATAATCGCGCAATCGTAATTTTATTCTTCGTCGGTCAGCCTGACGTAAATAGCGTCAGCTATTTCGCGGTCGATGGCAAACTGGCTGTTGCCCGCCTTGAAAACATATGAGGGGAATGTCTGCAGCAGCCGTACCGGCGCCCCGGGCAAAATTCCCATGGCCATCAGTTTCTGCAGTTTGTCGGTTTCGGTAGCGTATATATATGCTACCCGCCCCGGCTGTCCCGGTTTGAGTTCTGAAAGCGGCGAAACCAGTTTCTGCGGTTTGGTCGAAGCCTGTTCACAACAGCGTCCCGGCGGAATAGGTTTATTATGCGGGCATACCTTGGGATGTCCCAGCAGGATGCAGATACTTTCATCCAGGCCTTTGTCCAGCAGGTGTTCAAATTTACAGGCTTTCTCGTGCATCATCTTGTCGCGGGTTCCCAGTACGTCATAGAGCAGCCGTTCAGCCAGTCGGTGCCGCCGCACCACGCTGCGGGCTTCCGGCAGGCCTTTTTCGGTCAGGGTCAAAGCACCGTCCCCCGCGCTGACTATCAGTCCGTTCTCAATCAGGTGAGTGAGTGCTTGCTGTGCCCGGAATTCTGAAGCCTCAATCGGTTTTTTCTCTTCCTGCGTCTTGATCCACAATGCTTCCAGAATTTCTTCACCATGTTCATCTATATTCATGGTTTTCTCCTTAATTTTTTGATTGCCGCCAGCAGCTTGGATTCGGCCGGTGTTTCATAGGCGCAGTTGGGACAGCGCACCAGCCGGCAGTTCTTGGCCATAGGGCAGGACCCGCAGTAGCCGGTTCCTGAGGCGGCGCTGAATTCATGTCCGCAGTACGGGCATTTCATGGTATCGCTGTTTTCCATTACAGATTAACCCCCAGCAGTTTAAGCGCCCGGTCAAGTACCAGCCCTACCAGGAAGGCAAAGGGGAAGATAAACCCGGCGATTGCCAGGGCGGTTTTCCAGCCGCGTTCCTTGATCATCACCATGAACTGGGCGATGCAGGGCACGAAAAGAGTCATAACCACTGCCGAAACCAGCAGCGCGTTGCCGAACAGCAACCCCTGGCTGGCCAGGTCGTACAGCCCGGCGGCGCCGAAATCGCGGCGGAAGAAGCCGATGATAAACGCAACTGACGCCTCAACGGGAATACCCACAAAACTCAAGACCGGTTCAAGACCCGTGATGAGCGCGTCGAGCAGCCCCACCGCTTCACCAGCCCACAGCACTACGCTGGCCAGTAAAAACAGCGGGATGACTTCCATGAGGTACCATTCCAGCCGGGCATAAGTCTTGGTCAGCACGTTGGTCAGCCGCGGCAGCCGCAGCGGCGGGATTTCCATATAAAAGCTGGCCCGCTGGCCGGGAATGATGCGGGACGCCAGCCAGCCCACCAGTATGAAAATAAGAATGGTAATTCCCAGCCAGGTCAGTATCATACCGGTGGAAACGGACAGGATGCCGAAGATAACACCCAGCTGGGCGGAACAGGGAATAGCCAGCGCCAGCAGCAGGGTGGTAATGACCCGCTCCCTCTTGGTTTCCTGGGTCCGGGTAACTATAGTAGCCATGGTGTCACAACCCAGGCCAAGTACGATGGGAATGACGGCGCGACCGTTCAGTCCGATGAACTTGAACAGCCGGTCAATCAGCATGGCCAGCCGCGGCAGGTAGCCGGAGTCTTCTATTGCCGAGAATATGATAAAGAATGTGGTAACGATGGGCAGGATGATGCCAATAGCGTAGGTAAGCCCCAGGGTAATTACACCGTAAGGGCCGACAAACAGGTCGGATATCAGCTGTACCGGAATCAGGTTCTGCAGTGTGTTCTGTATCCACGGATTGATATAATTGCCGAAGACCGTCTCTTCCAGCCAGCCCACCAGTGTCCCGGCTCCGAAAACCCCGACAAAGAAATACATAATCGCCAGTACCGCTGCCAGAATCAGGCCGCCGGAAATCGGGTGCATCATCGCCTGGGACAGCCTTTCGCCGAACCTCGGTTTGCCCTCTTTTCTTTGCTTCATTACCTTCTGAGCCAGCTTTCGAGCCGCCTGTTGCTGGCTTACTGCCAGGACGTAAGACGGCGCCTGGTTCAGGGTCATTTTCAATTCAGAGATAATTTGTTCAACGGCGGTCATGTCGCAGCCGTCTTTTTGCAGGTACTGCTTTATCTGAGCGTCGTCCCGCAGCAGCAGCAGGGCGGTTGCCCGCGGTGAAAGTTTATTCACTGAGGTATTATCTTTGATGAGGGGCAGCAGTCTGGCTATCGCTTTTTCGACTGCGTCATCATAAAAAACCGGCAGTCCCAGGCAGACCGGCTCGTAATTTAGAATGGAGCATTTCAATTCATCAATACCCTGTCCCAGGTTGGCGGCGGTTTTAACCACGGGTACGCCCAGGTCGGAGGCAAGCTTTTTGGTATCAATGTCTATTCCCAGCGCTTCAGCCTCGTCGGTCATGTTAAGCACCAGGATAACCGGCAGTCCGGCTTCAACCAGTTGATAGGTTACCGGCAGCATCCGTTCCAAATTCTTGGTATCTACAACGTGCAGTATTACATCCGGCTTTTCTTCCAGCAGTATTGCGCGGGCTACTCGTTCCTCTTCAGTGATCGAGTGCAGGGAATACATTCCCGGCGTATCAATGACTTCAACCGGCCGGTCGTCGAAACTGGCGCGGCCGCGAAAGACATCCACCGTGGTACCGGGGTAATTGGAGATGATGACCCGCCGTCCGGTCAGTCCATGGAATACTGAACTCTTGCCAACGTTTGGGCTGCCTACCAGGGCTACTTTTAACCCTGCCTCTTCCGGACCCAGTCCGCGGCGGTGACGGTGCTGCTGACGGCGAGGCTGGTGGCAGCTGCCGGGTGGTTGCCGGTTAATGTCTTTACAGTGTTTTTTCGGCATCGGTTAATCTGCTTTCTTCAGGCAATCGGGACAGATTCCGTTTATATTTATTTCGCCGCCGCTGATATCAAATCCTTCAGCCTGGGGTACCTGTGCCAGCACGATTTCGGCAATCGGAAGTTTGAATTCAATCACTTTGCCGCAGGCGGAGCAGATTAAATGGTGGTGTTCCCCCCGGCGTGCCGCTTCATAGTGGTGATGGTCTTCATCCAGGTGACGTTCGATTATCAGCCCGCTTTCCTTGAACTTCTGCAGCGCGCGGTACACCGTTGACAGTGACAAACGCGGTAATTTTTTGCGGGCGCGCTGGTATATTTCATCAGCGTCCATGTGTCCCCGGGCGGACTGGATTACCTCCAGTATAACGGTACGCTGACCGGTGCTTTTCAATTCTGTCTGACCCAGCGGTGTCATGTCGCCACCTCTTTTAATAATAAGCAAATGCTAATCATTTGCAACATTATAAACCGGCAGGTCATTTCTGTCAAATAAGCTTTTGTGACTTAACTAACTCAGGTGTTAAATGCCGCCGCCGTCGAACTCCCGGGTCAGTTCTTCCAGCTTTTCTTTAAGCTCGTCCCGGGGCGGTATGATATGCCCCTTTTCTTCCAGCTCGGCAAGCCGTTTTTCCAGTTTAGCCTGTTCGGCCAGTATATACCTGACAGCTTCGGCCACCGGGTCCGGCAGTTTACCGTGTTCGAGGTCAGTTACCGTCTGCGGTTTATGCTCTTCCACAACCCGGCCGGGAATACCCACCACCGTAGCGCCGGCCGGTACGCTTTTGACTACCACCGAACCGGCACCCACCCGTGAGCCTTCGCCGATTGTTATATTGCCCAGTACCGTGGCGTTGGAGCCTACCACCACGCCGTTTTCGATGGTAGGATGGCGTTTTCCCTTGGAAAGGCTGGTACCGCCCAGCACCACTCCCTTGTATATCAGCACGTCATCACCGATGATAGTAGTCTCCCCGATTACTACGCCCATCCCGTGGTCGATGCAGAAGCGTCGTCCTATCGTAGCCCCGGGGTGAATCTCGATGCCGGTTAAAAAGCGGGTGAGATGGGACAGCCAGCGTCCCAGGAAATGCCATTTAATCTTCCAGAACCAGTGCGCAATACGGTAGCCCCACAAAGCGTGAAGCCCGGGGTAAGTAAAGATGACTTCCCAAAAACCACGGGCCGCCGGGTCCTTGGTATATATATTTCTAATATCTTCCCGTATTGTTTTGAACATTGTCCTGGCCTTAAAGCTTCAGGCCGGATTCTCGTCCGGCTCGACCGATTCTTCCAACCACTCCAGGTAGTCGGCGCTGCCGCCGATGATGGGCAGAGCGATGATCTCCGGGGTCTCGTAGCTGTGGACTTCCTTGACCGTTTCGATGATTTCGTCCAGCATTGCCGCGCTGCTTTTGACCACCAGCAGGCTTTCGGTTTCGCACTCGATGTTGGCCTGCCAGCGGAAGGCGGAACTTACATCGTCCACGATGCTGACGCAGGCCGCTTTTTTCTGTTCCAGCAGCACCCGTGAAATAAGCATGGCTTCCTCGTGGTCAGTGGCGGTGATAAAGACAACGATGTGGTTAAAATTATCCATTCGCCCCTCCTTCTGCGGCCGAATGCTTCAGCGTGAGGCCGCCTGGATTATAATCCGCCGCGCAAGCTGATTTTCAAGCCCGGACAGCCAGCATTTTTTCGATGGTCAGCCTGGCCCGCTCAGCGATGTCTTCGGGTACTGTTACCTGGTGCTCTTCCCGCTCCAGGGCAGTCAATACCTTGTCCAGGGTGATGAGCTTCATATTGGGACAAACCGCCTGCTCCGAAACCGGGTAGAACTTTTTACCGGGATTTTCTTTCCGCAGCCGGTAGATTATGCCCATCTCCGTGCCTACAATAAGCTCCCTGACTTCCGGCAGACGGGCGTAGCGGATCATGCCGCCGGTGGACAGCACCTCATCGGCCACCGCCGTGACTTCGGGCCGGCATTCGGGATGCACCACCGCCGGGGCTTCGGGATGCTGTGCCTTAAGTTCCATGATGTGCTCCGGCAGAATGCGGGCGTGGGTCGGGCAGTAGCCCGGCCAGAAATGAATGTGCTTGCCGGTCTGCTGCTGCACATAATAGCCCAGGTACTGGTCTGGCACAAAGATTATCTCTTCATCCGGCAGGCTTTTCACTACGTTGACCGCGTTGGCCGAGGTGCAGCATATATCGCTTTCCGCCTTGACCTCAGCGGTGGAATTGACATAACAAACCACTGGTCGGCCGGGCAGTTCCTCTTTCATCCGCCGTAGTCCGGCCCCGTCCACCATGTCGGCCATGGGACAGCCGGCGTGCCGTTCCGGCAGCACCACTTTGCTGCCCGGGGCGATGATGGCCGCCGTCTCCGCCATGAAATGCACCCCGCAGAAAACAATCAGCTTAGCCCCGGTCCCCGCCGCTTTCTGAGCCAGTTCCAGCGAATCACCGACAAAATCACCGATGTCCTGTATCTCGCCCAACTGGTAGTTGTGCACCAGGATAACCGCGTCCTTTTCCTTTTTCAGCGCCTCAATCTTGTTGACAATATCATCATTATTCATCATGACAATTCACCCTTTCCGCGCCGGTATATACGTTCATCCGCCGGCCACGCACAAAACCAATCAGGGTAATGCCCAGCCTTTCGGCCAGCTTAACCCCGGAGTCAGTCGGAGCGCTGCGGGAAATCAGCATCGGTATGCCCCGTCGGGCAGTTTTCAACAGGATTTCCGAGGAAATGCGCCCGCTTACCAATAACATTTTATCCCTGGTGGCAATATTATCCAACAAACAGCGGCCGAACACCTTGTCCACCGCGTTGTGCCGCCCGATGTCCTCAGAGAACAACTCGATGTTATCGCCCCCAGCCAGTGCCGCCGCGTGAACGCCGCCGGTAGATTTGAATACGCTGCTCTGGTCCTGGAACGCGCGCATCAGCCGGTACACTCGATCCGGCGTGGTCTTCATATCTGACTCTACCGGAGGGCTGGATACGTCGGCGGCGGAATAAAAAGTGGCGCCGCGGCCGCAGCCGGAGGAGATAAATCGCTTCCAGATGCGTCCGGCTTCCCCCTGGTCTTTGGCGCTGACCCTGGCAATACCCCTGGTCTCATCCAGGAGCAGGGAAGTTATGTCAGCCGCTTCCTCTATAAGGCCTTCGGCAGCCAGGAAACCGGCCGCCAGGTATTTTTGTTCGTCCGGGGAACACAGCATGGTCACCAGTTCGGTATCATTAAAAAATATGGTCAGCGCTGCCTCTCGCGCCACTTCGTCTTCAACGGTTTCCGGCGAGTTCTCGCTGATGCGGGTGATATCCAGCTTTACCGTGTTGTCCATAAGACCCCGTTCAGTTTTCTTTTTTAACTCCAGCTATAATCTGGAACATGCCGCCCAGCGGGGCTTGTTTATCGCTGAGGCTCAGCCCGGCGGCTTCAACCTCGGCTGCCAAATCGCCGCGCATCATGCGGTAGGCGATGTCGTGTTCAAAGACGCGGACAAAAATGCCGATAGCCTGGCGGGCCGGAAAATGCCGCGGCAGGTTGTAGTCCAGCGTCAGGAATTTGCCGCCCGGTTTAAGCACCCGCTGCGCTTCAGCCAGCGCTGCCGCCCGCAGTTCCCGTGGAATTTCATGCAGCCCGTAGGAGCAGATGACGTGGTCGAAAGAGTGGTCGTTGAAAGGCAGTCTGTCCACGCTGGCTCGCTGGAAGCTGACCCAGGGCGCGTTCACCTTTTTTTTGGCCACTGCCAGCATATCCGGTGACAGGTCAACCCCGGTAACATGGCCCTGGTCCGTTTCCGCGGCGATTATGGCCGTGGTAGAGCCGGTGCCGCAGCAGATATCCAACACCCGGTCGGTCGGCTTGAGTCCGGCCATGGCCACAAATTTCTGACGGAAGCGCTTTTCGCCGCCGAAAGGTATAAAGGAAAGCGTAACAATCCGGTCGTATAATTTGGACCAGCGTCGCCAGAAGGAAACACTGTAGTATTCCGGCGTGTTGACGGTGGGGGATTTTTCAGCCATATGCACTCCTATAGGTAGATAGGGGCATTATAGTTATCCGGGGCCGTTTAAGGCAAGCCTTGATGAGGCGGATGAAAGAAAAATATTTTCTGCCGCTGTGTTGTCTCAAAGCTGACTGCAGCCTTGACACTGATTAAAAGGCTGTGTTATTATACTCTTCGCGTCTGAAAATATGATGATAAACATAGCGACATAAAACGCAGGAAACGGTGTTAACCAAGGCGGCTTGGTGGAAACACCAGGCCGTTTCTTATTATATTGAACCTTAACAATTGAATATCGCCAAAATTTAGTAAGGTTATCTCAAATCTGAAGCAAGTCAAGCGGGAAAGAGCGCACGGTGGATGCCTTGGCATCAAGGGGCGATGAAGGACGCGGCAAGACTGCGATATTCCTCGGCTAGCTGTCTAGCAAGCTTAACCGGGGGTTTCCGAATGGGGCAACCCGGCCAGGTAAAACCTGGTCACTCTCAGCTGAACACATAGGCTGAGTAGAGGCAACCTGGGGAAGTGAAACATCTCAGTACCCAGAGGAAAAGACAAGATTCTCCTAGTAGCGGTGAGCGAAAAGGGAACAGCCCAAACCTTACAAGCTCAGTGGTTTAACGGCCTAAGCTTGTAAGGGGTTGTAAGACAGATGACGTCCGGCGTTAAACGGGCAAAGGAGTTACAAACCGAACTCTAGTTGAAGGTCTCTGGAAAGAGCCACCATAGACGGTGACAGTCCGGTAAATTAAAGAGCTAGGCTCCTTAATCTGTTCTTGAGTACCACGGGACACGCGAAATCCTGTGGGAATCTACCATGACCACATGGTAAGGCTAAATACTCTTGATGACCGATAGTGAACTAGTACCGTGAGGGAAAGGTGAAAAATACCCCGAGAGGGGAGTGAAATAGATCTGAAACCGTGCGCTTACAAGCAGTCGGAGTTCCGGTTTACCGGAATGACGGCGTGCCTATTGAAGAATGAGCCGACGAGTTAATCTTTGTAGCCTGGTTAAGCAACTACGTTGCGGAGCCGTAGCGAAAGCGAGTCTGAATAGGGCGTTTTGTTGCAAGGATTAGACCCGAAGCCGGGTGAGCTATCCATGGTCAGGGTGAAGCTTCGATAATCTCGGAGTGGAGGCCCGAACCGGTCAACGTTGCAAAGTTGTCGGATGAACTGTGGATAGAGGTGAAATGCCAAACGAACCCGGGGATAGCTGGTTCTCCTCGAAATGTATCTAGGTACAGCCTCGGATGTTCGCTTATGGAGGTAAGGCACTGGATGGACTAGGTGGGAGAGATCCTGTCGAATTCAACCAAACCAAGAATGCCATAAGCTCAAGTCCGGGAGTGAGACTATGGGGGCTAAGCTCCGTAGTCGAAAGGGAAACAGCCCAGACCATCAGCTAAGGTCCCTAAGTACAGACTAAGTGGTAAAGGAAGTTGGACTACCCAGACAGCCAGGAGGTTGGCTTAGAAGCAGCCACCCTTTAAAGAGTGCGTAATAGCCCACTGGTTAAGTGGTTCTGCGCCGACAATCCAACGGGGCTCAAGTCTGTCACCGAAGCTATGGATCACGATTCGTCGTGATGGTAGAGGAGCGTTCCTCTCGCAGTGAAGTCGTCACGTGAGTGGCGGTGGAGCGTGGGGAAGTGAGAATGTCGGCATGAGTAGCGTAAGGTGTGTGAGAAACACACCCACCGTAAACCTAAGGTTTCCTACGCAAGGTTAATCCGCGTAGGGTTAGTCGGGCCTAAGCCGAGGCCGAAAGGCGTAGAGCGATGGACAGCTGGTCATCATTCCAGCACCGCCGCTGTGGAGGCAAAGGGGGGACACGGCAGGATAGACTAGGCATACCCATTGGACATGGTGTGTCACCGGTCAAAGGCATCTGAGGGCAGGTAAATCCACTCTCAGGCTAAGCTGAAGGCCGGGGGAAGTTGCGGAGAGATCCAAGACGATCTAGTTGAGTCCATACCGTCAAGAAAAGCCTCGTTGCCATTGAAGCAGTGGCGCCCGTACCGCAAACCGACTCTGGTAGGTGGGGGTAAGTGTCCCAAGGTGATCGAGATAACCCTCGTTAAGGAACTCTGCAATCTAGCCCCGTAACTTCGGGATAAGGGGTGCCGTTCTCTGAACGGTGGCACTAAAGGGGTCCGAGTGACTGTTTATCAAAAACATAGGTCTCTGCTAAAGCGTAAGCTGATGTATAGGGGCTGATACCTGCCCAGTGCTGGAAGGTTAAGGGGAGAGGTTAGCGCAAGCGAAGCTTTGAACCGAAGCCCCAGTGAACGGCGGCCGTAACTATAACGGTCCTAAGGTAGCGAAATCCCTTGTCGGGTAAGTTCCGACCCGCACGAATGGTGTAACAACTTGGACGCTGTCTTAACGAGGGACTCGGCGAAATTGAAATACCCGTGAAGATGCGGGTTTCCCGCCACTGGACAAAAAGACCCCGTGGAGCTTTACTACAACTTGGCACTGAGACTGGGTTTACCATGTGTAGGATAGGTGGGAGGCTTTGAAGCCGGAGCGCCAGCTCCGGTGGAGCCATCGTTGAAATACCACTCTTGATAAATTTAGCCTCTAACCTCGGAGCAAGCCGGGGGACAGTGTCTGGTGGGTAGTTTGACTGGGGCGGTCGCCTCCCAAACAGTAACGGAGGCGCCCAAAGGTCTCCTCAGGGTGGATGGAAACCACCCGTAGAGTGCATTGGCATAAGGAGGCTTGACTGTAAGACCAACAAGTCGAGCAGAGACGAAAGTCGGGCAAAGTGATCCCACGGCTCCTTGTGGAAGGGCCGTGGCTTAACGGATAAAAGCTACCCCGGGGATAACAGGCTTATCTTGCCCAAGAGTTCACATCGACGGCAAGGTTTGGCACCTCGATGTCGGCTCGTCGCATCCTGGGGCTGTAATCGGTCCCAAGGGTTGGGCTGTTCGCCCATTAAAGCGGCACGCGAGCTGGGTTCAGACCGTCGTGAGACAGGTCGGTCTCTATCCGTGGTGGGCGTCCGGAGATTTGAGGAAAGCTTTCCGTAGTACGAGAGGACCCGGAAGGACGGACCAATGGTGTATCAGTTGTTCCGCCAGGGGCATTGCTGAGTAGCCAAGTTCGGCACGGATAAGCGCTGAAAGCATCTAAGCGCGAAGCCGGTTCCAAGATTAGATCTCCCTTCCTTCGCGAGAAGGATAAGACCGCAGGTAGACTACCTGCTTGATAGGCCACAGGTGTACGCACAGTAATGTGTTCAGCTAAGTGGTACTAATGGTCAAGGGCTTGACTTGCTTCAGAGTTGAGATAACCAGATATTTGGCGGCGATATTTAAAAGGTTCTATTTAACAATTTAATAACTTTCGTTAGAAAGTCTCTTGGTGATTAGAGCGATGTGGACCCACCCGTTCCCATCCCGAACACGGCAGTGAAACGCGTCAGCGCAGACGATACTGAGGAGGCGACTCCTTGTGGAAAATATGCCATCGCCAGGGGACTTTTTATATTTTACAACTCATACAGCCTGACCGCTCAGCGGCCGGGCTGTTTTGCTTTATCCTTTGTGTAAATTATATATTGCTGCCGCGGTCTCATTAACTCAACCCAAAATCAGCCCAGGATAATCCGGCCACCAGGGCGGAGAGCAGAAAAGACAATCCGATCCAGGCGAAAGTAACTATAAAACCCACCGCCAGCATCTTGCGAGCCCGCCCGGAGTCGCTGTCCTTGACCACCGCCCAGGCGATAATACCGCCCAGCCAGGCGAAAAATATGGGCAGCAGCCACCAGGCGCCTGAGGGTTTCTCTTTTATCTTTTTTTCAGGCGGCACCGGGTCTTCGACACCCATAGCATTGCCGCAGCCTTCACAGAAACGGGAACCGGCCGGGTTGGCGGTACCGCAGCGCTGGCAATAAATCTGAGCCCCGGTTGGCCCTGAAGCAGTTTTGACTGAAGCCGCAATGGTAAGCTCAGCACCGCACCCGCCGCAGAATCGAGATCCGGCTTCATTGGCTGTCTGACATTTCGGACAGTGCATATTAACTCCTTGTGATTATCGTCAGGCTGTCTGTCTTCCGCAGTTATTGCAGAATCTTTGCCCCTTTGTCATACGCTGGCCGCATCCGGCGCAAACCGCGGCTTCAGATGACGCCTTCTCTGCTAGTTGACGGCCGCAGCTGCGGCAGAAGCGGCGGCCGGGTGAATTGACCTCACCGCAAGCCGGACATGGCCTGTCTGTGGCAGCGCCATTTTTATCGGGCGCTATCAGCAGTCTCCTGGCCACCAATGTACCGTTCATACCCAGCGCTATGCCGGTGGCCAGGTATATTGAAGAAAGGCCGTAGGCTGCCAGTTCTTTCTGGCCCATTAATGCCAGCAGCTGGGTCGCGGTGAATGTCAGCCCCCAGATAAGCAGGTACAATACGGACCTCTTGGCTGTTACCCTGTCGCCTGAGACCGTTATTCTGGTGGTGAAACCCTGGAAAATTCCGGCGCCCAGGCCGGCACCCATCAACCCCCACGACAACATTGTCGGCTCTCCCAGGTTGAGCAGAAAACTATACAATGCCAAAAACAGACCGGAGAACGCCATCTGAACCAGGAGGCCGGACAACACCAGCGGTCGCGGTTTGCCAATCGTCCTGACCATGGCCAGTACCGATAACGCTACCAGTAATATGGAGGCATATCCAACCACAGACAATAAAGTATTCAGCATTTTATGGTTTCCTGGCCTGGCCGCAGAAATTACAGAAACCGGTACTTTTCCTTATTTGCCGCCCGCAGTTGCGGCAATAGGCCGTTTCAGGATCGGTACCGGCCGATAAACTGGAGCCGCAGCCACGGCAGAACTTGGATTTATTAGATGAAATTGCCCCGCACCTGTCGCACTTAATTTCACCCGTCATTCTCTTAATGTAATCCTGCCAGGCGCTCTGTATTACAGTGGTTAATTCGCCGGTTGGTTTTCCGGTTTCCCAGCCCCTTCCGGAGTAGCGATACCATTTACCGGATCCGGACCCAATGGTCCAAACGTCTCTTGCGGAATCGTAAAAGCGCAGCGTGCGGAGAGCATCGTTATATTGGCGGAAGGAAAAATAGCCTCTCCGGTAGGCTTCGCACAGGTAATGGAACAGCAGCTCCGCCTCTACCGGATTGTATTTTCGAGGTAGTACCAGTGTCGCTGCGCTGTTTTTAGGTATATCGGTCACCGCGGTCAATCCTTTATCCTGTTGTAGATATCCATAAATTCCCGCACGTCACCAGGATTGTTCGGGTCCGGTAAATCGCTGTGTTTGTCAAAATACTGCTGCCATGCCTGGTGTGCCGCGGCGTCCTTCTGATATATTCCAGTGGCATCAATCAAGCCACGGGCATCAGGTTCAACGTAATCCCGTGCAATATTGGCAAAACCGGACATATCCCTGGCACCGCCCTGGGAATTGGTCAGAGACGTCAAGTTCATCAATCTGCGTATTATGCGTATTCCGTCGGTTCCTCCTTCTTCCACCTTCTCTCTATTGACCTGCTGCACCAACTGGGATGGATCATCTCCGGAGAGAGCCGAATTCAGCTTGCCGCCGCTGCCGAAAGGAGCGTTGTTTTTTACGATCTGTCCGGCGCGAGCGTTGGCCGCGTCCTGGGCATCTCTTTCTTCAGGCGTCAGGCTCTGTCCCCAGCCGGTGTATCGCTGAATCTGCTGCCACCAGCTTTCGTCTTCCGGTGGGGGCGGGCCGAAGATCGATGGTCTGACGGCCGGCGGTTGCGGGTCCATTTTGCCGCCTTCTCTAATCAGGTTGTATATCGTCTGGAAAAAACCGTCGTCGCCGCCGGCTATCATAATCCCATCAGCCGGGTCTTCCGGCGGCGGTATTTCCGCAATCTCTATCGGTGGTCTCAGTTCAGGCGGGAGGGTGTCATCTTGCGGTTCGCCCTGGTAATTGTTGTCAATAGTTTCTCCCGGGACAACAAAATAGGGTTCTTCATCGGGAACAGGTTGACTGCTGCCTTCGAATCTATTGATAAGCAAGGCTGTTCCTCCGGCCAGTACCGCCGCTGCCAGACCGGCCGCCGCGGTGGTGCCCGAAGCGCCGAAACCGCTGGCCAAGCCGGTTGCGGTCTCGTTGTTTGAGATATCGGCGCCATCGGTATGATGCCACACCGCCTGCTGGGCGTCACTGCCGAAATTGCCCGCCTGGTTGATATTATGCAGCGTCTGCAGCAGGCTGCCAGTGGCGAAACTGCCTGCGGAGAAGGTATCACTGCGGCCTGGGCCGGCGTCATGCTGTTCACCGCAGAAAGCAATTATAAGACTCTGGGAATTCCCCGGCGGGACGTTGATCGTTTCCCCTCCGGCGGTGTACATCGTCTGGACGCCGCTGTTGGCCGGCACCATCGACAGGCCGATGGGGACCCTAATCGAAAGGGTACTGCCGGTATTATTATTGAAGCTGGCTAGCAGTGATTGTCCGTAGTAACCCTGGCCGGAGCCGTTGACCACCACTGAAATTCCCGATACGTTGCCGTTCATGATATCCTGGATCTCATAATCGGCGGCGGAATGGACAGCGGGGAATAAACCGGCGAACGCGGCGACGCATATAATAAGTATTTTGGGGATCGGGTTTTTCATAGATGCGCCCCGGGATACTGATTTTGTTCTACTTTATACCGCCCCCCGGTTATTGTCAATAACTTTATACACTGCTTTTCCCCTCGTTTATCTGTTCGGAACGCAAAAAAGCCCCCTTACAAAAGGGGGCTTTTTTTATCTTGCTAGTAAGCTATTCTTCGGCGCTGCCGCCGTTGTTGTCACCGCCCACCAGAGCCGGATGCTCTTCTTCTTCTTCTTCCTTGGCTTCCGGCTGCGGCGGCGCCGGTTTCACGGTAAAGGTCAGTTCCTCGCCCTCGCCGGCGGCATCCACCACCACCGTGTCGCCCGGTCCGTAGTCGCCCTTGAGCAGCTTCTCGGACAGCTTGTCCTCTATCATGTCCTGGATAGACCGCCTGAGCGGCCGGGCACCATAAACCTCGTCGTAGCCCTTGCGTCCCAGTATGTCCTTGGCCGCCTCGGCCACTTCCAGGCCCACGCTCTTTTCCTTGAGCTGGGTGGTGACTGAAACCAGCTGCAGGTCCACAATCTGGCGTATCTGCTCCGGCGTCAGGGAGTGGAAGACCACCGTGGAGTCTATGCGGTTCAAAAACTCCGGCCGGAAGTTCTTCTTGACCTCGGCCAGCAGCTTGTCCTTCATCTTCTCGTAGTTGGCCTCCACCGCTTTTTCGCCGTCGGTAGCCGTGCTGAAGCCGATGGCGCCTGATCCTTTGCGGATCAAATCAGCGCCGATATTGGAGGTCATGATGATGATGCTGTTGCGGAAATCCACCCGCCGTCCCTTGGCGTCGGTCAAATGCCCGTCGTCAAAGATCTGCAGCAGTATATTGAACACATCGGTATGCGCTTTCTCAATCTCGTCCAGCAGTATCAGGCAGTAGCCCTTGCGTCTTACCGCTTCGGTCAGCTGGCCACCTTCGTCGTAGCCCACGTAGCCGGGAGGCGCCCCCACCAGCCGGGACACGGCGAATTTTTCCATGAACTCACTCATGTCAATGCGCACCAGGCTTTCCTCGGAGCCGAACATGAATTCGGCCAGCGCCCTCGCCAGCTCTGTTTTACCCACGCCGGTCGGGCCCAGGAACACAAAGTTGCCAATCGGCCGCCGCGGGTCCTTCAGGCCGGCCCTGGCCCGCCTGACCGCCTTGGCGATGGTATTTATGGCTTCTTCCTGGCCGATGATGCGCTCGTGCAGCACTTCTTCCATCTTCAGCAGCCGCTGGGTTTCGTCGCCGGTCAGCTGCAGAAGCGGCACGCCGGTCCACATGCTGACCACGTCGGCAATGTCTTCCTTGCTCACCTTGGGCTTCTCCTGCCCCTGCTCCTGCTGCCACTCTTCTTCCATCTTGCGCCGCTTTTCGGCTATCTGGTATTCCCGCTCGCGCAGTTCGGCGGCAAAGTCGTATTGCTGCGTTGCCAGCGCCGCTTCCTTGTCGCGGCGGTAGGAATCCTCGGCTTTTTTCATATCCTTCAGCGGCATCGGCTTGGTGCGGTGCCGGATTCTCACGCGGGAGGAGGCCTCGTCAATGATGTCGATGGCCTTGTCCGGCATGAAGCGGTCGGAGATATAGCGTGAAGCCATGCTGGCCGCCGCTTCCAGGGCGTCATCGGTTATATCCAGCCGGTGATGCTCTTCATAACGGCTGCGGATGCCGCGCAGTATCTCAATAGTATCTTCCAGTGAAGGCTCTTCCACCAGTACCGGCTGGAAGCGCCGTTCCAGGGCGGCGTCGCGTTCAACATGCTTGCGATAGTCGTCCAGGGTGGTAGCGCCGATAATCTGGATTTCGCCGCGGGCCAGTGAAGGCTTCATGATGTTGGCCGCGTCCACCGCGCCTTCGGCGGCCCCGGCGCCGACCATGGTGTGGAATTCGTCGATGAAGACCACAATATTGCCCACGGAGCGCAGCTCTTCCAGGATCTTTTTCAGCCGTTCTTCAAATTCACCGCGGTACTTGGTACCGGCCACCAGTGAAGCTATGTCCAGCGACACCAGCCGCTTGTTTTCCAGTGTTTCCGGCACATCGGCGGCTGTAATGCGGTGGGCCAGTCCTTCAACTATGGCAGTTTTGCCCACGCCCGGTTCGCCGATGAGCGCCGGGTTGTTTTTAGTGCGTCGGGATAAAATCTGGATAACCCGGTCAATTTCCTTCTGTCTTCCCACCACCGGGTCCAGCTTGCCGGCCCGGGCGGCGGCGGTCAGGTCCAGGGATACCGCGTCCAGGTTAGGCGTCTTGCCCTGCTGTGACGGCCTGGCGGCCTTGACCGGTCCGGGACGATTGACGCTGCCCTGTGACAGCACCCGGGTAATCTCGGCGCGCGCCTTTTCAATGGTGATGCCGAAGCTGTCCAGCACCCCGGCGGCCACGCCTTCGCCCTCGCGCAGCAGGCCCAGCATCAGGTGCTCGGTGCCTATGTAGTTATGGTTCAGGCTGCGCGCTTCGTCAATAGCCAGCTCAATGACCTTCTTGGCCCTTGAGGTCAGGCCGGTTTCGCCGGAAGACGGCTTTTCGCCGCGGCCGATGACAAATTCCACCGCGGAACGCAGCTTGGCCAGGTTCACGTCCAAATTGGTCAGTACCCTGGCGGCCACGCCGTCCTCTTCTCGCACCATACCCAGCAGAATATGCTCGGTGCCGATATAATTATGATTCAAGTTCTGGGCTTCTTCCTGCGCGTAGGTCAGTACGCGCCGAGCCCGCTCCGAGAACTTATCAAACCTGCTTGCCATGATTAATAAACCTCCATTGGATACTATCCATTATAAGCCAAAAAGGCAATACCGTAAAGCGCTTTAGCTATAAAATACGTTTCAGCCGGTGTCTTCCGCCCGGCGGCGGCGCTTTGGCGCCCCCGGCAACAGCTATAACGTCCGGTTCCGCCACGGGTCAGCGGCGGGAAAAAATAAAATTCGGCAAAATGTTTTTATTCCGCTTCAGCCGGCGTTTCCGCCCGGCCGGTCAGCGCCGCCGCCAGGGCCTGCTTGATGTCGCGCGCGTGGACCAGCTGAAAGTCAGCTGCTGGAGACTTGGCCCGGGCTGAGGCCGGCACCAGCGCGCGGCGGAAACCCAGCCGCGCCGCCTCGGCCAGCCGCCGTTCCACCTGCGGCACGTTTCTGATCTCGCCGGAAAGCCCCACCTCGCCTATGGCAATAAGATGCGGGTCAACGCTGATGTTTTTATAGCTGGAGGCCACGGCAATGGCCGCCGCCAGGTCAGCCGCCGGTTCATCCACCTGCAGCCCGCCGGTAACCGAGGCAATCACGTCCTGGTTGCCCAGCTTGAGATATGCCCGGCGGGAGAGCACCGCGGTAATAATCAGCAGCCGCCCAAAGTCCAGCCCGTTGGCGGTACGCCGCGGCTGGCCGAAGCTGGTGGCGTTGGTCAGCGCCTGTATCTCCACCAGCAGCGGGCGTGACCCTTCCAGCACCGGCACCACTGCCGAACCAATGGGGTGCTGCCGGTCGCGGGATAAAAAGACCTCGGATGGGTTCTGCACTTCTCTCAGGCCGTCGGCTTTCATTTCAAATATACCCACTTCGTTGACCGAGCCGTAGCGGTTCTTGACCGAGCGCAGGATACGGTAGCTGGAAAAGGGTTCTCCTTCCAGGTACAGCACAGCGTCAACAATATGCTCCAGCAGCCGCGGGCCGGCAATAGCGCCGTCTTTGGTCACGTGGCCGGCAATCATCACCGGCGTCCGGTTCGCCTTGGCCCAGGTCACCAGGCGTGCCGCGCACTCTCTCACCTGGCTGACGCCCCCCGGCGCCATTTCCAGGTCAGCGGTATGCACTGTCTGGATGGAATCTATAATCACCAGGCAGGGACTTAGTTTATCCATCTCGTCGATGATGGCTTCCAGGTCGGTTTCATTAAACAGGTACAGCCCCTGGCCGGGTATTTTCAGCCGGGCCGCCCGCATCTTGATCTGCGGCCGTGTTTCCTCGCCGGAGACATACAGCACCGGGGAAGCGCTGTTTTCAGCCATCCGCGCCGCCACCTGCAGCATCAGGGTGGATTTGCCTATGCCCGGCTCGCCGCCTATGAGTGACAGGGAACCGGCTACCAGTCCGCCGCCCAGCACCCGGTCCACCTCGGCCATGCCCAGTGTGGTGCGTTCGGAGCCGTCGGAAAGGTCTATTTCGGAAAGGGCTTGTGAGGTATTGCCGGCTTGGGCGCCGCGGCGCCTGGCCGCCGGAGTTTTGGCGGCGCTTACCGTCTGTTCAAACAGGGTGTTCCACTCTCCGCAGCCGGAGCATCGCCCCTGCCACTTGGCACTCTCATGGCCGCAGCCGGAGCAGACAAAAATAATGCGTTGTTTGGGCATGGGGGAACTTTAGCGCATCGGACCTGGTGGTGCAAGTAATACCCGGCAACTAAAACAACAAACTGAATACTGACAACTGTGAACTGTTAACTAAAAAACTGAATACTGACTACTATAAACTAGTAACTAAACAAACTGAAAACTGACAACTGTAAACTGATAACTAAATAAACTGAAAACTGAAAACTGTGAACTGATAACTAATAACTGATAACCGCCCTTTAACTCCAACGCCCTCGCCGGCGTCGCTCCCGGATGGGTTCGTGGGACATGGGCATGGCCTCAACCATATTGACTACCAGTCCCTTGAGACGCTTGCCGTTCATGTTAGCGATGGCGGAACAGCCTTCCTTGTTAGAGGGCATCTCCACGTAGCCATAGGCGGCTGTCTTGCCGCTGCCGAAATGCTGGTCATTCTTGATGGTTACGGTGATTACCTGTCCATACTGGGAGAAAAGCTGCTTCAGTTCACTCTCGGTTACACTCATCTCCAGGTTTCCCACGTATATGTTCATGTTGCTCATGCTTCCTCCGTTCTTCCGCCCGATAAATTTATATCCCCGGCCGTTGATAATTTGAGATTTATATATACTTTGTCATTCTCGGCGAAAGCCGGGAATCCATAAACTAAAAACTGCTAACTACTGATAACTGAAAACTGAGAACTGAAAACTCTAAACTACTAATAACTGACAACTGAAAACTGACTACTTAACCGTTTTGGTCCTTTGAATTTAAGTATTAGATATTGTTTAGTGATTAGAAATTAGATATTAGTGCTTAAAAAGAAACAGGCCGAATCTCTCCGGCCTGTTTCTTTTTTTTTCACAAAGTTTTGTTAATTAGCGTGAATTAACTTTGCGGTAGCAGTCACTGCAATAGACCGGTTTGCCATTACGGGGTTCAAAAGGAACCTCGGTTGACTTGCCGCAGTCAGAACAGGTAGCCGGAAACATCTGGCGAGCGCCGCCGCCGTAGCCGCCGCGTCCACCGCCGAATCCGCCGCCGTAACCACCGCCACTGTTGCGCTCGGCCTTGCGGGCTGAACGGCAGGTAGTGCAGCGCTTGGGTTCATTAGTGAATCCTTTTTCCGCAAAAAACTCCTGGTCTTCAACACTGAAGGTGAAGGTGGAGCCGCAGTCGCTGCAGGTAAGGGTTTTGGGTTGATAAGCCATCTGGATGACCTCCTCTCTTTAATACTCGTTAGGGCTGGTCATCCAATGCTTTATGAATCGAAGGGCGATTCAGAATTTAGTGTAATAACCTAAACTAACTACTACCAATATACAGCATGTCTGGGGAATTAGCAAATTGGGGTGATTGTTATAATAATTTCCTCTCCGTTTTTCCCCAAATTACAACGGAGCTTGATTCCCTGAATGCATCTCATTATTTTGCCGCAAGTTCACCTGAGTATATACTGGAAATGGGTAATTAGTTCAGGCAATATTGACAGTGCTTGTTTGGAGTATTATATAAATAGATATAGTATATACCTATGGTATATACTATCATATAGTAGATTTTTGAATATAACCATAGTATATTGTCTGTAGTTACTTTTTGTATTTACTGTTTGGAGTTATAATTGGTAGATATTAATAATAAAATCGGGCTAGTGAAACTTGATGGTTGCAGGTGTAGGTGCAGCCATGAATGGTTACCACGAAGTGATGAGAAACCTAGGGTGTGTCCAAAGTGTAAGAGTCCTAATTGGGATAAGCCACTACGTTTTTCGAAAAATAACGTTGATAATAGTTTGCGAATTGGAATAAATTCAAATGCGTGAAGCAGATATTAGAAGTAGTCTAAATCGAACTGTACTGACACTCTTCCCTAAGGATCATGAAACATTAGTTGTTAACGAATTCGGTATATGTCAAGGGGAGGCCAGGATAGATTTGGCTGTAATTAATGGTAAGATCCATGGCTTTGAAATTAAAAGTGAAAATGACACCCTTGACCGCTTACCATTGCAACAGGAAATATACAGCAGAGTATTTGATACCATCACGATTGTTACTGGAGATAAATATATTGACACTATCTCACGATATATCCCAGAGTGGTGGGGCATATTGTGGGCTCGGCAAGTCGGGAAGAATGTGAAATTAGAGACCATTCGTGAATGTAAAAATAATCCAAGTATCGATCCTTATGCTCTCGTGCAACTATTGTGGCAAAGTGAAGCTCTTTCAATTTTGGAAGAATTAGAATTAGCCTTCGGTTTAAAAAGTAAGCCTCGCCGTTACCTATGGTCTACTCTGGCCTGTAACTTACCAGTACAGCAATTATCGACGATTGTTAGGGAAACGCTCAAGAACAGGGCGTCTCTAAAGAGACGAGGTAGTTTGAGATTTGATTCACCACGAAAGAAATGTGATGGTTCACGCCTACAGTCACCCAAGTTGTCTGGTTCCCGACCCCTTCTGAACCAATAGAACACTGATAAATGTAATTATCACTCCAACTGAATTCTGATCCGCTATATTCCGGTAAGGTAGTCAATTGTCGACAGAGTTCTCGTGTTTGATCTGAACCTCCTCTTTTGATGCTTGTGCCTTTCACGATTATCCAATCATTGTCAAACGTATATTTTATTTTTGCACCCAATTGCATTATCCTAGGATCTATATCTAACAATTCTGGATGGACAACAGTATAGTCTCCAAAACTTGGCATTCTCGGAATCCTTGATGCATTGTGGAATAATGATGTCCACAATTGCCATTCAACTCTACTTATCAAACTAATCGAGTTAGGTTCAAATCCACTCATTGTTTGAGGGAAAGCGGTAGCACACAATGTTAAGGTTGCCCATCGTTCTGGATCTGGTAATGACCGAATTATATCTCTAATAGAACGTGTCAATAAGCCCAGTTGACTCGACTGAATCTCTTTAAGATCAATTACTAAATGAATTTGAGGTTTCTGTACTTCGAGATTTGAAACAAAATTTTCTAGTGCTTGTTCAAATTCGTCGTTATCAATATCGGATATTTCAATTCTAATGCAATACCCACTACCGTCTTGCTGTGTTATCTCCTTAATCGCTTTTGTGTAATCTGGGTCTCTATTAATCCCTGTTACCGGGATTAACGGTAAATCCTTGGCTCTTGCTTGAGAAAAGATACTTAATAAGGGATGGGTTCCACCGATTGTTTCGGATGTAGGGATTAAATTCATATCCACAAAAAGTGGTCTGTTTTTTCCCCAATGATTCGCAATATTTGGAATGAAATTTTTTAAGTGATCTTCGATTGTTTTTGCGGGTTCTTCTTCATCAAAATCCCATGGAATTGAGGGCACTTCCACTAAGGGTGTGATTGAATCCTTAACTTTATCAGTGAGTTCTTTTAGGGCTCTAAATTCTCCCATTTTCCCTTTAATAACTGGGACATAATGCTCAACTCCAAAATTTAACATATAATATAACCTCCGTTTCAATGTCACCTATAGTAGATGATATCTCAAAGATCGAGCAAACCCTTCAATTCCGGGAAATAACGTTGCAGAATTGACATTCATTTTCCATAGATCTTTGAGTATAGCCTCTCTCAGAAAATCTTGTACAATTATTTTAATAACAACAACCTTATTCAATTCAGTTGAAGTGTGTATATCTGGATTATAGTCGGCAGACGCCCGGTTCTTGAAAACCTCATCACTTTTTCCAAATACTGCAGCCAAATTCGCCTCAAAATTGACAGCAAGGTTCATTGGAAATAAAAAAAGCCCTTGTTGGATTGCTAGTCTCTCATTCATACGAGTGGGTTCTACAGGAAACACCATACTTACATTATCATGTTTCCAAATAAGCTTGTTCAGTTCTTTGTTGTATTTCAGATTGAGTTCTTCTTTATTTCGATATTCATTTCCAATCTTCATTCTCTCTTTGAATACACCATTGACAATATCTAGATTGATTGCCCAGATTGCTGCATCTTCATTTGGGTCTGACTTTTCAACCGCGAAAAATGCTGCTACATAGAAGGAATATGAAAAATCAAGCAAACGAGTTACACCGCCATAATGCTGGATTAGGGCAAGCCATTCAAGGTGTTGGTCCGCTGTTGGCACAGAAGACAAATAATGGTGCCCACGTCTTTTGAATTCCCAAAGAATAGCCTTTTCTTTTTCTGAGTTTGTAATCAACTTATCATTAGAATCAACCGAGTCGATTGCTCTTTCTAATGTTGTGGATAATTCCCAATATTCTCTTGTTTGCCCACGAAAGGCCCATTGCCCACTCAGATCTGAGGCTAAACGTATTGTTTCATCCCAAGATTTGGTTTTTATTACTTTAAACAAAATGAAAATCCCACGATTTGTTTTTGTATTAACTTATTAACCGCTGTTTTTATAGTATTGTCACACTGCAAGATTATGGCTCTTTCTTGAGTGCTACTAATATTGTAGCTTGATTCAATTCTTTTTGACTCAGGCCATTATAAGGTCGCAGTAGTCATGCCGCAAGGAAAAAGGTTTAATATAAGTATATTTTTAGTATTTAACTCGTCCCTTAGGTTGGAAACCATCCCCACAAAAACCCCATCATCTATCCATAATCTGTTCATAATCCCCTTTTATAATGGGTATAGAAAGGTTAGAAAACCTAAAAACATCAGGAGGAAGAAAATGACTAAGAAACTAAGGACTCTGCTGGTATCACTGGGAGTGGCGGTGGTGATGCTCTTTGCCTTTGCCGGTGCCGCGATGGCGGCTGGATTCGGCGGCGGTGACGCCCCTCGGCTGCAGGAAGACTGCCCGCTGGCTGGTGAATGCACCAGTGACTGTGACCCCATCCAGCAGCGACTGGGCCAGTCGGAAGACCGGGTGCCCGGTGAAGGCGGCGGCCAGGAGCGCGCCCGGGTTCAGGACTGCGTTATCCCGGTTGAGTAACTGGTAACAACTGAACAGGTAAAAGGGAAGGGGAGTTCCGTTTGGAACTCCCCTTCTTTGGTTTTATACAGTGGTGTGTATCAGGTAGTTTCCGTTTCATACTGGGCACGGCCGGGTGCCGGTTTCTTGGCGGAAGACCTGAATTTGGGCAGCGGCAGGAACATGGAGGTGCGCTGGCGGTAGGCCTCGTACCTGGCGCCGAAGTAGTATTCCATTTCCTTTTCCTCCTTCTTGGCCAGTCGGTAGTAGAGCACCGCCAGTATCGGCCACATGATCAGCAGCGGCAGGGTGGCCCATTCCAGCAGCATACCCAGGGTGATCAGCAGGAAGCCGGTGTACTGTGGATGGCGGATGTATTTGTAAAGACCCTTTTCCACCAGTTCGCCCTGGCCTTCATCCTTGCTCCAGTAGTTTTTGTAGATGTCGCGCCAGCCCCAGACTATCAGGCCGATGCCGGTCAGGTAGCACAAGATGCCGGCCGCCATGCCCCATTCGCCGATGACTGAAACCAGGGTATGCCCCCAGAGCACTCCTTCCGGCAGCGAGGAGCCGATCAAGCCGGAAATGACAAACATTGAAAGCGGTATGCCGAACATCTCCAGCGCCAGGGCTACCACGAAGGCCAGGTAGACGCTGGCCGGCTTGCGCTGGCTTTTCTTGAAAAAGGGGATGAATAATAGAAAGATGCCGAAGGTAACTATCCAGGCGGCTACCGCCCACCAGTTGCCGAAATGTTCTTCCATGTCCTGCCTCCTGTAATACTTTTGGACTCGTTATACAGGATAACGCCGGGCCTGGAAGGACGCACCGGGCATAGAGCGGGATTTGACCTGTCCTGATGGCCGGTTTTTCTGCTGGCCGCAGGTCTATTCATAGTAGGGGGTGTGGTTTGTTTTTACCGTTATTGACTGAAAACTGAGAACTAAAAACTCTAAACTACTGATAACTGATTACTAATAACCGTCAACCCAAATATTGTTTGATATTTGGAATTTACCTGGTCACTGGTAGCTGTTTATACCCCGCATCAGGTTTATCAGCAGCTTGGTAACCCGCACCAGGATTCCGATGCCCAGGGCAATGGCTGAAATTATGAGCGCTATATTGACGGCGGTGCTGACAATATCGGTAAGCACCTCGCCGGGCAGGACGGAGAAGTCAAAGGGGAATATGCCCACCAGGGCGGTGACCGCTCCCAGCGCCATGACATCAACGGCCACTTTTATCGATTCCCGGAGCAGGTACTTGTCCCATATCAGGGCTATTATGTGGCCAGTGATAGCCCCTGCCAGCGCCATGTTGATTGTCGGCAGCCATAGTTCAATGTCGGCGGTGAAGAACGGTTGCTTGATCCATTCGACGGTGCCGTCGACCGTTTCCTGGTGATAAAAGGCCAGGTATTCGTGGTAGAAGTTGAAAAAGACCAGTAGAACCGCGGACCAGGCAATGGTGATGCTGGACTCTGCTGCCCTGCCGGCCCGGGTGCCCGGCACGTATTTTTTACTCACGGGTCCGGGTGGTTCAGCCGGTGACTCTTCGGTGCCGGTTTCAGTATCGGCTGGCGCTTTTTCGCCCGATGACTCTTCCGATGCCGCGGCGCTCGGCGCTCCGGTAAGCTGCCGGGCCAGGTCGCTGATTACCGGAATCTCAAATTTTTCATTCTGGTAGGTCTTGATCATCAGCAGTATCCACATCACCAGGCTCAGCAGGGAAATGAGTGAAGCTATGGCCTCGCCGGTAACCGGTATCCAGCTGACAATGATTCCCGCTACTGAAAGGGGGACAAAAACCATGATGGACTGGGCGGCGTGAAAGCGGACCTGCCGGTTTTTTTGTTCCAGGAAAAGGAAAATCAGGCCGGTAACCCAGATGCCCAGGTAGCACAGCAGCCCGGCTACGTTGGGAGCCAGCCCGGTGCTGGTGGCGCCGGGGGGTTGCTCCTCGCTCTCGGGCTGGTCGGCTTCTTCCTCCAGCTTTCGCTTCTCTTCTTCGTAGATTCTTCTTCGCTCTTCCGGGGAAAGCTCCATGTTTCGGCCTCCCTGGTCATTGTGGCCTGCCGCAAAACCAGCAGCCATAGGATACCCCGTATGGCGGTTATTTTCAATAACAGCGTATTACGAACTCAAGCCCTGCAACTAATATTGAGTCATTCTTCACTCCCAGCTTGCCTCCAGCCTCTTCGTTCTCTTCCAGAGCCAGTTAATCCACTCCACTGATAACTGAAAACTTAAAACTGGACACTAAAAACCTGATTGTTTTTTGATTTGAAAATTGGAACTTGAATATTCTTTGATATTGTTTAGCGTTTAGATATTAGATATTAGGATTTCTTGACGCTTCCTTCCTAGTATTCAGTAACTCTATCGCGGTAAAATGCCCCCATGGGTTATATGAGAATCATCGCCGGGGAGTGCAAAGGCCGCCCCATACGGGTGCCTGACCGCCGCGCCACCCGCCCGGCTACTGAGCTGGTTCGCGGCGCCATTTTCTCCATGCTGGCCAACCTGACCGATGAATGGGAAGAAGTGCTGGACCTGTTTTCCGGCTCCGGTTCATTGGGCATTGAAGCGCTGTCGCGGGGCGCGGGGTACGTTGATTTTGTGGAGCAGGGGCGGGAATGCTGTGCTATAATCAAGGACAATCTAAAAAAATGCGGTCTGTCAGACCGGGCGCATGTTCATTGCTCACCGGTGGAGCGTGCGGTGGGCTACCTGGAAAAGACCTATGATGTCATCCTGATGGACCCGCCTTACCGGCGTGAAGACATCGGTGAACTGCTGGCCAGGATGGCTGAAACGGAACTGATAGGCCCCCATACCTGGCTGGTCATCACCCATTCGCCGCGGGTTACGCTGGATGAGGCCTACGGCGCCCTGAAGATGCTCAAGGAGCGGCGTCACGGAGATTCCGTAATCGCCATATTTCACAAGGAGAAAGCAGAATGAAAACAGCGCTTTACCCCGGTTCCTTTGACCCAATCACCGCCGGTCATATCGATATCATCCGGCGTTCGGCCCGGCTGTTTGACCAGCTTATCGTGGGTGTCTATGACACCCCGGAAAAGAAGCTCATGTTCACTACGGACGAAAGGGTAACCCTGGCGGCCAAGGCGGTGGCCGACCTGCCGAATGTAGTTGTCAAGCCTTTTTCCGGCTTGATGGTGGAGTTCGCCCGCCGGGAAGATGTCAGTACCGTTGTCCGCGGTCTCCGGGTCAACAATGATTTTGAGCTGGAGTTTGACATGGCCATGATAAACCGCCGCCTGGCCCCGGACATTGAACTGGTCTGCCTGCTGGCTTCGCCGGACTACCAGTTCCTTTCTTCCAGCATCCTCAAAGAGGTGGCCCGGCTCGGCGGTGATATTACTGACCTGGTGCCGCCGTTCGTGGCTGAGGCGGTTAAGAAAAAGGTTTCTTCAGCGTCTTAATATGCTTTTTTGGCAGTAATTTCCTCATAATTAGCGGTTGGCTATTTACCATAGGCGGTTTTTTGGCTATAATGGAACATACCAATAAGGCGAGAGGTTAAAAAAGAAAAAAATGGCTTTCAAAATTACCGAGGAATGCATTAGTTGCGGCGCCTGTGAACCGGAGTGCCCCAACAACGCTATCACCGAGGGTGAGACTATCTACGTTATCGACCCTGACAAGTGCACCGAATGCGTCGGCTCCTTCTCCACCAAGCAGTGCGCCGATATCTGCCCGGTGGACTCCTGCGTCCCTGACGAAGCCCACCAGGAAACCGAGGACCAGCTCCTGGAGAAATGGCGCGGCCTTCATCCCGGCGAAGAACCCAAGGTATAACCCAGGAAATATTCTGTAAATAGTCAGGCGGCCCTTAACCGGGGCCGCCTGTTCTTGCCCTCATTTCTCAACTGCCGGGGCGCGCTGAAGCGTGTTGTGCTATAATTTTTCTCTGCGTGGGGCTGTAGCTCAGATGGGAGAGCATTGCGTTCGCATCGCAAGGGTCAGGGGTTCGAATCCCCTCAGCTCCATTTTTCCGCAATCCGGGTATTTCAAACCATTTATCCGGTATTTCCTTTAATTAAGCCCAGGGTAAAAGCAATGGAACCATTACCAAATTCCGAAAACTTAAAGAGAGAACCGGCGCGGCTTATCACACAGATGATTGCCGAAATGGTCCGTACCAGTCCGGACAACCGGCTTGCCTTCCTGGATGACTTCGTTATCTGGGATGAGCCTCTGGTCAAGTTCGCTGACGGGGATGACCCTCTTTTTGAGGAGTACAAGACCATTATCTCCCCGTCTCACTTCACCCCGCGGGAAGCGCTGGCCGCCGCCTGTGGCAAGCGCCCGGAAGACCTGCCGCAGAGCCTTGCGGTAATAAGCTGGATTCTGCCGGCGGCGGAGCAGACCCGCAAGGCCAACCGCGCTGAGAAGTCTCTTCCCAGCCGCCTCTGGTCGCATACGCGCTGGTACGGTGAAAAGTTCAACGACAAACTGCGCCGGTACCTGGTGGATTTTCTGACCGAAAGAGGCTATCTGGCAACGGCGCCGGTGACGCAGTCGTATTTCCGGGAATATACCGGTGAACGGGGGCCTTACACCAACTGGTCGGAGCGTCACGTTGCCTATGCCGCCGGCCTCGGCACCTTCAGCCTGAACGACGGTTTTATTTCCGAGCGCGGCATCGCCCACCGCTGCGGCAGCGTGGTTACCAGTCTCCGGCTGCCGGCCAGTCCCAGGACCGCCCAGGGGCCGTTTTCCAATTGCCTGTTCTACCGGGGAGTCAACTGCCGGGTTTGCGCTAAACGCTGTCCGGTCGGGGCTATTACCGAAGAAGGGCACGATAAATTCAAATGCCGGCAGTATCAGGATGATATCGGTTATGCGGATACGCTAAAAAACGGCTATTACAAAGATATCAGTGTTGCCGGCTGCGGCCTTTGCCAGACTAAAGTACCCTGTGAATTCAGGATACCTAAGGGCAGCGCTTCTTCCTGAGGCGCCTGGTTCAGGACATAACTATAAACTGATGCAGTAAAAGTCTTGCTGTCGTATTTGCCTGGAACCGATAGTTCAATTCCTTATGTATCCTGGCAATTGCTCTCTGTTGTTAACCCATGCCTTCTTCGGTCGCTTGAGTCCCAAAGGACTAAAAGGCTGGGCAGTACCAAGATTGACGCCATCAGTGAGAAGGTGATGGCGTACACAATTACCAGGCCGAGTTGCTGGAATGGTATCAGCGTTGAAGTGATCAATACCCCGAATCCGATAGCCGTGGTAAGCGCGGAGCCGGCAAGCGCGCCGCCTGTTTGAGATAGAGTATGCCGTAAAGCGGAATTACAGCTGAAGTTGTTTTTGCGCTCCTCCAGGAATCTTGATGTAAAGTGAATGGTGAAGGGGACTGCTATCCCGATGGATAGAGCAGCCAGTGTTGCTGTTACCGGGTTGATGGGAATACCGGTTATGGCCATGGTTCCGAAGGTTAAAGCCAGGACCAGTCCAACCGGCAGAATGGTTATGACGCCTATGAACGGGCGTCTGGCATAGATGGTGAAATGTAATATCAGTAACAGCATCGCCCCTCCCAGCGCGATGAATAGAGAGAGTAGCTGGGAATTCTCTATGGCCTCGCTCTGGCGTGCCTGGGCAATAGACTGAGACGCTGTCACCACATTTGTAGCCGTGCCTTCAAGGGGTGCGAATACGCTGTTTAGATCAGCCTCCAATGCGGCGGCTCCGCTCTGGCCGCCGGTGGTTCGCAGGTCAACTCTGGTTAAAAAATTATCACCTTCACCGCGGGCTAAAACCTGGGAAGCTCCCGGTGCTTCCCTTATTAGAAAGTCGTATAGTTCAGCTACATTTGTATTTGAGCTTACCGTCAGGTTTTCGTTTACTCCAAAGCTGGCTAAATCGCTGGCCAGGTCAGTCCTGAAAGTTTGCCTGATAATGGACGCGAGTGAATTGGCGTCAGTAAATTCACCGGCATTCTGCACCCCTGGAACATCTCCGGCGGCTTCAACCGCTTCTATGAGGCTGTTGTGTGTCTGAGGGTTGGCCAAATCGCCGGTGATGAGAACCTGGGTTCTTTCTTCAAAGCCGCCATCAAATCGTTGATTCAGCGTATCAAGGGTGGCCAGCATGGGTTCATTTTTGGGGACAAAGTCGGTTAGATTGAATTCACTTTTGAGCTGGGTAAAACCGTAGCCGCCGATAATGGTCAGAATCAAAGCTCCAATAACGGTCAGCACCGGTACGCGCTCGGCCAGCCAGGCGGTTCTGCCCGCCAGGCTGGATAAACGCCCCTTGGACTGACTGGCGAGAGCCGTTACCGGCAGTTTTCCCTTTATTGCGGCGCGCCGGTCTAATATGAAGCGGACCGCCGGTAAGAAAGTTACGGTCAGCGCGAAAGCGGCGGCAATGCCGACGGCGGCAAGGACTCCTAACGTAGCCAGGAATGAAACCGGGCTGGAAAGATTGGTGAGAAAGCCAATAGCCGTGGCTCCGGTTGCCAGCATCAGTGTCAGGCCGGTTTTGTTCAATGTGATGTCAAAGGCTTTTTCCGGTTTCCCGTTCGAACTCAGTTCAAAGCGGTAGCGGGATAAAATGTGAATACCGAAGTCAACACCCAGTCCGACTATTAAAATCGGTACTACCTGGGTCTGAGGTGAAAAATATCCGATTAAATTAAGATAATCAGGACCCAATAATACTCCCGCTCCCTGCATCCAGACCACAGCCATAAGAATTATGGCCAGCGTAAGCCCCACGTCGATGGCGGTGCGTTTCAATATCATCCTGCGTTGCCCGGGTTGCGGTTTAACCCAGTAAACGAAGGCCAGCACCAGCAGGATAATAGCCATTGCCGCACCAAACAGTCTTCCGATTTCCGGTCCGGGGTCGCTGGCTGTCAGCAGCAGGCCGAATCCGAATGGCGTAATTGTTAATCCCGGAGGAGGTTCTACCTCCGAGATAACTTCAGCAAGTTCCCTTTGCTGTTCAATAACTTGATTTTGGTCAAGTCCTGCGGTGTTTTGAAACACCAGCATCAATCCGGCGGTCGGCGGGTTCCCTGAAGCAAGCAATCCCTCAAAGAGACTGGCGAATTGAGGCGGCAGATTTTGGGAAGATTGTTTCTGCAGTTCAATTACTGTCTCATCATCAATTGAGTCCAGGTCTATACCAGCCATCTGTGCCGCTTGGGCGACGCCGCTGAGAAAGCTGACTATTGGGGGTTGTTGTTCTCCTGAAACGAGTGTTGCCGCGGCATTGCTTTCGCGGATGGCATTTTCAATCCTGGTGACAGTCTTTAGTGAATCAGCAGACCTTATATCACGGTCTGCTTCCAGGACGACTTGCAGGACTGAAGTAGATTCTTCGAATACTTCGTCGATAGTATTCAGTGCCTGGGAGACTTCATTCTCCTCAGTTATTACTTCCTGCACGGTAACTGATTGTGAAGCAAACCCGGCAAATACCAGGGTAATGCCTAGGACAACTGAAATCACCCCCGCCGGATGTTTTGTGAGAGTCCTTACTAATTGTCTAAAAAGGAACTGCATTACCTTGCTCCTTAGCGAGTAACACCTGGAATTGCCTCGTCTTAATTAAAAATCCGTAATTCAAAGTATTTCACTTGGCCTTTCCGCTGAAAGCAGCGGTTTTTGATGCGCTGATGCGGCATTATTGAGGACAGTTCGCCATGGTGCTACAATTACTCCAGTTTAGCGGAAATAATAAATATGCCCAATATTAAATCCTTCTTTACCAATATGTCAGCCCCGATGCCGCTGCACCGGAAAATATACCTGGTTTTCCGCAATAATTTCATCAAGCTGACCAAACGCCAGGGCTGCTGCGGCCACCACGGCGAGCCTGGCTGCTGAGAAGGCTCGCATGATCATCCTCGTGAAGGATGAAACCCCGGGGCCGGATTAACCATTTTGCTGCGCGGCGTATCTTATGCCTGTCCCACCAGTGGTATCACTTTTTCAACGCTGAAATAAACTATGTGCCGGCTGCTGATATCGTAATGTGAATAATCACATCTGCGGCAGATGCTTTTCAGCAGTTCCTCGTTCTGCTCTTCCTTGATTTTTTTCAGGTACAGCCGTTTGCCGGAGTAGCCTTTGCCGGATTCAATAAAGAGATAGGCCGCGTACGGATTGGATTTAATGTTTTCATAAGTGAGATGCTCCGTCATGATGAACAGGGCTGTATTCTCATCAGTAAAATAGGGACGGGCATAAACCGCCGCGTTAACTTTGCCGTCGGCGTCCGCCGTGGCCAGTACCCCGTGACCCTGGGAATTATCAAAGTATTCTCCTAAATCCATGCAGTTGCCTCCTGTTAGTAATTATTAAAAACCTATTGTTTTTCCGTAGCTTTGGTCAGTGCTTCGGTATTGCTCCGGGTGAAGAACCCGTCAAAGTCGCCGAATCTGTGTATGTACTCATTTACCAGCAGCGTGCTGGGCGAAGCAGCCGAAAAAGCTTGTTTAAGACCGTCAGCCGGTGAGCCGACCAGTTCGCTGATAAACTCCAGGCCGTTTATTTTCAGATGATTGAAGGTATCTTCGATATCCTCGGTGTGGAAAGCCATGTGATGCGCCCGTGTTCCATAGTTGCGGATGAATTTTTCGGTCGGGCCCATTGATTCTTCGCTGGTGTCTGCCGCAATGCCGGATGTAAAAACCAGCGCGAAATCATTCTTGGAGCGGCGGGTAACGCTGGTGATGGAATTGAGCTTTTCCAGGTGGATGGCGAATTCAAAGTTATAGTTGGTCAGGTTCATAAACTCAAGAATTGCCTTATCGCGGTTTTCCGCCTTGACCCTGGTGGCGATGTGGTCCAGGTATTTTATTTTTTCCAGGTACTTCATCTGCGGTTTCCGAAGTATTTTATCAAGGGGCTTGTCCCGGCTCGTTTGATATGATTTTTTGCCGCTGAGCCACTGGATAAAACCGGTGGAATTGCCGGTATAGGCTGACGGTTTGGACTGGATGAACAGCCGGTTTTCGTATTCGATGATGTCGTCGGTCATGAACGTGACGCCGAGGTTTTTTTGAATGGCAACGTATTTCTCGAGGTCCGGTGTTTCAAATACCAGCGTTTCCAGCCTGGTATTCGGCAGGTGTGCGGATTTGGGATGCAGATTATAATCCCGGAAAGGGTTGTCGTTATCTTTGCGGGAGGTTACCAGGAAATCCGCCGAATCCCGGGTTTTAAGTACATAGACGATAGCATTTTTAGTTTCAAACGCCTCAGTGCAGTTAAGACCGGTGTAATCAAGCAGTTCCTGGGCTGCCGACTCCTGGTTGTCTGGTTCCGTGTTGATGATTATATGGTCCAGGCCTTTTACCAGCCCTTCCAGACCGTTGTCCGTGCGTTTCTTTATGAGGTCCTGGGCTGCTTCATGTAACTGCCGGTCATTGTCGCTGTACTGCTGCCCGATACGCCTGTCGTTCATAACAAGACTCCTTAAAATTTCCCTTTCTAATACTACACCGGATTAGCTTTGCGGCAAAATTTACTCCAGTTTTTCGGATGATTGGCTGGAAAAATTAGGTATAATGCCACGAATTAACCAGCGAATTAAATGGTAATGATTCTCTTGTGATATAATCATTAAATTAGTATTAGGAATTATTATTGATAATGATTAGAAGAGAAACTAAACAGCGTGAAGTAATCCTTAGCGTTCTTTGTAATACTGAATCGCATCCGACGGCGGATTGGATTTATGACGAAGTGCGTAAAATACTGCCCAATATCAGCAAGGGTACGGTATACCGCAACCTTAAAGTATTGCGGGAAGAAGGAAAAATATCGGAGCTTAACCTTAGCGGCACTGTCAGCCGTTACGAAGGCAATCAGAAAAGACACTACCATTTCCGATGCGCCAAGTGCCATCGGGTCTTTGATTTGGACCAGCCAGTTGATCACCAGATGGATCGGAGTATTGCCGACAGGACCGGGTTCAAGGTTTTGTATCATCAGCTTGAGTTTCGCGGTGTTTGCAATGATTGTCAGCAAAAATCATAAAAGGAGAAACAGGAAAATATGAAAATTTTAACTAAAATAGAAATTAACCGGGCTTGATTTTTCCCGAGGGCTTACCGCGGACTGGCGCCGGTAATCTTACGGGCAGATACTCTGGTCTCTTACTAACGGAATACCTGCATGGATTTATTATAGAGTGAAAGGAGAACGCTATGGCGGAACAGGGAAAGTGTCCGGTTACCGGACACACTAGCAAGCATAATGATGCCAGGGGAACATCCAACCGGGATTGGTGGCCCAACCAGTTGAACCTCAAGGTACTTCATCAGAATTCTGACCTGAGCAACCCGATGGATGACAAGTTCAACTATGCTGAGGAATTCAAGAAACTTGATTTGGCGGCGCTGAAGAATGATCTCTACGAGCTGATGACCGACTCTCAGGATTGGTGGCCGGCTGACTACGGTCATTATGGCGGTCTTATTATCCGTATGGCCTGGCACAGTGCCGGCACCTACCGGATGGGAGACGGGCGCGGTGGTGCTAGTGACGGAACCCAGCGCTTTGCCCCCCTCAATAGCTGGCCGGATAATGCCAATCTTGATAAAGCTCGCCGTCTGCTCTGGCCGATTAAGCAGAAATATGGCCGCAGTATTTCCTGGGCTGACCTCATGATCCTGGCCGGTAACTGTGCGCTTGAGTCGATGGGATTCAAGACGTTCGGTTTTGGTGGCGGCCGAGAGGATGTTTGGGAACCGCAGGAAGATGTTTACTGGGGGGCTGAGAGTGAGTGGCTGGGTGATCAGCGGTATTCCGGTGAACGGGAACTGGAGAACCCACTTGCCGCGGTCCAGATGGGCTTGATTTACGTTAATCCTGAAGGGCCTAATGGCAACCCGGATCCGGTTGCTTCTGGTCATGACGTTCGCGAGACTTTCGCCCGTATGGCCATGAATGATGAAGAAACTGTTGCCCTGGTCGCTGGCGGGCATACATTCGGTAAGTGTCATGGGGCCGGGCCTGCTTCCCATGTGGGGCCCGAGCCTGAAGCGGCTGACATAACAGAGCAGGGACTTGGCTGGAAAAGCAGTTTCCGTAGCGGTAAAGGCGGTGATACCATTACCAGCGGTATTGAAGGCGCCTGGAAAGCCAGGCCAACTAAGTGGGATATGGGCTACCTGAACACGCTGTTCAAATACGAGTGGGAGCTAGTTAAAAGCCCGGCCGGAGCCAATCAGTGGCTGGCCAAAGATGTAGCCGAAGAGGATATGGTGGTTGATGCTCATGACCCGACTAAAAAGCATCGGCCGATGATGACTACGGCGGACCTCTCGCTTCGCTATGATCCTGTTTATGCTCCAATTGCGCGGCGTTACCAGCAAAATCCTGAAGAATTTGCGGATGCTTTTGCCCGCGCGTGGTTCAAGCTTACCCATCGTGATATGGGGCCGAGGACTCGCTATCTGGGGCAGGAGGTACCGGCGGAGGAACTGATCTGGCAGGACCCGGTTCCCGCGGTTGATTATGAACTTATTGACGCTGCGGACATTACGGATTTGAAAGCCAGGGTGCTCGGATGCGGGCTTTCCATTCCGGAATTGATTTATACAGCATGGTCAGCGGCATCAACCTTCCGTGGTTCCGACAAGCGCGGCGGCGCCAATGGCGCCCGCATCCGTTTGGCGCCACAGAAAGAGTGGGAAGTCAATCAGCCGGAACAATTGGCCAGGGTGCTTGAGAAGCTTGCGCTTATTCAAAAAGAATTCAACAGCACTGGTTCAGCCGGTAAAAAAGTGTCTCTAGCTGACCTGGTGGTCCTGGGTGGTTGTGCGGCTGTTGAGCAAGCCGCCAGGAAGGCCGGACATGATATTACTGTGCCTTTTTATCCAGGACGAACGGATGCGTCTTCTGAACAGACGGATATTACAGCTTTCGCTGTGATGGAACCGGTTGCTGATGGGTTCCGCAACTATCAAAAGGCAAAATACGCCGTACCGGCAGAGGAAATGCTGCTTGACCGGGCTCAGTTGCTGACATTGACTGCTCCCGAAATTACGGTTCTGGTGGGCGGCATGCGTGTTTTGAATGCGAACTTCGCCGCCTCGAAGCACGGCGTCTTTACTGAAAGACCGGGGGCCCTTACCAATGACTTCTTTGTGAATCTGTTGGACATGGGCACTGTCTGGCAGGCTGCCCCGGATGAAAAAGATGTCTTCCAGGGTCTGGATAGAAAAACTGGTGAGTTAAGGTGGGCCGGAACTCGTATAGACCTTGTCTTCGGTTCCAATTCCCAGTTGCGTGCCCTGGCTGAAGTCTATGCCGGTTCAGATGCCGGGGAAAAGTTTGTCAATGATTTTGTGGCTGCATGGAACAAGGTAATGAATCTTGACCGATTTGATCTGGCGTAACCGGTTGTAACAGGTTTTGGCGGCTGCTGAATGCGAAGAATCCAGGTCCGGGCTGTCCTAATTCGAACAGACAACCCGGACCTGGTGATTTCACGTAGCTCCGTTTTGGTCATTAGAATTTGATTATTAGATATTGTTTAGGATGTAGCTATTCGGGATTAGAATTTCTTACACCGGGAGCCAAAAGTGTAACCCTTGCCCCTTGCGCGACAGGGCTTTTAATGCTATCATGTGTTCTGTAAATAACACGGTATTAAACAAGGTTGTATGAATCTTTGTCCCTTTACTTCACGGTAAGTAATCCATGCTAAATTGGTGAATAACAGAGTCGTTTCTTTCGTTTCAAAGGTGAAGAACTAATACTTGCCCCAATCCTCTAGACTAACAACATTCACCTTCCCCGACAGTAATTGCAAGTCCTCAGCCGAAGCAATCTCGGTGCCCCTCAGTATGTCATTCTCGGCGAAAGCCGGGAATCCATAAACTGAAAACTAAAAACTGCTATCTACTGAGAACTGAGAACTGAAAACTGAGAACTTATCAAACTGAAAACTGACTACTATTAACCAAAAACTTTGAATTATTTGAATATGTTTGAATTGGCAAAACGACTCACGATTGGAGGTAAAAATCTCAAAGCTGGAAAAGAGGAGTCGTTTCTGTGAGGCGGCAACAAGGGTGCATAAACAAAAACAATTCCCGCTTCCTAACTGAAAAATCCGAGAATGTTAACTTAATAACTGAATACTGACTACTGAAGACTTCCGGACTGCTCTAATCTCCCCAGTCGAGTGATGCGCCTGATAAAATCGGTCTTGCCCTCGGTATAAGCATCCCGGTTGAACTCGTGCAACCGGGCAAGTTTCCGCTTTAGTTGACCGTACTCCGCTGCCGCTTCCGGATGGACCAGCAGGTAGTCCCGGAAGTAAATCTCGTCCCAGTCGCCGGGGTATCTCAGATGAATGTGGAAAACCTGGCCTTTGAAGCCGGATTCGGTATAGCCCTTGGTGAACATCAGCCCAGGAGCCGGTTTATCATCCTGGGGAATGGGGTGGTAACCGGCTTGGCGCATGCTGGAGGTCAGTTCGGTAATATCGGTTCCTTCTCTTACTTCCAAGAGCACGTCAACAGTTGGCTTGGCAATCAGTCCCGGCACCGCGGTGCTGCCGATATGATTGATGCTGATAAGACTCTCAGGGCCGATGATTTTTCGCAGCAGCTCTTTTTCGTCCTGGTAATGCTGCCGCCAGCTGGGCTGGTGCTTGCTGAGCATAATAGGGAACAGCCGCCACCGCTCTTCATCGGTCATCTCATCTAGGTTTTTACGCTTCATATTGCTTTATTATATATCTGTTGCGCGCGGAAAACTCAACCACAGGTTTTTTGCTGATGGTATAATTTGGACAGAAGAAAAATCATCAAGGAGGTTTATTATGCCTGAATTTGGCAGTCCTTTTTCCGGCCTGGCTAACGGCCGCAAAGTGACCCATGAGGAACTTATAAGGGCTATCCGCTTCATGATCGCCGCGGAATACGAGGCCATCCAGCTTTACATGCAGCTGGCCGAGTCCACTGACAACAAGCTGGCTATTGGTGTGCTCAAGGATATCGCCGATGAAGAGCGGGTCCACGCCGGTGAATTTCTCCGGCTGCTAAAAGAATTGGCCCCTGATGAAGAGGGATTCTACGACGAAGGCGCCGGGGAAGTGGAAGAAAAAATCTCTGAGATGAAAGAAAAGTAGAGTCCCAGTGGGCATTTTCAAAAAAGACAGCAACGGCGGTCAAGAAATCACCCGCCTGAGCCGTTATACTCCTTGGCAGAGGTAAAATTACGGAACACTGGCAAAAGGTCAATGCGGTGCGGCGGATGCAGGATTACATTGAAAACCATATCCTGGAACCGATATCACTGCGTGACCTGGCGGAAGAGGCCGGATATTCCCCTTGGCATTCGGCCAGGATATTCAAAGAACTGGCGGGGAAGGCGCCGTTCGAATACATCCGGGCCTTGCGGCTGTCCCGGGCAGCCGTGAAGCTCCGCGATGAAGACGGGCGTATAATCGATGTGGCGCTGGATTTTGTCTTCCAGTCCCACGAAGGTTTCACCCGCGCCTTCTCCCGTCAGTTCGGTATGAGTCCGCGTGATTACGCCCGGAATACCCCGCCGCTCCGGCTTTTTCTGCCGGCTGGTGCCCGCAATTATTACCTCAGATTACAGCAAGGAGATGATATGGTTACCAAAAACACTAATACTGAAACGGTTTTTGTCCAGGTGGTGGATCGTCCGGCCAGGAAGCTGATTCTTAAACGCGGCCAAAAAGCCGCGCATTACTTCGAATACTGCGAAGAAGTTGGCTGCGATATCTGGGAGACGCTTTCCGGAATCAAGGAAGCGTTGTACGAGCCTGTCGGGATGTGGCTGCCGGAAAACCTGCGGCCGGAAGGAACCTCGGTATATGCCCAGGGAGTTGAGGTGCCGCTGGATTTTAACGGCCGGGTACCGGAAGGGTTCGAGATCATTGAGCTGCCGCTCTGCAAGATGATGGTTTTCCAGGGGCAGCCCTATGATGATGAGAAATTTGAACAGGCCATTAGTGACCTGTGGGCTGTTATGAAGAGCTATAATCCGGAAACTTACGGTTTTCGCTGGGCTGATGAAGATGGTCCCAGGGTTCAATTAGCCCCGATGGGTTATCGCGGCTACATCGAAGCCCGGCCGGTGAGAGAACTGAACAAAAGCTAGAGGCGTATTTTTAGCGCTAAAAAGAGGGCGGCTGTTCAAGCCGCCCTCTTTAAGGCTTTTTATCGACTGATAACTACTTATTCTTGCCCTTGGCTTTGCCGTTGTTGCTCTTATCCGCTTTGGCGGCTTCGGCTACGGCCAGTCCCGGCGGCGTACCTGATTCGTCAGTTTCCGCCTCGGCCTCGGCTTCTTCTTCGGCGTTAAAGTTTATCAGGCTGTATTCGAAGAGGTATTCACTCGGGGTCCAGCCGGCCATCTGCCCGTCGCCCAGGTCGTCAGACAGCACCAGCCAGATTTTAGCGCCCTCGTTCTCGTCGCCTTCAGCCGGAAGTTGGCCAATATCGGCTGAGCCTTTGATCAGGATATTACCTTCATCATCCGCAATGGCTTCACCCAGGACTTCCAGCCCGCTGCCGGGCCAGGGGTCGGGATAGTAAATCAGGGAATAGCTGACACCAGGTTCCAGCGCGTGGCCGGTCAGGTGAAAGTCAAAAGTCTCACCTGTCAGGCTGTATTTGAATTTAGCCCAGGCTCCGTCCTCGACCACTTCCCAGGTATCGGGGTCTTTCTCCCACAACTCGGTAAAGGCGTTGTTGGAGTTGCCGGCCTGTCCGATGATGCCGCGCAGCCCCAGGATATTTTCCACGGGTTTGGCGGAAACTACAGCCGGACTGAGCGCCAGTATCGTCAGCAGGCTGACCAGCGTAACAATTGCCGCTTTTTTCATAAATATGACCTCCTTGGATAATATAGAATTATTATAGAATCCGTTTTTGACTCTGTAAATAGCGCATACGTACTTGTCACCGGTACTTTAGTGTCGGTTCAGTCCGGGTCTTTCTACAATCCAGCCTGACTTTACGCCAGGAGAGGAGTTAATGTGAACCGAATATTTCGCCCAGCACAAATACCAGTACCACCAGTCCGACCGCTGTCGCCAGCCATACCAGGGGTGACCTTTCAATGTTTTTGATCAGGCAAAAGCCTCCGGTGAAAAATGCCCCGATCCCACTCAACCCGGCCAGTGTTATCGGAATCGCCAGCCAAAGGTTGTCGAAGTACTCTTCGCCGCCCCTCTGTCCGGAAGCCACTGCCAGTTGAAATACTCCCAACAACAAGGCAAAGCCTGCCAGCAGCCACAACGCCATTCTGCCGCATTTTGTCTTCGGCATACTGCTCACCCCCTTCAGGTCAGATGGCAGTCCCTGGGTATTTATATACTCCCTTATATGTATATATGCAATAGAAACCCCCCGTTGTCTTTAACGAGCAACGGGGGTTGAGATGTTTGGGACAGGTTGTTGTTACCAGTTTTCGGCCAGCAGTTCGTAATAAGCTTGAGGATGCTTGCAGGCAGGGCACAAGTCCGGTGCTTCGGGGCCTTCGTGAACGTAACCACAGTTAAGGCAGTGCCACTTGACGGTGGCTGGTCGTTTGAAGACCTCGCCTTTATCGATGTTGGCGGTCAGGGAGCGGTAACGACGCTCGTGGAACTCTTCAACCTCACCGATTTCCTTGAAGGAAGTGGCTATTTCCGGAAAGCCTTCTTTTTCCGCGGTTTCGGCGAAGTTGGCGTAGATAACCGACCATTCCATTTTCTCGCCATTGGCCGCTTCTTCCAGGTTTTCCCTGGTAGTGCCGATAACACCGGCGGGATAGCTGGCCTTGATCTCTACTTCTCCGCCCTCAAGGTACTTGAAAAAGACCTTGGCGTGTTCCTTCTCATTGTCGGCGGTTTCGATGAAGACGCGGGAGATTTGCTCGTAGCCTTCTTTCTTGGCGGCTCCGGCAAAATAGGTATAGCGGTTCCTGGCCTGAGACTCGCCGGCGAAAGCGGTCAACAGGTTCACTTCGGTCTGGGTGCCATTAACTGATTTGCCCATTAGTATTCCTTTCTTGTTTTGTTTATCAGCTTGTATATATATGATACCAAGAGAAGGTAATTTTATACAAAACGGAGCAGCCGATTAGGCTGCTCCGTAATCAGAGACCGGCAGGTGGTGGGCTTTATTCCAGCGGATTGACCACCCGGCCGGAGAACAGGATGGAATCGGTGGGTATATCCCGGATGAGGAACATAAATGGTCGGTCTATGGTCATGGTGACCGGGCCTGTACCGGGAGCTGAAGTCAAGTCCATAATCACGCCGGTGGCCGCTGCGGCCTCCGTACCCGATTCATCAACGGAGACGAAAGCCTTGTGCACCACATCTGAAATAAGGAGGTCGCGCTGTCCGGTCATCCCGGAGAAGTCAGCGTTGTCACTGAAGGCTACTGGCATACCCAGTGCGGACAGGGTTGATTTTAGGCTGAAGGAGGAGTCAAATTCGAATTTGGGCATCGCCAGATTGACGGTGTTCAAATCCAGATTATCAAGTATTCTACTGAGAGTAGCACCATTCAGCTTGTTCTCGAAATCTGTGAAATTGCCGGTATCCGGTAGCAGAATTATCATTGACAGTTCTTCACCATCATATTTGAGTTCTACCGCCTGGTAGCCTTCTCCCACTGTATAGCCCAGGGTTTCGCTCTGATGCATCATGGAAACAGTCACCTTGCGGCCGTCGAGCATGTTAAAGGCCTCGTTGCTGGTTGTTTCTTCATCAAATGGTTTAAGCCAGCCGCCGGAAAAATAGATGGCATTGGTCAGCACCATACGGGTTATTTCCTTGATGCTTCCGGGTGGCAGCAGGTCTTTGATGCGGTCCTCGGTTTCTTTAGCTACCCAGTCGTTGATAGTTTTTCTGGCATCTTCCGGTACTGCCGCGAAGTCGAGAATGCGCAGACCGGCGCCGTAATTCTCGGCCAGCAGGTCCAGGTATTCATCAAGAAACTCAAATCCTTTTTGGCCCCAGACAGCGTTTACTACTTTCAGACTGAAAGGCTGCCCGTCCTTGCCCTCAGCTCCCTCACCGCGGGAATTGAGAGCCTGGTCCAGGGCGTTCAATGCGGCGTGAAGCTGCTGCTGTTCCAGGCTGAAACCCAGCGTTTCCGCCATCTGCTCCGCGGTTTCACCCCGGGCGCCGCCGTAAGTCATTGCCAGTGCCGTCGATATACTGAAAGGAGAATAAAAGAAATTACCCTCTTCCTCTTTAAGTAGCTGGTATAAATTAAGCGCGAAATCCGTATTCCCTGCTACCAGCGCCTCAATGTCAGCGTTAGGGACATCTGGGGTTGTTCTTTCCTTATCGGATTTCAGTTCTTCACCATAGCTGGTTTGAACACAACCGGAGACCAATATAAAAACTGAAAGACATACAAGCAAAAGCATTTTTTTCATATGGCCACCTCATTTGGCTATATTGGTTATTTGTCGAACCAATAATTATAACGCTCTTGATACAGCAGGGTTAGCAAAAAGTCTATTGAATAATAAATTTCAGGTGTTAGAATGGAAATAACATAAAAACGTGAGATGGAGGGTAGTATGGCGGCGGTAAGGCAGATTGTAATCGATGTATTGATACCAAATGAATCTGATGAAATTGAATGCGTTCAGAAACTTTGTGCCCTAGAAGGGATTGATGGCGTTACGCTTTACGTGGATGAAGTGGACGATAGAACCAAAACTGTTGAAATTGTTATCGAAGGCGAATCACTGGATTACCCAAAGATCAAATCCGCTGTAGAAGATTTCGGCGGATCTATACACTCCATTGACCGGGTATCAGCGGGCAGCAGAATTGTTAACTGAAGAAAAATCATGATAATCGGCAAGTTTTACCGTGGTTTTGTTGATGGTGCGCTCTCCACTCTGGGTATTGTTATCGGGGCATCATCGGCTTCGGTTGAGGTCATAATCGCGGCCGGATTTGGCGGCACGGTGGCCAACGGCTTTTCTAATCTGCTTAGCGCCTATTCTGCTGAAGGAGTGGAAAAGTACAAGGAGCTGCGTGAAACAGAGGCTGCCATGGGCAGCAGGGATTTGAGGGGCACTCAACCCGAACGGCGAATATCCAAAACCACAATAGTTATGGGTATGACGGACGGTATGGCTACTTTGATAGGCGGAGCCATACCAATCATCCCTTTCTTATTCATGGATATCCAGGATGCCTTGATTACAGCAACTGGTATCATCGTCGTCTCGGTTTCTTTGATCGGGATCTATATCGGCAGATTATCAAGAAGAAATATCTGGTATTCAGCCTTGAAAATGGGAGGCTTAACCATCATTGTGGCTATAATTGTGTATTTGGTACAATCTGTAGTCGTATCGTAAAAAAGAACGCAGTATATTTTGCGGAATTATTCTTATGTTATCATTTTAGATTTCTGCAGTATAACCGTTTTCAGCTTTGCACAAAATAGGTTGTCTATTCTTTGTTTGTAAATTTGGGGGTTGTGTTTTTGCTTCACTGTAGTACTATGGATTAGCAGTGGTTTGTTTGAGTAAAGGGTCATCCAAGGAGGAAAACGATGAAAAAACACGTTTACGTTTATGGTCTTGATGACCGGAATATGCAGGAACTTCGAAAGCTTCAGGATAAAGAACCCCGCTCCTTCCATGGCCTGATGACATTCAAAGAAACACGAGTTAATACCGCTGAAGGCATAGACTGGTTGATAAAGGAAGGGCAGGAACGTCTCCGAAAGCAGTTGCAGCATGTTGATGCGGTCATCGGTTATTGGGATTTTCCGATAACTACCACTCTGCCAATTATTTGCCGGGGATTTGATCTCAATACGCCGACGTTGGAAAGCGTTCTTAAGTGTGAGCATAAATATTGGAGCAGGCTGGAGCAGCGAAAAGCTGTGCCCGAATGTATGCCGGCGTTTGTCCGCTTCAATCCCTTTGCTGATAATTGCCGGGATTGTATTGACCTTAAATATCCATTCTGGATCAAACCATTGAAATCTTATAGTTCCCAACTGGGATTTAAGATACGCAATAAAAAAGACCTTGACCATGCCATAAAAATCATTCGCCGAAAGATTCATATCTTCTCCGAACCGTTTAACGAAGTCCTTACTTATGCTGAATTGCCGGATGAAGTTGGTGAAGCCTCTAAAGGTTTCTGTATAGCTGAACAGGCGGTCACTGGTCGATTGTGTACTCTTGAAGGTCATGTATTCGAAGGCGAACTATTTGTACACGGCATCATAGATTCATTCCGTTATCCGAAGGTTTCGTCCTTTCAAAGGTACCAGTATCCTTCGAGACTGCCACGTAAAATCCAGGAAAGAATGGCTGAAATTTCGCGGCGTATTATGAAGCAGATCGGGTTTGATAATTCCGGTTTCAATATTGAGTTTTTCTATGATGAAAAACGAGACAAGATTTGGCTGCTTGAGATAAACCCTCGGGTTTCCCAATCCCATGCCAATATTTTTTGGAAAGTTGACGGTGTGCCTAATCTGAAGGTATCAGTGGATATTGCTCTCGGTGAGAGGCCGGATATGCTGCGGCGCCAGGGGAAATACAACACTGCGGCCAAATTCTATTACCGGACGTTTAAGGATGGTCGGGTAGAAAAAGCACCTTCTAATGAACAACTGCGTGCCATTGAACAGCAATACCCGGATACCCTCATAGAATTAATAGCCAAAGAAGGTGATGTGTTATCTGAACTGCCGGAGCAGGACAGTTATAGCTATGTCCTGGCTCATGTTTTTGTTGGTGCTATGAATACCATGGAGCTTATTGGTAAATATAAAGCTATAACCGAGATGCTTGGCTATAAGATAGGTGAAACTGAGTAGGATCAAGTGTGATGCTATAGCAATCAAGGGAGGAGTAATTCATGAACATTATCTACGACTTCCCGCATGAAATTAAAACAGAAGAACATATTGAAATCCCGATGACTGATGGCGTCAGATTGTCAGCCCGCATTTGGCGCCCAAAAGATTCAGATTCCTATCCGGTACCGGCGGTGCTTGAATATATCCCTTATCGTAAGCGGGATGTTACCCGGTGGCGGGATTCACTCAATCATCCCTATTTTGCCGGCCATGGATATGCCGCTATCAGAGTAGACGTTCGGGGCAGTGGGGAATCTGAAGGACTATTAACTGATGAGTATTTGCAACAGGAATTGGATGATGCTTTGGAGGTTATTGCTTGGTTGCGTAGCCAGCCTTGGTGTGACGGCAAAGTAGGAATGTTTGGTATTTCTTGGGGCGGATTTAACAGTCTTCAGGTAGCAGCTCTTCGTCCACCTGGTTTGGATGCCGTCATTTCGCTCAGTTCTTCGGATGATCGGTATTTGGATGATGTTCACTACATGGGTGGTTGTCTGCTTGGTGATAATCTCTCCTGGGCTTCGGTCATGTTTTCTTTTAATTCATTGCCGCCGGACCCTTATATAGCTGGGGATAAGTGGCGTCAGATGTGGTTTGACCGATTAGATGGAAGTGGACTATGGGTGGATAATTGGCTACGGCACCAACGTCGTGATGATTACTGGAAACATGGGTCCATCTGTGAAGATTTCTCCCAGGTGAACTGTCCGGTAATGGCCATCAGCGGCTGGGCGGATGGTTACTCAAACGCTGTTTTTCGGATAATGTCTGGGCTTAAGGTTCCTCGGAAAGGACTAATAGGTCCGTGGAGTCACCGGTATCCCCATATTGGAGTACCCGGACCGGCAATAGGATTTCTCCAATTGGCTCTTCGCTGGTGGGACCGGTGGCTGAAGGGCATTCAGAACGATGTTATGGAAGGGCCGATGATATCTGCCTGGATGCAGGACAGCATCCCGCCTTACACCAGTTATGAGCATCGTCCCGGTAGATGGATCGGCGAGTCATCCTGGCCTTCTCCCAATATTCAAGAAAAAACCTATTATCTAGCCGATAAATCTCTCGTTCCAGCAGGGCAGGAAGTAAAAGAAGAAGCGATATCATTTAAGTCTCTTTTGGCAGTAGGACTGTTTGCAGGGAAATGGTGTTCTTACAGTGCGGCACCGGATTTGCCGTATGACCAGCGTGAGGAAGACGGCAGTGCTCTGGTTTTCGAAAGCAGTCCGCTGAATGTAGACTTGGAAATTTTTGGGTCGCCCGAAGTTGAAATTGATATTGCTGCGGATAAACCGTCTGCTATGGTCGCTGTTAGATTATCTGATGTTGCCCCTGACGGTAAAGCTACCCGGGTAACTTACGGGGTTTTCAATCTCACTCATCGCACCAGTCATGAATATCCTGAGATACTGGAACCGGGAAAGAAATATTCGATAAGAATTTCACTTAATGGTGTAGCTCAAGTATTTCCCCGGGGGCACCGTTTAAGGCTTTCTTTATCCAATTCTTATTGGCCCCTTTGCTGGCCTTCGCCGGAATTGCCGGAATTGACGGTATTTACCGGTGTTTCCAAGTTAATACTGCCAGTACGACAACCTCGTCCAGCTGAAGATCAGCTGATCGTGTTCCCTGAAGCTGAAAGTGCTGAGCCGTTAAGAGAAAGAAGAATAAAAGGAGGTGAGTCCACTTGGCGGGTGGTTCGGGACCTGGCTACTGAAGAAGCGGCTTTGGAGGTAATAAAAAATACCGGTGTCATGCACATCAACGAAATTGACTTGGATGTTAAAGCGAACTCTTGGGAACGTTATTCCGCCATTGGAGATGATTATCAGTCCGTAAGAGGTGAAACTTACTGGGAACGCGGATTTTCCAGGAAAGATTGGTCAGTGGAAACAGTAACCCGAACTGTGCTGACCTCTACCCCCTTAAACTTCCATATACATGCGGACTTGGATGCTTATGAAGGGGGTCGCCGGGTGTATTGCCGGAGCTGGGATCGGGAAATTCCGCGCGACCATGTTTAAAATTCGGCCTATTTCTTTTGCCATTTCCCAGTTTTTTCGTTCTGTTCATATTCTGATTTCACTGCTGACCAAGCAACTTTATTAGCAGCTTCTTCAAGACTTTCATTACCCCGTCTTTTAGCGGGATCTTTATATTGCTCCAAAGCGTTATTATAAGCCGCTATGAAGATTTCGCTGGCGTGTCCTGGAAGGTTGTTTTTAACCCCCTTTGGCAGTTCATCAATGTTTTTGTAAGGCATTCACCCCTCCTTTAGAAGCATTTATATCGCAAATTAGTAGCGCAGAATAGCAGCAATGATCGTATTAGCAGGCATTTTTTCTTTTTCCAATGTATAGACTTTCCCACTGTTAATCAGTGTGAACACTGCTGCAATATCAAGCAGGTCTTCTGCGGTTGTTTTCTGCTCGCTCCATAAAAATACACGTCGGTTCTTAACATCAAAATGGCCCCATTGCGGGTTATTCAGTGCTACTAAAAGCTTTGAAACACGCTTGTCATAGGCTGCCAGGACCGCCTGTTCTAAGTCATTTGTAGCTAAACCTTTTCCGGTGGATTCATTAAACTCTTCAATAGTTTCTCTGAGCTGTTGTTTATGATAAGGTTCAATTATATTCCAGCCGTGTTCCCTTAATGTTTCATCAGACTCTTCCTCAGGATTACCTGAAATTCCTCCATCTAACAACCCCTTGTAAGTATTAACCTCTTTATAGATTGGGTGGAGATAATCTACTGCTGCCAGTATTAGAGGATTGTGTTCTTTTTTCAGTACACTCTGCAGGGATTGGTTAATTATTCGAAAATACCGCAGGATTGCGTCTTTGTCATAATCTTTGGTAACCCCATGGCCGTGATAGATGGCTGAACCATCGACGCCAGTAGTATGGTATTGGAGCTGCTTTTCCGGTTCATCGTATTTCAGGGCATCTTTTATTCCTGACGGTAAATTATCCGGTGTGATATCCTGGCTGCTATATTTGTTGCATTGCAGTAATCTAACCTGATTTTGGCTGACCGCCAAGATATAGAATGTTTCATTTTCCGCGAACCAGGTAATCAGAGGCTTTATATGAAAACGGTCAGCTACTACCACCAATTCATGAAAAGTGTATGGCATTCGGAAGTATGTGAAATAATTGGGGGACACAAAGATGGATAGTCCGTTGCTCTGATGTTGCCAGAATAAAGAGTCTGTTAATAGTTTATCTATCGGTGCCAGCATATTCGTTATCTCATTGCTGTTTAAACCGTATTCACTTAGCCTGTCGCTTGCTTCCCTCAACATGTTTTTTAATCTAATCGGATCTTGTTCGGTATCTCCGATTCGATGGGTAGGCAGATACAGCGAAACACACGGTTGATTATTGTTTTCTATTAGTTCATTCAGATGCGGTCTTGCTAACAAATTCATCGCTGCTGCTCTCCTTTTTCTCATTTTGCCTCTCTCGTTCCAAATTATTCGGACTTATTCCTAACTCTGTAGCTATGCTTCCGGTAGAGGCCCCGGTTTCATCAATAACGGTTTCCAAATATTCCTCAAAACTTATAGCGGCTTCCCAATCATTCTCAAAATGTTTTTGGAGTATTTCTACCAGTGCTTTTGAAGGCAGCCAGCAACCTTTGTTTGTCATTTCCTGGCGTCCTACCCAACCCGGAACACCAAGAACAACCTCTTGCCCGTCGGTTAACATATAACGCAAGCTTTGTGTCATCAGGCCGGATTTATAGCGGACCTTGGCACCAACCTTTTTATACTTATAGCCCATGTGCAGTCTATCGTGCATTCTGGGTAAAATATATCGTATATTGACACCTCTATTATGAGCTCTGTTGATTGCGTCAAGGATAACTCTTATTTCCTTCTCATCCCCTTTCAAAGGTCTCGAGCCGGTAACATATCCAGCTATCTCATTTTTGGCATCAATTATTGAACGATTTACAATAGAAAAATATTCTACCCGGTTGAGTGTTTCTGTTGCCTTGCCTACTTTTTGCAGAAGTTCTTTTCTTTTTGATGCTTCTCTCATGCTATACATGAGTAGAATTATAGTCAACAGGAGAAGGATTATTTCTGTTATTAACAGACTAATTTCAATGGTCATATTTAATTATTCCAAGTATTATGGATGATATGAGATTAGCTGGTTGAGGCTAACATTTGCTGTTTCAGCATATCCCATTGGTCGTCCATTACGGCTGATTCCACTATACTGTGCTCAACATTTATGACTGCTTCATGGCTGGTTATGACTGTATTGAGAGCTTCTCCAGTTCTGTCACCGTAACCAGCATTGCGGCTTTCGAATTGATAAGTGAATACCCAACTGTTCATCGCCTCTGTTTCGGTACTAACCAGTTCTAAAGAATCCTGGATTCCGTCGAATTGGAAAGTAGGGCTGTTGATGACAAAATCCTGTGCTATCTTTTCAGCGTCATCAGCTGACTGGCCGCAACCTGTCATAATCATGCCGATTGTAAGGAATAACGCTATACTTACGGATAGTGCAATATTTTTCATCAAGTTTACTCCTCCTTTCAAATATACTGATTCAGGCTACTGTATGAACTGAGTTCAGATATTATGTGTTCTGGACGCTTGATTATTTAGTTTGCAGATTGAATCAACAGAGAATATAGATGAGATTGAGTAGTGGATTGAAAAAACGGTAATTAAGTACCTGGCCAGTAAGCCCAGAGTCGCAGAGTAAAATACAAGGGGTTAATTATTTGAAGCTGAAAGGGTTTCAAAAACAGTAATCACAGCTAACCTCCTGATACTAGGATTGATCAGGCAATAGTTACTCCCTAACTTTACCACGTTTTTTCGCTTAATTGTCAAGGTTTTTTTTGGGGGCTTTACTGAAAATACAATTGGCGGTAGACAAAATATCAAATAATTATTGAACAGGCGAATATTATTAGCCCGTTTTATAACAATTATTAATGAATGATTAGAAGAAGTTACCCTCTTCCTCTTTAAGTAGCTGGTACAAATTGAGCGCGAGATCCGTATTCCCTGATACCAGCGCCTCAATGTCAGCGTTCGGGACATCTGGGGTGGTTCTTTCCTTATCGGATTTCAGTTCTTCACCGTAACTGGGACGGGCATATGCGGGAGTAACCATCAGCGCTGATAGCAACAACGGCACCAGTACTTTTTTCATTTGAACACCCCACCTGATTATAAAGTGGATTGTTCGACGAACCGACATTTATAACGTCAGATATGAGTGACTTTAAGAAAAACATCTTAGCGCCAATTTTCCAGCATCTTGTTGACCGAACGATTCATCTCAATCGCGAAATCTGCGGTGAATTTCCGATAAGAGACATCTTGTCCTGCGTTTTCTATTTCAGGAGCATGAACACCGGCCTTAAATTGGATTTCCATATCCGCAAAGACCTTTTTCAGTTTGTCAGCGTCAAATCGTCGGTATTTGTCACGATGAACTATCGCTTCGGCCGAGAACCGGCTGGTAAGTTTCCGGCGAGATGCGCTTTCGGTAGGGTGACCAAAACATACCATGGTGATGGGTAACGTATATGGTGGTAGGTCAAATAAATCCCGATGATACTCATAGTTCTCTAAAACATCACCGATATAACACGAACCGATTCCTATGGATTCAGCGGCAATAACAGCGGTCTGGGCAGCTATCAAGGCATCGCAACAGGCTAATAAGAGGTCACCGGACTGAGGTTGACGATAAGGGCGGTTTAACTCTTTTGCGCGCGTTTCAGCACCGGAAAGATTGAAATAATCAAACCACCGCTGATAATCAGCCAGGAACAGCAATATATATGGCGCTTTGGCAATGAAAGGCTGATGATCACAACTAATTGCCAATTTGTCCTTTAACCCCTGGTCAGCAATGTCAATGACTGAATAAAGCATCAGTCCTCCGGCCGTCGGAGATCTGAAAGCGGCGTTTAAAATTAGCTCTTTTTCGGAATCGGTAATCGGTTGAGAAGTATATGCCCGTACAGAGCGGCGATTATTGATGATTTTTAATGTCTCATTCATACACTTTCTACTCCAGTTATTCAGTTTATAGAAACTTCACCTTTTACAGGGGTAATCATGTGAACCTTCTCAGCAACCAGGTTGGCTGTGATGCCCTCAACAGATCTGGCATTTTACCAGCTTAATGCAGTTATTGCGGAAGACGAGATAGATCTGCTTGTAAGGCGGTATGGGTGCAGACATATTAGTAAAAAAGGCTCTAGGGTTTGGCAAGACACACCTTCTGTATCTTTGGTGCCCCTGGCGCGACTCGAACGCGCGACACGCGGTTTAGGAAACCGCTGCTCTATCCTCTGAGCTACAGGGGCGGATGTTTGAATTATAGCAACAACCCTTCTGATTGTTAACCGTCGCGGCTATTTGGGAGGCTTCTCTGCATCCAGGCTGCAAGTTGGAGGTGGCTGGCGCAACAGGAATAAAACCCCAATTATGCCGGCAGACAATGAGGTGCCGACAATGGCCAGCTTGGCGGAGTCAATTGACCCGGCGTCAGAAAAAGCCAGTCCGGTAATGAAAATTGACATAGTGAAGCCCACTCCAGCCAGTAGACCGGCTCCGATAATGTGATTCCATTGACAGGAAGCTGGTTTGCCGATCCAGCCCAGCTTACTAATCGCCCAGGTTAGACCGATAATACCCAGCGGTTTGCCGATCAGCAACCCGGCAATAATACCCAGGGTTATGGGTTGAACCATTTCTATGTCGCCGCCAAAGGCAACCCCCGCATTGGCCAAAGCGAATATCGGCATGATAAAAAAGGCGCTCAATGGATGCAGAGCATGTTCTAGTCGTAGAAGGGGGTTTTGTACATGTTCATAGGCGGAACCGATTTTTTCAACCGCGTCCTGCTGTTCTGACGTCAGTAATAAGTTTTTACGTTCACTTTCAGCATCGTCAAAAGTTTCCAGCTCCAATTTACAGGTATCGACGAATTCCTCGCTGGATATTTTCTGCCGTACCGGTATGGTTAAAGCCAACAAGACTCCGGCGATGGTGGCGTGAATACCGGATTGGAAAACAAAGAACCACAGAACTAAGCCGAGTACCAAATAGGGAGTTAGCTTCTTGACGCCTCCAGCATTAAGGGCTATCAAACCACCAATCATTATCGCAGCCCAACCCAATGATGCCCAGTCCAAGTCACTAGTGTAAGCCAGGGCAATAATCAAAATAGCGCCCAGGTCATCGATAACCGCCAATGAGACAAGAAATACCTTAAGGGCTAATGGTACCCGGTTTCCCAGTAACATGAGAAAACCCAAGGCGAAAGCTATGTCCGTTGCCATTGGGATGCCGAACCCGTGAAACTTACCACCCTCGGCAGTGTTGATGGCTATATAGATTAACGCCGGGACAACCATGCCGCCTATGGCACCAATGGCTGGGAAGGCTGCTTTAGCCGGAGATGATAGTTCTCCGACCATAAGTTCCCTTTTTATTTCCAGGCCGATAAGCAGGAAGAACAGAGCCATCAAACCGTCGTTTATCCAATGAGCCAGCGATAATTCCAAATGGAAATTACCGACGGAGATGCCGGCTTCAATATGCAGGAAATCAAAATACTGGTCTGCCAGAGGTGAATTGGCAAGAATCATTGCCAGCACCGCCGCTCCGAATAGCAGTATGCCGCCAGTAGATTCCTGGTGCAAGAAGCGCTCAACAGCACTGATTATATTGAGATTTTTAAAATGTGAACGCACAACCAAGCCTTTATTATTGGAAAAAGCTATTTTAACAGGTAGCAGGCAGAAACTCCAGCAGAGGAAGAGGTATTCCCTCGTTTATCAGGCGGTATCTGCTTTGTTGCTGGTGCCGCAATGAGGGCAACGAATTGTGGCTGACTTGAAATCGGGAGGAAGCCTTAGCGTGGTTCCGCATTTAGAGCATTTCAGGGAACGGTAGCGACTCATGCCGAATAACAGGTTCTGGGTTTCCCTGGTACGGGTAAATTTATCCGGTTCACCCAGGGAACCTTCTGTTGATGGAGCACGGACAGGAATAGCTTCATTGCCGGCGAGGGCTGATCCGGGGATGATCTTCCGGTGGGCGATTTCCTCCGCGGCCTGCTCATAATTTGAATAGGATACTCCGCCCCCCATTTTACGCAGAATTGCCACCCTTTCTGATATTGGTGGATGGGTGCTGGTCAAACCGTTTGCTTTGCGGCCTTTTTCACGAAAAGGGTTAACTGTGTACATTGGTGCTGTTGCCTGGTTGGCTGCCTTGACCTGATTGGTTGAGGTTCCCAGTTTTTCCAATGCCGAAGCCAACCCCTCCGGATAGCGGGTATAGAGAGCAGCCGAAGCGTCAGCGAGGTATTCACGTTTACGTGAAACGGCAAAATAAATCAACTGGGCAAATATGGGAGACAGAATGACAAAAACCAAACCTATAATGGCAATGATGGCCCCGCCTCCACCTCCGGAATCACTTGATCTCCTGGAACCGCCGCCACCGGTAAAAAACAGCATTCGGCTGAAGTAGTAAGACAATATGACAATGGTGCCGAGTAGCACCGCCGTCATCGACATCAATAAAACATCGCGGTTCTTTACATGAGCCATTTCATGGGCTATGACGCCCTGAAGTTCATCACGGTTGAGTTTCTGCAACAAACCTGAAGTTATAGCTACAGCCGCTTTTTCCGGGTTACGGCCGGTGGCAAAAGCATTCAGAGCCGGATCGTCTATGATATAAACATCCGGCATCTTGGGCAAACCGCAGGCGATGGTCATTTCCTCAACTACATTAAACAGACGGGGATGGTCTTTTTTCTCTATTTTTTTAGCGCCGGCAGTGGCCAGCAGAATGCTGTCGCCCTGGAAATAGCCTACCAGCGTCATGATTATCCAGACAGCCGCGGCTACGGCAATACCGGCATAGGCGCTGTTAAAAAAATAGATGCCTATGCCATAACCGACAGCGACGAGTAACGCCCCCATGCCTATTACCAGGATAATGCTTCGAGTGCGGTTGGCGCTTATTTGTTCCCACATTATACTTTGCTTTCTGTATTGCTTGAGCCAGGCTCGCGTTGTTATCTTTTTATATCAGGGATTAGGTGAAGCTAACCTTGGGAGCCTCACGCTCGGTGGCTACTTTGACCTCAAAGTATTCATTCATAGTGAAGCCGAACATACCGGCAATGATATTGGACGGAAACACCTGTGTCTTATTATTGTAATTAAGAACCGAATCGTTGTAGAACTGCCGCGCGAAGGAAATCTTATTTTCAGTCGAGGTCAGTTCTTCCTGCAAGGCCAGGAAATTCTGGTTGGCCTTCAAATCCGGATAGGCTTCAGCGACTGCCAACAGTCGTGACAGTACGGCGGATAGTTCGCCCTCCGCCTGAGCTCGTACCCCCGGCGCCGAGGAAGATACCTGCTGCGCCAGGTTGCGGGCTTTAGTAACATTTTCAAAGACTTCACGCTCATGTTTGGCATAGCCTTTAACGGTTTCTACCAAGTTAGGGATCAGGTCATATCGGCGCTTAAGCTGGACATCAATCTGCGCCCAGGCGTTTTTAACCTGATTGCGAAGGCGTACCAGACCGTTGTAGAGGCCCACCAGTATGAGGGCCAGTACTACTATTATTCCCAGGATTACCAGAAGGACTACCGTGTCCATATTTACCTCCGTTTATTAGACGCTTTAATCAGCTGCGTCAGCTTTGAGTACTTCTTTGAGAAAAGACATCATCTTATTATCCGCGTCTTCAGCGCTGTTTGACAGATGATTCATAACTTGGTGCAGTTCCCCGCCGTCAAACCACAGACCATCGCCCCGGGATGAACAGGCATCTATAATTACCTCGGGTTTGGTGGCGAGACGTTCCTTGCGCATACTCCCGTGGCAAACGGGGCAGCGTCGTTTGGGTTCACTGGTGACAGCTTCCTCACGGCTAAACAGTTCATCCAGGCAGCCTTCGGCGTCCTTGCCGCAGGCTTTTTCCATGATAAGTTCAAGCTCGCCATGGTCAAGCCATACGCCGCGGCATTCCGGGCAATAATCTATGGCAATTTGGTCGTGTTCGACGATAATCAGGGGGCTGCGGTCTTTAGGGCAATTCATGTTCTTATTTAGTTTAGGCTCCGCCGCTGGTGGTGTCAATATTCATTCAATGTATTTAACGCCGGCAGGCTGAAAAAGTTTGGTCAATAAAGCAATCATGGAATGTGACTGATGTCAGTGTATTTCAATTCCCCCCGGCTGAACTACTGGAAGAATTCTTTTATAGTGTCGAACTGCGAAGGCAGCAGGGTCAGAATTAGCGGGAATTTATCCAGCAGGAACACAGCCATAAAAGATTCAGTCAAAGTATCGGCACCGAAGAATTTAGCCCAGGCGGCTAAAGCCCCGCCGATCAGCAGTGTTCCCATCAGTAAACCAAAGACAGCCCCGCCAAGTCGATTAACCCATCCCAGGAAAACTATTGATGCCAGTCTGGTTAACAGATTGCCGATGATTACGAATATCAGCCATACAGCCAGAATTATGGCCACGAAAGCTACGATATTGGCTATATCAGGGTTGGAGATGAAGCTGAAAAGGCTTTCCGAGAGACTTTGGTGAAAACGGCCGGCCAGCATTACGCCGACGATAAGGCCGAGAAAGCCAGCCAGGGATTTAATGAGACCCTGAGTAAGCCCCCTGAAAGCCAGTAAACCAAGAATTACCAGTATGACTATATCCAGCCAGTTCATATAGCTAATATTAAACCACGGTTTGTATTTAAGCGCAATACCTAATCAACGGAAGTTCAGCCGCCCAGTTCCTGGGCGCGTCGGAAGGCGGCGGCAGCCGCTTCTTCTACTATGTCCCGCAACTGCCTTGATTCAAATATTTTTAGTGCTTCGGCGGTAGTGCCACCGGGAGAAGCGACCATGCGACGCAGGTCGCTGAGGTCGTGCTCTGACTGGTGGGCATATTCGGCAGCTCCGGCCGCTGTCTGGATGACCAGTTGGCGGGCGGCTTCGGGTTCCAGCCCCAGTTTTTCGGCGGCTCCGACCAGGGCTTCCATAAACAGGAAAAAATAAGCCGGTCCGCTGCCGCTGATGGCGGTGGACCGGTCAAGGTCAGTTTCGTTGGTGGTGTAAAGCTCATCTCCCATGGCGGTTAAGACGCGTCGGGCAGTTTCCTTCTGGGCAGCGTCCACCTCCTCGGTGGCAGTCCAGACACTCATGCCGCGGCCAATCTGAGAGGGGGTATTGGGCATCACGCGGACTACCGCACGGTGGTTGAGACCGGAAGTCAGGGCAGCCATTTTCTTGCCGGCGATAATTGAAATGACCAGGTGATCCCGGCAAAGCCTGCCGGAAAGATCGGCGGCGACTTCATCCAGGTTCTGTGGCTTGACCGCCAGTACGATTACATCGGAGCGAAGCGCGGCGTCCAGGTTGCTGTCGGCGGCGGTGACGCCCAATTCCACTGCTAGGGCATCGCGGCTTTCCTTGCGCGCGTCGGCGACGGTAATTTCCTCCGGAGCGGCCAGTTCCTGATGGATAATGGCGTTAATCATGGCGCGGCCCATATTGCCGGCACCGATAAATGCGATTTTCATATCTGTTATCCTTTCCGGTTGTTTTTTGCCGGACTTTCGATAAGTATAGCTGTAATTATTTTACCACTAAATTCAGCAGCTTACCGGGAACGTAGATTACTTTTTTAATTTCTTTAGCCTGGGTATATTCCTTGATGCGGTCATTGTTCATGGCCAGTTCCACCGCCTGCTGTTCAGAGATCTCGGCCGGTGCCGGAATTTTGGCACGCAGTTTACCGTTGACCTGTACCACCAGGGTTATTTCCGATTCGGCGGCCAATTCTTCATCCCAGGTCGGGAAGACGTGGTTATGCACCGAATACTCCTGTCCCAGCTGCTGCCATAATTCTTCCGCCAGGTGAGGCGCGGTCGGCGCCAGCATCAGTACCAGGCTGTTTATGGCTTTATTCCAGGAAGAAGAGGATACCTTGCCGGCGTCCCTGGCCGGTGCCAGGTAGTTGGTAAACTCCATCAGGGCAGCCAGCATGGTGTTGAACTGCATCTTATCAATATCAAGGTTGACTTTGCGTATGGTCTGGTGGATACGGCGTACTAGTTCCTGCTCTACTGATTCATCCAAAGCCGCAGGGCTATACGGCTCGGTTATCAGTTTCCAGACACGGTTAAACCAGCGGGAAATACCACCGATTCCGGAATCATTCCAGTCACCGCCCAGTTCCCAGGGCCCGACAAACATCAGATAGGCGCGTACCGTATCCGCTCCCAGTTCGGCGACATATTTATCCGGATTGACCACATTGCCGCGGGATTTACTCATCTTGGCGTGCTGTGAGGTGATGGTTCCCTGGTTGAAAAGCCGGATGAAAGGTTCATCAAAATTAAGCAGCCCCATGTCTCGCAGCGCCTTGACAAAAAAGCGGGAATAAAAAAGGTGCATCACCGCGTGTTCCGAGCCTCCGGTATAGATATCCACCGGCATCCAGTAAGCGGTTTTATCCGGATTGAAAGCATGCCGTGTATCCTTGGGTGAACAGTAGCGCAGGAAATACCAGGAAGAGCACATGAAGGTATCCATGGTGTCGCTTTCCCGTTTTGCCGGACCGCCGCAGCCGGGGCAGGTGGTATTAACGAACTCCGCGGCGTATTTCAGCGGTGATTCGCCGGTGGGTTTGAATTCGGCGTTTTCCGGCAGAAGAACCGGCAGTTCTTTTTCCGGTATGGGAACAATGCCGCAGCTGTCACAGTAAACCATGGGAATAGGGGCGCCCCAATAGCGCTGGCGGGAAATAAGCCAGTCCCTGAGCTTGTAATTGGTAGTTCTCCTGCCGAAGCCCTGAAGCTCCATCCAGTCACAGATGCCTGCAAAAGCGTCGGTGTTGCTTTGACCATTGAACTGGGCTGAGTTGCGCATAATACCGTCACCGGTGTGCGCCTCTTCAATGGGGCCGCCCTGGTAGTCCTCCGGGCTGACAACGACGCGAATAGGCAGTTTATATTTTCGGGCAAAGGCAAAATCACGCTCGTCGTGGGCCGGTACGGCCATAACTGCCCCAGACCCGTAACTGGCGATGACATAGTCGGCTATCCAGATCGGTACTTTCTCGCCGTTTAACAGGTTTTCAACGTAAGCCCCGGTAAAGACGCCGTCCTTTTCTTTTTCGGTGGACAATCGGTCAATTTCCGTCAAGCGACGTGTCTTAGCTACATAAGCCGCCACAGCTTCCTGCTGTTCCGGGGTGGTTATTTTTTCTACCAGCGGGTGCTCCGGAGCCAGTACCATGAAGGTAACCCCGTAAACTGTGTCGGGGCGGGTAGTAAATACCTTTAGACGTTTCTGTTCAAGCCCGGTAATATCCAGGCCGAATTCAATTTCGGTACCGACTGATTTGCCGACCCAGTTGCGCTGCATGGCCTTGATACGGTCCGGCCAGTCCAGGCCTTCATGCTCCATCAGCTCATCGGCGTATTTGGTGATGCGGAAGAACCATTGCTCCAGGTCACGTTTGACCACTGGCCCCTCACAGCGCTCACATTCACCATTGTCCAGTACCTGTTCATTGGCCAGTACCGTGTGACAGGAATCGCACCAGTTGACCGGAGCCTTAGCCCGGTAGGCTAGCCCGGCTTCATATAATTTGAGAAAGAACCACTGTGTCCAACGATAGTAATCAGGCAGGCAGGTGATTACTTCACGGTCCCAGTCATAGATAGACCCCATGGTCTTGAGCTGCTGCCGCATATTCTCCACGTTTTCCATGGTCCAGGTATGCGGGTGAATACCACGTTTAATGGCGGCGTTTTCCGCCGGCAGGCCGAAGGCGTCAAAACCCATCGGGTGAAGCACATTGTAACCCTGCATGCGTTTGTATCGGGCGTAAGCGTCCGACGGAGCCATGGCATACCAGTGGCCGATGTGCAGGTCACCCGAAGTATAAGGGAACATGGTCAAGGCGTACCATTTGGGTTTGGAGGAGTCTTCACTTACCCGGTAGAGTCCGTCCTCGGCCCATTTGGTCCGCCATTTCTGCTCTATCTCCCTGGGGTCATACTTGTCGGTCATCAGTAATGCTCCGTGTACTCAATTACCTGTAATCTTAACGTCTGCAAGCGGCGCGTTCAAGTTGCAGGAGGCAAGCCGGCAGTAGTCAGTATTCGGTAGTCAGTTCCTAAGTTTTCGGCCGGTAAAGAGGGAATTGTTTTTGTTTATGCAGGCCCGGTGTCAACTCGGAGAAACGAACCCCATTTTCCAGCTTTGAGATTTTTTGGTTCAATCGTGAGTCGTTTTGCCAATTCAAACATATTCAAATAATTCAAAGATTTTGATCCATAGTTAATAGTTAGTAGTTTTCAGTCATCAGTTTTTAGTTGTCAGTAGTTAGTTCCCCAAGTTAATAGTTTTCAGTTATCAGTTATACAAGGAAGTGGATTCCCGGATTTCGCCGAGAATGACAGTTTGAGAGTTATGAGGTTTCAGTTATCAGTTTTGAAGATCAGGGCTTAGAAGGTGACTGGGGCAACCTGTGGAAAAAAACCAACAACTCTATTTTTCGACAATATAACGGAGTTTAAGTTTCCGCGGGAGTTGATGTACATTCAAATAATCTTATAATAAAGTGTATTTAAGATAGAACGCATGATAGCATAACAAACCCTGTCGAGCAACGGGCAAAGGTTACACATTTGGTGAAACAATCAAATATTTCAAGGCATATATTGAAATGTGGCTTGTAAAGATTATTGGGGGGGTAAGACTACTTTACTCCCGACAGGATCATTTTGTAATCATTCTGCATTTCGTTCTCCACATCTGCGGGGAGATAAAATGCCATTTGCCATACTTTTCTGTCAATAACGCAACCCAAATTGTTGATTGTGCGCTGCACAATGATTATCGTGCTCGCATTTTCAAAGTCGGGCTGAACATAAATACCGATATCATCACTAATTGTGGAACAATTCTGGTAATTTTCGCTTATTAATCAACTACTGTGCAGAAATAAATGTAGAAGAAGTTGCTGATATCATAAAGTGTATCGTTGCTCCATATTGGGCTGTTTTCACGGATGCTGTATGGTCGTTCTCCGTAACACAGCCACGTCAGGGGGTACTCGTTCCCTTGTTTGGGTCCGGATTGATAGTCAATTGTATCCTCCCGATATTGGTTATTTAATACTTTTTCAAGCTTAGATAATAGCGGATATGTAGTTTTCATTGTTGGTGCTTTCAGGTTCGCCGGTAATGCCCGCGTTCGATGAATTCAAGATAACCACGGTCCCGCAATATTTGTAGCTGCTGGCGGATTTTATCTTTAATATGCCGGTTATCCGGGTGTTTCTGCGCCAGGATTGGTTCAAACTCATAGACCTGGCTTAAGGTAAAATCTTTGCTGCTGATTTTGTCGAGGCAAGACATTACGTCCAGCAGCCAACCCTTTGATTTCATGTCGGCTGATTCGCGCAGAAATAAGGTTTTCCGCCAGCGGGCGATTACTGACTCTATTGGCTCTACAAGTTTGTTTTTGACTATATAGATTCGGCCGCTTTCCGGGATATGGTCAACGAGTATATTGCATCCAATCCAGCCAGCCCGTCTTGCGGCAACGGACAGTGACCTTCTTTTTTCGATGATATCCGGAGTGAAAAAATGCTTGGGGACTACCAGGAAATTACTGACAGTCATATTGGAGATATCGTAATTGAGCAAAAACAGATTTGGGTTTGTATTAGAGGTAAGGCGCGTAAGCATGGTGGCAAAAGCTCCATCAACCACCCGGCCTAAAATGGGTGATTTCTTGCTTTTGAGCTCATATTCTTCATGACACTCGGAACAGTAAAAATCAGCTACCTGTCGGTTGCTTCCAAAGCGTTCAAGCCGGGTCTGTCCGCAATTAGGACAGAAAGATTGACTTTGAACCCAACCTTCGCTAAGCACCCGCGCTTTTTGCGAGCCGCTGGAATAATTTTCAGCCAGGGCTGAATCCAAGTTTAATTTCATGGTGGAGCCATTATAGGTACCTTTGAATGTGAGAGGCAAGGATTAAATACGAATTTGGACTCAATCAGTTCCAGCGGTACTATTAACTTAGATACTTTTTTCAGGAGGTTTGTGATGCCTTTAAGACCTGCCGAAGGTGCCCCGGAGTCCTTTACCCCGGTTTTTGAAGAATTAAAGAAAATACTGTTGCCTTATGCCACAGGACTTGAAGTAATTGATGAACCGAAGCTGTACCAGCTTACCGGTCCGGCAACACCTGCCAGCCAGGGCAGAGAGGTATGGTTCGGTGGCGTGGTGGTGGCCAAAAGGTATGTCAGTTTCCACCTGATGCCGGTTTATGCTTTCCCGGATTTGCTCAAGGACGCTTCACCAGGACTTAAAAAAAGAATGCAGGGTAAGAGCTGCTTCAATTTCACTAAAATCGACAACGTCTTATTTAATGAACTTAAAGACCTGGTGCGGTGGGGATACCAGCGGTTTCAGACATCAGGATTGATACTGGCATAGATGCCAGATTGGAGATGAACCGCAGCGGCCGCAAAATGTCTGGCATTCGAACAATAAATTACCGGTAAAATAATCATCTTTATCAAAACAGGCAATTTATTGCGCTCTCCAGCCTCAGTCGCCGGATATATTGACCGACGCGGCGGCCTGCGATAAACTCGAAGTACTAGGCCTTTGTAATTAGTACTTCATTAGGCTGAAAAACCTGTTTTCGGAGATTTATTATGTCGGTCAACAGCAAGCGCCTGGCGTTCCGGCGGCGACAGCTAGACAAGGCGGAAGACTTTGAGGAATCCCGCTCGCGCACTTTCATGCGCCGGTTCAGCACCATGTGCAACGGCTGCGGGGTATGCGCCGAAGCCTGTCCCGAAAAAGCTATAGACATTAAGCGGGAAAGCAGCCCGGCAAAGCTGGCTGATTACCCCTGCTCTTCTGCCTGCCCTGCCGGGATTGACGCGGCCCGTTACATTCGTTTTGTGGCCGCCGGTAGATATGATGAAGCGACGGCGGTAATCCGTGAGAAGATGCCTTTCCCGGCTGTGTGCGGTTATGTGTGCCTCAGTCCCTGCGAGGATGTTTGCCGGCGTAGGTTTATTGACCAGCCGCTGCTTATCCGCGAGCTTAAAAGAGCGGCGGCTGAATATGCCGGTGAAGAGTGGAAAAAACGTTTAACACCGGTTCAACCGACCGGCAGGAGGGCAGCGGTTATCGGTTCCGGTCCGGCTGGATTGACAGCCGCCTATTTCCTGGCGCGCAAGGGGCATGATGTAACTGTATTCGATGCTCTGGAAGAACCCGGCGGCAAAATGCGCCATAGTATTCGAGACTGGCATCTGCCAAAAGAGGTATTGCAAAAGGAAATAGATGATATTTGCGGCATCGGAGTTAAAATAAAAACTGGATATCGCGTGGAATCGGCGGATTCTCTTTTCGACCAGGGTTTTGAAACGGTGCTTTCCGCGGCTGGACTCCATCGGATGCCACAGATGCCTCCGGTTGAGGCTGAGGCTGATATAAATGGCCGAGAGTTCCTGGATAGCGCTCATTCCATGGGTTTGGTGAAAGACAGAAGCCGGGTGGCTATCATGGGCGGCGGCAAAGTAGCCTTTGACTGCGCTCTGAAAGCTCAGCAGGAGGGGGCATCGGAAATCCACCTGATATCCATTGAGTATCGCTGTGACGGCGAATCTGAAGTGCGTCAGTCGGAGAAGGCTTTCCGGGGCGGCGCTGTAGTGCATTCATGGAGGGTTTTCCCCCGGGTTGTTCGCGATACGAGTAATCATATTACCGGCGTGGAATACTACAAGATGCGGGCATTTGGTTTTGACCGGTCAGGCCGACTAATGACGGAGCAGCTGCCCGGTTCAGAACGTTTTATCGAAGCTGACCTGGTAATAGATGCCCTGGGTATAAAGTATAACGCTGACTGCGTTTATCAGCGCCCCGGTTTTTTCGCCGCCGGCGATGCTGTCAGTGAACTCCGCTCAGTCATCGAGGCGGTGGCCGCCGGACGCTGGGCGGCGGCACAGATGGATCAGTACCTGGGTGGTGACGGTGTTATTGATGAACAGCTGGCAGCCGGAGAAGAGAATGTGCTGCCGGTGGTTTGTCCCTCCCGGGCAAAACGGCCTGAGGTGGAAACCAATATGATGCCCGGCGGCTATGCCCAGGTCGAGCTGACGCTGCCGGAAGCTACCGCCAGGGAGGAAGCCGGCCGATGTTTGAGCTGTGACTTGGTGTACCGGACCAGCTTTTTTAACATTGATATGTCCCGCTGCACCCGCTGCGGTGAATGCGTTGCCGCCTGTAGTCGGGAAGCGCTTTCCCTGGAAACCAAAGCCTCCAATGATTGACATAACATTGCTTTTCCGTTAGAGTAATCTGACCAAGCAGAGCGGGCAGCCGCTCCGGCCATAGGCCGGGGAGGAAAGTCCGAGCTCCGTCGGACAGGGTGCCGGGTAACACCCGGGAGGGGTGACCCTACGGAAAGTGCAACAGAAACACACCGCCAGCGGCCCTTTCGCAAGAAAGGGCGCGGGTAAGGGTGAAATGGCGAGGTAAGAGCTCACCGGCGGGCGGGAGACCGTCCGGCCGTGCAAACCCCACCCGGAGCAAGGCCAAATAGAGGGACTTAAGGCGTGTCCGCGCTGTCCCCGGGTTGGCCGCAAGAGCCGTCTGGCAACAGGCGGCCCAGATAGATGGCTGCCGTCCTGAATAAGGACACAGAACTCGGCTTACAGCTCTGCTTGGTTTCCCTTTCTTTTGTTTTAGAACCGTTATTAAGACGTTTCGCCTGACCCTGTTTTCATAACAATCCGCAATGATGCCGCCGGCAGTTTTATAATTGTCCAGTCTAGTCATAGTATGAAGAATATAAAAGATTGAGACATTAAGAGATGGCATAAGGTAAAGAGGTGTAGACATAAGGCGGATAAATTACTGAGAATTCCGCTGAATAGTTTTGCACTGTCAAGAACAAAAACAAGTATAATGCCTGATAATATGACTCACCCGCATTTACACGAATTCATTTTACAATGCGCCCGCAGCGCCGGGCATAACTGGCTTGATATATACGACGAGATGTGCCGTGTGGCGGCGCGACGGCGGTATCGTGGCCTTGGTTACGCCGAGCTGCAGGAGATGGGTTTACCGCTGGGCCTGGATGGGCTGGATACAACAGCGGCGCTGGTAGAGGAAGTACTGGCCGGTGATCGGTCTAATTGAATCTTTTCAAAGCTTAAGCCGGCAAATAAAAAAAGGGGCGCCTCGGCGCCCCTTTTTGCGGGTAAATTCAGATTAAGCTTCGTTGGATTGAATCTTTGATTTCAGCGTCTGCCACTGTTCTGTAGTCAGGGTGCAGAGATTGCCTTCCTCACCGATTTCAACCTTATCCTCGTAGACCTTGACTACCGGGCAGCAACTGCCCTTGGAACACAGGGTAACCAGTTTCATATTCGCCTCCTAAATTTATTATATTATAATTATACTACCCAAGGTCGGGAAGCCAAAAAGTTATTCATTCCGCAGGTAATCCACCGCCCAGTCAACAAGTTCAACACCGGTAAGTTCCAGCGGGTAATCCGGGGTTATTCCTTCGCCCTCTATCAGCTGACCGTTGGGAGTGTACCAGCGGGCGATGGTCAGATAGATGCCGGTTCCTCCGTTCAGCTCATACAACTGGTTCACCGAACCCTTGCCGAAAGTCTGTACTCCGGCAACCACGGCACGCCCGTGGTCCTGAAGGGCTCCGGCCAGCACTTCCGAACCTGAGGCGGAGTACTGGTTAACCAGTACTACTATCGGCAGGTCGGTAGTGGCCGGCTGGTCAACCGCCCGGTGAGTGGTTACCTGGCCGTCCCGGTCTTTAATGGTAAAAATAATGCCTTCGGAAATAAAGTAGCTGGCGCTGTTGACCACGGTGGGCACCAGGCCGCCGGGATTGTAGCGCAGGTCAATTATCAGGCCGCGGGCATCACTGGAATTGATTTCCTGGATTACCGGCAGTAGTTCCTCGTCGGTATGTTCGTTGAAGCTGGAGATGGAGAGGTAGGCGATGTCATCCATCATTTCAAGGTGGATTGAAGGCGGCGTGATGACTGCCCTGGTAATGGTCATTGCCAGCTCGGCGCCGTCACGCTCCACGCTGAGGGTAACCGTAGTTCCAGCTTCACCACGGACCAGCAGGCCCAGTTCAGTCATGCTCAGTCCGGCGGTTGACTTGCCGTCGACCTCAGTGATAATGTCGCCGGCTGTCAGCCCCGCGCTTTCGGCCGGGGTATCGGGATAAACAGTCAGAACCAGCAAAGTATTATCCCGGATGGCCATTTCGGCGCCGATACCGGTATAGGTGCCGTCAAAATCTTGCAGCATGGAGTGATAGGACTCAGTGTCGAGGTAGGCTGAATAGGGGTCTCCAAGATAGTCCATCATGCCGTTGATGGCGGCCTCGGCCAGCGCGTCCCGGTCGATGGCGTCCGGATCAACGTATTCTTCAGTAATGGTCTGCCAGGCATTTATGAACCGCTCCAAAGAGTCGTCTTCAGTCGGCGCCAGGATGGCGGTTACATAACCTACGCCGAAACTGAATACCAGGGCGATAACCGCAAAAATACTGCCGGCAGCGATCTTCCAACTTCTTGATGACATTGAATAGTCTCCTTAATTGCTTACCCTTACAGGATAATACAAAAACTCCTGTTACGCACGTTTCATTCGTAAAAATATTTCACTGCCCGACGCGGCGGCACTTAACGGGGCTTTAAAGAAGGGGGCAGTTTATTTGACCGATGACTGATGATGTGGCTATAATTCAACTTTGAATATGACTGATACCGCCGCGCTGGAAAATCTCAAGAAAAAAGCCCTGGGGGAGCTGCAATCCGTCAGTTCGCCCGCGGACCTGGAAACCTGGCGGGTAGCTTACCTGGGCAAGAAAAGCGAGCTGACCGCGGTATTGCGCGGCCTGGGCGCGCTCCCGGCTGAAGAAAGAAAACCGGTCGGCGCTCTGGCCAATACCGTCCGCGAGGAATTGGAAGCCGCCCTGGAAGCCAGGGAAAGTGAGTTGTCCCGGTCAAATGCCGATGCGACGGTTGATATAGATATTACCCTGCCGGGCAGACCCTGGCTGGCAGGCAGGCTGCATCCGGTAACGCGGATTATCAATGAAATCACCGATATTTTCTCATCCATCGGCTTTTCCGTGGTTGAAGGCCCGGAAGTCGAACTGGACAGCTATAACTTTGACGCGCTGAATATCCCCAAGGAACATCCGGCGCGTGATACCATGCAAACCTTCTGGGTCGATGACGGTTCCGCTCCGGAAGAGCGCCACAAGCTGCTGCGGACGCATACCTCACCGATGCAGGTGCGCTTCATGGAGAAATATAAGGAGCCGCCTTTCCGCATCATTGTTCCCGGGCGGGTATACCGCTACGAGGCGACCGATGCCAGCCATCTTCCGATGTTCCACCAGGTGGAGGGTCTGATGGTGGACAAGAATGTCAGCATGGCCGACCTGAAGGGGGCGCTTTATGAATTCGCCCGCCGCTTCTTCGGTCCCAACCGCAAGGTGCGGTTTCGCTGCGACTTCTTCCCTTTTGTAGAACCCGGAGTGGAAATGGCGATTGAGTGCGCATCCTGCCGCGGTGAAGGCTGCCGGGTCTGCGGCGGTTCCGGCTGGCTGGAGATACTCGGCGCCGGCATGGTCCATCCCAACGTACTAAAAGGGGTAGGCATTAACCCTGAGGTTTATACCGGATTCGCTTTCGGCATCGGTGTTGAACGGCTGCCGATGCTGCGCTACGGCGTGGATGACATTCGTCTTTTCTATTCCAATGATTTACGTTTCCTGAGGCAATTTTAATGAAAGCCCCGATTTCCTGGTTAAAACAATATGTTGATATTACCATTCCGGTAAAGGAACTGGCTGAAAAGCTGACCCTGGCCGGCAATGAAGTTTCCGCGGTTAGTTCAACCGTTCCCGACTGGGAAGGCATTGTAGCCGCCGAGGTGATTTCGGTGGACAGCCACCCAAACGCTGACCGGCTGCGGCTGGTAACGGTGAACAACGGAACGGATGAGCAGACGGTGGTCTGCGGCGCCCCCAACGTCCGCACCGGCCAGAAGGTAGCCTTTGCCGGTGTCGGCGTCCGGCTGGTTGACGGCCATACCGGCAAGGAAACCGAGCTGCAGCCGGCGATTATCCGGGGAGTAGAATCCCGGGGCATGGTGCTTTCTGAAAAAGAACTCGGCCTGTCTGACGACCACGAAGGTATCCTGGAACTGGACAGCGAAGTATCGGCCGGTACGCCCCTGTCCTCGGTGCTGGGTGAGCAGGTGCTGGATATTGACGTTACTCCCAACCGGGTTGACTGCCTGTCGATTACCGGCATTGCCCGCGAGGCGGCCGCGGTGACCGGGCAGCAGGGAATCAAGCTGCCTGATACTGCCTATGAAGAAACGGAAACCGAGGTCGGTGAGGTTCTTTCGGTAAGCGTAAAGTCATCCGACCTGTGCCCTCGTTACACCGCAACGGTGATCAAGGGTGTTAAGGTAGGCGAATCCCCGGAATGGCTTAAAGAGCGGCTACTTTCAGTAGGACAGCGGCCGATCAATAATATAGTTGATATCACCAACTTTGTCATGCTGGAATATGGCCAGCCGCTGCATGCCTTTGACCTGAACCGCATCGCCGGAGGCAAGATAATTGTTCGCAGGGCTGAAGAAGGTGAAAAGCTGGTCACCCTGGATGACGAGGAGCGGACGCTGACCGCCGAAACCCTATTGATTGCCGACGAGGAAAAGGCTATCGCTATCGCCGGAGTAATGGGCGGGGCCAACAGCGAAGTTTCCGACCAGACGACTGATATTGTACTGGAGTCAGCCAATTTTGACTCAGCCTCCATTCACCATACCGCACACCGACTGAAGCTGCCTTCCGAGGCCTCGGCGCGATTTGAGCGCAAGCTGAATCCGGAAATGCCGCCGCACGCTTTGAAGCGGGCTACACAGCTGGTACTGGAAATATGCGGCGGACAAGCTCAGAAGGGTATTATCGACGCTTATCCTGGCAAGAAGTATAACCTCGGCATCCTGGTTTCCATCGAAAACATCGGCCGGGTGCTGGGAAGCAAGCTGGATTTCAAACCGGTGACCACAGCCCTCAAGGCACTGGGATTGACCTGGTATATTGAAGATAATGACGAAGAGGACTTCGGCATGCGCTCCAGTTCCCAGTTCATTCGGGTGTACCGGCCGTGGTGGCGAACTGATCTCAACATTGCCGAAGATGTCATTGAAGAAGTTGCCCGTATAATCGGATACGATAATATTCCCACCAGACAGCTTTCCGGGCCGATTCCGAAACGAGTCGGACCGCCGATACTCGGTTTCAAGAAATTATTCCGCATGGCCCTGGTCGGCTACGGATTCCAGGAGTTGTTGTCACTGACGCTTTCCAGTGAAAACGAATTGCGCAAGACTGCCCTGGACGGGGAACTGGATGTTACCCCGGTCAGGCTGCTGAACCCGATGTCCAGTGAGCAGGAATGCCTGCGGACCACCCTGCGGCCTTCGTTGTTTGCCTCGGTGGCCGCCAATCGGCGCTACGAATTCGGAGGCTTGAGATTATTTGAGGTCGGCCGTATCTACAAGGACATCGGCCGTGAACTGCCGGAAGAAGTGGAAATGGTCTGCGGCGTCATTGCCGGCGAAGCCGAACCCGTCGGCTGGCAGCAGGGTAAGCGCGGCTTTGACTTTTATGACGTCAAGGGCCTGGTGGAGACTATTCTTAACCGGATGCAGGTGGATTACAAACTGCACGCTTCCAGCGATAAAGGACTGCGGTCCGGCTGCCAGGCCAGTTTTTCCATTGACGGCATCACCTCCGGGGTAATCGGAGAGGTTCATCCGCGGATAGCCCGGAATTTTGGTGTCGAGGAAACCCTGTACTTATTTGAAATAGATCTGAAGGTACTGATGCAGAAGGTCCGTCCCGGCAGGGCTTACCAGCCGCTGCCGCGTTATCCGGCGGTAGTCAGGGATATTGCCCTGGTACTGGACAAGGCTGTCAGTCATCAGCAGGTCCTGGATACCCTGGCCGCATTCCCGCTGCTGAAGGAAGTCAGCCTGTTTGACGTTTATGCCGGCAAGCAGCTGGAAGAGGGCAAGAAGTCACTGGCCTACCGGCTGACCTTCCAGTCCGCCGAGGCAACGCTGACCGACGCTGAAGTGGACCGGGTGATGGCTGAGATTGTTTCTACCCTGGGCTCCGAACTTGGCGCCCGCCTCAGGAGCTGAAGCGGCAAACCCGGCAGCGCCGATTTCCGGTAGTCATTAATCCTAAAAAAGAACAATAAAAAGGCGGCGTCCTGTCAGGACGCCGCCTTGCTTTTGCCCTCGGCTTGCTTCCCGGATTTATCTCCAGGGAGCGCGGGCCGGGGGTCGATTAACTTTGTTGGGTTCGGAGTAGGCGTGGCGCTGGTGCGAGAACAGCGGTTTGCGCAGGAAAGCCGGTACATCCAGCTCGTCCTCGCTCTTGATGCCGCGCAGCTGATTGGTCAGCTCATCCTCGTCCTCGATTTCCTCAGTGTTGGTGTGGAAACCGGTAGCGATGAGGGTGATGCGTACATTGCTGCCCATGTTGGCGTTGGAGCCGACGCCGAAGATGATGTTGGCATCCGGGTCAACTGCCTTGCGGATGACCTCGGCGGCTTCATTTACTTCGTACAGGCTCAGGTCCGGTCCGCCGACGATGTTGAACAGCACGCCGCGGGAGCCGGTAACCAGCACGTCCAGCAGCGGTGAGTCCAGGGCTTCGCGGGCGGCGTCAATGGCCCGGTTCTTGCCGGTGCCGCGGCCGATGGACATCCAGGCCGGGCCGGCGTCCTTCATGACCGCCTTGACATCGGCGAAGTCCAAATTGATGGTTCCGGGAACGGTGATGACCTCGGAGATGGCCTGTACGCCGTGATGAAGTACGTCATCGGCCATCTTGAAGGCGGCGTCAACGTTGGTTTTCTGGTCGCACAGTTCCAGCAGCCGGTCATTGGGGATGATAATCAGGGTATCAACCTTGTCCAGCAGTTTCTGGATGCCGTCCTTGGCGGTTTTAGTGCGGTGGGCGCCCTCAAAGCCAAAGGGCTTGGTGACCACGGCAATGGTCAGCGCGCCGCTTTTCTTGGCCTCTTCAGCCACTATGGGGGCGGAGCCGGTGCCGGTGCCGCCGCCCATGCCGGCGGTAACAAATACCATGTCCGAGCCGCTGACCATCTCACGGATTTCATCACGGCTCTCCTCGGCGGCTTTCTGTCCCATGGTGTGGTCGCCGCCGGCGCCCAGTCCACGGGTAACTTTTTCACCCAGCTGGACCCGCACCGGCGCTTCAGTGATGGCCAGTGCCTGGGCATCTGTGTTGAGGGCGATGAATTCAACGCCCTGGATCTCCTCCCGCACCATGCGGGTTACGGCGTTACAACCGCCGCCGCCACAGCCGAAAACCTTGATCTTGGCCGGGTTGGGAACGAAACTTGTCTTAGCCATATTCTTTTCTCCTCACTTATGTTTAAATTTAGTTTTGACGCATTAACCGAAGAACTTGGATAACATGCCCTTTACCCGGTTAAAGAAGCCCAGTTTGCCCCAGCGGGATTTGGGCTGGTTCTTGGCGCCCCACAGCAGCAGGCCGACGCCGGTGGCATAGGCCGGGTCGCGGAGCGCGTCGGTGATGCCGTAAACATTGGACGGCATGCCGACCCTGATGGGCAGCTGGGTTATATCGCGGCCCAGGGTTTCCAGTCCGGCGATATTGGATGAGCCGCCGGTAAAGACGATGCCGGCCGGTACAACACTTTCATAATCAGAGCGGGGCAATTCCAGCAGCACCAGTCGCATTATTTCCTCGATGCGGGCGCGCAGGATGTCGCACAGGTCCTGGTAGCTTATTCCGTGGCCGTCCTCGGATATGGGGCTCTGTTCCATGCGGCTTTCATAGACCGGCATAACGGAGCCGTAGCGCTTTTTCATTTCTTCGGCCATATCGAATGGCAGCCCCAGACCGATAGCCACGTCACGGGTGAGCTGATAGCCGGCTACCGGCAGGATGGCGGTGTGCCAGATGGAGCCGTCCTTGAAGATACAGATGTCAGTTGTGCCGCCGCCGATGTCGGCCAGGACCACGCCGACCTGCTTTTCATCTTCGGTCAGCACAGCTTCCGAGGAAGCCAGTGGTTCCAGCACCAGGTCATCGATTTCCACTCCCAGGGAGCGGATGCACTTGATGAGGTTCTGGACAGATGCCGCCGCGGCGGTGATGACGTGGGTTTCCACGTCCAGCCGGAAGCCGTGCATGCCCACCGGATTACGCACGCCTACCTGGCCGTCAACGGCGTAATTGCGCGGAATGACGTGCAGCAGTTTGCGGTCATTGGGTACCTTGATTGACTGGGCGCTGGAGAGCACTCTCTTGAGGTCATCCGAACGTACCAGCCGGTCATTGCGGGTGATGGCCACCACGCCTTTGTTGTTGACCGAACTGACATGGCGTCCGGTAACACCGACGTAGGCGCTTTCCACTTTGTGATTGGCGGCCTGTTCCGCTTTGTTGATGGATGCCTTGATTGACCTGGCGGCGTCTTCAATGTTGACCACCAGTCCTTTGTGCAGACCGTGTGACGGGGCGATGCCGACACCAATTACTTGAGTGGCGCCGGTATCGGTGATTTCGGCGATGGAAGTACATATCTTGGTAGTACCGACATCTATCGCCGTAACTATCCTGTTTTTCATTCTCCTCCTCCTTCTGAATTTATCTACAGGTTATCGCGTTAAATAATATTTATTTCCATTCTCACATCTTCGACCTCCTTGTTAAGGGGGTCACTCCGGGTGCGGCAAGGGTAGGGACGCCCGCCTCAAGGCAATTCCTATCCGTAAAATAATCACTATCTTTATTTAGAAAAAAAAGTGTATTGTCTGACACCTCGTTTTCGCGGCGGCTCAAGATCCTTTCAGCGGCGCGCAAGCGGGCGCTGCGGCTGCGGGGATTGGCCCTGATTTCTTCCGGTGAAGGCGTCATTACTTTCTTGTTTAATACGCGCAGCCGGGCGGTATGACCGCAGCGGCATTCCGGCAGGTCCGGCGGGCAGACGCAGTCTCTCGACTCACGCTGCATGAATCGCTTGACGATGCGGTCTTCCAGCGAATGATAACTGATAACCACCAGCCGGCCGCTGAAACCCAGCAGCCGCACCGCCTGTTCCAGGGCGCTTTCCAGCCGGGTCAGTTCTTCATTGACGGCAATGCGCAGCCCCTGGAAGCTGCGGGTAGCCGGGTGGATATCACCGCGACGGCCCAGGGCGGCGGCAATTATCTCCGCCAGGCGGGTGGTTGTTTTTATCGGGCGGTTTTCTACTATGCGCCGGGCAATCAGCCGACTGCGCCTCTCTTCCCCGTAGCGCCACAAAATATCGGCGATTTCCGCCTCGGAATAAGTATTTATAATCTCGGCCGCTGTGACTTTCTGCGTCGGACTGAAGCGCATGTCCAGCGGCGCCTCATGCTGGAAGGAGAAACCGCGGCCGGAAGCCTCAAGCTGCATGGAGGCCAGACCCAGGTCCAGCAGAATGCCGTGCACCGGATAGAAGTCATTGGCTCGACAGACCGCTTCCATATTGGAAAAATTATCGTTGACCAGCCGGTAGGAGCCGGCAAAATCAGCCAGCTTGCCCTGTGCGGCAGCCAGGCTGTCCGGGTCAGCGTCAAAACCCAGCAGCTGCCCGCCGGGAGCGCTCATTTCCAGTATAGCCCGGGAGTGTCCGCCGGCGCCGACGGTGGCGTCAATATAGCGCCCGCCCGGCCCGACGGCCAGCGCCTGCAGTGACTCCGTAAGCATAACCGATATGTGTTCCGGTGAGTTCAAGTTAACGGTTCTCCAGCCCTTCCATGATTTGCCATACCTGTTCCTGGTCATCGGCTTTTTCCGCTTCCCAGGCCTGACGCGACCAGATTTCCAAATGGTCGGAAACACCGACTACCACGGCCTCATCTGTGATGCCGGCATAAGAACGCAGAGTCTCCGGCAGTGATACCCGTCCCTGCCCGTCGGCGGCGGCCGGGAAAGCCTGGCCGAAAACCGCCCTTTTAAGCTTGCGAAGTTTGCTGGGACTGGAGACCGCCGTGTTGATGCGGTCTGAAAAAAGCTTCCATTCTTTAGTGGAATAGGCGTTGATGCATTTTTCCGGTCCGGGGGACAGGAAAAAACCGTCTTTCAGCGGCGCGCGGAACCGTGGGGGTACCGGCAGCCGCCCCTTTTCATCGATTTTGTAATTAAATTCCCCGAAGAAAAACATGTTGACCTTTACTCTCCGCTATTCCCCACAATTTACCACGTTTACCCATTTTATGGGCGCAAAGAGCCAATGTCAACAATTTTTTTTGGGAAAATAAAAAAAGTTTTCAGGCGCCGCGGCCAAGCTGGAAAAGGGTATTTTCCGGTCAGGCCATGAATTCAATACTGCCGGGCGGACGGTCACGGATGACCACTTCCACCCCGGTCTGGCGGAAAAGGTCAATGAAGGCGTCGTCGGCGTACTGGCCGAAGCTGACAAAGCGCTTGATGCGGGCATTGGCCAGCATCTTGGCGCACAGGATACATGGGGTGTGGGTGCAATAGACCGTGGCCCCTTCCAGGTTGACGCCGTGCTGCGCCGCCTGGATGATGACGTTCTGTTCGGCGTGGACGGCGCGGCAGATCTCGTGGCGGGTGCCGGAGGGGATATTGTTTTCATCCCGCAGACAGCCCAGTTCCAGGCAGTCCGGCACGCCGGCCGGGGCGCCGTTGTAGCCGGTGGTCAGGATATGCTTGTTTTTAACGGCCACCGCCCCGACATGGTGCCGGCGGCAGGTGGAACGCTCGGCCACTACTGCGGCGATTTTTAAGAAATATTCGTCTGTTTCCGGACGCTTCATCAGCTGCCTGCCGCTTCTTTCAGGTTTTTAATCAGGTCCTCAACCTGGGTTTTCAGCTCCTCAAAGGTGCCTTCATTGGTAATCATGTAGTCAGCCACGGCGATGGGGCCGGCTTTGCTGACCTTCTCCACCTCGGCGCGGTCACGGGAGAAAGTTTCCTCCCGGGTCAGTGGCCGGATGCCGCGTGCTGCCAGGCGTCTGGCCCGGGTACCGGGTGAAGCCCATACGGCGGCGATGGCCAGGTTTCCCTGGTAGTGGTCTTTGAGGAAGATATATTCATCCCAGGAATAAAGCCCGTCAATAACTACCGGGCCGTCCTCCAGTGCCTGGTCGATGCGTGGCAGGTTCAGCTTGGCGTAGGCGGCCATGCCCAGTTCCTGCCGCAGTTGTTCCCGGACAGAGCGTTCATTGGCTTCTGACAGAGGGAGGCCGCGCTTTTTTACTTCTTCATCGGTGACGTCGCCGAAACGGACCCGGGTGTAGCCGCTGTTTTCAAAGAAGCGGGAGACCTCGGTTTTACCGGCGCCGGCCATGCCGACCATGGCGATTATGCTGGGTGATTTCATGGGGCACATTATAGGGGATGGAGTTGGAGGGTACAAACGACCCGCTGGCGGGAAATTCTAATACCGAATAGCAAGCAAATCCTAATATCGAATTTCTAAATCCTAAACAATATCAAATACTTAAATACAAAGGTTCAAAAACGATTAAGTAGTCAGTTGTCAGTTTTCTTAGTTTATAGTTCTCAGTTTTCAGTTGTCAGTAGTTAGCAGTTTTCAGTTTATGGATTCCCGGCTTTCGCCGAGAATGACATACTGAGGGTTACCGAGATTGCTTCGCCGTAGGCTCGCAATGGGCATAATAGTCATTTTGTGTTGCTTGATTGCTTATTTTTGAAGTAATAATACCAGTTTATATAACTGATTTTATGGCGTTTAGTTAAACCTCGGTGTCTGCGGTAATCTGCTTTGAGTCGAGAGTGAAAGCTTTCAAGTGCATTCGTTGTTGAATGGACCTGTTTATTATTGAGGTAGTGAAACATATCTGGTAAAGCATTATCTATTAAGGTCATTGTGCGTTTGAGGTCTTTGTACGCAATAACGTTTTGAGGTAGTGAACGAACGAACTCTCTGTAGTTGTTTAGCCAACTGTGATATTCATCTATGAAACATCTGCTTTCAGCATATGTCTTGATACGGCTTAATCTGGAGAGGATAGTTCTTAGGTATTTCCCTGCATCAGTTTTTGGATACGTTCTCAACCAGCGCATACCTTCATGCTGGATGTGATACAGGCAGCGTTGTAGTTTTGTCTGCGGCCAAACCAAGCGCATAGCTCGTATGACTGAACGTTCTCCATCGGTAGTGATAATAATGGGATTCAATCCACGAGCACGGAGTCCCATAAGCCATGGATAAACCTCAGTGAAAGATTCCCTTTGAACATAGAAATGGGCTATGATCTGTTTGGTGACACAATCCATAAGGTTTAATACACAACCATCCTTTTGAAAGTAAGTAGCATCGTAAACTACACACTCGATACCGGAATAATCAAAATTATCTTGGGGTATTCGGTCGAGCCAATGGCTTTTTATCCGGTTGAGGGTAGCGGCACTGTAGCCTGACAGAATACAGAGTTGACGAATAGAATAACTTTCGACCACCCATTGCTCAAACCAATATCTCCGTCGGGCAATCCTGTTGGGTTTTCCAGGCCAAATGAATGAACGTTTGCATTCCAAACAGTAATATCTCTGCTTGTGCAAGGCCGTTTTACCGTTTAGTTTTACATTCCTAGTGCCACACTCAAGGCATCTTTTTTATGCATATGATTACCTCAAATCCTCAAGTCGTTGAAGATCAAAAAAGTAAATAGCCCATTTAAGCCAGTATTATTCATAAATACAGGCTTATTGTCTCTGGTCTCAGCAACACTTTTTGACATTTATGCCCGCAATGACGAGGTTGGTGAGGATATTTAGATTGATACGGCGGAGGTTCGCAAGGACTGGCCCGCTACGCGGGAAATACTAATATCGAATATCTAAAATCTAAACAATATCAAATACTTAAACACAAAGGTTCAAAAACGATTAAGTAGTTAGTTTTCAGTTCTCAGTTTGATAAATTCACAGTTATTAGTTGGCAGTGGTCAGTTACCCAAGTTAATAGTTTTCAGTTCTCAGTTTTTAGTTTATAGATTCCCGGTTTTCGTTCAGAATGACATACCGGTGGGAATTGGTTTTTTTTGGTCGAAACGAAAGAAACGACTCCATTTTTACGATTATAATCGGTATTCAAAGGTATTCGTTTTGGACAGAAACAAATAGTAATTCATATAATCTTAAATATAATAAGTAATAATACAGAACAAATGATAGCATAAGCCCCTTGCCGGCGCAAGGAGCAAAAGTTACACTCCGGTATTATTTTTGAGTTAGAGCAGCATGGAAAGGGTGGTGCCGCTGGAGGATTTGGACTTGCGGCGGCCGTTGGACGGGCGGGTTTTGCCGCCCATCAGGCGTTCCACTTCCTCCATGTCATTGCAATAGTCGAACACGGTATCCCGGTCTATTTTCTCCCGGCGGTAGAGGTCAACCAGTGATTCATCCAGTGAAATCATACCGTCATCGCGGCTGGTGCGGATGACATTGGGCAGCTGGTATATCTTGCCTTCTCGGATCAGGTTTTTAACCGCTCCGTTGGCTAAGAGCACCTCAACGGCGGCGATGCGCCCGGTGCCGATGGCGCGGGGCACCAGCGACTGGCACAACACGCCGACCATCAGCGAGGCCAGGCGGGTCTGGGCCAGGTGGCGCTCATGCGGCGGGAACAGGTCAATAATACGCTCTAAAGCCTGGTAGGTGCTGGGGGCGTGGCTGGTGGACAGCACCAGGTGGCCGGTTTCCGCCACGTTCAGTACGGCGGCCGCGGTATCCAGGTCCCGCATCTCACCGACCATGATGACATCCGGATTCTGCCGCAGTACGTGTTTCAGGGCGTGGGCGAAGGAGCGAGTATCGGTGCCCAGCTGGCGCTGGGTGATGGCGCATTTTACGGCCGGGTGAAGGTACTCAATGGGGTCTTCGATGGTCACCACGTGCTTGGCCTCGGTGTGATTAAGGTGCTGCATCATTGCGGCCAGGGTGGTTGACTTACCGCTGCCGGTAGGGCCGGTAACCACCACCAGTCCGCGGGGAACGGTGATGAGTTCCTTGCAGATGTCCGGCAGTTCCAGGTCCTCAATGGTGGGTATTTCCGGCGGCAACAGGCGTACCGCCAGTGACACGGCGCCCCGCTGGCGGGCGGCGTTGCAGCGCAAGCGGCCGACTCCGGGCATGGTAAAGCCGAAATCCAGTTCCATCTCTTCCTGGAAAACTTCCCGTTCCTGTGGCTGGGCCAACTGTGCCAGGGCGTCTTCCGTGTCCCGCGGCGTCAGCACCGGAACCGGAAGCTGCACCAGCGAACCGCGCACCCGCACCAGGGGAGGTGAATCCACCACCATGTGCAGGTCCGAACCGTCCTGGTCCCGCGCCTGGGTTATAAGAGCAAAAACATCTATCATATTTTTTCCTGAGTCATACATTATTGATTATTCTTAGTAAAGCGTCAAAATGAATTTATAGATATACACCGAAGTATCTTCAGTCAGTTCCTTGATGATTTCGGTGACGATGACGTTTTCAAAACGATGGGTATCCCGCAGTGCCGTGGCGTAGGCAAAGACATTAGCCTCACCTTCCGTCGCGGTGCCGGTAACCGTAAGTACGCCGCCGCTCCAGTCAATGGTGTCCAGGGTGACCTTGCTGGAAGGAATATTATTCCAGGCGCCGCGCACGTCACCGGAAGTTTCCATTCTTTGATTGTGCAGACTCTGGTACTGGGCGGCCAGGGCGTCAGCCTCGGTTTCCAGGGGGTCTATCTCAGCCTCGGTTGCCTCAACCTGATTCTGCAGGCCGGCGGCTTCCGCCTGCGCCTGGGATATTTGAGTCTGCAGGGCGTCTATCTGCGGCTGGATGAGGTCATTTTCCTTTTTGATGCCGTCAATATAATACCAGCCGTAAACCAGGGCTCCGATAAGCAATACGCCGGCCACCGGGGCCAGGATATTGAACCAGTTAACGCCCTTGGGCAAGTACTGCGCCGGCAGGATATTGATGTTGATGACCGAGCCGTTGGCCGCGTCATCCTTTGGCAGGGGCACCGTGCCCAGGGGCACGATAAACTGGGCTACGTCAAAGCCCTCCGGCGACTCGAAAGGCGTGGTCAGGGCTTCCACCGGGTGACCTTCACTGCCGCCCAGCGTCGGCCAGGCATCGGTTGTCCGGGCCAGGGCGCCCGAAAGCAGAATGGGCACATCCGCGCCCAGCGGGTTTTCCGTGTGGGAAGAATTATAGAAAGTGATGGTGCGGGAAATCTCTTCCGAGATGCTCATCACCGTTTCCGCGTCGGTCATGGTTTCGGCCGGCAGCGGGAAGGAGCGGATGACTTCCGGCACCCGGTCAACCAGGATAATGATGTCAATATTGGACAGCCAGGTGTTGACCATGACGGCGCGGTTGACGTTTGACAGCCGGGCCAGCGCCAGGGGAGCGCTGTCCAGGAATTTGATCTTCAGTCCAGCTTTCTGAACGGTGCGCACCAGGGAGTCAGCGGCGTTCTTGGGGTAGGCTACCAGGAAATAGCGGTGCTCCAGCCCTTCCGAACTCAGCTGCTGCCGGGAAAGATAGACCTGGTCCATGGGCACCGGGATGACCCGGTTGGCCTCATTCTGAATAGCCTCATCCAGGATATTTTTGGGCACGTCCGCCGGCAGGGATACCAATCGGAAGATGGAATTCAGGCCGGACAGGGCAGCCACGACAGTTGAGCCGCCAAGCTCCTGCTCCGCCATGAAGCCGCGCAGGCTCTCGGCGACAGCGTCTTCATCCTGTACAACACCATCAACCACCAAGCCGGAATCCAGCATCAGCGAAGCCCATTTCTCCACCGTCTTGCCGTTGTTGACCAGGAGTTTTATTTCATTGTCTTCAATATAAAGTGAAACTTGTTTTGACATGATTACCTCTCCAATGCCAGTACGGTTATTGAGATTAGGGATTCCGGAGACGGCACACCGGCGATATCCGGGTCATACTCATGGAAAATCTGGGTGGAAACGGAATCCATGGTGGCCGTCAAATAGGGATCTGAGGTTTCCAGGTTGCCGATGAAGTCATTGATATTATTTATCGGGCCGATAACCTTGAAGCTCATGGTGGTGCGCTGATACTGGATGTCATCAATAGTCACTGAGCTGTAATCATCCGCGTGAAACTCGGTGAGGTTGAGCGAATTGTTGGCCGCCAGGATAAACATCTGGTAGCCGTAGTCAATGGTCTGGATGGCTGCCTGGGGCGGCGGCGCCGGGAACAGGTCTATCATGTCAGCCAACTGCTCCTCCGCCTCCGCCAGAGCGGCCTCAGCGGCTTCAAGCTCTGCCTCTGCTTCAGTAACACTGTCCTGGGCCAGCGGCAACAACGCTTGAGTTGTATCTAAATTCTCGTTAAGCTGCTCGCCCCGGTCAAGCTCATCCTGCCAAAGCATGAACAACATGCCGGCGCCGATGGCAATAATTCCCAGGAAGAGGGTGACGATTACTGCTTTACCGATCTTCATGCGGACTCCTTGTTAAGTTTATTGAGTTTTAAGTAATAGTAAAGGTTACTCATAATTCTTATTCTGGGTTAGGTCCTCTGATTCACCCGCCGCGTCATCCTTCTCACTGCTGAGGAACTACTGTATTATTGATAATAATGCTTCTTATACCTTTCACTTTATTGAATTGTTGTCGTCCAGTTTCTTATGTGCCATTGCAGGCCACTACCATCACCGGTGGTCGAAAAATCCGGAACATTAATACCAACTGGTACTGTGCCAGGATGCGAAAGAGTAGCCCCGGGGTACATTTCAACTTCTGCGGCACCAGCCACTGACCCAGTGAAATCACCGCCCGGTTTCAAAGTAGTTTTCCCCTCAATGGACATAATGAAGATGAAATCAGCACTACCAGTATTAGGCTGGAAGTTGATGTCACCCTTGGCAATAATGGCCCCTTCACCAACCAGAGTAATACTGGGTGCTATGTAAACATCACCGCTAACATAAATAGTTTGCCCCCCCAAATTGATCGTTGGGTTTTTTGCACCGTTCTGGTCAATATCAAGGTCACCGTTAACATATATGGTACCAGCTAAAGAGGTATATGTGCTGGAATCACCAGCAACATAATCTGGGAATTTCTCGCCCCCCCTTATGCTCAAATTTCCGTCACGCAGCAAAGGACCCCAGCTTGCGCCAGCGTAAAAATACAGTGTGCTATCTGTGGTCATGTTATTGTTGTCATATATGTCATCGACATCATTCCAGTAGAAATAAGCGAGCTGGTCATCTGATGATGGCGAGAGGGTACTGGCATCAGTGGTAGGCCAATTCAGGATTTCTGCTTCAGAAATATCACCGGTTATATCCCCTTTGTTATCAAGGAAACCGTTGAACTGGACGTCGCCCTCCACGGAAGCATTAGGCCCTAAAGTGACATTTCCAGGACTGGTAATGGCGTTTTCCATGAAGTTTCCGAATTGCCCAGAAGGGCTGATATAAGCATCTGCAGTGGTTTTCTTTCCGTCTGTGCTGACAGCTTCTGATACAACTTGATAGATCTGTTCATCAGAGTCTATCAAATGAATAGTGATATTGACATTTCGCCCATTAACCGCCGAGGCAAGGCTGTAGGAAATAGGGGCTGGTTCATCAACGGTGGGAACGTTGGCAGTATGATTACCTATCTGCCAGATTGCATCAGTTACGCCAGCATCCGCGGCGTAGAATTCTTCGGTACGGTTTTCAAAAGACTTGCCAACATTCAACCCACTGGCCATGAAGCTTAATAGTGGCGCCAGAATAAGACTGGATACGGCCAAGACAATCAGTGTCAGGATAAATACGTAGCCCCGTTCTCTTTTTTGTAATAGCAGTTTATATTTTTTCATCTTTTCCTCCCCCTTACGCCGAGACGTAGAGGCGTGAAACTATTTTGAATTCATGGGTATGGGTGTGCCCATTCACATCCGCCTTTACAGTAAATGTTACACCTACATCATCTAAATTGTAAGTGGTTTCAGCGCCATCAATAAAAGTTGCCACAACAAAAGAAGATGTTTCAACATTATCGATATAATATGTTCTTTCCAAATCAATACCATTAACAGTGTAAACAACTTTATATTCAACGGTTTCCGCCGGATTTGTCCAGGTAAGGGATACCAATGAGCCGGTTGGTTCGTTGGGAAGTGCCTCTTTGGCCATCTGAGTGTCCTGGCTGACCCAGCGCCCAGCTGTTTGCACCTGGCGTATAGCCATCATATTAGAGTCAGCCATATTACTTACTATGAATAACTGAAATACAGTTGTGGCTATACCAACACCAATCAGCGCCGCTATGGCTATAGCAACCAGCAGTTCAACGAGGGTAAAACCCTTCTGTTTCTTTAATAATTTGGTGTTCATAGCTTCACCAGATAGTCTGATAGACTGATTATTGTATCTCCGTTATGCTGAACGGTAATAGTTATTTTTTGCAGGCCATCGTCGTCCGAAAGCCCATCTCCTTCAGGGTCGAGTCTTTCGGCGGTAATAATAATTGAATAATTAACCAAAGTCGGATCGGTGGTAAGAACAGGTAATATATAACTGCTATAGTCAGGTGGGTCATTATCAGCATCATACCAAGTATCGACGTGGGTTTTGAGCAGTTCAATCTGGCTTCTGGCCAGGGTTTCTGATTGAGTCCCTACATCAGTCAGTAATGTAGCTTTGGAAGAAGTAAATAGTCCTCCAGCCACACCAGCTCCGATGATGGCGAAAACAGCCATAGCCACCAATACTTCAATCAGGCTGAAGCCGTTTTTCTTATTTTTTATTCTGTTAATTACAGCGGCCATAATGGGCCCTTAACCTTCAGCTTCTCCGCAATTATGGAGAAGCATATATCTATTTAATTATTAAAGCTGACCGTACATAGAGTACATAGAGCCGACCAGGGCTACAGCGATAAAGGCGACGATAAGGCCGATGACTACGGTCATGGTGGGCTGGATGAGGTCAATGGCGCCCTTGATGCGGTCATCCGCCTCCATGTCATAGGTGTGGGCAACGGTGGAGAGAGTATCATCAAGCTTACCGGTTTCCTCACCGACACCGACCATCTGCACCATCATGGGCAGGAACACCTTGCGCCGGGACATGGGACCGGAGATGCCTTCACCGCGGATGAGTTCATTCTGGACTTCATCCAGGGCTTCACCGACGACTTTATTTGAGGTGGCGTTCTTGGCCTGAACCATAATTTCCGGCAGCGGCAGACCGGCCTTGAACAAAAGGGCGATGGTCTGGGCGGCGCGGGAAAGCTCCGAAAGCTGGATAATGCGGCCGATTATGGGCATTCTGAGCAGCGCCTTATCAATATTATAGCGGCCGTTGACGGTGCGGCCCCAGAGCACCAGGCCAATGACGGCAGCAATGATAGCGCCGAGAATATAGATGCCGTATGCGGTGGAAAAGTCAGTTACGTTAATGAGTATCTGAGTGGCAGCGGGCAGATCAGTACCCAGCTGCCGATAAAGGTCAGTAAAGGTGGGCAGCACAAAGATCATCAGCACGGCTACCACTATTACGGCAACCACGGCTACGACGGTCGGGTAGGTCATGGCGCTTTTAAGTTTTTTCTGGGTCTCATTCATGCGCTGCAGGAAGTCCGCCATGTTGCGCAGCACTATTTCCAAATTACCGCCCTGTTCACCGGCGGACAGGACGCGGTGAAAAAGCGGCGAGAAGACCTTGGGGTGACGGCTCATGGCGCCGGACAGGGATGAACCGCCGCGGATGTCATTGGCGACGTGCCCCAAGGTGGTGCGGAAGGTTTTATTGGTGGTCTGCTCCTGGAGCAGTTCCAGGGCGGTGACGATATCGGTGCCGGACTCCAGCAGCAGTGCCAGCTGACGGGAGAAGAGGATTATTTCACCCAGTTTCACCTTGCCGGCGAAAAGACTGGCGGTGCCGGAGGAAAACAGCTTGGATTTGGACTTCAGGGACAGTACCTGGAAGCCGTTATGCGCCAGCATGCGGGCAGCAGATTCTTTGTCAGTGGCTGCTACCTTGCCCTGGACCAGTCTTCTTTCCTGATTATAGGCTACGTAGGCGAAATCCATTTTTCTGTTTCCTTTTTTGTTATCGGTATTCAGTTATTTAGTTGCTTAGTAATTAGTATTCAGTTTTCAGTTCTATAAGGAAATGGATTCCCGGCTTTCGCCGAGAATGACAAGCCCGGGATAACCGAGATTGCTTCGGCGGAGCCTCGCAATGACGGAGTGGCGGTTGGTGATGAGATTGCCACGTCGCTGTGCTCCTCGCAATGACGGAATAAGGAAATGGATTTCCGGCTTTTGCCGAGAATGACAAGCCTGGGATAACCGAGATTGCTTCGGCGGAGCCTCGCAATGACGGAGTGGCGGCAAGTACCGAGATTGCTTCGGCGGAGCCTCGCAATGACGGAATGGTGGTAATGACGGAGAGTTTGGGCAATAGAAACCCGGCGCGGTTCCGAAAAATTGTTCGGAAAAAGCCGAAATAACGGCTAGTTCCGGCCTCAACTGAGCCGGTGTCTCCAAGCTGTTTTGTGCCCAACATCTGTTCATATCTTTATTATACTACTAATTACAATACTATATGTGATATAAATCAATAAATTTTTAGAACACTTCCTCCGGAGAATAGGCGTTGCGCAGTACCTCTGATGGAGTGGTGATGCCTTTCTGTACTTTCAGCATGCCGTCCTTCATCATGGTAATCATGCCTTCCCGGATGGACTGGGCGCGGATATCACCGGCGCCGGCACCATCCAGCAGCATGCGCTTTAGAGTTTCCGAATAATACATAATCTCAAAGACACCGACACGGCCGAGATAGCCGGTAAAGGCACAGGATTTACAGCCGGTGCCGTAGGTGAACTTGGCGCGCTTTTCACCGGTTTCCCGTTCATAAGCGACCTGCTCTACCACCGGGGCTTCAACTTCATGATTACAGTAAGGACAGATGCGCCGCACCATGCGCTGGGCGACTACACCGATGACTGAAGAGGCAACCAGGAACGGCTCGACGCCGAGGTCAAGCAGCCGGAACAGCACACCCACGGAGTCATTGGCGTGAATGGATGAAAGCATCAGGTGGCCGGTCAGGGCGGCCTGGATGCCGATGTTGGCGGTTTCCGCGTCCCGGACCTCACCGACCATGATGACGTCCGGGTCCAGGCGCAGGATGGAGCGCAGACCGGAGGCGAAGGTGATGCCGGCCTGGACATTGACCTGTATCTGGTTAATGTCTTTGAAGCGGTATTCCGCCGGGTCTTCAATGGTGATTACGTTGCGCGACCGGGTGTCAATGGTACTCAAGGCGGCATACAGGGTGGTGGTCTTACCGGCGCCGGTGGGGCCGGAAACCAGGATCATGCCGTAGGGTACCCGGAGCATGTTTTCAAACCGGGAAAGGGAATTCTCATCAAAGCCCAGCTGCGGCAGCTGCAGCAGGCCGCGGGACTTATCCAGGATGCGCAGCACCGACATCTCGCCGTGAACGGTGGGAGCGGTGGCGACGCGGATATCAATGTTGCGGCCGCCGGCTACGGTGGAGAACTGGCCGTCCTGGGCGTGATGATGGTCAGCGATATTGAGCGATGACAGAATCTTGATGCGGGAGATAATGGCCCGCTGCACGCTGATGGGCAGGCTCATCATTTCCTGCAGCGTGCCGTCAATGCGGAAACGGACGCGCAACCGCTCTTCATCTGGCTCCAGGTGAATGTCTGAGGCGCGGGCTTTGACCGCCTCTTCAATAATAAGGTTGAGCGCCTGGGCCAGCGGGGCGTCCACCGCGGCGTCAACTTCCAGGCTTTCATCTGTGGCATCAGAAGAAATGGAAACACGGGAGAGGAACTTATCAACTTCGCCGTAGCCTTTATAGTTGAAGTCCATGGCGTCACGGAGTTCTGATTCATCTGCCGGAACGGCCTTAACCCGGCGCTTGGCGTAAGCGGAAAGGGCCTCAATAGCCATGATGTCCGAAGGGTTGCACATGGCCACTTCCAGGGTGTTGCCGGAGGTCTTGATGGGCATGGCGCAGTAGCGGCGGGCCATGACTTCCGGGATTAGCTTCAGAGCATCAGCAGAGGGCTGCTGACGCAGCTCCGGCGCCGCCTTGGTGGGTTTTTCCGTTTTGCTGTCTGTTTTGGCTTCCGTTTTTGACGCGGCGGTGTCCGGGCTTTTATTATCAGCTTTGCCTTCCGGCTTCTGGGCGGATTTTGCTTCAGCTTCCGCAGCCGGTTCTTTCTTGTCCTTAACCGGGTAGGGTGAGTCCAGTTCTATAATGCGGATTTTCTGTGATTCAGCGAACTTGCGGGCTTCATCGGACAGCGGCGCCGAGGTGGCGATGAACTTGAAGCCGATGCGGGTGTCATAAGCCTTGGTGTCAAAAACGGATATCTCCTGCAGGTTTATCATGGGCGTGTTTTCAAATATATCAATGCCCATGCCGTGTTCCTTGGTGCCGTTCTGATTGGCTATGACGTCAAAAGTATGTTCGATACCGCTGCGGCCCAGCAGGCGGGCATGCTCCTCCACCCGGTAGCCGTTCTTCTCCAGGGCTTCAACCAGGCTCTTCCGATCCGGGAATTTCAAGGGACCGTCAAGTGAAGGAGAACCTTTCTCCGGAGCAGGCGGCGGGGGGTCGTCATGGCTGAACAGCGCCTGCAGCGAACCCTCGTCAAAAATCTGGACCTTCTGGGAGTCAGCAAACTGCTGCACCTCTTTAATAAGACTGGTGGGCAGGATAATGACCCGTTCACTGATGCCAGTGTCATAGGTCTTGTTGGCGAAGGTGAAAATGGCTGATTCGGCCTCTGCCTTATCTTTAAGATCCGCCATCACGGAAAAGGCGATGGTGCGCTGGGTGAAGCCGTCATTGCGGCGTGCCAGCAGGTCAAAATCATGCTCCAGGCCGGAGCGTCCGTTAAGCGCAGCCTGCTCGGTGACCTCATAGCCCTGGCCGCGGAGGTAGGGCGCCAGGCCTTCCGTTATCTTTTTATTTACCGTGGATACTGCCATTAATAAAACCTCTTAAATTAGTTAAACATATTATTTCCGTTGCTCAAAGCCGTTTAGTTTTCGGCCGGCGCACCGGTGTCCTTGCCCAGCGGAATGTAGCCGCGCCGGATGGCCAGCACGGCGGCGTGGGCGCGGTCATTGGCGTTGAGTTTGCGCAAAATGGCCGAGACGTGATTCTTGATGGTCTGCTCGCTTATTTTTAGTTCGGTGGCAATCTGTTTGTTGGTCAGCCCGTCAGTGACGCGGATAAGGATCTGGCGCTCACGGTTGGTCAGCGGCGTTACTACGTCCAGGTCACCGTCGCTTTCGGTCAGTTCCTGGAAGTTCTTCAGTACCTTGTGGGCGATGTTGGGACTGAACAGGCTCTCATTGATGGGGTATTCACCGCGGGAAGCGCGCTGGATGGTTTCCAGCAGCTCATCCGGGGTTGAATTCTTGCGGACGCAGGCCACCGCGGCGGTGCGGATTACCTCAAAAAGCTCGGTGTCGCCGGGGTCCGGTGAGAGGATAATTACCCTTATATTGGGGAAAACCCTCACAATCCGGCGTCCCAGTTCCAGGCCGTTCTGCGAAGTAAGGTCCGAACCAAGCAGAACCACGTCCGGCATGGCGGCTTCAATCTTATCCAGCGGAGAGTCTGAAGGGTCTGACTCTATGATTTCATACTCATCTTTATTGCTGAGGGCATGGGCCACACCGGAACGGAAAAAAGGCTGCTCATCGCAGATCATGACACGAATCTTGTTCATGCTATTCTCCTTGCTCGGCAGAGCCCTGGGCATCATCCGGCTGCCGGGTGTGACCCGACAGGAAGGCGTCAATATCTTCCCGGCGGAAGCGGCGGTCACCCCGGGGGCCCAGCTGGTAGGATTTAAGAGTGCCCTGGCTGCTCCAACGGCGGACGGTGTTGATGTGGACATTCAGGATGACGGCGACTTCACTGGTGGTCAGCATCGGCGTGACCCGGGGTTGATTAGATGTTTGCTCCATAACTCTCCAAACCTTTCTTTAACTCACTAAAAGTGACTAAATAGTACTATACATCAACCCAACCACATAAACAAGACCCTAATTAGTACCAAATAAAAATATTTTTTAATGTTTTTAAGTACCATAGTTTAGATTGTCCGGATTGCCCCGGGGTTGCTTTAAGGGATTGGGCGGGGCATAATCAAGGCATGGATATTAATTTGACCGTTGGCAAGATGAGGGGGCTGCAGCAGATAGCTGATGAGAACGGCCGGTTCATCATGACCGCCATGGACCACCGTGGTTCGCTGGAGAAAAGCCTGTGCGGCACTTCCGGCGAAGACTGCTACCGGTTGATGACCGAGTTTAAGACCGACCTCTGCCGGGCGCTGGCACCGGCTTCCAGCGCTGTGCTGCTGGACCCGATTTACGGCGCCGCCCAGGCGATAAGCCGAGGGGCGCTGCCCGGGGATACCGGACTGCTGGTCAGCGTGGAGGCTACCGGCTATGAGGGTGATAAAACCGCCAGGGTTACCCGCCTGCTGGATGGCTGGGGAGTGGAGAAGATAAAGAGGCTGGGGGCTTCAGCGGTGAAGATGCTGGTGTACTTCCGACCTGATTCCGGGGACCTGGCCTGGCGGCAACTGGCTACGGTGGAGAAGACGGCTTTAGAGTGCCGTAAATACGATATTCCTTTTTTGGTGGAGCCGGTCAGTTACCCGCTGGATGGGGAAGCCGCCGGAGACTATGGGGCCAGAAAGACGGAAATAGTGACAGCTACGGCGGAGATGATGACGGCGCTGCCGATTGACGTGCTCAAGGCGGAATTTCCGGCGGATATGAAGCTAATTATGAGTGATGACGCGCTGCTTGATGCCTGCCGAGCGCTGGACACGGCATCACGAACGCCATGGGTGATACTTTCCGCCGGGGCTGATTTTGATGTTTTCCGCCGCCAGGTGGAACTGGCCTGCCGCGCCGGAGCGTCCGGTTTCCTGGGCGGCCGGGCTATCTGGCAGGAAGCGGTAGAAATAAATGACCGGACGGAACGGCGGCGGTTTTTTGAGACCAACGGACTTGAGCGGCTGGAAGAGCTAATACGGCTTACCAGGCTCTACGGGCGGCCGTGGCAAGAGAAACAGGGAGCATTAAAGGGCGCAAAAGCACCGCTTGACGCCGGCTGGTACCGGTCTTATTAAGATAACCGTTGGGTGATGGTAGTTCTACCTCGGTTACTGCGCTGGTGAACTGAAGGCTACGGCATCCAGGTTGAAAACACCGTCCGAGTGATTGACCCGGGCGACTCCCGGCAGTTCAGACAGCATATCCAGAAGCAGCATGGGGCGCTCCAGTTTCAGCTTGATGACTACGCCTTCGGCGCTGCCGGCCACAGCGGTGAGCATACAGCCTTCCGTGCGATGCAGGGTTTCCCTGAGGGCGGCGACTGCCGGCGCGTTGAAGCCGGTGAGTTTTAGTTTATAGCTGCCCTCGGTAAATTCACGGCCAGCGGCGGGTTCGGACGGAGCCGAGGTTTCGGCTGTGGCAGACGTTGGTTCAATATAAGCCGCGGTTGCCGGTTCCACGGCCGGGACTGGGGATTTTTTAGCGGCCGCTTCCTTGGCCTGGCGCTCGGCCTCTTTTTGCGCCTTCTTTTCTTCTTCAGCTTTTATTTTGACCTGACGCTCGGCTTCTTTTTGGGCCTGCTTCTCAGCTTCGGCCTTTTCCCTGGCTTCCTGCTCCTGGCGCTGTTTATCCAGTTTAGCCTGACGTTCGGTCTCTTTTTGCGCCTTCTTTTCTTCTTCAGCCTTTATCTTAGCTTGTCGTTCAGCTTCTTTCTGGGCTTGCTTCTCGGCTTCTGCCTTTTCCCTGGCTTCCTGTTCCTGACGCTGTTTATCCAGTTTGGCCTGACGCTCGGCTTCTTTTTGAGCCTGTTTTTCTTCTTCAGCTTTTATCTTAGCTTGTCGTTCAGCTTCTTTCTGGGCTTGCTTCTCAGCTTCGGCCTTTTCCCTGGCTTCCTGCTCCTGGCGCTGTTTATCCAGTTTGGCCTGACGCTCGGCTTCTTTTTGCGCTTGTTTTTCTTCTTCAGCTTTTATCTTAGCCTGTCGTTCGGCTTCTTTCTGGGCTTGCTTGTCGGCTTCTGCCTTTTCCCTGGCTTCCTGCTCCTGGCGTTGTTTATCCAGTTTGGCCTGAAGTTCGGCTTCTTTCTGCGTTTTCTTTTCGGCCTCAGCCTTTTCTTTGGCCTCCTGCTCCTGGCGTTTCTTGTCCAGTTTGGCCTGTTGTTCAGCCTCTTTTCGGATGCGTTCTTCTATCTGTTTTTCATCCATAGCGCCTCTCCTTACGGAAATATGCAAGCCGTTTGAATGAAGTATAGGTTGCGGTTATAAGGGTGTCAATACCTTTCCGGTTATGCGTTTCACCCAAGCGCTGCCAGTGGCATGCTTTCTTGCTGGAGACCGGTACGGGTGCCTAGCGGCTGCCCAGGTAACAGTGCCAGTCCAGGTCCGGGGATGATTTTTCGGTACGCAGTTTGTCATCCGCGTTTTCCGGCAAAGGCAACTGAAAACCACTGCCTGACGGAAGCAGGTTAAATACCATCTGGCCGGAAGGGCCGGGCAGCAGCGCAGAAGGCGGATTGGCCGGGCTCAGGGATAATAGTTCCTTATTATCATATTTAGTGGCCATAGCTTTTCCCCTGTAATGAATATTATAAACCCGGGGGAGAGGCAATTGGAATAGGTTATCTAAAAAAAAGCGGCCAGGCGGCGCGGATGTTATAATCAGTCATGGCCCGCAGGAATAACCGCAAAAGCAGAAAACCCTCAGCCGCAGTCGGCAGGCCTTACCGGGATTTGGAAACCGCTCCGGAAGTTGATCTGCATGCCCTGACCGTGGTGGAAGCGCTGCCGGTGCTGGATGGTTTCCTGCATGATTCCTTCCAGGCGGGTCATTACCGGGTGCGGGTTAACCACGGCAAGGGAACCGGGGTGTTACGGACCGAAGTGAGCCGGTATCTCAGCGGGCATCCGCTGGTGCAGGATTACCGTGTCGCGGACCTGTGGCAGGGTGGCTCCGGGGTGACGGTGGTGGACTTGAGTTACAGATAAGGCTCTCTTTGCGGGAATTTCTAATAGCTAAGCGCTATGTAATTTCTAAATCCTAATATCGAATGTCTAAATGCTAAACAATATCTAATACTTAAATTCAAAGGTTCAAAAACGGTTAAGTAGTCAGAGGTTAGTAGTCAGTTTTCAGTTTTCAGTTGTCAGTAGTTTAGAGTTCTCAGTTTGATAAGTTCACAGTTATTAGTTGGCAGTGGTCAGTTACCCAAGTTAATAGTTTTCAGTTATCAGTTATACAAGGAAGTGGATTCCCGGCTTTCGCCGAGAATGACAGAGACGCCGAGCGGGAAATTCTAATATCGAAGCACTATATAATTTCTAAATACTAATATCTAAATCCTAAACAATATCTAATATCAAATGACCGAAAAGGGGAAGCGGGAAAATCTCAAATCTTAAGAACCAAAAAGCAAACAAATCCTAATATCGAATTTCTAAACGCTAAACAATATCAAATACTCAAATTCAAATAACCAAAATAGATACCGAGATTGCTTCGCTGACGCTCGCAATGACGTTGTTGGGGTACCGAGACTGCTTCGGCGGGAGCCTCGCAGTGACGGTATGGGACAGGGACGGGATGACCGAGATTGCTTCGCTGGGGCTCGCAATGACGTTAGACAGATTACCAGACCTGCTTCGGCGGGAGCCTCGCAGTGACGGTATGGGACAGGGACAGGATGACCGAGATTGCTTCGCTGGTGCTCGCAATGACTGGTGTGGTTCAATGACGGGTACGGTGTATGGATTATCCGTTTTCACGGGTAATGACAGAGTGGGGGTTAAGGTAATATAGAAAAAGCGTTTGGATTAGAGTTCTTGGGCTGCTGCGAGGAATCTGTGGGTTCAGGTGTTTTCGTTCAGGTAGATGCCGTTGTAGCCGGTGGTGGTGTTTGAGAGGCGGAAGAAGACCAGCTGCATCAGACGGGCGTTCTTTTCCAGGGTAATGCCGCCGGGGTTATAGACCACCATCAGTGACTGGGAGCGCCCTGAGTAACCGGCGTCCCATACCGCGGTATGGATGGCGGCGCCGCAGCGGAGCAGGCTGGAGCGGGTGCGTCCCAGGGCCATGACGTCTTCCGGCAGGCTGACCACCTCATTATAAGTGATGATATACTGGCCCTCCGCCAGGTGGATGCGCGCGTCTTCATCATAAGGCATAGCTTCAAGGGACGACAATTTACGGCCGGCATTATCCACCGGGATGACGCCGGTGCCCTCGATGCTGAAGACTTCCCGCAGCGTCAGGTCAATGCCGTTTGGCTGCAGCTGGCTTTCAAGGTCAAGATATTCGGAAAGCAAAGATGGAGACCCGCTGATGAGTTCCTTGAGTTCCTGTTGCGTCAAAGCGGTCATAACAGGCAAGTTTAGCATGGCAAGCCCGATTGTGAAAAGCAGGCCGCTCTGATAAAGTGTCGCCATGAAGCGGCTGAGATTTCCGTCACTCCGGGTGAGCGATTACCTGAAAATTACTATTCTCGGCCTGGGGCTGACGGCACTGTCGCAGAGTCTGCACGGGATAATCCTGCCGCTGAGGGTACTGGACTTTGTCGGCGAGACGGAAAAAAACACCGCACTGGGCGCGCTGACTTTTGTCGGGCTGATAATTGCCATGCTGGTCCAGCCGGTGGCCGGCGCTGTTTCCGACGCCACTTCTTCCCGCTGGGGCCGGCGCAAGCCCTACGTGCTGGGCGGCGGCATTGCCGTACTGGTGCTTATTTCCGGCATCGGGCTGGCGGAGAGCCTGACGGTGCTGTTTGTCTTTTACTGCCTGATTCAACTGGCGGCCAACACCGCCCAGGGACCGTACCAGGGCTACATACCGGAGATGGTGGCACCGAATCACCGCGGACGAGCCGCTTCACTAAAATCCCTGATGGAAATACTGGGCGGCGCGGTGGGTGTATTGCTCATCGGCCGGTTGCTTTCCGGCTATTCAGCCGAAGACAGCGGCGGGCTGTGGACGGCGCTGGCGGTGCTTTCGCTGCTGCTTACCGGTATTCTGTTTTATATCTGGCGACGGCTTGATGAACCACCGGTGCCGGTGGCGGTGGCCAAATTCAAAAACCCGCTTTTAAGCTACCGGTTCAACCTGAAGGAGGTACCGGGTTTCGGCTGGTTCCTGGGGTCGCGCTTGCTGGTTCTGATGGCCGGGGCGACCATACAGCAGTTTGCCCTGTATTTTCTGCGCGACGTTATTGGAGTAGCTGACCCGGCCAAAGCTACCGCCGGGTTCCTGGTGGTGGCGGTTGCCGGTATGGGTATTGCCGTCTTCCCCGCCGGCTACCTGGCCGACCGCTACGGCCGGGGAAGGCTTTCGCTCTGGGCGGCGCTGCTGGGCGCGGCGGGGATATTTATCATCCTGATATGGCCGACGATTAGCGCCATGTATATTGCCGCGGCGGTTACCGGTTACGCTACCGGTACTTTTGTGGTAGTCAACTGGGCACTGGCTACCGACCTGGTGGTCAGGGGCGAGGAAGCCCGCTACCTGGCCATCGCCAACATGGCTACCGCTGGCGGGGCGGCACTGTCCCGGCTAATCGGGCCGGTAATTGACTATTTCAACGGGGTTTCATTGAATATGGGCTACCAGGTGATGCTGACGGCGGCCATAGTGTATTTTGTGGCGGGCGGGCTGATGATACTCAAGGTCAGGCAGCCAGCCAGTCAATAACCTTCTCCCAGCCCAGCGCGCCGGCCCAGGCGAGCAGGATATACAGCACGCTGCGGCCGAGGAAACAGGCGACAAAAAACTTGCGCGCCGGAAAGCGTGCCACTCCGGCGGTAATACCGGCCACGTCAAAGACCAGCGGCGCCGCCGAGAGGGCGAAGATGGCCCACATGCCGTAGCGCTCCATCCAGCCGCGGATCCGCTGGTACCAGGCATGATGCTGCGGCACAACCGCCCGTCCGGAGTAGCCGGCCAGATACCCGGTCATTTCTCCGAAGGCCGCCCCGGCCGCGGCCAGCAGCCCGACCAGGGTTGGTGAAGGCAGGGTGGCTCCCAGGGCGGCCAGCACCAGGAAATTGCCAGCCGGCAGCACCACGGTGGCGTTGAGCAGGGCGCTGATGATGAAAGCACCCAGGTAGCCGTATTCCTTGAGCTGCCCGACCAGGTCCGGATTGGTGTTGTAGATGATCAGTACGCCGGCAACTACCGCGACCACGAAAGTTATGGAAAGAACCGGCAGCAGCCGCCGCTGCACCCATGAGCCGTTGGCGGAGGCGGGTACGGCAGCCGGCGGCGATTCTTCCGGTGAATCAGTATTATTCATCGGCTGCCATTTTAGCATAAACGCCGACTACTGTATGTTTGTCAGGCAGCGGTGTTTTTGCTATACTTCTACGGTTGCCTTGCCCCCATCGTCTAGAGGCCTAGGACAGCGGCCTTTCAAGCCGTCAACAGGGATTCGAATTCCCTTGGGGGCGTTCTCTTTTTTTATCCTTTCTTTTTCTTCCAGCCGGGGTTTGATTTCAGGTGATGACGCGCACCCCCGGCTACTGGCTTTTACCGGCGGCAAATATCATAATGGTATTTGGGCGCGGACCGACACTTTGCGGCTGGGAATGTTCGGTGAGCCGCATGCGGCCCGGCATCATAACGGAACGGGAAAATGCCAAAAAGAGAAAACATATTCGCGGTGATGGCCCTGGCTGTTACCCTCGGTCTGGTGGCGGCGGCGCTGCTTAACCGGGACAGCCTGGTGGATGTGGAGCGAATAGTGGCTTACAGCCTGGCGGGAGTGTTTATTACCACCCTGGCGGCCAACAGCCTGGTAAGCCTTACCCTTATTCCCATACCATACTACCTGGCGGTTGTCCTGCTGGCCAATACGCTGTCGCTGGAGTGGGGCATGATGGCGCCGGTTATGGTGGGTGTTACCTCGGCGCTGGGGGCTACCCTGGGTCAGACACCGACATTTGCCATCGGCTACGGCGGCAAGGATATTTCCCGAAGGATAATTTCCAGGTTTGACGGCCGGCGCTACCAGCAAGCCCTGGAACTGGTGGGCCGAAGGGGTCCACTTACCGCCTTTTTGATTTCGGCAATCATGAACCCAATCCATTTGCCGGTAACCATGGCGCTGGGAACGCTGAAATTCCCGCCGGTGAAATGGATTAGCCTGACCCTGGCCGGCAATATGGTCAAAAACCTGGGACTGGCCTTCATTGGCTACTATACCGTTGACTTCTTTCTACTGAGCTAGGAGCCAACCAGGACCACACTCAGCTGCCGTCAAAAAAGCCCGTTTGCTGTGATTTAGTTAATAATTCAAAGATTAAAAAGGCCGAAACAGCCCGCTCAATACTGCTGAACAGCTTTATACATTGTTGACAGGCAATAGGCGGGTGTGGAATCATTGTAATGTCCCAAGTAACCGATGCAATGGGAGAATCAGGAAAGCAAGCGGTTAGCTGGTCAAGCTGAAAGAGGAACTTATCAAAACCAAGATTCGTTCTGGATTTGGTTAAGGAAATCCCAGGTAAAGACCGTATAGCAAGCAAGTTTACTGGAAATTTCCCGGGGGCAGAGGCTACTTGGGACCCCTTTTTTTATCCGCAGCGCTAAGGCTCAGCGCCCGCTCCGCCCTTATGAGGGGCATCAATTTCCGGTATGGCTATATAGGGCAGATTGCGGTATTCCTCATGGAAATCCAGCCCGTAGCCGACGACGAATTCATCCGGCAGTTCAAAACCGATATATTTCAGTTCAGTATCTATCAGCCTTCGCGCCTTCCGGTCAAGCAGGGCGCATACGGTGACGCTGGCCGGCTGCTTGGATTTCAGGTAGTTCAGGATGTAGTTAAGGGTTATGCCGGTATCGACAATGTCTTCGACCAGGAGTATATGCCGGTCCTTGAGCGACAGATCAGCGTCTTTGGTTACCTTGACTCCGGCGTCTTTTTCCCCGCTGTAATAGGAAATGGCCATATAGTCAATTTCAACCGCCACGGTAACGCGACGAATCAGGTCAGCCATGAAGCACAGAAAGCCCCGCTGCACCCCGATAAGCACCGGCCGCAGTCCGTCGTAGTCAGCCGAGACGCGCTCGGCCATTTCCGCCACCCGCCGCTCAATATCAGCGCTGGTAAATAATATGCGCTTTATGCCGTGAGCCCTGGATTCTGCCAGCGGTCCGACCCCGTATTTGGCCAGCAGCTTCTCATAATCATTCTTATACAACAGGTTTATCTTGATACCCGGGTACTGCTGCTTGAAGAGGCGCACTTTACGGTTTTTCTGGGTCACCAGCGACTGCTTCATGGTGGTCAGCTCAATATAGGTGTCAATATCCGGCAGGAAAAAGTCCGGGGTAAACATCTCCACCGCGCCGCTGCTTTTTGACCCTATGGGGAAGGAGCGCGGCTCATAGGCCCAGGGTATGCGGTAGAAATCCAGCATCCGGGCAAATTCCCGCTCACTCTGGTGGGCGAATTCAGTCAGCTGCCCGGCCCCGGAAGCTCCGGCGGCATCAACGACTTTGCCCCCAGTATCCGCAGCTGAGGCACCGGAAAGCGCCATTCCCACCACCTGGGCCATGGCCTTGATGAAGCTGTTGTCCTGGTTATTCAGGGAAGGGACCTGCTTGAAATATACGCGCAGGGCGCCCAGCTGCCGGCCGCCGCGGGTGACATCCTGGCTGAGTATGGCGGCTATTTCCGCCTGGGCCGCCAGCTCCGGGTACTGCACTCGGGCGTCACCGGCGATATCGGTTACCAGCACCGGTTCATGATTACCGGACGCCAGCAGGCTTTTTTCAATATTCAACAAGCCCTTCTGCACGAAAAAAGGCGGCAGCTGCCAGTGGGCAGTGTGGACCAGGTTTTTTCCGGTGGCATCAGTAACCAGTATGGCGGCCCCGGCATCCAGGCAGCGAGAAGTAATGCGGGCCAGATGGCTCAGTTTGGCCTTGAGCGGCTTTTCCGCCTGAACAGCCGTCAGAGCCTGGCGCAAAGCCTTGTAATAAACGCGCTCCCGGCTAGGCGGCATCAGATACTCCCCTACAACCGACAGGCTCTTTTACTTCATAAAACGGCATACCACTATATAATAACCCAATATGGGGAGAATGGACATGGTTTTTTGTTGGGTGTTTTTGAAATAATTAAAGGAAGGCGGTGAATAGAGGAAAGGCGAGCTGGTTTTGAATGGGATGGGTGGCGATTGAAAAATAGTTCAGCAATGGGCTTAATAAAGTTATTTTGGATACTAAATCAAATATGCAAACGATTGAGGTGGAAAGGAAACCGAAAAATCTTTAAGTAACAACGGTGCATCATATTTCTTTGCTTTTTTTACTTTTATGGCGTATCCAATTTCCTTGTTAGCAAAATACTTTGAGAATAACTCTTCAGTAATTCCACCATATAAACCTGTCTTTTTCCAAAGAATTCGCGGTTTATCCTGGATAATACGATCAATTTCGAATTCACCAATGATTCGTTGAACAGGAGCGGATGAATAAACTACCACAGTTTTTATTTTTTCTTTATTGAAAATAGTACGACGGTATTCATACTGTTTTGAACCATTGAAGATTGTTTCAGCGTAATGTGGTTTAATCGACAATAAGACTTTCATCTATATTACACTCTTTCAAAATATCTTTTAGGTTTTGAACACTAATTGGCGTAAAACCCCTTGGTGCGCTTGTTATGTCTCTTATGATACCAAGTTCAATCAAACGCTGCATATTGATTCTTTTGGGAAATGTGACTGTATACAGAAAATTGATGATAAATGGGCGATTTTGTGCACTGTAATTCCATTGTGAAGAAAGTTCTTTATCAGTGAATACACTGCGCTTACGGCATAAGCGGATGAATTCTTCCTCTGACTGTATGTCGTCAATAACCTTTTCTACAATTCCACACGTCGTAACGACACCTTGATAGAAACCACCAGTACGATAAAAAACGATAATGTCACCGCTATTCAAGTCCCGTTCAATTGAACGAGAGACATAAACCTTCTTAATTGCATTACGGTGAGGGGCATTCTCAACAAAATCACTGGGTGACTCTGTCCGAAGAATTGAATCCGGAAAAAGGTCAGTATGGTATTCGGGATATATTGGGACGATAAAGCATCGCCCGGATGTAGAGAAAAATGGGTAGGTTGAGCGAGGATGGACTCTGTCGGCTGTTCTTGCAAAGGACCTGACATAAACCGACTCTGGTCCCCCAGGACTACTCTTATAACCATGGAAATGGAATCCAAATTCTTCAAGCAAATTGATTAACCTTTGCTGTTCAAGGCTTTTGTTGTAAATAGTTACATATATCTCATCGACTTTAAAGCGCAAGGCGTTGTCAAACACGATCTTTAAAAATCGTTCGCCTAATCGAAAACCGTTAAGTGCGACTTTAAACGTGCTGATCTTAAGGCGTTTCATCTTTGGGAGAGGCGGGGAAATGTCCGAGTAATCTTCGCTTTTATCCTCAGGTTTTACATACAGCACTGCAACGGGATGATTATTGGCTGAACAGACATACACTGTCTCATCAGCTTTTCGATTAAACCATTTCTCAAAACCTGGATAATCCGCCTTAAAGGAATTAAAAAATTCATCTGTTATATTAAGGTGTCCGAACATCTCTTTCTTAACTGATAAGACTTCATAGTCAGCTAAGTCTGGATTTTCGGTCGTTACTTTTTCGAGGAAGGCGTCAATCGAAAAGACTTTATCCGTGAGCCCAAGCAAAGCTGCTTTTTGGATAATTTTTTTGTCTTCCGTTATTAGGGCATCGACTCTACCGGCATGTAATTCATTGACGAGTAACGTGTCATTGTGGTCATTCACATGGTCATCCATTGATTTACAAATAGTTATCACGGTGTCCGCCATAGGTGCTTGGGTCTTGAGGATGTTGTAATTACCTAGCTTTACGTGGAACGAACGGCGCACCCGCGCGTCTTCGTGTTTCTCTATCTCAGTGACCGTTACGGGATGAATGCACTTTGTGTGTTGAAGGTTATCTAACCAGCGGAACAAGACACCGATATCTTCATTGACGACTGTCGCCGCCTCTCTATGGATTACGATATTGGTGTCTAAAAGGACTTTCATATTATTTCCTGCAATATTGATTCTGCCGTTTTTTGCTCTTCCTCCGTCGCGTCTGGATGAAAATGAATCTCCATCTGATGCTTTGGCCATTTACCCGTTTCACGGCGGATAAGAAAAACCAGTTCCCCTTCCACGGATTCAACAAAATTCGCATTCTCTTCTGGGAGGACCAGACCAATAATTCGGCTACGGGCAGGTGATGTCGCCATTTGTAACCGTGATAGCCATTATTACCGTCAGTTACGAACCCCATTTTCAGCCGGGTATTGATACTTTGAGTAGTCACCCCGACATAACTGATTTCATCCCCACCTCGTATCACATACAGTTTGGGTGTTTTATTCTTGGTATCCGGAAAAATGAAGTTCTTTTGCGCTTTCCCGTTGGCACCCACACATGAGAACCGTATCGGATCAATTTGTAATTGATAGGTGTTATAATTGTTCATTATTTTACCTTTCCCTCTACCACCTCCACTTCTGCTACGGTTAACCCATATAAATCATACACTATGTGGTCGATCTGCTTTTCTAATTTATTGACTACAGACCGTTTAATTGAATCGGAATGGTAATCTTCCGCTTGCGTGATAGTTAGGATTTGGTCGGCAAGTTGGGATAAAGTGTGTTTTGAATTCTCGTCGGCAATTGCCAAGGGCAGTTCTTGAATATTGCTCAAAACGATCTGAGGGAATGCTTGTTGATTCGTGATAAACGTTTCTTTTGCGTAATACGTCATCAGTTTGCTGTTCAGTATTGAAAGTACGTATTTCAAGTCTTCGCCTGTCATAATATAAATAGTACTCTCAACCAACTCAGGCGTGGTCGAGTATGTCGCACAAACACAGCTCCCAGTTCTCCTAATAAGAATCCTCGGGGTCACAAGATGTTTGCTCAGCACCTTCGTGCCACCCACAATCTCTAACTCTCCGTACGTTGTAAAATACTGATAGCGTAAACAGTATCGATCAATATTTTTACCGAGTAAGAAAGGAAGCTCGTCGGGTTTTGTGCTGGATACCCTCAAATGGTTTTCGCGATTTCTGACTACCATCCCTTTCGAAAAACTGAAATTCAAAGAAGCGAGTGGTTTCCCATGATTCAGAATTTTCCCAGCTATACTATTAGCGCTTTCACGCGTCTTCCAGACGTAGTAAGGAGAATTGATAATTTCAGATTTGTTAATCCTTTTTATCTCATTTACATACCCCTCCGAATCCATAAGGTAAACCGGAAAATCAGATTTTTTCGCATTTGAGGCTAAAAATACTACGCTACCGATAACAGATGAGTCAAAAACAAATTCATCGAAAATAACCAAACTATTTAAAGACTTTCCCCCATTAAACAGTTCCCTAACATTGGTATAGCTTCTTGTATTTGTTAATCCTTCTGGAACGATCATTACGATATTCCCAGAAGGGCTTACAAGTTCAAACCCCAACTCAATGAACAGAGCAAAGAGATTTTTCGATTGAGCTCCGTTTAGGGTTTTAAATCGCTTATTATATTCTTCCAATAGGTCTGCTTTATAGCTATTAACGGTTAGATTCAGGTATGGCGGATTCGCAATCACCACGTCAAATCCCCCATGTACACCAAACATCCATCCGGGTTCAAACCAGTCACTAGATTGGTTTTTAAAGGGTTGCCAATTTGCGAGGTATTGCGTCTGGGTTACTCCAGACCCCTTTATGCGAATGCTTGTACCGGAAAGATCTGTCTTTGTGAGATAAAGATGGCGGCGGTAATAATCAGCTAAGGTATCCTGTACATTTTGGAATTCACGGACCAAATCTTTCTTGCGTTCTCCAAAACTACTAAAGTATTCCCTACGTAACCTAGCTAGTTTTTCAATTGAAACATTGTCTTCGAACATCCCTAAGCCCTCAGTTTTTGGCAGTCCTCTCAGACTATTGGCTGCCAAAAACTTGAACTCTAGGTTGGGTAAGGGTTTGATACCGCGGTTTTTCAAGGTGTCATCATTGACGTATTCGTCAACAATAAGCGAAAGAAAACACCGTAGCTTTGCTATTTCAACGGCGATCTCTTGAAGATCAACACCAAATATGGATTCACGGATGGTAATTAATTTCCGTAGGTAATTCCAATTCTCCTGTGAAACACTTTCATTGACCATCTCTCTAAAAACGCTATCGAGTGATTCCAAGTAATGCCGCCGCCAAATTTCCAGCTTGGGGTCTATTTTTTCCAGCGCCAAAATAATACGGTGAAGGATACCCATCGGAAAAGCGCCGGAGCCGCAAGCTGGATCGATTACTTTAATTCCCTTCAATGCTTTAACGACAGCCTCTTTTTCTATCCCTGGCCAATCCCCTATACTATCTTCGTATGAAAGCAATTTGGTAAGCTTATCCTCACTCAGGTTTGTCGTTGTTTGGAGATATTGATTCAGAGACTGCTCCACCATGTAGTCCACAACTGTACGCGGAGTGTAGTAGCTCCCTGTGGCCTTTCGGGCTGTTTCTCCGGTTTCCGGGTTGACTTCAGCCAGGAGATTCTCGAAAATTCGCCCCATCATCTCCGGGTCAACCGACACTTCGGCATCAACAGTGGAGTTTTCATCTATCGTGAAGTTATACTGTTCTAACAGTCTGAAAAAATCGGTAAACCAATTATCTGGGATTGTTAACACCCAGTTGGGGTTATTGCTATAGTAGTCATCTTTATGGGGTTCAAAAAGGCCGCCGTTAAGGAACGGAATCCACTCATGCCCCGGAATGTAGGCGCTAAGATCTATTTTTCGTTTATTGGTAGGAGTATTCATAACTTCGAAAAATAAACGTTCCAACGTGGAATGATAGTAATGTTCTTTAACTGCCTTTGTGGATAAGGCATCGTCGGGAACAAGAGGAATCCCCGTCGGTGAGCGCTTATGCTTCAGGAACCAACAGAAAATGATGCGCCCAATGAGCCGTACGCTGAATTCTTCAAGAAATTTAGCATTTGCCGACCCGTTGTCCGGGAGGGTTAGTTCCCGCGGTTTGCCATCTTTGCCCGTCAAGCGGTAGAAGTACTGGGCTATTTGCTTGTAGAACTCCTTGTTGACCTTCTCCACTGAAAAGGCTTCTTTAATCTTTTCCAGGCTGGAATAATTACCCAGGCCAACCCGTTCCTTAAAGGTCTTATTGGTCTGTACGGTATCAACGAAGTAAGTAAAACGCCGGAAATTGCTGAAATCCCGATTGGGACCCTGGTACTGGGTATAGACCAGGCTGAAGCGGAACTGTTTATTATCTCCTTTGAAGATGAAGATGCCGCCGTCATAGCGGTTAAACTGCTTAAGCAGCTTCCGGGCAAATTCGTACTGAGCTTTCTTGCCGGAGCGTTCACTCAAGTTTTCAGCAACCTGAGCGGTGACTACGCAAAGCCTGTCAACGGTGGTGAATGAAATCTCACCCAATAGTACAGGTTTAATGAAGTGATCATGGTCCAACTCAATGGGCTGCTCCAGCTGCCGATAGGCATTGCTGACGCCGTTAAAAAAGTGATGAAGCGGCTCATCTGCCGCTCCCTGATCAATTACTCTCTGCAGTAGTTCCTTGCTCATGTAATAAACTCTCCGGTGTGTTCTGTACGGCGACGATGACCGTCTTGCCGACCTGGCCGGCACGCTTTTTAACTTCTTCTAAGTAGTTTTCACCTAAGTTGAAGCGTAATTCGTCTAACTTTTTTATGGTTTTTTTGCGTTTAGCGGCAACGGTTACATCAAGGGCGGCCAATTCACGAAGGGTGAAGTCCGGCAGGGTGCGGAAATCATTGATGTCCTCAATAAGAGATATGATGAAAGGCGTTAAAGACTCATAATCACCGGAACTATCATTCAAGATGGTTTTTAAGTTATTGTAAGCTTTCTGCTCAAAACTCTTGGGCGTGGCCGCGCCTCCAACCGGGGAGCGGTAGTTTTTGAGCGCCTGGTAGGAATCCCAATCAAAAACTTTACCGGGTAAGGCAGGTTCATCCGGTGAACACTCAATAAAGGTCAGCGCTTCCTGGAAAGAAAGCTGCCGCGGTTTTTCTTCATCCGGTGCGAATTGCCGGACGAACAGGCTGCTGGCGCGGCGGAAAAAGGCGGTTTGGCTGAATGAATCAGCCAGCTTGGACACCTTCAGCCGTTTGGGGAATTTGCTAACTTTCTGTTTAATCTCTTCGTCAATTTCCTGATAAAGCCGCCGCAAAGTAGTGTGGAAGCTTTCCTCTTCACCGGCTTCCGGGTTCAGCTGAACACGCCGGAAGAGTTCTGAGGCGGTGGGTTCTTCATCCGGTTCAAAAATCTTGGAATCTTCACCAAGTGCGTTATGGATGAGAAACATCTTTTGAGTGGCAATCTGGCGTATTCTGACGATGTCAGCCCCCTGAAGGGTGGGGAAAAAGTTGTAGATATAGAGTTTGTTGAACACTTTTTTGCTGACACGGTTGATACGGCCGACCCGCTGGATGACCCGGGTGGGATTCCAGGGGATGTCATAGTTGATGACAGCGCCGGCCCGGTTAAGGTTAAAGCCCTCTGACATTTTGTCGGTGGTCAAAAGGATCTGAATATCATTGCGGTTACGCCCGGTGAATGAGGTGTCAAAGTTAGCCAGGATTTCAGTAGCCTTTCCTTTGCCATAATCACCCTTTACGGCAATCAACCGGTCACCGTAGATGGAACGCAGATACTGTTCGACGTAAGCCACAGTGTCTATGTATTCCGAGAAAATGACCACTTTACGCTCAGGCTCGTCTGGGGAGTCCTTGATCTGTCTGATGGTTTCCAGGTCTTTAGCCAGGCGGGCCATCTTGGGATCGTTATCGGTCAGCTTGAGCTTTTCCAGTTCGGTAAGAACCTGATCCAACAATTCGATATCAGCATCAATATCAGCCAGGAAACGGTCCCGGTCGACAAAATCATCAAGTTCATAAACACGGCCCAATTTGGGGCTGATCTTTTCATCCAGTGTCGATTTAAATTCTTCAAGTGCCTCGGCCACCTCATCGCCGTCTAGGTCATAAATGCGGTTGAGCAGCTTGCGGTCAAGAATGTACTTGCCGTTGTTGTGGATAAACTGGCGGGCCTTAATGGCGATGCCCCGGAAATTGCGGACACTGTCACGGAAAGCGCCGAAGGAGCTTTCGAAGCGCTTGACCAGCAGGCGGCGCATGAAATCATACAGATTGGTCTGGCTTTGGGCTTGCCGGTTGCCTTCCTCATCCAAGGTATCCGGATCAGCATCCAACCCCACTTCATAGATATAAGGCCGGTAGATAGCGCCGGTGAAGCGGCCGTTTTCACCGAAATATTCAGTTATTACCCGATCATAGAAATCAGATTGTTCCTGTGTCAGTTCGAAGAAGCATTCCCGCGGGTCCTGGACTTCAGGCAGGTCTACCATCTCCTGGGAATACTGAGGGTCTCGCTTCAGGTCGATGCGGTTGCGCCGGATGGTTACTGGAGCGATGGTGTTTTTGATGCGCAGTGAAAGCGTCCGGGTGAGGTCATCCACTTTAAGAAGATCAACTTCACCTTCACCAAAAAGTTCAGCATATTGCAGCAGCGCTTTGTGACGGTTGCGTGGATTGGATGAGTTATGGTTCTTTTTAATGTTGGACAGTTTGGTGAATAGCGAATGATACTGCCGGAATTCCGCGGTTAAGTTACCATCAATGCTTAAGGTGGACTGCCCCGGTACGGCAAAAAGCTTCAGCAGGGCAAAAATATCTGCCGGTGTGTTGTTGAACGGGGTGGCTGAGAGCAGGATTACCTTGCGGCCGCGGCAGATGTTGGCCAGGTGTTCATAATCCTGGGTATCTTCATTACGGAAGCGATGGGCTTCATCAATGATAACGGTTTGAAAACCATCATGCTGACGGACCACATTAAAGGCTTTCTCCAGGTTCCCGGAAGAGTGGATTTCCCAAGAGTGCAGGCCGAAGTCTTCCTTGTACTTAACCCAGCCGGAGCGATTTCCATTCGTGTCAGTACCGCCGATGAGACCGGGCGGGCTGATGATAATGCCGCGTTTGCCGCATAACCCGGCAGCAGTCAGAGCGGCAATTATACTTTTTCCAAGGCCGACTACGTCAGAGATAATGACGCCGTGGTGGTCTTCTATAATCCGGATAGCCTGGGCAACAGCGTCAGTCTGGTAGCTGTAAGTCTTGTAGCCGGCATCAGACAGCAATTTCACCAGATAACCGTCAATGGTCTGCTGCTCCTGAATATCCAGGTAGGTCTGCAGCAGGAAAACGTATGCCTCATACGGAGTAATATGGGCTACCTGGGTTTCCCGGTTGATGGTTTCAATCAATTTGACCCGGATGGAATCATCTTCAGTTATTTTGACCGCTTTTTCCCAAAGTTCGTCGAAAAAGCCCTCTGCCTCAGCAAACCCGTAGTCTTTAATCTCAACGTTGAATTCACCCTGCCGGCTGAGTCCGGCGCTGGTCAGATTAGAACTACCGGTAACGATGGCTGAAGGCACCAGCTGGTCCGGAATGCGGAAAAGGTACAGTTTGGCGTGATTTGGTTCACGGGTTTTGCGGATTATCAGCCGGTTATTGATGATGGCATCGATGAAAAAGGAGACTTGTTCATGGAAGTCCGGGGTGTCGAATTCATCATTGTTGAAAGCATTCAGTAATGAATATTTGAAGTTCTGCCAGTGCTCCCGGCCTTCCAGCCGGCGGTTGTCACCGTATTCAATGATACCGTAGTTGTGCTGGTCAACGTTCAGGCCGACCAGGACTTTGATGGTAACGGCGGGGTTATCCTTCAGCGCCTGATATATTTCCCGCAGTCCGGAAAAATAAAAGAAACCGACCAGGAATTTAAGCTCTTCACTGCGACTGATAAGCTGTTTGAGCCGGTCGATCAGTTTTCTATTTTCGTCGTTGGTAATGAACAGGTTTTGTGGTGTCAATACTTCCGCCCGCCTGTTTTATTATTTACCTTTTGACTGATTGGGGCCATTATACGCAGGTATTTTCGGATTGTGAAGTAAAAAGGTTCATTATGAATATGGTACCACCCGCCAGTGACAGCTAGTGTGTCACAATTTTGCGCTGGAAATTAAATAACAGGCCGTGGAGCATTGATTGTAATAGTTTTTTTAAAATAAGGCCTTAAAATAAGTGTTTTTTGAGGTTTGTAAAAGTTTTTTGGACTATTCCCCTGCCAACCCCCGCAACCCATCCACCATCCCAATCATACCAAAAGTATCCTGCCCGCAATAAGCCTCCAGGTTGTGCCGGATTTCCGCTACCTCTTCCGGTGATAACTCACCAAATACCGACTGGTAGTAGCGCAGGGACGCGGTGCCGCCTTCCTGAATCTGAAGCTCTGAGTAGTCCAGCCCGGCGAGGGCAGGCATGACGTTTTTCAGCGAAGCCTTGCCGCACTGGGAAGGGTGGTAGTAATGGAAGGACTTGAAGGGGACGATGAGGTCAACAATGCGGTTAAGGATATTGTCAATTTGTTCCGAGTACTCCGGGAAAGCCAGGCGCAGCTCTTCCAGCCGCCCTTTTTCAAACGACTCATGATAAACCAGGATGCTGCCGGAATGGCCCAGGCAATCGGTCAGTTCCTTGATAAACCGCGGCCGGGGGTCATCCGGTGAGTTCGCCAGGAAGGAGAAGTGCCGCGGCTCCGCGCCGGAAGAGTCCACCAGGTGAACGGAGAATTGAAAGGGTATCTGCTGGTAGGGCGAGGTGCCGTTATAGAGAGGTACCGCGGTCTGGAAGGTTTCAAAGTCCATGAAATACAACGGGTACTCAAGACGCTCCAGGAAAGCGCCGATGGCCGCGGCATCTACGTGCGGCTGGTTGGAAGCGATGGCGGCGCACTGGATCTGCTGCTTGCCGTTGAGCCTGGTGCCGGGCGGCATATTGCTGAGGTGGGTGATGCCCTGCAGCAGCAGCTGCTCTCCCAGGGCTTTGCCGTAGTAAAGGGTCATGGGGTGATGCCGCGGCAGTTCCGCCCAGCATTCAGCCATGAGCGGGCACTCGTAGGGACTGGAGCAGCGGGAGCCGATGATGGCTTCCGGGCTGAAGGGGCTGCTCATGACCTCCAGCATTTCATCAATGCGTTCGTCCAGGCCGGTAGCGTATTCATCCAGGTCATCAGTGACGTCTTCAATGATAAATAAAGCTGCCGGGTCAATGCTGCCCTGTTTAACATAATTACGGTCAAGGTGCATCAGAAAGCAGCGATTGACGGCAAGCCCGGCCGCCTCGGCGCAGCGGCGCTGGAAGGCCAGGTCATTAAGGTGCTCCTGCTTGACCGAATTAGTGCTTTTGACCTCGATGATGTCCCACTCTTCATCACCGGCCGGCCGCAGGATGTCCACCCGGCAGTAAAGGGAACCGGCAGTCAGCCCGGCTTCAAATATGGGCAGGCGCCGGGACAGCAACTGCCGGGTTTTGGCCAGGTTTTCCTTGTAATCCTCACTGGCGGCGTCCAGACCGCCGGGGAAAAGAGACTGGGCCAGCAGCCCTACTTCCTGCCCCTGGGTCATGACGAACCGGGTGGACTCGTCATAGGCGATGCGGCCCCGTTCATTGGCGTCCACCCAGAGCAGGCGGGGACACTGCAGGCCCTTGAGGTACCTGGACTTGGACAGCAGCCGGGATTTTTTTCTATTCATCATAACTCGCTTAATCTTACTTTACTCAGGCACCATGGGCAAAGGTTTTAATAATCATCATTTCTGACAATGCTATTCTATCAGGGGGCTTTGACAGCTAGGGTGTCACTTTTCGCAAAGCTAAAAACACCGGACGGGTTGTCCGGCTGTAGTATAATGGGTTGATACTGTGCCCGGGAGGTGAAAATGAGCCCGAAGGAAGCCAATTATGACCGCCAAGCCCGGCTGACCAAGGTGGAGCACCTCTTGTGCCAGCACTCCTGCGGGCTGACCATCAAGCAACTGGCTGATTTATGCGGCGTCAGCACCCGCACCACCCGGCGCGACCTGATGGCGCTGGAAGAGACGATGGGCCTACCGGTGTGGCAGGACGGCACCCGCCGGGGCATTGAACCTTCTCACTACCTGCCGCCGATAAAGTTTTCGCCGCCGGAGGCGCTGACCATTCTGCTGGCGGTGCGGCTGTATCTGCGGCTGAGCCAGGGCAACGACCCGGATATGCTGGCCGCTTTCATCAAGCTGAATACCATCATGCCGGAGAGATTCCAGGAGCAGGTGAGTCTGACGCTGAGCCGGATGAGCCGGCAGCCACGGGAACCGCGCTACGGGCGGGTGCTCAGGGCGCTGTGCCAGTCCTTCCTGGAAGGGCGGAAGTGCCGCATAACCTACTGGACGATGGGCGATGACGAAACGACGGAGAGGGTGATTTCGCCTTATTCCATTGAGCCGGTGACCCAGGAGCGTTCCAGCTACGTGGTAGGCTGGTGCGGCAAGGCAGGCCAGGTCAGGACCTTCAAGGTGAACCGCATACTGGATTGCCGCTTGCTGGAGGAAAAATACCGCATTCCGGATGACTTCAACATTGACCGCTACCTGGGTGATTCCTGGGGCATATTTACACCGCCCGGCAAGCAGGTCAAGCGTATTGTCATTAAATTTGACCCAGATATTGCCCGCTACATGGATGAGATTCGCTATCATCCTTCACAGCAGACGCGGAAGCTGGATGACGGCAGCGCCGAGGTAACGCTGCGGGTGGCGGAGACGCCGGACTTTATCGGCTGGATACTGAGCTGGGGTGATCACGCCGAGGTGCTTGAGCCGGCGGCGCTGAGAAAAAAGATAAAGAAGACAACTGACGCAATGTGCGCCAAGTACCGGTGAGCAAATACCGGTGTGCCGGGGCTGATGGACCGCACAGCCTGATATCCGGGTAGTATAAGGATAGCTGGATTTTATCCGCCCAGTTTCTCCAGGCGACGGCAGGCTTCGGTTAATTCCGGGTCAGACTTGGCGAAACAGAAGCGGAGGAAGTTTTCTCCGATTTTATGCCGGAAGAAGGCGCTGCCCGGTACTCCGGCGACCCCCGTTTTTTCCAGGATATTTATAGCCTTGTCTTTCCCGGTTCGACCTTTGATACCGGAAACATCAGCCAGGACGTAGTATGAACCCTGGGGGACGCATGGTTTAAGGCCGGCATTTTGCAGTGAGTTACATATTAGATCCCGTTTTTTCTGATAGCTTTCACGCAGCGAAGAGTAATAGCTGTCCTTGAGTTCATCAATACCGGCGGCTACGCCGAGCTGCAGCGGCGCCGGGGCGCAGACATATACCAGGTCATTGAGCTGGCCGATGATGTCCGCCCAGGTACGCTGGGTGACGCAATACCCGATGCGCCAGCCGGTGACGTTGAATGTCTTGGAATAACCGGAGATGGTGATGGCGCGGTCGGCGATTTCCGGCAGCGCCATGGGACTGATGTGCGCGTTATTATCGTACAAAAAATATTCGTAGATTTCATCGGTGATGATTAACAGGTCATGCGCCGCGGCGAATTCAGCGATTATTTTTAATTCCGCCCGGGTGAAGACCTTGCCGCAGGGATTGCTGGGGGTGCATACCACAATGGCCCTGGTGCGGGCGGAAACCGCTTTTTCCAGCTCGGCCGGACTGAATTCCCAGCCCGGAGGGCGCAGGGTGACCAGCGAAACCGCCATGCCGAGCGTCTTTAAGGTATTGAAATGATAACCGTAATACGGCTCAAAGAGAATAACCTCATCGCCTTTATTCAGCATAGAAAGACAGGCGCAGTAAAAGGCGCCGGTGGCCCCGGCGCTGACGACTATCTCTGTTTCCGGGTCAGTGGTCACATTGTTGTATCGCCGCATTTTACCGGCAATGGACTGCCTTAACTCAATCAGGCCTTTGTAGTGAGTATAGCTGTTGAGGCCCTCACCGATAGCTGAGCAGGCCGCTTCGGCGACCTGGCGGGGCATGGGGGTATCGCACACGCCCTGAGCCAGGTTGATTCCACCGCGGGCGGCGCATTCAAGGGACATATTGCGTATTTCAGATTGGATAATGCTTCGGCCTAACCGGCTGGGATTTTGCGGCATCATGTTCCCCGGAGTTAAGATTTTTTGAGGTTTTTAAGGAGAAGCGACTGGGAGATGTTGGTTAAATCCTAGCTTTTCAGTGGGGCTGAGTCAACAGCGTCGACGCCAAAGCACCATTATCAGACCGGTGAACTCAGTGTGCTAGAATTAGTTTATCAAGGTCAAGGCGGGTACTTATGATAAAGCGTTTTGTTACCGATACCGGAATATACCTGGAGTCTATTGACGAGGCAGTCATGAGACGCCTGGATGAACTGGCCATTGGCAGCGCCGGCCCGAACCTGTACCAGATGATGGAGAACGCGGGGCGTGACCTGGCGGAGCTGACGCTGGAGCTGCTGGGTGATGACTGGCAGGACGCCAGGGTCATGGTGCTGGCCGGCGGCGGCGGCAATGGGGGCGGTGGATTATGCGCCGGACGCCATCTGCGCAACCGCGGCGTGAAGGTTGATTACTGCCTGGCGGATAAAAACAATCTCAGCGAGGTAACCGCGTGGCAGCTGAAGCTGATCAGAAGCGCCGGCGCCGGCGAGATAGAAGCGGAAGACCTCAAATTGGCGCAAAGCACGGTAATACTGGACGCGATAATCGGTTACAGTCTTAACGGGGCGCCGGAGGGCGCGGCTCGCGACCTGATAAGATGGGCCAATAACGCATCAGCCAGAATAATTTCACTTGACATTCCTTCCGGTATCGAAGCCGGCAGCGGCCGGGCGCCGGGTGAACACATCACCGCTGATGCCACGCTGACGCTGGCGTGGCCCAAGTCCGGCCTTCCACCGGAGAAAACCGGCCGTCTATGGCTGGGGGATATCGGCATTCCGGCATCAGTTTACCGTCAAGCCGGCATCAATTTTACAGCGCCATTCGGACGCCGCTACCTGGTGCCTCTCAGCGTGGTTTGACCGGATTCTAACCCCGCGTTGCTTCATGTTCATTCAGGCCGCCGTTGGCGCTCCGGAGTGTATAAGTTACACTTATATATGAGGCACGACACACCGAGGAGGCGAGATTATGTCCAATCACCTGAACGGTTCTACCAGCCCGTACCTGCTGCAGCATGCGGGTAACCCGGTGGAATGGTATCCCTGGGGGGAAGAAGCCCTGGGCCGAGCCAGGAAAGAGAATAAGCCCATATTGCTGAGCATCGGTTATTCTGCCTGTCACTGGTGCCATGTAATGGCCCATGAGAGCTTTGAAAACGAAAATACCGCGGCGCTGATGAACCGCGACTTTATCAATATCAAGGTTGACCGCGAAGAGAGGCCTGACATCGACCGTATCTACATGTCCGCTGTCCAGGCGATGACCGGTCACGGCGGCTGGCCTTTGACCGTGTTTCTGACCCCGGACGGGAGGCCGTTTTACGGCGGTACTTATTATCCGCCGGAGGACCGCCACGGTTTGCCGGCCTTCAGCACAATCCTGGAAGCGGTAGCCGAAGCTTTTAGGGAAAGGCCGTCCGAGGTAGAGAGTAGCGCCGGCAAACTGGTGGCTGCCATCCAGGAAAAAGCGGTCAAGACCACCGGCACCGCGTTAAAACCTGAACTGCTAAACCGGGCATACCAGGGGCTGGAGCAGGAATTTGACCAGCTTTCCGGTGGCTTCGGCGGAGCGCCCAAGTTTCCCCAGCCGCTGGTGCTGGATTTTTTGCTGCGCCAGTATGTTCGCACGAGTTCACCCCAGGTTCTGGAGATAGTGGAAAAAACACTGGAAGCAATGTACCGCGGCGGTATTTATGACCACCTGGGCGGTGGCTTTCACCGCTACGCGGTGGACGCGGAATGGCAGGTGCCTCATTTTGAAAAGATGCTGTATGACAACGCGCTGCTTTCCCGGGTGTATCTGCACGCTTTCCAGCTTACCGGCAAAGATGAATATCGCCTGGTGGCCGAGGATATATTTGATTATGTGCTGCGGGAGATGACTGACCCGGAGACCGGCGGGTTTTACAGCAGCCAGGACGCGGATTCCGAAGGAGAAGAAGGAAGGTTCTATGTCTGGACTCCGGAAGAATTGAGATCGGTTATCGGTGCCGGGGAAGAGTTTATGAAGCGCTTCGGCGTGACTGAGGGCGGAAATTTTGAAGGCCGAAATATACTGCATCTCAGCGGGGAATTTCGGGCGGAGCTTATGACTGGGGACCGGGATGGGAAGGAAAAGCTGCGACGGCACCGCCAGACCCGGGTTCATCCGGGCAAGGATACCAAGATACTGGTTTCCTGGAACGCGATGATGCAGGCCAGCCTGGCCGAGGCCGGCTGCGCCCTCAACCGGCCTGACTACCTTGAGGCCGCGGTACGCAATGCCGGTTTTTTGCTGGATAACCTGTTAACTGACGGTGAATTGCGTCATACTTCTTCAGTAAAAGAAGGGTTCCTGGAGGATTACGCAATGCTGGTCGAAAGCCTGTTGTGGCTGCACCAGGCAACACTGCAGCCGCGCTGGCTGCGGCAGGCGACACGATTGGCCGATTCTATGCTGCGGCACTTCTGGGATGAAAACGAATCCGCTTTTTATGATACTCCGGCCGGTATGCCGGGTTTGTTCAAACGTCCGCGGAGTTTCCAGGACGGAGCGGTGCCATCAGGAGCCGCGGCCGGCACTCTGGCGCTATTGAGGCTGGCCCGGCTGACTGACGGCCAGCGTTACTGGCAGACAGCAGGCAATGCTTTGCAGGGAGCAGCGGAGTACCTGGCGCGATACCCGCTTGGTTTCGGCCAGTGGCTTGCGGCGCTTGATTTTTACCTGGGTCCTCAGCAGGAGGTGGCTATTATCGGACGTCCCGGTGACCCGGCCGCTCTGGAGCTGGCCGGTACTGTTTGTCAGCTCTTCCGGCCAAATACGGTCGCCGCCGGGCTGGACCCGGATGATTCCGCCGAAATTTCTGATATGCCGTTGTTCCAGGAACGCGGCCTGGTAAACGGTGAGCCGGCGGCATATGTTTGCCGCAACTTCAGTTGTTTTCCGCCGGTGACCAAGCCGGAAGACCTGGAACAGATACTCGAATTAAATAACACCTGAGGGGTTCAGTTTTAATGCTGAAGGAAAAACACTATAGGCTGAGCCGGGCAAAGACGCTTGGATTGCTCGATAAGATAGATTCGATGGCGGGAGATGCCGTTTCACTGTATTTACCGGAAGGGACTTCCATGAACCGGGTTTTGAATTTGCCTGATGGTGAATTGCCCGCGGCGGAAATGCCGGCGAATATTGGAGAGATTATTGACCAGTCAGTTACCGGCGCGGTCTTGTTTTGGGGAATGGCCGGTAAGTACCTGGTACTGCCGCCTTTCCCTGTCAAGCAGGAATACCTGGCCAGTGGATATGAAACGGCGCCGCTGCGGGCCATGCTGAGCCAGGACTTGTTAATTGCCCTGGTACTGGTTCGACTGGGTTCTTACAGCGTCGGGACCGGCCGGGGTCAAACATTGATTAGAAGTAAAACCGGCCGGGGACTGGTGCATGGCCGCCACAAAAAGGGTGGTTCATCACAGGGGAGGTTCGTTCGTCATCGGGAAAAGCAGATAGAGAGCTTTATGGACCGGGTGTGCCGCCATGCCGGCGAGTTACTGGAGCCAGACACGCGGTCACTGGATTACCTGGTGTACGGGGGATCAAAGACCGCGATTCAGGCGCTGCGGAATAAATGCGCTTTTCTGAGCCGGTTTGACGGACAGTTGCTGCCGATGATGCTGGACGTTCCCGATCCCAACAAGGCGGTGCTGGAAAAAGCCTTGGCTGATGTATGGTCAAGCAGGGTCTTTGAATGGCACGCCGAATAAACTTCTGAAGCGGATTGCCGGGTTTAGTCCAGCAGGCGGGAGAAGCTATGGCAGTTGGCGCAGTCAAAGCCTTTTTCCTCCGCGTGCAGCTGGTGCATACGGTAGTAGCTCAAGCTCTGGTCTTCATTGTAGGTATGGCATTGCGAGCAGACAGCGTCAGCGGAATCTTTCAGCTCATAGCCCAGAGCTTTGAAGTCTATGCGGTCACCGCCTTCATGACAGGAACCGCACAGCAGGGCCTCTTCCTTGGGGGCTACCTGGTGGTTGAGCATCAGGTATTCATCAGCGATTACCCATTCGAAAGGTTCGTCGGCGCTGTATCCCATGTTTACCAGGCCAGCCCGGGCGGCGGCGTTGCCGTCTCCGGTCTTGAAGAAGACGCTGGTGTCCAGCGCAATCAGCTCATTAAGGTTGGTGGCATAAGGCTGCTCAGCCGTCTTGTATTTAAAGGCATACAGCTTGCTGGCCGGGTCATTTATGGAACCAAACGGCAGCGTGATTGAATAGTGGCAGGTATAAGGATTCAGTTGTGCCTGTTCATACATATTATAGGAGTAACCCGTTTTATTCCAGAAGAGATATTCCGGTACCAGGTCATTTTCCTTGGTCAGTACCGGCTCGAATTTATTGTGATATTCGCTCTCCAGCCATGTGCGGTGTGTTTCCGTGGCTTCATTGGCCGCACTATCGGCGGCGTCCTTGCCATAGATGGGGATGTGACAGGTCTGACAGGCAACTTTGTCAATGTGGTTGTTTATAGACTGGATGGCGTGGCCGGTAGAGGTGAGTTTTTCCTCATGGCAATCCACGCATTGGGGCACCGTAAGGGTATCGGATACCCGCAGGTCACTGCCGCGTCCCGGGGCGCGATGGTCTTCAAATATATGGCAGTCCACGCAGTCCAGGTCCGCGCCGGTGGAAGCCATGTGGACATCAAAGTTGATGTCGGTGGTATCGCCATGGGCCAGTGACAGGTCGCCGCGCTTGAGGGAGTCTCCGCCGCCGCCTTTGGCATGGCACTGCAGGCAATTGGATTTTTCCGGACGGTGGACCGTCTGGGCGGCTTCATCAATGGAAATGGACATTTTTTCAGTATCCGGCTGGAAGATGCCATTGACTTCAACCCGTTTGTATTCCTTCTGGTGGCATACCAGGCAGTCAATGTTTTCAAGCTGCGCCTGGGTGGCTTCCTGCTCCGGCTTTAAACCCAGGCCGACATGACAGTTGCCGCAGGTTTCCCAGTTGCCCATTATATTGATGCAGAAGGTGTTGAAGGAGCCGGCTATTTTACCCTGGACCAGTTCTCCGTCATTGACGCCCTGGGCGACCGAGAGATTGGTGCCTGCCCATTGATAGTGTACGGACTGGTGCACATCCTTTGCTTCGTCAATGTGGCAGGACAGGCAGGTTTCCGGCCCCTGCCAGGTAATATTTTCATGCGGGTCTTCGGCGAAAACGGAACTTATAGAGGTTACCAGTTTGCCGTTATTTTCCAGCCGGAGAGTAATTTCCGTACCGGCGGGATAGTGGTTTAAAGGCTGGGACCTGAAGCCGATATTTGAGGTGTGAACATCAGAGAAGTCACTGCTGTGGCAGACGCAGAGATATTCCGAGGTTTCGTAAGAGACAGTTTCACCGCTTTCATTGACCAGGGAGATGGTGCTGCCGGAAACACTTTCCAGTGTACCGGAAACCTGGGTCTGAGTATCATCTTCTTCTGAAGCGGCTGTGCAGCCGGCCAGGACTATTACAGTAAAGAAGGTAAAACCGGCGAGCCATCCGAGCAGAGATTTGGAGCGGTTATTCATTTTCTTCTCCTGTCCCTTATCTCGGAGTGGTATTATATCCAAAGATATATATACTGTCAATACGGCTGTAAATAATAATAGAAATACCACTTGGGTGTTGACGTATAAGTCCTAATACTATTGATATATTAAAGGAAATTAGCCGAAAATGGGTTCTCTTTACTATTCCGTTTTTTGCATCAGGGCAACGTTTTTGACCGGAAAACGGCAGGTCCAACCGAAACGTTCGGCTACCCGCTTAAATGTGCGCTCCCGATAGAATACCACGTGGGTCGGGTCGCGGCGGTAATGCCAGTTGGCGAACGCGGCGTCATCGGTTTGGAAACAGGTCATCAGAGCCAGGAAACCGCCTGGCCGCAGCAGGCTGTTGAAAAGCTCAAACTCCTCAGCCGGACGGTGGAAGTGCTCCGCCGTTTCGGTACAGGTAATGAAGTCATAACGCAGTTGCAGGGTGTTTTTGTCCGGGAAGAAAAGGGGGTCATAGATATTGACACGGTGTCCTTGTTCCTTAATTATTTCGGACAGGGTCGGGCCTGGGCCGCAGCCGTAATCCAAACCCAGTTGTTGCTCACCCAGTAAGTCCAGCAGGGGAGCGGCCAGCCTGGATAAGAAGCGGCGGTAATCCGGGTCATCCGGGCGGTTTTGGTGAAGTTGGTAACGCGAATGCTCTTCTTCGGCCGAAAGCCGGTCAGCCGGGGCCAGGAAGGTTGCATGACATGACCGGCAGCGGTAATAATCCCGGCCTTCCGCTCGAGTAAAGAAACTCACTGTACTGCCGCGGCATACAATGCATTCGGGTCGGCTAATTCCGGCGTCAACCGGCTTCCAGAGATTTTTCATAGGTGATGTATTTTAACAGCAAACCATTTGTTTCGGTAAGCATGTCGATGTTGGAACTATTGACAAATTAGTACTCAAGGTGCAATCTTAGATAATTAGGGACATTGATACTGTTTAATTTTTGTAATGGATAGGAAGCGGTAGTTATGGAGAAAGAGCGGCATATTAACAAAGGGAGACCTAATGAAAACGTTGAAGGCGTTGATAACCTAGCCGGCGCTTTAGCGGAAGCTACCAAGCGGCAGGCGGAAACCGATGCTTTGTTGAGAGCCACACAGGCGGTGCTCCGGCTAACTGATTTTCAAACTACCGCTCGGTCTATTTTTGACACGGCCAAAGAGATTATCGGAGCAGACAGCGGGTATGTAGCTCTACTGAGTGATGATGGGGCGGAGAATGAAGTTTTGTTTCTTGATGCCGGCGGTCGGCCCTGTACCGTGGACCCATATCTGCCGATGCCTATCCGCGGGTTGCGCAGCAAGGCATATAAGCACCAAGAGGTAGTTTATGACAACGATTTCATGCGCAGCCGGTGGGTGAAGTTTATGCCTGCAGGTCATGTTGATCTGAGTAACGTTCTTTTTGCCCCGTTGGTGGACAGCGGTAAGGCAGTAGGGCTGGTGGGCATGGCCAATAAACCCGGCGGTTTTGATGACAATGACGCCAAACTGGCCGGAGCCTTTGGCCGGCTTGTATCGATAGCGCTTATTAACTCACGGAATCATGAGCTTTTAAAAGAGAATGAAGAGCGGCTGCGGATAAAAAACCGGGAGCTGGAAGAGGCGCTGGCCCAGATCAAGTCACTGCGGGGGCTGCTGCCGATCTGCGCTTCTTGTAAGAAGATTCGAGATGATGAGGGCTACTGGCAATCGGTGGAAGGGTATATTTCCGCTCATTCTGAAGCTCAGTTCAGTCATGGTATATGCCCTGACTGCGTCCGAAGGCTGTACCCCGATATTGCGGAGCAGGTCCTGAAAAAAAGAAAAAAGAAGTCATAAGGCACCCTAGTATCCGCTTTTTATTTCAGTTTGTTTAAACAGATATTGATGATTTTGACTTGGCTATACTCCATGGTAGTATAGTGTATATTCTGACGATGAGGGTAGAAAGTGGCTGGTGAAGTGAGCAGCGAAAAGTATCGGTATATCGCCGAGACTGATTCACTCCTGGGCAGGGTGAAGAAGATGCAGGGCCAGGCCCGCGGCATTGAAAAAATGATATTGGAAGAGCGCTATTGCCTGGATATTGTGCAGCAGCTTACCGCGCTTTCAGCGGCGGCTGACGAGTTATCCTTAAAATTATTGGAAAGCCACATTGAGGGCTGTGTTGCCGGGGCGATCAGGGCAGATGCTGTTTCCGGAGAATCTCATATAAAGGAACTTATGAAATCCATCCGCAAGGCACTTAAACGGTAGCAAAAGGAGGCAATTATGACTGTTGCCATGATTTCAATACGGGGCATGAGCTGCAGCAACTGCGTCCGTCATGTTGAGAGTGCTTTGCGGGAACTACCCGGTGTAGAGGCGGTGACTGTTGAACTGGCTTCAGGTCGGACAAAGGTGGAATACCAACCCGAGATGGTTACTCTTGATGCTCTTAAAAAAGCTGTTGAGGATGCCGGTTATACTCCGATAATTGATCAATAGACCCCAGTAGGACAGCGTCCGGCTGCCGGAGATAAATGATGCCCAGGGAAAGTAAGAAAACATTACTGAATTTGTTTGTTGGCGGCATGAGTTGTGCCGCCTGCTCTCGTCATGTTGAGTCAGCCCTAAAGTCAGTTCCCGGAATCGGGGAGGTAACGGTCAACCTGGCTTTGGGAAGAGCGGCCATTGATTTTGATTCTTCACGGGCTTCTCTCAGCGATATAAAAAAGGCAGTTGAAGACCTCGGATATTCTGCTTCTTTCGATACTGCTAATCTGCAAGTAAGCGGATTGCATTGCGCTTCCTGTGTCCAGAATGTTGAACGCGCGGTTAAGAACATGCCGGGCGTATACAGTGTTATAGTCAATTTGTCTGCCGGCAGTGCCCGGCTTGAATACGCCCCGGCAGTGACGCCGCTCAAGGATATTATGGAGACTATCAAGCACCTGGGTTTCGGAGCGGTTGAGAAACTTGAAGGCAGGGCCGCGGCGGACCGGGAACAAACGGCGCGGGAAGAGGAAGTACGGCGGCAGAAACGCAATCTCATCGTGGCCTGGGTACTGGGCTTGATAGTGATGCTGGGTATGTTTCAGCCGTACTGGATACTGCCCGGTTTGGTACCGGAGTGGATGAATAACAAGATATTTCTTTTCCTGGTGACCACGCCCATTGTCTTCGGACCAGGCCGGCAGTTTTTTGTCAACAGCTGGAACGGGCTGCGGCGCGGCTTGACTGATATGAACCTGCTTTATGCCACCGGCATCGGGGCGGCGTATCTGATTGCGGTTATTAACACCTTTTTTCCTGAAGCCGGTTTCGGCGGACCGGAAGCAACTTTCTATGAAGCGGCGGCCTTGCTGACCGCTTTTATTATCCTGGGACGTTACCTGGAGGCGGTTACTCGAGGCCGGACTTCCGAGGCCATCCGCCGGTTAATGAAACTCCAGCCGAAAACCGCCAGGGTTATCCGCGGCGGTGCTGAAACAGAAATTCCGGCCGGTGATGTGGAACTTGATGATGTTGTTGTGGTTCGGCCTGGTGAAGCGTTGCCGGTGGATGGGTTAATTACTGATGGATATTCAGCAGTTGATCAATCTATGATTACCGGCGAAAGTCTGCCGGTAGAAAAGCAGATTGGTGATGAAGTTATCGGGGGAACCATTAACAAAACCGGAGCTTTTCATTTCAAGGCCACTAAAATAGGCAATGAAACGGCTCTGGCACAGATTATTAAACTTGTTGAGGATGCCCAGACAACCCGAGCTCCCATCCAAAAACTGGCGGACCGGGTTGCCGGGCATTTCATCATGGGCGTTCATCTTATAGCCCTGGCGGTATTTTTATTCTGGTTTTTTATCGGTTATGATCTCTGGTTTTCACCGGAAACACGGCTGATACTGACGCCCTATATCTTGACCGATCTTGGGGTTTTCGGGTTTGCTCTTTTGACTTCGGTTACGGTACTTATCATATCCTGCCCCTGTGCTCTGGGGCTGGCAACGCCGTCAGCCGTCATGGCCGGCAGCGGAAAAGGCGCGGAATACGGCATACTTTTCAAAGGAGCCGATGCCATGGAAGCCACTGCCCGCGTCCAGACGGTTATCTTTGACAAGACGGGTACGCTGACTCACGGCGAACCCTCGGTGACCGATGTGATCACCACTGGTGAATTTGACCGTGACAAGTTACTTGAATTTGCCGCAGTGGCTGAAAAGAATTCAGAACACCCGCTGGGAGAAGCCATAGTAAATGCGTACCGTGAATTATCCGGTGGTGAACCGAAGAACACCCTTAGTTTCAACGCCGTGCCCGGACAGGGGATAGAGGCCGGTTTTGAAGAATTTAATATCTTGCTTGGCAACCGTAAGCTGATGTCCAGAGGCAATATTGATTACAGGAAAATAGCCGCTGATGCGGAAAAACTGGAAACTGATGGCAAAACAGTAGTGTTTCTGGCTGTCAATGGACGCCTGGCCGGTCTATTGGCTGTGGCTGATACCATCAAGCCGACATCTGTTCGGGCGGTGTCTGAACTTAAGCGACTGGGTATCCATGTGGCGATGATTACCGGAGACAACCTCCGTACAGCGGAATTTATCGCCAGGCAAGCAGGCATTGACCGTGTGTTGGCTGAAGTATTACCGGAAGACAAAGGTAATGAGGTGAAAAAACTACAGGCGGCTGGATTCAAAGTAGCCATGGTTGGTGACGGTGTCAATGACGCACCGGCGCTGGCGCAGGCAGATGTGGGCATCGCTATTGGTTCGGGGACTGATGTTGCCAAGGAAACAGGACATGTTATTTTGGTTAAGGATGATATTCTCGATGTTGTGGCCGCGCTGCAGGTGGGGCGGCAGACGCTTGGATTGATTCGACAGAATCTTTTCTGGGCTTTTGGCTACAATACATTGGCCATACCTCTGGGGATGGGTCTTTTATATCCGTTTACGGCCTTAATGGTCAGCCCGGAACTGGCGGCGCTGTTGATGGCTACCAGTTCTCTTTCGGTAACGCTGAATACGCTCAGAATGCGGGGTTTCGTGCCTCAAATCCGCCGCGGAGGTTCCGGAGATAATTCATGAAGAAACCAGCTTTGGTTTATACTGGACTGTCATTGATTGGAGCTATTCTTTTTTACTTTGCCGCCTCAGACACTGATTATACGACTGTGGAAAGGGTCGGAGGGATGGTGTGGGTGTTTGTGCTGCTGATGATTATTCTGATGCCGGCGGTTTCGAACTGGACCAGGAGAAAAACGCCAAGAAGCTATTGAAGCATTGGATAACACCCAATTCCGTTTTATCTTGTTTCTGTATCAGCCTTATCAATTCCGGCATATTCCTTAAAGCACGGTGTAGTTATGCTGCCATTATTTAAGTATCAGGTTTGGCTTTTCAGGTGGTTAATTTTATAATCGAAAGCGGTTATTATATAAAAAGACAGATAATTTCCATAGAGGTATCAATGAAGATAAAAGCAGTTGGTTTGGTAGTATTTATGAGTGCCACTATGTTTTTTTCGGCTTGTTCCAATACTGACCAAGAAGTGAGTCCGACAGATAATTCAGTGCCAGTTACGGTATCCCAGGCTCCCTTGCAGCCTCAGGCTATTTCACCTGGTAGTTCTTCAGAAGAGGGAGTCAGTATTTCTACGCTCACACCAACACTGCATTGGTCGGGGGGATCTGCTTCTGATACCTATATTGTCGAAGTTTCCAAAATACAGGGTAATCAATTGATCGAAGTCTTCGGCACCGAACTGTTTGCTGATAATCTAACGCTTCCTTCCTGGGCTCTTGAACCGGATACGGAATATGTTTGGTGGGTATATGCTTATCATGGCTGCGGTCCGCTAAGCCCAAAATCAAATGTTTTATATTTCAATACCTGTGATTACGTTGACTAGGCAGACTTTCACAGCCTATATGAAAGATAGACACCAACGAATCTCATGAAAGATGTGGCGGGTATTACAGGAATATCTCTATATCCGCCTCTGTCCTGAGCCGCTCCAGAAGTTCATTCTTGGCGTTCTGATGCTTCTGCTGGGTCAAAAAATCAACAATTTGTGGTTCCAATTCCTCAATGGCCGGAGCTTCTCCTTCCGGGTACTGCGCTTTTAACTGTTCATAGTAATCATTGATTTCGGATTTTGACACCGCGAGGTCGCTTTCGCTTATTTCGTTTTTCAGATATTTTTCTATCAGCATTTCATTGGAGATATCTTCTTCCAGGTCAGATTCAGTCAATCCGTGTTCCTCAAGTGCCTGCTGGTACTCTTTTTCATTGTTGAACTGGGATTTTATCCCTTCAATCTGTTCTTCTAACACCTGAGAGTCAACCGTGATACCTTGTTCCTCCGCCTTTTGTCGCAGAATGACATTGTCTATCATTATATCCAGCAGCTGTTGCTTGACTTGTTCTAACTGGTCCTGATTTTCTTCGGTATTTAGGTCTTGGCCTTCCTGTTGATAACTGGTTTTTACCATCTCCAGCTGTTCTTGGAATTCCTGTTTAGAAATGGATTCTCCATTAACCTGGGCTACTCTTTCTATGTCGGCGCAGGCGCTGAAGGCTAGTATTGGTATTAATGCCAGGGTACCAAAACTTATTATTTTAAATTTTAAACGCATAGAATTATCCTTTCATGATGTTGCGGTAAATGTGGAGATGAGTGGGGTAGAATAGAAATAACAGTTTTTGTGGTTATACGCTAATACTATCAACCGTAACAGCCGGGTGTCACATGAGTCAAACCTATAGTTTGTATTATTAAAGGAAGGTTAACTAAGAAACAAGCCAAGGTACCAGTCAATAATACTATCGCCCCAAAGGAAGGTGATGAACATAGCCAGCGCCAAAAAAGGGCCGAAAGCTATGGCTTCGCGGCGGCCCTTGCGGCGAAAGAGCAGCAGTCCGATGGCCACCAAACCGCTGCCAACCCATGAAATTATTACGGCGGCGATTATGTTAGGCCACCCGGTGATGAGTCCGGCTAAAGCTGCCAGTTTAACATCTCCTTCACCCATGCCACCGCGGGAAACAATGTAAACAATAAGGAAAATAATAAAGCCGGCGACAGCACCGATGACGGCGTTCAGTAGGTTGGGGACTAAGTCCAACTGAGCTGAAAACAGGCTGATAACCAAGGCTACCAACATAGCGGGCAGGAGGATATTGTTCAAAATAAGCTGGTGTTCCATGTCGATGACGAAAATTACGATGGTTATGGCGGCATAGAGAAGCCCGATCCAAAGAAGCGGTACCAGGCCGAAATGTAAATAGAGTAAACCGAAGGCCAGGCCGGTAATCAGTTCTACCCAGAAAACCCGCGGCGGAATCTTTTCACTACAGGTGCGGCAGCGCCCGCGGAGCAACAACCAGGATAATATTGGAATAAGATCGGCAACGCTTAAGCGGCGGCCGCATCCGGGACAACGGGAAGGTGGAGTAATAACGGATTTTTCCTGCGGCAACCGGTCAGCCAGCACATTGATGAAGCTGCCGATAATAGTGCCGAAGATAAAAAATACAATGGCATAAGCTATTTCCATCATGGGTATTATAAATAGACTCATGATCAAATCCAAATGGCGCGTTTCTGAAGAGCGGTAAAAGGAATATTTGTTTCCTTCATAATGCCGGTTATGACTACGGGAGTAATTTGAGCTGATGATTTGAAGGTGGAGGGTTGCCCCATACTTTATTATGGGAACACTGTGGATTTGCCGGAAGTTTGCGTCGGGCAGGATTGCAGTGTTGACACTGGTCAGCTGAAGTGATACACTAACCGATTGTTTGCGGTTGTAACGCGCAAATGGCAGATGATGCGTATATCAGGCAGTCTGCCAGCGGGCTTGTTGAAGGGTGGGCTCGACCATCCTTTAAATTTTGTCCGGAGAAGGATAAGGAGCTAGACACATGCCGACGGTAAACCAGTTAATAAGAAAAGGGCGCCGCAAGACGGTTAAGAAAGCCAAAACACCGGCGTTGCATTATAGTTTTAACGCACTCAAGAACCGCAATGTTTATGGTGCCGGTTCACCACAGAAGCGCGGTGTGTGTCTCCAGGTTAAAACAACGACACCTAAAAAACCTAATTCAGCGCTGCGCAAGATTGCCCGTGTGCGCCTGTCCAATCATATGGAGGTAACCGCTTATATTCCCGGCGAAGGTCATAATCTCCAGGAGCATTCAGTGGTACTGATCCGCGGCGGTCGGGTTCCCGATCTGCCGGGTGTACGGTATCACATTGTCCGCGGGACCCTGGATACTGCCGGTGTGGCTAATCGAAAACGTGGACGATCCAAATATGGCGCTAAAGTAGCTAAAGCGGCCAAAAAATAAGAAAGGCTCCGATAAACAGGGAGGCAGATAAAGGAAGATGGCAAGACGTAATTCCAGCATCAAAAAACACCCGGCCGCGCCCGACGCCAAATACAACAGCGTTGTGGTCGCCAAGATGATCAATCGGTTGATGTATTCCGGCAAGAAGAGTACTTCCGAACGTCTGGTGTATGATGCCATGGATATAATAGCCGCCCAGGAGGGCAAGGACGCGGTTACGCTGGTTGAACAGGCGGTTAAAAATGTAACTCCGCTTATTGAAGTTAAAGCCCGCCGTGTCGGCGGTGCCAATTACCAGGTACCGGTGGAAGTACGCAGTGAGCGCGCTTTTTCACTGGCACTGCGCTGGCTGGCCAAATCATCGAGGGGCAGGACCGGCAAGTCGATGTCAGAAAAACTGGCCGCTGAGTTGAGCGACGCAGCCAAGGGATTGGGTTCAGCGGTTAAGAAGCGTGAGGAGACACACAAGATGGCCGAGGCCAACCGTGCCTTTGCCCACTACCGCTGGTAGGCAGGTAGTTTTCTCAGCTAAATAAGATAGAAACGAAATTATGACTCAAGACAGAACTTTTCAACTGGATAAAATACGTAATATAGGCATCATTGCCCATATTGACGCCGGCAAGACGACGACTACCGAGCGGGTACTGTTTTATACAGGCCGTACCCACAAGATAGGCAACATCGATGACGGCAACACGGTTATGGACTGGATGCAGCAGGAGCGCGAACGTGGCATAACCATTACCTCGGCGGCTACTGCATGCCACTGGCGTGAATATCGGATTAACATCATTGATACACCCGGGCACGTCGATTTTACCGCTGAAGTGGAGCGTTCGCTGAGAGTACTTGACGGCGGGGTTGTGGTCTTTGATGGTGTGGCCGGTGTTGAGGCGCAGTCAGAGACTGTATGGCGCCAGGCTAACCGCTACGGTGTGCCGCGTATTTGTTTTATTAATAAAATGGACCGCACCGGAGCTGATTTCTGGCGCTGTTTAAAGATGATAGAGGAACGCCTGAAGGCTCACCATATTACGGTGGTTATTCCCATCGGCAGTGGTGATACATTTGGCGGAGTAATAGACCTTATTTCCGGTAAGGCGTATAAAGAAGACGGCGATCCGGGGACTCCCGAGGCCGTGGAAATACCGCTGCCGGAATCTGAACGGGAACGGTACGAAGCCGCACGGCATCAAATGATTGAACGCTTGGCTGAAGTAGATGACGAGATTATGTGCGCTTACCTGGAAGGTGAGGATATTTCAGCTGAAGAGATAATTGCCGGTCTGCGGCGTGTTACCCTGAATAACAAGGGTATTCCGGTGCTTTGCGGCAGTTCTTTCCGCCAAAAAGGTGTCAAAGTACTGTTGGACGCGGTGATCAACTATCTGCCGTCTCCGCCGGAAATGCCTCCGGTTATGGGGATTGATCCCAAGACACAGGAAGAAATCAGCCGGCCGGTGAGCGATGACGCTCCCTTTTCCGCGCTGGCTTTCAAAGTAGTATCTGATCCTTTTGTGGGACGGTTGGTTTATTTCCGCGTGTATTCCGGTGTAATTAACGCCTCCGCCGGGGTCTATAACAGCACACGAGACCAAAGGGAACGCATTGGACGGTTGCTGGTGATGCATGCCAACAGCCGCGAAGAAGTAGGTAAAGCTGACGCCGGCTCTATTATTGCCAGTTTAGGGCTTAAAAATACATTTACCGGTGATACACTATGCGACGCCAGTCATCCGGTAGTACTAGAGAATATCACATTCCCCGAGCCGGTGGTTTCTATCTCAATCGAGCCTAAGACGCGCGCCGACCAGGATAAAATGGTTGATGCGTTGCAAAAATTGGCTGATGAAGACCCGACCTTTAAGGTTTCTTATAATGATGAAACCGGCCAGAATATTATAGCTGGTATGGGTGAGCTGCACCTTGACGTGCTGGTCAGCCGCATGCTGACTGAATTCAAGGTGGCGGCTAAAATCGGCCAGCCCAGAGTCGCTTATCGTGAAACTATTACTGCCGCTGCAGATGCCGAGGGCCGCTTCGTGCGCCAGTCCGGCGGCCGCGGACAGTATGGTCACGTCAAGATTAAAATAGAGCCGCTGCCCGATTCTACCGCTATTGAAGTTACGGATGATATCCGGGGCGGCGCCGTACCGAAAAATTATGTCAATGCTGCCGCCAGCGGCATAAAAGAAGCTACGGTGACCGGAGCTTACGCCGGTTATCCCATGGTAGGGGTTAAAGTAAGCATATATGACGGCAGCTTTCATGAAGTTGACTCCAGTGAGATGGCTTTTAAGACAGCGGGTTCCATGAGTCTGAAAGCGGCAGTGGCTAAAGCCAAGCCGGTATTGTTGGAGCCGGTAATGAAAATGGAAGTAGTCACTCCCGAAGAGTATATGGGTGATATTATCGGAGACCTTAACTCTCGCCGGGGTCATATATCTTCCATTGAACCGCGCGGCGATACGACTGTCGTGCACGCTTTAGTGCCTTTGGCAGAGACTTTTGGTTATGCCACCACCATAAGAGGTATTTCTAAAGGACGCGCCACTTCATCCATGGAATTCCACAAGTACGAGGAATTGCCGGCTAACATAGCCAAGACGGTTATGGAAGCCGAGGCAGCGACGAAATAGGGGATTATTAGAAAAGATGGGCAAACAAAAAATCCGTATCAAGCTCAAGGGTTTCGACCACAAGATTCTGGACCAGTCGGCGGTGCAGATTGTCGAGGCGTTGGAGCGAACCGGCGCCGTTATTTCCGGCCCTGTACCTTTGCCGACGCATATAAAAAAATACAGTGTTATCCGCTCCTCTTTCATTGACAAGGATTCCCAGGAGCAATTCGAGGTACGCACCCATAAGCGTCTTATCGACATTGTGGAAACAACCTCAAAAACTATTGACTCTCTTACCAGCCTGAATATGCCGGCTGGAGTCGATATTGATATTAAGCTATAGGAAGATAAGAGATGATTAACGGTATTATCGGCAAAAAGCTGGGCATGACCCAGGTGTTTAGCGCCGACGGAAAAATGGAACCGGTAACGGTGCTGCAGGTTGGTCCCTGCACTGTGGTGCAGGTTAAAACCCCTGAGCGTGATGGTTATACTGCCGCTCAGCTTGGCTATGGCCAGGATAATCGGCTTAACAAGGCTGAAAAGGGCCATATTAAGGAATTGGGAGACTTTCGCCATTTGCGGGAATTCCGTCTTGATGACCTTTCCGGCGTAGAAGTAGGCACAACAGTAGATGCCAGCCTATTTGCTGACGGCGAGTTGATTGACGTGACGGGCACTAGCAAAGGCAGGGGTTTTGCCGGTACGGTAAAGCGGCATGGCTTTGGCGGCGGGCCCAAGACCCATGGACAGAGCGACCGTCACCGCGCTCCCGGTTCAATCGGCGGAGCTACTACCCCCGGCCGGGTGTTCAAAGGTAAGAGAATGGCCGGACACATGGGTAATGAGCAAGTTACCGTCAGCCATTTGAAAGTGGTTAAAACCGATGTTGAGAAGAACCTGTTACTGGTAAAAGGCGCAGTGCCTGGAGCCAGGAACGGATTAATCCTGATTAAAAAATCGAAGAAGAGCAAATAAATGGAAATACCGGTTTACAACAGCAGCGGCCAAGTGGTCAAAAACTTAACGATAAGCGATGAGTTATTCGCCGTACCGATGAATGACGCGGTGGTGCACCAGGCAATGGTGGCACAGGCGGCCAATGCCCGTCAGGGCAGTTCCAGCACCAAAACCCGGTCTGAAGTTGCCGGCACTTCAAAGAAGATGTTTCGGCAAAAAGGCACTGGTGAAGCCAGAGCCGGATCCAAAAAGAGTGGTTTAAGGGCTGGCGGCGGCGTGATATTCGGGCCTAAGCCGCGTGATTATTCCAAGGCTTTGCCCAAGAAGATGCGTCGGCTGGCTATTCGGTGTCTTCTATCTGACAAAGTCAGCAATAGTGGTTTGAAGGTTGTCGAATCTTTGAGTTTCGAAGCGCCGCGGACTCGGGAGATGGCGGCGGTACTGGAGGCTCTGGAGATAAATTCTTCAGCTATTATCGCCACCGCCGGCGTCGATTCCCAGGTGGTTATGGCGGCGCGGAATCTACCCCGGGTGAAAACTACACCGGCTAATCAGCTCAATGTTGTTGATTTGCTGAAATACGATAAGCTCCTGTTGACGGAGCAGGCCCTGGAAGTCATACAGCAGGTTTGGGGCGCTGAGGCCGCCTAAGGAGACGAAGATGCAGATATTAGAAGTATTAAGACGCCCGTTGATAACTGAGAAGAGTTCCCGGCTACAGGAGACCGGAGTTTATGTTTTCGAAGTTGCTGACAAGGCGACGAAACCGCAGATTAAAACCGCAGTGGAATCAGCTTTTAAAGTAAAGGTGACCGCGGTCAACACGGTATGGGTTAAAGGGAAAGAAAAGCGCATGGGGCGCGGATACCACCGCACTCCGAATTGGAAAAAAGCGCTGGTAACTCTTCAGCCCGGCGATAAGATAGAGTTGTTTGAAGGGGTCTAGTTATGGCACTTAAGGCGTATAAACCAACATCAGCCGGTAGACGGCATCAGACCGGATATGATTTTTCGGTTATAACTAAAAGTTCTCCGGAGAAATCGCTGGTCAAGAGAGTTAAGAATAATGCCGGGCGTAATTCCCAGGGCAGAATGACCGTGCGCCATCGCGGCGGCGGCGCCAAAAAGCTGGTCCGCATTATTGATTATAAAAGAGATAAACTGGGTGTACCCGGACGGGTGGCTGCTATCGAATATGATCCGCACCGCTCAGCGCGTATCGCCTTGATATTTTATGCTGACGGGGAAAAGCGTTATATTATCGCTCCCCAGGGGCTCAAAATTGACGACAAAATTGTTGCCGCTCCTGATGCCGAACTAAAAACAGGCAATGCTTTACCGCTTGGTTCCATGCCGGGCGGTACCATGGTCCACAATATCGAGCTGGAACCCGGCCGAGGCGGAAAGCTGGTGCGTTCCGCCGGAGGTGCCGCGCAGCTAATGGCCAAAGAAGGAAATTACGCTTTGCTTCGTTTACCCTCCGGGGAAATGCGGCGGGTCAGGATTGAAGCTTATGCTACTATAGGGCAGATAGGCAATGAAGAGCACAAAACCATATCTCTCGGTAAAGCCGGGCGGAAGAGGTATATGGGCTGGAGACCCCAGGTAAGAGGTTCGGCTATGAACCCGTCTGACCATCCGCACGGTGGCGGTGAAGGCCGCTCGCCGATTGGTATGCCGGGCCCCAAGACGCCGTGGGGTAAGCCCGCTCTGGGTTATAAGACGCGTCAGAAAAACAAGGCGTCAGACAAACTTATTGTCAAGCGTCGGAGGTAATTGGATAAATGTCTCGTTCTGTTAAAAAAGGGCCCGCAGTACACCCTAAGTTGATGAAAAAAGTCGAAGAAGCTAATAAAGCCGGTAAAAAGGTGATGATCAAAACCTGGGCCCGCTGGTCAACAATACTGCCGGAAATGGTCGGTCTTAACTTCGGCGTGCATGACGGCCGACGCCACGTGACCGTTTTTGTTACCGAAAACATGGTCGGTCACAAGCTGGGCGAATTTGCTCCGACACGGACTTACCGGGGACATGCCGGTAAATCCGAGGTTAAGAGCAAAAGGTAAGAGGTTTTTAGAAAATGCAAGTAAAAGCAATATCAAAAAACACCGGAGTTTCGCCCCGAAAGGTTCGATTATATGTTGACCTGGTGCGGGGAAAGAAAGTTGGCGAAGCTCTGGCTATTTTAAAATATGTTCCGTCACCGACAGCAATGCTGGTAGCCAAGACGGTGAAATCAGCCGCTGCCAGCGCCGAGAACAATTATCAGATGGAACCATCGGATCTCAGGATTGCACAAATATACGCTGACGGGGCGCCGATGATGAAAAGGCACCGTCCACGGTCGCGGGGGCGGGTTTCGCCGATATTAAAGCGCTCAAGTCATATTACCGTCATAGTGGCGGACCAGGAGGGTTAATGGGTCGCAAAGTTCATCCGTATGCTTTCCGTATCGGGGCTATTAAGAGTTGGAACTCGAAATGGTACGCCGATAAGAACTTCTCGGAAAACCTCCTGGAGGACATGAAGCTCCGGCAGGCGATAAAGAAGAAGTACAATGATGCCGGGATTTCCAACGTGGAGATTGAACGTCAAGCTAATAAGGTTACGGTAACAGTGTCAACATCAAGGCCGGGCATTGTTATTGGCCGGGGCGGTCAGCGTGTCGATGAGATGCGGCGTTTCCTGGAAGGAATTTCCGGCAAACGAATTCAGCTCAATATACACGAAATAGGCCAGCCTGAGCTGGACGCTTACCTGGTCGCCCGTTCCGTGGCTGACCAAATGGAGAGGCGTATCGCTTATCGGCGAGCCATGAAGCAGGCCATGTTTCGCAGCCGGCAGGCCGGGGCGCAGGGCATAAAGATTAAATGCTCCGGACGCCTGGGCGGAGTAGAAATCGCCCGGCGTGAAGAAATGCACAACGGACGGGTGCCGCTGCACACCATACGAGCGGATATTGATTATGGTTTTGCCGAGGCCAAAACCGCGCTGGGGCGCATTGGAGTTAAGGTTTGGATTTACCGAGGTGAGATACTGCCCGAGGCCAAAACTGTGGTTGAAGAAGACTTCATTGCTGAAGCGCAAGCAGCAGCCGCGGCCGCGGAAACTGAGAATGACGGGCGGTATGATAATGAGGATATTGATGAAGCCAAACCAACCGATGATGCAGACTCAGGTGAGACGGCTAGTGAGCCGGTAAAACAGACCCGTGCCCGGAAGAAGCCAGCGACAGAGGCGGCGGTGACTGAAGCGGAACCGGAAAAAGCTGAAACAGCCGAAAGCGAAAAACCTAAGCGAAGGGTTCGCAAAAATACCGAAGAGAAAACTGAAGAGGCCGCTGGATAGACCGGCCTGAACAATTAGAGGGATACCATGCAGCAACCAAAACGTGTTAAATACAGAAAGAGCCATAAGGGTCACCGGCACGGGGAAGCGCAATCCGGTAACAAGCTAGATTTTGGCGATTACGGAATGCAGGCAACTTCTACCGCCTGGGTGACTGCCCGACAGATTGAATCAGCCCGGCGGGCAATGACCCGTTATATCAAACGTGGCGGGAAGATCTGGATTCGCATTTTTCCGGACCATCCGGTGACTAAGAAACCCGCTGAAACCCGCATGGGTTCCGGTAAAGGTTCTCCTGACCATTGGATAGCGGTTGTCCGGCGGGGACGCATGATGTTTGAAATGAGTGGTGTAGCTGAAGACGTAGCTCGCGAAGCAATGAGGCTGGCTTCCCACAAGCTTCCACTGCAGACCAAGTTTGTAGTTAAAGAAGCGGAAACAGCTGCGGTTGAGGAGGTGGCTTAATATGAAAGTAGAAGAAATTCGGGGGCTGTCGGGCGAAGAGATCCAGAAAAAATTGGATGAATCTTATCGTGAGTTGATGCAGCTGCGCTTTAAATTGGCAACCAAGCAGCTTCAGAATCACCGGGAATTACCGCGGCTTAAAAAACAGATTGCCCGTTTGAAAACGGTGCTGAACGAACGTTCTCTAGGTATAAGGTAGGATATGATGGAACAAAACCGTAAGATCAAAAAGGTTATCGGCAAAGTGGTTTCTGACAAAATGGATAAGACAGTCGTGGTGGCGGTAGAAACCCGACGGCAGCATCGTATCTATAAGAAATCATATAAAGTAGTCAAGAATTATAAAGTACATGATGAAAAAGGCGAAGCTAATTATGGCGATGTAGTTGAAATACTGCCCACCCGCCCAATGTCAAAGACCAAGCATTGGCGTTTAGGCAGAGTACTTGTCGCCGGAACGGTGGCTGAATCTGCCGAGGTTAAGGAGATCACCTAAAGATGATACAGGCATATACCAGATTAAAGGCGGCCGATAATACCGGTGTTAAGTCCTTAATGTGTATCAACGTTCCTGGTGGTACGCGCAAACTTCGTGCCCGTATCGGCGATGTTATTGTTTGTTCCGTTAAGCGGGCCAATCCCGATGCGGCTATCAAAGAGGGAACCGTAGTTAAAGCGGTCGTGGTTCGACAGGTTGCTCCATTGCGGCGGCCTGACGGGTCTTATATCAAATTTGATGAAAATGCCGCTGTAGTAATAAATGATAAAAATGAACCCCGGGGGACCCGGATTTTTGGACCGGTTGCCCGTGAACTCCGCGATAAAAAGTTTTTGAAGATAGTATCGCTGGCACCCGAGGTACTGTGAGGCTGAATATGAAAATTAAGAAAGATGATGAAGTATTGGTAATTGCCGGGAAAGATCGCGGTAAGAGCGGCAAAGTAAGGCAGGTATTGTCTGACTCGGATGGTTTGTTGGTTGAAGGTGTCAACATGATTAAAAGGCACACCCGGGCACGGGCTCAGGTTAAACAGGCCGGAATAATTGAGCGCGAAGCCCCGGTTCACGCGTCGAATGTAATGCTGTTGTGCGGCAAGTGCAGCAAGCCAGCCAGACTGGGGCGCCGTATTCTGGCTGATGGCAGTAAAGTGCGTTTCTGTAAATCCTGTGGCGAGGTAATAGATTAAATGGCTGGATTAAGGGAAAAGTATTTGAAAGAAGCCATTCCGAAGTTGCGGGAAACCTATGGTTACGGCAACATAATGGAAGTTCCCGCTTTGGAAAAAGTGGTGCTGAATGTCGGGGTGGGTAAAGAAGCGTCGACCAACCCTAAAGTAGTAGAGACTGTTCAGAACGACTTGACGGCTATTACCGGCCAGCATCCGGTAATAACCAGGGCGAAGCGCAGTATTGCAAATTTTAAACTGCGTGAAGGCATGCCGGTGGGACTGAAGGTGACACTGCGCGGACAGGGCATGTATAACTTCCTGGATAAACTGATCAGCGTAGTGCTGCCGCGTCTGCGTGATTTCCAGGGAGTGCCCAACGATGCTTTCGATGGCCGAGGCAGTTACGCTCTGGGGCTAAAAGAATATTCAGTGTTTCCGGAGATTGATTTCTCCAAAGTTGATAAATTACGCGGGCTCGAGGTATGTATTGTAACCTCGGCCAAGACGGATGCTGAGAGCAGGACCCTCCTCGAGGGACTGGGCATGCCGTTCGCTAAGGAATAGGGGAGGCTATGGCAAAAACATCCAAGATTGCAAAATCACGCCGGGTGCCGAAATATCCGGTACAGCAGCATAACCGCTGTCTCAAATGCGGGCGGCCCCGCGGATATATGCGCCAATTCGGCGTATGTCGCATCTGTTTCCGGGAGCTGGCTCTTCAGGGCAATATTCCCGGAGTCAGGAAATCGAGCTGGTAAAATGATGAAAAAATTAAATCGCTTAAATTCAGGGGGATTGGGATGACTGACCCGATTGCCGATATGCTAACCCGAATCCGTAACGCTACCATGGCCGGACATGAAACGACATTGGTACCGGAGTCACGGACTAAACAGAGTATTGCCAAGCTGTTGAAACAGGAAGGATTTATCTCCGGTTTTGAGCTGGTTGGTGAAAAGCCAAAAAGGCAAATGAAAGTATTATTAAGGTATGATGAAAAAGGAGTACCGGCGGTATCGGGATTGGAACGTGTTTCCAAACCTGGACTGAGGGTATATGTTCAGCGGGGTGAAATTCCGCGTGTTTACGGGGGACTGGGTATAACTGTTTTGTCCACTTCACGCGGTGTCATGACCGGCTATCAGGCCTGGCGCCAGGGTGTCGGCGGGGAACTTCTTTTAAAAGTCTGGTAATTAAGTCGAGGATTATATACGATGTCACGAATTGGAAAGTTACCGGTGGCCCTGCCCCAAGGGGTTAAGGTGTCCATCGACGGAAGCGAGGTGACGGTTGCCGGCCCCAAAGGGGAGCTGAAACGTACCTTTAATCCAGACATGAGCATCAAGCAGGAAGATGGTAAATTGCTGGTGGAGCGACCCACAGACGCGCCACAGCATCGGGCAATGCACGGCCTTACCAGGTCTTTGCTGAACAACATGGTCAAAGGTGTTGCCGAAGGGTACACCGTTGGACTGGATATCGTCGGTGTCGGTTTTCGAGCTGAGAAAGATGGTGAAAAACTGGTACTGAGGGTAGGTTACTCCCATAATGTGGAAATACCGGCAGTTGAAGGAATTTCTTTTGTGCTGGAAACGCCGACAAAGCTGAAAGTAGTCGGTATTGACAAAGAGCTGGTAGGGCAGGTGGCAGCTGAAATACGGGCTGTACGCAAACCGGACTCTTATAAAGGCAAAGGTATCCGCTATGCCGGCGAAACTATAAAATTAAAACCCGGTAAAGCGGTTGGAAAGGCGGGTAAATAATGGTTAAGAGTGATTCACGTTACGCCCGCATAGTGAGGCACAAAAGACTTCGCAAGAAGCTTCAAGGTACGTCGGAACGTCCCAGATTGTGTGTTTTTCGGTCACTGGAGCACATATACGTGCAGATTGTTGATGACAGCAGGGGCACTACCCTGGCTCAGGCTTCAACCTTGGATACTGGTCTAAAAGAGAAAACCGCCGATGCTGCCAAAACCGCCCAGGCGGAGATGGTGGGTCAGCTAATAGCCAAGCGGGCTAAGGACGCCGGTATTAAAGAGGTGGTTTTTGACCGTGGTGGATATCAATATCACGGCCGGGTAAAAGCTCTGGCTGAGGCCGCTCGCGCGGCTGGATTGTCGTTCTAGGAGGCGAAGTGGTTAAAGAAATAATGTCCAAGATAGATTCTCAGGAGCTGTCCTTAAACGACAAGCTCATTTATATCAACCGGGTAACCAAAGTGGTTAAGGGTGGTAAGCGCATGGCTTTTTCCGCTTTGGTCGTAGTCGGCGATGGAGAAGGTCACGTGGGGGTTGGCACCGGTAAAGCCAAGGAAGTTCCGGTGGCAATTGCCAAGGCCAGCGCTACCGCTAAAAAGAATTTGATCAAGGTCGAAATGAAGGGCACCACCATACATCATGAAGCCAGGGTCCGCTATGGCGGAGCCGAAGTCTTTTTGAAGCCGGCATCTCCTGGCACCGGCATTATTGCCGGAGGCAGTGTCCGGGCGGTGATGGAAACGGCTGGTATTAAAGATATTTTGACCAAATCCATGGGTAGCGCGAATAAAACTAATGTCGCCAGGGCGACAGTAGAGGCCTTGCGGCAGATCCGAGACCCCAAGGCAGTTGTAGCCAGACGCCGAGGTATTACCCAGAACGAGGAGGCTACGGCGAATGTCTAAACTGGCAGTTACCTGGGTCAAGAGTTCTATAGGTTATAGAGCAGACCAGAAAGCGACTATAGCGGCTCTGGGTCTTAAAAAATTACATCAGACAGTAATCCATCAGGATAATCAGGCTGTCCGGGGTATGATTCTAAAAGTCAGGCACCTCGTTGAAGTGGCGGAGGCAAAATAGTGAAAGAACACGAACTTTTCCCTTCCCCGGGCGCCCGTAAAGATCGCAAGCGGGTCGGCCGAGGGGACGGCAGCGGACACGGCACTTATTCCGGTAAAGGTTTGAAGGGCCAGAAATCAAGGGCCGGCGGTAATATCCACCCCAGTTTTGAGGGTGGCCAAAATCCGCTGGTGAAGAAGTTGCCGCAGAAGCGCGGTTTCGTCAACCCTTTCCGTATAGAATACGGCATTATAAATATTGGAGAACTCAACCGCTTTGAGGAAGGAACGGTTGTCACCCCGGAATTGCTGGTTGAGAAACGAATGTTGAAAAACACCAAAATGCCGATAAAAATTTTGGCTACCGGTGAACTTGACCGGTCGTTGACCATAAAAGCTAATCGTTTTACCGCGGCAGCTAAGTCCAAGATTGAGGCAGCCGGTGGCCAGGCAGAGGTAATCTAATGGCGGAGAAAATGGGTCGCCCCAAATTATTGCAGGCAATGATAGATGCTTTCAGCCTGCCGGACTTGCGGCGGCGCCTTCTTGTCGTACTGGGTATATTGGTAGCATTTAGAGTTATTGCCCATGTTCCCATGCCCGGAGTCGATTCACAGGCCTTATCAGACCTGATGCAGTCGAATGCTGTTTTAGGCATGCTGGATATTTTCTCCGGTGGAGCGCTGAGAAATTTCAGCCTGGTAGCGCTTGGTGTTTATCCTTATATTACCGCCAGTATTGTCATGACGCTGATGACGCCGGTTATTCCGGCTTTGCAGCGGCTTTCCCAGGAAGGTGAAGCAGGCCGTAATAAAATAAATGTGATTACCCATTGGCTGGTAGTTCCTCTGGCCGTGATGGGTGGATGGGGCCAGTTGGTACTGCTGCAGCGTGAAGGTGTCGTGGCAGCTTCAGAACCGCTGGTAACCGCAGCGATTATTATATCGCTGACCGCCGGTACTCTTTTCCTGGTATGGTTGGGGGAACAGATCACCCATTATGGTATTGGCAATGGTATTTCCATTATAATTTTTGCCGGTATCGTCGCCGGCCTTCCCGAGCTGATAGGGCAGGGTTTCCTCGCCCAGGATCAGCTGATTGGACTGGCTGTTTACGCCCTGATTGCTCTGGCCACTACGGCAGTGATAGTCATTTTCACCGAAGCCCACCGGCGTATTCCGGTGCAGTACGCTAAAACCGTTATCAAGAGCGGGCGTATGTATCGGCAGAGCGGTGCTTCACATATACCGTTGCGGGTTAATACCGCTGGCATGATTCCGCTTATTTTTGCTTCCGCGTTAGTTATATTTCCTGGAACAGTGGCCAGTTATTTTGCTAATCCAGCCGGCACTGACCCCAATTTCGCCAACACTATCGTAAATTGGTTCAGCCCAAACGCTGATCTGCCTATCGGGCTGTTTTACTGGGGTATGTTCTTTCTGCTGACGGTAGCTTTCGCCTTTTTCTACACCATGATTGTATTCCAACAGCAGAATCTACCGGATACTTTACAAAAGCAAGGTGGGTTTATTCCAGGCATACGTCCGGGCAAACAGACATCTAACTATTTAAATTTTGTCATACGTAATATAACCTGGGGAGGAGCCTTATTTCTGGGTTCGGTGGCTATTATGCCTTTCTTTGCCCGTGAGATAACCGGCGTACAAACGTTGCAGCTTTCGGCCTTCGGTATGCTTATCGTGGTCGGCGTGGTATTGGATACCATGAAGCAGTTAGAATCCCAGTTGGTAATGCGTCGTTATGAAGGCTTTATCAAGTAGGGTAATTTCATGTATAATGTAGTTTTTCTCGGAGCTCCGGGTGCCGGTAAAGGTACGCAGGCAGCTGTAGTGGCCGAAAAACTGAAGATGGCTCACCTGGCTTCCGGGGATTTGTTCCGCAAGGCTATTGAGCGGGATAATGAATTGGGAAGACAGGTTAAGAGCTACTTGGAAAAAGGTCAGTTGGTGCCGGACGTTCTTACCGTCGGCATGGTGCTTGAGCGCATTGAGGAGCTTTCTGATGTATCTGGGGTTATCCTGGATGGTTTTCCGAGAACTCTATCACAGGCTGAAGCGCTGGATGAGGCCCTCAAAGAGCGAGGAGAAAAAGTGGACCGGGCAGTGTATATCGCCGTACCGGAAGCAGAATTGGAAAAACGGTTGTCTAACAGGTGGGTTTGCCGAAGTTGTCAGGCTACTTATACCGGCGGTGACCGGGACGAATCGGAATGTTGCCGAAAATGCAGCGGAGAACTCTATCAACGTCCTGATGATAAGCCGGAAACAGTTAAAAAACGATTGGCGGTTTACTTTAAAGATACGGCGCCACTTATTGATTATTACCGGACGTCCGGTGTACTGACTGAAATTGACGGTCAGGGAGAAGTAAGCAAGGTAACTGACCGGATTATAACGGTGTTAGAAAAAGTATAATGGGGATTATTATAAAATCAGATCGTGAAATAGAGATTATGCGCCGTGCCGGACGTGTTGTCGGAACGGTGCTCAACGAGCTTAAAAACAGTATTAGGCCGGGGATGAAGACCAGTGAACTGGATAAAATGGCGGAAAAAATGATAAAGGCTCATGGGGCTGTTCCGTCTTTTAAAGGCTATCATGGTTTTCCCGGTTGTGTCTGTATATCGGTCAATGAAGAAATTGTTCACGGCATCCCCGGGGAAAGAGTGCTGCGAGAAGGGGATATAGTGTCACTGGATTTGGGCGCCATTGTTGATGGGTTTCACGGCGACGCGGCGGTTACGGTTGGCGTCGGGCGGATAACCGCCGAAGCATCTGCCCTGATAGCAGCTACCGAACAGTCTTTAAACGAGGGTATAAATGCCGCCCGGCCGGGAAAACGACTAGGCGATATAGGCGCTGCCATACAGCAATACGCTGAACAGCGTGGTTATGGAGTGGTTCGTGAATATACCGGACACGGCATCGGGCGGGAGATGCACGAGAAGCCTTCGGTGCCCAATTACGGAAAAGCGGGCAGCGGTGAGATATTAAGAAAAGGAATGACAATGGCTCTCGAGCCAATGCTGAATATGGGTTCATGGCGGACACGGGTTGGTCCTGATGCCTGGACGGTATCGACCGAAGACGGCAAGCTTTCAGCTCATTACGAACATACTATTGTCATCACCGACGGTGAAGCGGAGGTTCTGACGGCGGCCGGTTAAGCTGCTTGATATTATGCCTAAGAAAGATGCCATAGAGGTTGAAGGTACAGTCCTGGAGGCGTTGCCTAATACAACGTTTCGAGTAGAATTGGCTAATGGTCATGAAGTGCTGGCTCACATTTCGGGTAAAATGCGGGTGCATTATATTCGCATTCTGCCTGGAGACCGGGTATTGGTGGAACTGTCGCCTTACGACCTTACCCGTGGGCGGGTAACTTACCGTTTCAAGTCGTAGATAGTCAAAGGAGATAATTGTGAAGGTCAGAGCTTCGGTTAAAACAAGATGTGAAAAATGCAAGATAATCAGGCGAAAGGGCGTGGTCCGTAATATCTGCCCCAACGTCAAACATAAGCAGAGACAGGGTTAGGAGGCATAAATGGCACGTATTGCCGGTGTTGATATCCCCCGCAATAAACAGATTGTGTATTCCCTGCCGTATATTTACGGTATTGGTCTTACGCGGGCAAAAGAGATACTTGAGAGATTGAATATCGAACCTAATGTAAAGGTAAACGCTCTTACTGAAGAGGAGTTGAACAAGCTCCGTGAAGTAATTGATAAGGAATACCGGGTTGAGGGTGACCTGCGCAAAGAAACCACTCTTAACATTAAACGATTGACCGATGTAGGTTCATATCGCGGCATGAGACACCGCCGCGGTTTGCCGGCAAGAGGTCAGCGCACTCGTACTAACGCCCGAACCAGGCGCGGACCCAAAAAGACAGTGGCCGGACGCGGTCAGAAACGCGGTATGGCCAAGAAGTAATATGGAATTATGTTTAGTTATACCAATTAGGAGGCTTTAATGGCGACCAAGAAACGCACTGGCGTCAAGAAAAAAGAAAAGAAGAATATACCGGTAGGTAAAGCCTTTATACAGGCAACCTTCAACAATACTATTATTACCCTGACCGATCTCCAGGGTAACGCGCTGGCCTCGACCAGCGCCGGGAACGCCGGTTTTAAGGGTTCGAGAAAAAGTACCCCTTATGCGGCGCAGCTGGCGGCTCAGAATTGCGCTAAAAAAGCCATGGAGAGCGGACTGCGTCAGGTAGAGGTATTTGTTAAAGGCCCCGGTTCTGGAAGAGAAGGAGCGATCCGGTCACTTCAGACTTCCGGGCTGGTAATTACCGGAATCAGGGATGTGACACCTATACCGCATAACGGTTGTCGGCCCCCAAAGAGAAGGCGGGTGTAGAGTAATATGGCAAGATATTATTTAGCAGTATGTCGTCAGTGCCGCCGAAGCGGCGAGAAATTGATGCTCAAAGGCAATAAATGCCTGGCAAAATGTACTTTTGACAAGCGTCCCAAACCTCCCGGTCCGCAACCGGGGCGGCCGCGACGGATGTCTGACCGTGGAGTTCAGTTAAGAGAAAAACAGAAAATACGCTACACGTACGGAATGCTTGAACGACAGTTCAAAAGATTCTTTGCTGAGGCTGAAAGACAGCCCGGAGTTACCGGTGATACCTTCATGGTTTTGCTGGAGAGGCGCCTGGATAACGTTATCTATCGTCTTGGACTGGCTGATTCCCGCGCCCAAGCCCGACAGCTGGTGCGGCATGGACATATAGTGGTAAATGGACGCAAAGTGGATATCCCTTCATTTGTCGTTAAGGAATCCGATGAAATAGGTTTCCGGGAACAGAGCACCAAGAACCAGTATTACAAAAGGGTGCTTGAGGTTATTGAAACCAAAGCGGTCCCCGCTTGGTTGTCAATTGACCGGAAAACTCTTTCCTGTAAGGTAGAGGCCTTACCCACCCCGGATGACCTGGATCAAAAGCTGGATGCCCAGGCGGCGGTGGAATACTATTCACGTTAGCTTGGCTCTTAAGGAGGTTAGGCTGTGACAGATATTGCCCAGCCCGGAATAGAAATTAAAGAAATTGAAACAGGGTATGCCCATTATACCGTTGAACCCATGGAAAAAGGGTTTGGTACTACTTTAGGCAACGCCCTGCGCCGTGTGCTGTTAAGTTCGCTGACAGGCGCGGCGGTTACCCAAGTTCGTATTGAAGGTGTTCAGCATGAGTTTTCCCCGCTGCCTCATGCCAAAGAAGACACCATGAACTTTCTGCTCAACTTGAAAGGTCTGCGGCTCAAACCGCTGTCTGGAAGGCCGGGCCGTCTGGTACTGGACGTTAAGGGGAAACGCCAGGTAACCGCAGCTGACATAGATGCTTCCAGTGATTTTGAGGTAGCCAATCCGGACCTTTATCTGGCAACTCTCGATGATAAAGAAGCTCACCTGTATGTTGAGATGGAAGTCGAAATCGGACGCGGTTTTGCGATGGCTGATTCTCAAGAGAATCCGGTTATCGGAACCATTCCGCAAGATGCTATTTTTGGTCCGGTGGAAAAAGTAAATTATGAAATTGAGCCGGTGCACATGGGCCAAGAAATGAGCTATGAAAGGCTGCATCTGCATATCTGGACCGACCGAACAATCGATCCTTCTGACGCGCTTGCTCAGTCTGCCACAATTTTGACCAGTCAACTGCAGCCATTTACCGCTATTGGCAACGCACCCATAGCTCTGCCGGAGACAAAGCCGGAAAAGCTGACCATATCAGAAGAAAACTACAATATGCCTATTGAACAGCTTGACCTTTCGGTTCGTTCCCTGAATTGCTTGAGGCATGCCGGATTGACCACGGTAGGTGAATTGCTGAGCAAGGGCGTGGATGAGCTCATGGGATTGAGAAACTTCGGTCTCAAGAGCCTCAATGAACTGGAAGAACGATTGCAGGCTTATGGCTTATCTTTCAATCAATCTGATAGTGACGCAACGACGGATGAAACCGGTGCGGAATCAAATAACACTCAGCGTGAAGACGCTGAATCTACCACGGAGTAAGGTGAGATAAAATGAGACACGCTATGAGAAGCAAGCGGTTTGACCGTGATTCAGGCCAGCGCAGGGCTTTTTTGCGGGGTATGGTCACGGACCTGCTGGGCTATGAAAAATTGACCACTACGGAATCAAGAGCCAAGGAAATACGGCGATTGGCCGAAAAAATGGTAACCCTGGGTAAGAAAGGTGACTTGAATGCCCGGCGCCAGGCTTTAGCTTTCATTTATGATGAAAAAGTTGTTTCCAAGGTTTTTGATGATTTAGCCAAACGTTACGCTGACCGGGCCGGCGGTTACACCCGGATAACCAAGCTGCCCCCACGCCTGGGTGATGCCGCTCCCATGGCTATTGTGGAGTTGCTTAAGTAGTCTGAATTGGCTGCAGAAGATAAAATACAACTGGTTTTAACAATTGAATATGACGGGACGCATTTTCATGGGTCTCAAAGCCAGCGTCACGGACCTACCGTGCAGCAGGAACTGGAAAAAGCAATCGCGAAATTGACTGGTTCGCCGGCCAGGGTTAATTTAGCCAGCCGGACTGATGCCGGTGTTTCAGCACTAGGTCAGGTGGCCAGTTTTCGAAGCAAAAATGTTCCGGCGCTGGATAAAGTGCTGAGCGGGTTGAATCACTATTTACCGGATGATATTGCGGTGCAATCTGTGTATCTGACCCCTGAATCACTGGATGTGAGACGACATGCTGTAAGTCGTGAGTATCGTTACCGGATCTGGAACAGCCCGACACCATCCCCGATCGAGGAGAAAAGGGCTTACAGGGTGACCGGAACATTGGATACCGAGCTTATGAACCAGGCAGCCAGTCTGCTGGTAGGTACTCATGATATGGCAGTGTTTGCTACTAAACTCGGTCAAAGCACCAAAAACACTGTGCGGACTGTACATGAAGCCTCGGTGACTCGTAATGGGCGAGAGGTAGTGTTCCGGATGAGAGCGGTTTCATTTTTACCGCATCAAGTGCGGAATACCGTAGGGTCCTTGATACGAGTCGGGAAGGGAAGACTGACTATCGACGAATTCAAAGATTTGGTACGCGCTGGAGCACCGGGGTCAGCCGGGCCGGCAGTTCCCGGTCACGGTTTATGCCTGGTCAATATTAACTATTCAAAAGACTTGGGAGATTATGATGAAAACTTATAATGTGAAAGCGGGAGAGATTACCCGTGAGTGGCATGTTATTGATGCCGGCGGCAAAGTGCTGGGTCATGTAGCTGTAGAGGCAGCGCGTCTGCTTATGGGCAAGCATAAACCTTTATTCTGCCGCAATCTGGATACCGGTGACGGAGTAATAATTATCAATGCCGCTAAGATTGAATTTTCCGGAAAAAAAGGAACTGACAAGTTTTACTATCGACATTCGGGCTATCCCGGCGGTTTTCGCAAGGCCAGTTTGAATGAGATGATGAACAAGAAACCGACCTTCGCTTTGGAAAGGGCCATTCGGGGTATGTTGCCTCGTAACCGTCTGGGCGCGGCGATGTTTAAAAAATTGAGAATTTATGCCGGTCCCGATCATCCGCATCTGGGCCAGGTATCAACTGCCGGTGAAGGCAAATAGTAGCGAGGAATGACAGTAATGGAAAAGAAAACTTATTTTCAAGGCACCGGACGCCGCAAATCCGCGGTAGCTCAGGTTAGACTGACACCTGGCAAAGGAGCCATCATCGTGGATGGAAAACCCTTTGAGGAACGTTTCAACCGTCCGGAATACCTGCGTTCGGTGATGAAACCTTTTGAGGTAACTGAAACGGTAGGTAAATTCAGTGTGATGGTAAAATGTTCCGGCGGTGGCATTGCGGGTCAATCAGATGCTATTGCCATGGGGCTGGCCCGGGCACTGGTGGCTGTTGATGAGAACAATAAAGGCGCGTTAAGAGAGAACGGTTTATTGACTCGCGATCCGCGCACTAAAGAACGTAAAAAACCCGGCTTGAAGCGTGCCCGCAAGGCGCCGCAATATACAAAACGGTAATTCTAGAGTATTTCTGATACAGAAAAAGCCTTGGCCGAAAGAATGGCCAAGGCTTTTTTAGTAATTTAGATAATGGTATTAAAGCGACTCAATAGACGGATCTTTTCAAATCAGCAATATACAGTTGGTTAATTATTTCCGGCCAGCCGGTCTTTCAGGAAACTGATGTTATCTACCGGTGAAGGGTCAGTATTGTTGAGTAAAGCCAGGTAATAGCTGACATAATCCCCCAATAGAACCAGACTCATCATTTGAGCCAGCGGGCTTATACCGCGTCCGTCGGCGGAAACAACTCCAACCCCGGCGCGGACCAGTAATTCAGAGGTTATACTATAGCGCCTGATAATACGCTGGGAAAGGTGATTGGAGCGCAGCAGGATTACTGAAACAGACGGCAAGATTTCAGCCGGCAGCTGATATCCGGCGACAGCGTTATGGTTCAATTCCGGCAAAGCCTGGGCGAATGCCCACTGTTTTGAGTTTTCATTGAATTGAGTTTGCCAGCGGTAAGCAACCTCAGTAACGATTCCGGCACCGTAAATGACCGGGAGGTGCCCATGAAGCCGATAGGCCATTTCCTTGGCCAGATTATGGCTTACAGGCTTTGAGGGCTCGATTTTTTTGGCGAATTGCTCGCACACCATGGCCGCCTCAGATACCTCAGCGTCTTTGTCTTCAGCGAGATTTAACCGGATAATAAAATTCAAGAGAGGGAATACGCTCCATGCTATCGCGGCACGCGGCTGGGCCTTGTAGTTGAAAACAAAAGCGGGCAGGTTGTGGACTTTGGATATCTCTAGAAGTTTGCCGCCCGTGGTAATAATGAGTATTTTTGCTGCTGTATCAAGCGCCTGTTCAACAGCTGAAAGGGTTTCCTCGGTATTACCGGAGTAGCTTGAAGCAATAACCAGTGTCTTTTCATCCACCCATGACGGAAGAGTGTAGTCCCGGTGTATTTGGATCTGAGCTTTGGATTCTTCCAGAAGCAAGCGGCGTACCAAATCACCACCTATAGCGGAGCCGCCCATACCAAGTATCAGTATTTTATCAATGGACTGATATCTGGGCAGTTCAAATTGAGAGGCGGCCTGCCAGGCATCCAGGATAACCTCGGGCAACTCTCGTATCCGTTGCCCCATACCTTCGGGATCAAGCTTCTCATAGATGGCTTTATCGTCCAGTGTTATTTCGCTCATATTATACTCCCGCCAGTTTCTGTCCGGCTTCCAGCAGTCTCTTTACCCTGTCCATTGAATCCGCTTCAGCGTAGATGCGCAACAGAGGTTCTGTCCCGGATGCCCTGATCAGCAGCCAAGCGCCATCTTCGAAGGAAAAACGGAATCCGTCAATGGTATCTTTTTCGACTTTGTTGCCGTCGATTTTTTCTGGTAACGCCGCTTCCAGTCGGCCCAGGACGGCCTGGCGATCAGTTTCTTCGAAAGAAACATCGATGCGTTGATAATCGTGGGGACTGACCTTGGAGTATAGTTCATTTAACAGTTCGGAAGGTTTTTTTCCGGTACGGATCATGAAATCCAGAAAATACAATCCGGCCAGTATAGCATCCCTTTCCAGCACATGGTTTTTGAAACCGTATCCACCGCTCTCTTCACCGCCGATAATGGCGTTCTCCCTTTCCATCATTGGGGCAATGTTTTTGAAACCAACAGGCGTTTCAAAAACTGGTACCTGATACATCTGCCCCAGTTTATTCAGCATACCGGAGGTTGTAATCGTTTTAATGATGGCGCCACGCTGGCCGCGTGTCTGCAGTAGATACAGAGTCAGCAGAGACATCACTTGCAACTGGGTCAGGAAATTACCTTGTTCGTCAATGATACCGATACGGTCCGCGTCACCATCAGTAGCCAGCCCGGCTGCCGCTCCTTCTGCGGGCACCCGCTGTTTCAGTTCCTGGAGATTGTTACTAATTGGCTCCGGTTGCTGCATTCCCGGAAACGCCGGATTGATTTCGCTCCTGATTTCAACCAGCGGGTAATTGTCACCCAACAGTTTTCGAAAATAACCGGCACCGGCTCCGTGCATGGAATCAACTACAATTTTAATCCCTGAACGTCGAAGTGATTCCAGATCTAAGAGGTTTTGCAGTTGGTCAAAATAAGAAGGTGCCAGGTCAGCGTATTCCAGCAGACCCCGGTCAACTGCCTGTTTCTGACTGAGCCTGTCTGGAGGTTTCCTCTGTTCGAAAACGCTATTAATGTGGTTTTCAACTCTGGATACTTCAGAAGTCGCGGCACTGGAACCGGTGGGTGATTTAATTTTGAAGCCGTTCCATTGCGCCGAGTTATGACTGGCGGTTAGTACGACGGCGCCGCCAGCGTTTCGGCTCATTGTGCTGAAACTTACCACCGGAGTCGGGACAGGGCTGTCAGACAATATGACGCGGATACCGGCAGCGGTAATCACCGAGGCTGTTTCCAGGGCGAATTCCGTTGACAGGAATCTGGTATCGTATCCGATTACTATACCTCTAGCACCCAGGCCTGTTTCTTCCAGATAGCGGGCATAGCCCGCGGCGCATATCGCTACATTATCAAAAGTGAAATCACGGGCAATCAGTCCGCGCCAGCCGTCGGTGCCGAACTTGATAGGATTTGATACGTTCATGAGGCTCCTTGTCGCTTCCAGGTCGACTGCCCTATTTGTTGTTATATGCCGGCGTCCTTTTTCAAATTCGCGGCTTTATCAGTGTGCTCCCAGGGCAGATCTATGTCAGTACGTCCGAAGTGGCCATACGCCGCTGTCTGTCGATAGATGGGTCTTCGCAGGTCAAGATTTTCAATTATTGCCGCCGGCCGTAAATCAAAGTGTTTTTCAACCAGTTCCATTAATTTTTCCTGGCTGACTTTGCCGGTACCGAAAGTCTCCAGTGATACAGATAAAGGCTTGGCTCTTCCTATAGCATAGGCGACCTGCATTTCCACTTGGTCAGCCAATCCAGCAGCTACAATATTTTTGGAGACATAACGAGCCATGTAAGCGGCTGATCGGTCTACTTTGGTGGGGTCTTTACCGGAGAAAGCTCCGCCGCCGTGACGGGCGATTCCGCCGTAAGTGTCGACCAGTATTTTACGCCCGGTAAATCCGGTATCTGAAGCCGGACCGCCGACGATAAATCGACCGGTAGTGTTGACAAAGAAGTTGGTTTTGTCGTCCAGGAGATCAGCAGGGATAATGGGTTTGATAACTTGATAGACGATGTCTTCGTAGATTTTCGCCTGGGAAACGTCGTCATGCTGGGCACCGATAACTACTGTTTCAATACGGGCTGGCTTACCCCGCCGGTATTCTACGGTTACCTGGCTTTTACCGTCTGGTCGAAGATAGGGGATAATTCCTTCCTTGCGCACCATGGCCAGCTTACGGGTCAGACGGTGAGACAAAGCAATAGGCAGTGGCATCAACTCATCCGTTTCCCTGCAGGCGTAGCCGACCATCATTCCCTGGTCACCGGCACCGACAGCGTCCAGAGGATCCTGGGAGCCGGCTTTAGATTCAGCTGATTGACCGACACCGAGGGCAATATCCGGCGATTGCTTATTTATAGATACCATAACGCCGCATGACTGGTGGTCAAAACCATATTCCGGCTTTGTGTAGCCGATATCTTCCACCACTCTGCGAACCAGTTCAGGTATTTCAACGTATGTTCCGGTAGTTATTTCCCCCAAGATAAAAATAAGACCGTTGGTTACCGCCGTTTCACAGGCTACCCTGGCATAGGGGTCTCTGGCGATAATGGCATCCAGTACCGCGTCGGAAACCTGGTCACACATTTTATCCGGATGTCCTTCGGTGACCGATTCCGAGGTAAAGAGATATTTTTCAGAATCCATGCAACTCAGCATACTGCCTCCTAAGTTCCTTCATGCCAGCTTGAAAGGTATTTTTGTTGTTCCGGCGTCAGGGTGTCAATGGAAACACCCAGGCTTTTTAATTTAAGGTCGGCGACGTTGTTATCAATATCATTAGGAACCGGGTAAACGCCGGGTTCAAGTCCACCCCGTTTTTTAACCAGGTATTCCAGCCCCAGTGCCTGATTGGCAAAACTCATATCCATGACGCTGGCGGGGTGACCTTCGGCAGCGGCCAGGTTGATCAATCTGCCTTCACCCAGAAGATAAATCTTGCGGTCTCCATCTAGAGTGTATTCATCAACAAACGGTTTCAGGTTGCGTTTATTTTTTGCCGCGGCTTCCAGGCCAGGGAGATTGATCTCTGAGTTAAAGTGGCCGGAGTTGGCCAGGATGGCGCCGCTTTTCATCACGGAAAAGTCGCCAGTATCAATGACGTGCTTGTCACCGGTGACGGTGATAAAGATATCACCGGAAGCGGCAGCCTGCCGCATCGGCATAACGGCGAAACCATCCATTACGGCTTCGAGAGCGCGGACCGAATCTACTTCAACAACAATTACATGGGCCCCCATGCCCCGGGCGCGCATGGCGACGCCGTGACCGCACCAGCCGTAACCGACAACCACCACTTTTTTGCCGGCCCAAAGTACATTAGTAGCCCTGGTAATGCCGTCAAGCGTGCTCTGTCCGGTGCCATAGCGGTTGTCAAACAGGTGCTTGGTTTTGGCGTCATTAACCGCCATTATGGGATATTTTAATTCTCCATCCGCAGCCATAGCCCGCAATCGGATAACACCGGTAGTTGTTTCTTCAGTGCCCCCGATTACTTCATCTAAAGCTTCGGTACGTCTAGTGTGAAGTGTGGTAACCAGGTCGGCGCCATCGTCCACGGTCAGGTTCGGTTTGACGTCAATTGCCGACATAATATGCTTATAATAAGTTGTGTCATCCTCACCCTTTATAGCGTGAGTGGGTATGCCATAGCTGGCCAATGCTGCGGCGGTGTCATCCTGAGTTGATAGAGGGTTGGATCCGCATAACACCAACTCGGCTCCGCCGGCTTTCAAGGTCAGGGCGAGGTTGGCCGTTTCGGTAGTCACATGAAGACAGGCGGCAATTCGGATATCCTTAAAGGGTTTTTCTTTTTCAAATCTTTCGGTGATAAGTTTGAGCACCGGCATTTCGCGTCCCGCCCAGGCGATACGCTCTTTCCCGGCTGGGGCTAGCCCCGGGTCTTTTATATCTGATTCTGACAGCATGTGTAACCTTTCTTTCTTTAATATGGCTTTAACTAATCTCCATAAAGGCGGCTGATTATGAAACGCAGGTTTTCAATCACCGGTTTTTGTGTGTCAATTATAACATGATTACGGCCAATTGGCAGTTCTAAGACCGGCTCAGCCAGGGATTCCTGGCTCAGATACACACTCCAGTTTCCGTCAGACGAGGTGTTTTCATACCTGCGTCGTTCAAGGCGTTTTTTGTTGATGTCCTTATTCAGTCGGCATTCTATAACCATGGGTTCAGTGTGGTACTTCTGGGCCATTTCCAATGCTTTTTTCCGGTCTGCGTGCTTCAAAAAAGTAGCGTCTAGAATAACCGAATCCCCCTGGGAAAGCACCCGCCCGGCTTCATCTATCAGCGCGGAATAGGTTTTATCCGTCATTTCAGGGGTATAAATTCCGCTGTTTATATCTGTTCCGGTGGCATCATCCGGGGTCAATCCGGCCAGTTTTTTGCGAATAATGTCGGAAGAAATATGAGTCAAGCCCAGGTGGTGGGTTAATTCAGTTGCCAGAGTTGATTTGCCGCAGCCGGTAAGACCTGAGGTGATAAACAGTTGTGGGCGCGTCATGGTGTATGAAACGGCCAGATTAAAATAGCCCTCAGCTTTTTCCCGTTCAGTGTTTTTTTCCGCTTCCGGCACAAACGGATCGTCAAGTTTGAAGCAGGCTACTTTAGCCCTGATATGGGCCCGGTATGTCTGGTAAAAACGGAGCAAGTCCGCAAGACCATTATCCCCACTGCTTCGGCTGTACTCAGCAACAAAATTACGCCGCAGGTCAGCCCGCCCGTGCCGGTCCAGGTCCATGGCAAGGAAAGCTACCTCTGAGGCGGTATCACCGTAACGGAAGCGGTCATTGAATTCAATACAGTCAAAGACGCAGATCGCATCTTTATTAAAATTGACATGAGCTGAATGTAAATCACCGTGGCAGTCCCGGATATGTCCGCCGTAGACACGGCGCTCGAACAAGGATTGGTTATTCTCCAGGAAATGTTCAAAATATTTATCGAGCTTCTCAAACTGATGCTCACTCAGTGCCCGCCCAATATAAGGTCGGCTCTGCTCAAAATTTTCAGCTACATTCTTGCTGATTAAGTTCAGTGAGCCGAATTGGTTTATTTGCTGGTTGGTTTCGGCAGCAGTATGGAATTCAGCTAATTTGCGGGCAACGGCGGCTAGCATGTCGGGGGTCAGTTGGTCGCGCCGCAGCAACTGGTCCATCATGCCGTCAGCCGGCAGGCGTTTCATTTTTACGGCGTAGTCAATGATTTCACCGGTGCCGCCAAGACTTATTTTACCGGAAGCGTTATTTACTGTTATAAGCTCCAGATAAGTATCAGGGCACAATCGGCGATTGAGCTTCAATTCCTTTTCACTGAAAAACCTGCGCTTTTCAAGGGTAGAGTAGTCTACATATCCCAAGTTGACCGGTTTGCGTATCTTGTAAGCAAACCGGTTGGTTAACAGCACGAATGACATCTGGGTCTGAATAAGCTCTACTTTATCCAGTTTTTCTTCCGAATACTGCGCCGGGTCCAGCAGGGATTCAATGATTTCTGGCAGTTGGCTCATATATTCGAGATTATTCCGTGTCGGCTTTTTTGGTCGTTTTTCTGGTTGTTTTAGGTTTTTCCTCGGCTGTTGCAGCAGTGCCGGTTTTGGTTTTAGTGGTCTTTGCAGCCGTCTTCGTTTTCTTCACAGTTGGTTCAGTGTCATCGGTTTTGGCTGTCTTTTTTGTTTTTTCGGCCGCTTCGGTTTTAGCTTCGGCTACTGTCTTTTTGGCTTTGGTTGGTTTCTTCTCTTCCTTGGAGGTTTCAGCTTTTTTCGTGGCTGTTGCCTTTATTTTGGCTGTTGTTTTGGGTTTAGTTTCTTCAGCCGGTATGACGGCAGCAGTTTCTTCTATTTCATACTTGGTGCGAGCCGGTTTGGACGGTGATTTATACCCGCCTTCAGCCATACGTATGGCTCTTTCCCTTTCTTTAAGAACAGTCTTGCGTTTTTTGTGCTTGAGCTGAGCAATGCGCCTTTTTTTGTTCATACGGGTTTTTGTTCTCCTTGATTTATTTGAGCTGCCGCTGTATTACAGGTATCGGCTTCTCATGCGTGCAGACAGGTCTGCCGTCAGTTCTATAGCTCTAGCAGCGCCCTCTTCACTCATATAAGCCATTCCGCAACTGGGAGTCAGCAACCCATGCCGCAGCATATGGCGGAAATCGATGCCGAAATGGGTGAAAGGCGCCATGGCGTCTTCCAGGCGGTCCTGCAAACTGGCGGAGGTTTCTGAACTGACTTGTTTATCAGTGTTGGGGATAATCCCCCAGGCTATGGCACCACCGCGGTCCAGGAAACGCTTGATTTCCTGCGGATACAGTGCCAGTGAAGAGGCGTAATTGTAGGCATCGAAACTGATGACATCAAGATTCAAATCCGTTAAAAGAGTCCAATCCGTATTGCCGCAGCAATGGATGCCTTTTATGCCCTTAATCTCGTTCAATACTTCTGTCAATATTTGCTGGATGCGTTCCTTGGATAAGGGTAGATAAGCTGAACCGTAGGCGGTCAGCGCGGGTTCGTCCAGAAATATTATCGTGCGTTCTGAAATCCGGCACAGCCGTTGTTCCTGCCAGGCTATTTTCAGCGCCAGCAATTTGGCAGCAGCCTCGGCCAGGACTTCATCATAGATCAGCAAGCCTCCCGTTTCGTCCTTTATGGACAATCCCCAGCTAACCGGACCTTCAACCTGTCCCTTCACTCCTTTGGGTGACGGCGGGTGAATATTCAGGAAAGTGTGAAACCCAGCGGCGGCTTCCCTGCTGATGCCGTATTTTTCAGTATCGGTAACAATATAAGCTCCGTATAACGCTTCAAGTTCCCGCTCCCAATCCGCACCTCGGTCCATAACCGCTTCCTCGTCATTTATAACAAGACCAGGAAAGCCTTCCGCGTATTGATTGGTCATCAATTCCCGGCTGGAACGCTGCGGCAGTTGCGGCCATACCGGTAATTCGGTCAGGTATTTAGACACCAAGTTGCAGGCCGCTACCGCATCACGGTGCGGCATACTGCCTATCATGGTTGGAGTTAGATTAAATTCGGTATCTGCCATTGATTCTCCATTGCGTAAAACTGCTTCTATTTAACCATAAAAAGCATTGCCGGGGAAACAATCGTTATTTTGAGCCGGAGAAATTAACTGTCCAGGTATTTGCCGGCGATCAAATCCAGTTGCTCTCTGCGCTCCGGCGTAATAAGTTTTGGATCCGTGACGATAGCTCCCGCCAGGGCATTGGGGCAGCTGCATTTCTGGTCAATAGGCAACCTCCCTACGGCCAGTTTTATAATCTGCTTAGATATTTCCATATTAGCCTTGAGGGTGGCAATAATCATATCAACGGTTACCGGCGTTTCCTCTTCATGCCAAGCATCGTAGTCAGTGGAACAGGCAATAATGCCATAGCAAATTTCGGCCTCCCGAGCCAGTTTGGCTTCCGGTAAGGCGGTCATACCGATTACATCCACACCCCAGCTCTTATGCAGTCTTGATTCGGCTCGGGTGGAAAAGGCAGGCCCTTCCATGACTAAATAGGTGCCGTTTTTGTGTACTGTTGCGCCGGCCTGTCGGCCGGATTCGACAAGAATATTTCTCATTTCAGGGCAAAATGGTTCAGCGAAGCCGATATGGGCGGTCACACCCTCGCCAAAAAAGGTATTAATCCGCCGGCTTGTCCGGTCCAGCAACTGGTCAGGGATCAGCAAGTGACCCGGTGCCACTTCTTTTTTGAAGCTGCCGACGGAATTGATGGCAATGATGCGTTTTACACCCAGACTTTTTAAGGCCCAGATATTGGCGCGCACCGGAATTTCGGTTGGCATAATGCGGTGCCCGCGGCCATGCCGGGGAAGAAAGGCAACCCGGACACCCTCAAGGGTACCGGTAATAATAGAGTCACTGGGAGGACCGTATGGCGTGTTTACATTTATTTCTTCGATTGCGGTTAGGCCTTCAATATCGTAAAGTCCGGTACCGCCGATTACAGCCAATTCAACAGTGTTTAATTTTTTCAAAAATGCCTCCTTTTCAACTCAGAACAACCCAGGATAATGCCCCAGAAATACTACAAATCCAGGTAATTATATTACCAAGTATATTTGAATGCCAGTTGAATGGAGGCTACGCCTCGCATTAATAAACCTTATGCAATAGTAAGTAAACTATTATTATAAATACGTCTAATGGCGTATATGAGAATACTAAAAAGTAGGTTATAATAACATCTAAAGTTAATAATAAAAGCAACTAAAGTAGAATACATATAATATCAAGTGATGAGTTGGGAATAATTTAGGAGGTGAAAAATAATCATGACTTCCGGGAGAGACCGGATGACGGCGGGCAAGACCGCAAGCTAAATTAGTTAAATATTAAGGAGAATTAAATGTCCAAGTATCACACGACAGTATCCCGCCGGGATTTCATGAAAGGTCTCGGCCTGGCCGGTGCCGGTATCGGCGGCGCCGCCCTGGTAGCCCCCAGCTTCAATGACCTGGACGAGGCTATCTCACAGGGTATGACCTACACAAGACCCTGGTGGGCCAAATCGGTCGACAAGAGCACCACGGAAATTGACTGGGCCCAGATGAAGAAATTCAGCGAAGGCAACGCTCGTGGCCGCGGCAGCGAATATCTGCTGACCTATCTCACCAAGGAAGAGCAGGACGCCCGTAAAGCCCAGCTGGCAGCCTCCGAAGCCGCCTACCGCGCCGAGGCCAAACCCGGCTACGCCCTGCGTGACTATGCCTTTTCCAGCAATGCCAATCGTGGTGTTGAGTCTAATACATTCATCGGACCCAACGCTTCATCTTATGAGAAGTTAGGCTTCAGCAGCAAGTGGACCGGTACTCCGGAAGAGAACGCGGCCATGATTCGTTCTTTCGCCCGTTTCTCCGGCGCCATGTCGATCGGCTTCACCGAACTCCATGAGGACACCACCATGAAGTTCATGTATGAATACGGCCCTAACATGCGTCAGAAATACACCTTCGCCGATGTTGACGAACCGTCAGAAACCTCTGACGAACAGATTTACCCCCGCAAGTGCAAGTGGGTCATCACCGTGGTCAACCAGGAATCGCAATTGCTGTGGAAAATGAACCCCACCGCCCTGATGACCCAGATTCGCTACGGCCGCGCTCAGAACCTACAAGCCCGCGTCCAGGGTTTCGTTAAATCACTGGGCTACCACTGCCTGTCAGAGGGCGGCAACGGCACCGGCATTGCCCCGGCGTTTGCTGATGCTGCCGGCCTGGGCGAGCTTGGCCGCCACAACCGCTTCATCACCACCGAATACGGCTGCACTGTCGGTATCTTCCGTTATGTCACCGATATGCCGCTGCCGGATGAGAAACCCATTGACGCCGGCTTCCAGCGTTTCTGCAAGACCTGCATGAAATGCGCTGAGGTCTGTGGCGAAGGCGCCATCTCCTACGAGAAGGAGCCGTATTGGGAAGTCAAGGGTGAATGGAACAACCCGGGTAAAAAAGCCTGGTTTGAAGACACCCGCAAGTGCCGTGCCTTCAAGATGCTGCCCGATTCCTGCAACGACGGCAGCTGCCTGGCCATCTGCACTTTCACCAAGTTTGACAAAGCCAGTGTCCATGAAACAGTCAAGGCTGTGTCGGCTACCACCCCGCTGTTCAACAGCTTCTTCAAGACCATGGATGACTTCATGGGCTACGGCATGATGGACCCGGCTGACTTCTGGAATACACCGCTGCCGGTATTCGGTGTCCCCGGTGAAGCCGGAATCAATCACTATAAGTAAAAAAACGCTTAACAAAAGAGGAGGCTGCAATGCCTCCTCTTTTGTTATATAAGATAGAATATTAAACTTTCTTTATTCCTGTTTCGGTGATGAAACCTTTGATGAAGCGGGCAGGAGTAATGTCGAATGCCGGATTTCGGGCTTCTGTGTTTGCGGGGGATACCAGTTTCCCGGCCTGATGGGTGACCTCATCCGGTGAACGTTCCTCAATCACAATTTCTTCACCTGTAGCAATCCGGTTGTCAAAAGTACTGGAGGGAGCGGCAACGTAGAAGGGGACGCGGTTTTCTTGAGCCAGCACCGCCAGCGTATAAGTCCCTATTTTGTTAGCGGTGTCACCATTGCGGGCAATGCGATCGGCACCAACGATAACCATATCTATTTTGGTTTGACTCATCAAGTGACCGGCCATGGAATCGGTTATCAGCTTAAACGGTATATGTTCCTTTTTAAGCTCCCAGGCGGTCAGTCGAGCGCCCTGGCATAATGGCCTGGTTTCGGTTACCAGCACCTGTATTCGTTTACCCTGCTGGTGTGATTTAATGATAACACCCAACGCTGTACCGTACCCGGTGGTGGCCAGGGGACCGGTGTTGCAGTGAGTCATGATGGTATCGCCTTCATTGACCAAACCCGAGCCGTTTTCTACAATTCGCAGGGTTGATTCTAGTTCTTCAGTATGGATTTTTTCAGCCTCAGCAACCAGTGATTCTTTGGCAATTATCACTTCAGTAGCCATTTCTGCCGCAGCGTTCAGACGCTCAACGGCCATAAACAGGTTGCGGGCGGTGGGTCGGGTAGCGGCAATTTCAGCAACAATGCTTTTGTACTGAATCATGAACTCATTATACTCATGAGTTGCTATCTGCTGGGATCCTAAAGCAATACCGTAAGCAGCGGCTACTCCAATGGCTGGTGCTCCCCGTACCTTGAGTGATTTAATAGCTTCTGCTACCTGGTGGTGGTTGGCCAGTTCCAGATATATTTCACGGTGAGGAAGGCGTGTCTGGTCAAGAATCATCAGTCTATCACCCAGCCATTCCACTGGTTTATAACTTTCATTCATTCTGTTATTTTAATTCCTCCTATATAACTTTCGATATAGGCCTGAATTTCAAGTTTTCCGTTTTCGGAATATTTTTTGAAAATATCGCTGAGCTGATCAATAAAGCATGTAAAATTTTCATCTTCCCGCACTGGAGTAAAAGGCATGGAAAGAGAGTAGCCGATAAATGTTTCCCGGTCAATAAGGCGATGGTTTTTGAACAGCAGGTATTCAAAGTTGCCGTTCTTAAAGAAGCGATGATAAACCGAAGTAGCCGTGGATTGGCCACCGGTACCGAGATAACCGGGGCAGTATGTTTTTAGCAGGGCTTCATATTCCCGGCCAAACGGATAATCGGTTCGCCGGATATGCCACGCCAGGGCGACTTTTCCTCCAGGTTTCAGTATCCGCTGGAACTCCGTATGCGCACTGGTGATGTCGAAGTAGTGAAATGCCTGCCCGACTGTGATCAGATCTACGGTGTTGGATTCTAATCCAGTGTCTTCAGCCGAACCATTGATGATGGTAATGTTTTCAGTATCATACTGGTGAGCTGCCGCTGCCCAGCGCATTTTTTCATCCGGCTCTACTGCCAGGACGGTTTTGACATGAGGTGAAATCAATTCAGCCAGGATACCGACACCGCTTCCGATATCAGTGACAACCGCGTCCTTGGGCAATCGCCCCTGGTTTTTGAGATAGTTGATATATTCCGGCGGGTAGGAGGGCAGATATTTTACATAAGAATTTACTAGCTCCTCATATCGCCAATTGTTATTCAATGCGTTCACAGCAAATAACATTATATCAGACTAATATCGGTCAGTTTATATACTCAATAATATACAAAAGTAGCTTAGAAATATACTAAAGTATGTATACGAAATGCTTAGAACTTATAGTCCTTTAGGACGATGCGTGATTTTATATTTCACGGTACAATACATATTGTAATGATATAGAATGTTAATTATTATCGACATTACTTACAGGAGGATTTATGGTTCTTGACTTCCGGGAGAGACCGGGTGGCAGCGGGGAAGACCGCGAAAGAATAAATAAAGTTAAAGAAGGAATCTGCTAGATGACTAAATATCACAGTACAGTATCACGCCGTGATTTCATGAAGGGCTTAGGATTGACCGGAGCCGGTCTCGGAGCCGCGGCAATAGTGGCACCGACCTTTCATGACCTGGATGAAGTCGCCGCGAATTCAGGATCGACTTCAGGGCCGGGCGGTAAATTAAAGCGACCCTGGTGGGTATCCGAGCTGGACCACGGTCAGACCGCCACACTGGAGATTGACTGGAGCCAGGTGCAACGTCCTGACCGCAGCCAAATATCCACTTTCCCCAACCGCAGGAGCACTCATCCCAAGGCTATTTACAATCGGGAACACTATGATGAATTACAGAAAGAAGTCATTCATCATGCTGATCCCAACTGGGAGAAAGACAGCGTCCGTGACCTGGCGATTAACGGTGCTACCGGTGCTTTGAGGTTCTATGACTATTACTCCCCGGCTGGCAAGACTATGTTCATGGGTTACCAAAGAGCCTCTACACCGGAAGACCGCGGTATGGCTCGCTGGGAAGGCACACCTGAGGAGAACACTCAAATGCTGCGGCACGCCTTTAAGTTGTTCGGTGCCTCTGATTTTGGTGTGACTGTCCTGGATGAAAATACGAAAAAGCTTATTTTCGCCAAGGAATCCAACGGAAAGGCTTATAATTTCGTTAATGACGATACACTCGCCGAAACGGAAACCGAATACCGAATACCGCCCCGATTCAAATACATGATTACCTGGACGCACCAGGAAGCGACCGAACTCAATATGCGTAAGCCTTCCCAGCTCGGTTCCAGCGCTTCAAACCTGGCATACAGCCGGTTGCCCTTTATCTCAGTTCAGCTACAGGAATTTATCCGTGGTATTGGTTATCACGGTATCAACGCTTGGAGTGGTCAGATGGCTTCATCCAATCCATTCGGTAATTTGGCCGGAATTGGTGAGCACGCCCGCATGTCTTTTGTACTGGTGACACCAGAGCGTGGTTCGATGATTCGCGGTATGTGCCGCATGCTGACCGACATTCCCCTCGAACCAACCAAACCAATTGATGCTGGTATCTCCAGGTTCTGCTTGAACTGCAAGACCTGTTCCAAGTTCTGCCTGTTTGAGGCTTTGTCAAACGAAGATCCTTCTTGGGATCCACATGATCCCAATGAAACTGGGGTGCCTTACAGTCCGACTGGTTTCAAGGGCTGGAGGCTCAATACTGTTAATTGCACCAATTGTACTGCTTGTATGGCTTTCTGTCCGTTTAACGCCTCCGGCCGCTACAGTTTTATTCATGATTTTGTGGCCGGAACTTCTTCCGTTACCCCTATCTTCAACTCATTCTTCGCTCAGATGGAAGAGACCATGCATTACGGTAATAAATCTCCGGAATCATGGTGGAATAACCAGGAATACCTGTATGGCATTAATCCCAAGTTTATCTAAAATGAAAATACAAGCGGAAATTTAGAAGGAGTATCAAATGGAATTAACACCCTTATGGATTCTGATAGCTGTAGTGCTTACCCTGGGCATAGTTCAGTTGTTCAACTGGCTGAAACGCAATGACCTGAAGCCTGCCTGGTGGGTTTGGCTTGTAGGTGCAGTAGGCCTTCTGCTGGTTCTCATGGCTATTCAGCACTACGTGGGTACCCTGGAAGAGATGTATTTCACGGCAGCCTGGATGGGTGCCCTGATACTAGGTCTTCCCGGTGTTATTCTGCTGGCTATTTCCGGTTGGCGGATGGCTTCCAGCAAGAACGCCTGATTTACGGATTGGCGGATTTTCAGGTGGGAGAGGGTAACAATCTCTCCCACCTTTTTTTATTATTACGGCCTTCTGTTGAGACAAGTAATATTCGCCTTTGTGTTTTTTCTCTTATATAATCTGAATAATGAATGAGTTTAAACTGATATCTGATTTTGGGCTGATGGGTGATCAGCCACAGGCGGTGACAGCCTTAACCAGTGGTTTAAAAGCAGGTTATGAGGATCAGACACTTCTGGGCGTCACCGGCTCCGGCAAGACTTTCACCATGGCTAATATTATCGCAAGCGCCGGCCGGCCGGCTTTGATTATTTCACATAATAAAACGCTGGCGGCCCAGTTATACGCGGAATTCCGGGAATTTTTTCCACATAACGCCGTGGAGTATTTTGTCAGCTATTATGACTATTATCAGCCGGAAGCCTATGTGCCAGCGCGCGATATGTATATTGAAAAAGACGCTGACATCAATGATGAGATAGACAAGCTGCGACACGCGGCTACCAGAGCACTATTGTCGCGCCGTGATGTTATTATCGTGGCTTCAGTTTCCTGTATCTATGGCCTGGGTGAACCGGAAGAATACATGCAATTCATTCTCAGTCTGGAAAAGGGTGTCCGTTATCGCCGGGATGAGGTTATTCGTAAACTGGTAAATATGCAATATGAACGCAATGACATGGATTTTTCAAGATCCAAGTTCCGGCTTCGCGGTGATACCTTAGAGCTGCATCCGGCTTATGAAGAGACGGCATTAAGGGTTGAGTTTTTTGGTGACGAGATTGAACGTATATTGCGGATTGACCCGCTCACCGGCGAGTTGCTTGAGGAATTGAACATGGTGGATATTTATCCAGCCAAACACTTTGTTACCTCGCCGGAAAAATTGGCCAAGGCGATAGAGAGTATACAGAACGAACTGGATATACGTACCGCTGAATTAAAAAGCGCCGGTAAAGCATTGGAAGCAGCCAGATTAGAGCAACGGACCAATTACGACTTGGAAATGCTGCAGCAGGCGGGATATTGCAGCGGGGTTGAGAATTATTCCCGGCACCTGGCCGGACGTCCGGCACGGTCTTCCCCTTGGACATTGCTTGATTATTTCCCTCAGGATTATATTCTTTTTGTTGATGAATCCCATATGTCGCTACCCCAGATTCGTGGTATGTACAATGGTGACCGAGCCCGCAAAGAAATACTGGTCGATTATGGATTTCGTCTGCCTTCAGCTCTGGATAACCGGCCCTTGAATTTTTCTGAATTCAGACAGCGGGTGAACCAGGCTATTTATGTTTCCGCCACACCCGGACCTTATGAGAAAGAACATTCGCGGCAGACAATTGAGCAAGTGGTGCGGCCTACCGGGTTGCTGGAGCCGGTGATTGAAGTAAAGCCGACTACTGGTCAGATAGACGATCTGCTGGAGCAGATTAAGCTGCGTGTGGAACGAAAAGAACGCTGCCTGGTGACAACTTTAACCAAAAAACTGGCGGAAAAACTGGCGGAATATATCACCGAAGCTGGAATAAAGACACAATATCTGCATTCCGAGATTGATACGATTGAGCGGGTGGAAATCCTTCGCGATTTGCGGTTGGGTGTTTATGACGTTGTGGTCGGTATCAACCTGTTGCGGGAAGGGCTTGATCTGCCCGAAGTTTCACTGGTGGCTATTCTTGACGCTGATAAAGAGGGATTTCTACGGAGCGAATGGGCGCTTATACAGACAATGGGCAGAGCGGCGAGGCATATTGATGGGAAGGTTATCATGTATGCCGATACCATAACCGGTTCAATGGAGCGCGCTATAGCGGAAGTAAAACGCCGACGGGAGATCCAGGAAGCTTATAATATAGAGCACGGCATAACACCGCAGGGTATACGTAAAGCGATTAAGGATATTACAGAACGTGTTAGGGTTGCTGAAGCCGCTGTGGCGGAGCAGCCGGATGAGAGTTACCGGACCTCGCCTTTATCCAAAGAAGAACTGGCGCGGCTGGCCCGCGAGTTGGAAACGCAGATGAAAAAGGCGGCAAAGGTTATGGACTTTGAACGGGCGGCGCTTTTACGTGACCGGATCATTGATCTGAAGCGAGAACTTGTCGAGCCGGAGATAAAATCTAGTGACAGATGATAACAACAAATATGAAACCCGACAGGAGCGGCGGGAGCGAAGAAGGAAAGGCAGGAAGTCAAAGATGACACACCATGGGAAGTCCATAGTGCTGATATATAGAAGCAGAGTTGAAAAGAGAATTGGGAAACAATGATGGCTGATTCCAGGTTTGATGTCAGCAGGGCTTCAAAAATGGATAGTGAAGGGCGTATTGAAGAACTTCGTATTCCGGAACTGCTGCGCGAAATCGGGCATATAAGACCAGGAATGGTCTGCGTTGACCTTGGCTGCGGAACCGGAACTTTTTCTGTTCCCATGAGTACAATGGTCGGTTACGACGGAAGAGTATTTGCGGTGGATGGAAGCAGTATCATGCTGGATAAACTTAAGGCGAAGAATCCGGCGGCTAACATCAGTCTTGTTGAGAAGGATTTTATGGACACTGGTTTAACATCAGGCACGTCAGATTTTTGCCTGGCGGCTTTTGTTTTGCATGAAACGAATAACCCTCAGGCATTGATTGATGAAGCCTCCAGATTACTAAAACCAGGCGGAAGACTGTTGGTATTGGAGTGGCGCCCGGAGCTTGAGGCACCCGGTCCACCAAAGAAAATACGCATTTCCGTTGAGCGCTTGGCTGAGATAATGCGGCATGCCGGTTTCCAAAAAATCACCTGTCAAAACTGGACTGAAAAACATTATTGGGGAACCAGTATCAAGCAGTGTTAAGATCATTACCGGATAAAAAGCTTCTTCGACTCGGTTATACTTTGATCATTCAGTCATCTGACGGATGGACAACCAAAACCGGGGTTGTGCCGTACTGGATGATTTTTTCAGTCACGCTGCCGAAGACCCATCTTGAAAGACCGGACAGGCCATGGGTGGACATGGCGATAAGATCAATATTGTTTTCAGCGGCATAATTCAATATCAGTTCAGTAGCGGCACCGGTTTTAACCACGGTTGAAACGGAGAGGCCTTGATGGCGCAGTTCTTCCGCGCGGCGTTCCAGGAAACTGACGGCTTCCTGCTCAATTTCATTATCATTGATCGGCATGGTGTAAGCACCGAGGCCGTCAATGCTGGGCATATAACGCACCGGTTCTACCACCTGTATAAGCACAATTTCAGCCCGCAATACAGGAGCCATAGCGGAAACCAAGTCAATGGCTGCCTGACCGACACCTGAGCCATCCAAAGGAACCAGGACACGCCCGATTAGAGATTTTTGTTCCGGCGCCTTGGATTTTATCAGCAGTACCGGCTTATCTGTTGAATTAAGCAGTTTATTGGCGGTTTTGCCGATTTGGGCAGCACCCAGACCTGAGGCCCCATGGGCTGAAATTACTAGGATGGCGTCATTAATGGTTTTGGTGAAATTGGCAATTTCATCCACAGCTTTGCCTTTTTTCAGGTGGATCTGCCATGATCTATTGAGTTTGGGGTGCTCTTGCTGCAGACGCGTTTCCAGGAGAGATTGATAGCTCTGGTAAAGATTTGTCGTATCAGCAGAGCCGCTTTCATCAACAGATATCAGATGTATTTTAGCGTTTGATATCTGTGCGATCTCAAATCCGTAAGGCAGGGTGATCTCAGCGTCTTCGGAACCGTCCAGAGGTATTATCACGTTTTGAATCTGCATCATTGCTGCCCTCACCTTAATACATGTTGCTAAATGCCAGATATCGGACTATTTTTTTCAGTATAGCATTATTGTGGAGCCGGTACTATAAAAGCATTATAATAGCCGCTAGTACGCCAGTGTGGATTTTAGGGACTAGAGCGATGAGAAAAAATGAAGCCTCTTTAGTTTGTTTTTGCTGCGGGGTATGCTGTTCCAAATATCAAGCGCAGCTGCCTCTTTCGGAAGCTGAGATTATTTCGGATAAACTTGGGATGAGCTGGCTGGATTTCCAGACGCAATACCTTGATCCGGCGTGGCCGGGAGTCCAAACTGTTTTACTGAAACACCAAGATGGCCGATGTGTCTTTCTGGAACCTCAAAGTGACCATCGGTATTTTTTCTGCCGTATTCAATCCTATAAGCCCGCTGTCTGTCTATCATGGGAAGCTGATTTTACCAAACCGGATTGTCGGGAAGGGTTAGGGCGCTATTGGAAACTCAAGTTTGATGATGAAAATAAAGTAACGGGTGACGCTGCTGACATGGCAAATTTCAATGGTTTTATGAAACAGATTAAAGTGGATTTTATCTAGTTAAGTCGTGATTGACCTGTGCTGCCTTGGAGCCCAGGTATTTTTTCACTTCATTAGAATCATTGCAATATGCGAACAGGGTTTTAAGGCTTATTCTTCCATTCTTATACAGTTCGGCCAGGGACTCATCCAGCGTTATCATGCCCATTTCTCGATGAGTTGTAATGACATTGTGCAAATGGTGCACTTTACCTTCCCGCACCAGGCTTTTTACGGCTGCGTTGGCCAGCAGGACCTCTACTGCGGCGATACGACCAGGTCCATCAGCTCGGGGTACTAGTGCCTGGCAGGCTACGGCTATCAACAGTGAAGCCAGGCGGGTTTCGACTAAATGACGCTCATGAGGTGCGAAAAGATCGATAGTTCTTTCGATGGCTTGGGGCGCTGAAGGGGCGTGGGATGTTGAAAGAACCAGATGCCCGGTTTCAGCCACTGAAAGCGCCGCAGACGCTGTTTCCGCATCTCTTATCTCACCCAACATGATGACATCAGGATTTTGGCGTAAAACGTGTCTCAAAGCTGAACTGTAAGAAACAGTATCATCTCCGAGTTGGCGCTGGGTGATGGCGCACTTTATGCGATGGTGAACATATTCCACCGGGTCTTCAATGGTGATAATATGATGGCCGCCGTTTTGATTCATGTGGTGCACCATAGCGGCCAGGGTGGTACTTTTACCGCTGCCGGTGGGACCGGTGACCAATATTAAACCGCGGGGTTGACTTACCAGGCCTTTAAAAACCTGAGGAAGCTCGAGTTCATCAATGGTCAATATTTTCGGCGGCAGCAGCCGGATAGCCAGACTCATGCCGTTCATCTGCCGGGCGACATTACAGCGCAGGCGTCCAAAGTCATCAAGTGAATAAGCAAAATCCAGTTCTTTGTTCTGAAGGAATTTCTGGCGTTGCTCTTCATCGGTCAACTGGGTAAGGGCTACGTCAATATCATGGGCGGTCAGTATTTCCTGGCTGTCAAGCGCTTCCAGTTCACCGTCAACGCGTACCAAAGGGGGGCTGTCAATGACTAGTTGTAAATCAGAAGCATGAAGCTCACCGGCTTTTTTGATGAGTTCAATAACGTCCATATTTCCAGTTTAGTCCTAAAATATCCTGATTTCAATAGGTTTGGGAAAATAAATTTTGGAAAGTGATTGGTATTTTGTGGTTTCGGGCTGTAAATTTATCCAATTTATCAAGCGCAATGTGTTAATGCGTAACTTATAACGTGATACAATGGGCCGTTAATTACAGTATTCAGGCGCTGGCAGAGGCAAAGGTGGTAATGATAATCCGAAATAAGTGGGCAGTATTGACCGTGTTGTGCATCGCCCTGTTCATGGTCAATCTTGATGTCACCATTGTAAATATCGCGCTACCTGATATTATGGAAAACTTGCCGGCTTCACTGGCGGACGCTGAGTGGGTGCTCAACGCGTATGTAATGGTTTTTGCCATGCTTTTGATCACCATGGGCCGTTTGGGTGATATATTCGGCCGGAAACGGTTGTTTATCAGTGGGCTGGTAGTTTTTACCCTCTCTTCGTTCATATGCGGCATTGCTCAGGACATAAATTGGCTAATATCCGGACGGGCGCTGCAGGCGGTAGGCGGTGCCGCCATGATGCCGGCTACTCTTTCCATTCTCAACGTGACCTTTCAAAAAGGGCACCGTGGTTTAGCCATGGGTATCTGGGGAGCCTCGGCCGGCGCAGCGGCCGCTATGGGGCCGCTTATCGGGGGTGTACTGGTAGGCAACCTTGGTTGGCAGTGGGTTTTTCTGGTGAACCTTCCGATCGGCCTGGCAACGCTGGTAGCGGCAGTAAAAATCTTGCCTGAATCAAGAGATTCCAAAGTCAGTCGAAAAATAGATATTCCGGGTATCGCGGCCGCTTCTATATTTTTAGGTTCTCTCAGCTTTGCCTTGATTGAAGGACAGGCTTATGGTTGGACGTCACTACTTATCCTGAGTTTATTCGGTATCAGTGTTCTGGCCCTGGTTTCTTTCATTTTCATTGAAGCTAAAGGTCCGGCGCCGCTTATTCCCATCAGGTTTTTTAGGGATATAACTTTTTCCGCCGGTAATATACTGGGTCTTCTGGTAATGTTCTGTCTGGTGGGTTTTATATTTCTGACGGTAATTTATCTCCAGGCTGTCCGGGGTTTTTCCGCCATGGAAACCGGGCTTATCGTATTGCCGCTGCCACTGGCGCTGATGATAGTTTCGCCCTTGGCCGGACGTTTGGCTGACCGCATCCAGATGCGGTGGTTAATGTCGGCGGGAATGCTGATGGTGGCCTTGGCCTTCTCATTATTAGCTCAAGTAAATCCGGAAATTAGCGGCCAGGCCTTTATTGGACCGCTGGCGTTAGCCGGATTGGGGTTAGGTTTGGTCATGGCTCCCCTCAGCGCTATAGTCATGGCTTCCGCGCCGGTTGCCAGTTCCGGTGCGGCCTCGGGAATTCTTACTACTATGCGGCAAGTTGGGGCGACTCTGGGTATTACCGTGCTGGGCGCGATTCTGCAGTTCAATATGGTGAAGAATCTGCGGTTGTTCTTCGAAGGTGTTCCTTTTATGCCGCAGACAGCCAAGGATGCCATACTGGAGGGAGTTAGTCATGGCGGCATGGGTGTTGCGGTTACTAAAGACGCGCCAGAATTTTTAAAGCTCCTGATAGAACAGGTGATGACAGAACAATTCACTCTGGCTCTAAGCACAACATTAACCACGGCGATGTATATCTGTATTGTCGGGGCGATAGTTGCTTTGTTCTTGAATTATCATCCGCGGCGGCAACAGGAGCGCCTTGCGCCTCATAAGGGTTAAGCCACCAGCCCGGATACTACGGCGGCGGCATGCTCACGGCTATGGGACAAGCTGACCGCCAACTCACTTATGCCCATTTCCGCAGCAATAGATTTTGCCCGCCCATACAGCGTAATTTCCGGTCGCATGCCCGATTTGGAGATTATCTCGATATCATGGTAGACGAGTTCGCGGCAGCCCAAGGCTTTAACTGCGGCTTCTTTAGCGGCGAATCTGGCGGCCAATGATGGAGTATTATTACGGTAAAGCTCTATTTCCCGGTCGGTATAAATGCGCTTAAGAAAGGCAGACCCCCAGCGGTTGAGCGCTAGTTCAATACGGTGTATTTCGATAATATCAATACCCAGGTACTGTTTCATCGGTTCTTTGCTTTTTCTGCCTTTTCAAGACGTATGGCAGCCACTTTAAGTTCAGGTATTCCGGCAATGGGGTCAGTAGCCGGATTTGTCAGGAGGTTAGTAGATGTTTCCGGAAAATGGAAGGTCATGAATACTACTCCGGCTTTTAGGCTACTACTTACCCTGGCTGATGCGGTAACCGAACCTCGCCGTGAGCTGATTCTTATAGTATCGCCGTTGTTGATACCAAGCCTGTCAGCGTCTTCCGGTGAGATTTCTAAAATTTCATCAGGCTGAAGCTCTGTAAGTCCTTTTACCCGCCTGGTCATGCTTCCGGTGTGGAAATGATACGTGTTGCGTCCGGTGGTCAGGATTAAAGGGTAGTCTTTATCCGGCAATTCAACCGGCGGCCGGAATTCAACAGCTTGAAAACTTCCTTTACCGCGGTTGAAACCGGCAGCGTGCAGTATTGGGGTGCCCGGATGATCTTCGGCCGGACAAGGCCACTGCAAACCATCATTTTCCAGCCGTTTATAGGTAATTCCGGCATACAACGGGTTTATACTCCGCATCTCATTGAAAATTTGTGCTGGACCGGTATAGTTGAATCCTTTACCTCCGAGGCGTTTGCCGATTTCGGTCGTGATCCACCAATCCGGTCTTGATTGCCCAGGTGGCGGTACGGCAAAGCGGACTCTCTGCACCCGGCGTTCAGTATTAGTGAATGTCCCGTCTTTTTCAGCAAAACTTGCCGCCGGCAGGACAACGTGAGCCATCTCAGCAGTTTCAGTGAGGAACATATCCTGCACTATCAGCAGCTTAAGTTTAGAGAGGGTAGTCCTGACGCGGTTAAGGTTCGCTCCGGCAGAAGCAATGTTTTCACCGATTACATATAGAGCTTTTATCTCACCACGATCGATGGCATCCAGGGTTTCGGTCAAATTCAGTCCGGGTTGCTGTGGCAAAGATACTCCCCAGGCCTTTTCAAATTCAACTCTTGAGGCTACATCAATTACTTTCTGATATCCGGGGAATACATCCGGAAGAGCTCCCATATCGCAAGCACCCTGGACATTATTTTGGCCGCGCAGCGGATTGACTCCGCTGCCGGGTTTACCGATATTTCCGGTTAGCAAGGCCAGGTTTGCTACCATGCGGACATTATCTGTCCCGTGGCTGTGCTGAGTCAGGCCCATGGCGTAGAATATACCTGCCGGTTTTGCTGAAGCATATAAAGACGCCGCTTCCTGAATTTTGTCTAGTGATATCCCCGTTATCCTGGCGGCATTTTCAAGTTCAAAACTCCGGAGTGATTCGACAAGGTCAGTAAAATTATCGGTGTGATGGGAAATATAAGCTTCATCATACATCTTTTGGTCGATAATGATTTTGCATATAGCCGAAAGAAGCATCACATCGGTGCCCGGCGCCGGTTGCAGGAAAATGTCGGCTGAATTAGCCAATGGGATTTTAACTGGATTGATCACTATGAGTTTAGCCCCACTCTTAACAGCCTGTTTGAGTTCAAAACCGATTATCGGGTGAGTTTCAGTAGTATTGGCACCAATGACAAGGAAACACTCAGATTTTGCCATGTCATTGATTGAATTGGTCATCGCTCCCGATCCGAAAGCAGCGGCTAAACCGGCGACAGTAGGGCTGTGGCATAGACGGGCGCAGTGGTCAATGTTGTTGGTACCCAAAACGGCACGAGTCAGCTTTTGCGCAACGTAGTTATCTTCATTGGTTGCTTTTGCTGATGCGATGACAGCGATCTCTCCCGGTTGGTATCGAGCCAATTTGGAACAAACATATTCTAGCGCTTCATCCCATTCGGTCTGAATAAAATCAAGGCTATTTCTGATGAGCGGGTCGGTCAGTCTTTCCTTGTGGTGTACGAAATCTTTTATGCCGAAACGGCCTTTGGCACACAGCCTTCCTTTAGAAACCGGGTTAGAATGGTCACCTTCTACACCGATGATTTTATCGTCGCGTATTTGCAGCTTCAACCCACAACCAACCCCGCAGTAAGAGCATACTGTTGTAACCTGACGTTCGGCTTCAGCGTATTCGTTGGGAATTAATGCGGCTACCGGGCAATGAGCTACACATTCGCCGCAGGAACGGCAGTTGGTTTCCGAGAGTGGCATATCAGCGGCAGTACCTACCCGGCTCTGGTAACCTCGGTTAACAATCTCAATGGCGTTATTGCCGGTAATCTCGTCACAAGCGCGAGTGCAGCGACCGCAAAGGATGCAGTAATTCCGGTTTAAGCGGAAGAAGGGATTGGAGTCATCAATTGATTGAATTCGGCCGGAATGCGGTAATTTACGTTCAGTAAAACCAAGATATGCGGCCACTTTTTGCAGTTCGCATCTTTGATTTTTGACACAGGTTAGGCATTCCAGCGGATGTTCAGCCAGCATCAGGTCAAGAATAGAACGTCGGGCTGCTGTAAGTAGCTGAGAGTCCGTGCGAACCTTCATTCCTTCAGCAGCGAGTGTGGTGCAGGCAGTCAGCAAGCCTTTCATTCCATCAATTTCAACGATGCACAACCGGCAGCCGCCATAGGGCTTAAGGTCCGGAGCGTAGCATAAATTCGGAATATATATACCATTATCGAGCGCCACCTCCAGCACAGTCTGGCCTTCAACAGCTGAAATTTGGCGATCATTAATCGTGAGTTTCAACATAGTTTAAATTACGGCAACCGCGTCAAGTTTACAGGTATCCCGGCAAATACCGCAGCGGTTGCACCTGTCCTGATCTATGATCACCGGGGTTTTTTTGGCAACGAAAGAAATAGCTTGGGTGGGGCATTTATTTACGCATAATCGGCATCCGTTGCATCTCTCCGTTACTATTGAATAAGATATCAATGCCTTGCAGACACCAGCAGGGCATTTTTTATGATGAATATGAGCTTCATATTCATCAAGGAAATATTTAAGGGTAGTCAACACTGGATTGGGCGCAGTTCTACCGAGAGCGCATAATGAAGAACTTTTTATATGTCCGGCCAATTCTTCCAGCAGTGGTATATCATTCTGTTTGCCGTTGCCCTGGGTAATGCGTTCAAGTATGTTCAGCATCTGGTGGGTGCCAAGCCGGCAGGGAGTACATTTACCGCATGATTCTGACTGAATAAAAGACAAAAAGTAGCGGGCGATATCTACCATGCAAGTAGCTTCGTTCATGACGACCATGCCACCAGAACCCATAATAGCACCGGAATGCAGCAATGATTCATAGTCGAGGCGAGTGTCGAGCAACGCGGCAGGCAGACAACCTCCCGATGGTCCTCCGATTTGAACTGCTTTGAGGTTTTTGTTGTCCGGGATGCCTCCCCCGATGCCGAAAACAGCATCCCGTAGCGTTATTCCCATGGGGACTTCAATAAGCCCCATGTGGTTTACGTTGCCAGCCAGAGCAAAAACACTAGTACCTTTGCTTACAGCCGTGCCGACCGCCGCATAATCCGCGGCGTTGCCGGCCAGAATATAAGAAACCATGGCCAGTGTTTTAACATTATTAATGTTGGTGGGTTTACCCCAGAGACCGGCACTAGCCGGGAAAGGCGGGCGTGTCCGAGGCATACCGCGTTTGCCTTCAATGCTGGCAATCAATGCGGTTTCTTCACCGCAGACAAACGCACCCGCTCCTTCTTTAATTTGAATATCAAAGTCAAAATCGGTTCCCATTATATTATACCCAAGCAAGCCCATGTCCCGTGCCTGCTTTACGGCATGCTTAACGGTTGAAACGGCCAAGGGATATTCAGCGCGTACGTATATGTAACCATGTGTCGCACCCACCCCGTAGGCGGCAAGGATCAGGCCTTCTATCACCGAGTGTGGATCACCTTCCAGTATTGACCTGTCCATAAATGCACCGGGGTCACCCTCGTCAGCGTTGCAGATGACATATTTACAGTTACTTGAGGCATCATAACAGTACTGCCATTTGATCCCAGTAGGGAATCCAGCGCCGCCGAGCCCACGGAGCCCAGATTCCTTAATTTCGTCGATGACCTGCTGCGGAGTTAATCCGGTAAGCACCCGATGAAGGGCTGAATAACCGCCGCGGGCAATATAATGACCGATGCGAAGTGGATTAATGTAACCGCAGTTTCGCAGTGCGATACGTTTTTGTCCTTTAAACATGGGCATGTCTTCAAGAGAAGGAATCCCGTTCACCTTCCCTTTACCAATGGTGCAAAGTGCCAAATCAGGCCTGGGGTTGCCATTTACAATATAATCTTCAATCAATTGCCCGGCTTTTTCCGGAGTCATAAAACCGTAACTTATGCGGGGTTGACCGGATAAAACAATGTCCATGGTGGGTTCCGCATAACACATACCGAAACAACCGACCCGGGTTACTGTTGCTTTAATTTGAAGCTTTTCAAGGGTGTTATTGATCCCATCCAGGACACTCATGGCCCCGGATACCTTGCCGCAAGTTGCGGTGCCGATGAGAATATGAGGTACACAACTGTCAATAAGTGATTGCCATTCCGTTTCAGATTCAGCCTTGACGGTCGGGAAATCAAGTATTACCGACATTTGCAGCCCTTCCCCAGTTTCTGCTTCTTGGTAACGGCATCAAGCACGCGGGCAGCAGTTGTACGTCCGTGAATTTCATCATTAACCAGTATTACCGGTGCCAAAGCACAGGCACCCATGCAGGCGACGGTATCCAATGAGTATTCAAGGTCCGGGGTAGTTTCTCCAGGTTTAATTTGCAGATGCCGCTGAAGTTCATCGATAATCCGTTCTCCGCCGCCGACATGGCAGGCAGTGCCGCAACAGACTTTGATGCTGTTTCGGCCCGGGGGTTGAAATTTGAACTGAGTGTAAAATGAGGCGACGCTGTACACTGTGCTTTCAGAGAGTTTGAGGTATTCAGCGGCTGCAGATATCAGTTCTTCCGGCAAATAACCCACTTGATTCTGGAAATACTGCAACATAGGAATGAGTTCTGAGCGGTTGCGGTCGAATTTAGATGGGACCGATTTGAAAATATCTTGGAACAAAGGTTTTTCAGCCGTCATGTAACCGCCTGAACTGTTAGAATAACTCTAAGGGTAACTAATAATAAACGCCTGTATTATAGGTTATTAATCCTTTGGCGGCAAAGAGTTATTACTGCTTACGTTTAATTGTTTGACATTAAGCCACCAAAGATGCCATACTAAGTGGTTGTTTGACGCGGGGTGGAGCAGTGGCAGCTCGTCGGGCTCATAACCCGAAGGTCATAGGTTCGAATCCTATCCCCGCTACCAATGAAAGTAAAACAGGCACATTAAAAAAAGTGCCTGTTTTTTTGTTAGCTGAAACACCGCACTACAAATCACCGAATATCTTTGGCGCCTGAGCTTTCATTATTTCCTTGATGGCGTTGACCACAGCACGCATTTCGGGCAGCGCTGCCGGGCCGGATCGTAGGTTAATGATATGTCTTATTTCCCGGAAGTTCCAGGTGCAGATTATTTCCGTACTGCAGGCATTGGGCAGTACATAGCGGGCAATTTCTGCTTTTACTCCCGAATTTATCAATTTTTTGTAAGCATCCCAGGCGGAATTCATTGATTCCTGATATATGTCCGGAGCGCCACTGATTTCTCCCAGCTCGGGTGGGGTGATGAATTCGGCCGTAGTTTCTTTAACATACCGTTGACTGCGCTGTGAATAGGCGGCGATCCGGTGACGAACTAATTCGTGGGTCAATGCTCTGGATGCTCTAATAAAAAAAGTTGCCGAGGCATGTTCTACCAAGCTTTCATGACCCTGTTTGATCCTGGTCTGAAGCCAGTTTTCGTTGCTCCCCTGTTTATCACCACTGGCATAGCACAAACGGCCAGCCTGTTCGGTTAACTCTTCAGCGTCCGGGGTAATGGCCAGCAGTTTAACCTCAATACCGTAATCGATCATTATTACCTCGCTTGTTGAATCAGGCATTATAACATCGACTGACGCTGTTGGTCACGTATGGTTAATGGCAAAGCGTCCTGGTCGGGGCTTCATGAATCCGTGTTTTTAAAGGTGTTATAATGTTGCTTAATAGGTGGTATATATGCCGGATATTAATGATTATTTGTTGAAGTATCGTCAGGAAGAGTCTCAGCTTTTGGCCCGCAGGAAGAAACTATTGAGTCAGAAACTGCTGGTGGACCGTGTTTTCACAACCGAAGCTGTGCGGCAGCGTAAAGAACTTGAACAGGAACTGACGGCAGTTGAGCGGCGGATAACAGATATCCGCTTTATACTGGGAGAAAACACGAGTGCTAACTGAATGATTGATTTATGAACAGAGACCGCTTTTCGTCTTTAGTTGTTCGGGCATTGGATAATCTGCCGGAAGAATTCATAGAGTTGATGGATAATGTTGAAATAGTGGTGGATGACTATCCTGAGCCTCATCAACTTGATGGTGTTGACCGGAATGAGTTGCTGGGGTTATACGAAGGGGTGCCCTTAATTGAACGCGATACTAATTACAGTCTGGTATTGCCGGATAAGATAACCATTTTCCAGAAGCCCATAGAGTCATTCTGCTCATCAGATGAAGAAATTGTAAATCAGGTTGAAAAGACGGTGCGTCATGAACTGGCCCATCATTTTGGTATGGATGACGATGAACTAGACCTTATTGAGTCCGCATGGCAAGAAGAAACATAAGTTTAGTTATTGTCTTTTTGCCGCTTTTATGATTGCTCTGATTGTTGTTACTTTTTGTGGTATGTCCGGGGCACTGACCAGTTCGGAAACCATAGCCATATAACAGGTGCCAAGCCGGACCAATTCCGGAATATTTTCAGCCTTGATACCGCCGATGGCAACCACAGGCAGCCGGCTGTGCCGCAGCGCATAATCCAGCAGTGATATACCTCCGGGTTCCGCGGCATCGCATTTTGTGTTGGTATAAAAAACGGGGCCAACTCCCAGATAATCAATGTTCGCAGCACTTAAGGCCGTATCAATTTCATCGGTGGTGGTAGCCGAAAACCCTATTATTTTATCCGGACCAATCAAGTGCCTGGCTGCTTCCGGCGGTAGATCATTCGGCCCCAGGTGTAGTCCGTCAGCATCTGAAGCGACGGCTAGTTCCGCATCATCATTAATGATAAAACAGGCGTTGTGACGGCGGCATAACCGGCGTATATCCTGACACTCTTGGTGTTTTTGGTAACTGCTAAAGTTTTTTTCCCGATATTGAATAATCTTAATCCCGGCCTCCAGCAATTGTCGGGCTGTTTCAATATTATTTCGCCCCAATGAATGCATGCTTGACAGCACGGCATATATATCGGTATCCGGGAGTCTGTGCGGGCTCATTTATTCTTAATCCTCAGATGTACCGGCGGCTTTATAAAAAGCCCTCCAGAAAGGATCGACAATAGGGTGCTCTAAACTGGATTCCCTGCCTTTCTCAACAAGTGTCATGCCGGTTTCGGCAGGTGTTAATTCTCCGACTATTGAGGCGGGTATGTTTTTGCCGTTGAGCGCTTTTACAACTGAATCGGCCTTATGGGGCCGGCAGGTTATTATTAGACTGCCTTCACTGATGGAAGCGTAAGGGTCAATCTCAAATAGCTGACAGATCTCCATTATTCCATCCAGTACAACTATCTTGTCCTTGTCAATACGCGCACCAAGTCCGGCGGCATGGGCTACTTCAAAAAGTCCTCCCCAAATACCGCATTCGGTGGCGTCATGCATGGAAGTAACCCCATCTTCACGGACACCAACGGAAACCGCTGTCATGGCATCTTCGATGACAGACATTTGATAAAAAATCCCTTCGGCTTTGATGGCAAAATCAGCTCCGTATTTTTCGGCAATTATTCCAGGGAACATGGCAGCAAATATACCACAGGCTTCAATAGCCGGTCCTTTGGTTATGATTATGCTGTCACCGGCTTTAGCAAAACGCGGAGTAACATATTCATCTAGATTGCCTATTCCTACCATGGTTGCTCCCCCAACGAATGGGTAGTGGCACCCTTCATAACGGGCAGTGTGACCGGTGATTATATTGATATCCATTTTGCGGCATTCCTGATGAATTGTATCCCACATTATAGACAGTTCTTCTTTAGTTATCTCCATTGGTAGATTGAGGTCAATCGAAAGATATTTAGGCTTTAAACCGCTTGTAGCGGAATCGGATGCAATAATGTGTACCGCAAACCAGGCGGCCCGTTCCCAACCGTATTGCGGCACAATGAAAACGGGATCAGTAGTGAAAGAAACGGCCTGTCCACCGATTTCAGCGATGCCGACATCAACTCCATGTTGCGGACCGACCAGTGTTTTATCACTTGTTGCGCCAAGCCGGGGAAAAATTATCTCTTTAAAGATGTCCGGTGAAATTTTACCGATTTCCGGCATTTCTGCACTCATAACAGTTCTTCTCCTTTTTGATGACATGGAGTTAAACTTATGAGACTGAGGCGGATGAAAAAACCAGAAGACTATTCTTCTGGTCAAGTAATTGCTACTTCCCTACGCTCGCATTACCGAGACCAGGTTCCAAGGGTCGCCCTTACCAGACGGGACTCTCAGCCTCCAAGCTCCCCCAGTAACTATATTAAATTATGGTTATATGTTAACAGTTAGGCGTCAGCTTGGCAACCTGATGAATCCAGATGTTATAAATACAGAAAAGTTCGATTTAAAAGATTAGATTTGACAAGTGTATGATATAATATTATTAGGAATAAGTATTGCAGAATCTGAAAATACCGATAGGTTAAGAAATAACCTTGAGACTAGTTTAGCGTTGGAAATTACAAAACAGGGAGGTATAAAATATATGAGCAACAACTCCAGCAGTGATTTGATGTCAGGTTTGTTTACCGGATTGATTATTGGTATCGGCTTGGGTTTACTTTATGCGCCACGCTCCGGTCACGAGCTAAGAGATGACCTTAAACATCGTACGGCTGAGATTCGGGCTCGCGCCGAAGAATTGGGGGACCATTTGATTGATAGGGCAGAAGAGATAGGTGACGATGTCAGACACCATATCAAGAGGCCTAGTTTAAAGGTGAATGACACTGCTTGTTGATAAGGTTGGATATTGTAAAGGAGGTAAGCTATGAATAATGACACTATCAGTGGCTTGGTTTTTGGCCTTTTGGCTGGTACCGCTCTTGGCTTGGGTTTTGGTTTGTTATATGCGCCTCAATCGGGCCGAAGAACCCGTCGGGAACTGCAGAAGCAAGCTCACGAATTCCGTGGTAAAGCCGAGCACTTTAGCGACGTAGTTAAGAGTCGTGCTGAAGAAGTCGGGGATACCGTATCTAAAGGTGCTGAAAAGTATCGACGTGAAGTTAAATCCAAATTGGGTTAGTTGGATTTAACGGTCTGGAACAAGGTAGACACTCAACATTTAGGCCGGTTTGCCATTCATTAGAGACGGTTTACCAGTCAGTAAACGATTCGATAACTTGGCTAGTCGGGCTTGTCAGCTACGGGTGATTAGCACCTGATCAGCGGTGGTCCGGCTAACCAAGTATTATTTTCAGTCCTCGCCGATAGGTAATTATATGACAGAGCAGTCTCATGAAAATCTTGATGCCTTCCCCCGGCTCAAACGCGAAGCCGCGACCGTGGCTAAGATGATAAGTATGTATTGCCGGGATAACCATCGACGTCCAGAAAATTGCCCTGAGTGTCAAAAGTTAACCGAATATGCATTGAACCGATTGATAAAGTGCCCATTCGGTGAAGGCAAGACAGCCTGTTCAAAATGTCCTGTGCATTGCTACAAACCTGAATTACGCGAGCAGATAAGGCTGGTAATGCGATACGCCGGGCCTCGGATGACGACGCGGCATCCGGTAATGGCTATTCAGCATCTTATGGACCGGCAACGAAAGAAACCTTTAGAATAACACTAGCTATATCCATCAGAGTAACCCCTCGGCCTGATGAGACTCTCCAGCCCGGATGAACTTAATTTTTATTCGGGCTCCCTTTTGTAAATTTTTGAGCACCTTGTTCATATCCGCAGTGTTATTTATGGTCGTTGAGTTGAAGCCGGTGATGATGTCTCCGGTTTTTAAACCGGCAGAGGCGGCCGGCAAACCGGCGCGTACGGAGCCTATGTAGACCCCCTTTTCTGTTTTTAGACCATGCTTGGATGTATATAATTCAGCATCAGTAACGGAAGCACCGAATTGTGGCGCGGATGTTTTTGCCGCCCGGCTAAGGTGATATTCAAGTTGTTGTTGATTGAAGCCGACCACCAGGTTACCGTCTATTTCAGTTACCGGTACTGCCATTTGCCCGGTCTTGCGAGCGAGTTGCTGGGCGGCGACGGCATCTCGAGAAACATCAATCTCTTGGAAAGAAATACCTCGTTGTGAAAGGAACCCCTTCACGGTTCGGCAGTGTGGTCAGGTTTGTGTTGTATAGACAGTCACTTTCATAAGGTGTTTATTCCTCAGAAATCCTAAAATATACTCGCAGTTTTTACTAGATTACAAACAAATTATATCATAAATCTGGAATATGCCCGTGCTGTTGAAAAATGAAAAAAAGATGGGAACAATTCGTTCCCATCTTTTTTTACTGGCTGACCGGAAAGCTATACGCTGTTTGTTAACTGGTAACTCTTGCCTTCAGTTGTAATTGCTGGGGCGATAACCATTTCAGCCTGTTGCATTTCATTGATATTGGCTGCTCCACAGACACCCATAACGGTTTGCAGCGCGCCAACAAAATTTTGAGTGCCGTCAACGACAGAAGTAGGGCCGAATAATATTTGTTCCAAGGTGCCGGTGGTGCCGACTTTAATGCGGGTTCCTCGCGGTAGTGAAGGATGGGGATGGCTCATGCCCCAGTGATAACCCAGCCCCGGAGCTTCTTTAGAACGCGCTATAATAGAACCGAACATTGCGGCATCAGCTCCGGCGGCAATAGCTTTGCAGAAATCCCCACCTTTTTTGAAACCGCCGTCAGTTATTATGGCAACTCGGCGGCCGGTTTCAGCGAGGTACTTTTCCCTGGCTGCCGCACAGTCCATGGTAGCGGTGATCTGAGGTACTCCCAAACCGAGCACTTCACGGGAAGTACAGGCGGCACCCGGCCCAACGCCCACAAAAATACCGGATACACCTTCCCGCATCAGTTCCAGTGATGCTGAATAACTGACGCAATTGCCGACCACTACCGGAATATCTATACTGGCACAGAGTTCGGAAAAAATAAGCCCTCGGTAACTCTTTGAAACATGGCGGGCGGTAGTAACCGTAGAAGCGACTACCAGTATATCAGCTCCAGCTTCGGAAATTATCGGTGCTAATCGTTTGGCGTTTGCCGGCATAACGGCTACGGCAGCAACGCCGCCGCCATCTTTGACGGCTCTGATCCTTTCAGCGATCAACTCTTCTTTGATAGGTTCGGTATATATTTTCTGTAACAGCGCTGTTACTTCGGACTGAGGCGTTTCTGCAATCTGCGCCAACACGGCTTCAGCGTCATGATAGCGGGCTTGTATTCCTTCACCGTGAATTACCGCCAGCCCGCCTAATTTACTCATTCTGATTGCCATGTTTACATCTGTTACGGCGTCCATGGCAGCTGCTACCACCGGAATTTTAAATTCAATATCACCGATTTTAAAACTTACATCCGTCTGTTCGGGATTGATGGTTACGTCGCCGGGAACTATAGCAACTTCGTCGAATCCATAAGAACGGCGGAGCTCTTTAAATTGGGGATGGGTCATTCAGGCCTCCTTGTTTAAGGAAGAATTATAGCAACAACGAGTATTCATGGTCAATATTGTTAGGGGTAACTGGATAAAAAACCGGGTGTCCAGAATAGGACACCCGGTTAAAGTCAGGAACTTAATACAGGCTAACTGTCCAGTACATCCATAGCTTCCTGGCGGTATGCCTCCATGACGTAGGGGATACCGGTAACCTTGGCACATTCTTCGGTGAGTGACATAATCTCACGCCGGGTAATGGCCGGTAAGTTAAAACATCTAGCGCCAGCCATTAATTGTTGCAAGCCTACTTTGAGCTTTTCCGCGTAGCTGTAGATACCAATTGCTCCAAGCGGGATATTTTTAATCTCCTCGGCACCGACCAATTCTTTAACGTCTTCATAGTGAACAAAAATTTCTTCAACTGATGAACCGAATTGACCGACAGTGCGCGGTAATTTACCTTCAGCGAGCCAACCGGAGATATTTTTGCCGACCATTCCCGGTATCATCAAAGCCCTGCCCATACACACAGCTTTAGTGAATGGAGCACCGAGAGCCAATGCTTTGAATATGCCGTCTTCGCTGGAAAAGCCACCAGCAAAGGCTAAATCAGGTACTTTTTCACCTTTGTCGGATAGTTTCTTGGCAAACTCATAAGCTGCCGCGTGCAGGTAAAGACTGGGGACGCCCCATTCCTCCATCATACGCCACGGGCTCATGCCAGTTCCGCCCGGTGCGCCGTCGATGGTGAGAAGGTCAATTTTTGCCTTGGAACTCCATTTAATAGCCATAGCCAGTTCACGCAACGAATAGGCGCCGGTTTTGAGGGTTATCCGGGTAAAACCAATCTTTCGTAGGCGTTCAACCTCTTCCATAAAGCTCTCTTCACTGATGAATCCGAGGCGGCTGTGGCGTTCAAATTCCTTTAGTGATCCATCATTGAAGGCATCTACATTGACATGATCAGATGGGTCCGGAGTAACAATATAACCCCTGTATTGCAGTTCCCGGGCCCTTTCCAGGCTGTTGACTTTGATCTCACCACCGATGCACTTCGCCCCCTGACCCCATTTGAGCTCAATTGTTTTTAATCCATGCTTGTTATGAACGTATTCCGCTACCCCTAGACGTGTATCCTCGACGTTCAATTGGACTAGTATCTCACCCATGTCGCGATGATACCGATGATAGGTTTCTATACGGCGATCCATATCCGGTGATTTGGCTACTTTGCCGTTCGAGTCAATTTCCAACGCCGGGTCAATACCGCAAACATTTTCGCCGCAAACCAGGGTTACACCGGAAATAGCAGCCCCCACTGCAAAATGTTCCCAATATTTTCGAGCAATTTCGGTAGAACCGAGCGCACCGGTGAAAACCGGAACACGCATTTTGACCTTCTGGTCCCACCCGTATTCAGTGGTGGTATCCACGCAGGGGAATGTTGCGGTATCCGGGTCTGCCACAACCCCTTCGGCAAGACCACGTCCTCCAAAGGCATATCCCTGAATGTTTAGGTGGGAATAGTCAAGAGGATAATCTTTATCTGCTCCGGCTGTTACATTACCGAAAGGGCCGGGATAAATGAGTTCACGACCTCTGAAAGTAGATTTGAAGACCTCGCAGTTTCCGGTACAGTCATCGGTGCAGCGAGAACAAAGACCGCTCATGGGGACAACATTTTTGGAACGGTTGGTAGTTTGGGTGGCATCATTAGCGTTGGGGCGTTGTAGATTCATAGAAAAACTCCTTTATTGATATACTGATACGGCAATAGATTGCCGTATATAGACGGTCGTATTATTACCAGTATGTTACATGATTGTCAAGAATATTTTAGGTATTTGCTGTGACGGTTTGGTTTATTAATATTTGGCAATAGAGGGCTTAAGGGATAGTTTATTAAGCGCTGTGTTCTCTGAAACTAAAGAATTAAAATTTTCAGCTATATTCCTGTTTCAGGTATCAACTTAATGGAAAGGGAATTAACACAGTGCCGAGTGTTTTTAGGAGTAAAATTCTCTCCGGTAAAAACATGACCCAGGTGGCCGCCACAAGCGGCACAGAGTATCTCGGTCCTCCTTCCGTCGGCATCAGGGACTCGGGTTACTTGTCCGGGGATCTCTGCATCGAAACTGGGCCAGCCGCATCCGGAGTGGAATTTACTGTCTGATTGGTAAAGTGGATTATTGCAGCGGCGGCATACATAAGTTCCTGAAGTGACGGTATTTTCATACTCACCAGTAAACGGAGGTTCCGTTCCCTTATTGATAATAACGTCCTCTTCCTCAGGAGTTAGTTTGTTGTATTCCACTTTCATACCTCCAAGGTCTTATAATAATATTATTACTGCTCACTTCTTAAATCAATATAATACCGGAGAAATTATGATGAAATATGGTTTTGATCGGCTGATACCGCGCGTTGGTACCAATTCCGTTAAATGGGATATGAGAAAAGAAAAATTCGGGCGGGAGGATGTTATCCCGCTGTGGGTGGCGGATATGGATTTTCCGGTGGCGCAACAGATTACTGAAGCACTGCGGCGACGCACCGATCACCCAGTTTATGGTTATTCACGACCAGCCCAATCGCTTATTGATACTATCATTAACCGCCTGCAACTCAAATATGGCTGGACGGTTCGGCCTGAATGGCTGGTTTTTACTCCCGGTGTAATTCCGGCAGTAGCGGCGGCGCTGCGCGCTTACACTCATCCCGGTGACTCGGTGGTTATGGGTGCTCCGGTTTATCATCCATTCTGGTCAGTATTGCCGGATGCCGGGTGTAGAATTGCCGTAAACTCATTAAAACTGGAAAATGGTTGCTATAAAATGGATTATCAAGATTTAGTACGACATTTTACTTCCGATAGAAGCCTGTTTCGGTCGCAGCCGCCGGCAAAAGCGATGCTGTTGTGTAATCCGCATAACCCGGTAGGGAGGGTCTGGAGCCGGCAGGAATTGATGGAAGCTGGAAATATCGCAATAGAAAATGGAGCGGTGGTTATTTCTGACGAAGTTCATTGCGAACTGCTCTTTGACGGGGTGAAGCATACGCCGTTTGCCAATATATCGGATGAATTTGCTCAGAATTCCCTGGTATGCATGTCGGCCAGCAAGACATTTAACCTGGCTGGATTGGCAGCGTCGGTCATCATCATTCCGAATCCAAAATTGAGATTGGAATTTCAGCGCGCCCGAGGCGCTATCATGCCGCAACCGGATATTATGGCGATGACAGCGCTCGAAGCGGCTTTTCGTGATGGCGATGAATGGCTGGGACAACTTCTTGATTACCTGCAAGAAAATTTAGATTATTTGGTCAGCTACTTTAAAGACAGAGTCCCGGAAATTAAAGTTATAAAACCCGAAGGGACTTACCTGGTCTGGTTAGACTGCCGTGGCCTGGGCCTGGATAAAAAACAACTGCGGGAATTTTTCATTTATGAGGCAGGAGTGGGGCTGGATGACGGCAGTGCTTTTGGTCCCGGGGGAGAAGGTTTTCAAAGAATGAATATTGCCTGCCCTAAAGCAACATTGGCTGAGGCTTTGGAGCGAATCGAGAAAGCTGTCAAGGAATTAGGCTGAAATCATTTAGATAATAATATTCAATGCTCCGGGCAATAGTGACAACCGGAAAGCTCCTTCTCCGATTATTTCACCATCAGCTTGAAGCAGCAACCTTTCGGTGGAAGACAAAGTTATGGTGGCGGCGCGTTCAATTTTTACCTTGGGATGGGTGATATGAGTACCCCCATACACCCTGGGAAAAGCCTGAATAAGTTCCATTTTTCCGATGTCCCCGATAGTTAATACATCAAAGAGCTGGTCACCCATTTCGGCATCTGGGGCAACCTTCATGCCACCGCCGAAATAGTTGCCGTTGGCGATAATCACTGAAAGAGCCTGGTGAATCTTCTCTTCAGATTCATCACATTTAATACTCACCGGACGGTTGCGGTAACCGAAGAGAGTTGCGCCGACGCTTAAAAAATAGGATATCGGCCCGCGCAGAAATCGGGCTATCCGTTTTTTCGCTTCCGCCGCTTCAGCGTCAAAACCGACCCCGGCGGCATTGACGAAGTAACGCCGTCTTTCCTCTCCTTTGTCATTCCATTCTATTAAGCCGACATCAACCTTGAGTCTTTGGCGACTGAGCAGGTGATGGCAGGCTCGATTGGAATTGCGGGGAATGCCCAAAGACCTGACGAAATCGGAACCGGTGCCGGTATTTATGATACCCAGGTCAACCGGGGTGACCGGTTCAGCATATTGTGTTGCCGGCGGAGCTGACAAAAGGCCGTTCACTACTTCATTTATGGTGCCGTCGCCGCCTACGGCGACTACATATTTATAACCCTGACTTGATGCTTCCGCAGCCAGTTCAATACCATGACCTACCTGTTCAGTGAAGACATGGTCGTACTGGATAGCCAGTTTATCCAACTGGCTTTTGATACGAGGCCAGCGGCGGATGGTGGTTCCAGAACCCGCGGCAGGATTGACGATAATTTTTGTACGGTGTTTGTCGGGCATTTCCAGCCTCTCATGCCTATTGTCGAGTACCATGAATTCTACCATAACCCGGAAGTCTTGGTAGGCAATTCTATACTGGCCTAAAGACCAGTATAAAACACGACTGTTGACTATTGTTCACCCACTGTTTCAAAGATACTATATTGTTGCTTGACAGAATATTTAGCGAGGTATAGTATTTCGTAAAATAGCGAAATAAAAGGAAAATATATGGATCAACTTTGGGCGCCATGGAGAGCCAAATTATTTGAAAATCACAAGAGTGACGGCTGCATCTTTTGTGAATTACCGCAGCAGGAAGATGATGAAAAAACGCTTATCCTGTATCGTGGGAAAGAAGCGTTTATTATCATGAACGCTTATCCATACGCCTCCGGTCACCTTATGATAGTACCGTTCCGTCACGCCAGTCGTTTGTCCGAACTCACCTCTGATGAGAGACAAGAGATAATAGACCTGACCGCCATGTGCGAGGACGTGCTTACGCGAGGCATGAAACCAGAAGGCTTTAATGTCGGTTTTAACCTGGGAAGATCAGCCGGCGCCGGAGTGGATAAACATCTTCACTGCCATATTGTGCCGCGGTGGGTTGGTGATACTAATTTCATGCCGACACTGGGTGAAACCAGGGTAATCAATGAGTCACTGGAAGCGACCTATATAAAAATCAAGGAGTTAATGCCATGACTGATGAGACGCTGGCTTTAATCAAGGATCTGCTACCGCTGCTGATACCGATTATCATTATCGAGTTGGCGCTTCTGATTGTTGCCCTTCTGGACCTTTCCAAGCGGCAGAAAGTTAAAGGTGAGAGTAAACTGCTGTGGGTGCTGCTGATAATATTCGTTAATCTTATCGGTCCCATCGTATACCTGGTATGGGGTCGTCACGGAGAAGGTGAGGAGGGCCCGTATGATTCCGGTTATCAGAACTGAAAATCTGTCCAAGCGTTTCGGCGATATAGCGGCAGTGGACAATCTCAACCTGGAAGTACCGGACAAGGCTGTTTTTGGGTTCCTGGGTCCGAACGGAGCCGGTAAAACGACAACAGTAAAAATGATGATAGGTCTTTCGAGCCCGTCTGAAGGCCGGACTTTTATCGCCGGAGATGAAGTAGTGCCGGGTTCGGTGGATGTGAGACGAAATTTCGGTTTTCTACCGGATGTGCCGGCGTTTTACGATTGGATGACCGGCCGGGAATACCTCAAATTCGCCGGTGAACTCTACAATATAAGATACCCTGAACTTGGAAAGCGAATTGAGGAAATCCTTGATATCGTGGAGCTTAGAAAGGCCGGCAGCCGCAAGGTAGGGGGGTATTCCCGAGGCATGAAGCAGCGCCTCGGAATAGCCCAGGCCATGCTCCATAAGCCAAAAGTCCTGTTTCTCGATGAGCCGACCAGCGCCCTTGACCCCATAGGCCGCCGGGATGTACTGGACCTCATTGGTCGTCTGCAGGAAGAAGCCACGGTTTTCATGTCAACCCATATTCTGTCGGATGTTGAACGGGTCTGCGATTCAGTCGGCATTATCAATGAGGGCAAGCTGGTGCTTACCTCGACTGTGGAAGAACTGCGCAATAAGTATGCCCGCTCCGTCTTTGAAGTCGAGTTTGCCGAGGATTATGGAGAATTTATTACGACCCTGGAGAAGCAGACTTGGTTTGTAAAATCGGAAAGGATAACGGATAACTCCGGTACGGGGACGCGTATCACTACCAGCGACGTAGCCGCGGCGCGCCGGGAATTACCGCGCCTGATTGCCGCCAGCAATCTGACGCTGCTGCGTTACGAACTGACCCAGCCAAGCCTGGAAGATATATTTGTTGAGGTGGTAAAGAAGGCATGAAAGGTTTCAAAACTCTTTTATCCAAGGAATGGCGGGAGCAGTTAAAGACCTTTCGCCTGTTAATCGTGTCCGGTATATTCCTTTTTTTCGGGTTGCTGACGCCGGTAATGCTGAAATACCTGCCGGAAATTATAAAACTGGCCGGCGAGGACCTGGGTGGTATTACGATTCCGCCGCCAACCGCCCTGCAGGCGTTAACTGAATATTCGGCCACCGCTCTTCAGATGGGGCTGCTGGTGGCGGTGTTGATCAGCATGGGAGCCATCGCTGGAGAACGCCGCAGCGGTACCGCTGCCATGACTCTTTCAAAACCGGTCAGCACCGGCGCATTCGTGACAGCCAAGCTGCTGGCTCTAAGTATCAGTTTTATCATCGGGCTGGTTATCGGCGGCATAGGCGCATACGGCTATACCTGGATGCTCATTGGCGAGGGCAACCTGGGCGGTTTTATCGCCCAGAACGGTCTGATGGCGGTGTACCTGGTATTTTGCATAACCTTGACACTGATTTTTTCGGCGGTATTCAAAAACTCACTGGCTGCCGGCGGTGTATCCATCGCGGTGCTGCTCGGCACCTCGGGCCTGGGAGCGGTACCGTGGCTGGGAAGGGTTATGCCCGGCTCACTCAACAGCTGGGGCAACCACCTCATTTCCGGCCAGGGCGGTGGTGCTGAGTGGTTGGCGCTGGGGGTGACGCTGGCGTTCATAATCCTGGGTACTTACCTGGCGGCCCGGATACTCCAGGGCAAGGAAATCTAGGCGGCGGGATTACAACTCAAAACTGTCGCCGTAGACGGGCGCGGTTACCGGCCAGCCGGTGCGCTGCTTCAGTGCTTCGGTGAAAGAGGCGGCAGATTCTTCTTCACCGTGAGTGACGAAGATATGCCGCGGCGGCTTGGCCATGTGTGATGCCCAGTTTAATAATTCGCTGCGGCCGGCGTGAGCCGACAGACCGTGCAGTTGCTCTACGCGGGCATTAACATCATAGTACTGACCCAGTATCCGTACCGGTGAAGTGCCGCTGGTGATTACCCTTCCCAGCGTACCGCGAGCCTGGTAGCCGACGAAAAGGATGGTGCTCTCGCTCCGAGAGATATTACTGACCAGGTGGTGCTTGATACGGCCACCGGCTGCCATGCCCGAACCGGCGATTATAATGCTGGAACCCTTCTTTTTAGCGATTGCTCTTGAATCCGAAACCGACCCGGTCAGGGTTAATCCGGAGAACTCAAACGGCGATCCTTTTTTGTAATTGTCGATATCACCTCCCCAGAGTTCCGGGTGGCGACTGAAGATTTCAGTAAGCTTGATAGCCATGGGGCTGTCAACGAAAACCGGTATTTTGGGGATTTCTCCCTGTGCCCGCAGTAATTTCAGGTAATGCAGCAGTTCCTGGGTGCGTTCCAGGGCAAAAGCCGGGATAACGATGTTGCCGCCGCGGCGGACGGTATCATTGATGATATCCGCCAGCCGTTTTTTAATCTCCGAAGACGGCGGATGCTCCCGGTCACCGTAGGTAGACTCGACCACCAGGTAGTCCGGGGAGGCCAGGGATTCCGGCGCGTCCTGCAGCAGGCGTTCGGGACGGCCGATGTCGCCGGAAAAACAGATGGAACGAGCCTGGTTTCCCGACATAAATTCAAGCAACACCATGGCTGAACCCATGACGTGACCGGCATCAAAGAGGGTGGCTGTTATGCCGTCCAGTTTCAAAGGTTTCTCCCGCGGTATTGGGCGGAACAGCGGTACACAAGCCTGAGCGTCTTCAACCGTGTAGAGCGGGGCTTCTGGGTGCGGTGTCTTGCCGCGCCTACCTTCCCGGGTGTGACGTCGCTTTTTATAGTCCGCGTCTTCTTCCTGGATGCGCGCTGAATCCAGCAGCATTACCTCCGCCATTTCCAGGGTGGCGTCGGTGGCGTACACCGGACCGCTGAAGCCTTCCTTAACCAGCCTGGGCAGCAGCCCGCAGTGGTCAATGTGAGCGTGAGTCAGGAACACGGCGTCTATCTTTGACGGCTCAAGGGGCGAAGTGTCCCAGTTGCGGGAACGGAATTCGCGTTCCTGGTACATGCCGCAGTCAACCAAAAGCTGCGTCCGGGTATCTTCCAGGAGATACCTTGACCCGGTGACATTGCCGGCGGCGCCCAGGAAAGTCAGTTTAGGCATATTAATTATACAATAACCCAAAAACGTCAACGGCACAAATCAATGATTGGCGGCCGGTTCTAGTATTCATCATCCTGCGGTATTTCAGCACCGCCGTCGTCATAATCTTCCTCCAGGGCCTCCTTGACCTCGTCGGCCAGGCGGGCGGCGCGCGGATAGCCGATATGCAGTTTACGCTGCAGGAAGGAAGCGGAAATGGTGCCGGTATCCCGTGCCAGTTTCATGGCTGACTCAAACAGGGAATCCCGCGGGCGCACGGTGTCGGCGGCTGGACCGGACTGCGAGGGAGACGGAATATCTTCGATTCTAAGTATCGGCTCCTGGGGTTCCGGTGTCTGGCCGTTCCAGAAATAAACCAGCCGCTCGGATTCAGCGTCAGAGACAAAGCAGCCCTGAAGCCGCTTGGGTTTGGCGGCGTCGGTGGGCATGTACAGCATATCGCCCCGTCCCAGCAGTTTTTCGGCGCCGACCGAGTCCAGTATGGTGCGGGAGTCCACCTGGGAGGTTACGGCGAAGGAGATGCGGGTGGGGAAGTTGGCCTTGATCAGGCCGGTTATGACATCGACCGAAGGCCGCTGGGTGGCCACTACCAGGTGGATGCCCACGGCGCGGGCCATCTGGGCCAGGCGGCAGAGCAGGTGCTCCACGTCATCAAAGCCGGCCATCATCAGGTCAGCCAGTTCATCGATAACCAGCACCAGGTAGGGCATCTTTTCAGAATGCTTTTTGTTATAGGCGTCAATATTGCGCGCTGAAACCGCAGCCATCTGCTTATAGCGCCGGTCCATCTCACCGGCCAGCCATTTGAGAGAACCGATAGCCTTGTCCACGTCCACGATAACCGGCGCCGCCAGGTGGGGCATGGAATTGTAAGGCGTCAGTTCCACCCGCTTAGGGTCTATCATAATAAACTTAACTTCATTGGGAGTGTTGTGCATCATCAGGCAGCAGATGATGGCATTGAGGCAAACAGTCTTGCCGGAACCGGTAGAGCCGGCTATCAGCAGGTGGGGCATCTTGGCCAGGTCACCTACCACGGCTTCACCGCCGGCACCCTTACCCAGGGCCAGGGCCAGCGGCGACTTAGCCTGGAGTTTCTGGAAAGCGCTGGTTTCAATGACGGTCCGCATACTGACACTGCCCAGCATGGTATTGGGCACCTCTATGCCCACCAGGGACTTGCCGGGAATTGGAGCCTCGATGCGTATTGAAGGCGCGGCCAGCGCCAGCGCCAGGTCATTGGCCAGCGAAGAGATACGGTCAACCTTGACCCGGGTGCGCCCGGTTTCTATCTGCCGGGTAACCGGATTGCCGTCCTTGTCTTTCTCTTTAAGTTCCTTGACGCGGCGGTCCCAGCCGGGCTCGACGCCGAACTGGGTAACGGTGGGTCCGGCGTTTATCTGCACCACCGTACCTTCTACGCCATAGCTTCCCAGGGCATCTTCTATCATGCGGGCGCGCTGCTGATTGTCAGCTTCACCGTATTCAATTTCCGGGGTATAATCCAGGATTTCCACCGGCGGCAGGCGCCAGCCGTCGGAAGTCAGCAGCGCGGCGGTTTCACCGTATTTGCGCCAGACGTCCTGGGCTACCTGCTTGAGGTCACGGGTTTCTTCTTTTTCCTCGGCATCCGCTGAAGTTTCATCCGTGGTTTCATTCTTTTTAGCGGCAGCGGCGTCGCCCGGGGTGGTATCGGGTTTTTTAGCTGATGGACTTTCACCGGCGACCAGGGTCGAAGAAGGGATTGAGGTAGCTTCCTGGGGCAGCGGCGGTTTGGTCTGCGGCGGACGCGGGCGATCTCCGGGCAAAGCCATCCTTGAGGGGGCCTGGCGTGATACCTGGGGAGTTGAAGGGTAGGGACGGAAACTGCCTTCGAGATGGGGTGGAGTCTTATCCACCCGGAACGGACGGCTGATTATTCGGCCCATTCCTTTAACCGCTGACAGGGCAACAGCCGGCACCAGCAGGACAAAAGCCAGCAGCAACAGGCCGATAACTCTCAGCCAGCCACCGGCCCCGGTGTCCGAACCGATTATGGCCAGGCCGAAACTGCCGCCGGCGCCGCCGAGGGCCAGCAATCCCCAGCCGGCCAGGATAAGCAGGACAGACCCCAGCCAGCGGTACCAGTAGATGAAAGTGGTTCTGCGGGCAAAGGCGGCAACCGCTTCACGCTTAAAAACGGCGATGGCGATGATAATACCAAGTATGACCAGCAGCAAGCCCCAGCCGAAGACAGCCGCGGTGCCGGAAAAAAGCTGGTTGATAAAGGTTTCTACGGCAGTACGCTGCCAGATTAACAGCGCCGCCAGGAATATCAATACCAGCATCCAGACGAAAGCGGTGGCTCCGGCGCTCTGCTTGGTGGCAGTGGTGTTTTTTGCGGCTTTAGGCCGGGCGGTCCTGGCTGTTTTGGCCGGTTTTACCGGTTTGCGGGCGCTGCTTTTGACGACCGCTGAACGGTTCTTATTCTTGTTGCGGTTATTATCCTTCTTGTTAATTGACATAATCGGTTAGAGTTTATCAGCCGGCGGGGAAGTTGTAAAGGTTTTAGGTTGGTGATATGAGTAGTCAGTTTATAGTTTTCAGTTCACAGTGTTTTAGTAAAAAGTTTTCAGTGTTCAAGTTCTCAGTTTACAGTTATCAGCTGGGAAGAGGGAATTGTTTTTGTTTATGCAGGCCCGGTGCCGCCTCACAGAAACGAATCCCATTTTCCAGCTTTGAGATTTTTCGGCTCAATCGTGAGTCGTTTTGCCAATTCAAACATATTCAAATGATTCAAAGATTTTGATCCATAGTTGATAGTTAGTAGTTTTCAGTCATCAGTTTTCTTAGTTTATAGTTTATAGTTTTCAGTTCTCAGTTGTCAGTAGTTAGCAGTTTTTAGTTGGATAAGGAGTCGGGTTACCTGCTCGTGGCGAAATCCTAATATCGAATATCTAAGCACTAAACAATATCTAATACCAAAATTCAAATGGGGGAACGGTTTTCAGTTCTCAGTTTTCAGTAGTTAGCAGTTTTCAGTTTTGAAGATCAGGGCTTGGAAGGTGACTGGGGCAACCTGTGGTCAAAAAATCAATGGCTCTATTTTTTTGACAATATAATGGGGTTTGAGTTTCCGCGGGAGTTGAGGTACATTCAAATAATCATATATTAATGTGTATAAGATAGAACGCATGATAGCATATTAAGCCCTGTCGCGCAAGGGGTAAAGGTTACAGTTTTGGTCCACGGGGCGGGAAGCACTAATATCGAAATGCTAAACAATACGCAATGATCAATATCTAATGTCGAATATCTAAACCCTAAACAATAACAAATATCTAAATTCAAAGGTTCAAAAACGGTTAAGTAGTCAGAGGTCAGTAGTCAGTTTTTAGTCTTGTATCTTTAACTAGTAGTAAAATATCTGGTGACGGGAGACAGATCGGTAATATCTAGGTGCCCCAACACCGTAATTTAGCTAGGTCGTCTCCCGGATAATCCCGGAAAGCCCGGACAGTTGCAAGGGTTAAACAAGCCCGCATCTGCAAGGATGGGATAAGGGAAAAAGGAGATGCATGGATATGGAAAGTTTTGTCGGCATTGATATCTCTAAAGCCTCTGTCGATGTAGCGGTACACCAGAGCAAGGAACACTGGACCTTTACTAACGATGAAAATGGCATCAAAAAGCTGGTTAATCTGATGCGCAAGGTTTCTCCCAGCCTGATTGTCATGGAGTCCACCGGCAGCTATGAAGTCGCAGCTGCTTATGAGTTGGATGCCCGCGGCTATGCTGTTGCGGTGGTCAATCCCCGCCATATCAGGGACTTCGCCCGTTCTACCGGTCTGCTGGCCAAGACGGACGTCCTGGATGCCAGAGTTATCGCCCGCTTCGCCGCCACCATTAAGCCGGCACCTCGTGTCTTGCCGGATGAGGAGGCCCAAAGACTGGCGGCAATCATGTCCCGGCGCAGGCAGGTGGTAGCTATGTTGACAGCGGAAAAGAACCGACTGGGTCAAGCAAACCATAATGTAAAAGAACGGATTACGCAGCATATAAGCTGGCTGGAACAGGAGCTGGATGATCTCAATAAAGAATCGGGTAGTATGATAGAAACCAATCCTGAGTGGAAAGAGAAAAGTGATATCATGCAAAGCGTACCAGGGGTCGGCCGTAATCTGGCGCTTACATTGCTTTCGGACCTGCCTGAATTGGGTACTCTGAATCGGAAGCAGATTGCGGCATTGTGCGGTTTGGCTCCATTCAATCGTGACAGCGGGCAAATGCGAGGCAAACGGTCTGTCTGGGGAGGCCGGAGCAGCGTGCGTGCCGCTGTTTACATGGCAGCCTTTTCGGCTGTTCGCTGGAATCCTTTGCTCAAGGAATTCTATCAGCGTCTGGTGGACTCGGGCAAACGGCGCAAGGTGGCTATGGTAGCCTGTATGCGTAAATTGCTCTGCATACTGAACGCCATGCTGAAAAACAGGACTATTTGGAACGTCCAAATTATTCATCCGCTGGTTTCTTGTCCTTAGTTTTCATTACAGTTGCTAAATTCAAAGGTTCAAAAACGGTTAAGTAGTCAGAGGTCAGTAGTCAGTTTTTAGTCTATGGATTCCCAGCTTTCGCCGAGAATGACATACTGAGGGCTACCGAGATTGCTTCGCCGTAGGCTCGCAATGACTAGCCCGCTACGCGATAAACACTAATATCGAATATCTAAGCACTAAACAATATCTAATATTCAAATTCAAATGACCAAAAATGTGGGCTCGAGAAATCACGAATCTCAAGTTACAAATTACAGACAATATTCAAATACCAATGTTCAATATCTAAACAGGGTTACCAGAGAGAGTTGCGAAGGTACTTATACCTGATTGCGCGGCATTGGCAGGCTTTCATCATGGGGGGATATTCGTAGTTTTTTGTGAATATGCGCATGTTGACTATCAGTGTTCGGGGAAGCGGGTTTATCCTTGCCTTTTTAGTTTTTGTAGCGTAAATTAGTGCCGGTAACGCAATAAGCAAGGACGGATTATGATCGCGAGCCTGAAAGGCAAAGTAGAGATGATTGGCGCCGACTGGGCACTGATCAATGTCGGCGGCGTCGGCTACAAGGTTTACCTGACCACTTCCGCGCTCTCAGGCCTGAGCAACGCAGCTGAGGCGCGCTTTTATACGCATCTCCAGGTCAAGGAAGACGGGCTGACCCTTTACGGCTTTACGACTTTCGAAGAGCTGGGGGTTTTCGAGACGATGATGGATGTTTCCGGCATCGGCGCCCGGCTGGCGCTGTCTTTGCTTTCAGCCTTCAAGGCTGATGAACTGGCGACTATTATCGCTACCGGCAACGCTGATATGCTGTGCACCGTATCGGGAGTGGGCAAGAAAACGGCTTCCCGAATTGTGCTGGAATTGAAGGATAAAATCACCAAGACATGGGCATCCGCGCTTCCGGGCACCGGTTCGACAGCGGACAACGAAGTGATGGGAGCGCTGACCGCACTGGGTTACAGCGGAGCTGAAGCGGCCAGGGCGGTGATGGACCTGCCGAAGGATGGGGAGTTGTCCATCGAAGAAAAAATAAAGCTGGCCCTGGCGGGACTCAGCCGAGGTTAATTCGAAAATACAAGAGGGCGGAATGGCACATCATGAAACATGCAGCCGCTGCGGCGGCAGCGGGCAGACAGAGTGTCCGGTTTGCCGGGGTGAAGGACGGGTGAAATATCCGGGCAGCTTTGGGGGAGATCATACCTGCACCGCCTGCGGCGGCAGCGGGAAAGACCGCTGCCATGCCTGCGGCGGCAGCGGCACGGTAAAACTGGAAGACTAATACTGTCGGTTATCGCCAACCTGATTCAGGCTACCGGCTGGCGGATGATTGTTTTCAGTTTTTCCGGCGCGCCGCGCCGGGGGTCGGAAAGGTAGATTTCATGATGTTTCTGCAGCTGACCGTCGAAGCCGCAACCATTTTCCTTGATGAAACGGTGCAGGGTTTCTATGGTGGGTCCTTCAGTGGAATAAGGTCCGATGTGCAGCACTTGGGCGGCTCTGCCCTCATCCAATAACTCGAATTTAATTTTATCAATGGCACCGGGATTCTTCCTGCGGCGTACCGTGTCTACAGCCCGTTCAACCAGGTCAGCGGCTATGAAATCCGGCTGCGGCAGCAGGTAAATCCAGCGCCAGCATTCGCGGCGTCCCGCGGTGAAATCAGTCATGTCATCCGACCACCACAAACCTTCCAAGCCCATCACTTTGAAGTCTATTCCCAGCTCCTTTTTGACAGTGAATTTCAGAGTATAGGCAACCGGAAAAAGAGTTTCCATGGCCGCACCAGCCTCGGCTCCGTCAGGTGCGCCCTGTCCCTCAACCATAAGATAATTGAGCGGCGACACATCGACAAACACCGGTTGTCCGGCTTTGGCGCTGTAAAGGGATTTCAATTCTTTTTTCAGGTCCAGTTTAACGGTCATCAGAAAATACTCTGTCGGCTCCATGCCGGTAGCCATTATGATAGCCTTTTTACCCGGCGAGTCAAGCGTTGATTAAAATAACGGAGGCAACCGCGGCGGAGATAGTGATGGAAACGCCGAAGATAGCGTAAAAAATATTGAAGTTATCATAATAACCGCTGGTTAACCAAAAGTCCTATATCTTAAGGTCTAGTATTATATTGATTAAACTGTAAAGATATACTACAATTTAAGCGGGTCAAAAATTTGGACCTGAAGTGAGGAGAATAATGGCCAAAACACGAATACTAATCGCCGACGACCATGCGGTACTGCGTGAAGGGATGCGGCGGCTTTTCGACCAGGAAAAGGACATGGAAGTTATCGGGGAGGCGTGCGACGGGGAAGAAGCGGTAAGCCTGGTTGATGAATTAAAACCGGACATAGTGCTGATGGACATCGTGATGCCCAAGCTGACCGGCGTGGAAGCGACCAAACTGATTAAAAAGGTCAACCCGGCCACCTGCATCCTGATCCTGACGGCTTACTCCGACATACGCTACATCCTGGGGTTGCTGGAAGCCGGCGCCTCCGGATATTTACTGAAAAGCGCGCGAGCTGACGAAATCGTCGGCGCCATCCGGGCGGTGCGCAGCGGTGAGTCGGTGCTGGATTCACTGGCCACCCGAAAACTGCTGGAGAGGGTAGTTAACCTGTCCAAAGAAGTGCCGGAAGAAAAAGGCCGCGGCCAGCTTTCACCCCGGGAAATCGAGATCCTGCGGCTGGCGGCCAGGGGCATGAGCAACCGAGATATTGCTGAAAAGCTGGAGCTTTCGATGCGTACCGTGAAGGCTCACCTGTCCAACATATTCAACAAAATGCGATGTTCCTGCCGTACCGAGGCCATCGTCAAGGGATTCCGCGAAGGTTATGTGACGCTGGAAGACGTGCCGCAGGGTATAGAAGCCTATGAAAAAGAGAAGATCTAGCTGCGGTCTGCCTGACCAGGACTACCGGTATCTTTTTGAAAACGCCTCCGACGCCATCTGGGTTCAGGACCTGGCGGGTCAGATTGTGTATGCCAACCGGGCAACCGAAAAGATGACCGGCTACGAGGTCGAATCCTTGATAGGCCAGGATTTCCTGGAGTTTTTATCTGACGAGGAGTCATATGGAGTTGCCTGCGAGGTTCAGCGGACGCTGCTCGAAGGTGAAGAGTGCCAGCAGCCTTATGAACAGCGCATTGTCCGGGTGGACGGCTCACTGTCCATCTGGCGGGTGGCCACCAGCCTGCTGTGCGTTGACGGTGAAATAAAAGGATTCCAGCATATTGCCCGCGATGTTACCACCGAACGCAAAGCGCAGGATAATATGCGCTTCTATGTCCAGGAAGTGATACGAGCGCAGGAGGATGAACGCCGCCGGGTGGCGCGCGAGTTACATGACGAAGTTTCGCCGTCTTTGCTGCTGCTCATCCAGCGGATTGACGCCATTGTTTCCAACAGCCGACTGAAGCTTTCGGTGACGATGAAAGAAAGGATGGAAGACCTGCGGGTGCAGACGGTGGAAGCGCTGGAGAGCACCCGCCGCATCGCCCAGGACCTGCGGCCGCGCATACTGGATGACCTGGGGTTGATTCCGGCGCTGGAATGGATGGCCGATAATTTAATAAAAAAACACGGCATCGAGGCCAAAGTTACCATAAACGGCAACGAACGGCAGCTGCCGGCTGAAGTGCAATTGCTGCTTTTCCGCATCGTCCAGGAAGCCACCAACAACGTACGGAAGCATTCGGAAGCCTCGCAGGTGGAGATTAACGTCAGCTACGGTGAAGATAAGACGGTGGTTTATATAGCCGATAACGGCAAGGGTTTTGCCCTGCCGCAGCGGGTCAGCGACATGGCGGCTCTCGGCAAACTGGGCCTGGCCGGCATGCAGGAGCGGGCGCAGCTTATCGGCGGTGAGGTTAGCCTGAAAAGCGATCCCGGTCATGGTACGGTAGTTACCATTGAGGTGCCGAACCAGGGAATGCTGTGTGAACTGACAGCCAAGGAAAAGGAACTGGAAGCAAGGCTGAAGGTATAAGTGGTGGGAAATTCTAAGCACTAATATCTAAGCACTAAACAATATCTAATACTCAAAATTCAAATGACCAAAGAGTTCACAGTTGTCAGTAGTCAGTTATCAGTCGTTTAGAGTTTTCAGTTCTCAGTAGTTCGCAGTTTTCAGTTTATGGATTCCCGGCTTTCGCCGAGAATGACATACTGAGGGTTACCGGGATTGCTTCGCTGACGCTCGCAATGACTAGCCCGCTGGGCGGGAAATTCTAATATCGAATATCTAAAGACTAAACAATATCAAATATCCAAATTAAAATGACCAAAAAAGGGGACGCCGGAAATCTCAAATCTCAAGCACCATATAGCAGACAAATCCTAATATCCAAATTCTAAATGCTAAACAATATCTAATATCTAAAATCAAATGACCGAAACCGGGGAAGCGGGAAATTCCAAAGTTCAAACCCCAAGTGACAAGCAATATCAAAATTCTATTATTCAGTATTAAAATACAATCAGCTTGTCAGTAATAAAAAACCAGCCTGGAATAACAGGCTGGTTTTTTTGTGCTAGTTAATGTTTAGCGGGTTAGTCTTCGGTGGCGGTGACATGCTCCGGGATCAGTTTCTCGAAGAAACAGCTGGTTTCGCCGGTGTGGCAGGTGGGACCCTTGGGTTCGGCCTTGACCAGGATAGCGTCATTGTCGCAGTCCAGCCAGAGTTCCTTGACCATTAGTTTGTTGCCGGAGGTAGCGCCTTTATTCCACAGTTCCTGACGGGAACGGGAATAGAACCAGACGCTGCCGGTTTCCAGGGTGAGACGGGCTGATTCCTTGTTCATGTAGCCCAGCATGAGAACCTGACCGGTGCTGGCGTCCTGCACGATGGCGGCGACCAAGCCCTTGTCATCCAGTTTGAGACCTTTTCCTTTGACTGCCAATGTATATTATCCTCCAAAAATTTTATCTAACGGAAATTGCCGCGGTCAACGGCGGTTATTTTGCCAGCGCCTTCTTCAGGTCAATGGCGCCGGTGTAGAGAGATTTGCCGAGTATAGCGCCGGAGGCGCCGATGAGTTTAAGTATTTTCAGGTGGCTCAGTGAAGCTATACCGCCGGAAGCGATGACCGGTACTTTAACCGCCTGGATAAGCTCGTAAAGGGCGGTAAAGTTCGGTTCGGTAAGGGTTCCGTCCCGCGAAATATCGGTGAAAACAAAGCGCGCAACGCCCAGTTCCGCCATCTGCCGGGCGAAATCAACGACCGGGATATCGGTTTCTTCCCGCCAGCCGTTGACGGCCATTCTGCCGTCACGTCCGTCAAGAGATACTATGACGGCATCACCGTACTTGCGGCAGGCTTCCCGTACCAGTTCCGGGTTTTCCACCGCGGCAGTGCCCAGCACCACCCGGTCAACGCCGGTTTTCAGCAGCTTGCCGATGACGGCGGCGTCACGGATGCCGCCGCCCAGCTGGATGGGGACTACAGCCGACTGGGCTATCTGGGAGATGATATTGAGATTGACGGTTTCACCGGAAGCGGCACCGTCCAGGTCAACAATATGCAATCGGGGGGCGCCCATGGACTGCCACTTGAGAGCAACAGCAACCGGATTATTTGAATAAACAGTTTCCTGGGCATAGTCGCCCTGGAAAAGACGGACACAGCGGCCGCCGCGGATATCTATGGCTGGAATGATTTCGATGACGGGCACTCCCTTGATTCAGCAGTAATTGGAAACGGGGGATATTATAACATTAAGACAGGACAGCGGCCAATGAATGGGATTACACCAAAATTTTAGTATTTTAGTACAACCTTGGACAAAAGGCGTATAATGTAGAGTATATCGGTTTATTAAATCGGTGTTTGATAACTCCGAGGCTTAAATCTGCCGGCTGGAGATGACGATGGAAAACAGCAAAAAGTCCAAACCGGATCCTTCAGGCCAGAATTTGAATGGTATTTTCGAAGCGGACCCCGACGGAAAGCTAATCGTCGATAAAAAAGGCAAGGTGCTGCTGGCCAACCCGGCGGCAGCCAGGATTATGGACCGGGAACCGGCTGGTATTATTGGTCATTCATTTAAGTATCCACTGACAACCGGGCGGGACAGCGAGATACAGCTACTGAAAAGGGACGGCTCTACCGGCAACGCTGAAATGAGGGCGATGGCAACCCGGTGGCAGGGAAAGGATGCTTTCCTGGTGACACTGCGTGATGTTACCGGCCACCATTGGGTGGAAGAGGAACTGCTCAACCGCAACGCGACGCTGGCTGCCATTTTCGAAAATGCGCCGAACATCGTGATGCTGGTAAATGATGAAGGCCGGGTCGTCGACATCAACCGGGCGGGTATAGAGTTTGCCGGGCGGAAAAAGGAAGAACTGCTGGGACTGTTGGGCGGGGAAGTATTCCAGTGCCTTAACTCATTTGACGGCGAAGGCTGCGGCAAGAACGCCGAATGCACCGACTGCCCGGTGCGTTCCAGGGTAGAGCGTACGTTGGAGACCGGAGAGCCTATATATGACGAAGAAGGGGAGTTTGAAATCCGGCGGTACGGGGAAACGGTCAGGCTGCACCTGCTGATTTCCACCTCACCTATCAAAACCTCTGAAGGCCGGCAGGTGCTGGTGACGCTGACGGATATCACCAACAAGTACAAGATTGCCAGGGCATTGGAAACCAGTGAAAGGCACTATCATTTCCTGATGGATAACGTGCCCAGCGCGGTGTCCATCGTGCAGGACGGCAAAATAGTATTCGCCAACCGGAGAGTGGAGAAGCTTACGGGATATACCTTTGAAGAACTAATAGACATAAACGGATTTGACCTAGTGCACCCGGATGACCGGGAAAAGGTCAGGGAAAGATATCAGAAACGTTCACGGGGTGAGGCTGAGGTAAAAGCTTATTCGCTACGGATCATCAAAAAGAGCGGAGACACCGCCTGGGTGAGGAGACGGGTCAGTACCCTTGAATGGGAAGGAAAAGCGGCCATCCTGGTTATGGACGTGGATATTACCGAACGGATGAAGGCAGAGGAGGAAGCCCGCAAACGCCGTGAAGAACTGAACCTGATGCTTAACCAGGTGCCGTGTATCCTGTGGTCCATGGACACGGACTTGAGATACACTGCAGCTTCCGGTTCAGGATTGAAGACCTCCGGCAGGATTCCCGAAGACCTCATAGGCAAGACTATTTATGAATACAACAGGAAATTTACCGAATCATCTCATTTTGTAAAAGTGCTGAGAAAGGCCTTGAAAGGGCACTCTCAGACTATTGAAGAGCAATCAGTAAGCAATAACCGGACTTTCCAGGTCCACATGGAGCCGATGTACGGGGATGACGGACGGGAGATTATCGGCATTGTCGGTGTCAGTGTTGACGTTACCCAAAGTAAAGAAGCGGAACAGAAAACCAGGGAAAATCAGCAGAAGTACCAGACGTTATTTGAAGGCAGCGGCGACGCGGCATTTGTCCACCAGCCCAGCCAGGAAGGATTGCCGGGGAAATTTATTGAAGTCAACGAAGCAGCCTGCCGGCTGCTGGGATTCACCAGAAACGCGCTGCTAAAGATGAACCCGGGTGAGATTGTGCTCTGGGAGAAGGCCGGTGTAACACCGGCGGGAATCATGCAGCGTTTGCAAAGGGAAAAACGGATTATCCTGGAAACAGCCTTCAGGCACAAAGACGGGCATGAGATACCAGCGGAAGTTCATATCCACCTGTTTGAGTTAGAAGACAAACCGACAGTGTTAACGCTCGCCCGCGATATAACCGAACGAAAAAAAGCTGAAGCCGACCTGATAGAGCGGCAAATTGTATTAAGGAAAATGCTGGATGAAAGCCTGGAGATGGTCGGGTCGAAATCAGGCGCGATTGACTACGCCGGATTGACCGATTCAATGCGGGATATCTGCGGAGCAAAATACGGTGTTTTCAACCTATTTGATGAAAATGGCCGGGATTTTACAACGATGGCGGTATCCGGCTTCAGCGATGATCACCATTTGATTCCGGCGACACTCGGTTTCAAACTCAAGGGCAAGAAATGGAAATATGACCCGATCCGGGCAGGAAAGACCAGAGACAGGACAATTACCCGATTTGAATCCGTGCATGAACTTTCCGGAGCAGTGCTGCCGAAGATGGCGGTTCAGGCGCTGGAAAAAGCCTTCGGTACGGGAGAGACGTTTGTAGTCAAGATAAGCAGGCACGGGGTTACCGTCGGGGATTTTACCCTGTTCTTCGCAAACGGGGATACTTTAAAAAACAAAGAACTGGCTGAGCTGTTTGCCAATAACATAGGGCTGTATATTGATCGAAGAACAGCGGAAGAGGAATTGGAGCAAACCAAAGACCAGTTATCCAAGGCGGAGCTTTTTGCCGGTTTCGGACATTGGCAGATCAACCTGGCGGAAAAACCCGTGGAATCTTCACTGGGAGCCAGGGGTATTTATGGTGCCGGCGATAAGGAATTGACGCTGGCCGACATCAAGAAATTCCCGCTGCCACAATACCGCAAGACGCTGGATAAAGCGCTGGACGGGCTGGTGAAGCGGAATGAACCTTATGACTTGGAGTTTAAAATAACACGCGGCAGCGACGGCAACATACGGGATATACACTCGACCGCCGAATATGACAGCGGCAGCAATAAAGTTTTCGGCGTTATCCAGGATATTACCAAGCGCAAAAAAGCCGAAGAAGAATTACAGCGATATGTGAATGAACTGAAAGACCGCAACAATTTCATTCAAACAATCATTGATAACCTGCCGATAGGACTGGCTATCAACAGTATCGGTGACGGCAAAGCCACTTACATAAACAGCAAGTTTGAAGAGATTTACGGCTGGCCGAAGAAGGATATTACCGATATAAGCCGTTTCTTCGAAAAGGTTTATCCGGACCCGGACTACCGGAAGCAGATACAGGAAAGGGTGATGGCCGATATAGCCAGCGGTGACCCGGCGCGGATGGCCTGGGACAACATTGAGATTATCACCAAATCCGGGGAGAAAAAGATAATCAGCGCGGCTAATATTCCGATCCAGGAACAGGGGGTGATGGTTTCCACGGTGCGCGATGTTACGGCGCAGAAGAAGGCGGAAAGGGAACTAGAAAAGAGCAATGAACTCTTTTCCAACCTGGCCAGACTGGTGCCGGGAGTTGTTTATCAGTACCGATTATATCCAGACGGACATTCAGCGTTCCCATATTCCAGCCCGGGTATGAATGATATTTATGAATATTCTCCCGAAGAAGTCCAGGAAGACGCGTCTCCTGTTTTCAGTCGGTTACATCCGGATGACTACGACATGGTGAGCGAGGCTATCTTGGAGTCAGCCAAAACATTGAAGGAGTTCTTTTGTGAATTCAGGGTTATTCTGCCGCGGCAAGGATTGCGGTGGCGCTGGTCCCAGGCACATCCGCAACGAACGGATGACGGCGGGACTCTTTGGCACGGTATCATCTCAGATATCACCGAGCGCAAACAAGCAGAGGAAATAGTAAGAATTAATGAAGCCAGATACAAGGCTATTTCTAACTTAATCAATGATTTTGCCTTCTCCTGTTTGCGAGACAGCCAGGGAGAAGAGTTTAAAGTTGACTGGATAGCAGGGGCTGTGGAAAGAGTTTTGGGTTATCCTGACGAGTATATTCAAAAACAGGGCTGTTGGAAATTCGCGGTATATCCGCAGGATGTACCAATTTTTGATCAGAACATCACCAGGCTGCGACCGGGTGAAAAGGCAACCTTTGAATTAAGAGTGATTTCGAAGAGTGGGGATATAAAATGGTTAAGATGCCATGTCCGGGTTACTACCGAAGAAGAATTGCCGGGCAAACACAGGCTGCTTGGTGGGTGTGAGGATATCACCGAGCGCATCAAAGCCGAGGAAACACTAAGGGAATCAGAAGAAAAATACCGTCAGCTGGCGGAGAACACCGAGTCCATACCATGGGAATATGACGTCAATAAAGACCGATGGACTTACGTAGCTCCGCAGGTGGAAAGAATTACCGGCTATAGCTCTGAGGAATGGACAGACCTGAAATTCTGGACGGATCATATACATGAGCAGGATAGGGAGTGGGCGGCGCTGTATTGCGCTGACTGCACCAAAAAAGGACTGGCCCACACTTTTGAATACCGGTTTGTGAAAAAGAATGGGGATATTATCTGGCTGCGCGATATTGTTACCGTTGAAATGAAAGGTGCTCAGCCGGTGAAACTCCGGGGCATCATGTTCGATATAACCGAAACCAAGAACTCTGAAGAAGCATTGAAGGAGAGTGAGCAAAAATACCGAATAGTAGCGGATTATACCGATGACTGGGAATACTGGCTCAACAATGAAGGGAAGTTTGAATATATTTCACCGGCTTGTGAGCGGATTACCGGATATACGAGAGAGGAATTCATCAATAATCCGAAACTATATATGGATATTGTGCATCCGGAAGACCACAGGCGGGTAGCGAGCCACCTCAGCAGTCCGGACAACTGTAAAGACCATGGAGAATTGGAATACCGCATCATACGGAAGGACGGCGGAGAGCGCTGGCTAAGCCACAGCTGCCGCAAAGTGCAGGATGCGGATGGTAATTCCCTGGGACGCCGGGCGGCTAATACAGATATCACCGCGCGCAAGCAGATGGAAGAAAAGTTGAAAAACTCGGCTGAAGAATGGGCGACTACATTTGATGCCATAACTGACCCTATATCAATTATGGACACCGAAGGCCGGCTGATGCAGGTGAATCAAGCATATGCCAGGGCTTTTGGGCAAAAGCCCAACAAGCTTATGGGGCGGCATTGTTACGAAATCGCCCACGGAACAGACAAACCGATAGCGGACTGTCCGCTTCCCAAAACGCTGGAAAATAAAGAAGCTGTCATTGCCGAAATAAACGACCTGGGCAAAGGCCGGTTTACCCAGGTTACCACATACCCAGTTTTTGATGCCCAGGGCAAAGTAACCAGCGTTATCCACATCACTAAAGATATCACCGATCGCAAAGAAGCGGAGATTAACGAGCGCCAGCTGCGCGAGAAAGCGGAGATGTCCAGCAGACTGGCGGCGGTAGGTGAGATGGCAGCCGGCATCGCCCACGAGATAAACAATCCGCTGACCGGCGTTATCGGTTTCTCCGAACTGCTGCTGGGGCGGGAAGACATCCCGGAGGACATGAAGGAAGAGCTGACCATCATCAACGCCGGCAGCCAGCGGGTGAAGGATATAGTCAGAAGAATGCTCACCTTTGCCCGTCAGTAACAGCCGGTAAAGAGCGCCACTTCCATCACTGAACTGCTGGAAAATACCCTGGAGCTGAGAAGCTATGTGCTCCGGACCAGCAACATCGAAGTGGTTAAAGACTATACCCCGGACCTGCCGTGGGTAACGGCGGACGCCGGGCAGCTGCAGCAGGTATTTCTGAACATCATCGTCAACGCGGAATACGCCATGAAAAAGGAGCACGACAAGGGCGTACTGAAGGTAAAAACCGAAAAGCTGGATGATCATATAAGGGTCTCCATAACCGATGATGGTTCGGGTATGTCTGAAGAGATCAAGGCCAAGCTGTTCCAGCCGTTCTTTACCACCAAGGAGCCGGGAGAGGGTACCGGCCTGGGACTGCCGCTTTCGTTCGGGATCGTGCAGGAGCACGGCGGCAGCATCGAGGTGGACAGTGAAGAAGGCAAGGGAACTACATTCATGATTGACCTCCCGATAACCCCGGTGGAAGAGCTTGAGGAAAAACAAGAGCCGATTGCGGAAGAACCGGAGAGGAAGACGAAAAAACGAGCGCGAATCCTGGTAGCTGATGATGAGCCGACGGTGGGGGCACTGGTCAAGGCGGTGCTGGCTGATGAAGGGCATGAGGTTACCGACTGCCGCAGTCCCGAGGAGGCTTTCAAGAAGCTGGAAGAGAGCAGCTACGACCTGGTGATACTGGATATCCGGATGCCGGGGATGAGCGGCATAGAGCTATACGAAGAGATAAAGAAGCGCTGGCCGGAACAGGCGCAAAAAGTGTTGTTTTTGACCGGCGACACCTCCGACCTGGTCACCAGGGAATACCTTAATACCCACCAGGTGCCGTATATGGTCAAACCGTTTGAAAAACAGGAACTCAAGGATAAAGTGAGAGAAGTACTGAGCGCCAAGGAGGCATGAATTTTTGAACACAGGTAAATATATCGCCGAATACATCTACGCAAACCGGGATAAACTGGCGGAGGAAATCACGCGGTCACAGCAGCCGGAGCGAGCGGATGTGTCGCCGAAATTCGGCATGACGTTCGGTAAATACGTCGAGTATGCCCGCCATGACCTGCACCAGCTGGCCGAGGCGCTGATAGCCGGAGATTCCGGCCTTTTCAGCGCCTATAAGGTGTGGCAGCAGTCCATGATGCTGGGCCACAGGGTGCCGACATTCTTTGTGCAGATGAACATGGACGCCGAACAGGCGGCATTGAAAAAGTTTTTGCCTGAAGATCATAACGAACTTATCTCCGGTTATTTCAACGATGCCGCCGCGGCATTGCAGCAGGCCGGAGATTTCAGCCGGGTATTTACCGAGGAAACAGGGACCTACGGTGAAATGGCTAAACAGTACCTGGGACTGCTGCTGAGCGGAGACCGCAAGACGGCCGGCGAACTGGTGATGAAGGCAGTTGATGAGAACAGCATCGGCATTCCGGATTTATACCTGAAGGTATTTCACCCGGTGATGTATGAAGTGGGCAGATTGTGGCAGACGGGGCAGATTACGGTAGCCCACGAGCATTTCTGCAGTGCGGCGACGCAGCTGATAATGTCGGAGCTGTACCCCCGCATCCGCAAACTGTCCCCGAAACAGGACAAACTGGCGGTGGCTGCCTGCGTGGCCGGTGAACTGCACGAGATAGGGCTGCGAATGAGCGCCGACCTGCTGGAGATGGCAGGGTGGCGGACGATGTATATCGGGGCCAACACTCCAGCGGCCAGCATCATAGACATCGCCCGGGAGCAGAAAGCGCAGGCACTGGCGCTTTCCATGTGCCTGCCGTCCAACGGCCCGGCATTAAGGGAGCTGATAGCCGCGGCAAGGCAAGAGCTGGGTGAAGATATAAAGATAATAATCGGCGGCTACATCCTGGCGGCCAATCCCCAATACGCCGCTTCTTTCCAGGCTAACGGAGTGGTAACAAAAGCCGGCGAAGCACCGGAAGTGCTGAACAGATTAATGGATAAGGCGGCGACCAATGCCGGACAATGAAATAAACTATATGCAACAGCCGGAAGACGGCAAGTGGCACGAGGCCATCAGCGGCATTATGAATGAACTGGTAACGGTGAAACGGCAGCTGCAGCAGAAAAACGCGGAGCTGGAGGAAGCCCTGGCCCAGGTCAAGATACTCAAAGGGCTGCTGCCCATCTGTGCCAACTGCAAGAATGTACGGGATGACAAGGGCTACTGGCAGACGGTGGAAAGCTTTGTTTCCGCCCATACCGACGCTACCTTCACCCACGGTCTATGCCCGACCTGCGTCAGAAAGCTGTATCCGGAATTTGCGGACGAAGTCCTGAGGGAGTCCGACAAAGAAGCGGAAAAGGGTCAAGACCAGGGTTTCACCCCGAGCAATAACTAAAGCGTGATTCAGGAATCCTGCTGGAACATGGCACCGACAGACAGGCCGGTGTGGATGCGGTGGATGGCCTCGCCCAAAAGCGGGGCGATGGAGAGCACGGTTATCTTGTCCAGCTGTTTCTCCGGCGTCAGTGGCACGGTGTCGGTGACGATGACTTCCCTGACCGGTGAGGCAGCGATGCGTTCAATGGCCGGGCCGGAAAAAATGGGGTGGGTGCAGCAGGAGTAAACCTCGGTGGCGCCGGCCTTGAGCAGGGTATCCACCGAATTGGTCAGTGAACCGGCGGTATCAATCTCATCATCAACGGTCAGAGCGGTACGGCCTTCAACATCGCCGATGATATTGATGGTTTCAGTGCGGTCATCATTGCCTACGCGGCGCTTTTCAATAATAGCCAGGGGGGCGTTGAGCCGCTCGGCGAAGTCACGAGCCTGCTTGGTGATACCAATGTCGGTAGCTACCACCACCAGGTTTTCCAGGTTCATTTTCTTGACGTGGTTGGTTATCAGGTTGATGGCGGAAAGTTCGTCAACCGGGATATTGAAAAAGCCCTGTATCTGGGCGGCGTGCAGGTCAACGGTGAGGACGCGGTTGGCGCCGGATACAGTGATGATATCAGCAATGAGACGGGCGGTGATGGGGACGCGGGGCTGGTCCTTCTTGTCAGTGCGGCCGTAGCCGTAGTAGGGAATGACGGCGGTGATGCGGCCGGCGGAGGCGCGCTTGAGGGCATCAATCATGATCATGGTTTCCATGATGCTCTGGTTGACCGGCGAGGAAAAAGGCTGGATGACGAAGGTGTCCCGGTTGCGGACGTTGTCCATGATGCGGACGAAGGTATTTTCATTGGAAAACTGGAAAACCTTGCAGTTGCCCAGTGGAATACCCAGGTAGTCCACTACGGAATTGGCCAGGGCCGGATTGGCGTTGCCGGTAAATACCTTAAGTTCGTCCATAAGTTCAGTTCCTTCTAGACTCTAGATTTTTATTTCCAAGACCCGGTCAATTGAGGTTGCCGGCTTTTATTCTAGCACGCGGCTTCAGTCAGTAATACCCGGCACCGGGAAATCGGCGGTCAGTTCCCTGACCTCGGCGGCGACTCGAGTTTCGATTTCAGCGTTACCGAAGCTGCGGATGACCTGGTTAATCCAGTCCGCTATTTTGACCATCTCGGCCTGTCCGAAGCCGCGGGTGGTAACCGCCGGGGTGCCCAGGCGCATGCCGTTGGGAGAGGTGGGCTTCTGGCCGACGATGAAGGGCACGGTATTGCGGTTAACCACGATGCCGCAGCGTCCCAGCGCCTCTTCAGCCTCCTTGCCGTTGACACCGGCTTCTGTCAGGTCCAGCAGCACCAGGTGGTTGTCGGTGCCGCCGGAAATCAGGCGCAGGCCGTATTTTTCCAGCTCTTTAGCCAGGACGCGGGCGTTTTCAATCACCTGGAGGGAGTATTCACCGAACTCCGGCGCGGCCGCTTCCCGGAAAGCCACCGCCTTGCCGGCGATGACGTGCATCAGCGGACCGCCCTGGATGCCGGGGAAGGCGGCCGAATCCACGGCATGGGCATATTCCTCTTTACACAGCACAAAGCCGCCGCGCGGGCCGCGCAGCGTCTTGTGGGTGGTGGATGTGACGATGTCAGCCCAGGGCACTGGAGAAGGATGAACGCCAGCGGCCACCAGCCCGGCGATATGGGCGATGTCAACCACCAGCTTGGCGCCGACCCGGTCACAGATATGGCGGAAGCGCTCAAAATCAATGACACGGGGGTAGGCGGAAGCGCCGGCCATGATGAGCTTGGGCTGGGCTTCAAGGGCCAGCTTTTCCATGCCGGCATAATCAATGCGCTCGGTTTCCCGGTCCAGGCCGTAGGCGACCACGTTATACATCTTGCCGGTGAAGTTGGGCCTGGCGCCATGCGTCAGGTGTCCGCCGTGCGACAAGCTCATACCCATGATGGTGTCTCCCGGTTTGACCAGGGCGAAGTAGGCGGTCATATTGGCCTGGGCGCCGGAATGGGGCTGGACATTGGCGTGCTCCGCCTTGAACAGTTCCCTGGCGCGCTCAATGGCCAGGGACTCGATTTCATCCATGTTGTGGCAGCCGCCGTAGTAGCGTTTACCGGGATAGCCTTCAGCGTATTTGTTGGTCAGTGACGAACCCTGGGCCTGCAGAATAGCGCGGGAGGCGTAGTTTTCCGAGGCGATTAAATTGATGGTTTCCTGCTGCCGCGTGTCCTCCGCGGCGATGGCGTTATAGATTACGGGGTCATCAAAACGAAGTCTGGTCATGCGGTTTTTTCCTCACAGCTCAAGCCGCACAAAAGCGCGGCATGGGAATACCCGGCATTATAACAAAAATGGCGGGGGGGATGATAGTGGCTAACGGGTTCAGCCGCTGTTTTCCGCCTCCTGGTATGTCTGGAGGTACTTGCTCTCATGTTCATCCTGGTAATGGTCGCGGATGACCAGGATTTCATCCCAGCAGGAGCCGAAAGCGGCTACGACCGAAGGGTCGAAATGGGTACCGCTGCCTTGCTCAATCATGGCCCTGGCTTCTTCCGGGCTGAAGTCTTTTTTGCGATAGGGGCGTCGGGATGTAAGGGCGTCAAAAACATCGGCGATGGCAGTGACGCGGCCGGGCAGGGGGATATCCGCCCCTTTCAACCCTCGCGGATAGCCGGAACCGTCCCATTTTTCATGGTGGGAAAGGGCGATGGTGGCTCCAAGCCGGATGAATTCAGCATCACTGCCTTCCAGTATCCGGGCGCCGATTTCAGTATGGCGGCGCATGACCACCCATTCAGCGTCAGTCAGGGCGGCCGGCTTGAGCAGGATTTTATCGGGGATGCCGATTTTTCCGATGTCATGCATGGGGGCGGCGTACAGGATGGACTCCACTTCGTCCGACGGCAGGCCCATTTCCAGGGCGACGCGGGAGGCGAAATGGCTCATGCGCTTGATGTGAGCGCCGGTGTCCTCGTCCTTGTATTCAGCGGCGCGCGACAACCGGTAGATGGTATCCAGCGAGGCTGATTTTATCTTTTCAAATGCCCGGCGCAGTTCCTCGGTACGGGCGGAAACTTCCGCCTCAAGCTCTTTCTGGTAGTTGACCAGGTGGTCATTGTAGGCTTTAACCTTAACCAGGGAACCGAGCCGCGCACGGAGTTCGGTGGCGTCCACCGGCTTGGACAGGAAGTCATCAGCGCCGGCTTCCAGGGCTTTGACCCGGTCAGCCACTTCAGAAAGGGCGGTGACCATGACTACCGGGATGCGCGACATTTCCGGGTCCTGCTTGACCGCCCGGACTACGGCGAAGCCGTCAAGGCGGGGCATCATGATATCCAGCAGGATGACATCCGGCTGGACTTGCGGTATTTTATCCAGCGCGTCCTGCCCATCCACGGCCAGGAAAACCTGGTAGCCCAGCGGCAGAAGCATGGCCTGCATCAGGCGCCGGTTGCGGTCCTCATCATCAACCGCCAGGATACGGGCGGGTTTAGCTGTCATTTTTTACCTTTTGGTGAAAGTTTGTCTTCAATGCGGCTCAACAGGTCCTTGATGGCAAAGGGCTTGGTTATATAGTCATCGGCACCCATGGACAGCGCCATTCTCTGGTTCATGTCAAAGCCGACGGCGGTAACCATGATTACCGGGGTGTTTTTGAGTTCCTCAGACTGACGGATGACTTCCAGGGCGGTATAGCCGTCCATCTCCGGCATCATGATATCCAGCAATATCAGGTCCGGATTGTGTTTCTGGGCTTGTTTGACGCCCTCCCGGCCGTTTTCAGCGGTGATTACCTTGTACCCGGCCTTGGAAGCAACGGCGTCGATGAGTTTCAGCTGTAACGGGTCGTCATCAACGGCCAGGATGGTCTTTTTCATTTTTCCTCCGGTGTTTCTTCTGTTTCAGCGGCAGGGTGAAGCTGAACTTGCTGCCCCGGTTACGGCCTTCGCTCTCCACCCAGACGCGCCCGCCATGCAGTTCCACGATGCTCCTGGCCAGGGACAGGCCCAGGCCGGTGCCGGGGGTTTTGTCGGTTATCTGGTTTTTAACCTGGTAGAAGCCTTCAAATATTTTTTCCTGGTGCTCCGGCTCAATGCCGATGCCGGTATCAGCCACGCTGATGACTATATCCTGTTTGCCGGCGGACGCCGCGCCCAGGGTGATAGCCCCGCCGTCAGGAGTGAACTTGGCGGCGTTAGACAGCAGGTTAAATATTACCTGCCGGACGCGCCTTTCATCAAGCTCAAGCTCCAGAGATTCCAGCTCCGGCGCCACCTCCAGCCGCAAATCAATGTTATGCACCCGGGCTTTTTCTCGGATAACCATCATGCTGTGCTCCAGCATTTCCTTGAGTGGAGTGGGTTTTAATTCAAGTTCAACTTTGCCGGATTCCACCTTGGACAGGTCCAGTATATCATTTATGAGGGACAGCAGGTGCTGCCCGCTGGTGAGGATATCATTCATGTACTCGCTCTGCTGGGCGTTGAGCTTGCCGAAATATTCTTCCTGGAGAACCTGGGAGAAGCCGATGATGGCATTGAGCGGGGTGCGCAGTTCATGGGACATACTGGCCAGCATGTCGCTCTTGGCCTTGCTGGACATTTCCGCCGCCCTGGCCTCCGACTCCAGCTGCAGTGACTGCTTGTGCAGGGTGATGTCAACAATATAGCCGCGGATGTGGCGGCTGGCGGTGTCATAGAGGACATAGACCTCATAGACATTATTGCCGATGACAACATCAAACATGACCCACTGGTCGGGGAGTCCCGGCAGGTAGGACAGGGTAGCCAGCATAGCCCGCACCAGGGGATGGTCATGGGTGTTGCGGGTTATTTCCGGGAAAACCTGCCTGGTGGATGGGTTGAGATAGGTCAGTTCGCCTTCAAGGGAAACCTCGATGATGGGAATGGGGGAAAACAGGGGGAACGATGCCAGGCGCTGCAGCTCGTGTTCGGTCTGCTTGCGTTCGGTGATATCGGTAACGAAGGCCATGTAACGATTCGGACCAATCTTGACGGCGTTCATATAAATCCAGAATCGTCTATCATCTTTTTTCCGGGCGAGGAATTCGCCTTCAAAATGCCCCTTTTCCTTAAGTTCTTCAAAAATACGCAGCCCTTCATCCAGGTGCTCCGGGGCGGTAAAATCAGCAATCGAAAGATTCAGCAATTCCATCCTGGAATATCCGGAAATATCGCAGGCGGCAGGGTTGACTTCAACATAATTTCCGTTTTCATCTACGACAAAAATCCCAACCGGGCTTTTATCCGTGTAAGTCCTGAACTTTTTCTCGCTTTCCTGGAGCTTGGCCTCTTCTTGTCTGCGCCTGGTAATATCTTTAAAAACCACCACGGCGCCGGTAACTTTCCCCTGCTCATCATGGGTGGGAGTACTGGTATATTCCACGGGGAAGCTGGTTCCGTTTTTATGCCAAAACACCTCGTTGCTGACGTAATTTACGCTATCGGCAGCGTAGGAATTATAGATGAGGCACTCTTCTTCCGGATATGGTGAGCCATCCGGGTAACTATGGTGGATGAGTTCATGCTGATTCTGACCGATGAACTCCTGCGGTTCGTAGCCGGTCAGAGTACTGGCGACAGGGTTGATAAAAGTTGAGAGGCCTTCAAGGTCAACACCGAAAATTCCCTCCCCCGCGGAATCCAGGATCATTTGCTGGTGGCGCTGCAGATTTTTTACCGCGGTTTCAGTTTGCTTGCGTTGAATAGCGAAACTTATATGAGCGGCGATAGTTTGAGCCAGTTGGATTTCATCTTCGGTGAACCGGTGAGGCTTGCCATAATAAACCATGAATTTACCGAGGAGTTTTCCATCGTCACTCAGGGTTAAAGGGAAAAAGCCCAGAGATTTTATATCTTCCGCGGTGATTGCCGGTTCAAGATCGGCAAGTGAAGGTTCCCTGGCGATATCATAAACAAGATATGGTTCCGGGTTATTATCAGACTGAGTCCAGGGAGAATGGCCCTCGGTAACAGCCCGATACTTTTCAGATAGGCCTCGCCAGGCTTTGAAGCGCATTGTCCCGGTGGAATCAAAGGTTAGTAATGAGGCTTTTTCCGCTTCAAGCGTATCAATAACAATATCAATGGCTGTCTGGAATATTTCATCAAGGTCCCGGGCTTTATTAAGTGATGAAGTCAGCCGATAAATGGATTGCTGGCGTTTCTCGGCCAATTTTCTCTTGGTTATGTCCTGGACAGTACCGGACATCTTCAGGGCTTGACCGGATTGGTCGAAGACTACTTCCGCCTGTTCAGCAACATACCGGATTGATTTATCAGGCAGCATCACCCGGTGTTCAATATTATATGGTTTGCGCTTCTCCAGCGCATCATTAACCGCCTGATTAACCTCTCTCCGGTCTTCAGGGTGGACAAAGCTAATAAACTTTTTATATCCGGGCTTGAACTGCTGTGGTTTCAGGCTGAAAATACGGTAGATTTCATCCGACCAGTACAGGCTGCCGCCGGGAATATCCCATTCCCAGTTGCCGATGTGAGCGATACGCTGGGCATCAAGCAGACTTTCCCGGCTTGCTTCAAGTTCCTGTTCTGTATTCTTGCGCTGGGTGATGTCCTGGGCGACACCGATAAAGCCGGTGAATTCACCGTCAGCGTCCCGCAGGACGGAAGTCTTGATATTGACCCAGACCCGGCGGCCGTCCTTGCGCCGGCCCAGCCATTCACCGACGTAATCCCTGCCCTTGACGATAGCGTCCAGGTCAGCCTGGAATTGGCTCATATCCTGGTCCGGGTAAAGTTCCGTCGGCGACTTGCCCATCATTTCCCGCGCGGTATAGCCGAATATAGCTTCGGCGCCCTGGTTCCAGTAGGTGATAAGGCCCTGGTTGTCCGTAACAATGACGCTGTCACGGACATTTACCAGAATATTGGCATGGAAGAATTCTTCCTCCAGGAGGTAGTGGGCATGGATGATATTGGCCAGGGTATCGGCGACCGATTTAAGGAAGCGGTCTTCCTCCGGGTCACGCCGGTGCTCCGGCTCCAGGTATATGGTGAATACTCCCAGTACTTTTTCCCCATGCCTGATGGGGACGCAGTAGTGGCCGTGAGGCAGGGCTTTTTCGCGGACGTTTTCAATGCGGGTATCGTTTCCGGCGAAAACAACCGACTGCTCCTGGGCAGCCCGGCCGCAGAGGCACTGGCCGAAAGGCACTTTCTGGCAGAACTCTTTAATTTCATCGGTCTGACCATGGCGGGCTACCAGCTTCAGATAGGGCGGGTCGCCTTCGGTAAGGAAGATAGCGCCGCGGTTATCGGCGGCGAGCCAGGGAAGGGACAGGATCAAGCCCAGGGCGTCATCCAGGATTTCCGTCAGCGTACCCGGCCGCAGCGAGCGGCCCAGCAGGCTGCTGATGACATGCTGCAGTTCATAGTTGCGCTGGAGGGCCTGCTCCGCCTGCTGCCGTTTCTCCGTGTTATTATGGGCTTCCAGAATGTTGCCGGTCGTCAGTATCAAAGGCTCCAGGTAATCAATATCTTTCTGAGAATAGCCTTCCGGCCGGTTGGCAACGGCGATAACGCCGATTATCCGGCCGCGGATGGCGACCGGCAGGCCCAGGAAGGAAGTGATTTCCGGATGCCCCGGGAATACCGGGCGGCGCCACGGAAGTTCAGCCGGATTGTTGGACAACACGGGTCGGCCGGTGTCCAGAACAGCGCCGAGTATGGTATCCGGGTCACGGAACTCCATGTCCCGGGCTTTAGCCGCTACCTGACTACTGAAGCCGGCTTTATCATGGGCTACGGCGCGGACTTTCAGATAAGGGGCGGATTCTTTTTCGGAAACAGCCTCGGTGATGACACCCAACCGGCTGCCGGTTATCTTTATGACTTCATCAATCAGCGACTGGAACAGAGCTGACGGGTCAGCTTCAGTGATATAACGGTTCTGAGCCTGGCTGACGGCCTTTATCAGGCGGTGGGACTGCTCCAGTTCCCGGGCGGACTGCAGGCGTTCCAGTTCGGTTCCGGCGCGGTCTGCGAAAACCCGCAGCATTGATTCAGCCAGCTTCGGTTCCCGCAGGGGAGCGCTGTCCATGACAACTATAATGCCGATGACCTCTTCAGACTGGTTACGCAGCGGCACTCCCATGTAGCTCTGGATATTCATTTGCTGCAGCATGAGGTCATCCGGGAAATCATGCTGGACATGTTCGGTATAGAGACAGACACGGTCCCGGGAAACCAACCGGCAGGGAGTGCTTTCCAGGTTATAGGTGAAATTTTCCCCGAACTCATCCCCTGACCAGAAGCTCAGGGTCCTGACCTGGTCCGGCTGGTCACCGGTCAGCCGGCCGACAAAGGCATAGCTGACGTCAAGCCCCTGGGCCAGGTTTTTAACCAGGGAGTGGAAGAAGGCTTCCCCGGTATCCCGGGCGGTGCTTTTAATGATTGAATTGAGCGCTGACTCGGCATGTTTGCGGCTGGAGATATCGCCCATGCTGCCCAGCATGCGGTAGGCGCGCCCGTCGGCGTCGGACAGGAAGCGACCGGTTTCACCGATGTGAATATAGGAGCCGTCCTTGCGGCGGAAACGGTATTCCATGTCAAAAACAGCGCAATCCCGGCGGCTCTGTTCCAATGCCCGCAGGGTGGATTCACGGTCATCCGGGTGAACCATGTCTTCCCAGGCCTTGATATCGACAGCGGCGAATTCTTCAGGAGTGTAGCCGGTGATGATTTCAACGGCGCCCTGCCAGTATATTTTTCCGGACAGGACATCATAGTCATAGATTAGTTTGCCGGTCTGCTCCGCGGTTACGCGGTAGCGCTCCTCACTTTCAATAACCCGGGCTTCCGCCTGCTTGCGCTGGCTGATGTCATGGCCGATGAGCTGAACCGCTGGAGCGCCCGAATAGTAAACCGAGTGGCCGGCTATTTCCACCTCAATTTCAGCGCCGTCAAAGCGGAGCAGCTTTTCCTCAAGTACCGGCACGATGGTTCCAGCCTGGAGCACCTCGTGGATGCGGGATTCTATCCGGGGCCACTCCGCCGGCGGAATGAAATCAGACACCTGGCGGTGGTAGAAATCAGACCGGCTGGAGGCCCCCAAAAGTTCAACCGCGGCCTGGTTGGCGTATTTGATTTTTTCAGCGTCAAATATGAGCACCATGTAGGGCAGGTTTTCCAGCAGGTCGCGGTACTGTTGTTCCGACTGTCTCAAGCGGCTGCCGGATTGCTGGTTGTTGATTATCAGCCGGCAGATGACCCAGGCGGCGCCGACAATCAGCAGGAGTTCCAGGAGGTAAAACAGGGAATTTTGCTGCGTCAGGTGGAGATAGGCGTCCCAGGCCAGGGCCGGGATGCCGACCAGGGTTACAGCGATGCCGGTGCGCCCGCCGAAGTACCAGGCGGCCAGGGCGACGCTGCCCAGGTAGAGAATGCGCTGCAGGGAGAGCAGCACCATGTCCCAGCCTTCACTGAAGTTAAATAAAGGAACTTCATGCAGCGACAGAAGATACAGCAGGGCTACGGCGGTAACCAGATACCAGGCGAAGCGGTTTTTTCTTAAAGTTCTCTTAGTTGTCAAAGCTGCAGTTCCCCGTGGCCGAGACTAACTTGGATAATCCTAAAACATCATGAAGTCAATATCAAATCAGGGGGCTTCCATTGACTCAGGTAAGGGCTAGTGTTAATATGCCTTTGAATGATGCTTCAACGTGTTGCCGGGATAGAAAATGGCTGATGCCGCCGCGCTTGAGGCGGTAGCCGCCGAAATAAGCCGGTGCCGAGGCTGCGGCCTGGCGGAAGCGCGCACCTGCGCTGTACCGGGCGAGGGCAGTCCGGAGGCGGAGATAATGTTTATCGGCGAGGCGCCGGGTTTCAACGAAGACCGCACCGGACGACCGTTCTGCGGGGCGGCGGGGCAGTTTCTGACGCAGCTGATTGAGTCAATAGGCCTTAAACGGGAAGACGTATATATAGCCAATATTATAAAATGCCGGCCGCCGGGCAACCGTGACCCGCTGCCGGAGGAAATAGCGTCCTGCAAGACCTGGCTGGACCGGCAATTGGAGATAATAAAACCGAAAATAATAGTAACACTGGGCCGCTTCTCACTGGGCCGCTTTTTCCCGGGCATGACTATCAGCCGTGTTCACGGCCAGTCAAAGAAATGCGGTGATTATACCTGTTTTGCCATGTATCATCCGGCGGCGGCGCTGCACCAGGGCAATTTAAGAGCAATTATTATGGCCGATATGGCCAAATTACCGAAATTACTTGAGGAAATAAAACAAAGTGAACAATCAACCCCAAAACAAACCCCGGCGGCGGAACCAGCCGTCCGGCAGCTCGACCTCTTCGGCTCATCCCAAGGCTAAGGGGAACACGCCCAAGGGCGGCAAACTCCGGCTGATTCCCCTGGGCGGCCTGGGTGAAATAGGCAAAAACATGATGGTGATGGAATACGGCAACGACATCATCGTCATTGACTGCGGCCTGATGTTTCCGGAAGAGGATATGCCCGGTGTTGACCTGGTGATACCGGATGTCAGCTACCTGGTGGAAAACAAGGACAAGGTACGCGGTATTATTATTACCCATGGTCATGAAGACCATATCGGGGCGCTGCCCTATGTGCTGCCCCACCTGGACGCGCCGATTTACTGCGCGCCGCTGCCTCACGGGCTGATCAGCGTCAAGCTCAAGGAGGCCAGGGTAAAGACCAACAACGAAGTCATAGAGATCAAGGCCGGGGATACCATCAAGCTGGGAGTGTTCAGCATCGAATTCGTGGCCATGTGCCATTCAATACCCGATGCAGCCGGCCTGATTATCCGCACGCCGCTGGGCACTATCGTTCATTCCGGCGATTTCAAGCTGGACTACACCCCGGTGGACGGCAAGCCTTCCAACCTGGCCCGCCTGGCCCAGGTTGGGGCTGAAGGAGTTATGCTGCTGCTGGCTGATTCGACCCATGTAGAGATACCCGGCTATACACCGTCCGAAAGAGTAGTGGGAGAGACGATTTCCGCTATCATGTCCACCGCCAAGGGCCGGGTGCTGGTGACGACTTTTGCCTCGCTGGTGGCCCGCATTCAGCAGGTGATGGACGCGGCGGTTCAGTTCAACCGCAAGGTGTTTATTGCCGGCCGGGGCATGAAGGAAATTGTAAAGATGGCGCTGCGGCTGGGTTACATCAAGGCGCCTGACGGACTTATCGGCGAGCTTTCCGAGATGAACCGGCTGCCGCCCAACCGGGTGGCGCTGATTACCACCGGTTCCCAGGGCGAGCCGACTTCGGCCATGGTTCGCATCGCCAACCGGGAGCACCGCGAGGTGCAGATCAAAAAGGGCGACACGGTTATTATTTCAGCTTCGCCCATACCGGGCAACGAGTCCGTGGTGGCTAAAACTATCGACAGCCTGTTCAAACAGGGAGCCCAGGTTTATTACGACCGAGTTGCCAAGGTTCATGTCCACGGCCACGCGGCCCAGGAAGAGCTGCGGCTGCTGCAGAGTTTGATAAGGCCGAAGTATTTTATACCGGTGCACGGTGAGTATCGGCACCTGAAGCTGCATTCGCAGCTGGCGGAGCAGATGGGGGTGCCGGGCGAGAATGTATTCACCCTGCAGGACGGCGACATCCTGGAGCTGACGGCCAACGGCGGTAAAATTGTGGGACATGTACCGGCGGGCAATGTGTATGTCGATGGTATTTCGGTGGGTGATATCAATGGAGTAGTGCTGCGCAACCGCAAGATGCTGGCCCAGGACGGGATAGTGGTGGCTATTGTGACCCTGGACGCTGAATCCGGACACCTGGCGGTGAAGCCGGACATTGTTTCCCGGGGTTTTGTTGACCCGGATACCGGCAAAGGGATTTTGGACGGCAGCCGGGACCTGGTTACAAAGATGTTTGAACAGGAAGCGCAGCGGGTATCGGATTCCGCGGTTATTTCCAACCGGGTGCGCGATTTGCTTTCCCGGTATTATTATGAACAGACACGGCGGCGGCCGATGGTGCTGCCGGTGCTGGTTACTGTCTAGACCGGTTTTTGCGCCGGACCAATCGCAGGAGGAATACTGTAATGACCGGAGGTGACAAGGTGCTGAAAACTCTGCTGGGAGTGATGTGCGGCATTATCGGGGTGTTGATCCTGACCGGCATCGTACTGGAAGTTGAATATTTGGCATGGGCGCAAGACAGCTTTATTGCCCAGGTATTTGTAGCCCTGGTGGGCCTGGCGATGATTCACATCGGTTACAGGCTGATAACTTCAGTCTGGACGGAAAAGAAATAAAGCTGCGGCAATAAAAAGAAACAGGAGCGCTGAATAGACGCTCCTGTTATTTTTTTCGGGAGTCAGGGGGATTTACTTGGATTCGATGGTCTTGGGCTTGTCCTTTTCCACCGCGACCTTGATTTGCTTCTTCTTTTTCTCTTCAGCGGTGGGCAGGGTTACGGTCAGGATGCCGTCGGCATAAACCGGCTTGATCTTGTCGGTGTCAACCGTATCCGGCAGGGACAAGGCCCGGTAGAAGGTGCCCCAGGCGCGCTCGCGAACCAGGTAACCGCCCTCATCAACCTCTTTGTCTTCTGAACTCTGGCCCCGGAGGGTGAGTACATTGTTTTCCACCGAAACTTCAATGTCATCCGGCTTTACCCCGGGCAGGGATGCCTTGACAATAATCTCATCCCCCTTGCGGGCGACATCAATCGGTATGTTCCAATGTTCCGCCTCATCCGGCAGGTTGAAGCCGCGCCACAACCTGTTCAAGGCCCGGTCCATCTGTCTGAATTCCTGGAATGGATCCCATCTTTGCAGTGCCATATTTGTACCTCCTTTTTGTTTTTTATAATGTTTCAGATGATGTTTGGCTAACAATCATCTTCGATTAATATAATAACAAACTTAACAAAAAATATCAAGAAAGTTCAAAAGAAATGGCAGCAATTCAGGGTAAATGAGCGGTGTCAGCCGCGATGTGAATTAGCTATAATCTCCATGGGGCGCAACGGGATGACGGTATATGTCCAGTGTAGCGGCGGGAGTTAAGGATGGAGTAAATCCGGTCAGACGCCGCGGTCAACAACCGCGGAAATCTGGCGCTCCTGGACGTGGCACAGGGCGCAGGCCAGGGCGTCGGCAGCGTCGGGGGTGGCCGGCGGTTCGGTGATGTTAAGCTGCAGCATGACCATGCGGCTTACCTGGTCCTTGGCGGAAGCGCCGAAGCCGGTTATATGCGACTTGATGCGAGCCGGGGGGTATTCAAAAACCTCCAGCCCGGCGTTGGCCGCGGCCAGGATGGCAACGGCCTGGGCTTTGCCGATGGCCAGCGCTGAACGGGCATTTTCCGAGAAAAAGGGGGTTTCCACGGCGGCGCAGCCGGGTTTATAGGAGCTGATGACTTTTTCCAGTTCCGAATAGAGATGTTTGAGCCTTTCCGGCATGGAGAGTTTGGCGGAGCAGTTGATAGTGCCGCAAGTGACATAAAGTACCGCTGAGCCTTCAGCGTCTATGATGCCGTAGCCCAGGTGCCGGGTGCCGGGGTCAATGCCCATGATTCTCATGCTAACCGGCCTGGAATTTCTCGACTACCGCCGGGTCAAAGTCCGCGTTGGAATAGACGTTCTGTACGTCATCCATTTCTTCCAGCCAGGTCAGCAGTTTCAGTACCTGCAGGGCGGTGGGCTCGTCAAGTTCAACCAGGGTCTTGGGCTGCATCTCAATGCCGGAATTTTCTATTTCCAGACCCTTGGCTTCCACCGCCTGGCGCACTGCTTCCAGCTGTTCCGGGGCGGTCAGGACTTCCAGGTATTCGTCCTGGGGTTTGACGTCTTCAGCGCCGGCATCGATGACCTCAAGGGTGAGTTCATCAGCGTCAGCACTGCCGATATTTACGGCGATGCTGCCCCGGGGGTCGAAAATCCAGGCGACGCATCCGGCCTCGCCCATGGAGCCGCCGCTCTTGGAAAAGAAGTGGCGGACTTCCTGGATGGTGCGGTTGCGGTTATCGGTAACCGCCTGTACCAGCACCGCCACTCCGCCGGGACCATAGCCTTCAAGGGTCAGTTCCAGCAGGCTTTCGCCCTCAAGCTGGCCGCTGCCTTTCTTGATGGCGCGCTCAATGTTGTCGTTGGGCATGCTGGCGTCCTTGGCCTTCTGCACCGCCAGCCGCAGCCTGGCGTTCATGGCCGGGTCCGGGCCGCCTTCCTTGGCCGCCAGGATAATCTCTCGCGAAAGCTTGGTGAAAAGCTGCCCCCTCTTGGCATCGGCGGCGCCCTTCTGGTGTTTAATGGTAGCCCATTTTGAATGTCCGGACATATATTTTCTCCTTGCGGGTAAAGTTCTGGCGGGGTTATTCTAGCACGTTTTAGCCGGTTAGCTGAAAGGCGGTTACTAAAGATGATAGAATAGACCATTATTCACTGCAACAAGGAATTTGCTGTTATGACCGAAGCACCCAATCCCGGATTGCCGAAGGCTTACGAACCCTCACAGGTGGAAGACAAGTGGTATCGATTCTGGATGGAGCGGGGGTATTTTAAGCCCCGGACCGATTCTGAGCAGGAACCCTTTACCATCATAATGCCGCCGCCGAACGTAACAGGAGAACTGCACCTGGGCCATGCCCTGACGGCTACCCTGGAAGACATCATGACCCGCTGGCATCGGATGAAAGGAGCGCCAGCGCTCTGGCTGCCGGGGGTGGACCACGCGGGCATCGCGGCGCAGGTAGTAGTGGAGCGGATGCTGGCCAAGGAAAACAAGACCAAATATGACCTGGGCCGGGAAGCTTTTACCGCGCGAATGTGGCAGTGGGCTAATTCCTGCCGTGATACCATCCGCTCGCAGCACATGCGGCTGGGCGCTTCCTGCGACTGGGACAGGGAAGTGTTCACCCTGGATGACGGCCCTTCCAAGGCGGTGCGCACTACTTTCAAAAGCCTGTATGACCAGGGTCTGATTTATCGCGGCGAACGCATCATCAACTGGTGCCCACGCTGTCATACGGCTATATCCGACCTGGAAGTTGATCATAAAGACCTTTCCGGGCACCTGTGGCATATCAAATATCCGCTGCTGGATGAACCGGATAAATATGTTATCGTGGCTACCACCCGCCCGGAGACGATGCTGGGCGACACCGCGGTGGCGGTTAATCCCGATGATGAGCGCTATAAAGCACTGGTAGGCGGTAAGCTGAAGCTGCCGCTGATGGAGCGGGAAATACCGATTGTGGCCGATGACATCGTGGATATGAGCTTCGGCTCCGGAGCGGTTAAAACCACACCTGCCCATGACCAAACCGATTTTGACATTGCACAGCGGCACGGTCTGCCGCTGGTAAATATCTTTGACCAGGACGCGAAGATGAACGATAATGCCGGCCGTTTTGCCGGTATGGACCGTTATACCGCCCGCAAGCTGGTAGTTGAGGAGCTGGATAAACTGGGACTGCTGGTCCGGGTAGAGGATTACGGGCATTCGGTGGGTCACTGCCAACGCTGCGCTACGGTAGCCGAGCCTACCGCTTCCCACCAATGGTTCGTCAAGATGGCGCCACTGGCCGAGCCGGCTATCGCTGCGGTCAAGAATGGTGAAATACAGATTTTGCCGGAGCGTTTTACCAGGGTGTATCTCAACTGGCTGGAAAACATCCGTGACTGGTGCATTTCCCGGCAGTTGTGGTGGGGGCACCGCATACCGGTGTGGTACTGTGAGGAATGCGGCCAGACGATTGTCAGCATAGAAACGCCGGCTGCCTGTCCGGGCTGCCGCTCGTCAAAGCTGGAGCAGGACCCGGATGTGCTGGACACCTGGTTTTCCTCGGGTTTGTGGCCGCATTCGACGCTTGGATGGCCGGATGATACCGACGACCTGCGACGCTTCTATCCCACCAGCGTCATGGAAACCGGCTATGACATTTTATTTTTCTGGGTAGCCCGCATGATTACCATGGGGCTGCACAACACCGGCAAGGTCCCCTTCCGCACCGTTTACCTGCACGGGCTTATTCGTGATGAAAAGGGTGAAAAAATGAGCAAGGTCAAGGGCAATGTGCTTAATCCGCTGGCCCTTATCGATCAGTATGGCACCGACGCCCTGCGCTTCGGCATTACCACCGGCAATTCACCCGGCAACGATATCAAGCTGTCGCTCAACCGGCTGGAAGCTGGACGCAACTTTGCCAACAAGCTGTTCAATGCTGCCCGATTTGTGATCGGCTACCTGGATAAATCCGATATCAGCCCGGTGGAGATGAAAAATCTGCCGGCGGAAGACCGCTGGATACTGTCACGGCTGGCCCGCGCTACCGGTCAGGTAGAAGATTTCATGGGGGACTTCCAGTTCGGCGAGGCGGAGCGGACGATTCATGACTTCGTCTGGGGCGAGTTCTGTGACTGGTATATTGAGATGGTCAAGGGTCGACTGCAGTCCGGAGAAGGCCTTTCACCACTGCCGGTGCTGCTGAAGGTGCTGGACAATTCGCTGCGGCTGCTGCATCCTTTCATGCCTTTTGTGACCGAGGAAATATGGCAGCACCTGCGGCCATATCTGCCGGGAGTGCCGGATTCAATTATGATTGCCGAGTATCCCCAGGCTGAGCGCGAAGTTGAAGACGCCACCGCTGAGGATTTCATCGGGGGACTGACCGAAGTAGTCAAGGCCATCCGCAACGTTCGGGCTGAACATAAAGTTGAAGCCGGGCGCTGGATAGCGGCGGAGCTTCACGCCGGGCCGAAAGCAAAGGAACTGGAGCCTTACCGCGGGGTAATTGAAATGCTGTCCCGTGCCCGACCGCTGTCGGTAATCAGCGACCGTATCCAGGCGGAAAGCGATGATGAAAAACTGGTGCTGGTGCTCAAGGACGCTGAACTGGTGCTGCCGCTGTCCGGCATGATTGACCGGCAGGCTGAAGCCGCCCGTGCCGCCAAGGAACTGGCTGAGGTGGAGTCACAGGTAGAGAGGCTGTCTGCCATGCTCAGCAAGGAGTCCTTTGTGTCTAAAGCGCCGGAAAAAGTGGTGGCCAAGGAACGAGCTAAGCTGGAAGCGCTGCGGGACAAACTGAAAAGGCTGAAAGGCGGCTAGCAGGGGTTCTTCAACCGACTGCTGAGGATTTAGCCGGGATTTTCGAGTCCCGGTAGATGATGGCGCTGCCGCCTATTATCAATAGATTACTCACCCAGTGAAATATTAAGCTAATCGTTAAGCCGGTCCTGGCCAGGATATGCTCGACATTCATCAGTATCGTTATCAGGTTGAAAATCAAGAAAAAACTGAAAAGTATAAGGCTGATCAGGCTGCCGGCGCGGGGCTTCTTATGAACAAAAAAGATTACCAGCGCCATCAAAATTAACATTGAGATTAAGCCGGCCAGCGGGACCATAAGAAATGATTCGGGGAGCTGGCCTTCAAGCGTAATGAGCCTGACCAAATTGAAGGCGCTCCGGAATATCATAATACCGAATCCGGCTATAATCAGCAGCAGTCCGAGGCGTTTCTGGTTGCTGGTCATTGATTCAAATAATCTCCTGTTGAACAACTTAATTATAGCACCAGGCAGCAACCACATCGGCCGGATATATTATTGTCAATTTTCAGCAGTCAGTTAGCACCGGGGGAAACAGGCGTTTTTGCCCGCTTCGGCCGCTGATGCTATAATCCAGCGATATGGAACTTTCCAGAGAAGAAGTACTGCACATCGCCCGACTGGCTCGGCTGGGCATCGGAGACGAAGAAGTGGACCGTCTCCAGGGGGAGCTGTCCGATATTCTGGGCCACTTTACGGAACTGCAGCAGGTTAATACGGATGGTGTATTACCGACCGCGCATACGGTAGCCCAGAGCAACGTCATGGGTTGCGACGAGGCGGAGCCGTCGCTGCCGGTTGACGAAGTGCTGGCCAACGTGCCCGACTGTGAAGGCCGGTTTATCCGCATCCGGCCGGTGATGGAATAGCAAACAGCATTACCGCGAATACTGAATAGAGTTAAATTGCATCAGGCAAATAAGGAAAAAACTTGTCAATAGACGTCAGTAAGCTCACCATAGTTGAAGCCGGAAAGCTGCTCCGGGATAAAGAGTTGTCATCGGTTGAACTGACCGGCGCCTATCTTAAGCGTATTGAGGCAGTTGAGCCCAGGGTTCAGGCCCTGATGACGGTTACAGCTGAAGCGGCAACGGCACAAGCTCAAGAAGCCGACCGGGCTATCGACCGCGGTGATGCCGCAGCGATGACCGGTATTCCGGTCGTATTGAAGGATGTACTCTGTACAAAAGGCATCCGCACTACCTGCTCATCTAAAATGCTGGAAAACTTCGTGCCGCCGTATGACGCCGGCGTGGTGGAGCGTTTGCGCGCCCGTGGCGCGGTTATTATCGCCAAGGCCAACATGGACGAGTTCGCCATGGGGTCATCAACGGAAAATTCGGCCTTTTTCACTACGCATAATCCTTGGGATCTCAAAAGAGTACCCGGCGGTTCCAGCGGCGGCTCAGCGGCCGCGGTTTCAGCCGGTGAAACCCCGGCAGCGCTGGGATCTGATACCGGAGGCAGCATCCGCCAGCCGGCCAGTTTCTGTTCCGTTACCGGCCTGAAACCGACTTACGGGCTGGTTTCCCGCTACGGGCTGGTGGCTTTCGGCTCATCACTGGACCAGGTGGGACCGCTGACCCAGGACGTGGCTGACGCGGCGGTGATGCTTAACGCTATTGCCGGTTATGACTCCCGGGATTCAACTTCGGTGCCGCAGCCGGAGACAGACTATTACGGCTGCCTGGACGGCCAGGTCAAAGGCCTGCGCCTGGGGGTGCCCAAGGAGTATTTCGGCCAGGGAGTAACACCGGAAGTTTCCGCCGCGGTTACCGAAGCGCTTAAAGTTTATGAACAAATGGGCTGCACCGTCGAGGAATGCTCCCTGCCGACTACCGGCTACGCGCTGGCGGTTTATTATATTATCGCTCCTTCCGAGGCTTCGGCCAACCTGGCTCGCTATGACGGGGTGAAGTACGGCTTTTCCTGCCAGGATGCCGGCAGCATGTGGGAAGCCATGGAGAAGACCCGCGGCATTGGTTTCGGACCGGAAGTCAAGCGGCGCATAATGCTGGGCACCTACGCCCTTTCAGCCGGATACTATGACGCCTGGTATGTGAAAGCACAGAAAGTGCGCACCGTTATCCGGCGGGAGTTTGACGCGGCTTTCGAGAAATATGATGCCCTGATCACGCCGACGGCGCCGACGGTGCCGTTCAATATCGGTGAAAAAGCGGCAGATCCGTTCTCCATGTACCTGTCGGATATCTGCACCATTCCGGTTAACATCGCCGGGCTGCCCGGCATGTCATTGCAGGCCGGGTTCGCAGATGGACTGCCGGTCGGCATGCAGATTATCGCCAAGCCGTTCGCCGAGAAAACCATTCTCAACCTGGGTTACGCTTTTCAGCAATCCACCGACTGGCATCGGCGACGGCCGCAGCTTTAATCCGGCGCCATTTCAGGCGTTATCGCTTTGGTATAAACCCTTGGTCTTATTCTGCTGGATAATGCGGTAAAACTCACCGTTGACGTCAGCGCCTTTTTCCTTCAGTACCCGTTCGGTCATTTCAACGGCATGAGCCAGGTCCAGGAACTCGTGCAGCCACTTATTATAATCCTCAGGGTTTTTTCGGTAAGCCTCGGTGAACTCAGTGTATTCCTCCGATATCTTGGCGAACTGGTGGGCCGGGGTGAAATGGCCGCGAATACGGGGGAACTTGAAAATCTCCTTTACAGCGCTGAAGTGGCGCTGGAAAATGTATTTGTCGACATACCAGAAGACGGTGGCCAGGATAAACTGGTTGAGCAGGAAGGCGGGGAAAGTGGCGATACCGAGCTGGTCAGCCAGCAGCACCTGCACCAGCGCTCCGGCAATTCCGGACAGCAGAATCCAGCGTCCGAAGACGTACACAAACCATTCCCTGGAAAACATGAGTTATCTCCTTTCCGCCGGGCAGAAAATAAAAAGACCGCCCGAGCATGGTGCCCAGGCGGTCGGCTTCGGCCTAATCGCGCTCCCTGTGGTGAACTCCACTTCCGCCAGTCGCGCGACAGCTTATTATACTACACTATATGATTGAGACAGCCGGCTGTCAAACATTTTCTGACCGGATATATCCGGCGGTCAGTTAATTTTAGCCGTATCTGTCAACGATGGCCTCGGCGTAGAATCCGGCCCATTCCGCCTCAGGCGCCCGAAGCGAGCGCTCTTTTTCCAGAAGCGGCAGGAGAGCGGCTAGGTCATCAGCGGTTAAGCTGACCGCCAGTTTGCCGGCCAGTTCCGGTTCCAGTTTCTCCGCGTACCACCTGGCCCAGTCAGCGTCCCGGCCGTTGACCATGATGAAGGCGCGATGGTGCGCGTTGCCCACCCGGCGCAGTGATTCGGTTACTTCTTGAAGCAACTTATCCATGATTACATTATAACGCGAGGATGGCGGCAGCCAAAATTTCTCCTGCTACGGTAAGTACTAATACTTTTGACCGATAGCAATCAGGTGCAGTATAATCGTTGAAATTTCAACCAGCCTGGGAGGAGGTGATAAGTATGTCCAGAGTACCTTTCCATCGCCGTACCTGACGGAGTGGACTGACGGCGCGGGTACCGCGCCACGGGACTGCTTGTACCTCCATTCCGCCGGGATGATCGTGATTTAGACGGTTAACTATTTTTTGTTCAATTTAGCGGCCGGAGGCTACTCGGCCGCTTTTTTGCGGGTGTTTTGGCCCGCAGCTTGAGTCCGGTCGGCAGTCCTGCTCGAAAAGCATTTATCTCCCCGGTAAAAAAACTTCGAGAGGAAACTGCAAGTGACATTAAGCGATAATGAAAAGATGTGGTCGGAACTTGGGATTGACCTGGATTCCCATGGTCAGTTGATGAACGCCTTAGGACCGATTTACCAGGAAATTTATCTCAGCCAGCCGAACCGCCCGCAGGGAATGGGTTTTTATGATTTCGTGGTTGGTGATATTCACGGCATCAGGGTCAAGGAACTGCGGGAGCACGCCAAGGAAGGCGGCAAAGTAGTAGCCACTTATTGTGTTTTTGTGCCTGAAGAATTCTGCTGGGCAGCCGGAGCCATCCCGGTCAGCCTGTGCGCCGGTACCCAGTTTTCCATTCCGGCGGCCGAAGAAGTGCTGCCGCGCAATACCTGCGCCCTGATCAAATCTTCATACGGCTTCAAACTGGGACGGCTGTGTCCCTATGTCCAGGTGAGTCATTTAATTGTGGGAGAGACCACCTGTGACGGCAAGAAAAAAATGTTTGAAATGCTGGCCGAGCAGCAGCCGGTTTATGTGATGGAAGTGCCCAATAAGCGGGGCGAGGCCGGTCGCACGCTGTGGCAGCGGGAAGTCAGGGATTTCAAGGCCAGGATCGAAGAGCTGACCGGAAATGAAATTACCATGGATAATTTATCTACAGCGATAAAAAAGGTCAACGCCCGACGCCGTCAGTTCCGGCGGTTGTCCGAACTGCGGGGGGCCGACCCGGCGCCGATATCCGGCAAGGACGCGCTGCTGGCAACCCAGATTTCCATGTATGACGATGTTGAGCGCCAGACCCAGATGATCACCGCGCTTAACGACGAACTGGAAGAGCGCGTCAAAAAAGGGGAAGGCGCGGTACCCAAAGGCGCCAAAAGGATCCTGATATCCGGTTCCCCCATGGCTATTCCCAACTGGAAGCTGCATCATATTGTAGAAAGCTCAGGGGCGGTTATCGTCGGCGAAGAATCCTGTACCGGTTCGCGTTTCTATAATGAACTGGTGCCTGAGGGCGCGGGCAGCCTTGATGAGATGATTACCGCCCTGGCCGAGCGTTATCTGAAAACCAACTGCGCCTGTTTTACGCCCAATTGTGAGCGAACGGAAGATATAGTTCGCATGGCCGGGGAGTTAAAGGCTGACGGTGTGATTCACTACAATCTGCAGTTCTGTCATACCTATGCCAACGAAGCCATACAGGTGGACCGGGCACTGGAGCAGGCCGGAATACCGCTTCTGCGGGTGGAGACCGATTATTCCGATGAGGATACCGGTCAGCTCAAGACGCGAGTTGACGCTTTCCTGGAGATGCTTTAGCAGCTGTCAGTCAAAGGTATTCATTTGCCGGTCGCGACCGAGAATCGCAAAGGAGATTCAATACTTGAAAGTGAGAAGCAAAACCAAGTGATAACCGCGGGATTGGATGTCGGGTCTCGTACCATCAAACTGGTGCTGTTTGATGGCGGGGTCAGGTCATCGTCGGTCATAGATTCCGGGTTGAAACCGATGGAGAGATGCCGCAGGCTCCTGGGTAACAAGAAATACGACAAACTGGTGGTTACCGGCTACGGTCGGGATTTGGTGGCGCCGGAATTGTCCGGCGCCACCATTTCCGAGATATCCGCCCAGGCCGCCGCGGCCAGGTTTCTTTTTCCCGACGCGCTGAGCGTGATTGATATCGGCGGACAGGATTCTAAGGTTATTCGGCTGAATGAAAAGGGCGGGGTGCTTAAGTTTGAAATGAATGACCGCTGCGCCGCCGGCACCGGCAAGTTTTTAGAAATAATGGCCGGGGCGCTGGAACTGACCATGGAAGAATTTGCCCGGACGGCTATGGAAACCGGCCGTACGGTTACCCTTAACTCGCTGTGCACTGTTTTTGCCGAAAGCGAGGTAGTTTCCCTGATCAATAAGGGTGAAGACGCCCAGGCTATTGCCCGTGGGTTGCATCATTCAGTGGTTACCAGGGTAGCGGCTATGGCCCGGCGGGTAGGAGTAAGCGGACGTTTAATTTTTTCCGGCGGCGGAGCCAAAAACGCTTGCCTGGCAAGGCTGCTGGAAGATAAACTTGGTATTAAAATTACCGTGCCTGATGAGCCGCAGATTACGGCGGCGCTGGGGGCGGCTATCATGGCCGCTGACGGCAGGAACCAGAAGGAGAATTAGATGCCCGAAATGATAGATGCCCGCGCCAAGCCGTGCCCGCAGCCGGTGCTGCTGGCCGGTGAGGCCCTGAAAAGACTGAGTGAAGTGGTGGTCATAGTAGATAATGAGGCGGCGCGACAGAATGTGACCAAATTTGCCGGTAAACAGGGGTGTGAAGTCACGGCTGAGGAGAAAAGCGACGGCGTGTACTTGAGGATAGTAAGGACGGCGGCCTGCGCTGTGGCCGATGACGCGCCGGCGGGGGGGATAGTGGTATTTATCGGATCTGATATCATCGGGCGCGGCGAAAATCTTGAACTGGGAAGGCTGCTGATGCAGAGTTTTCTGAATACGCTGCAGTCTTTGCCGGAGCGCCCGGAAAGCATAATATTTATGAACAACGGGGTGAAACTGGTGGCTGAGGATTCCAACGTACTGGGTGAACTCAGGCAGCTGGATGATGACGGCATGGAACTCCTGGCCTGCGGCACCTGCCTGTCCCGGCTGGGCCTGTCTGACCGGGTGGCCATCGGCCAGGTATCCAATATGTTCACTATCGCCGACGTGATGATGAAGGCGAGCCGGGTGATAAGCCTGTAAGCCGCCAATAATGCTATAATCCGGACTGAAGGCGCGGCCAAACTGAATGAAAGACAGCTTATTGAAAAGCATACTCGAGAAGAGCAAATATGTTACCCTGGTAGCCGTTTTTTCCCTGCTGGCGGCCTCAACCGTCGCTTTCCTGCTGGGATTGGTTCAGTCTGCCAGAATCCTGATTGACCTGTTTGCTGATTTCAGTATCAGCGGCACTGATATTATACCGCTGATCGAGATAATGGATGTATTTCTCATCGCCACGGTGCTGCTGATCTTCGCCTTCGGGCTGTACGAACTATTCATCGGCAGCCTGGCACTGCCGGAATGGCTGATTATCAAGAACCTGCACCAGCTGAAAACCAAACTGAGCAGCATCGTAATAATGGTGATGTCCATAATTTTTCTGAAACACCTGGTGCAGTGGCAGGACCCGGAGGGAACGCTGTTCTTCGGGCTGGCGGTGGCCATGGTAGCCGCGGTTTTGATTGCCTTCAATAATGTCGGAGACAAAAAAGACTGATAAACTACCGGTGCACGGCGCGGACGCGATATTTATGAACAGTACTCACGATATTCCCCGGCGGCAAAATGGGTGAACCGCTAATCAGCGGCGGCTGGCTGCTGCCGGCTGTGCTGGTACTGATGGGGCTGCTGGTGGGCGTCTATGGCACGCTCATCGGCGTTGGCGGCGCTTTACTGCTGGTGCCGGCCATGATTTTTCTCTATCCGGACGCTGAGCCGCTGGCCATTACCGCCATATCACTGTTTATTGTCCTGATAAACGCCTGCGGCGCTGTTTTTGCCTACTCTCGGCAGGAGCGCATTGATTACCGCAACGGGCTGTTATTCGCCGCGGCGACCATTCCCGGGGTAATCCTGGGAGTGTGGACGCTGCAGTTTGTGCCCCGTGACGTTTTTTCAGTGCTGTTCGGGGTGATGATGACGGCTATTGCCGCGGCGCTGTTGCTGCGGCAGGCACCGGCGCCGCAGCAGGCGGTCAACGGCCGGTTTGATTATAACCGGCCGTTGGGAGTCGGCTTAAGCATGGGAGCCGGCTACCTGGCCGGACTGCTGGGCATGGGCGGCGGAATTATTCATGTGCCGGTGATGACTTATATCCTGCGTTTTCCGACTCATATCGCCACGGCTACATCCAGTTTCATCCTGATGTTCACCGCGGCGGCTGGAGTAGCCATGCACCTGGGCCAGGGCAACTACGGGGCTGAATGGGATATCATACTGTGGCTGGGGGCAGGGGTGGTCGGCGGTTCCCAGGCCGGGGCTCTGCTTTCCCGCCGGCTTCACGGCCGGATGCTGATACGTTTATTGTCACTGGCACTGGTGATAACGGGGATACGGCTTATAACCGGTTAGGACGCGCGGCGGCGGGTTTGTGTCAAGGCGCAAAACTTGTGCTAGAATAGACCGGCAAAATCCTGAATATCAAGGCTGAAGATATGCCCCGCAAACCCTTTTCTAAAACCAGGAAAAATCAGGCGGCTGCCGGTCCAACAATGGAGCGGGTGTCTTACGGTACCTTTACCTGGACCAATATTGAAAATCCGACCGAACAGGAAACAGCCTACCTGGCGGAGAACTATCCCTTCCATCCTCTTGACCTGGACGATGTGCTTTCCAAGCGGCAGCGTCCCAAGACCGACGAATACAAGAATTATTTATTCTTTGTACTGCATTTTCCGGTATACAACAAGACGGAACAGGTACTGGGGCCTTCCCAGGTTTCGGTTTTTATCGGCAAGGATTACCTGATTACCCTGCATTCCGGCAACCTGAAGCCGCTTTCCAAGCTTTTCCGGGAGTGTGAAATAGACGAAGAATCACGTCAGGAGTATTTCAGCTATGGGCCGGGATACCTGCTTTACCGCATTATTGACCGACTGGTTGACTACTGCCAGCCGATAGTAAATAAAATACTGGAAAACACCGACACTATTGAAGACGAGATTTTCACCAGCCGCCGTGACGGCACGGTAAAAGACATATCCGCTTTGCGGCGCGATATAATATCCTTCAGGCGAACTATATGGCCGATGCGTACGGTTATCGCCGGACTGGAACCGAAACTACGCCCTTACACCGACCAGGATATGAGCGTATATTTCGGTGACCTTTCAGACCACGTGGATAAGATCTGGGACGGCCTGGACGAAACCAAGGAGGTCATTGAAGGTCTTTCGGCCACCTTTGACTCCATGTCATACAACAACTACAACTCCGGCATCCGCACCCTGACCATCTTTGCCACCATCACCTTACCGGCGCTGATTGTGGCCAGCATTTACGGCATGAATATCGACCTGCCGTTTCAAAAAGCGGAGCACCCTTTTCTTATCGTCATGGGCATTACACTGGGGCTGTCGCTGCTGACGGCATATATTCTGCGACGGCTCAAGATTATCTGATTCACTGCGAAGGAAATGTCTGATTTGAAAATATCCTACCGGCTGGTGTTTATTGCCGCGTTGTTTATCACCTGCCTGATTACGGCCAATATCGTTGCCGTGAAGCTCATCGACATCGGCTGGGATATTGTACTGCCGGCGGCTATCCTGGTTTTCCCTCTCAGTTACATCATCGGTGATATCCTGACCGAGGTTTATGGTTTTGCCTGGGCCCGCCGCGTAATATGGCTGGGCTTTTTATGCAATTTGGTTTTTGTTTTCTTTGTCTGGCTGGCCGGCCTGATGCCCGGCGCCGTGTTCTGGGAAAACCAGCAGGCCTATGAAACCATCCTGGGTTATACGCCGCGGCTGCTGCTGGCTTCCTTCTGCGGCTACCTGGCCGGTAGTTTCAGCAATGCCGCGGTGATGTCGCGCATGAAGATCCTTACCCGCGGGCGCCACCTGTGGAGCCGCACTATCGGGTCGACAATTGTTGGTGAAGGCCTGGATTCAGCGGTTTTTATTACCATAGCTTTCGTGGGGACACCGGCTTTTGCCCCGGTGTTGATCCTCTATCACTGGCTGGCTAAAACACTGATAGAAGTGGTGGCTACGCCGCTGACTTACAAGGTGGTCAATTATCTGAAGAGGGCGGAAGGAATTGATGCCTATGATAATGGCGTCAGCCTTAATCCTTTCGCCGGAGCCGGGGCGGAAAAATGAAAGTACGATTCCTGGGAACACATAATGTGGAGACGGCCGCTACCGCTATGAGCTGCGTCCTGGTGGATGACACGCTGGCGCTGGACGCGGGCTCGCTGACGCGGAGTCTTTCACTGGAGCAGATGCAGGAACTGACGGCGGTGCTGCTGAGTCACGGTCACTTTGATCATGTCCGGGATATTCCGTCACTGGGGATGAATCTGTACCTGAATGGCGGCAGCCTGGACCTGTACGGCAATAACGGAACCCGGGAAAACCTGGAGTACTGCCTGATTAATGGCACGATGTATTCCCGGTTCCTGGAAAAGCCGGCCGAAGCGCCGACCTTCAGGTATCACCTGGTAGAACCCGGAAGCAGTTTTAAGGTTGGCAGTTATGAAGTACTGACGGTGGCCACGCCGCACTCCGTGCCTTCCCAGGGTTACCAGATAACGGCGGACAGCGGCCGCAGGCTGTTTTATACCGGTGATACCGGACCCGGATTGTCCCGCAGTTTTGAACAAGTGGACCCGAACCTGATGATTGTCGAACTGACCGCGCCTTCGCGTTTTACCGAGTTCTTCGCTTCCGCTGAAGGACAGCATCTGACGCCGGAGCTGCTGCGTCGGGAACTTGAGGATTTCCGAAAAATGAAAGGGTACCTGCCGGAAGTAGCCTGCATCCATATGAGCCCTTCCGTCGAGAGCGAGATCGAACGGGAGATTAAAGAAGTGGCGGCGGAAATGAAAGCCCGGATATACCTGGCCGGTGAAGGCCTGGAGCTGGCCGTTTAAGAACCCCGCTGAAGTGTATTGACCGCCGCACAGGCCGCTGGTACACTTCAAAGCATGAAGCTGGTAACCGCCGCCGAGATGAGGGTGCTGGAAGAGAGAGCCGCCAGGCGCGGTATCTCCGCCGCTGAACTGATGCGGCGTGCCGGCCGGGCTTTAGCTGACCAAGTCACCGAGGTCTTCGGGCCAATTGCAGGTAAGAATATAGTGTTAATGGCTGGTCCCGGCAACAATGGCGGTGACGGCCTGCTGGCGGCGGTTGATCTGAAAGACAAGGGCGCGGGAGTCAGTGTTTACCTGCTGACCGAGCGCGCTGTCGATGACGCGGTGTTACGGGAGGTTCGGCAAAACGGCCTGGAACCGATAGACGCTGTCCGCGGCGAAGGGCTGGAACTTTTTCGAAATTCACTCTCCGGTGCCGATATGGTAATTGACGCCATATTCGGTACCGGCAGCTTGCGTCCGATTGACGGCATTATCGCCGAGCTAATGGAAATGGTTTCCCGAGAAAAGAGGAGCCGCCCGGAAATGATAATCGCGGCTGTTGACCTGCCTTCCGGGCTTAACGCGGACAGCGGGGCGATTGACCCGGCAACGCTTCAAGCTGATTTGACGGTTACCCTGGCCAATCCCAAGCGGGGTCTGTTTCTTTATCCCGGTGCCGCTTATACCGGTGATGTCAGTTTGGCTGATATCGGCATCCCGCAAGGGACCGACTGCGATATAATGACGGAACTGCTGACCGAACCGGGAGTGGCGGGTCTGCTGCCGGAGCGTCCTGAAGATGCCAACAAAGGTACTTTCGGCAAAGTGCTGACGCTGGCCGGTACTCCGGAGTTCTGCGGCGCCCCGGTATTAACCTGTCAGGCCGCCGGCCGCGCCGGCGCCGGACTGATAACCCTGGCCGCTTGCCGCAGTCTGCATCCGATATTCGCCGCCAAACTGACCGAGGTTACTCATCTGCTGCTTCCTGAGAACAGTGAAGGCGAGCCGGCTCCGGAGGCGGTAAGCGTTATTGCCGGGCGATTGCCGGAATATGACGCAGTTGCCATCGGCCCGGGACTGGGACGGGACGCGGTTATTTCACTTTTGCTGAACGGTGTACTGGCTGCCATGCCGCCGGGTAAGAAAGCGGTATTGGATGCCGACGCGCTCAACATACTGGCGATGGATAAGGAATGGTGGCAGAAACGGGATAATAATTATGTATTGACGCCGCATCCGAAGGAAATGGCGCGGCTGACCGGACTTACGGCAGAACAAGTACAGCAGGACCGGCTGGGCATCAGCCGCCGCTACGCCGAATTATGGCAGATGACGGTGGTTTTAAAGGGCGCCCATACTGTCATTGCCGCTCCGGACGGCCGGGCGGCGGTTTCGCCCTTTGCCAACCCCGGATTGGCTACCGCCGGTACCGGTGACGTGCTGGCCGGTGTTATCGCCGCTTTGCTGGCCCAGGGCCTGGATGAATTTGACGCCGCTTCTGCCGGAGTTTATATCCACGCCGCGGCCGGTGAACTGGTGAGAAATGAGCTGGGCGAATGCGGTATGATTGCCTCAGACCTGCTGGGGCGGATACCCGGGGCCATCCGGTCAATTAAGGAGAATTGTAATGCTGCTGGCCATTGATATCGGTAATACCAGCATATCACTGGGTTTTTACGAGGGTGATAAGCTTAAACTCAGCCTGCGGGTGGCCACGGTAATCCATCGACTGACGGATGAATACGCTTCACTGCTGCTGCACCTGCTGCAGGTCAACAAGATTGACCCAGCAACTATTGATAAAGTAGCCCTTTGTTCCGTAGTGCCGCCGCTGACCGAGGCTTTTGAAAAACTGTGCCGGCAGTATCTTCGGGTTGAACCACTGATAATCGGCGCCGGGACAAAAACCGGTGTTAAAATAAGGATGGATAATCCCAGGGAAGTCGGCGCTGACCGCATTGTCAACGCCGCTGCCGCTTTCAACCTGTACCGGAAAGCCTGCATCGTTGTTGATTTTGGTACCGCCACCACCTTTGATACCGTTTCGGCATCCGGCGAGTACCTGGGCGGCGCCATCGCCCCGGGAGTGGCTACCGCGGTTGAAGCCCTGTCTGTGCGCACCTCAATGCTGCCGCGGATTGAGCTGCAGCGGCCGGAAAAAGCCATCGGCACTTCCACGGTAAAGGCCATGCAGTCCGGCCTGGTATTCGGCTACGTGGGGCTGATCGAAGGAATAGTGGGGCGCATCCGGGCGGAATTGCCGGAAGGCAAGGCGACAGTTGTTGCTACCGGCGGCTATGCTGAACTCCTGGCCGCCGAAACCGGAGTCTTTGATGTGATAAATGCTGACCTTACCTTGTACGGTCTGCGGCTGATATACTACATGAACCGGGCTTGACCGGCAGTGTGCGGACTGATTAGGAGTCTGAGATGGTACTAAAAGATAGAAATATAGTCCTGGGGGTAACCGGGTCTATCGCCGCTTACAAGGCGGCTGATATTGCCTCCAAACTGGCACAGACGGGTGCCAGGGTTGACGTCCTGATGACCGAATCCGCCGGGCGTTTTATTGCCCCGCTGACCTTTGAGGCCATCACCGGCCGCCGGGTGGTTACTTCCATGTGGCTGAATGAGGGCGGTCATCCAATCAGTCATATCTCGATAGCTGAGGCAGCAGACGTATTACTGATCGCTCCGGCCACCGCCAATACCATCGCCCGGCTGGCTTACGGCTTTGCCGATGATATTATAGAAGCCACGGCGCTGGCTACACGAGCCCCGGTAATTGTTGCCCCGGCGATGAACTCCAATATGTATGAACACCCGGCTACACGGGAAAATATTCAGAAACTAAAAGACCGCGGCGTCAGCATCATAGAGCCGGATTCCGGCCATTTAGCCTGCGGATCCCAGGGCAGGGGACGGCTGGCTGGTGTTGAAACCATTATAGATATTGTTAAACAAACGCTGGCCCGCGGCACTGAACTGGCGGGCAAGACGGTGGTTATTACCGCCGGCGGTACTCGCGAGCCGATTGACCCGGTGAGGTATATCGGCAACCGTTCATCCGGCAAGATGGGTTATGAACTGGCGCTGGTCGCCCGGAACCAGGGGGCTGAGGTCAGACTGATTACTACGGTTGAATTGTCGCCCGCCGCCGATATTGAGGTCATCCGGGTAGAAACCGCCGCCGAGATGTTTTCGGCGGTCAAAACGGCGGTCAAAGGCGCTCACGCCCTGGTCATGGCGGCCGCGCCGGCTGACTATCGGCCGGCGGATGCGGCCGCAGGCAAGATAAAAAAGGACAGCCGACCGTTAGAACTCAAACTAGAGCCGACCGAGGACATACTTTCAGGAGTACAGGGTGATTTCATCCGGGTGGGCTTTGCCGCCGAGACCGGTGATTTAATAGACAATGCCCGCAAAAAACTGACAGCTAAGAAACTCGACCTTATTGTGGCCAACGATGTTACCGAACCAGGTGCCGGTTTCTGCGGCGATAATAATAAAGTGACTTTACTGTTCAAAGACGGGCGGGTGGAAGACCTGCCGCTCATGAGCAAACGGGAAGTGGCGGAGAGGGTGGTGGGGGAATTGGGGAAATAATCCCCTTTACTTCCCCAATTCCGCGATCCGTTGCCGTCTTCGGGTAAAGAAATAAAGAGCGGCTCCAATTACGTTGGTGGCCAGGATAATGATTACCCAGGTAAGTTTATCGGTGCTGTTCTTTTCCTCATATACAGCACATTCACCCAGGGTTATTATCCAGAAGGCCAATATGATCAGCCCCACAGCGCCAGCGCTTATTGCACCCAAGATGAATAGGGGATCAGTGCGGTAAGCGAAGGCGATTACTACGCCGCAGAGCCATGAAACACCAAACAGTGCCAGTATGAACGACATACTCTTGGCCATCCATTCCTGGTGCCGGTTCATCAGGTTATATCCCAAAATAACCATACCTATGCCGAGGGCCGATACGATAAGCAATACGAGAATGCCAGCTAAATCCAAAATGCCTCCTTCTTAATTAAATCTTCCCTTCGTTAAAACGTCTTTATGCTGAAAAAGTTAGCTTCCTTAAAGAAGCGGTATTGTTCAACATTTGTTAATAACTTAATATTGACAACCATGACGAAATTGTAGGCCCGGGAGGTGTGTTGTTCAATGGTATAAAGAAGGGATTTTTACTGGTCTTTCGGGCAGGTTGGCGGCCGGAGGCTTAAGGTAAAATCAAGTGATCAGGCGCTCGCGAGCCCAGCTGTCCGCGGCCATGGCGGTAATCCGTTCAATATCTTGCTGGTCAACGGCAGTTGGATCACCTTCTTCACGGTGGTCATAGTGAAACAGGTACAACCGCGAAACGAATTCAGCGAAACACAGGGACGACTCGCCGAAGCGTTCGCCGTGACCTTCAGTGGAAACCTGGATACCACCGCCCCAGTTTTGCCCGCTGTCATTGTTGGGGTTGAAAAAATAAACCCGCATAACTTCTTCAGGGTCAAAACCGACGCGCAGGATGGTTATGGCGTGCCATCCAAGGAACCTGGCCATGCTGTCCGTGCTGGCGATGCCGGCCGGCTGGGGGTTGACCACCGGGATGTTGCCGTTGTACAGCGGATGGTAGCAGGCATAGAAGCGGCGGATGAAAGCTTCATAATCCTTCAGCTTACCGGTATGGATATCCACCGCTATAGAAAAATCCCGACCGACCCACCAGCCGTGAAACTCGGGATTTACCCACTTGTGAACATCTTCGCCCCGGTCAGCGCATAGTTCACCCATGCGCTGGTAAATGGCGTCAAGATGGGGAACGATGATGGTGGAGACCGCGTCCAGGTCACTGAGTATTCCGTTCCGGCGGGAATAGGGGATAAGTTCGGCGGAACTGAGCGGCTGACCTTCAAAATATATGGTAACGTCATTGTCCCTGGCGGCGCAGGCAATCAGCTGCATCAGGTAGTTGGGCGAATTGTCCGACCACATGGATAAAGCCCGGACCGACTGGCACATGGGATTGTTGCCCTGGCCGGGTCCCAGCGGCTGTCCCAGCAGGCTGATGACGCCGGACAAAAGCAGAATGCGCGGCTCCACGGTATTTCCGCTGATGTGGTTAAGTCTTTCTATGGTGAGTGGATTGAGGGGCAGATATATCTGTCGCCACAGGGCCAGGGCGACTGAGCTGGTGTAAAGAATTCCGCGTTCCAGCAGGCCGTACAGCCCCAGGATAACCTGGGCGGTTTCCGGCCGAACCGCCTCATCAATCAGGCGATGAACCAGGAGCTGGTAGCTCAGCAGGCTGTCATTTCCAGTGGTGCTCAGTCCCAGGCAGGTACCAACCAGTTCATTGTGTTCCTGGCGTATAAAATGCAAAAAAACCGCGTGATAGGGTGATACCAGCCCGGTGTCATGCATGGCGCGGCTGAACCCCAGGGCTTCATTGCGCAGCGCCTGGGCATCCATACTTTGGAGTCTTTCCCGATAAGGCTCCAGCCCCGGGTCTTCCTGGCAGCCGCGGGTAGGGCCGTACAATGAGCTGATAAGCCTTTCGGCACCCAGGTTCTGCCCTATATTTATGGTTCGTTCGGCGTCATTAAGATAGATGGAAAGCTGGGTAATCATCTGCTTGATGTGAGTGACCTGGATGGGGCGCTGGGCCAGCAGGCGCCATATTTCACTGATAAGTTTATCTATGATGTTGCCGTAACCGATCTGTTCGGCGACGAAGGCAAAGTTGTTGATTACGGCTTCGACGTTTTTGCCCAGGCGTATGCGGTCAGCTTCATTCAACTGGCCAAAAACCAGCGACAGGTTCAGCGCCAGGGACTGGGAGAGGAAATGGCTGGCCAGTTCCGGGGATAAACGCGGGTGACGATAGTAATCATTGGCCACAGCCGCGAAGCGCAGCTGGCTCAACAGTTCCAGTATTATTAAGTTTGTTTCTCCGGTCTTAATGGTGTTGGCGGCCATGATTGACTGCAGGCGTTCCGGGTGCTGCCAGTCACTGTCCTGGAATATGCCGGCTTCTTCCAGGTCTTTGATGCGTTCATAGATGACCCGGGTGCCGCCCTCCAGAGACATCAGCCTCCGGCAGATATCCAGGGTGGAGTGTATCCTGGTAGATTTGGCGAAACTCCTGGTGTCCCGAAGAGTCACAACGGCATCATCCAACTGGGCTGTCAGCGCAGGCAGTCTGCCTGCTGAATCTACCTTAGTCATTTATTACTCACTATCAAATGTTAAACGTACCCGGCTATGGTTAGACGTAGTAATCAAGCTCTTCCTGGTTTAAAAGGAGCTGGCGCATGTAGTCAGGGTCACTGCCGAAGAAATAAACCGAACCGTAATGATTGCCGAAAGCTACCCGCTTGGATACCTTGGTTTCTGCCGGTGATTGCAGGTCATGGTGTTCATAGTAAGAGTCATTTTCCGTTTCCGCCGGTATTTCCAGCTTGGATATGACTCGGCGGCGCGGGTAAACCAGGAAACAGCCGGCATGGCCTTTGGCGTCAACGACTTTCCCGGGGAAAAAGGCCTCTATTTCCTCCTCGGTTGCCTTTGGGTCGCTGGCCAGGACATGGGCCTGATAGGCGTTGAAGCCATATGCCCGCTCAATAAGTTCAAAAGCGTTGCCGCCGGGAACGCGGTAGGCGACTTCACCGAAGAATAGCTGTCCGTCATTGGTGATGAAGTACTCGGGGTGAATAAGGCCGTAATCGATATCAAAGGCCTCAATGAGCTTTTCAATTTCCTGGGTTATCCGTGGCCGCCATTTTTCCAGGCGGGGAGAGGCCGGAAGGAAAACGGAATAACCCAAGTGGACGTATTCCGAAATATTCAGGAAGCGTATTTTACGATTATGGATGAATACCTCACAGGCGAATTCCAAACCGTCGAGGTGACTCTCCAACAAGGCCGGGTATTCATCACTGTGAATATTTTCCACGTCTTCTACGGTGCGGATTACCCGGTGCCCCAGGCAGCCGGCCTTGTCAAACGGCTTGAAATGGATGGGGTCGTTGGGATCACCGTCCAGTTTAAGCAGAGCCTGGTTGACCCGCTTCAGGAAATGGATCACATCATTTGGGTTATGGGCTTCTTCAAAGATGCCTACCCTGATGCCGGCCAGCTGAGCCCGGCGCTTCATCAGGGATTTATCCCGGAAAAGCAAAGCTTGATTAAACAGGGACGGTTTTTTCATCAGTACGGAATTGATGGCTCCGGCCCACTCAACGGTTTCCTCAAAAAGAGGTACGGCTACCTCCACTCCTTTTTCCTGCAAGGTCTGCGTCAATTCATAGGAGCGTTCATTGAGTCGGTCGAAATCCCACGGGACAAAGGGAATATTATTTTTTCGGGCGTAATCAGTCGCCCATTCAGGGGCAACCACTACGTAGGGGCGATTGAATCGGTCGATAGCGTCAATAGCCCGCAGGCTCCAGCCCAGCAGGGCGATTTTACTGATGTCCGGGTTACTAGTCATAATATTTTATTCTCCTGCCTGGAAATCGCTGTATTTAAAATCAACTGAAGAAATCAAGAAATTTTCAATCTATTACATACTGATTTTCCACAATATACCTATAAACCATACACAGCCGGACAACAAAAGGCAAGTATTTAGATAATATGTGTTAATAAAAAGCAATGAAGTTAAGGTATGTTTGTTGCGGTAGATGGGTTAACGACTCCGGTCAGTTGATGAGTAACTTGCGGTGTAAATATGATAAACTGGATTTTAATGATTTTATGATTGAGAGGTTCCGCATGTCAGCACAAGATGAGGTCATCGGCAGGGCGCTGGATCTGGCCGGCTTGATAGAATATCAACCGGGCGCGGTGGTCAGCCGTACCCTGACCGATAAGCCGGCCGGCACTATCACCCTGTTCGCCTTTGATGCCGACCAGGGTTTGTCTGAACACTCAGCGCCGTTTGACGCCTTCGTATATGCAGCTGATGGGGAGGCTGAGGTGGTCATTTCCGGCAAGACGCATGAACTGGAAAAGGGACAAATGATTATAATGCCGGCTAATGAGCCGCATTCTCTGCGCGCCGTATCTCCTTTTAAGATGCTGCTGGTCATGATCAGGTCAGCACAGCAGGGAGCGGCCTGACAACCGGAAAAGGGATATTCAGCCGCCGGCGGTTTCGACCGGCAGGGAAATGGTAAAAGTGGTGCCCTGTCCGGGGGCGCTGGTTACTTCAACCTGCCCGTGGTGAGCCTCAACCATTTGTTTGACGATAGCCAGTCCCAATCCGGCGCCGCTGCCTTCAGCGTGAGCCCGGGAATCCTCGATGCGGTAGAAACGGTCAAAGATGTGAGGCAGTTCATCCGGGGCGATGCCCTCACCGGAATCGGCGACCTTGATATCAACCATCCGGCCGGTGTCTGACGCTGAACTTCCCAGAGTGATATTGATGCTCCCCCCTTCCGGGGTGTGGCGCAGGGCGTTGGAAATCAGATTGGCCAGCACCTGTTCCAGCCGTACCCAGTCCCCCGGCACCGTCGGCAATTCGCCCGGATTGTGGAAGTTAAGACCGATATTCTTGGCATCAGCCAGGGGGCGGAACTGCTCCAGCTTGCGGTGGACCATGTCTCCCAGGTCAATGGAAGATATATCGAGTTTTAATCTGCCGGCTTCGGCCAGCGACAGGTCCCGCAGGTCGGCAATCAGCCGGGTCAGCAAAGCGGATTCCCCCTTTATAATGCCGAGCTGGCGCTCGTCGGTAGGCAAGACGCCGTCTATCATGGCGTCCACCGTACCGTTGATAACCGTCAAAGGTGTTCGCAGTTCATGGGCGACATCAGCCAACAGGCGCTTGCGGGCTTCTTCACTTTTTTGCAGGCTGACGGCCATGGCGTTAAAAGACTCCGCCAGACGTCCGGTTTCATCTTTAGAACCTACCTTCACCCGATGCGAGAGATTTCCGGAGGCGATTTGTCCGGCACCGTTACTCAGTGCTTTTAAAGGACGGCTTATCTGCGCGGCCAGGAAAGCGGCTATGAGAATGGCAACGGCTACGGCTATTGCTCCGGCCAGCCACAGCCATCGATTGGTCTGCTCCAGGAAATCGGCCTCGGCGTTGGTTACTACTACCGTGGATTCGCCATCGTTAATCATGCCGCCCGGCCCCATGCCGCCGCTGCCCATGCCGCCGCCCATCCCGCCGGAACCGGGCGTATGTCTCAGGTAAAAATAGCGACCGATTACCGTATTGGGGTCAGATAGTTCAATGGAATGGCCGCCGCTTAAACCGGCCTGGTTAATGGTGGAACCAATAAGTTCACCGCTAGTATCCCCGATGATGCTGCCGCCGGTGTCCGCCAGTACCAGCCGGTCAGTGTCAAAGATCAGCAGCGAAGGCAATACCTCGTTGACGCCATCCCAGCTCGCCTCATTTTGCAGGTAATACACGGCCAGCGAGTTGCTGATGGAACTGGCATACATCGGGTTTGAAGATACATAGCTCTCAAATTCGCTTTTGGTGTACTGATTGGTCAGCAGCGCCATTATGGAAACGGCGACAACGGCCACCAGCACCAGCGCGGAACCAAGTTTAATCGCCAGGCTGTTCAACGGCTTATCTCCATTTTATAGCCGGCGCCGTAGACGGTGTGAATGTATGAAGGTTTTTCCGGATCAGGTTCAATCTTGCGGCGGAGATTCTTGACATGGCTGTCTATGGTACGGTCATATCCTTCATAAGCGTCACCCTGAATACGGTCCAGGATTTCAGCCCGGGAAAAGACCCTTCCCGGATGGCTGGCCAGCAGACGAAGCAGGTCAAATTCCATGGTGGTCAGGTCAATGGACTTTTCTCTGATGGCGGCCTGGCGGCGTTCAGTATCAACTACCAGGTCGCCAGCCCTGATTACCGGCGGAAAAGAATTCGGTCCCGAGCGACGCAGGATGGCTTTTATCCTGGCCACCAGTTCACGGGCCTCAAAAGGTTTAGTAACGTAGTCATCGGCGCCCAGTTCCAGACCCACTATCTTATCTGTCAGTTCATCCCGGGCGGTGAGCATGATAATGGGTGTTTCCGATTCGCCGCGAATGATGCGGCAGACGTCATTACCGGAAAGCCGCGGCAGCATCAGGTCAAGCACAATAAGGTCCGGTTTTTCCCGGCGGAACATTTTCAGCGCTGTTTCGCCGTCCGAGGCGGTGACTACCTGATAATTTTCTTTTTCCAGGTAAGCCCGGACAATATTGATGATTTTCTGCTCGTCGTCAACAACCAGTATTTTTTTTGTCATATTCATAATATAAACCTGGTGGGGGCTTTGCCGCAATCTTTTGTTAAATAGCCGGACGGCGGGCCCGGAGGCCAGCCGTCCGGCGGGTCAGGGATCAGGTTTTGGTGAGGGCGGCTGTCTAGCGGCGCATACCGCCGAAGCCGGCTTTAGCACCGCCGGGTCCGGCGGTTTCACCGGTCAGACCCGCGCAGGCACCCGTGCCTCTTGGAGCGACGTCAGAGTTAATCCTAGTCAGGATACTCTGTTCCATGTTCTGGAGCATGAAATCTGCCTGTTCCTGGGTAATCCGGCCTTCTTCTACCGCGGCCTGGAGAATCTCCTGCCGCTGTTCCAGCATGGCTGAAACCAGGGCATCTTCACTTACTCCCTGGGCAGCGGCGATTTCCGCCAGTGTTTTGCCTTCCAGGCGCAGTTCATAAAGCTCTTCATGGGTCAGTCCCAGTACATCCGTAATGACGACTGAATTGCCTCCGAAGGCGCCTTTGAAGCCTCCGCCCATCCCTTCTCCGGTACAGGTGCCGGGGACTACGGCCGGTTCATCCGCGGCAAAAGCCGCAGTGCCGAACCCAGTGGCCAGAGCCGCTACGGTCAGGGTTACCGCTGCGATCTTCCAATTCTTTTTCATTTTTGTCACCACCTTTCAATATGTATTGGTTATATTCTCATGATAACAAGCGATTATGGAGATAATATGGAGACGATTTGTTGATTTTGAGGAGATGATTAAGTTGCCGGCTGTTGACCTGTTGACGCCTCCGGCGGGCGGTGCTAATATTTGATGGTTAATCAAGTAGTAACAGGAGGGATATTGATGGCTGTATTTAATACCGCGATTGCTGCGTCTTATCCTTTCGGGTCTGCCGGTTGACTTGCTGAAAACTTGATAATGTTCAGGGTTTAGTCAGGCCGCTCCGAAGGGAGCGGCTTTTTTAATTACGAAAAGCCGCGGACGACAGCCGCGGCTTTTGATTTTCCAGGTAACGCTATACATTAATGGAGATTATTCAAGTTGAGTGATTCAAAAATTACTACGATCGAAGATATGGGTTGGGATGAGTTTTTTGCCGCTAATTTTCGGCTCGCCGGTATCACCGGACAGTTCCCGGTTAGAGTTACGGCGGAATCCCGCGGGTTATGGCTGGTCCGCAGCGAAGACCGGGACTACCGGGCTACGGTTTCAGGCAGGCTGCGCCATGACGGCGGAATATTCGGCATTGGGCAGCCTGCTGTCGGAGACTGGGCCGTCTTTAAGCCGGACACCGATGGCGACAGCGGGGTTATTCACGCCGTGCTGCCGCGAAAAAGCAAGTTCACCCGTAAGATGGCTGGAGAAAAGACCGCTGAGCAGATTGTGGCGGCCAATATTGACACCGTATTTATTGTCAGCGGTCTTGACGGCGGTAGGAACTTGAACATCAGGCGCATTGAACGATATCTTACCCTGGCCTGGAGCAGCGGAGCCTCACCGGTATTGCTGCTTAACAAAATCGATATTTGCCCCGATTACGCCATTCGGCTGAGAGATGTTGAGGTTATTGCCATGGGTGTGCCGGTACACGCGGTTTCAGCCAGAGACGGCAGCGGAATAGATGAGCTGCGTGGTTACCTGGGTTACGGCAGGACGGTTGCCTTTATCGGCTCCTCGGGTGCCGGTAAGTCCGCCCTCACCAACGCCTTGACCGGCGAGGAAAAACAGAAGACCGGTGAAGTCCGCGCTGACGACCTTGAAGGACGGCATACCACTACCCGGCGGGAGATTTTTTACGTCCCCGGCGGTGGGATGGTGATTGATACTCCGGGTATGCGGGAACTGCAGCTGTGGGCTGGTGAGGATGACCTGAACAACACTTTTTCAGAAATTGCTGAATTGGGACGTGGATGCCGTTTTAATGACTGCACTCACACCGGTGAACCCGGGTGCGCGGTACTGCGGGCCGTTGACAAAGGCCAACTCGATAATGGGCGTCTGAATGGTTACCACAAGCTGAATAAAGAACTGGAACACCTAGCCATGAAAGAAGACCAGCTGGGACGTCTGCAGCAGAAAAAAGAAGGGAAAAGGTTTTCCAAAATGGCCAAGAACCTGCAAAGGTATAATCTTAAAAAATAACCGTTCTCTGGTATATGGAGGAGGCTCCAGGCAGGTGACTTAGGTTACTTACTTCCGGAAGAGGGTCAATTAAAATGTGGCTACATGAATAAAAAACTATACGGAGGTAAATCTGATATGTACAAGATAAAGAGTTGCCCTCGTTGTCATGGCGGCGACATATTCAGCGCCAGCGATGAATACGGCTCTTATGAGCAGTGTTTTCAATGCGGCTGGGTTAATTACGGCGGTAAGGTATTAACCCAGGAAGAAGCCCAGGCTGAGAAAAAAGTACCCGTTGGTTCCGGTTCCAGAGAGGGCAGGGGCAGACGTTAAGTACCAGGCGTGAATTTTAAAGCGGGGGCGCATGAATAATGCACCCCCGCTTTTTTTGTCGGAAGCTTAGATATCAATGACAAAGGCCCCGTTTTGATACAGCAGTTCCCCATCGACTTTTATCTCGCCGCCATTACGCAGGTCGCAGACCATGTCCCAGTGAATAGCGGATTCATTTTTAGATCCGGTTTCTGGGTAACCCGCTCCCAGCGCCAGGTGGAAACTGCCGCCTATTTTTTCATCAAACAGGATTTCACCGGTGAATTTGCTGATGCCGTCATTGGTGCCGATAGCAAATTCCCCCAGGCGCCTGGCGCCTTCGTCCGTATCAAGGGTCCGCAGCAAAAACTCCTCGTTTTTTTCAGCCGTGGCTTTTACTACCCGGCCTTTTTCAAACCACAGCCGTACTCCGGTTACTTCCCTCCCGTTTTCTATGGCCGGATAGGAGAAATAGACCTGTCCGTCAGCGCTGTTTTCAACTGGTCCGGTGAATACTTCTCCGTCAGGAATGTTGAAGCGACCGTCGCATTTAACAAAACTGCGGTCTTCTATTGACAGCTTGAGGTCAGTTTCTGACGCGGTTATATGGACCTGCCTGCGACCCTTGAGCCAGTCTATTACTTTCTGCAAACGATGGCTCTGGGCTTCCCAGTATTTTATTGGGTCTTCCGTGTTCGGCATACAGGCGCCGTACACAAAGTCCTGATATTCTTCCAGGCTCATTTCAGCGTCCTGGGCCATTGCGTTAGTTGGGTACGGGGCGACTACCCAGTTGAACTCACCGGCGGCAGACCTTTTCATCATCGTTCGCATCAGGTCGGTGCGGGCGCGGTCAAACATAACCATTTTTTGAGGGTCAATGTTGGAGAGTTTTTTGGTATTTTCTTCAGCCAGGATGGCGAAGCGGGCGTCATAATTTTCGGAAACGTGCCGCTGTGGCTGATGGATGAATTCGAGCTGCTCGTCAGAGCCGTAGCGATACAGCAGGTCATCAAAGTCACCGCGGGGCATAACAAAAGGGTGGCCGCCGGCCTTGAGGGCTTCAAGGTAGATGGCGCGGGCCAGCGGCATAGCGGCCGCCGGGGTATTGATGACTGCTTTATCACCAGGTTTTATACGGGTTGAATAGCGGACTAATAATTCGGCCAGCTTTCGGACGCGGGGATCGGCCATTTTCAGCCTCCTTTGGTTCAATTGACTATATTTTAAACCTTAATTGTTCACTCGGCAAAAGGTGAATTGGTATATTCAAATATATCGGCACCTGAATCAGATAATATTTAAGCAGGCTTTTCAGGTCTGATATACTTAAATTGACGGTGCTGGAGGTGTTATGTTTTCAAAGATCATAAGGGTACTTAAAATTGAACTGAAGCTGGGTTACTACCTGATACTATGGGTCCTGCAACGGAAGCGGCCTGTTGAAGGGGAGCACACTTATCACCGAAAGTCCGCCGTCATGGCGTTGACCTTTGCTTTTCTCTTTGTAACTCCGGCGGCTATTCTGCTGCTGGCATTTATTTTAGCCCAGGAATGGCTGACCTGGACGCTTAGCATACTGGCTTTTTACGCTCTGTACTGGACCCTGGGGCTTTACGCTTCAATGGTAGCTTTGCCTCACCTGATGAAAGAAGACGGATTCCTCATTCGCTACGGTGTGCTGTCTTATGTTTTTATTCCTTACAGTGATATTGAATCCGCCGAACTCAGCTTAGAGGGCATCGGGCAGAAGGGTGACGGCGTCAAATTCAGCAGTGATGAACCGACGGTGTTTTTCAGCGTGGGCAGCACTACCAGGATTAAAGTTTCGCTGAAGCAACCGGCGACTCCGGTATTATGGGGTAAAAAGACAGTCCCGGTGGATAGTGTATTCATCAACGCTGACCGGCCTGATTTGCTGGTAGAGGACCTTAAGCGACGTCTGCCCGGCAGCAGTGACCTAGGATAACCTGGCTTTTCGCCTGAACAGAGACAGGATTTCTTCAGCGGTGCTTTGGCTGCCGACCGGTACTTCTATTACCGGTACACCGTGCTCACGATAGTGATCAATCAGCGGAATGGTTCTTTGATTAAAGATATTCAGCCGGTCAATGACTTTTTCCAGTTCATCGTCTTCCCGGCTGCCGCGGTCTCCACCGGTATCCTGCCTGATTCGTTCCAGCACTGTTTCCGGAGTGCATTTCAGCAGCAGCAGCGCTGTCACGCGGATACGGTTACGCAGAGCCATGGCCTGTCCGATATGCCGCGGCAGGCCGTTCATTATTACCATGTCTCGGGGGGAGCGGATATTACTGTTAATAAAACCCGCCAGCAGCTTGTCGGCAATAGAGAAATGGCGGTCTTCCAGCAGGGTGCCGTGAAAAAGTGATTCGTTGATTATTCGCAGTTCCTGCAGAATCAGTGAGCCGTCGGGACTGGCAGAATAATGGCGCAGACTCTCTCCAAAATCAAAATGAAAACAGCTTCTGCCATGCAGGCCGGTTTTCTCAATCAGTTTTCCCAGCGGTGTTTTTCCGGAGCCGGTGGGGCCAATGATGACCAGGGCGTCCGGAAGTGTCTGTTTGCTTCGATTCATGGTTTTGGACTGTTTTACCTTGTTTAATTGGTCTGAATTCGGTTTCGGTTTGGTTACGGTTGACAGTAAGCGTGAGCCGTGGCATACTCTAGTGCGGTTGAAAGTTGGTGTCTCAATCGAGAATGGTGAATGCCATGGTTCGGATGACCTGACCGTAAACCAAAGTATATATCAAAAAGGAGCAAGAGTCATCCATGGCCGAAGACAGAACCATTCAATGCGCTGATTGCGGAAGCGATTTTACTTTCAGCGCCTCGGAGCAGGAATTTTTCAATTCAAAAGGGTTCACCAATGACCCCAAACGTTGTCCTTCCTGCCGACAAGCACGCAAGCAAAGCCGCGGCGGTGCCGGAATGGGTGGCGCGCGCCAGATGTTCCCCGCTGTATGCGCCGCCTGTAATAAAGAGACCGAAGTCCCCTTCGAACCCCGCAACGGACGGCCGGTGTACTGCAGCGATTGTTTCGCCAGCCAGAAAACAGAATATTAATAAAATATAAGCGCAAGACTGAAAAGAGGCAGCATGCTAATTTTGGCATGCTGCCTCTTTTTTGTGTTTATTGGATGAAGGTCATAAAATAGCACCATGAATCTTCTCCTGCTGATTGGTGCATCCGGGGCAATTGGAGCGATTTCAAGGTACGCTCTTTCCGGGGCGGTTTATTCCCTGATGGGACAGGGATTTGCCTATGGGACCCTGGTTGTCAACATCCTGGGCAGTTTTCTTATAGGTTTGGTTATGCACCTTGGCCTGACCACGGATATCATGTCTCCTCATTTGCGCACCGCCCTTACCGTTGGGTTTTTGGGGGCTTTTACTACCTTTTCCACTTTTAGCTATGAAACCGTTCAATTCATTCACGAGGGCGCATGGGGCGCCGCGGCACTTAATATACTGACTAATGTGGCTTTGTGTATTATGGCGGTACTGGCCGGACTTTATACCGGAAGACTGATTGGCGGAGGTGTCTCATGAGAAAACTGGAAGGTGAACAGGTGCTGATGCGCATCTTTGCCGGCGAGGCCGATACTGTTTCCGGGAAGCCTTTGTATATGGCCCTGCTGGAGCTTTTTATGCGGAGCGGTTTAGCCGGGGCTACCGTACTGCGGGGTATTGCCGGCTACGGGGCGCGCAGCCGTATTCATTCCGCTCACCTGCTGCGTCTTTCCCAGGATTTGCCTATAATTGTTGAACTGGTGGATACCCAGGAAAATTTGGACAATGTGTTGCCGGAGATAGAACGGATAATGGATGATGGTTTAATAACCATGGAGAAGGTAAGAGTCCTGCGCTACGGGTCAACATCGGAAATGTAGAGTGCCAATGCCGGTGATTTATGCGACAGGACGGCCTCAGCGGAAATGTCTTTTTTAAGGTAGAGATCAAAAAAGGCCAGCGAGTATTCATTTATTGTCATGAGTTGTTCATCTTTTTCGTTGGCAGCCGGTACCCAGCCCAGCCCGGCGTCAGTTTCCGAGAAGGTAAAATGGTCGGCGTTACTGAGCACCAAATAATAATATGGTTGATTAATTTCATCTTCAAGATGCCACATCGATTCTTCCGGTCGGTTGAGCAACAGGTCATAATCTCCGCGCATTGACATAACAGGGATGTCAATACTGGTTATGTTTTCTTCATATGGGAAGATTGGTGAGGACAGCAGTAATGCCGCTTTCACGCGCGGGTCCATTTTTTCCGGGTCGGGGTGGGCGCCGATGAGTCCCAGTGTAGTCAGGCCGCCGAAAGAATGCCCGCCCATGCCAATGGCTTCCGGGTCAATACCCTGGAAAAACATGGACTCAGGCCGGCTGTTTTCACCCAGCATATAATCGAGTAACGCGGAAGCCAGCGGCAAACGGAAGGTATCAAAATATTTTTCATAGGTTGTATGCAGGTAGCCTTCTATGCCACTGTCAGATGTATAGTCGTCAAAGTTGATAAAGTCGAAAAGGCTTGACCAGATGCCGTCATCAAAATGAACTGAAGCCACGATATAGCCTTCACTGGCCAGTTTTTCCTTGAGGAACAGGGACTGCATTTCCGAGGCGTTGAATCCGTGATTGAAAATTATAAGCGGATATGGAGCTGCGCCCCCCGCCAATGCTCCGTCAACCGCCAGGTAGCTGCTGGTGTCTTTGTAATAATTGTACTTTTCAGCCGTTTCACTTGATGGGTACCAGACAGCAGCGTCAGCCGTCCGTATCTGCCCTGAAGGTTCCTGATAATTAAGTTCGAAGGTATGCAGGCCGACCCGGTGGTTTTGCTCCGGCAGCGGGTATTCCCCCGGGGACGGTAAAAATTGAAACAGGACAATAGCCAACACCACTATTGAAAGACGCTCGACAGCGGCTAGTCCCAGCATGATTTTCAGACTCATTCTGATATTATAGCATGGCAGCAGTAGTCGACATAATATGATAAATATGGTTATTGATTTCTAATGTTGGACGCGAGCGAAAAGGGACTAAAACCCGAAATAACTTGACGCAAATTGTCTAAAATAGTATATTCATCTCCATTATACACAAAGGTGTTAATAATTAAGGAGGTCTCTTATGCCTGAATTAATGACTGTACGTGAAACAGCGGAGTACCTGCGGGTAACGCAAAAAACCATTTACCGGCTGCTGCAGAAAGGCACTATTCCGGCTCTCAAGGTAAGTCACAGCTGGCGCTTTGATAAAGCGGCAATTGATGACTGGCTGCGTTCTACCGCGGTAGGCGCTAAAGCTACCATACTGGTGGTGGATGATGACCAGACTATAAGAGACCTGTTTAAGGATATCCTGGAAGACGCCGGACACAATGTTGTCACAGCCGGCAGCGGGGCCGAAGCGCTGGAATATATCAAGGCTAAAGATTTCGCCCTGGTTTTCCTGGACCTGAAGATGCCCGGTATGAACGGCGCTGATGTGCTGCGTAAAATAAGAGCTATTGACCCTGATTTACCGGTTACCATTATCACCGGATTCCCTGACAGTGAAAATATGGCCCAGGCCCTGGCCCAGGGGCCTTTCGGGGTGATGAACAAGCCATTCGGGGAAGCTGATGTTTTGAACGCCGTGAAGAGTTTTATCCGTATTGACCGAAGCTGACGCTCAAGGTTACAGTCTTATACGGAGGAATTGGTAAAGCATGGCAAATACGGAGACTGAAAAAAAGACGCCAAGAGACCAGGCATCACAATTACTGCTCAGTGACTCGGTCAACACATTCCGCACCATGTTTGAACGTACCGGGACAGCCAAAGCAGTCCTCAACAAGGAAGGCATAATCGTGATGGCCAATCATACTCTGGCGCGATTGGTTGACCTGAGCGTCCAGGAAATTGAGGGCAAACATTCATGGTTTGAGTTTGTAGCCGAAGCAGACCGTAAAAAAGCCCTGGAATACCACAACCTGCGGCGCAGTCATCCGGGGCTGGCACCGGAGAGGTATGAATTCGTACTCATTGACCAGAACGGGGGCAGTCATGATATTGAATTAAATGTGGCTGTTTTTCCCGGTACCGATTTGTCTTTATTGTCCTTGATTGAAGTTACTCATTTAAAAACAGCCCAGGAGATGGGTCGTCTAACCCGGTTTGCTGTTGAGAATGCCGGTGAATCTATTTTTTGGTTGAACGAAAAAGGCGCTGTCCTTTATGCCAACGCCGCCGCAACCCGGCTGCTGGGTTATAACCTGGGAACCATGATGTCGCTCAATATCAAGGATATTGATGTTGAAACTTCCAGCCGGGATTGGAAGAAATATGTTGCTGAACTGAAAAAAAGGGATTCCCTGGTTTGGGAAACTGAATACCGTCGGGTAGACAGCCGGGTAATCCCGGTGGAAGTGCTGCTGAACTTTATTCAGTTGGGGGACAAAGGCTATTACTGGGCTTTTGTCCGCGACAATTCCGAACGGCTGCAAGCTGCTGAAAGAGAAAAACAGCTTCAATCCGAACTTAATTTATCCGGTCGTCTGGCTTCGGTAGGAGAATTGGCCGCTGGTGTAGCTCATGAGATCAACAATCCATTGACTGGTATTATCGGGTTTTCCGACAGGCTGCTGCGGAAGTGCAATGACGAAAAACTGACGGTTGATATCAAGCGTATTCATTCTGAAGCTCAGCGGGCGGCCAAAGTAGTGCAGAATCTGCTGACTTTCGCCCGGCAGCGAGAGCCACATAAAGGTTCGGTGGATATCAACGAGATTATAACCGAAGCCCTGGAACTGCGTGAATATGAACTTCGGCAGAACGGTATTAAAGTAGTTACTCATTTGGCAGATTTACCGGGCTACTGGGCCGACTATTATCAGCTGGAGCAGGTTTTTGTCAATCTCATCATCAACGCTGAGCAGGCAATGATGAATGCGGGTAAGGGAGACAAGCTGATAATCACCACCGGTGAGATGGATGGCTATATTGTGGTTACTATCGCTGACAACGGCCCGGGAATAAAGCGGCAGAATTTGGAAAAAGTATTTGACCCGTTTTTCACTACCCGCGGCGATTGCGGCGGCACCGGGTTAGGCCTTTCCATTTGCCATGGTATTGTACAGGAACACAACGGGCGGATCACCGCTACCAGTGAACCTGGGCAAGGGACAACTTTCACCGTATCACTGCCGCTTAAAACCGGCAATGAGGAACATCGGGCTGAAGCTTAGTCCAGCAGTTTTTTCCGGACTTCGGTTTCTTCAATTCCATTGAAAACAACCACCTTGTTCCTGGATGTATGGCCTCGTATAATGCGGATCTGATTTTCTTTGAGCCTGGTTTTTTCGGCCAGCAGACTTATCAAGGCCTGGTTGGCTTTACCTTGTTCCGGTGGGGCGGTGAGTCTGACTTTTATGCCGTTGCCGTATTCACCCGAGATTTCATTTCTGCGGGCTCCGGGCTGAATACGAAAATTGATAGTTGAATCACTTGTCATTTTATTTGGTCCGGTTTGTTATAATAACCTCTGATATTGAGAGAGTATAAAGTAATTGACTGATTTGGAAAAGCAACTGGGTGAACTGCTGATAAAGCAAGGCCTGAGCATAGGTACTGTCGAGTCGGCTACCGGTGGGCTCATAGCCGCCCGGATTATTTCAGTTCCCGGGGCTTCGGATTATTGCAAGGGCGGCATAGTCGCCTATCACAATGAAATTAAAACGGGACTGGTGGGGGTGGAGTATTCGGCGCTTTTGGTTTATGGCGCGGTCAGTTCTCAGGTAGCGGAACAGATGGCTGGTGGAGGACGCCGGGTATTAGGAGTGGATATATGCCTGTCGGATACCGGTATTGCCGGTCCCGGCGGGGCGGCGCACAAACCGGTTGGTTTATTTTATATCGGACTGGCAACGCCATGGGGCACCTGGAACCGGAAATTTGTATTCAAGGGCAAACGGGAAGAAAATCGACAGGCGGCGGTCAAGGCGGCGCTGGAATGGGTGATAGAGACACTTTCAAGGCGCCTTAATTCTTAAGTGATTAACCATCAATGGGTTACGGTTGTTGCCTGGTTTCCTTCAGAGCCTGTGATTGGATTTCGAAAAGCTGCTTGATGCCCTTATCAGCCAAATTCAGTACAGCATCAATGGTATCCCGGGAATAAGCCTTTTTTTCGGCAGTTCCCTGTATTTCAATAAACTCTCCCCTGGAGTTCATTACCAGATTGAAATCGGCATCAGCGCCGCAGTCTTCATCAAAAGCCGGGTCCAGTAGCAGATTCTGGTTATTGATGCTTACGCTTACAGCGGCTACCTGGAAGGTTAACGGCATCTGTTTGATTACGCCGAGTTTTACCAGCCTGTCAAAAGCCAGATAAAGGGCAACATAACTGCCGGTGATGGCCGCGGTCCTGGTACCGGCATCCGCCTGTATTACGTCGCAATCGACGACGAAACTACGTTCGCCCAGCAGTGACATATCTGTTACCGCTCTCAGTGACCTGCCGATGAGCCGCTGGATTTCCTGACTCCGCCCGGATATCTTGCCCTTTGCAGAATCACGCGGGGAGCGGGTGGTTGTCGATCTCGGCAGCATGGAGTATTCAGCTGTTACCCAGCCGGTGCCGGAGTTTTTCAGAAACTGGGGGATCCGGTCTTCCATGGATACGGAGCAGATTACCCTGGTTTGTCCCTGTTCAATAAGCACCGAACCTTCGGCATAGGGTTGAAAACCGGGATTTATTTTTACCGGACGAAGTTCGTTGGGCGCGCGGCCATCTATTCTTGACATTGATTTCCCTTTCTTTAGCTATTTGAAGCTGCAAGCAGTCCTTTTTTAAGATCGCCGCCACTGGCGTTGAATGAGAAAACTGGAAACAATCGATAATGTTTACGGCTAAGGGCGTATCTGGCCTGAGCCGTAAACAAGCCATTTGTAACTGGTTATTTCCTTCAGTCCCAGAGGTCCGCGGGCATGCATTTTCTGGGTGGAAATACCAATTTCCGCCCCCAAACCGAACTGGGCTCCGTCAGTGAAGCGGGTGGAGGCATTGACATAAACCGCTGCCGCGTCAGCTTCGTTAAGAAAACGCTGAGCATTGGTGTAATCTTCAGTTAATATTGCTTCCGAATGGCCCGAGCCGTATGCCGCGATATGTTCCAGGGCCGCATCGATTGAATCAACCACCTTGACTCCGGCGATAAGCGCCAGGTACTCACGGCCCCAGTCTTCATCCTGGGCTGGAACAATATTCAGGCCCTTACGGTCAGCCAGGATTGATCGGGCTTTATCATCACAGCGCATTTCCACCCCGGCCTTTGCCCACTCTGCCGCGATTCCCGGCAGGAAAGCCTCGGCGATGTCTTTATGTACCAGCAGGGTATCCATGGCATTGCAGACCGTGGGACGCTGCACTTTGGCGTTATAGGCAATGGCAATAGCGTCATCAATTTTAGCGGTTTCATCGACAAAGGTGTGGCAGACACCGATGCCACCGGCAACCACCGGTATGTTAGATGTTTCTTTGACAGATTTAATCAGGCCGGCACCGCCGCGGGGAATAACCAGGTCGATATACTCGCTCATGTGAAGCAGGGTAGGAACCAATGCTCTGTCGGTGTTGTCAATGAATTGGACGGCGGCAGAGTCCAATCCAGCCCTGTCCAGGGCATCGTGGATAATACTGACCAATACGCGATTGGAGTTTATGGTTTCTTTTCCGCCGCGCAGAATGACAGCATTGCCTGCTTTTAGACACAAGGCGGTAATATCCACGGTAACATTAGGCCGTGATTCGTATATGGCCGCGATGACGCCGAGCGGCACCCTTTTTTTACCGATCACCAGGCCGTTGGCAAAAGTGCGCATGTCAAAAACTTCACCTACGGGATCAGCCAGGGAAGCGATGCCCCTGACATCAGCGGCAATAGCTTTAATGCGCGGTTCATCAAGGACCAGTCGGTCCAGCATGGCATCGCTCATGCCGGCGGCTTTGGCTTCAGCCTGGTCAGCGGCGTTGGCCTTAATAATATCAGTCCGTCGGTTTTCCAGGTCATCGGCGATATATCGCAGGGCGGTATTTTTTTTCGTCGTTGTCGTACAGGACAGTTTACGGCTGGAGACCTTAGCCTGGCGGCATTTATTCTCTAATTCTTTTTCAGCATTCATGCTTTATCCTTGTTTCTCGGCTGGTTTAATTATAGTTTAAGCGTTAATCCGAAACAACCGGCAGGTATAAAAGCTTCGTGCGGATGGCCTGTCTGCCTTGTCCCTTCGGGAAGGCGCTGTTATAATGACCAGCAATTCAGCTACTGTTATGACGAAGAAAAACTGCTACCACCGCGTTGTTATCAAGCTGGGCACCAACCTCCTGACCGGAGGCAGCGGCCGGCTTGATGAAGTTATTATGACCGGACTGGTCTCCCAGGTCGCCAAGTCAGCTGCCGAAGGTATTGAGGTGGTGGTAGTTACCTCCGGGGCTATCGCCGCGGGTAAAGAAAAACTGGGACTGTACAAGAAAACCCGGGATATTCCTTACCGCCAGGTAATGGCGTCTGTCGGTCAGAGCCGCCTCATGAACGTATATGAACTTCTTTTCGGCCAGCACGGGCTTACTGTCGCCCAGGCTCTGCTGACCCGGACTGACCTCAATGACCGGTCCGGATATCTCAATGCCCGCAATACGCTCCTGGCTCTCATGGAGTTGGGAGTCATTACCCTGGTCAATGAGAATGACGTGGTAGCGGTGGATGAGATCCAGGAAGCCAAATTTGGGGATAACGATAACCTTTCCGCCATGGTGGTAAATCTGATTGAAGCTGATCTGCTGCTGATGCTGACCGACATTGACGGTCTTTACGACAGTGATCCTCGGAAGAATACTCAAGCTCGCCTTATAACGACTATTGAAAAAATAACCCCGGAAATTGAAGCGCTGGCCGGGGGAACCTGGAGCGGCGCCGCAGTGGGCGGTATGGTGACTAAATTGGAAGCGGCCAAACTGGCTTCCGCGTCCGGCGCCAGGGTGGTTATCGCTTCCGGTAATGAAGCCGATGTTATCAGCCGCGTTATAGGCGGCGAGGAACTGGGTACTCATTTTTTACCTCAATCCGAACCGGATGCCCGCCGGCGCTGGCTGCTATCGGGTCTGTCAGTTCGGGGACGTATTATTCTTGACGCCGGCGCATCTGAAGCTGTCCGTCGCTGCGGCAGTCTGCTGCCGGCGGGAGTTACCGACGCAGAGGGTTCCTTTAAAAGAGGTGATATCGTCCGTCTGATTGACGCCAGCGGCAGCATGATGGGTTACGGGATAGTTAATTATAACGCCGGGGACGTGTTGCGGATTAAAGGTCTTCATTCCGGTAAAATATCCGGTGTTCTGGGCTACGATTATGGCTCAGAGGTCATCCATCGGAATAATTTAGCAATTTGTTAGAAGGGAATTGAATAATGGAATTGGGCAGGCTGTATAATCACGGCGGTGAGGAACTTCTGGGAGAAGTAGAATATCACTTGCAATGTGACAATCAGAGCGGTTGGTGGGGGGAGCTGATTTTTGTTGAGTACACCCGTGTTCCGGACGGTTCCGGATATTATATTGAGTTGAAAGATGGCCGTTGGGGAGCGTGTTCCATTAAAAAGCGGGTCAATAAAGCCGTTCACGGCATACCGCCGCGTTATTACTTCTATTTCCGCGGTGTCGGCCGCTTAGAAACGGGATGAGCATTCAATACAGCGGGGGTATAGCCCGGCTGTACGCTAAGGATATTGAAAAGCCGGTAGCAGATATCCGCTATCAGATGATGTCAACCCAGGGTACCAAATTTACCCGGATGAGGTGGTGGGGAGATTTTTTTTCGTCCAAAGAACTTAAAACCCTGGGTGAATTTGTAATGGAGTTTGATGATGGTCAGCGAGGGAATGTAATAGTGTTTGCTACAGGGGTACCTCAGACAAAGTCAGGGCGGTTTCAATATTCTTTCAACGGGCGCGGCCAGTTGTCCGGGTTGCGCGGACGCAATAGATCATAAAATTCCATAAAGGCCTTGAGTGTCCGGGGCTCCAGAAACTGACACGCCGTTTTTTTCTGGTAAGATGATACGCTTTCTATGGCGCTGCGCCATATTGAATGAACGCACGACCAGTGAACGCGCAAAAAATAATATTAGTCGGTAACGCCTTTACCCTTCAGGTACTCTACTACGTCTTTAACGGTCAAGAGTTTTTCCGCTTCTTCGTCCGGGATTTCAATTTTTGCTTCCGGCGTACTGAATTCTTCTTCAAGAGCCATAATCAGTTCAACCAGGTCAAGTGAATCCGCTCCAAGATCATCGGTGAAGCTGGACTCCATGTTAACGTCCTTGTCTTCGACGCCCAGTTGTTCAATTCCGATTTTTTTAACACGTTCGAAAATTGTTGCCATCCTTTTTGCCTCCGTTATTTGTTATTCCGGCCGGGCCAGCGCTGCTACTGAACTCAGTACACCATTTATAAATTTGGCGGAACTGTCCGCGCCAAATTCCTTGGCCAGTTCCACCGCTTCGCTGATTGATACCCTTACCGGGACATTATTATCGTGTAAAACTTCATATATTGCAAGCCTTAGAATATTTCGATCAACCGGCGCCAGTTGCGAAAGGGGATAAGCGGGAGCCAGTTTATGAATCAGTTCATCGGCTTCTTTTTGATTTTTGGTGGTACCTGATATGATCGAACGGGCGAACACTTCCTGTTCCGGCGGCAGTTCATTGGCCTCCAATTGGCGTTCGATTACTTCTTCAACCGGATGGCCGGTTAAATCCACTTCGAAAAGGGCTTTCAGAGCGATGATGCGGGCTTCATGACGTTTCGGCATAGTGTTTTTTGTATTCAACCCCTGATTAAAGGGTCATGCCGCCGTCCACGGTCAGCGTTTGACCGGTAATGTAACGCGCTTCATCGCCAGCCATGAAGGCTACGGCAGCCGCGATATCATCAACGGTTCCCAGTGAAGCCAGCGGGATGCGCTTGATAAGAGCTTGATGAGCTTCCTCTGAAAGACCGGCGGTCATGTCGGTAGTGATAAAACCCGGCGCAACGGCGTTCACAGTAATATTGCGTGAAGCCAGTTCTTTAGCCATTGTCTTGGTGAAGCCGATGATGCCGGCTTTTGAAGCGGCATAGTTTGCCTGTCCTGCGTTGCCGCTGAGTCCGATGATACTGGAGATATTTATAATACGTCCGCCGCGGTTTTTCAGCAATGGTTTGAGAGCAGCACGACTGCACAGGTAAACACTTTTCAAATTGGTATCCAGCACAGCATCCCAGTCATCTTCATTCATCCGCAACAGCAGATTATCCCGGGTAATACCGGCATTGTTTACCAGGATATCAAGCCGGCCGAAAGTAGAGATGGTCGTTTCAATCAGTTTTACCGCATCAGCGTATTTGGAGACGTCACCAGCCACGGCAATCGCCTGACCACCGGTAGAGGTAATTTCCGCGGCTGTCTTTTCAGCACTGTCGGACAAGCTGTTGAGCACAACAGCGGCTCCTTCCGCGGTCAAACGCAGGGCAATAGCTCGACCGATACCCCGTCCAGCACCGGTTACTACCGCTGTTTTGCCGTTGAATCTACCTTTTAATTCCAAGTTCCAGCCTGCATATTCTTTATGGATTGCGCCTGTGAAATATTCATGGTGCGGACATCCCGGTTAATGCGGCGGATTAACCCGGTCAGTACTTTACCTGGGCCAATTTCGACGAAAGTACCGACGTCTTCATTAATCATGTATTCAATTGATTTCTGCCAGAGAACGCTTTCCGTGAGCTGTTTCAGCATTTCTGAGCGGATTTCAGCGGCTGTAGTAATAGGCTTTCCGGTGGTGTTGGCAATGACGGGGATAGCGGCATCTTTGAGGTCAAGTCTTTCCACTACCCTGGTCAATCCTTCAACCGCGGATTCCATCAAAGGAGTGTGGAATGCCCCGGATACCGCCAAAGGGACTACTCTGGCTCCTTTGGATGTTAGTTCCCGTGATGTTTGACTGATTCTATCCTGATCGCCGGAAATGACCCATTGTCCGGGACTGTTGTAATTGGCGATATAAACGCCGTTTTTCTCCACTATGGCAGTCAGACCGGCCTCATCAATCCCCATCACCGCAGCCATAGAGCCGGGGTTCTGCTGGGCTGCCAGCTGCATCAGGCGGCCACGCAATGCCGCAAGTTGAACCGCATCAGCGAAATCGAGCGCTCCGGAAGCAGCCAGGGCTGTATATTCCCCAAGTGAATGGCCAGCTACAAAATCCGCTTGCGGCAATACATCCATATCGCGCGCCGCTGTAAGAGCGGCTAGACTTACGGTAACAATAGCCGGCTGAGCGATGGCGGTTTCCTTCAGTTTATCTTCAGGGCCATCAAAACATAGTTGAGAAATGGAGAAGCCCAGTCGGTCATCCGCGGCTTGGAATACGGCACGCGCGGTATCAAATTCATCAAATAAATCCTGCCCCATACCGGGTGCCTGGGCACCCTGGCCGGGAAAAACAAAAGCCAGTTTGGGCTTGTCCACCTGGTTATCCCCCCGATTGTTACTGGAACTGTTATTTACTGTTGTTCTTTCTTGGCTTTTTCAGCTTTCCGCTGAACCCTGCCTTCAATATCAAGAACGTTGCGGCCGTTATAATTGCCGCAGGCGGGGCAGGCGCGATGAGGCAGACATGGCTGGTGGCATTGTTTGCACTCCGTCAGTTGCTGTTCTTCCAGTGCCAGGTGACTGCGGCGCTTGCCCTGTCGGGCTGGGGTAGTCTTACGCTTGGGTACGGCCATTTTTTACGATCTCCGTTTTCATTATTACTTTAATTATATTTTTTACTGCTTGAATAATATAGCATAAACCGGGCGGTTCGGTCTGCCTGCCGATATTGCGGTTGGATTTATTTTAGAATGCCCTCGCATTTTTCACGACATAACGGTTTCATTGGAATCGATAATATCGAGTATTGCCTTATGGCTTCACTTAAATCCATCACATGGTGTTCGTCTATTATGAAGTCTTCGTCTTCAGTTTCTATTTCCATCGGCAAACCGCTGGTTATATCCAATACCGGGAAATACTCCTCTTCAAATTTTACGTCCAGCAGACAGTCAAAATCTTCCAGGCATCGGCAGCATTCCTGCGGCAGAGTAGTATTTATATCCGCTTTTACCAATATCGAACGGTTGGTGCGGGTCAGCCGGATAAAGCCTTTGATACTAGCCGTATGGCCTTCAATGTCTAACTTTTCGTCAAGTTCATAATCCCGGGTGGTGCCGATGGGTGATTTCTCCAGTTGTGCCACATTGATTTCCAGCACGTCACCACCTCCACAAGATGACTATTATAGAGAAGATGGGGTTATTAAGCAAAAAATGGAGCGGTCATGGCCACTTCGAAAATTAAATAATACGGCTAAAGAGTATGTTTCTGTACTTTAATTGTTGAATGTCCGGGGTTAGTAATATTATCACGGAAGACAAATCAAACATTCCGCTTACTGGCTGTCCGCCTGATTGTTTTTTGCGCCTCGCCGGTGGTGATGCCTGCCGTGTTTTTCGATGCCGGCAGATTTTATTACGAAGCTGCCGCCGTTGATGCGCAGCGCTTTTCCCTGGGTTATGGCTTCAGCAATATGGCGGCGGGCTTTGGAAAGCACGCGCTGAAAGGTGGGGCGGGAAATACCCATGTGGCGGGCGCATTCTTCCTGTTCCATGCCCTCCATATCTTTGAGACGGACAGCTTCATATTCTTCAACCGGCAGTTCCACCTCTTCGATCTGGCGTAAAGGGATGCCCGCCGGTTTGAAATAGACGACCCCGGGCATATCGGCAACGGTGCGGTGTTTTTGCGGTCTGACCAACTAATGATTCTCCGATTAAATATGAACCAATGTCCATAATAAGAGGAGAAACCGGTGCTGTCAACCTAATATTAACCCGGAATCACCGTAGTTCATGACGCCGGGGTTATCTACTTGAACAATCCTTCAACGAAGGCCTATAATAGCCTCAATTATTGAGCGAAGGTTCAACAAATCAGGTTTTTAGGAGCGGTTTGTGGAATATTTTTTGGATGAACTTCAGACCACAGTAAAGGATTTAGCCCGGACGATAGCCAATGAGAAAGTGCTTCCGGTTCGCGCTGAGTTGGATGAAAAGGAAGAGTTCCCGGCCGGGATAATGAAGGAAATCGCTGATTCCGGTTTATTCGGTATTGCCATACCGGAGGAACTTGGGGGCATTGGCGGCGGCGCTTTTGAGCTGTGCCTGGCGACTGAGCAGCTTGCCCGTGTCTGCGGCGGCATAGCCGTCTCCTATGCGGCCAATTTCCTGGGTTCGGATATTCTGATTGATAACGGCTCAGCTGAGCAGAAAGCCCGTTTCTTGCCGGATATTGCCAGCGGCGCCAAATTATGCGCTTTCGCCATTACCGAAGAGACAGCCGGTTCTGACGCCGGAGCGGTTAAGACCACGGCACGGAAAACAGATAGCGGATATCTTTTAAATGGCAGCAAGCGATTCATCACCAACGGTGGTGATGCTGATATTTACACCGTGATTGCCTGTACTGACCCCGGCAAGGGGGCTCGGGGGCTTTCAGCCATTATTGTTGAGAAAGGAACGCCGGGTTTTACTTTTGGTCGAAAAGAAAAAAAGATGGGTATCCGCGCCTCATCTACCCGGGAACTGCTGTTTGATGATTGCCTGGTTCCGTTCGAAAATATCATTGGTAAAGAAGGCATGGGGTTTTTTTATGCCATGAAACTCTTTGAAAAATCCCGGCCCGGCATCGGCGCCCAGGCCTTAGGTATTGCCCAGGGCGCTTTTGAAGCGGCAATGGAACACGCCAAGAGCCGGGTTCAATTCGGTGAGCCGGTTTTTAATTTCCAGGCAGTACAGCATATGCTGGCCAATATGGCCATGGATATTGAGGCTGCCCGGTCTCTGATTTACGCCAGCGCTCGGACAATAGATTCCGGTTTACAGAAAAGCGGCAACATGGAATCCGCCATGAGCAAGGTGTACGCCTCTGATGTAGCCATGAAAGTAACAACCGATGCTGTCCAGATATTGGGCGGAGTAGGTTATATGCGGGATTATCCGGTGGAAAAAATGATGCGCGACGCCAAGATTACTCAATTGTATGAAGGTACCAACCAGGTACTGCGCAATATAATTGCCAGTGAATTGCGGAAAAGGTACTAGCCGGAACATTCATTTCACAAAAAGATAGCGAAGGACGGATACCGCCCTTATTGCTTGTTCCATTATACGACCAGATGGTAATGCCGCGGCTCGGTCAGTAATTGACCGCCGGTACTTCTTCAGCGTCAAAATCCAATACTCGGTTGGATTTATGCTTGTTGAAATTCATGCCTTCCATGGCTAGCTTGTCCATTTCCAATTGCACCGGAACAGGATATTCTCCGGTGAAACAAGCCAGACAGAAATTATCTTTGGGGGCACCCACGGCACGGATCAGCCCGTCAACACTGAGAAAGCCCAAAGAGTCAGCGCCGATAAAATCACGGATTTCATCAACGCTTTTCCTTGCGGCGATGAGTTCCTGCCGGGTAGCCATGTCAACACCGAAGAAGCACGGGTGACATATGGGCGGAGCGCAGACGCGCATATGAATTTCTTTTACTCCGGCGCGCTTCAGCAGCTTGATAACCTGGGGCGTAGTGGTGCCCCGGACTATGGAATCATCCACCAGAACAATGCGTTTGCCGCTGAGGACCGATTGCAGCGGATTGAATTTGAGTTTGACGCCCAGGTCCCGGATGCGCTGGGTAGGTTCAATGAAGGTTCGGCCCATGTAGCGGTTTTTAATGAGGCCTTCAGCCGGCGGGATGCCGCTTTCCAAAGCATATCCGGCTCCAGCGGCCGTGGCTGAGTCCGGCACACCTACCACCAGGTCAGCATCAACCGGAAATTCCTTGGCCAGTTCTGCGCCCATTGCCTGACGAGCCGAGTATAGCAGGCGATCATTCATAATACTGTCCGGCCGGGCAAAATAAATATATTCAAAAATGCATAACGCACGCCGGCCGGAATTTTCTTTATAACTTTCAACGCCGTTGCCGTTGATGCGGATAATCTCCCCCGGCTCTATTTCCCGAACCAGCTCAGCGCCTATGTGTCCCAGCGCGCAGGTTTCGGAAGCTACTACCCAACCGGTGCTGCCCATTTTGCCCAGGCATAGCGGACGGACTCCTAATGGGTCCCGCATAGCGTACAGGGTGTCGTTGGTTAGAATGGTGCCGGAATAGGCTCCCAGCAGGCGCCCCATGGCGTGGCGTAGACGCTCGGTCAGGCCGGAATAGGGAGCGGCCATAATCAGATTGGCGATGACTTCAGAGTCAGTGCTGGTGTGAAATTTATAATCCAGGTCTTCAAGTTCCCGGCGCAACTCCTGGGCGTTGGTAATATTGCCGTTGTGTGCCAGTGCCATCTGGTTTTCACCTTCACCGACAATAATCGGCTGGGCATTATGCGAGCAGCTGGAACCGGCGGTGGAATAACGGTTGTGACCAATGGCGATATGGCCTTTGAGGCGACTGAGCGTTTTTTCTGAAAACACCTGGGAAACCAGCCCCATGCGGGTGTGGAAGTGAATGGTCTTGCCGTCGGCGGTGGCAATGCCCGAAGATTCCTGTCCGCGGTGCTGCAGGGCGAACAGGGCGAAGAATGAAATATGGGACACATCTTCGTTCGGAGCATAGATACCGAAAACGCCACACTCTTCCTGTGGTGAATCGGTCAGTGGGTTCATTGGCCCTGTCACTTAAACAATTATAAGCGCTTAAGCCTATGCGGTCAACGTTATAAACAGCAACTGGAGCCCCGGCAGCCTTTGCCGGAATATGATGAAAGGCTTTAGCTCACAAAGTATATCGCTTGACCATTTGTGTAGTTATGTTAGAATACATAACAATAAATACCCGTAGCTGAGGTAATTGAATGAAAGCCGATGTTGATAGTTTTTTAAATTATCTGATTGTGGAAAAAGGGTTTTCCGGTAATACAAAAGACGCCTATCATAATGACCTTTACCAACTGGCTGATTTCGGAGCGCGGTGCATGAAACAGCGCGGCGACCAGGACCTCTGGGACAACTTCAGCCGTCAGGATATGCTGTCCTATCTGCTGGATCTTAAGGAACGGAACTACGCGGTAACCACTGTCGTGCGCAAAATCGCCGCGGCTAAAAGCTTTTTCGGTTTCATGGTTGAGGAACAGAAAGTGCGTCGAAATCCCACTGAAAACATTGAATCACCCAAGGTGGGCAAGCCATTGCCGGACGCGGTTTCGGTGGCTCAAGTTAAAATGCTGCTGGAGCAGCCTACCAAAACCGGCCGGCCGGAAGCCAAGAGAGATCGGGCCATGCTGGAGATGCTTTACGCCAGCGGTATGCGGGTCAGTGAATTGATTGGACTGAATGTGGATGACGTGGATTGTGATGAGGAGCAGGTACGCTGTTTCGGCAAGGGCGGCAAGGAACGGATAGTACCTATCCATCCCCAGGCAGCCCGTTTTGTTTATGAGTACATCAATGAGGTTCGGCCAAGGTTGCTGCGTGATGAAAAAGAACAGGCTCTGTTTTTGAACCGCCGGGGGGAGCGTCTTACCCGCCAGGGATTGTGGCAGATACTAAAGGAATATGCCAGGACTTCCGGCCTGGATGGACTGATAACACCGCACACGCTGCGGCACAGTTTTGCCACTCATATGCTTAACGGCGGCGCTGATTTGCGCTCGGTTCAGGAGCTGCTGGGACATGCCAATATCTCCACCACCCAGATATATACCCATCTAACCTCAGAACATATCAGGCGGGCTTATGACAGCGCCCATCCAAGGGCCCGAAAATAGGAACATTACATCAAAGAACAGGAAATTAAATGGCTGATAAATATTCACGTAAAAAATCCAAGAAGAAAAAATCTCCAGCTGCCAGACAACCTCATAATACGGCACTGCAGATGAATCAATCCGATCAGGCGGTTAGCCCCGTGGTCCCCGCAGAAACCGTTTCCTCAACTCAGGCAGCGGTTACCGGATCCGGCAACAGACAACCGGTTCCATCTATCAACTTGAGCGCTGAACTCAAAAGAGTAGGATTCCTGGGTGCTTCACTGCTGGGAGTATTGATTGTAATGGCGCTGCTGCTGCGTTAAAAAGGAGCCGCTATGGACGTAATACAGGCTATCAAAACCAGGCGCAGTCACCGGCAATATACGGATGAAGTGGTAACACAGGAGCAGCTGGATACAGTTATGGAAGCTGCCCGCTGGGCTCCATCCTGGGCCAACAGCCAGTCCTGGTATTTTGTGGTAGTTATAGATAAGAGCCTCAAATCAAAAATCAGTCAAACCATGACCGGTAATCGAGCAGCTCAGGCGGTGCAGCAGGCTCCGGTTCTCATCGTGGCCTGTGCCGAGCCCGGGCAATCAGGCTGTTTTGACGGGGTACCGGTTACAGATAAAGAATGGTCATGGTATATGTATGATGTCGGCCTGGCTATGCAGAATATATCCTTAGCCGCTCACGCGCTGGGCATGGGTACGGTTCACCTGGGGCGGTTTGACGCCGCCGCTGTTGGCGCAATCATCAAACTGCCGCCACAAATGACGGTGGTAGCCATGACACCCCTGGGTCATCCGCCGTCTGACGCCAGTCCGGTTGCGCCGCCGCGCAAAGCGGTTGAAGAGATTGTTTCTTATAACACCTACGGGTTGTCAGCTGAATAATGCTGAGGCGTTTCCTGTTAATATCCGGGATGATATTTTTGGGCGGCATGCTGCTGGGAGTCTTCTTGCCGTTGGATGTCATTTCTGAGGAACTGACACTGTTTGATGATTTCACGGAAGAGGCCGCTTCTCTGACCGGTTTGGGCTTGTTCTTTTTTATACTTACCCAGAATGCTATGGCCTTTGCCACCGCTTTTTTCTTCAGCCCGCTGCTGCTGCTGGTGCCAATAGGTTCACTGGTACTTAACGGGGCCATGATTACCGTAGTAAGCCGCATGGTTCTGGAAGAACAGTCAGTAGGGTTCCTGGCTGTAGGACTGCTGCCCCACGGCATTATCGAAATACCGGCTTATATCCTGGCCATGTCGGCATCACTTGCTTTTGGTGTTGTCCTGATGAGGGGTGTTTTTCAGCCGGCTTACCGAGGTGAAGTAGGCGCACGGGTAAAGCAATTGGTACGCTATCTTGTGGTGGCTCTGTTGCTGCTGATTCCGGCGGCTTTTATTGAAAGCTTTGTTACCACCATGCTGCTTGATATGTTTAATTAAGCCGCCGGTTAATTTGCCCAGTTGCCTTTGGATAGTTATAATAGCCCCCAATGACTAAATACAGGGCAGGTGACATATGGAGAACTTTGGTATAACCAATATCCGTAATGTGGCGCTCCTGTCGCACAGCGGCGCCGGAAAAACTACGCTGGCAGAAGCCATGCTTTTCAGCGCCGGCGCCGTCAGCCGGATGGGCAAAGTAGATGACGGGACGACAAGCTCGGATCACGAACCTGATGAGGTAAAGCGAAAGATCAGTATAAATCTTTCGCTTTTGCCTTTTATGTGGGGGAATAACAAAATCAATATTCTTGACGCGCCGGGATATGCGGATTTTGCCGGTGAAGCTCGTTCTGCTGTCAGTGTGTCCGAGTCTGCCGCCATTGTAGTGGCGGCGTCTTCCGGGATTGAAGTCGGCACCGAGCAGTCCTGGAGCCTGGCTGAAGCAGCCGCGTTGCCCCGCTTTTTCATAATAAACAAAATGGACCGTGAGAATGTCAATTACGATACGGTGGTGGAAGCGCTGCAAGCCAGGTTCGGCCTTAAGTGTATACCGCTGACGGTACCTATCGGGTCTTTCAAAGATTTCAGCGGTGTTGTCAATGTGCTGACAATGAAAGCCTTTAACGGGACTCATCCGGCAAAGGAAGAAGCCATTCCCGCTGAGATGGAAGCTGCGGTCAAGGAATACCGGGAGCGTCTGGTTGAGGCGGTAGCGGAACAGGATGATGTATTGATCGAAAAATTCCTGGGCGGTGAAGAGATTAATGACGAGGAGTTAACCGCCAGTTTGAAAAAAGCGGTGGCTGACCGGTCCGTGGTGCCGATACTGGCCACCTCAGCGCTGACCAACACAGGAGTGGATTCATTACTTGATTTCATCGTCAACTACGCTCCGTCACCCGAGGGGCGGGAAGTAGCCCTGGCTGACGGAGGCTCTTTTCAATCCGCCGAATCCGGTTCTCCAGCGGCGCTGGTGTTTAAGACTACGGCGGATCCATATGTTGGGAAGCTAACTTATTTTAGAGTTTTCCGGGGGGCGATATCGTCAAATTCACATGTCTGGAATAGCGTCAAGAAGGCTGATGAGCGTATCGGGCAGATTTACATAATGCGCGGCAAGACACAGGAAGCGGCGACCCAAATCGGAGCCGGTGATATCGGCGCGGTAGCCAAGCTGGCGGTTACTACCACCAATGATACTCTGGCTTCCCAGGAGTCAGCGGTTACCATCGCTCCCATCGTCTTTCCACCGCCGTCCTATTCCGTAGCGGTGCATCCGAAATCCAAGGCCGACGTTGATAAACTGGGACAAGCCATTACCCGGCTGCTGGAGGAAGATCCCACACTGTCGAGCCACCGGGACGGTGATACCCATGAGACCATTGTATCCGGTCTGGGTGATACCCAGATGGATGTTATGGCGGAAAAAATGAGCCGCAAATACGGCGTGGCGGTGGACCTTAAACCACCACGGGTGCCGTACAAGGAGACCATTACCGGATCGGCTAAAGCCGAATATAAACACAAAAAACAGACCGGAGGCCATGGACAGTATGGGCACGTAGTGCTAGAGGTAGAAGCACTGCCTCCAGGCAGCGGCGTGGAATTTGTTGATAAGGTTGTTGGTGGTGCCGTGCCGCGGAACTATATTCCGGCGGTGGAAAAGGGCATCAAAGAATCCGTGCAGGAAGGCGGCGGCCTGGGATTCCCCATTGTTGATGTGAGGGCTACCCTGGTTGACGGCAGCTTCCACGCGGTGGACTCTTCAGAAATCTGTTTCAAGATTGCCGGGTCTGGCGCTCTTAAAAAGGGTATGGAAACCGCCGGGCCGATATTACTGGAACCGGTGGTTTCGTTAAAAATTACAGTTCCTTCGGCTGTGGTCGGTGATATTATTGGCGACCTCAATACTAAGCGGGCCCAGGTTCAGGGAATGAACCCCGACGGGGAATTTACCACTGTCGAAGCCATGGCCCCTCTGGCTGAAGTCCAGCGTTACGCTATTGACCTGAAAAGCCTGACTCATGGGCAGGGACAGTTCACCATGGAATTTGACCACTATCAGCAGGTGCCGGCACACCTTACCCAGAAGCTGGTGGAGGAAAGAGCGTCCGAGATTACAGCCGCTCAAAGCAGTCACTGATAGGCAATTGAAAAAGGTATTGCTTACTTAGACAAAGCGATAAGCAATCAGGAGAGAGGCCATGGTCTCTCTCCTTTTGTTTGCCGCCGAATGATTTTGCTTAACAACTGTTTCCCTATTGTTGGCTGCGCTGTAAGATTGACATCTTTTAGACCGCCGGTATAATGAGGTCGGCGGCAAGTAAATGCCCGTAAGATGCGCCGCGTCATCAATTTCAGTAAACAGAGGTTTGTTTATGGATGTCTGGTTTGAAGGATACAGAACGATAGAATGCAGTCTGAATAGAGTAAAGGCAGATATTAACAACATTGGTGACCATTATTTGGGGCTTACCAGTTTTCTGCCCAACTTGACCAGTGTTGAAATACTGGAACAGGGTAGTGATTTTGTGGTCATCAAAACCAATGAAGGCATTACCAAACGCGTTAATATCAATAAACGCGTCAAACCGGATATTGTGGTCGTGGAATATGATGAAGAAACCCAGACCGGCTCAATGCTTACGACCAAGGCTCACTTTACCGACAAGTTCACCAGACATGGCGCGACGGTTAATCATCGTACCCGGATTAGCCGATTCAAGGCACCGGGATTACTGGGTTTTATCTATCGGAAGCTTGGAAAAACGAAAACGGGGAACGCTTATTTATCCGCATACAAGACTTACCTGGAGACACGGATTAGCTGAAACCTCGGTATCTTTTTTCAAATAATCTACTGACCAACCCGAACCAGCTCAGGGTAAATTCCTACTTCCCACTAGTCAGACAGCACAGGCTCCACGGGCTGAATGGATGGCGGTGGCTTTCAGTTTGGCAAAAACCTGTTTGCCGATAGCCAGCTCCAATTCAGTGGCCGCTTGTCGGGTGACAAGAGCCATCAGCTTCAACCCACCGCAGTCCAGCTCCAGCCTTACCAGAGGGTTGACCAGGCTGAGACGAGTGATGGTCCCCGTGAAATGGTTACGGGCACTGGTTCTATCGTCACTGATTGATATCACGACATCTTCCGGTCGGATGAACAGGTCCACGATATCACCCGGCTGGAAGTTGCCTACCGCCTGAACCGGCAGCCCGGACACTGAGGCGGTAAATAAACCGTTATCAGCGGCGGTTATTTCCCCGTTCCATATGTTTTCCACGCCGATAAATTCCGCTACGGTGCGGCAGGAAGGAGCCATGAAGATATCATCGGCTTTGCCGAGCTGCAGCAATTCACCGGCCACCAGTACCCCAATGCGGTCAGATAATCTCTGTCCCTGCGCCAGGTCATGGGTGGTCATCACTACGGTCAGTCGGTGCTGTTTAATAATATCGGTAACTAAATTCTCCACTGCGGTGGTGGAATTGGGGTCTAGATTGGCGGTAGGTTCGTCCAGGAACAGCACCTCCGGTTCACTGGCCAACGCCCGGGCCAGCGCCACGCGCTGAGTTTCACCTCCGGATAATGTTTTAGCCTGGCGGGACGCATAATCCTGCAGATTGACCATGGCCAAAGAATCCATTACCCTGGATTTTATTTTGTCATTATTCAAGCCCCGCCACCGGAGCGGCTGAGCTACGTTTTCAAAAACACTTGAGGCGAATACCAGGGGATTCTGATGAACGAAAGACATGCGGCGGCGCAGGGCCAGCCGTTGTGAATGGGTTTCCGCCTTTTCTCCATTGATAATGATTTCACCTGCTGCCGGTGTCTCTAACAGGTCGAGCACCCTGATAAGGGTGCTTTTTCCGGCGCCGCTGGGTCCTATTATGCCCAGGGTTTCCCCGGAGTCAATCGTAATATTGATATTTTTCAGCACCGCGGTATGACCATAACCGTGGCTCAAATCGCGGGTTTCAATAATACTCATAAATTAATCTGTGGCTTTTATTTTAATCTTGGCTTCCCGTTGCTGCAGCCAGCCCAGTCCGAAGTTTATCAGCAGGGCTATGGCCAGCAGTATTATACCCAGGGCTATGGAAAGCTCGATGTCACCCCGGCCGGTTTCCAGAGATATGGCAGTGGTCAGTACCCTGGTATAACCGCTGATGTTGCCGCCGATCATCAAGGCCAGACCGACTTCAGATATCGCCCGGCCGAAACCCAATATGACAGCGGTAAAGATTGCAAAACGGGCTTCTTTTAGCATCAGCAAACCCATCTGAAGGCGGTCAGCGCCCAGGGCAACGGCAGTTTCCCTGGTCAGCCGGTCAATTCCGGAATGTGCGGAAATGACCAGCCCCAGCATCAGGGGGGTTACCAATAGTGCCTGACCGATAACCATAATGGTTGGTGTGAACAGCAGGCCCATTTCACCCAGTGGTCCTGCTCGTGAAAAAAACAGGAAAACCAGCAGGCCGACCAGAACTGTCGGAAGGCTGAAAAGGGTATTGATGAAGCTTATCAGGAAACGTTTGCCGGGGAAGGAATTGTGGAAAATGACCGCGCCGAGCGGCAAGGCAATGATGGCGGCGATGACACTGGCGGTCGCTGAAATACTCAGCGACCGCCAGGAAATCTCAATGACATCCGGATCGAGCGATATGATCAGCTCGATGGCTTTTTGCAGTCCTTGCCAGATTGCTTCCAATTAAATCCTTCAGCTCGTAGGTTCTTCACCGTAGGTAGGCGTAAACAACGGGTCTCCGTAATCCTTAACGCCGTACTGCCCAATGATATCCTGTATTTCATCGGTCATCAACCACTCAGCCAGAACCTGGGCTGCTTCCGCGTTTTTTACGCCCGGTACATTTTCAGGGTTGACTGGTATGGCAGAATATACATTCAGTAAAATAGCGCCACTGTCAACCAGGGCCGCAAGGCCGGTATCACCCTTGTAGGCCAGGAAAGTTCCCATGTCGGATACGGTGTAACCACCCAGTTCACTGGCCATCAGCAGAGTTGGTCCCATGCCGCGGCCGGCCTCAACATACCATTCACCTGAATTGGTGATATCAGTATAATCATAACCGGCAGCTGCCCAAATAGCTTTTTCCTTGGAGTGAGTTCCGGAGCTGTCACCACGGGAAATAAAGCTGACTGACTGTGTTTCTTCCAGTTTCTGGAAAGCTTCCTCCGGTGAAAGCCCGGCTATGCCGGCCGGGTCATCCGCCGGACCGACAATAACAAAGTAATTACTGGCAAAAGCATAGCGTTCAGTGCCGTAGCCGTCGGCAATAAACGTAAGTTCACGGGCCTTGTCGTGAACGGTGATTATATCGACATCACCTCGTTTGCCATACTCCAGGGCAATGCCGGTGCCGGCATACAGCACGTCCAGTTCAACCCCGAATTCATCTTCAAATTCAGGTTCCAGTAACGACCAGAGTCCGGTGTCATAAAGACTGGTGGTGGTGGCGACTCTCAGCCTGACGCTGGGGTCGAGAATGCTGAGCCCCTCATCGGTTGTGGTCGGGGGTGGGGTGTTAGTAGGGTCAGGGGTTGAGTTTTCGGTAGCGCATCCCGTTGTGGAAGCCGCAACCAGAATTATCGAGAATATAAAACCGGAGAGCTTAAACCATTTCTTTTTCATAAAAACCTCATTAATTATTACTTAGAGGCAATAAAAAACACCTCTCTTAGAGAGGTGTGCGGCCATACGAAGCTTCAGTCATGGTTTGCTCTCCTTTCCAAATCACGGGAGGCCCGGTCGTTTCCAACGGAACCCTCGGGGCGGGTATTATCCCGCCCGCCGGTTTTTTTGCCATGCCCTCTGAGAAGGGTTTAGGCTCCAAAACTCGGAGACATCTATTTGATTATCAACTATGCTAACACAAGGTACTAGTACCAGTCAAAAAGTTCTACTTCCCGGTTAATTCCCTTATTTTTTCCGTGAAAGCGGGCAACACCTTTTTCCAGTCACCGACGATGCCGTAGGTAGCGGATTTGAAGATGTTGGCTTCAGGGTCCTTGTTGATGGCGACAATAGTCTTAGCCCCGGAGATGCCCGAAAGATGCTGGGATGAACCGGAGATGCCTACGGCGATATAAAGGTCCGGAGCGATTATCTTGCCGGTAATGCCTATTTGTCCGCTGTCCGGCCACCAATCCTGGTCACAGGGCGGGCGGGAGGCACCGACGCTGGCGCCAAGAATGTCGGCCATCTGCTTCAGATGCTCAAATCCCTCCGGTCCGCCCATACCCCGGCCGCCGCCGATGACGATTTTGGAGTCCTCAATTTTAGAACCTGTTTCAGCAACAGCAACCCTTTCAATTATCCGGATGCCGGAAGGTGATTCGGGGCTGTCCATCTCTATTATTTCAGCGGTGCCCTCTCCGGGAGATGCCGGGTTAAATGCCTTGGGACGGATGCTGACTATCTCGGGTTCTGTCTCAATGGCAAAGTCAGCCAAAGCGTTACCGCCGTAGACGGGCCTGGTATAGATTGTCCGGGAGCCGTCTCGGCTGATATTAATAACATCGGTAATCGCGGCGGTCTGGAGCGCGGCCGCCAGCATGGGAGCGAGGTCTTTGCCCAGGTCGTTTTCCGCTACCAGGACAAAACGGGGGGTAAGGCTGCTGATGGCACGGGTGATATTTATAGCGGCAGCGTCAGCGGTTATGTTTCCAGTTTCAACAACAAAAACTTTCCCGGAGCCAAATTTACCGGCATCAGCTCCGGCGGCCGCGGCGCCGCTTCCAATAACGACAGAGCCTACTGTTTCGCCGGAATCCGGCGCTATTAGCCGCGCCGCCGCGAAAAGCTCAGCAGCGACCGGTGCCAGCTTGCCGTCCCTTGCTTCTGTTACTATTAAAATGCCTGTATTATCGCTCATGTTTATCCTCTTAAATCAATTTCAACTGCCGGAGTTTATCAGCCAGTTTGACACCCTGTTCTTCAGGAGTGTCACCGGTGATCATTTCACATTGGGTTTCCCGCTGCGGCTGATAGAGTCTCAAGAGTGTAACCGGCTGGCCGTCAGCGCCCGCTGAAATGTTATCGGCGCCTATGTCAGCGGCATTCCAGTAAAGCGGCTCCTTCTTTTTAGCCGCCAGCACGCCTTTGATATTGGGCAGCCGCAGCTTGCCCAATTCCCCGGAAATGGTGACTATGGCCGGAAGCGGTGCTTCGACAATTTCATAGCCTTCAGAGGTTATTCTTTCAACGCGCAATTTACCATCCGTGGCTTCCACTTTGCGGGCACGGCTGACGACCGGCAGATCCAGGGCACCTCCCAGTAAGATGCCGGTTTGTCCGGCATCCCAATCCGCTGCCTGGCGGCCAAGGAGGATAATATCAAAATGACCGGATTTATTGACAGCCAGGGATAATAACCGGGCGGTAGTGTTGCTATAAGTGTTGTCAAAGGACGGGTCTTCCAGCATGATAAGCTCATCGGCGCCTAAAGCCAGTGTTTTCTTAAGCAGCTCTTTATGCAAACCGCTGCCCATGCTGAGAACTTTCAGCCGGCTGCCGGGGCAGGCGTCTTTCAACCGCAGACCGGCTTCCAGGGCGTGTTCGGAGTAGGGGTCCATTACCGGAGCTAAGCCAGCCGGCGGGACTACTTTTTTAGCTTGGGCGTCAATTTTAAAGCTGGCCGGTGGAATTTCAGGGTCGGGGATTTGTTTAACCAGGACTAGAATGTCCAAAACTGCCTCCATGGTAATTATTGAACGAATGGTCAATGATGTTCTTAATTTATCATCGCAACCGGCGGCGGGTCAAATTATTAGACCCGGGTAACAGCGAGACGCTCCAGCGGAATGAGGTCTTTTATAATATCGGTATAGCTGCCGGGCAGATGCCGATTGATTATGTTTTGTATCTCAACCGCCTGACCGGTGCCGAATTCCAGCAGCATCCAGTCCGGCTGGCGTTCCTGTTCAGCTACCTGACGCACCAATGCGCGAATGATATCCAGCCCGTCCTGACCGCCGTCAAGAGCCGTCTGCGGCTCAAAGAGATTCCCGTGAGCCTCTTTTGAAGGAACGTAAGGCAGATTGGCGCAGATGATATCAAAATGCTTGTCCCTAATACTCAACATCAAGTCACTCTTGATAAATTCAATATTAGCGCAACCTAGACTGGCAGCGTTGTGTTCCGCCAGGACCAGCGCTTCGGTGGAAACGTCAACCGCAGAAACGGCTGCGTGGGGCAAGTTTTTGGCCAGGGCAACTGCCACGGCACCCGAACCGCAGCCGATGTCGGCAATTAACGGATTGGGATAAGCGCCGGCAATGCCAAGCGCTTTTTCTACCATTATTTCAGTTTCCGGCCGGGGGATGAGCGCCGATGAATTGACCTCAAAGTCCAGCCCGTAAAACTCCATGTGTCCGGTCAGGTACTGTAGCGGTTCTCCGGCGTGAAGCCTTTCTAGAAGAACAAAATATTCAGCAGCAGAGCTGTCCGGGACTGGCTGGTCCAAGCGGGAGTATAATCCGGCGCGAGTTAGACCGGTAACATGTCGCAGTAAGATTTCAGCTTCCAGGGTAGCAGTGGGTCCGGAAGGCAGGCTTTTTGCACCCTGTTTCAGCAATTCGCCGAGGTTCATAAGCCAGCGGATTGCAGCAGCCGGGCTTGCTCGTCGGTAGCCAGGGCATCAATGATATCGTCCAGGTAGCCCTCAAGTATTTTAGGCAGATTATGGACTGAAAGGCCAATGCGGTGATCGGTCAGCCGGTCCTGGGGGAAATTGTAAGTGCGGATTTTTTCTGACCGTTCGGCAGTGCCTACCTGCGCCCGGCGGGCGTCGATTATTTCGCTGTCCTGCTTTTCCTGCTCCATGGCCATCAGGCGGGCTTTGAGTACCGACATGGCTTTCTGGCGGTTTTTCAGCTGGGAGCGTTCTTCCTGGCAGGCTACAACCAAGCCGGAAGGCAGGTGGGTCATGCGTACCGCGGTAGCAACTTTGTTGACGTTCTGACCTCCGGCGCCGCCGGAGTGATAAATGTCTATGCGCAGGTCTTCCGGCTTGACGTCAATTTCCACGTCTTCCACCACCGGCAGGACAGCAACAGTGGCGGTGGAAGTGTGGATGCGGCCCGCGGCTTCGGTTACCGGCACCCGCTGTACCCGGTGAACGCCGCTTTCATATTTCAGCCGGCTGTAGACATCCTCACCGTCAATCTCGAAAACCGCTTCCTTGAAAGTACCTCCGGATGATTCGGTAAGGTCAATAACATCGACTCTCCAGCCTTTCATCTCGGCGTATTTGGTGTACATGCGGAAAAGATCACCGGCAAATAGCTTGGCTTCGTCGCCGCCGGTGCCGGCGCGGATTTCCATAATGATGTTGCGCTCCGCATTTGGGTCCCGGGGCAGCAAGGCTAGCTTGATATCCTGGTGGAGTGTCTCCTGCTGTTTCTGGAGCTGGTGGTATTCTTCCCGCGCCATCTCCAGCATTTCTTCATCGGTTTCGCTCTCCAGCATGTGCTCAGTATCAGCTAAGGACTGGGTAACAGTCTTGTATTTACGATAAAGGTTAATCAGGTCCTCCATGGAGGACCGTTCCTTAGCCAGCTTGGTTAACAGGCTGATGTCCGAGGCTACGGACGGGTCAGCGATAGATTCTTCTATTTCCTGATAGCGCTTTTCTATATCTTCAAGTTTATCCAGCATAAGTGTTTATTATAGCACGGGGAGCGGGGGTTCTCATCCGAGGTATGGGGGCAATGTGCTGCGTACAATCAGGCGCAGAGAGCCTGGTATTCATAACGGGTAAAATTATCCAGGACCTGGTAGTAGTGACAGCCATGTTCATGACGATACAATATTGTTTTTCCGGTTTCACCAGCGATATTGACCAGGTCGTCGAGTGAATTAACGCTGACAATAATATCATCTTCACGAACCGCAGGCAGGCTGGCTACTTTGATGATCAGACCCTTATATTTTCGCAGCGATTCATGGGCTTGTTTATCCGGCGCGGCAAGGCCCGGTGGTCTGTATTTTAGATAGAAGAAAAGAAGAGGGGCGGCGAATACAAGCAAACCAATACCGAACCACAGGAACATGGATCGGGCGGCGGATACGGTCAAGGATGTCCAATTGGCGATAAAGTAATTGTCACTAATCTCGGTTGTTTGAATAGTTCCGTTTTTGATCGTCTGCAGAGTGTCTCCCCAGTTAAGAACTCCGCCGCTTACCGGGGCTTTCATGGCAGAGGTAAATATTTCATTTATATTGCCGTATTTGGTGTTTCCAGTGACTGATGTTTCAGCGATAACATATAAAAAATAGTTTTCGGCACTGGTTCCGGTTTCAGAGCGGATATCCTCAAGTAACTGCAATAAATCTGCCAATTTAAGTTCAAAGGAGACATTGAAGTCATCGCTTACCGGCTTCAAGGGAAGTAATGTTACGTTTTTGGTCCATATATTGGGGTTTTCTACCTGGGCGTAGACTTTGACGGTACTGTTAATATCTGTGATCGGTTCGGTTGTTTCTAATGAGTAGCTGAAATTTAAATCCATACGGTCAACCAGCCTGGTGAAAAGAGTATCCTGGGAACCGATGGTCCTCTGTGTCGGCGGGGGTGGCGGCGTATACAGCGGTGGAGGCTGGAGAGTGCTGGTATCAAACAGGGAATTGGGTACCAGGTTAACCGCGTAATCAAAAATACCTGAATTCACCTCATCCTTTTTGGCACGTTCGTTGCTTATCTCAATAAAGGATTTGGTCAGGACCAGCGGCAGGGATTGTGAAAATACGACCTCATCATCAGTTTCCAACTCAACCAATAGTGTCACCCTGCGGTCATTGGTGGTTACTTTTATCTGTTTATCAATGGTGTCAAAAACTGACTGAATATACTGGGGGGTAAGCTCAAACTCAATATCAAATTCGCGGCTGCCGAGTTGTCCTAGGTTCATTTCCGTTACCGGTATTACTTTTTGCCAAAGGTCTTCGTGTTCCAGTACCGCGGTTACGGTGGCCTTTGTAGGCAGATGGGACAAGGTAGAGGTGTAAAAGGAATAGGTAAAATCAATTGTTGATACTATACTCATGAAATAAACCGGGTCAGCTGGTGGCTCCGGGTCTGTTGCCGGCTCCGGACCAAGCAAATATGAAGGATTGAGGTAGGCAGTATAGTCAAAAGTGCCGGTATGCTGATAGGCAACCAGGTCAACAGTATCTTCCTGTTCCAAAGGCATCATCCGGGCAACGGTGTATCCAACCAGGCTGATAATAACCAGTATTAGCAATGTTACCGATACAGCCTTATTGAGTCGGCTTCCTAATAGTTTTTTCAGACTAACAATGTCCATAATATTCACTGATTATCAGCATAAACTACGGTATGTCTAATTACAATACCCCAATTTTAGTTTCCAGAAAAATCAAAGCCCGAACCAACTTCGGACATAGATGGCTATCCAACCGATTTTAGGAATGGTGAAGGCGGCTTTACCTTTTACCTGCTCAGCAACTACCGGAGCTGAATCAACCGCGTCATTCGCGTCACCCTTGGTAACAAAAACGGGTCCGTTTGGTGATTCCTCAATGGAGACCACCCGGTGCATTACCGCAATTTTACCCTCCTGAAAGCGGATAACATCCCCCTCTATTATTCTTGAGGCTTTGGTATCGGCGATGATGACCAAATCACCTACATTGTATTCCGGAGACATGCTGCCGCTGATAATTAGTGATGGCCTGACCGGGAAGATACCGACGGAGAACCAGATGATAACCACTGCGGTTATGGTGACCGCTACCCAGCCAAGGGGGAAGGAATTGCTGTCGGAATAACGGCTTTTTGTTCTGCGGCCGGATAAGTTATTGACATAATTCTGCACCAGAATAAAGCCGGTAATAGGGATGGCTGTATTGATCAACCCTTTTATGGCCCAGGGCAAATCAGGGAGAATGGGAGAGAACCACCAGAAGGCCTGGAGAATTCCCATATAGGTAAATGAAGCCCGGGCACCACCGTAATAAGCCAGCACCGTAGCCAGCAGACTCTGAGCCAGGGCGGGGATCAAGTCCGCGTTAACAGTGCGAATGGATTCAGTGGTAAAGCCCAAACCGGTTATTTTCGACAGCGGTATGGTCAAAAAAGCGAATAATAAACCGACAAATAAAATACCGGCAGTCTGGTGTTTGGCAGCAAAGCGACGAACAAGCCAGGCACGGGAAATTTCCTTGCTTAATAATATAGACACAACCAGGATGAAATTGAAAAAGATGCTCCTGGCATCAAAATTATATGGGCTGTCACCGAAACCAGTGAATAGCCCACCGACAAGCTGAAGGGATAAATGAAACAATCCGAGCAGCAAAGCCATGACCAATATAGGGGTTTCTATGCGGAATTTGCCATTGTTGATATTCTGCCGCGGCAATAAAAGAAGTACAAAAAGGAATAGAAGAACCCATAATAAAGGCTGAATAACATAATTAGTTGTAAAACTGCCGAAAACCGTGTCCGGGAAGAAGTTGACGAAGGCGTATATGCCGAGCAGCAATACCAGCAGCAAAGAGGTAATAAAACGAAAGTTGGAAATCATGAATTAAATCTAATACTGGTAACTAGAGTTGTCAATAGGGTAAATTTATACCAATAAGACGTTCAAAGCCTCGCACAGGTTTTTCATTATGGTGTACTGTGCCTTGGTTGGTGAAGTACCAAACTTAATTTCAATGGCATTGAGTATCTGCTGCAGATTAGGTGGTGGTGAAGTGGGCAGCGGTGTCAGCCCAAGGTAATTGCCGGAATCATAGTTAAATATGTTGTGGGTAGTGGTCAGGAACAACCGACCGGATACGGCGTTGAGCCTCAAGGCCATATATTGCCGCAGGAATTGCTTTTCAGCAATAGGTCCCTCTCCGTCATCAAATACTTTTTCCACATCAGCCCAGTCAACCAAACCGTAATGCACGGCTACATCAGGCACCAGCCACTGTGAAGCGGCATCCACGCTGGCGCAGAAATCCAGGAGCTGCTGTGGGGTATATTTGCCGGTCTTCTGAGCGGTTTTCCAAAAACCCGGGCTGCCTTCCTGCTCAGTGCTCCAACCGCCGGTAGTTACAGTCCCGTTAACCCATATCTCATCGGTCCAGGCGGCAGCGCCGATGGTCATGGAACCAAGCCCAACAACCAGTGCCAGACCCAGGACGGCTATTTTATTGGTGAGGTGGTTATTTCTTCTGGTTTTCATTTCTCTCCGCCTTCCGACCGGGTGATGAATTCATCACCCGGTCGATTGACGTTTCAGCATCTGCCTTTACTCAATAGCTGGGGTTGGCAATGGGTATTCATTCCATTGAACACCGACGATGGTTATGGTGAAAGTAAAAGTGCTGCTTTGCGGGCAGGGCTGCAGGGTGTGGAACCAGATACTATGTTCGGTTCCTCGTTCACCTGGTTCAATTTGCTGTCCGAATGATTGTTCATTCCACCAGACTTCAAAATCAGCATGGCCATCCTGGTTGAAATCAAAATCTGCTTTGGCATCGGTAGTAATCCATTGGCCGTTGATTACCAGATGGTCAATTTTCAACGGGATCGTACCGCAGTTCATGGGATAGAATGATAACTCATTGAAGTTGCAGGGATATACATTGTGAAAGGTTACCTGCAATGTTTCATTATCACCATCATCATCCAGATCTACGCTCATGCACTCACCCCAAGCGACATTTTTGTCGAGATTCCAAAAATAGTCGTTGACTTCCGGGTTATATACGAATCCGGGCAGACTTGTGAAGTCCGGGTCATCGGTAGGGAAATCACCTCCAGGATTAACTGGAGCATCATCATCCAACAGATTACATCCAGTGAATTGCCAGCAAAGCTCTCCAGTAGCTACGGTGCCGCCGACGTAAAGCTCGTCTGTCCAGGCGGCATAGCCGACACCCAGTCCGCCGAGGGTCAGGATGCTGATAAGGCATATTATACCTAACTTTTTCATAGTATCCCTCCTAGACAAGATAGTCAGCTAACGCTGTCGTGAGTATAGAGTTCACCAGTGAATTCGTTCCACTGGATTACCTGGATGCCGCCGGTGAAGGAACCGGTGAGATTCATATAGTTATTATCCTGCGGGATGTGGATGTGAAGCTCAAGATAAACCAAGTCACCATCATGCATCTGCAATCCTAGGTCAACCGGTGCTCCAGTTGCGTCTCTAGCTTCGAGCCAGATACCCCCGGCATCAGGGTTGGTGGAATCATATCCCTGGTTCCATAGGTCTACCAACCAAGCATCATCTGAACCTATCCAAGCAAAGTTGATTTTGGCGGGTATACTGCCATCATATCGTAGTACCATATCAACGTAGAAATCCTGGCAGGGGAATAGGTTGTCGAAAGTGAATATTACACCGTCCCCATCTTCATATTGCGGGTTTAAAACCGCAGTAGCAGTGGATACTAACAGCCCTGGGTCAGGTATTGCAGGTTGTCCATCGGCGGGTACGCCGTCAACGGTATGAATATATACTAGATCATCCGTAATCAGGTCCTTCCATACTTCAGTCCCTGATAATTCAACAATGTTTATATCCACGTCTCCCGTATTAACTGTTCCCTCAATATAAATCTCATCCGTCCAGGCGGCATAGCCGACACCCAGGGCGCCAAGAGCCATGACCAGCGTAATCAGAAGAAGTCCAATCTTTTTCATTTTCTTTCTCCTCCTTTTATTTTCCAAAGCCTCCAGCCGCTTTTGGGCGACCGATCGACCAAGGCCGGGGTTGATAGTATTTTTCAACCTAAATACATACTAGGCAGTACTAAAGTAAGGCACAAGTCGTTTGAATGGTGATTTTTTCTTAATCATTTTGATGACATTTGTAAGCAAAATGATTAAGCTCAATGGCTACAAGTGGGGATTAGGCAGGTGCTTGAACGGAAAACAGAGGGTTATAATTGGTGAAGATATTTATTAATTAAGAGTTGTTGCAGCTGATATTATGCCGGGTGGCATAAGCAACCGCTTCGGCACGGTTGCGCAGATGGAGCTTTTCCAGCAAGCGCCTGAGATAGGTACGGACAGTACTCTCACTGATGAACAGCTGGGTGGAAATTTCATTATTGGTGTAGCCTTCTCCAACAAATCTCAGCACTTCAATCTCCCGATTGCTTAGATTCAACTCATCGCCGTTGCTATGTTTCATTCGGAACTCGGTAACCAGGTTGCCTACCATATTGGGGGATAAAATGACTTCACCGTTGTATACCTTGCGTACGGAATCGACTACTTCCTTGATACTGACTTCTTTTAATAAATAACCCTGGGCTCCATACCTCAAGGCTTTGAGCAGGTCATCTTCCCGGTCAGATATGGTAAGTACCAGCACTCTTGTGGCCGGTAACTTATCAACCAGGTTGGCCAGGGCGGTAAGTCCGCCGCCACGGGGCATGATGATATCCAGTAAAATGACATCCGGCTCAAGTTTAAGCGCCAGACGCACCGCTTCCTCGCCGTCACACGCTTCACCGACTATATCCATGTCTGGTTCGGCTTTGAGAACATTAGCTAAACCGTTGCGCACAATGGCGTGGTCATCAGCAATTAATATCCTGATCATGTTACCTCCAAGCGCTTCAGTTATTGGCCGGGATACAGACCTGTACCTCTGTTCCCATACCGGGCATACTTATAACACGCAAATGTCCGCCGACAGACTCAGCTCTTTCCTGCATTACCGTTAATCCGTGAGAACTGTTAGCGTTCTTGAATTGGTAAAAAGCTATGGCATCAAAGCCGCATCCATCATCATTGATACTGACATTAAGATGGTTATTTTCCGGAGCGATGGTAACTTTGACATTCCTGGCGTCGGCGTGTTTGCGAACATTTGCTAAGGCTTCCTGGCAGATACGCAGTAGTTCAATTTCCGCCGTGGTAGAGAGTTTATGAGCGCTGGGTATGACAGAAAGCTGAAATAAAATACCGGTATTTTGTCTTAAATGCTGTAGATACTGCCTGAGATTGGTGAGGAATTCGCCATTTCCGGTGTATTCACGCAGCAGTTCCAATGATTCCCGGGCATCATAACGGGCTTCTTCGGTAAGCCGGAGCAGCTCTTTCACCTCATCAAGCTCGATACCCATTGTCTTCAACCTGTTTTCCAGCAGCTGGCACTGCCAGCAAAGGCCGGACAGGGTTTGCGCGACGCCGTCGTGAAGTTCCCGTGAAAGCCGCTGTCGTTCAGTCATTATGAATTGACTCTGCATTTGATGGCGAAGATTGGAATTAACCAAATATGGCAAGACGGCAATAAGGCAGGCGGAAATAAAATACACCAGGAGAAAAGAAGAATCCACAAGGCTGAAGTGACGCGAATACCAGGGGTTCATCAGGTGAGAAGAGGTAATGATTATCATTGAAATAACCGCGGTAGCGGCGGTCGGCCTGGCGCTTAAAAACAAGGAAGCTGAAAGAAGCGGGGTTAGAGAAAACAGGACAAAAGGACTAGCCATTCCACCGGTCAGGAATAGAAGCATGGCGGAGAATGCCAGGTCAACTGCCAGCAGAGAGCTACTACTCCAACCACGGTAAAACCACCCAGTAGGGTGTAATGATTTGAAAAGGCTGTATAAGGCAGCAATCAGCAGTAAGGGGAAGCTGCCAGGCAAATCATCAGAAATAGGGAAGGAATCCAGTTGCACGGCAGCTACCACCAAGGTTAAAAGGCGGAAAGCGCCAAGCAGATACCTGCCACTGATTTTCATATATTTGCCTGTATTATTGATATTCTTACTGAATATAAGAGGATAAATAAGGAAAAATTAGTAAAAATATCTACTAATTACAGAATAGTCCGCGGAAAGGTCGATGTCAATAGCCCCATATCAAATTGAATAAATGTAAAGTGGTTACTGAATAAGCGACATAAATTCAGCGCGGGTGGCTGGACGGCGAGCGAAACCGCCCCGAAGGGCTGAGGTGATTACGCTGGAGCCGGGTTTTTTGATGCCGCGCATGGTCATGCACATGTGCTCGGCGGTGATGACCACTCCGACGCCGTCCGGGTGAAGGCCTTCCACAATAGCATCGGCGATTTCCGTTGCCATGCGTTCCTGTATCTGGGGGCGGCGGGCAACGGTTTCCACTACCCGGGCCAACTTGGAGATGCCGACGACGCGGCCATCTCGGCCGGGGACGTAGCCGATATGGACTACTCCGGAAAAGGGCAATAAGTGGTGTTCACACATGGAGTGGAAAGGGATGTCTTTCAGGATGACCATCTCCCGATGACCGAGTTCATAGCCTACCTTGAGGTCATCGGCCGGGTTCTTATCAATGCCGCTGAAGATTTCAGCATACATCCGGGCGACGCGCTGGGGGGTCTCCCGCAGACCTTCCCTCTCCGGGTCATCACCGATGGCTTTAAGCATCTTCTCAACGGCGGCGGCGATGGCATTCTGATCAATCACTTTTAAACTCCTAAAAGTTGTCCGGTCGAGAGAACTTTTCTCGCTCCCGCGCCTCAACCACGGCTTGAAACCGGGTGATGTATTTGTCATTGCCCATGTAGAAGGCCGGGGTAAGCTTTTTTAAATTAAGAATATCATCGGTGGCGAAATACTCGTCCGCGGTATGCACAGCCACGATTTCACCAACCAGCAACTGGTGGTCACCGAACCGGCGGTCCTCTACCAGTTTGCACTCAAAGGCGGCGTAGGCATCAGTCAATATGGGGGTGTTGCTTTTCAGGGGAGTTTCCCGGCTGATATTAAAAGCGGCGAATTTATCAACATCACTGCCTTTGCTGCCGCCCAAAGCCGCAAGCAAGCCGGCGCTGGAAGCAGGCAGGAAATTGACGCTGAACTCTTTGCTGCGGGCAATCATATCGTAGGTGTGCCGCTTGGGAGCTATTGATACACCGAAAAGCGGCGGGCTGAAAGACAAAGGGGTATGCCAGGCGGCAACCATGGCATTGGCGCGGCCGTCATCGAAGGCGCCGACTACCGCGGCCAGACGGGGATAATGCTGATAGAAAGCACCGATTTCCTCTGAGATCTTTTTCATATCCGGTTACCTCCGAGTTTGATTTCGGCTACCAGCCCAGCGCTTTTTCTACCGCCGACAGTTCCGGCGGAATTTCGTTGAATTCTCCTGAAAAGCCTTTAATGGCTGTATCGGCATCCTTGAGACCGCTGCCGGTAATCACGCAGACAATCTGCTCACGGCTGAAATCGTGCCCCTGCTGCTGTAACTTGAGCAGACCGGCCAGGGACGCGGCGGAAGCAGGTTCACCAAAAATCCCGCCGCGTTCAGCCAATGTGCGGTATGCCTGGAGTATCTGCTCATCTCTGACCATATCTATCAAACCGTCAGACTCGTCACGCGCGGTCTCAGCCTGCTTCCATGAGGCGGGGTTGCCGATGCGGATAGCAGTAGCAATTGTTTCCGGGTTTGTTACCGTGTGTCCAAGAACTATGGGGGCGGCACCTGATGCCTGAAAGCCCATCATCCTGGGAACTGTAGAAACAACACCGGTATCACGGTATTCTTTGAAGCCTTTCCAGTAGGCGGTAATGTTGCCGGCATTGCCTACCGGCAGAAAAAGACGGTCCGGTGCCCGATTAAGCATATCACAGATTTCAAAAGCCGCGGTTTTCTGGCCTTCAATTCGATAGGGATTAACGGAATTTACCAGGGCAACCCGGCGTTTTTGGGTCATTTCACGCACCAGTCGGAGGGCATCGTCAAAATTCCCGTCCACCATAACAATTTTGGCTCCGTAGACAATGGCTTGAGCCAATTTGCCCAGGGCTATCTTACCATTGGGTATGATTATTACCGATTCAATACCCGCGGCGGCAGCATAAGCCGTGGCCGAAGCTGAGGTGTTGCCGGTGGAGGCACAGGCTATGGCCTCATAACCCTCTTCCAGCGCTTTGGCGACAGCCATGACCATGCCGCGGTCTTTGAAAGAACCGGACGGGTTGCAGCCCTCTAGTTTAAAATAAAGCTCTCCGACATTAAGTTCCCGTTCCAGCCGGGGTGAGCGCACCAGGGGGGTGTCACCCTCTCCCAGGGTGATTAACGGTGTCTTTTCGGAAACCGGAAGATACTTGCGGTAATTAGCCAGTACGCCATTTTTCATCTAAAGACCCACCCGGATAATATTGACCGCCTTGATGCAATCCAAAAGCTGCAGGGCTTCAATCGCACGGCGTATGGCTGATTCACGGGCTAAGTGCGACATGATAACCACCTCAGCGGATTCGGAGGCTTCATCCACTTCCTTCTGGAGCACCGAGGCAATGCTGATGGCGTTATCATTAAAAATTGTCGCTACCTCAGCCAGGACACCGGGCTGGTCAGCTACGGTGAGCCGGAAATAGTACTGGGTTTTAATTTCACTGGCCGGCAGCAGGCGTTTCTTGCCATCCAGCCGCCATCGCATTCGGTTGCCGACACCCAATGCTTTATCCTGAGCCGCTGCCATGATATCGGCGATCACCGCCGAGGAAGTGGCTGAAGGGCCGGCGCCTTCGCCGGAGAATATAACGTCACCGACCAGGTCGCCATTTATCAGCGCAGCATTATAAACACCGTCTACCTTGGACAAGAAGTTATCGTGGGGCAGCAGTACCGGGTGAACGCGCAGTTCTACTTCGCCATCATCAGCTTTAGCGATGGCCAGTAATTTTATGACGAATCCCAGCTCTTTGGCATATGTGAAATCTTTGACTTCGAGGCGGGTTATTCCTTCGCGAAGAATATCATCCGGCTTGAATTCAGTACGGAAAACCATCATGGACATGATGGCCAATTTATATATTGAGTCGTATCCTTCAATATCATTAACCGGATTACGTTCGGCGTATCCCAATCCCTGCGCTTGACGCAAAGCATCAGCGAACTCAATACCCTCAGAGTCCATCTGGCTGAGGATGTAATTAGTGGTGCCGTTGATGATGGCGTAAATACCTTTAATGTTGTTGGCCGACAGGTCGTACTGCAGCGGTTCCAGCAGCGGAATACCGCCGCCTACGCTGGCTTCAAAGCGCAGACTTACATTATGCTGGTGCGCAAGTTCCAGCAATTCCGCGGCGTGCTTGGCAATTACTTCCTTATTGGAGCTGACAACGTGGCGGTTGGTGGAAAGTGCCCGCGAAAGGTAATGGAAGGCCGGGAACTCACCGCCGATGGCCTCAACGATTATATCGATGTCGGGAGTATCGAAGAATTCATCATCGTCAGTGGTGAAAAGACCCGGAGGGAATTCCGCGATTATCGGCCTGGTCATATCCTGGGAGGCGACCTTTATCTTTTTCAACTCTACGGAACAGCCAACCTGTTCGGCCAGTCGATCGGCACGGTCACGCAATCCGCGGGCTACGGCGCTGCCGATAACGCCGATTCCGATAATTCCAACACCTATACTTTTTTCACTCATATCAACCAAGTCATCCTTTATCTAATTAACAGATTGTTCAGCAATGAGGTCCTTAAGTTCGTCAGTAAGCTCTATTCTTTCGATAATATTGTCCGGGTTATCAGCCAGTTCATCCAGCCAGTCAGAAAAAGCCCGGTCCAGCAGTTTTGCCCGGTTATCATCTGAATATTCGCGGTCTTCTTCAACAGCGGATATCTTGTAAAGCCAATAGGCGCCGGTGGTGCTTGTGTCCTCAGATTTAATGGGCGGGCTGATCGCGTCAACTTCGGTATCCTCATCGAAAACATAATCAGCAAAAGGTAAACTACCATCGTCATCCGGGTTCAATAGACCCAGGTCGCCGTCCTCAGATTTGGAGGCGGTATCCTGGGACATATCTTCAACCACAGCGGCAAAATCCTCGCCGTCAAGCAAACGCTGACGGGCTTCCTTCGCTTTTTCAATGGTGGGCAGCAATATGCCGAAGACTTGGACCTGAGTCTCTTCTTCGACCTGCTGTCTGTCCGTTACCTTGACTATCCAGTAGCCCAGGTCTTTGCTCTTGGCTTCGTCATAAAAATAACCAATGTCGCCGGCAGAGGCTGAATCCACCTTTTCATCCAATCCGTCCGCTTTTAACAGCTCATCAAGGAAGCCGGGAGGATTAAATCCCATATCGCCTTTATTTTCTACGGTTGTTTCATCCAGGGAAAGCTCCTCGGCGATATCGGCAAAGCTTTCACCAGCCTCCAGGCGAGATTTAACTGTTTCAGCCTGTTCGGAACTTTCAAGCAGCATAACCAAGCTCCGGCGCTGTTCTCCTGAAGTGGGGACAATGTTTTCAAAATGATCTTCATTAAGTTTCTGGTACAGCAGTGAACTAAAGACTATATCCCGGGTGACCTGATTATCATCAAGTTCAGCTTCGTTTATCCGCTCTTTCACTTCCTTATCACTGACAGTAATACCCATCTCCGTCGCTGCTTCTTTCATCAGCTGGTTCTGTTCTATCTGGTCCAGAACCATATCAATGTATAAATAGGCATAGGTAGATTCACCGCCGGTGTAGAAATTTACCATTTTGGATACGTATGCCGCGTTGTAATCAACACCGTTAACGGTGATAATCGTTTTCTGCAACGGCAGATAAACTGGAACCAGCCACGATACGATTGCACCGATGCTGATAACGAGCGTCACGGCACCCACGATCCCCATGCTGACCCAGCGGGTTATTTTCTGCTGTTTTTTTTGTTTGGCCAGTTTTGACTGAGCCTTTTGCGAGAGGACTATATGGGGGTGGGCATGTTTCTTGTGCTTCTTTTTAACCAAGTGAAAGGACCTCTTTTCTCATAATATACCGAACAATGCTATTTTAAACGAAACCATCCGGCTGAAGTTAGCCGGATGTGTCGGCTTCCCGTTTTTTTAATCTAATCTCCAGCCATCTGACCGCCGGTATTCCTTTTAGGCTGGCTGCCATGGCTTCCGTTATATTGGCGATGAACTCCCGGGGGAAGGCTGACAGTTTTATCTCCGCTCCGTTAACCAGCAGACTGACGCGCTGTCCCTGGGGCAGGATATAGTTTTTCTCCAGGAAGTCCGCCATGGATACGATGTCATTTACGTCAAACATCCGGGGAGCGCTGCCGGGATATTCACCTGAGGTAACTACGGCAACTTTACTTTTCAGGTTTTCCAGGGGCTGACCGATTCCATGCCGCCAGACCTCGATTTTGGGTGCAGCGGATTGTTTAAAGCCCTCGGCGATTACCAGGTCATATTCATCGCCCAACAAACCGGCTATGGTGTCCAATGATGGTTCATCATTGGACGGTATGGTTAGAACCAATGCATCTTTGGCGCAGGCGACGGTTGCTCCGGCTCCAGCCGCGAGATGGCGCTCCGTATCCTTTTCCGGGTTGTCGGCATGATAATGCCGCGGTACATGCTTAACGGTAGCTGACTTATAGCCGCGGCGGCTAAGCTCCGGAAGCAGTTTTTCCAGATACCCGGTCTTGCCCGATTCGGAATGACCAACGAATGCCACGATGGGTGCGCTCATATATGCTCCTGAGAAAATACTGTTCCATTATAAGTTTTAGGCAGCCGGCTTTGCAAAAATACTTTATTCTCTGCCGCAGTTCTGGTTGTATGTTATGGAGACTAAAGGTTAAAATGCTACCATAATGAATATTGTCAGGTTCAAAGACCCCGATGGCATCGAGCGTTACGGTGCTATTGAAGGCGACAGCGTTATTGAAATAGCCGGTACGCCGTTTAAAGGGAGTGATTATTCGGGCCGGGTTTTCTCTGTCGAAACTGTCGATATGTTGGCTCCCTGCATGCCCAGCAAGATAGTATGTCTTGGCGTTAATTATCACGGGCATGCCAGTGAGATGGGGCACAAGGTACCGGACGCACCGCTTATTTTTCTTAAACCTTCAACCGCGGTGATCGGCCCCGGCGCGTTGATTCGCTATCCGGAGATTTCCCGCCGGGTTGACTATGAAGCGGAACTGGCCGTTGTAATAAAAAAGCCGGCCTGGAGGGTAAGCCAAGATGATGCTGCTGAGTATATACTGGGTTATACATGTTTTAATGACATAACAGCCAGGGATTTGCAGCAGCAGGATGGGCAATGGACCCGTGCCAAGGGTTTTGATACCTTCGCGGCCATCGGGCCCTGGGTGGCAACTGATATCGATGTTTCCAGTGTGAATATTGAAACCTATTTAAATGGAGAGCGCAAACAGCACGGCAATACCGCCGACCTGATCTACGGCATTGACTACCTGGTTCACTTTATTTCCCATGTAATGACATTGTTGCCCGGTGATGTTATCGCTACCGGGACTCCCAGCGGCATAGGCCCCATGCAGGCGGGTGATACCGTGGAGATTAAAATTGAACACGTCGGCACTTTGCGCAATAAAGTGATTGCCGCTGAGCAGGACAATCATTATTAAGGTTTCAGCAATAAATCAAAAACGTGCAAATTTGGGAAATGGTGGTACTTATTTCCAGTTGACACTTTTAGACGCGGCTTGTTAAACTTGAAATGTTGTACAGTTACAGTCTTGTTTTACTATATATGATACCCTATGCGGAGGCCGGTTTTGACCCAGCTCGAATCACCAGATAAAGGTTATAAATTAGAAAAAGGTCTGGTGAATATTTTTACCGGTCATGGAAAGGGAAAAACATCAGCCGCCATAGGCACCGCAGTGCGTGCCGCCGGTCACGGCCTTAAGGTTTATATGGTTTTTATGATGAAAGCCAATGAGGCCTTTGATCACGGGGAATTTAAAATCCTCAAGGCCCTGCCTAATGTAACTATTGACACTTTCGGGCAACGGGGTTGGGCCAAGCGGGGCAATGTGAAGCCGGAACATCGAGAACAGGCTCAGAAAGCTCTTAACGCGGCCGTTGCAGCCATGAATGATGGTTATGATCTGGTAATCCTGGATGAAATTAACGGCGCTATTGCCAGCAGCCTGGTCGATCTTGAAGAGGTGGTCAAGCTGGTTGAGAATAAGCCGGAGAATGTTGAACTGGTGCTGACCGGAAGATACGCTGATCCAAAACTGGTACAGATGGCCGACCTGGTATCTGAGGTACTGATGATCAAGCACCCCCTTAATGAAGGAATTCGCGCTCGCAAGGGCATTGATTACTAACAGTTGGAGGAAAACCCATGAAGGTAACCCTGAGTGTCATAAAGGCTGATATCGGAGGTTATGTCGGGCATTCCGATGCCCATCCCGATTGCATCTGTGCAGCCGACTCCGCCCTGGCCAAGGCTAAAGAAAGCGGTTTGCTGATTGACTATCATGTAACCAAATGCGGTGATGATTTACAGCTTATCATGACTCACCAGAAGGGTGAGAATAACGCAGATATACATGAGATGGCATGGGATACATTTGTGTCATGCACTGATGTTGCCAAGAAGCTGAAATTATACGGTGCCGGCCAGGATCTATTGACCGATGCCTTTTCCGGCAATATCAAGGGAATGGGGCCTGGAGCGGCGGAGATGGAGTTTGAAGAGCGACCTTCGGAACCCATTGTTGTTTTTATGGCCGATAAGACTTCATCCGGCGCTTGGAATATTCCACTGTATAAGATGTTTGCTGACCCATTCAATACCATTGGTCTGGTGATCGCTGAAAATATGCACCAGGGTTTCCAGTTTGAGGTGCATGATGTAAAAGAAAGCAAAAAAATCACCTTTACCACACCGGAAGAGATCTACGATATGCTGGTTTTTATCGGAGCGGCTAATCGTTATCCGATCAAATCGGTATATACCCGAGGCGGAGAGATAGCAGCTTCTTCCTCAACGCAGAAACTAGCCTTTTTAGCTGGCCGCTATGTCGGCAAGGACGACCCGGTGTGCATAGTTCGCTGCCAGGGGTCATTCCCGGCTGTCGGTGAGGCTCTGGAGCCATTCGCCAAACCTTATCTGGTTGAGGGCTGGATGCGCGGGTCCCATTACGGACCGTTGATGCCGGTGAGTGTGGCTGACAGTCTGCCGACCCGCTTTGATGGACCGCCCCGGGTAACGGCGCTGGGATTCCAGCTGTCCGAGGGAAAACTTGTGGGACCGCGTGATTTCTTTGCTGACCGATCCTATGATAAAGCCAGGGAAATGGCCAATGATATGGCTTATATGATGCGGGAACACGGACCTTTCGAACCCCACCGTTTGCCGCTTGATGAGATGGAGTACACCACTATGCCGCAGGTTTCCCGCAAACTTGCCGGGCGTTTTGAGCCTATTTAACGAGCAGTAATAATACTGGGGAGATAATAATCAGTTTCCTTTTTTCGGCAATGAAGTAAGTTGAAAAAAGGGAACTGTTTTTTTACTAATATTGTTTGTTTTCTCAGGTGGGAACGAATAGGGGTTTAAAATTGGGAAAAGAGTACACGGAATTATTGTTAGCTACCACCAATCCCGGAAAAATAAAGGAATATTCCAGGTTGCTGGCCGGATGTGGTTACCGACTGGTTACACCGGCTGATAAGAATATTGATATTACGGTTGCCGAGACTGGCCTCACATTTCAAGAAAACGCAATATTAAAAGCCGCAGCGTATGCTCAGGCATCAGGTCTTTTAACACTGGCGGATGATTCCGGTTTGGAAGTTGAAGCATTGGGAGGAGAGCCGGGAGTATTATCGGTGCGCTATGCCGGTTACAATACGACTGATGCCGAGAGGAACGAATTACTTCTGCGTAGATTAAAGGATATACCGGAAAAATTACGCCGAGCCCGTTTTCGATGCGTGATAGCCCTGGCTGACCCGGGCGATGACATAGGACAAACAACTGAAGGTGTCTTGGAAGGCCGCATTGCTGACTTTCCCAAAGGAAGCAACGGCTTTGGATACGACCCCATTTTTTTCATTCCTGAACTCGGTTGCACACTGGCTGAGCTTGCCTCGGCGGATAAAAACAGGCTCAGTCACCGGGCCAGGGCTGCTGAAGAAGCCAGCCGGATACTCAAGCAGTTATCGACTAGAGGAAAGCATCACTAGCACCCGTGCAATTGATTCCGATTGGTATTAACGCTTGATTTAATGGTATTAGTTCCTATAAGATAGTTGTGTCCCGCCAGTTAAGTTCCAATAAATTGATATTGAATTGTTGGAGGACGGACTCTGCAGCCTATGAAAGCGCTGATACTAGTAGGTGGCCTTGGAACGCGGTTGCGTCCGCTGACCGTTAATACCCCTAAAGCGATGATGCCGGTAACTAATGAGCCCTTTATGGCTCATGTCGTGAGGCATCTGGCCGAGCACGGGGTGTCCGAAATTATTCTTACCCGCGGCCACCTGGCGAGCCGTATGGAAGAATATTTCGACCATTGCGGCACTTATGGGGTGAGTATCACTTATGTCGATGAGCCCCGACCACTTGGAACCGCCGGCGCGATCAAAAACTGCGAGAGTTGGTTAAAAGACAGCGCCTTTTTTGTTCTTAACGGAGATATTTATTCAGATATAGATTTTTCAGCCATGAGGAGTTATCATCGGCAGAAGCATGCCCTTGCTACCATAGCCCTTACCCAGGTTGATAATCCCTCGGCATTTGGACTGGTGGAAACCGGGGATGAAGGGGAAATCCTCCGCTTTATTGAGAAACCCGAACCTAGCCAAATAACCACACGGATGATTAACGCCGGCTGTTATCTGCTGGAACCTGAAGTTTTGAATCACATTGAACTTGATACTGTTGTCAGCATCGAATGTGAAACTTTTCAGCACCTGCTTCAAAAAAAATTACCATTTTATGGTTTTGATATCACCGGCAACTATTGGATGGATATGGGGAGCCGGGAAAAATATTTTCAGCTCAATATGGATGTTTTAGAGCGTTATAAAAATTTCGAAAAGACTGTTGGGAAAGATGTAACTATAGACCCCTCAGCCGCCATTACCGGCCGGGTTATTATTGGTGACCGATGTTGTGTTGAGGCTGGGGCGGCAATTAATGGGCCTACGATTATCGGCAATGATTGCAGGATTGCCGCCGATGCCTGTATCAGCAATTCAGTTATATGGTCAGGAGTACATATCGGGGCTTGTTCCAATGTTAAGGAATCCATAGTCGCCGACAATTGTGTTATCGGTCCTGACAGCTTGTTGCAGCAAGCCGCGCTAGCCGATGGTATTTATACCACTTCCGGAATTTCTCTATGCCACACTAACGTATGGCCGGGTAGCATTTTGGATAATTAACTTAAATCATATATAAGAAAGGAAGGACATTATGACAAAAAAAGATTCCCGCGTAGCCCATTTGCCTACTGGCAGCTACTACACTCCGACCGGCGATTATGACGAGATGTATCGTCGCTCCATTGAAGACCCGGAAGGTTTCTGGGCTGAACAGGCGCAGAGCCTGGATTGGTTCAAACCATGGGAGAAAGTACTGGACTGGGAGGCTCCTTATGCCCGCTGGTTTGTCGGGGGTAAACTAAACCTGTCTTACCAATGTCTCGACCGGCATATGAAGACTGAAACCAAGAACAAAGTGGCTTTTTACTGGGAAGGTGAATTGGGGGACAGCCAGGTAATTACCTACGCTGAGCTGCATCGCCTGACCAATAACTATGCCGGCGCTCTGAAACGCATGGGTGTTGGACGGGGTGATAAAGTAGCCCTGTACCTGCCGATGATTCCAGCTCTGGCGGCTTTTATGCTGGCCTGTTCTCGTATCGGAGCTGTCTTTACCGTTGTTTTCTCCGCTTTCTCCGGACAAGCCCTGGCTGACCGTGTTGAAGATGTTGAAGCCAAGGTTATCATTACCTCTTCTGGGATGCATAGACGGGGCAAGGTGCTTCCTCTCAAGGAAAACGCTGTTGAGGCGGCTGAGAAATGTCCATGTGTCAAAAATATTATCGTTGTTAGACATACTGGTCATAAAGTCGAGATGGATCCAAAAAGAGATGTCTGGCTTGATGATATATTACCCAAAGAGGACGAATACATAGAGCCGGAATCAATGGATTCTAATGACCCTCTGTTCGTACTATACACATCCGGCAGCACTGGTAAGCCCAAGGGGATATTGCACGGCACCGCCGGCTATTCGTTGTGGATTGCCAAGACCCTGCAGTGGGCTTTCAATACCGACTCCAGCACCGTCTGGTGGTGCACTGCTGATATCGGCTGGATCACCGGTCACAGTTATGTGGTTTATGCTCCGTTGGAATTGGGCTTGACTTCAGTGATGTATGAGGGGGCGCCGGATTATCCCGGAATAGACCGCTGGTGGGCCATAATCGCCAAATATGGCGTCACCACCTTCTACACTTCACCCACCGCAATCCGCATGTTCATGCGTCACGGGGAGGAATGGCCGGCCAAGCATGACCTTTCTTCTCTGAAAGCCTTAGGTTCCGTAGGGGAGCCGATAAATCCGGAAGCCTGGTTGTGGTACTATCGGAATATAGGTCACGAGCGTATTCCTATCTCTGATACATGGTGGCAAACTGAAACCGGCGGTTTTATGATTACTCCCAGCCCAGGTATTCAGCCTCACCCATTAAAACCGGGTTCGGCTACCAAACCCATGCCTGGAGTATTACCGGCTGTGCTTGACCCCGACGGCAAGGAGCTGCCCAATGGAGAGACCGGGTTTATTGTTATTAAGAGACCGTGGCCGGGCATGCTGCTCGACATTTATCAGAATTCAGAGCTGTATCAGAAAACCTACTGGTCACGTTTCCCCGGCTATTATCTTCCGGGCGACTTCTGTATGAAAGATGAGGACAACTACCTGTGGTTGTTGGGCCGGGCTGATGAGGTTATCAAGGTAGCCGGCCATCGTATATCTACCGCTGAGTTGGAAAGCGCCATAGTCGGACATTCAGCTGTAGCTGAAGCGGCAGCCTGTTCCCGCCCGGATGAAGTAAAGGGTGAGGCAATCATTTTGTTTGTTACTCTGCGAAAGGGAACTAACCCCTCTTCAGAGATCAAGACAGAGCTGACCCGGCACCTGCGAGCTACTATTGGAGCGCTGGCTACTCCTGAAGAGATATTCTTCGTAAATCTACTGCCCAAGACGCGCAGCGGCAAGATCATGCGGCGGCTGCTTAAAGCGGTGGCCACCGGCGCCGGTGTGGGTGATACCTCGACCCTTGATGACGGCGCCTCTATTACCGAAGCTCAGGCCGCTTTTGACGAACTGACGAGCAGCGCTCATCGCTATAAGACTTCCGAAAAGAAACCGGACATAAAAGGAGACTAGCTTTTTGCCGGCCTGAGACTGAGCGGGGGCGGGTATTACCCGTCCCCGCCGTTTCTTTTTGAACTTGATAACAAAATTGAATATGCTTACTACACTAAGGAGAATGAACTTGAAAACAATAATAATGATGATATTGGCGGCAACTTTAATACTGCCTTTGGCCGCCTGCGGTGGGGATAATCCTGAGGGCCAGATTACCCGTGAAATTTCTCCGGCAGAAGCTTATACGATGATACAAGAAAACCTGGCCAGCGATGACTTTGTTCTTCTGGATGTTCGTACAACTTCAGAATATGAGGCGGGGCACATAGCAGGCGCCGTACTGCTGGATTTCAACAGCGGTAATTTTGAAAATGAAGTAGATTTACTGGACAAAAACAATAAATACTTAATTTACTGCCGCACCTCCAATCGTTCCGGTCAAGCCTTGAGCGTAATGAAAAACCTGGGATTTATGGAGGTTTATGACCTGGATGGCGGTATAGTCGCCTGGGAAGCTGCGGGATATCCTACAACCAAATAACGTTAGCCGTGAATACAGATGAATTGGGAATTAAGTTAATGGGATTACGGTAAATTCTGCTTGTAAACTATGGTTTTTAGCCATATCCCACTCAAACAACAATATAGCGGGTTCAGCATCTGAATATTCCATTAATCTGTGGCCGTTAACAGCGACGATGCTTTCGCCCCAGCTGAAATCAAGCTCCGGTTCATTTCCGGTGCGGTTGCATACCCATATGGGCAAACCTGTTTCCTCGCTGCGTTTTTCCCAGCAGCCTTCAGGGGGACATGGTAATGGAGGCCATGCGGCTGGGGATATCAGTACCTGGGCTCCTTTTTCCTTGAGTTCAGCGGCGAATTTAGGTCCCCAGGTATCAGCACAGACTAATATTCCGGCTTTCATACCGTCACACGCGATAACATTCACTTGGCTGCCAGCGGAAGCCCAGGCTTCAGCAGTATGACCGGAACTGATGCCCATTTTGCGGTGGGAACCGACGATTCCGTCCTTTTTACTGATAGCGTAAACGGTATTGTAGAGATTTTCGGAGGTTTTATCTCTCTCCTGATAACTCAGAAATAATGTAATCCCCAGTTCCGCTGAGAGCTTAATCATTTCTTGCAGCCAGGAGTCGGGCTGGGGTTCAATCCAATCGGTTCCGATTCTCTTGGCAAAATGATACCCTGGAATAAAGGTTTCCGGTGTTACTGCCATAACCGCGCCTTGCGAAGCGGCCATTTTAACCGCATTTTCAATGATTTTACGGTTGGCGTTAATATCACCTAAAACCGGCTTGAGATGAAGGAGCGCCACTTTGTATTGGCTCATATATCGGTAATTATCTTCCGTATTATAATATGATTTCACTTAGACCGGCGCACGGCAAAACACCATCGCCCCGTACTGTGATATAAGGCTTAACCTGGTAAAAGGTTTGTTTACTCAGGTTTAGCTAATTGGTAGCCGGCGCCAATCTTGGTGAGTATAAGCTTTGGGTCAGATGGATTGTCTTCGATTTTTTCTCTTAAATGCCGCACATAAACTTTGAGGCTTTCTGCCGCGCCCGGGTATTCTTCTCCCCATAACGCTTTGGCCAGGGTTGAATGGCTGACCGGATGGCCGACTGTTCTCATTAACTGGCTCAAGACAATACCCTCAGTTCGGGTAAGGTTGATGCGACGGCCATTCAGGTTAAGGTCACGCACCGAAGGACCGATGCTCATATTGCCGACGGTCAACGGTAATTCATCATTCGAGGTTTCATGACGTCTTAAGATAGCTTTCACCCGGGCCAGCAGTTCCATTTGTCGGAACGGTTTAATGATGTATTCATCGGCGCCTAATTCGAGCCCCCGTACAATATCAGCCTCTTCTCCCCTTGCGGTCAGTATAATCACCGGTACGTGGCTGAATTGTCTAATCTCTTTGAGAACGTTAAAACCGTTGGTGTCGGGTAAGCCTAAATCCAAAATCACCAGGTCCGGGTTGTTTTTTTCGACTAGACTGATGCCTTCTTCACCGGAAGGACTGGATAAAAATGTTGATTGTGCCCAACGGATTTTAAAAGTTAGAGTGACGGCTTCTACGATTTCCGCATCGTCTTCAATTAATACTACGGTCAGTTCAGGTTTATTCATCATTACTCTCCGTTTTTATTGGTTATTGGACAGCGGTATAGTAAAGTAGAATGTGCTGCCGTGTCCTTTTTTGCTCGTGAACCAGATTTCACCGCCATGCAGAGATATTAACATCTTACATAAGGTCAGTCCAATCCCCATTCCGTCGTTGGAATCGTTGTCGCTTTCCACCCGGTAATAGGGTTGGAAAATATTAGACTGTTCCGGCAGGTCAATACCCCGGCCGGTATCAGCTACACTTAGCTGAAGCATTTTACCACTTACTTTGGCCCCCAGGGTAATTTGTCCGCCGCGGGGTGTGAATTTGGCTGAATTATTAAGCAGGTTGAGCAATACCTGTCGCAGTCTATCTTCATCAGCCATGACGAACGGTAAATTATCAGCAATTTCCAATTCCAGTGATTGCTGCTTACGGTCAAATTGTGGTGATACTTCAGCAGCCAGGTCCAGAAGAAGTGGTGATATATCCAGTGGCTGTATACTTACTTTAAGAACCCCCATCTCACCCCTGGCGAAATCCAACAGGTCATTAATACGGCGTTCGAGGTTTAGCGCTCCTCGATAAATATTACCGGCCAGCCGAAGCTCATCCTCATTGTCCAGTAATTCCAGCAGAACCTCTCCGGAGGCGATCATCGGAGTGAGTGGTGTTTTTAGTTCATGCACTAGAGAACGGGTGAAATCAATACGTTTACTTATCTCGTTTTCCAGTGCCCGCCGCAATTCCTTTTCCCGGTTGTAAAGCTCAGTGAGTTCAGATTCAGCCTTTTTTCTAGCTGATATATCGCGGACTACCGATAGTATTACCTGTTTTTTACCCAAGGTGAAAACATGGGAGTTGATTTCAACAGGGAAAATATGACCATCGCGGGTCTTATGGGATGATTCAAAGGAGCCGTGTTTATCTTTAAGCAGGCGGCTCATAATAGCCGCCGATTTCTCTGGAGAATCCATTGAGAAATCGGTTAGTTGAAGTTTGGTGATTTCTCTAATAGTATATCCCAACCGCCGCGCAGCCGCCTCGTTAGCTTCGATCAATTCCGCAGGCATGCCGTTTTTTATTTCCCAAAGAAAAATAGCGTCATTGGCATTGTGGAAAAGCTTACGGAACTTTTCCTCGCTCTCTTTGAGGGAGCGGTATTCAGCTGTTTGGGACGCTTTATATTGAGCTAATTGTTGATGCAGTTGTTCGTTTTCCGCAATTAGATCAGCATGTGTTTTGTGGTTATTAACCATAATAAGTTACATTATACAATAATATAATGGTATTGACATCAGTATAATTTAAACAGCTGAGGGTATTTATTCTTGAATACTAGTGAGATACTGCAATGCAGATGCGGTGATTGTTCGGAGGCAGTGAGAAAGCAATGCAACAGCGCCCGTGTTCGTGAGCTTGTGACCTGGGTGCTGGATGAGTCAGTCGAGGTTGATTCATTACCGGTGCTTTTCTGTCGGCGCGGTAATAAGGTACCGTCCGGTAATATTTTCCCAAACAATAAATGTCTTTGTGTTGATTGCGAATTGTCGCCGGGCGGTGTTTTATTCTGCGAATCCGCTGAACTTAAATAACGCTTGCTGGCGATATGCCGCACAATTTTAATCGGGCTGATTCAACGATAATTATACAGCTTGAGTATTGCAACAACACAAGAGTTCGGTACGGCGTTCTGAAAAATGCTGAAGATGCCGCTTCGTAATACCATGTAAAGTAAATCAAAGAATGATGGCTCCCTTTCTCCCTCCAGGTTTGTAATATGAATTGAGTATCTGATAGACTGGCTGACACCTATGGACTTTTTTGCGGTTTTATTGATAGGGCTCGGTCTTTCCGCTGATTGTTTCGCGGTTGCAATCAGCGGCAGTGTCAGTATGGGCAGCGCTCTTGACCATAGTAAACGGATTAAAGTCGCTGGGTATTTTGGTTTTTTCCAATTTGCCATGCTAATTGCCGGTTTTGCCGTCGGCAGTTCAGTGGTCGGTTTGATTGAAAGTTTTGATCACTGGGTTGCCTTTATATTGCTCGTTTTTATCGGGGCAAGAATGATAAAAGAATCATTTGAAACCGGAAACAGCAACCGGGAAGCCTTTGATATAAGCCAAGTCAAGACTTTATTGGGCTTGTCTGTGGCGACAAGTATTGATGCACTGGCGGTTGGTTTGACCTTTGCTTTTGTGAAGGTAGCTATTATTCCAGCTGCGTTATTTGTGGGGATCGTTTGTTTTTGTGTTTCACTGGCTGGTTTCTTGATTGGCAAGCGTTTGGGCAATTTAATCGGTAAGAGGGCAGAACTGTTAGGCGGTTTGGTATTAATCGGAATCGGGGTGAAAACACTGTTTGAAGGCCTAAATGCTTGAGCGACCGAGTTGGAGATTCAACTAAAATATGTTTAAATTAAATTTTCCGTATGCCGTAATTTGAGGGATTACGCCGTTATTTATATTTGAAAATAACGGCAAATAATAATATAAAGTGCCGTTATATAAGCAAAGTACAATAGTAACAGTGATTTGTGCCCGGTACGATATCTGGCGAATAACCGGTAATAAGTTTGAAATATACGGTGTTATCAGCTATAATATGTAACAATTGATGAAATATTTATATGGTAAAAGACTGCCGTATTTTCGGCGCAGCAGGGGTGTATGAAAAAGATCTATATACGCAAAGAGGTTTGTATCGGTTGCGGGCTTTGCCGGGTTTATTGCGCTACCCAGCATTCCGACTCAAAGGACATCTTAAAGGCATATCGTAAAGAGTCACCCAAGGCGGTGCCCCGCTTGAAGGTAGAACGTCAGAATGAAACCAGCTTCTCTGTTCCATGTCGCCACTGCGATGAGCCTTGGTGTGTTTATTCCTGTTTGACCGGGGCAATGAGCAAAGATCCGAAAACTGGAGTTGTAACTTCAGACCCCGATAAATGTATCGGTTGCTGGACATGCGTGGTTTCGTGTCCGAATAGTGCTTTAATTAAAGATAAGTTGACCAAAGTTGTAAAAAAATGTGACCTTTGTCCCGACCTGGAAATTCCCGCCTGTGTAGCCAATTGCCCTAACGAGGCGATCGTGCTCATCAATGATGAAAATACTCAGACAGCCGAGAAAAAATAGATATTATGATCTCTATTATTGATTATGGAGCCGGCAATTTGAGGTCAGTCTTCAACGCTGTGTCTCTGCTGGGTTATCAGGCCGCAATTACCAGTGACCCGGATGAGGTAGTTGAGGCTGACGCGGTAATTTTGCCGGGTGTCGGCGCTGCTGCGGATACTGTAAAGTCCTTGAAGTCCAGGGGGCTTGATAAAGCCATATTGGAACTCAACCAGCGAAAGACGCCTCTATTTGCTGTATGTGTTGGGCTTCAGGTTTTGTTTGAGGATACTGAAGAAGGCGGTGGTTGTCCGTGCCTGGGGCTGCTGCCGGGCAGGGTGCGTCGTTTGCCCCCGGGACTGAAAGTACCCCATATGGGTTGGAATCAAGTGAAACAAAAACAGTCCAGCTCGCTTTTTGAGGGTATCGGCGATAACGGCTATTTTTATTTTGTCCATAGTTACTATGTTGAACCGCTGGATCAGAATAATGTTGTTGCGGTAACTGATTATGGTCTGAGCTTCGCTTCAATGATAACCAGTGATAATATCACGGCAACACAGTTTCATCCTGAAAAGAGCGGCCCGACAGGGCTCCGAATGTACGACAATTTTTTGAAGACAATAGGTAGGGTAAATCAATGAAAACCAAATATCTGATTATCGGTAATTCAGCCGGAGGCGTGGGGGCTGCGGAAGCCATACGAGAAATTGACCCGGACGGTTCAATGACTATCGTTGGTGAGGAGCCTTATCCTGCGTATTCACGTCCTCTCATTTCTAAATATGTCACCGGTGAATATGACCCTGACGGGATGAGGATAAGACCGACCGACTTCTACCAAAAAAAAGATATCGATCTGCGCCTGGGTCATAAGGCCTACAAGATGGATATTTCAAAAAGCACAGTGACTTTGGACGATGGGTCTGAAATCGGATATGAGAAGCTGTTGCTGGCGACCGGGGGCAAGCCGATCATTCCTAAAATGGAAGGTATGGGCAAGGCGGGTATTTTTAATTTCATAAACCTGGCCGACGCTAAAAAACTGGAAGAATATCTGCCGGAAGCCCGCCGGGCGGTGGTTATTGGGGGTGGCCTGATTGGAATCAGCGCTACCGAGGCCTTGGTCAAACGTGGTTTGAAGGTTACTGTGGTGGAAATGAAGAATTATATTCTCAATACCATCCTGGATGAGCCAGCCGGTCGGGTAGCCGAGTACGCGGTTAAAAAGTATGGAGTCAATATAATGACCGGTCGGACAGTGGCAAAAATCATGGGCGAAGACAAGGTCACCGGCGTGGTGTTCGATGATGGACACGAAATGGTCTGTGATATGGTGGTGGTTGCCGTGGGCGTTTTTCCGCGGGTTGAACTAGCCCAGACGGAGGAAATCAATATCAACAGGGGTATTGTAGTTGATAATCATATGATGACCAGCGTGACCGATATTTATGCCTGCGGAGACGCCAGTGAGGCTTATGATTATGTTTATGGCGCCGGCAGATTGTCTCCAGTGTGGCCTAACGCTTATATCGGCGGAAGAGTGGCTGGTTACAATATGGCCGGATTGCCGACTAAATATCGCGGCGGCACTGCGATGAATTCGCTTAATTATTTTGGTCTTGAACTGGCTACGGCCGGTATGGCTTCTCCTCCTCCGGAAGGTGAATATGAAGTGTTAACCCAGGAGAGGGATGAAGTTTATCGGAAGCTGATAGTTAACAGTGAAGATAAATTAGTCGGTATGATTTTTGTCGGTGATATCGACAAAGCCGGCATATACTTCGGCTTGATGCGCGACCGGATAAAGGTTACGGCTTTCAAGGACAAGTTGTTGGCTGATGATTTTGGTCTGGCACAACTGCCGCGGGAGATTATTGAAGAAAGATTGACCGGGGCGACCGCTGGCCGGGTGAAAACAGGGGAGAATTAAAACAGATGAAGGATCTAACCAGTGTAAGCAATACGTTCGGTGATGGCAAGGTCATTGATGCCTGCTCTATTTTTGGCATGATGGATACCTCCGGTAAGTGTTTCTCCGGCAAAGACATAACTCGTGCTATCGCCAATATGCATGACCGCGGCAACGGACTGGGGGGTGGTTTTGCGGTTTATGGTCTATATCCGCAGTATCCGGATTATTATGCCTTCCATATCATGTATGATAGCAAGGAAGGCAAGGCCAGCACCGAATCTTTCCTAAATGAACATTTCAATGTGCATCATTCGGAAGAGGTGCCGACCAAACCGGTAGCGGTTATCAAGAATCCGCCGCTGGTTTGGCGGTATTTTTTGGATGCTGATAAAGCATCACAGGATGCCAAGATTTCCCCGGATGATTATGTTGTTTCCAAGGTAATGGAAATCAATACCCGCATCGAAGATTCATATGTTTTTTCTTCCGGGAAAAATATGGCCGCTTTTAAGGGTGTTGGTTACCCGGAGGAAATTTCCGAGTATTTTTGCCTGGAAGATTATACCGGCTATCTATGGACCGCTCACGGGCGTTTTCCGACTAATACTCGCGGATGGTGGGGCGGGGCGCATCCGTTCAACATTTTGGATTGGACAGTTGTGCACAATGGAGAAATATCTTCCTACGGTATAAATCGTCGCTATCTAGAACAATTCGGATATCACTGCACACTTCAGACGGATACTGAAGTAGTGGCTTACGCCGTTGACCTTTTGGTACGTAAGCATAACTTACCTGTTGAAGTGATGGCCGAGATTTTTGCGCCGCCATTATGGGCCGAGATTGAACGGCGCCCTCCGGAGCAAAGGGAACTACTGACGGCATTGCGTCAGGTTTATGGAAGCTTGCTCATGAATGGGCCTTTTACCATTATTATTGCTCATGAAGGGGAAATGATAGGTCTGACCGATCGTATCCGTTTACGGCCGCTGACTGTCGGTGAAAAGGGCAGTATGCTATATCTTTCCAGCGAGGAATCAGCTATTCGCCTGATTTGCCCGGAATTGGACAAGGCCTGGATTCCCACTGGAGGACAGCCGGTTATCGGTTCACTGAAGCATCCCATCGGCGGGAAAAAAGAAACCATAGCTGGTGGAGTGGCCTGAAGTGTTGACGCGACGGATTATTCCCTGCCTGGATGTTACCGGTGGGCGAGTGGTTAAGGGGCAGAGTTTTCTTAACTTGCGTGATGCCGGTGACCCGGTTTCACTGGCCCAGTTTTATTATGAACAGGGGGCCGATGAGCTGGCGTTCCTGGATATAACGGCGACAGTGGAGAGCCGGAAAACGATGGCGTCCATCATTTCAGAGCTTTCCGGAAAGGTATTCATGCCCTTAACCGTCGGAGGAGGCATTCGTACCATTGATGATATGCGCCAGATGCTGCTTTCCGGAGCGGATAAGGTAGCTATTAATACAGCGGCAGTAGCCCGTCCGGAGCTGATTACAGAAGGTGCAATAAAATTCGGCAGTCAGTGCATTGTGGTTGCTATAGACGCTAAAAGAGTTAATGATAATCAATGGATAGTGCGAACTCATTCCGCCAGCCAGGAATCAGGTCTTGACGCGGTCGCCTGGGCAAAAAAAGCCGCAGAGATGGGAGCCGGGGAGTTACTGGTTACCAGTATTGACAGTGACGGTCATCAGCAGGGGTATGACAATGAACTGAACCGTATTATATCCGAGGAAGTATCGGTGCCGCTGATTGCTTCCGGAGGAGCCGGGACCCCGGAACATTTATATGATGCATTAGTCAAGGGCAAAGCGGATGCCGTTTTGGCTGCCAGTATTTTCCACTATGGAACCTATTCCATCAATGAAGTTAAAGATTATTTAAGCCGTAAAGGCATTACTATCAGGCAATAAGGAGCCAGCAGATGAGAACTTTGGTACCCGCAAAATTTATTGTTGAACGTAATCCGGATAAATGTATTAAATGCCAGGTTTGCGTCAACCAGTGCAGTTTTGACAGCCACTACTATGATGCTGATGACGATGATATAAAATGTCGCGACGGCAAGTGTATAGGTTGTCACCGCTGTGTGCTTTTTTGCCCGACTAATGCCCTGGTTGTCCGGCGCAATCCATTGGAATATAAGGAAAACTCCGGATGGAAGCCAGAGTATATAGAAGATATACAGAAACAGGCAGAGCAGGGAGGAATGCTGCTGACCGGTATGGGTGCTGATAAAACACCGCGCATCTACTGGGACCACCTGGTCCTTAATGCCTCCCAGGTTACCAATCCTTCCATCGACCCGCTCCGGGAGCCTATGGAAATGCGTACTTATATCGGCAGCAAACCGGATAACATCGAGATTGACCCTGATACAGGTGGTCTGGCCACAAAGATAGCGCCTCAGGTGAAACTGGAAGTGCCCATTATGTTCGCTGCCATGAGCTATGGCGCGGTGAGCCTTAATGTGCAGGAATCGCTGGCCCGGGCGGCCACCGAGGTCGGCACTATGTGGAATACCGGAGAGGGCGGTCTGCACCCTTCACTAGTCAAATATGGGGATAATACGATTGTGCAGGTAGCCAGCGGAAGGTTCGGAGTGTATTCTGATTATCTGCGTTCCGGCCGGATAGTCGAGATCAAAATAGGCCAGGGAGCCAAACCGGGCATTGGCGGACATCTACCGGGTGAGAAGGTATCGGCTGAGGTTTCTTTGACTCGTATGATCCCGCAGGGAACCGATGCTATTTCACCGGCGCCGCAGCATGATATCTACTCCATTGAAGACCTTTCTCAGCTTATATACGCGCTGAAAGAAGCGACCAATTATGAAAAACCCATATCGGTTAAGATTGCCGCGGTGCATAACTCACCGGCCATTGCCTCCGGTATGGTCAGGGCGGGAGCTGACATGATTGTGCTCGACGGCGTCAGAGGGGCTACCGGAGCGGCTCCCAAGGTTATCCGTGACAATGTGGGCATTCCCATAGAACTGGCTCTGGCCGCGGTTGACAGTCGTCTTCGCGCGGAAGGGATACGCAACCAGGCATCGCTGGTAGTTTCCGGCGGGATACGCTCTTCCGGGGATGTTGCCAAGGCTATCGCCCTGGGGGCTGACGCGGTCAACATTGGTACGGCTGCACTGGTAGCGCTTGGTTGCCGGCTTTGTCAGCAGTGCCATACAGGCAAATGCGCCTGGGGACTGTGCACTTCAGACCTTAAACTGACCAAGAGAGTAAACCCGGAAATCGGCGCTAGGCGGGCGGCTAACCTGCTGCGCGGCTGGTCGCTGGAAATCAAAGATATGCTGGGTGGCATGGGTGTTAATGCCCTGGAAAGCCTACGCGGTAACCGGTTGCATCTGCGTGGTTACGGACTCACCGAGAAAGAGCTGGAAATTTTAGGCGTAAGGATGGCTGGCGACTAATATGATAGAAACAACAACTGGCCCCAAAGCGGTCAAGATAGATACTACGGATGTTTATTACCGCGACTTGAATAAACGCTTGCGGCAGCTGGCCGATGAAGGCGTGGAACGCGTTGAATTGGAGAATGTGTGCGGCCAGCGATATATTGCCACCGATCTGTCGCGTCCTATGGAGTTTACTATCAAAGGAACACCCGGTAATGACCTGGGGGCTTTCATGAACGGTTCCCGCATTGAGGTCTTCGGTAATGCCCAGGATTGCATGGGCAATACCATGAATGCCGGTGAGATTATCATTCACGGTCATGCCGGAGATATATGCGGCATGGCAGCCCGCGGGGGCAAGATATTTATCCGTGACTATGTCGGTTATCGCGCCGGCATACATATGAAAGAGTATAAAGACAAGAGATCCGTCATGGTTGTCGGCGATACCGGCCAGGACTTCCTGGGAGAATATATGGCTGGAGGGGTGCTGGTGGTCCTGGGGCTTGGCCTGAAGGACGGTGAGAAGCATAAAGCCAGCTTTATTGGCACCGGTCTCCATGCCGGGGTAATATATATAAGCGGGGGTTTTGAACCCCACCAACTGGGTAAAGAAGTAGGTGTGGCGGAACTTGAAGACTCGGACTGCCAGGTGCTTGAGGGTTTGGTTAAAGAGTATTGTGGTCACTTTGGAGGCGATCCTGCCCAGATTATGGAGCGGAAGTTTACCAAGCTGTATCCCAAGACACTGCGTCCCTATGGTCGAATGTATTCCTACTAATCCCTTTAACGTATGTAGATTTTGTTTAAAATACTAATACTGGCTGAAGAAACCGACAAGACCCGGGAACTTAAAACCCGTCTTTCCAGGGAAGGTTACGTTTGCACTCTTGAGAATCCCGGTGACGCTCCGGCTGAACAGGCAGCCGGGCACTCTCCCCGGCTGGTAATTTTAGACGTTCCGACCGACGGTGAATGGCCGGAACTTGAACTGAAGAATCCGGAAAAACAGCCATATTTTGTCCTGATGCTGTTCCGCCATCGCCTGTCCGAATTGGTTGCCGAAACCGGCGCTACTGATTTTGTCCTCAAACCTTTTGATATTGATGAACTGCTGGCCCGCATCCGCAGAATCGCTTCCAGAGCGGATGCCGCTCCTTCAAGTGATATTATATCAGCCGGTGAGTTGACGATTGATATTGCCAGATGCGAAGTTACCATTGGCGGGGCGCTGGTAGAGCTTACCTTTCGTGAATATGAGCTACTGAAATTCCTGGCTTCCAACCGGGGACGAGTATTCAGCCGTGAAGTACTACTTGATAAAGTCTGGGGTTATGATTACTTCGGCGGTGACCGTACCGTTGATGTTCATGTACGTCGGCTCAGGGCTAAAATCGAGGAATTCGGCCAAGTCTATGTCGAAACGGTGCGTAATATAGGGTACCGTTTTAAGCGTAATATTTAGCCGTCACCGGTGAGAAATCCCTTTCAGGGCAGCTTTATCCGGTAATAACACGACAGGTGGTTGATACATGAACGTAGGTGTTATGCAGTTTCAGATCAAGTTACCTGAAAGTCATTCTCTCAAGGAAAAAAGAAAAATTGTGCGTTCACTGGTAGCCCAAATCAACAACCGTTACAATGTTTCCGCGGCTGAAGTTGACGGCAATGATCTTTGGCAGACGGCGGTTATTGGGGTAGCCTGTCTGTCCAATGATAAGCGCCATACCAATGAGGTGCTTAATAAGGCCCTCCATTTCGCCTCCGGCTATGACCTGGAAATGATGGAGTCAAACATCGAGATTATTGATTATTGACGTGGATATCAAGGAATTTGTCACATATCTTATCGCTTCCTCGGAAGCAGCCGGCCAGTTAGCCCACCTGGAAGTGATACCGCCCCGTTCAGCGGAATACGCAGACTTAAAACAACCGCTGCATCCCAAATTGGAATCATGCCTCAAGGCACAAGGGGTATGGCCGCTTTACCGGCATCAGGCTATGGCTGTTGACGCGGCTGTTGCCGGTAATAACGTGTTTCTGGTTACTCCGGCGGCTTCCGGTAAAAGCCTGGGCTACTACCTCCCGGTTATGCAGTCATTATCGTCCAGTCCGGCAGCCACCGCGTTATACCTGGCTCCGACCAAGGCGCTGGCACAGGACCAGCTGCGGCACATCGAAGAGCTGTTCTGCCCTGATGTTATCAAGCATACTGAATTTGCCGCTTTCGATGGCGATACGCCTGGTATTGACCGGGCGGCCATACGGCGCGATACCCGATTCCTGTTATCTAATCCGGATATGCTGCATGTCGGTATCCTGCCCAACCATCAGAACTGGCGGCGCTTCCTGTCCAATTTAAAATACGTTATTATCGACGAAGCCCATCTTTACCGCGGTGTATTCGGGTCACACCTGGCTCTTCTACTGCGGCGGCTGCGGCGCGTTTGCCGGCGTTACGGCTGTACTCCCCAGTTTATTATGACCTCAGCGACTATCGGTAATCCACAAGAGTTCGCGGCGGCGCTGACCGGCCTGGAGTTTACCGTTATTGAAAGTGACGCCTCACCTTACGGCGGCAAGGATTTTATGCTTTGGAATCCGCCGCTTACCGATGCGGCCAAAAACCAGCGGCGCAGCGCTTCCGCTGAAGCTACGGTTCTGTTTGCTGACCTGGTCGCCCGCGGTATACGCAGCCTGGTCTTTACCAGAACACGGCGCCTGGCCGAGGTGGTATTTGTCAACACCAGGGAGCGCCTGGCCGGCAAGGCACCGGAAAAGGCCAGTAGGATAAAGGCCTACCGAGCCGGCTATATGGCCGAAGACCGGCGCCGGATTGAAGCTGAACTGTTTGGGGGTAAGCTGGACGGGGTGGTGGCTACTTCCGCCCTGGAGCTTGGTATAGATATCGGTTCCCTGGACGCCACTGTTCTTACCGGTTATCCGGGATCCATAGCATCGGCCAATCAGCAAGCCGGCCGCAGCGGCCGCACTCAGCGACGGTCGCTCAGTATAATGGTAGCCCGCAACGACCCGCTGGACCAGTATTTCATGCGCCACCCGGAATTCTTTTTCAGCAGCGCAGCAGAGGCGGCGCTGGTCAACCCTGACAACCGATATATCGCGGCTGGTCATCTATTGTGTGCGGCCTGGGAGTATCCTCTGTCGGCTGCTGATGCCGAATTATTCGGGGCCGGCTACCGGGATAACCTGAGTAAGCTTTTAGAACAGGGTCTGCTCAAGGAGCGGCGATCCAGTTTCTATCCGTCTGCTGAAGTCGCTTATCCGGCCGGTGAAGTCAGTTTACGGGGTTCAGGAGGTAATGATTACACGGTCATTGACCGAGGCACCGGGGCTTTCCTGGAAATGCTGGCATCCGAAACCGCTTTTTTCCAGCTTTTCCCCGGGGCCATATACCTGCACCAGGGCGAATCCTATATTGTGCGTTCGCTTGATACGGATACCCGTACCGCTCATGTTGAGTTGACGGATGAAGCCTACTATACGGAGAGCAAGGATATTACCGAGCTGGAAGTAAAAAAAATAACTCGCTCGGGATTTATCCGCGGTGTTCCGGTATACCTGGGGGAAGTGGAAGTCACTGTTACTGTTATCGGATTCCGGCGCAAAGCCCAGTTTACCGAGGAAGTGCTGGGTGAAGAGCCGCTGACGCTGCCACCGCAGCGGTTTAATACGGTGGCGCTGTGGTTTGAAATACCGGACAGCCTGATTGAGGCCGTGGATTCGCTGAAGGGGAAATTGGATTTCAGCGGCGGGCTGCACGCGCTGGAACACGCGGCTATTGGCATTCTGCCACTTTATGCCCTGTGCGACCGCAACGACATTGGCGGCGTGTCTACAGTACTGCACCCGAATACCGGTACGGCCACGGTTTTCATCCATGACGCCCATGCCGGCGGGGTGGGCATTGCCGAGAAAGGGTATGAGATGATAGTGCAGTTATGGGAAGCGGCACTTAAGACGGTAGCTGAATGTCCTTGTGAAACCGGCTGCCCGGCCTGCATCCAGTCACCAAAGTGCGGCAACAATAATGAACCGCTGGATAAAGCCGCTGCCGTGTTTCTACTGCGAAATATGCTGGGTGTCCACAGTGAATCCGGCGACGATCAAGTTGCATAAGTTTTTACAACCCCCGGGTTTTATGAAATAATGTTAGATTGTGAATTTTAAGATGGAAAAGGATTTATTTCGCAACCGACAATTCTGGCTGATTACCGGATTAGGTTTGGTATTTATCCTGGCAGTCTATATTGACCTGCTGCGAGGCCAGGTACCGGTAGGCGATGAAGTTCAGCTGGCTTTTTTCGCCCTGCAGCAGATAGTTTTCCTGACTGTGGTGTCACTGGCTACCTTCCGCTTCGGTCTCAATATTGGTTTTATCTTCTGGGCTATCCTGGGGGCTGTTACGGTACCGTATGCCATCGTATTTTTGACCTCTAACTGGCATCCGTACCTCCTGCTGGAAATGCTCATTATCGGACTGGTAGGCCTGGGTGCCGTTGGATTGATTAACGGCTATGAGCAGGGTAAAAAGCGGCTGCTGGAATACCAGCGGACGCTTGAAGATAAAGTCCGGGACCGCACCCGTGACTTGAGCGAGGCCAACTACGCGCTGGAGAAGGATATAGTCAAACGCAAGAAAGTTGAAGCCGAGTTAAGGGAAGCCCTGGCCGAAGTTAAAACGCTGTCCGGACTGCTGCCCATCTGCGCCAACTGCAAGCAAATCCGTGACGACAAGGGTTACTGGAGCAGCGTGGAAAAGTATATCAGCAATCATTCCGAGGCGGAGTTCACTCACGGCATCTGCCCGGACTGCCTGTCCAAACTATACCCCAGTTATTACGGGCCTGACGGCAAAAAGAAGAAACGCCAAAATAAGGCATAAAGCATACTAAATCTCTTCTGCCGTATTCATATTCGGCTTTGTAAAAGCCCGCTCAGCGGCGGTCACGGATACTTTTACGGAATACCGCGTCACGGAAACCGGTTGATTTCTCACCTATCTGCCTGACTCTCATTATGTACTGCAGCCCCGGTATCAGCAGCAGCAGAAGGGTATAAACCAGGTAAAGCGTCGAGTCATAAATCAGCCAGGCGGCGAAAAAGAAAGTTACGAAGGCGATGCTGTAGCTGAGAGTGGGGAATTTGGTTATCAGCAGGAATATCCCGAAAGCGGCCAGGTAAATAGGGATTCCCCACGGCATCAGGTAAGCCAGTACACCGATGCAGGTGGCACCGCCCTTGCCGCCTTTGAATTTGAGCCATACCGGCAGTACGTGGCCGACAACCGCAATCATACCGGCCGCCAGTTCCACCAGCTGCGGTGTTTCCAGCAGCCGGGCAATAGCCACGGCCAAAGCACCTTTGCCGATATCGACGGTCAGCACCAGCATCCCGGGCCAGAAACCCACCTGGTAGAAGGTATTCATGGTGCCCATGTTTTTGGTACCGACCTGGCGGATGTCAAAACCCTTGACCCATCTGCCCATCATATAAGCCAGGGGGACGCTGCCGACCAGATAGGCGGCCAGCAGGGCGATGATAACAGCTACCGTTTCGTTCATTTCAGCCTCTTATGTTTCAGACTGACGGCGCGAAGTCCACGATATTCAATCTCAGCGTTTCGCGGCCGTTGTAGCGATCCAGCTCCAGATTATACACTACATCAAGCGGGTCGGGCAGTATTTTTTTAATCTCCTCCGCCTGCCGGAAGGCGACCGCTTCCCAGACAGCGTCTCCCTGTGTCAGGCGCAGCTTCAGGTGGTCGCCGCCGGCTCCTATGGTTCGGTAGTCAGTCACGGTGACGCACCGGGAGACAAAAAGCGGCGGGCGGTTGCCTTCACCGAAAGGAGCCAGCTGCTGCAGCATACTGAACAGGTTTCCTCCGAGTTCCCTTAAATTAGCCTCAGCGTCAACTTTCAGTATCGGCTGCAAATCCAGTGATTCAAGTTCTTTGGCGGTGATTTCGTTAAGCATATCCGACAAACGCGGCAGGTCCGCTGGTCTTACGCTGAAACCGGCTGCCTGGGCATGGCCGCCGTAGTGACACAGCAGGTGGCCGCATTGATCGATGGCTTCGGTGATATTGAATCCCGGTATGGAGCGGCAGCTGGCGGTGGCCATATCTCCGGCGGAGCGAACCACGACGCTGGGTCGGAAGAACTCGTCGCTTAACCGTCCGGCTACCAGCCCCAGTATGCCCTGCGGGCATTCTTCGTCTTCAATAAAAAGGAGCGGTTTGAGCGGCTCCGAAAGCACTTTATCCCGGGCTTTACCCACATACAGCGCGGTCAGCCGCTGTCGCTCGGCGTTCTGGGCTTCCAGTTCAGCCGCCAGGCGGGCAGCCTCCTCTACGCCGGCGGCCATGAGCAGGTTGTAACCGGCGATGGCGTGGTCCAGACGTCCGGCAGCATTCAACCGGGGGGCTACCGTCCAAGAGATGCTTTCGGCTTCCAGCTGGCCGGGCTTGAGGCGTGAAAGGTTGATAATCTCCAGCAACCCCGGCGAAGGGTGGTCATTCAGGTGTTTCAGGCCTTCTTTGACCAGGTAGCGATTCTCGCCGGTAAGCGGCATGATGTCGGCGATGGTTCCCAGCGCGGCCAGTTCCAGGAAGTGCTCCCGGGGCAGAGGTTTGCCCATGCCCCGGAACAGGGCTTCGACCACCTTGAAAGCTACCCCGGCGCCGGACAGCTCGCTGAACGGATATCGGGAATCAGGGCGGCGGGGATTGACCACGGCGACCGCCGGCGGCAGTTCTCCGGTGGCCAGGTGATGGTCGGTAACAATAATGTCCAGTCCCAGCTTGCGGGCGGCTTTGACTTCCGCGACAGCGCTTACGCCGCAGTCCACGCTTATGACCAGCCGAACACCATCGGCGGCCATTTTTTTAAGGACTTCGCTTTTGAGGCCATAACCTTCGGTCATACGGTGCGGTATGTAGGGACTGACATCGGCTCCCAGGCATTTCAGGGCGGTGACCATCAGGGCGGTGGCGGTGATGCCGTCGGTATCGAAGTCACCGTAGACCACGACTAGCTCACTGGCCAGAACCGCCCGGTAAATGCGGGTCATGGCCGGTTCAATATCCGGCAGCAGCATGGGGTCAGCGGAAAGGCGGGCATCACCGGACAGGAAAAGCTCGGCCTCGGTCTCATCGTTGATACCGCGATTGGCCAGAATCCGGGCCATCAGGCCGGGGTAATGACGGCTGAGCGCTTCCGGAACAGCGCCGTCGGCTAGGTGCCAGCGGGCGCCGCGCACGGGCTACTCCTTTTTATACTGCCGCAATATGAGCACGGAATTATGACCGCCAAAGCCAAATGAATTGGACAGGGTGGTGCGGACATCAGCTTTTCTGGCAGTGTTGGGTACATAATCAAGGTCACAATCCGGGTCAGGCGTCGTGTAATTTATGGTCGGCGGAATTATACCATTTTTAATGGCCAGCGCACAGACAGCGGCCTCGGTAGCCCCGGCGGCGCCGATGAGATGGCCCAGCATTGACTTGGTGGAACTGACGGCGACCTTATAGGCGTAGTCGCCCAGGACGGTCTTGATGGCATTGGTTTCCATCTTGTCATTCAGCTGGGTGGAGGTGCCGTGGGCGTTGATGTAGTCAATTTCATCCGGTTTGATGCCGGCGCGGCTGATGGCCATTTTCATGGCCCGGGCAGCGCCTTCGCCGCTTTCAATTGGCTGCGTAATATGGAAGGCGTCGCCGCTGGCCCCGTAGCCGATAACCTCGGCGATAATGTCGGCATTCCGGGCCAGGGCAGTATCCAGTTCCTCCAGTATAACCACCGCCGCGCCTTCGCTCATGACGAATCCGGTGCGGCCGGCGTCAAAAGGTCGGGAAGCGTGGTGCGGGTCGTCATTGTCGGTGGACAGGGCGTTGAGGGCGTTGAAGGCGGCGAAAGCCAGCTGGTTCATACCGCACTCGGTGCCGCCGGCCAGCATGACATCGGCGCGGCCCTGTTTGACGCTCTCATAGGCGGTGCCGATGGCATCGGAGCCGGAAGAGCAGGCGGAGGTGGTGCAGAAATTAGGTCCTTTCAGCCCCAGGGCGATAGACACCTGAGCGGCGCCCATGTCGGCGATCATCATGGGGATAAGGAAAGGGGTTATTTTGTTGGGTCCTTTTTCAATGAAAATCTTGGTCTGTTCAAAAAGGGTTCCCAGGCCGCCGATGCCGGAGCCGATGATTACGCCGATTTCCTCGCCTTGTTTTTCAATATCCAGCCCGGCGTCATCGACCGCCTGGCGGGCGGCGGCCACTGCCAACTGGGCGAATCGGTCCATACGGCGGGCGTCCTTCCGGTTGATAAAATCCGTCGGCTCGAAGCCCTTGACCTCACCGCCGAAGCGGGTTTCCAGGGGCGAGGCGTCAAACAGAGTCAGGTAGTCTATGCCGTTGCGGCCGTTGATGAGTCCGTCCCAGGTGGTTTCGACGCTCAGCCCCAGCGGACTGACCATGCCCATGCCGGTGATGACTACCCGGCGGGAATTATCTGCGGGGATATTTATATTGGACATTTACACTTACCTCAAAGCAAAACTGGTTATTTATAGCACATTTTTGAATGATAGTTCAATGATGTTTTCGGGAGTTAGTAGTTCACAGTTGTCAGTATTCAGTTTTTAAGTTTACAGTTGCCAGTCGGAGAAGCGGGAATTGTTTTTGTTTCCGCACACCTGATGGTGCCTCACAGAAACGACTCCTCTTTTCCAGCTTTGAGATTTTTTCTTCCAATCGTGAGTCGTTTTGCCAATTCAAACATATTCAAATAATTCAAAGGGTTTGTTTATGGTTCTCAGTTTTCAGTTCTCAGTAGATAGCAGTTTTTAGTTTTCAGTTTATGGATTCCCGGCTTTCGCCGAGAATGACAAACTGAGGGGTACCGAGATTGCTTCGCCGTAGGCTCGCAATGACTGGTCCGCTACGCGGGAAGCACTAATATCTAAGCTCTAAATGCTAAACAAGATCTAATATCCAAACTCAAAGGACCGAAATGAAGCCAGGTGAAATCTAAAATCTCAAGCACCCAATAACAAACTATATTAAAGCTACAATGCTCAAACTCTAAACTGAAAGGAATGGGATTACTTGCTACCGTGGAAAAAGTAAAAAGATTCGTATAATCTTTTATAAAGACATTTAAATATTAGAACGCATGATAGCATAAGAACCGGATTTGCGCAAGGGGGAAAGATTACACTTTTAGCCTAAAGGAGAAGGGAAATTCAAAGGCTCAATGCCGTTTTAAGTGGTTAGTTTTTTCAGTTGAAAGTTTTGAGGGAACCGAGGTTGTTTCGGCGACACTCGCAATGACTATTGGAAGTGGATTACCTGTTATCATGGGTAATGTCAGGGAGGGACCGAGAGTGAAGGCTTTGGGAGTGCCAATGGAAATACTCTTTACGGCTTGTTCACTGGCAACGGCGCCGGCCTGGTGGTGGTTTTCCTGGGTTTCTTCCTGCTTCGGCGCAGGTACAACTGATATAATCAGAGTTCAATCCAGCCCAATGGCGACTGGCCGCATTACATAATGCGGCCAGTTTGCTGTTTTGTACCAGGTATATTACAAAAGATGATTGACACCGGCCGAAAGAAGTGGAAAGATAATTGGGACAAATCATGGTAAGAAAGCCAGTCTAATATGGAAAAAATCGCCGAATTTGTGATCAAACGCCGCAAGCTGATCATCGCCCTGGTGGTGATGACCAATATCCTGGCGCTCTTGTCTTTTTTCCGGTTCAGCCTGGATACTGATTTTCTGAACTTTTTTGCCGATGACAACGCCGAAGTAGCCGCCTATTTCCAACTCAACGAAAGATATGATACCGGCGAAGCGGTAACGGTGCTGGTAGAAGACGACCAGAGCCTGCTCAGCCAGCAAAATCTGCTGAACATTTATCAATTGCAAAGCGACATGACCGGGACGGATGACGTCAGCCAGGTGCAGAGTTTCCTGCCGCCGCAGATATCATTGGAAGGCCAGCCGGTGCCGATTACGGCGGAGTTTATCGGCCAGAACGCGGAGACGCTGGCCCGGTTCATTGACCAGCAGTACTTCATGACCGACCAGTTCCTGGCGGAAGGGCGTTCAAGCGGCATTATCGTGGTTGGCCTGGAAGTCGGCGCCGACTCCGAGCCGGTGGTGCAAGAACTGCGGGCGATTATTGCCGATTATCAGGAACTGGAACTGTCACTGGCCGGAAACCCGGTAATTGCCGAGACCATCATCGGTTACCTGGTTACCATACTGTTCATCCTGCTGCCGTTTGCCGTCGGCCTGATAATGATGGTGTTCTATTTCATCCTGCGCCACCGGCGGCTGACGCCGCTGGCCATGCTGCCGGCCGGGTTCGGCGCGCTGTGGACCTTCGGCACCATTTTCTACGGCGGCTACGAGCTTTCACTGGTTACGGTGATTACGCCGATATTCATTATCGTTATAGGTTCCGCCTACGGGCTGCATTACGTCAGCCATTTCCAGGAAGCCCTGGCCAAGCACGGAGATTCGGCCACCGCAACCCGGGAAACGCTGAAAATGGTGGGTACGCCGATTGTGCTGGCGACACTGACTACCATGGCCGGTTTTGCCTCGCTGATGTGGGGCGACGCCGCGCCGATGCGGCAGATGGGTCTCTTTGTAACCCTGGGCATCGGCTACGCCGGCCTGCTGGCTATTTTCCTGCTGCCGGCACTGCTGAGTCACATGAAAATAAAGGCCACGGCGCCGCCGGCGGAAGCGCACCGGCTGGGCACACTGGTCAGCCGCGCTTCCGGGCACCGAATGCCGATACTGGCGGTCTTTGCCGCCATAGCGGTGGCCGCCTTTGTGTATATTCCGCAGCTGGAAGTGGTTTCCAACCAGCTGATGTTTTTCAAGGAAAACTCGGAGATAAGGCAGGCTTCGGCGCAGATTGAAGAAAACTTCGGCAGCGCCCAGCCGCTTTTCGGCGAGATGGTTACCGACGCCGGCACGGAAGCGGTTTTTGACCCGGCGGAAGCCAGCCGACTGCTGGCGGTGGAACGGGAAATGGAAGAACAGCCGGGCATCAAGAGCGTTACATCGGTATTTGACTTGATAGCCGGCTTCAGCCGGATGAACACCGGCGCGGAAGGGTACCCGGCAAATCCGGCCATGGTGCAGGCTTTCCTGAATCAGCTGGGCGACGGCGCCGACAGCTGGATATCCCAGGAGGGATACCGAATGATGATCCGCCCGACGGGCATTGAAGCTGACGAGATAGAAAACATCAAGGAATGGACGGCAAATGAGCCTTCGGTGCGGGTAATCACCGGCATGCCGGTGCTGTTTGACGAGTTCAACCAGATAGTGGTCAACAGTCAGGTGCGCAGCCTGGGCCTGGCGCTGGCGCTGGTGTTTGTCATGCTCCTGATTACTTTAAGAAGCCTGAAAGCGGCCCTGGTGGGCTTACTGCCCATTGTCCTGACCATTGCCGCGGTGCTGACTTTCCTGGTTATCAGCCAGTTCCACCTCAATGTGCTGACGGCCAACCTCTCGGCCATTGTCATCGGCGTGGGAGTGGACTACTCCATCCATCTCATAACCGGCATATACTATTTCCGACGGCAGGGCCTGGAAGGGAGTGAGGCGGTGGACGCGGCTATAGGTTCGGTGTCCCGGCCGGTGCTGGCCAATGCCTACGGACTGAGCATCGGGCTTTCGGTGCTGCTGTTTTCGCCGCTTCTGATTCATATCCAGGCCTCGGCGGTAATGTGGGTGGCCATGGTTATCTCCTCTGCGGCGGCGCTGCTGATCATTCCCCAGTTCTACCGGGGCGGGAAACGTCCAAAAAGGGCATAAACCGGCCTGAATTGAAACCGGACGCCGGAAACGGCTATAATTACTGTCTGCGCGGTGGGTATAGCCGAGTGGTTAAGGCGTCAGGTTGTGGCCCTGAAGATCGTGGGTTCGATCCCCACTACCCACCCCAATAAGCTTTCCCCGCGCCTGTAGCTCAGTGGATAGAGCATTGGTCTTCGGAACCAAGGGTCGTGGGTTCGAATCCCTCCAGGCGCGCCATAGAAAAACATAAAAACACCGGGGCCAGGTCAGTTTTTATGTTTCAGCTTCTTGTTGCTATACTTTTATTAAAGAGCCTTTTCCTTAATTATCCAGTTAACACGCACGGGCGCTTGATGAAAGGCGGCGTTTTATGAAGTCTTCATTTCGTTTAGGTCGCATTCTGGGTTTTGAGATAGGTATTCATTTATCCTGGCTGTTTATCTTTATTTTTCTTACCTGGACTCTAGCGGTCGGTTATTTCCCGCTTGAGGGCATATTGCCCGGCCGCGATTCGGTGGTGTACTGGCTGCTGGGGGCGGCATCAAGCCTGAGCCTGTTCGCTTCAGTACTGGCGCATGAAATCGGGCACTCCATTGTAGCCCGGCGCAACGGAATCCCGGTTAAGAGCATCACCCTTTTCCTGTTCGGCGGGGTTTCCAACCTGACCAAGGAAGCGGATACTGCCGGCGCTGAATTCAAGATGGCTGTAACCGGCCCACTGGTAAGTTTCGGCTTGTCCGCTATCTTTTTTACCATGTACTTTGCCGGAGGGCAGGCGGCAACCGCGTTCAGCGCGGTGGTGGTTTACCTGGCGCAGATCAACCTGATACTGGGCGCGTTTAATCTGCTGCCGGGCTTTCCGCTGGACGGCGGCAGGGTTTTCCGCGCCATAATCTGGCATATCACCAAAGACTATTTGAAAGCCACCAAGATAGCTTCCAGCACCGGACAGATAATCGCCTACATATTTATTTTCGGCGGCATCGCTCTGGCGTTTGTTATCGGCATCGGCGGTTTATGGCTGGCGTTGGTCGGCTGGTTCCTGGCCTCGGCGGCCACGGCTTCTTACCAGCAAACGGTGCTTGGTCAAACGCTTAAAGGAGTCAAGGTCAGCGATGTCGCCCGCACCAATGTCATAACTATCAGTGATGACCTGACGGTGGAGCAGGCGATGTCCAAGATTCTCACCGCCAACCAGCGCGCATTGCCGATAATCAGGAATGACAGGCTGGAAGGCCTGGTTACAATAACAGACGTGAAAAAAGTCCCCCGGGAATCATGGGCAGCTGAGAGCGTGCGTCAAATCATGAGAACGGAAGACGAGGTACAGACTATCCGGGCTGACGAGGAGCTGAGCAAGGCCCTGGAGATAATGCAAAAAGATGATTACAACCAGCTGCCGGTCATGCAGGACGGTAAATTATACGGTTTGATATCACGCAGCGACGTATTGCAGTATATCCAGTTCAAACTTGAAGTGCCGCAGGGGTAAAAATCAAACTTTCCTTGGACAAGGTTACTAGAAGGAAAGACCCTGGTGGAAACAAATCCACCAGGGTCTTTTTCAATAGTTTCAAAAGTTTCAAATGCGTTATTTAAGCGGGCGTCGGTAAGGGGGTTTCTACCGGAGGGCCAGGCTGTGCTGTCACCGGCGGGTCTGTCGGGTCGGGGTTTCCGCCGTTATTGCCGTTGCCGGAATCACCGCTTTCCGTATTGCCCGGCGGATTTACCGGTAAGTCAGAAGGCGGACCGGGGTTTCCGTTGCCCGATCCCGGAATGTTTTGCCGCGCCCGGTCAATGGCCTCTTTAGCCTGTTCCGGAACCATATCATATACGCGGTTGAGAACTTCCAGGTGGATGGCATGGGCGGCCTCAAGCAGTTCGTCAACTGTTGATTCGCCGGTTCCCAATCCCTGGGCGATTTCCGAAATGGCAGCTCCGAAATTTTCCAGTTCTTCCAGCTCCCCAGCTACCTGGCTTACGGCCGGATTACCCTCTCCGGCCATGTTTTCCAGCTGGTTCAGCAGTTTATCCATATTGCCCAGGTAGCGCTCTGTCGAGCCTACCGGGTCAGCGGACGCCAGGGCTTCAAGAGCCCTGGTCTGGCCCTTGATTGAAGCATTTATGGCGTTTTCTATGCCTGATTTAGCTTCATCCGGTACTCGGCCCAGAATATCGTTAAGTTCCAGCAAGTGTTGTCCGGTAGCTTCAGCCACGCGATCTGAAATAGTAGTGTCAACACCTTCCGGACCGTTTCCCAGGATAACCTCCAGCCTTTCCATAGTGTTGCCGTATTGCCGGCCAGCCTCGGGGATATCGGAAGGCCGGTTCTGATTCATCAGGCTTTCAGCTTCTTGGATGCGCCGTTGAGCCAGAACCAGGTTTTGTTCGGCTTTAGCAGAGTCACCGAAGGTAAACGCAAGCCCTACTTCTTCTGTGGCCATTTTTACATTATAAAGGGCGTCTCCCGGCAGGCTGGACTGTGCGGCGTAAGCCGTGCCCCCGCCGGCCATGGATACAGCCAGTACGATACTGATAATAGCAGGTATCATTTTTAACCTCCTGAAGGGATGGAATCCCTGGTTCTGTTTATTTAGACGATGAGCCCGCGGTTTTGTTACAGGCGCCGGCAACTTGGTTATCCGGTTAATAAGCGCGGCCCGGGTATCTGCCCTGAATTCATTCGTCGGCTCCACCTCCGGCGGCTGAATATCGACCGCCAGCTTCAGCAATGGTTCCAGTTCCTCACGGAATGCCGGGTACCGCTCCAGGCACTCTTCAATTCCGGCGCGTCCTGATTTAATATCGTCCAGGCACTGGGCCAGTATTTCCGAAAACAGCTTGCTCATAATTAAAGTTCTCCTTTTAACTCCCGCCGCAGCCTGGCTAAACCCCGGTGCAGTATCACCCTAACAGCGCCCTCTCTCTTATCCATGGCCGCCGCAATTTCCCGGAAGCTGAGGTCATCAATCATCCTCATGATCACCACCTGTTGCTGAACAGGTTCCAGCGCGGATATCCCCCGCCTTATCCGTTCCTGGTTCAGTTTGTCATCCAGGACAATTTCCGGCTGCTCCAAACGGCTGGCCGGCAGGGAATCTTCCTCCAGCGATTTGGACTGCCTGCGGGTGCGGTAGAAATCAATCACCAGGTGCTGGGCAATGGTAAGCAGCCAGGAGATAAATGCGCAGCCCTTGTTACGGTATTTGCCCAGGGCCTGATAGGCTTTAATAAATACCTGCTGGGTTATATCCTCGGTGTCGGCTTGGTTGCCGACGCGGTAATAAACGTGCCGATAGACTTTATTGACATAACGGTCATAAAGCAAGGCAAAAGCCTGGGCATTACCGGCCTGCGCGCTCAACACTAGTTTAGCCTCTTCTTCGCTGTTCACCATTTAATTATCAGGCTGAATGGTTCCTTTAATCAAGAAACGAAGAAGAGGGTGGTTTGTTACAGGGGCAGAAAATTAGAGTTTCTTTTAATCAGGATTTGTGGATATGGGATTGGAATGGTGCATTATTCTGCATTGAATTTATCCGTGTTTAAAGAATTAAGGAACAGATCAATTATTCTCTGGTATCAAAAAGAGGGTAGAGTGTCTGATACGTCAAAAAAAACCATATTTTTATACAAACGGCAATTAATAGAAGGTTATCTTGCGAACGTTATTACCTAGAATTTTAAAAACTAAGGATTGGGAATAATTTAAATTAATTTTGATGTAAAGATATTAAGAAACTGTAATATATTTTATTGAATCTTAATGCTCTCCTTAATGTGAATCCACATAGAATACAGTTTAATAATTATACCTTGAATATTGAAGTGCGAAGTAAAGGAGGCGTTATGTGTTTGGCAACCATTTAATAAGCGTAATGACGAAAAAACAACAAGGAGAAAAAATGAGATGTCACAATTTCACTCAACAGTAAGCCGAAGAGATTTTATGAAAGGATTAGGCCTAGCAGGAGCTGGAATAGGCGGAGCCGGTTTGGCCGCTCCACATTTTCACGATTTGGATGAATTAGCTGCAGCCTCCGCGTCAGAAAACCAGTCAACAACATCAATGATGAAACGCCCTTGGTGGGTTAAGGAAGTAGACAAACCAACTGTTGAAATAGATTTAAATCTAAGGGAACCTTTCACCGGTGTGAATGGCGCATCAGGGGTTCTTGCAGGTGTTCATGTAACTCCTGAACGGAGAGCTGCCGTTTTTGCTGCTATGAATGATAATATGTATGAAGGAGCAAAGAATAATCGACCTGGATTTACATTGAGGGACCAATTATTGACACGGGCAGGCTACGACCGATCTCACTGGGCTACTAGTACGCATCCAATTCAGGGATTTCGCACAATAGCAACTTATGCAGATTTTGGTGTTCCTAAGTATCAAGGAACACCGGAAGAAAATGCTTTAATGATGCGAACCGTGTTGGCAGGATATGGATGGGTTGGTGTCGGTTACTCAGAGATAGATGATAACAGTGTAGGCCCTCGTCGTACCTTATTCAATCCGAACATATTAGCCTTTGATGATGTTGACGACTTTGTACAAGACAAAGGGAAAACAACAATCCCATATAGTTGTAATTACGTCATAACTCTGTATACAGACAGGCATGCTGGTAATCTTCGATTTGTCACTAATTCACCCACCCTGATGTCGCTCTATAGGGAAAGTTATGAGACTCTTCAGAAAATCCAAAATTTCCTTTGGGGACTAGGGTACCAAGCCTATATGGCCTCTGATCATGTTCATTCTGGTTCAACTGCCCCACCTTGGGGAATTCTATCAGGTCTAGGTGAATATAATCGTACACATAACCCTCCAGCAACACCCGAAGGAGTCGTAGGAAACGGGGGAGTATTACTAATAACAGATTTACCTTTATCCCCCACAAAACCAATCGATTTTGGTGTTCTCGAATTCTGTAAAACTTGTGGTATTTGTGCTGAAGTCTGCCCCGCAGGAGCGATACCTCATCCTGATGAAATGAAAGAACCCACATGGGAAAGAGCCACCGGACCATGGAGCTCTTCTAATGATCATAAAGGGTACCCAAATCAATCGGTAGATTGTGCAGAATGGGGTTTTAGCAATTCATCGGCCATGGTGTTTAATCGTCCAGTGGGTAACTGCGGTCGTTGCGCAAATTTCTGTGTATTTAATAAGCTAGACATTGCTCTCTCTCATGAACTGGTCAAAGCGACTGTGGCTACTACACCTGTTTTTAATAGCTTTTTTGCGCAGATGGATCGACGAGCAGGTTATGGAGAAGAGGCCACTGATGAGATCCGTCGGGGTTTCTGGACTAGATATCCCGATCAATGGAAGTAATGGATAAAAAAAATGAAAGGAATCAAAATATGAACATCAATTTGGATGTTAAATGGTATCAATGGTTATTTGGCTTAATTTCCGTTTTACTCATAATTTTTCTGGTCCACGAAGTTTCTGCGACTTATGCTGAACATCAACCACAAGCGGTTGGAACCTATACAATGTTAATAGGTATCCCTTTGTTAATCTCACTATATCTAACACTAGGATTGCGCTGGACTATTAACCGCATAAAGCAAAATCGGTGATAATACTAGTGGTTTTTATGTAGCATACAGCACCAAGAAAATACACCATCCAGAATCATTAGATTGAGTCAGTAAAATTATAGGGGGGCAACAAGTGCCCCCCTATAAATATAAATTAAGGATAGAAGTTAATGAGTAAAAAGAATTGGATAATAGGTATAGTGGTGGTATTGCTAGTTATTATAGCTATTAATGCACCAACGATAGTGGCTACTTTTTCCTATGTCAGTCAGGAACCAGAGCTTGCGGTGAGTGAATATTCTATATCAGGCAATAAGATTGTTATTAACCTTAGTGAGATAGATGATTTAGCCGAGGTGGGTAGTGCTGTAACCATTGTGGATGATTCATTACCAAGCTATTTACTGATTGCTAAGATAGGGAACGAGGATTACAGGGTTGTAGCCAGTGAGTGCCCACACAGAGGGCATGCTATTGCTTATATCCATGAAGATTCCCTTTTTAAATGCTCTAGTTTAGGCGGGGAATCCTTTGATATAGACGGGGACTATAAAAGCGGGTTAGCAGAGGAAAATTTGCCTAATTATAACTTTTCCATTAGCAATAATGTGATGACCATAGATCTAGCAAGTTAAATTACGCGATTTGGGGTAGTTACTGAAACTATAAGATAAAGTACTGTTAAAGTTGGAATTGAGTGAGATTGAACTAACATAAATACAATAAGGTGTCATTCCAGTATCTTGTTAGACTATTATTCAAAATTGACATATTCTAGCAACTGTACAGTACAATACTTGAAATGAATAACTTAAGTTTAATATTAGTTTTTCCTATGTTACTGGCTTTGTTAAATGGGCCCGTAGATAGAGTGATTATTGATCCAGAATTTGATTTTCGCTTTGAGCAGATATCAAAAAAGCAAGGTTTGCCCAGTAACGCAGTATTTTCGATTATTCAAGATACCCAAGGCTTTCTATGGGTAGCTACAGATAGTGGACTAGCGCGATACGATGGAATAAATTTTAAGACTTTTGTTTATCAAGCTAATGATAGTGGTTCACTCTCCAGTAATCTAGTTAATGTAGTTTACGAAGACAGTCATGGTGGGCTCTGGGTAGGAACCGAAGATGGTTTGAACAAACTAAATAAAGCTAATGGTACGTTTACAAGATACTTGGGTTCTTCTTTCAATAATCGAGTCAGAGATATCCAGGAAGACCGACAAGGATTTCTCTGGATTGCTACCGCAGGTGGATTATATAAATACGATAAAGATAATGACACTTTTTTCGGATATCATCATGACCCAGACGATGAAAGTAGTCTGATTAACGATAATGTATGGACTATTTATGTTGATAGTTATGGAAAAGTGTGGGCAGGTACCGCCGGTGGGTTACATAGGTACGACCCGACCAGGGACAATTTTATGAGATATCCTTGTGGGACAGATTCAAAAGGTGAATTATGTGGAGATGTTGTCTTTTCGATATATGAAGATACAATAGGCAATTTTTGGATAGGCACCAATTATGGCGGTTTAAATCTAATGAACAGGGATACAGGGTATTTCACTAAAGAACACAATGTTTGTAAAATGAACGATTCTCTAAAAACAGCAACTGTATGGTCCATTTTTGAAGACCATACTGGCAATTTTTGGATAGGCACTACAGGCGGTTTATATATTGTGGATTGGTCTAGTGATGATTGTAAGTTGTATCAAAATATTCAGGGAAATAATAATAGTTTAAGTAATAATATTATTCGTACTATTCTAAAAGACAATAGTGGCATTCTTTGGATTGGTACAAATGGCGGTGGAATCAATAAACTAGATTCACGGCAAGCTCCTTTTAAGATATTAGGACATAGCATTAATGATTCCAATTCTTTGAGTAGTGAAAATGTGTATTCAATAATTCAAGATAAATATGGCGGTATTTATGCTGGGACACGCGTTGGATTAGATTATATTACCAACAATTCAAGGGATGAAGATGAGATATCAATAAAAGAAAATTCTAATTTCGCGGAAAAGGGAACAATTAGGGCGCTATTAGAAACACAGGATGGGAATTTGTGGATAGGAACTTCTTTTGGATTACAGTTCTTCAATCCAGACACGGGAGAAGTCAGGGTTTATTCGCATAATACTAATGACCAAAACAGCCTCAGTCACAATGCAGTCTTTTCGCTATGTGAAAATGCTAACGGGAATATATGGGTCGGAACTTATATTGCGGGTTTAAATGTATTTGATGCTGAGACGGAACAATTTGTCAGGTACAATTATCAGAAAGATAACCCAAGAAGCCTTAGCAGTGATGGGGTGATTTCTATATACAGAGATAACGAAAATACTATTTGGATTGGCACGACTAATGGTTTGAATAAATATAATGCCTTAACAGATGATTTCACCAGGTTCGAGCATGATATTGATGATCCCAATAGCCTGAGCAATAACTACATAAACACCATTCTGGAAGACAGTAGTGGTATTCTCTGGGTTGGCACAAATGGGGGAGGCCTAAATGCCTTCGATAGGCAGATGGGTAAATTCACTAATATTACTATTGATGATGGTTTACCTAGCAATAACATCAGAAGTATTATTGAAGATGAGTCAGAGAGGCTTTGGTTAGGTACCGATCAAGGTTTGGCGAGTTATGATCTTTTAAATCAAAAAGTAGTTAACTACGGGTCATTAATACAATCCTCAGCTTTATTAGAATTTAACAGAAACGCAACTCTAAAGGATAATAATGGGCAATTACTGTTTGGGACAAACGAAGGGTTGTTGATTTTTCACCCTAACTCAGTTTTGAAAAACGAGTATATCCCTCCGGTAATAATAACCAATTTTACTGCATCATCCGATAGTGAAAGCCATGTCATTAGTGAATTGGCCATTACTATTAATACAACAGAGGCACCATTAATAATAGACTATAACCAGAATTCAGTTTATTTTGAATTTGTGGCACTAGATTACACAGCCCCTTTACAAAATCAATATGCTTACATGCTTGAAGGGTTTGATAAAGACTGGCACTTAACTGATGCAAATTTACGGGTAGCAAATTATACAAACCTCAATAGTGGCGATTACGTATTCCGTGTTAAGGCCAGTAATAGTGATGGAAATTGGAACGAAACAGGCGCCTCTTTGTATTTTACGATTACACCTCCTTATTGGCAAACTTGGTGGTTTATTACACTAATGGTTCTCGGTGTGATGGGGTTAATTTATAGTGGTTATCGTTGGCGCCTAGCTAGTATTACAGTTCAAAAGCGCAAACTTGAAGCAGAGGTAATTTCAAGAACTGCCGAATTAGCTAGTCTTTATAATAAAGAGCGTGACCTGCATATTCAGCTCGAAAAGGAGATCAAGGAGAGGTCGGACTTTACCAGGGCTCTCGTTCATGAGCTTAAAACGCCATTAACACCTTTGGTTACAACAGTGGACCTATTAGAAGAAAGCACAAATACAAAGCTGGATAAAAGTTATATTCGTAACATCAAGCAGGGTATTGACAATCTTAGTAATCGGGTAAACGAATTACTGGATGCGGCAAAAGCCGAAGTAGGCTTGCTAGCTATAAAACCAAGACTGGTTGATTTAAACGCACTTTTGAAAAGTGTTATCGAATATGTAAAACCTGAAGTTGAGCTTTTTCAGCAGAAACTTATTGCAGAAATACCTGAACAGCTCCCCAAAGCCTGGATTGATAGTGAACGTCTGCGTCAGGTGATCCTGAATCTCTTGATTAACGCAATGAAGTTTACCAAATATGGTGGCTTAATTACCTTAACTGCTACGGTCAAAGATAGTCTGGTGTTTATAGTAGTTAAAGATGATGGCCCCGGGATTTCATCAAATGATTTAGAAAGTATTTTTAAACCATACTATAGGGGTAAAAGAAACTCTGACAACTATGGTGGATTGGGAATTGGCCTTGCTCTGAGCAAAACTATTGTGGAGCTACATGGGGGTAAGATCAGCGTAACAAGTGAAATAGGGAAAGGAAGTACATTTACTTTGGCTCTCCCAATCACTAAAAAGGAAGATGTTGAGTGAGAATAGTAATTATTGAAGATGATAGAGCCGTAGTTGAAACCATAATGCTCGCTTTTCAAGTGGGTTGGCCTGGATCCGAGATTATTCCGAGCCGCCTTGGGTTGGCAGGAGTTGAACTAATTGAAATCAAGCAGCCGGATATTGTTATTCTTGACTTGGGTCTTCCTGATATTAGCGGGTTTGAAGTATTAAAACAAACAAGGCTTTTTTCATCAGTTCCGGTAATCATACTATCAGTTAGAGGTGAAGAAGAGGATATAATCAAGGGTCTAGAACTTGGAGCTGATGAGTATATCACCAAACCTTTTCGTCAATTTGAGCTGATAGCTCGAGTGAGAGCCTTGCTCAGACGCCAAAATACACCTATCGGTGATGTCCCGTTTGTTTTTACTAATCATAGTTTTTATCCTTGTCTAAGAAAGATAGTTAGCTCAAATAAAACGCTATTTCTTACGAGTATTGAAAACCAAATACTTTGGCATCTTTTAAATCATAAAGGGCAAATAGTTACGCACCAAAGTTTAGCACGTCATGTATGGGGGGATGATTTTACTGCCTCACTGGATGTGCTCAGAGTGCATATCCGGCATCTGCGTGAAAAGATTGAAGAGAACCCCTCTGCTCCGGAGCATATTCTTACTATCACGGGTATTGGTTACAAATTTGTTTCTTAGGACTTGAAAAATATTTCGGTTTTTCTCATTCCTATCTAAGTATGTTGTATTTTCTCTTAGCCAAATAGGCTGGCGCCATTATTTGGCTACCGGCCCTAAAAATTCATCACTCTAATTAAAAACCACCTGACCTTCTTTAGCATCAACAGTAACGGTATCTCCGTCCTTAAACCGCCCCTCAAGTACGGCAACAGCCAATGGATCCAGGACATCCCGCTGGATGGCTCTCTTCAGCGGCCGAGCGCCGTAGGCCGGGTCATAGCCATGTTCAATAAGCAGTTCCTTGGCGGCATCGGTCAGGCTTACTTCTATATGCCGGTCAGCCAGGCGTTTCTTAAGCTGGGCGAACTGGATACCGACAATCTCTTTTATCTGCTCCCGGCTGAGCTGCTGGAAGATGACGATTTCATCAACGCGGTTGAGGAACTCCGGCCGGAAGCTGCTCTTCAACGCTTCCATAACCTTCTCTTTAATCCGGCTCTCATCCCCGGCACCCATTTCATAGATGAACTGGCTGCCGAGATTGCTGGTCATGATGATGACGGTGTTTTTGAAGTCAACGGTGCGTCCCTGGCCGTCAGTCAGCCGCCCGTCATCCAGTATCTGCAGGAGGGTATTGAAGACGTCAGGGTGGGCTTTTTCTATCTCATCCAGCAGGATAACCGAATAGGGGCGGCGGCGCACCGCTTCCGTCAGCTGGCCGCCTTCCTCATAACCGACGTAGCCGGGAGGCGCTCCGACCAGGCGGGAGACGGTGTGCTTTTCCATGTACTCCGACATATCCAGCCGCACCATGGCCCGCTCATTATCAAAGAGGAATTCAGCCAGGGCTCGGGCCAGTTCCGTCTTGCCGACCCCGGTGGGACCCAGGAAGATGAAACTGCCCATGGGCCGGTTGGGGTCCTGGAGGCCGGCTTTGGCCCGCCGGATGGAGTTGGTGACCGCCCGGACCGCTTCATCCTGGCCGACGACGCGGCTGTGAAGCCGTTCATCCATGCGCAGCAGCTTCTGGATTTCGCCTTCCATCAGGCGGCTGATGGGAACACCGGTCCAGCGGCTGACCACCTCGGCTATATCTTCATCATCAACTTCTTCTTTAAGCAGCTGGTTTTCCTTCTTGTCCGAAGCTGATTCTTCATACTGCTTCAACTTGTTGTCCAGTTCAATAAGGGTGGTGTACTTGAGCTGGGCGGCTCTTTCCAGGTTTCCCAGGCGTTCCGCCTGGTCAATCTCGTGCAGTGTCTGCTCCCGCTGCTCCTTGATCTGCTGCAGCTGCTGGATGCCTTCCTTTTCCTGCTGCCAGCGCAGCCGGAGCTGGTCGGAATTCTCTTTCAGATCCGAAAGCTCCTTTTCCAGGTTTGCCAGCCGTTCCCTGGACGCCGTGTCCTTCTCTTTTTTCAGGGCCTGGCGTTCAATTTCCAGCTGCATGGTACGCCGCTGCACTTCGTCAATTTCCGAGGGAACCGAGTCTATTTCGGTACGCAGCTTGGCGGCTGACTCATCGACCAGGTCAATGGCCTTGTCCGGCAGGAAGCGGTCACGGATATAGCGGTCCGAAAGCACGGCGGCGGCCACCAGCGCGGTATCCTTGATGCGGACACCGTGGTGCACCTCGTAGCGTTCCCGCAGGCCGCGCAGGATGGAGATGGTGTCTTCCACGCTAGGCTCGCTGACCATGACTGGCTGGAAGCGCCGCTCCAGGGCGGCATCTTTCTCAATATACTTGCGGTATTCGGCCAGGGTGGTGGCGCCGATGGCGTGGAGTTCACCACGGGCCAGCATGGGCTTGAGCATATTGGAGGCGTCCATGGCCCCCTCGGCGGCGCCGGCGCCGACCACGGTGTGCAGCTCGTCAATGAAAAGAATGAACTCGCCGGAGGACTCCTGTATTTCTTTCAATACAGCCTTCAGGCGCTCCTCAAATTCGCCGCGATACTTGGCCCCGGCGACCAGCGAGCCCATGTCCAGGGCGACCAGTCGCTTGTTTTTGAGGCCTTCCGGGACGTCGCCGCGGACGATGCGCTGGGCCAGGCCTTCCGCGATGGCTGTTTTACCGACGCCGGGTTCGCCGATAAGTACCGGGTTGTTCTTGGTGCGGCGCGACAATACCTGGATTACGCGGCGGATTTCCTCGTCACGGCCGATGACCGGGTCCAGCTTGCCGCGCCGGGCGACTTCGGTCAGGTCCCGGCCGTATTTTTCCAGTGCCTGGTACTTGCCTTCCGGATTGGGGTCAACCACCCGCTGGCTGCCCCTGATGGATTCCAGGACTTTATAGACGGCGTCTTTGGTAACGTTATTATTCCTGAGCAGCCGGGCGGCGGCCCCGGTGTCTTTTTCCAGGATGGCTATCAGGAGATGCTCGGTGCTGGTGTATTCATCCTTGAAACTTTCCGCCTCTTTTTCCGCCGCCTCCAGTACTTGCTTCAGGCGGGAGGAAAGATAGACCTCGGCGGAGCCGTGAACTTTAGGCATTTTTCCGAGTTCCGCCTCAATCTGACCGGCCAGGGATGACTGGCTGAGACCGAGTTTTGCCATAATCTGCGATACCACGCCGTCCGGCTGTTTCAGCAGCACCGACAGCAGGTGCTCCGGTTCTATCTGGGAATGACTGCTGTCCTGGGCCAGCTTCTGGGCGGCGAAGACCGCTTCCTGGCTTTTTTCGGTGAATTTGTTGATGTTCATATTGCCTCCTTTCAGCCGCACAATCCCGGTGCCGAGCGGACAGTCAATAATGTCCAATATTTTTATAACAAAAATTATGCTTAACGGCAAGCAGGTATATTTGTATTATAATATATACAGCTACATAAACAGGGAGGCGCCGAGATGACTACTTACGGACACCCGCAGAGCACCCGCGAGCTGAGAGACCAAATTGACCTGGTGAGCAAGGATATTGAAGCCCTGCTGGCGGAACTGCCCAGCAGTGAAACAGCAGACGAAATTTCCCGCCACTTCTATTTCCTGAAAAACCGGCTGGAACTGGCCGATATCCGGCTGAAGCCTGAAATGAGGTAATTTTTACCAGGATAATGACGAAAAAAGACCCTGCCCGAAGGCAGGGTCTTTTTTGATTGCTGTTTTTAAGCTCTAGCTGGCTGCCGGTACCACTTCCGGGTCCGAGTCAGCCACTGACTGCGGCAGCCCGGCTTTCTGTTCTGAAAGGAGCGGCAGGTACTTGGCGGCCAGGCGGAAGACGTACATGGCGCCGGCGATAAGCCCCAGGGTGAACAGGAATTCCCACACGGTGGGGAAATATTCACCGGTGCGCGCCGGGGCGTGGGAAACCACCAGGGTGCTGACGCGGTTGAGCATGATGCCCAGGATAATAAGCCCGGAACTCCACATCAGGCCGGCCCGCGACTGGCGAACCTTCTTTATGGCGATGAGGATAACCGGGATAACCATGCCCAGGCCGATTTCCGCGGCGAACAGGGCGCCGAATTCATCCATGGCGAAGGCCGAGAGATTGTTGCCCTGGAAAAGGTCGAAGAAGCGCAAACCGAGGTAGATGACCAGTATCCAGGCGGCTATGGGCATGACCTTGGACAGCACGTCAATACGGGCGGTCAGTTTCCAGGACTTGGCGATGATGAGGCTGAAGAAGGTCAGTACCGCCAGGCCAAGAGCCATGGCCGAGATAACAAAGAGGTAGCCCATAAGCGGCTGATGCCACAGCGGGTGCTGGTCAGGGGTGATCAGGAACAGCGCGCCCAGAGAAGACTGGTGCAGGAAGGAAAGGATGATGCCGAAGCTGACTAGCGGGATAGCCAGGGCGTGCTGGATCTTGCCGGCCTTATTCAGGCCGAAGCGATCAAAGATGTTGGGGCTGAACTCCAGGTAGAGTACGGTGAGGTACATCATGACGCACCAGCCCACCTCGAACATGATGGAGCCGGGCTGCCACATCCACAGCGGATGAACGATGAGCGGGGTGCGGCCGAGGTCAACGGCGATGCCGATAGCGCCGATGGTGTAGCACAGGGCGGCGATCAGGATGGCCGGTTTGACCAGGGGGCGGAAGGTTTCAATGCGGAAGATGTAGACCAGGGCTGCCAGGACAAAGCCACCCGCGGCGGAGGCAATATAGACGCCGATGTCAAAGGCGACCCAAAGGCCCCACGGCCAGCTGTCCGACAGGTTGGTTATAGCTCCGAGACCCAGTACCAGCTTGGCCACGATGACGCCGATGGCGCCGAGACCGAGCAGTATCTGGACAACGCCCCAGAAGCTGAACAGAGGAATGTTTCGGTTATTCACTGCGCATCTCCTTGATGTGTTTGTATGCCTTTATTATTAATACCAATTTCTTGCAACACCAGCTCGGTCAGCCGCGGCAGGGCAGCGGCGACGTCCGGTGTCAGTTCCAGTGACGGTTCAAAGCTCTGCGGCTCTACTCCATAAAACACGAAATCAGCCGGCAATTCCTGCATCAGGTCCAGGAAGAATACCGCCTCAACCACGCCCAGGTCATGCACCGTGCCGATTTGCTGACTGGCTTCCTGCAGGTCACCGGCCTCGAAACGGTAGATGGAGCCGGGCGGTTCACCGCCGTTGACGGCATCCACCACGATGACCTTCTTGCGGCCGCGGATGATGTCTATCAGCACCAACTGCAGGGTGCCGCCGTCAACCACTTCCACGTCTTCCGGGAGTTCACGCTTGCGAATCTCCTCAATAACGCGGACGCCGGCGCCTTCATCACCCAGGAGGATATTGCCTACTCCCAAAACCAGGGTGGGGGCAAGACGGGTGCTTTCAGCGTGACCGGTATCGGCGGACATACTTAGCATATACGGAAGCGGCCTTTCTCCTCGCCCCTGGGGCTGACCACATGGACAGCGCAGGCGAGACAGGGGTCATAAGCGCGGACGATGCGCACAACTTCAAACGGATTAGCTTCATCTTTTACCTTGGCGCCGATCAGGGCTTGCTCGATAGCGCCGGGCTGGTCATTATTGTCGCGCGGCGAACAGTTCCAGGTGGACGGCACCACGCACTGGTAGCGTTCAATCTTCTGGTCCTTGATGCTGATCCAGTGTCCCAGGGCGCCGCGGGGAGCTTCCCAGAGGCCCATGCCCTGGGCGTTATCCGGGATTTCAGTTTTAACATTGACCGGTTCACCCGGTTTAAGCTCATCCAGCCACTTGTCCATGGCGTCGGCGACCATCTTGGTTTCCAGTGCCCGTGCGGCGTGGCGGCCGAGAGTGCTGAACAGAACGGTGGGCGGCGCGCCGAAATGGGCCAGGGTGTCATTGACCAGTTTTTGGGCGGTTGCGTCTCCGGAGAGATAGGCTACCAGTACCCGCGGCAGCGGACCGACTTCATAGACGTCGCCGTCATAGCGCGGCGCCTTCAGCCAGCTGTAAGCGCCGGACTTGCTGGGGTCATCCACGGTGTCGGTGTCGCCGGGATATCCGGAACCGCTGGAGAACCAGCCGTATTTGACGTCTTCAGTTATTTTCTGCGGGTCAAAGGTTCCCGCGGACAGACCGGATGCGATGCCCTGGGGCATGAAGCGAGCGCGCTTGGCCAGGTCTTTTTCCGTGCCGTCCAGGTCAAATACGCCGTAGGAGAGAACGTTGCCGCAGCCGAAGCCCTGTTCAAAATGGTCCGAATAGGCTTCGGCAACAGCGATAACGTCCGGAATATATACATTATCGGTGAAATTGCGTAATTGAGTCAGTTTTTCGCGGAAGGCATTGATGTTTTCATCGGTAGGGCCCTGGGTGGCGCCGCCGACTACCAGTCCCGGTGAATGGGGGATGCGGCCGGAGAAAATGGCGCTCATCTCGTGGGCCACGCGGCGCATATTAAGGGCTTCCACGTAATCCTGTACCGCTTTCTGGTTGACTGCCTTGGACAGGCGATAGTCACCTTCATAACGGGGGAAGAACGGGCCCAGCATGGAGGTGTCGCCGGCGCTCAGGGCGCGTTCAATGAACTGCTTGACCTTGAGCAGGCCGGGGTCGGAACCGGTGTAGTCAGCCACGGCGGTAACGTCCACATAGTCCAGCGCCGCCAGGTGATAGAAGTGCAGGATGTGTGACTGGATGTAGTTGGCGCCCTGGATCAGGTTGCGCACGATGCGGCCGTTGTCCGGAATGCTGCCGTCAACGCCGAAGGCGCTGTCAAGGTTGAGCACCGCGGTCATGCCGTGTGAAGTGGGGCAGACACCGCAGATGCGCTGGGTATAATGCTGCGCGTCGGTGGGGTTATGACCCTTCAGGAAAATTTCGAAGCCGCGGAACATGGTGCCGGTGGAATGGGCATCCTTGACCACGCCGTTCTCAACCATAACTTCAATTTTAAGATGGCCCTCGATTCGGGTAATCGGGTCAATTACTATTTTTGCCATATATATCTGTTCTCCCTGTTATTACGTAAATACTAGTGGGCTGAATACCCGGACTTGTTCTTGGTCAGGGCGATGGCGCCGAGGGTGGCCGCGGTGGCGCCGGCCAGGCCGAAGGCTACTTTATCCAGGGGGTGTTTTTCCGTCAGGTCCATGGGTTCGTGGATGGGACCAAGTCCGGCCGGGAAGGCCAGTTCGGCACAGCCGATACACGGGGCGCCGGCTTCAATGCACCAGCGGGTTTTGGAGTTCCACAGCCGGTCATTGCAGTCCGCGTGGGTGATGGGCCCCTTGCAGCCCAGCAGGTAGAGACAGTCCGGGTCACCGAATTTCTCGGCGAAGTGACCGGCTTCAAACTGGCCGCGGCGGGGACACTGGTCATGGATGGTCTTGCTGTAATAGGCGGTGGGTCTGAGGTCTTCATCAACCTTAACCGATTCCGGGCTGTCCATGATAACCTGGGCCAGGGTGCCGACAAACCAGTCCGGATGGGGCGGGCAGCCGGGCACGTTGATGACCGGGGTGGTGATGCCCTTCTGTTGGTAAAATTCACGGATGCCGACTACTTCCCCGGGATTTGGAGGAGAAGCGGAAATACCGCCGGAAGCGGCGCAGGTCCCCAGGGCGATAGTGGCGATGGCCTTTTTGCCCAGCCGTTCAATGGTTTCAGTCATGGGTATGCCGTGGCCGTCCTTTTCACCAACCTCGCAGTAAAAACCGTCGGCCTTCAGCGGGACGCCGCCTTCCACCACCAGGGCGAAGGGACCGGTTTCAGTATCATAAAGAGCGCTCATGGCCAGGTCTCCCTGGGCGGCCATGACGGTATTGTGGAAGCGCAGGCTGATATGATTGCCGCTGACGACTTCCGAGAGAAGTATGTCCTGGATGCTTACCGGGAATGAATTAAGCACGGAAACCGAGCAGCCGTTGCAGCCGGAGCCCTGGAACCAGATAACCGGAACTTCATTCAAAGCCTGGGCGAAAAGTCGTTCAAATTCCGGATTCTTCATCATCGACAGACCAAGGGCGGCCGATGAACCGGCGCATAATTCCAAGAAACGGCGTCGGGTCAGTCTGGTAGTCATATTAACTCTTGTCCTCCTTGGTGGCAGTTTCCGCCGCTTTCACCCCGGCGCTGCGGCGGGTGCGGAATAGATAAGTACCGGCCAGGAAAAGAGCTATGGCTCCTATCTCAAAAGGAATCTTGCTCAGGAATTCGTAGGTATATTCCGGGTACATTTCCTTTTCCACTTCCGGGAAGCCGAGTTCATGGGGATCAACGGAACTGATGTACATTACAGCGGTACCGCCGACCTCATGTTCACCATAGATGTAGTCAAAATATTTGCCGGGGTCATTCTGGATGCGTTCGTGAGCCAGGGCGATCATGTCAGCCCGTTCGCCGAAGCGGATGGCCTTGGTGGGGCAGACATCAAAGCAGACCGGTACGTCTCCGGCTTCAAGCTTCCGGTCATTACAGAAGATGCACTTGGAAATCTTTGGCCAGGGTACGTCCCATTCAAACTTGGGAATATCGAAGGGGCAGGCGTTCTGGCAGTAGCGGCAGCCGATGCACTTGTGCTCGTCCCAGACGACGGCGCCGTTGGCTTCCTTGTTAAGCGCGCCAACAGGACAGACGGAAACACAGGCGGGGTTGAAACAGTGCAGGCACCGTTTGCTTAGACCGATCACCTGGGTGCGGTTGTCACGCTGAACCTCTTTGGCCTGCAGGACGACATAATGATAAGCGTCCAGTTCCGGGGCGGTATCCGTGCCTTCCAAACGAAGGTCCTTAAGTCCGTAGAACTTATGACATTCGGTTTCGCACAGCTTGCACAGGATACAGCGGGTAGTATCGATGAGCATACCTACGGGCATATTGTTACTCCTTTCACGGATGTGGTGTTTCTGTCCGATACCCTGATATTAAAAACAAAAGGCCGCTGTCTGCTGCCGGTATGATCGGCGGGGACAGGGCCATTCTCAACAATTGAAATATTATTCCGGGTAATCATAGCTGCGTGTTGTCCAGTTGATAATCCGGTGATGCCTGGTTAACGGTTAATATGAAACGGGGATGAGTGAATTTTCTGAGCCAGTAACAAGAAGAAATATCAGCTGGCATATTTCAGTATCCTCTCTCCTTTCCAATCAGGGAGGCGCGGGTGTTTCCGCCCGAACCCTCGGAACCTTGCGGTTCACCGTTCCGGATGCCATAAAACAGGGCTTAAGGCCACCCGGACTCGAAGAGCGCCGCGTGTTCAAGCACGACGATGGAAACTTTAGCACCTGAAGTGCCCGGTGTCAACTTAATACCACCCGAAAAGACTAATACTTTTTTTATGGATATACAACTGCCCTATAATTCAGCAGCACCGGGCATTTTGTGATAGCATATAACATTAAAACCCAGTAATTATTAGTTATCCGGTATAGACGCTGTGCCGGTTCCGGGAGCACACCGCCATGATGGGGCACGGTTTTCCGTATTTCAACGCCAATATTGAAGGCAAAGCGAGGGTTACCCGCGGCCTGATAAGACGCATCCTGGCTTACGCGCGGCCTTACCGCCGGCTGATAATAGCCATGGTGGCAGTTACCCTGGCTACTACCGGACTTTCTTTGCTGACGCCGCTGATACTGCGGCAATTGATAGACGTAACGCTGCCGGACAAAAACCTGGAGCAGCTCAGCTGGCTGATTGCCGCCCTGGTGGCGGTTCCCATAGCTACCAGCGGGCTGAACGTAATGCAGCGGCGCCTGAACGCCATGGTGGGCGAGGGTGTGGTATATGATCTGCGTGTAGCGCTGTTTTCTCATCTTCAAAGAATGGCGCTCAACTTTTTTACCAATACTAAGGTAGGCGAGCTGATGAGCCGCCTCAACAATGACGTGGTGGGTGCCCAGAAAGCCATCAGCGATACCTTTGTAAGTATTTTTACCAGCCTGGTGCAGGCGGTGGTGCTGCTCTCAGTGATGATGCTGCTGGAATGGCGGCTGACGCTGGTCAGCGTGGCGGTGATGCCCTTTTTCTTAGTGGCCGGACGCAAACTGGGGCGGCGGCTGCAGACTATTGCCCGGGAGCAGATGGAGCTGAATGCCAGGATGAATGCGGTGATGCATGAGCTGCTGAATATTTCCGGGGCTTTGCTGGTCAAACTGTTCGGCCGTACTTCCGTTGAAGATCGCCGCTTTGAGGAGAGGTCACGCCTGGTGCGTGACGCCGGGGTGCGCCGGGCGGTAACCGGCATGGTGTTTTTTGTCAGCATCGGCTTGCTGAGCGCGCTGGGGGTAGCGCTGGTGTACGGCGTCGGGGGTTACATGGTCATACAGGACGCGCTGACCATAGGTACCATTGTAGCCCTGGCGGCTTACCTGAGCAGCCTGTATACAGCGCTGCAGACGCTGACCAACGCGCCGGTGGATTTCGCCACTTCCATGGTCAGCTTTGACCGCGTGTTTGAGGTGCTGGATCTGCCGCACGAAATCACCGAGAAGCCCGACGCCACCGTGCTGCGGGACGTTCGCGGCGAGCTTGAATTTGAAAATGTCAGTTTTCGTTATGCGGTGAACGAGCGAATGCTGCTGAAGGATGTTAAACGCTTCGACAAGGAACAGAACGTTACGGCTGTTCTATCCGGCGGTGAGACTACCAACGGTTGGAATGAGATCGGCGGCGGACCAAAGAACCAGGCTCGCGAAATGGCCCTGAAAAATGTGTCTTTCCGCGCTCGACCCGGGCAGCTGGTAGCGCTGGTCGGTCCCAGCGGGGCCGGCAAGACTACCATGACTTACCTGATTCCCCGGTTATATGACCCGACTTCCGGACGGCTGTTGATTGACGGAATAGACCTGAGAGATGTTACCCTGACTTCACTGACCAACCAGATAGGTATGGTGACCCAGGAAACCTACCTTTTCCACGACACCATCTGGGTAAACATGCTTTACGCCCGACCGGAAGCGACGCGGGAACAGATTGAGCACGCGACCCGGGCGGCCAATATCCATGACTTCATCATGGGGCTGCCGGCCGGCTATGACACGGTAGTAGGCGAAAGGGGTTATCGCTTGTCCGGCGGCGAAAAGCAGCGACTGGCGCTGGCTCGGGTTATTCTCAAGGACCCGCGGATTTTAGTGCTGGACGAGGCTACCAGTTCCCTGGACTCCGAATCAGAAGCCCTCATCCAGGACGCGCTGCGCCGGGTGATGACCGGACGCACCAGCATTGTCATCGCCCATCGGCTGTCCACAATATTGGCGGCGGACCTGATACTGGTGATGGACCGCGGTGAGATAATAGAGCGCGGCACTCATGGAGAACTGCTGCAGGCCGGCGGTATGTATGCCCGGCTGTATGAAACCCAATTCCGGGGGCGGCCCGGTGAGCGGCCGGAACAGTTGTGAAAACCGCCGGTCATCCATTGGCCGATAAAATAGACACAAGTACGCGCCATATTGTAAACTTGGCGAATTAAATTTACTTTTATTAAGGAGGAACTACGTGAAGAAAAAGCTTTCTGTTTTGCTGCTCGCCCTGACCCTGACCGCAGCGATGGTGCTGCCCGGATGCAGCAATGACACGGATGACCCGGATCCGACCAATACCACCGACCCGGTTACCAGTATTACGGTAGCCACTGATGCGACCTGGCCGCCATTTGAATACATTGATACCGATTCCAACCAGATTGTCGGTTTTGATATCGACCTGATGAACGCCATTGCCGAGAAGGCTGGCATTGAAATCGAATTCGTCAATGTGGAATGGGACCCGCTGCTGGCTGGTGTGGCCCAGGGTACCTATGACGCGGCCATTTCTTCTATTACTATCAAGCCGGACCGCCTTGAGTCCATGGATTTTTCTGACCCCTATTTTGTTGCCGGCCAGATAATAGTGGTTCCCGCTGACAACACCACCATAACCGGCCCTGATAATCTCAGTGGATCTGTTGGGGTACAGTCCGGAACTACCGGTGATGATGAAGTCACCGCGCTGGATACGGTTGACGAAGTGGTGCGCTATGACGAAATCGGCCTGGCATTCGCCGCTCTGCTGAACGGTCAGCTTGACGCGGTGGTCTGCGATACTCCGGTGGCCGAAGGTTACGTTTCTACATATTCCGATGACTTGAAGACAGTGGGTGAAGTGCTTACAACCGAGGAATACGGCATCGCTTTCCCCAAGGGCAACGATGCCCTGGTAGCCAAGATCAACCAGGCTCTGGCCGAGGTGAAAGCCGACGGCGTTATTGAAGATCTGGTTCTTGAATGGTTGGTAGACTAAGAAAGTAATTATGAGGGGGGCTTTTTCAGCCCCCCTCATTGGTTTTAGCAAAAAATGAAAAACCAGGAAAAAGCGGCAAAACCCGAAGAAGAGCTGAGTTACGTTACCGGCGGTGAGGTGAACGTACGCCACGACACCTGGTGGTGGCTGGTAGCCGCGGTAGTTGGCCTGGTGATACTGCTGGTGGTGGTCCAGCCGGACCCCTTCCGCGACCTGGTGGTTTTTGCCCGTGACGGCATCGCCGTTACCATGCTGGTGACCATTACATCTTTTATCCTGATGCTCATTGTTGGGCTGTTCGGCGGCCTGGGTCGCCTGTCGAAGAATAAAATTGTATATTTCATCTCCACGCTTTACGTGGAGATAATACGGGGAATACCGCTGCTGGTGCAGCTTATCGGCTGGTATTTCGCTTCTCCGGTAGCTATTAAACGCATCGGTGAGTGGATCAATTTCGCGCCGATGGCGGAATACCGGGCCGACCCGATTGTGACCGCCATTATCGCCATTACCGTATGCTACGGCGCCTACATGAGTGAAATTGTCCGGGCCGGTATTCAAAGTGTTCCCAAGGGACAGATGGAGGCGGCCCGCAGCCTGGGCATGAGTCATTTCCAGGCGATGCGCTTTATAGTGCTGCCGCAGGCTTTCCGGGTTATTCTGCCGCCGATAGGTAATGAACTTATCATGCTGCTTAAGGATTCATCTCTGGTCAGCGTGGTAGCGGTGGCTGACCTGACGCGCCGAGGCCGGGAATTCATGTCCGCCCACTTCAACCCCATTGAGACCTGGACGATGGTGGCGCTGCTGTACCTGGTAATGACGCTGCTGGCTACGAGGCTGGTTTCTTACATAGAGAAGAAAACCAAGTATGAGAGATAGTCATGCCTGAACCGATCATTCAGATAAAGGATATTCATAAAAACTTCGGCCGGGTGCAGGCGCTGCGGGGAGTCAGCCTGGACGTCAATCCGGGTGAGGTTATGGTTATTATCGGTCCTTCCGGTTCCGGTAAATCTACTTTGCTGCGCTGCATCAACCGCCTGGAAGAGTACAATTCGGGCCAAATTATTGTGGACGGCCTGCCGCTGGATACCAACGCGAACATCAACGCTGTCCGGCAGGAAGTGGGCATGGTGTTTCAGTCTTTCAATCTTTTTTCCCATCTTTCGGTGCTGGATAACCTGACGCTGGCCCAGCAAACAGTGCGCAAAAGAGGCAAGGCAGAGTCCGAGCAGACGGCGCGGCAACTGCTCAAAAAGGTAGGCATTCCGGAAAAAGAACAGGCTTATCCTTCACAACTCAGCGGTGGACAGCAGCAGCGAGTAGCCATTGCCCGGGCGCTGGCCATGAATCCCAAGGTGATGCTTTTTGACGAGCCGACCTCCGCGCTGGACCCGGAGATGATAAAGGAAGTACTGGATGTGATGACCGATCTGGCCAAAGAAGGCATGACCATGGTGGTGGTTTCTCACGAAATGGGTTTTGCCCGGGGTGTGGCTCATCGCATGATATTTATGGATGAAGGTCAGATTGTAGAGGCTGCTACGCCGCATGACTTCTTTAACAACCCGCAGCAGGAAAGATCGCGGGAGTTTTTATCCAAGGTGCTGCATATTCATTAGGTATTGTCCTCTATTAAACATCCGCCTCGTAGAGCAGGTAATGGCTCCGCCGCATTCCCAAGGCTTGATAGGTTCTCTGGGCTGTTTTATTGTGCTGGTCCACGTATAACCGTAGCTCTGGAACGCTGCCGTCTTCACGGGCGGCTTGTCTGACGTACTCATAAAGCCGCCGATAGAGGCCGCGGCGGCGATATTCCGGGGCCACGTAGACGCTTTGTATCCACCAGATAACGCCGGCGCGCCAGTCACTCCACTCATAGGTTATCATGGTCTGGGCCGCCGGTTGACCGTCAACCTGGGCGATGATGTAAAAGCCGAATTCAGGATGTTCCATGAAGTGCCTGACGCCGGCACTTACGGTGGCCTCATCCAGGTGCCGGTTTTCAGTTTCCGCCGCCAGAGATAGGTTATGGCTGACAATTACCGGGATGTCATCGGCGGTGGCGCGGCGGATCAGTGGCGGAACGGTCATAGCTATACCTCGCAAGTAAATGTAAGGTGATTTTAACGGAAATACCTGCCGCGACGCCAGAAAACTTCAGTCATGGTTTCTATTGACAAATACCAATTAGATAATATATGCTAAAACCAGTTGTTCGGTTCGCGTCATTAGTACCGCGCCCAAAGCCCAAGTATGGATGACCGCAACTCTCACAACGAGTATTAAGAGAGGAGGTCATTCACATGGCATTTGAAGACAAGCAGATCCAGTGCACGGACTGTGGAACAACCTTCACCTTCAGCGCCGCTGACCAGGAATTTTTCCAGTCAAAGGGTTACACCAATGAACCCAAACGCTGTGCCCCCTGTCGGGCAGCCCGCAAGGCTGAACGCGGCGGTGGATTCGGCGGCGGCCGTCCGACCCAGATGTATCCGGCAGTTTGTGCCGCCTGCGGTCAGGACACCCAGGTTCCCTTCCAGCCGCGCGGCGACAAACCGGTCTATTGCAGTGATTGTTTCCGTAAAGTCGGTACTGACAGATAGAATCAACATAACTGTAAAACATAAGGGCGGCTCTAAAAAGAGCCGCCCTTACTATATATCAGTTCTGAAGGACTTTATTTTTTTGTTTTGGCCGGTGGTTCCAGTCTTTCCTGCATCAAGCTTGATGTTTCCAGCAGGGCGGCTCGTATCTGCTTGACCATAGCCAGTGCTTCATCAGCGACAGCCTCAACCTTGGCAATATGTTCCGCGGCCACCCTGGCGGCTTCGCCGGCGGCCTTTTCGCCCGCTTTTTGCGCTTCCAACGCGGCATCACGGGCGGTTTTGGCGGCGGCGTCCGCCAGCCGGATGCTGTCGTCAATCTCATCAAGTATCTGCGGCAGCGGTTTGGACATAATTCTGCTGGTAATTGGTTGTTCAGCCATTTGTTTCCTCCAGAAAAATTCTATTTCTTATATTATAGACCTATTTAACCGTGTTGATAAGCCTTTTTCGGCTTAAATCAAAAGACATAATAAAATTAAACTGAGGTTACAGGGTTATAGCGGCTATATGGTTAACCCGGTGATTTCCGGAAGATGTTACCCGGATGTAGTTATCGGTGTAGCCAACCCAGCGGCCGTGACGGCGCTCCTCAAAAAGGACATCCAACTCTTGCCCGATAAACCGCTTTCTGAAGGATGCTTGATGGTCTCTGGCCAGTTTCAGTAATTGACGGACTCTTGACTGGATTACCCGGCTGTCAATTTGGTCCGGCAAGGCAGCGGCTTCGGTGCCGGGGCGGGCGGAAAAGGGAAAAACATGGAGGCGGGCGAAGTTCTGCTCTTTTATGAAGTCATAACTTTCCTGGAATTCCCCGTCTGTTTCGCCCGGGAAGCCGCAGATGATGTCGGTGCTGACAGCGGCACCCGGAACCTCGGTATGGACAAGATCCATGGCCTGGCGGTATCCGGCGGAATCATAGCGGCGGCGCATACGGCGCAGTACCGCGTCAGCGCCGCTCTGCAGGGAAAGGTGAAAATGACGGCACAACCGGCGATTGTGCCATAGCCGCAGCAATTGGGGCGTTATTTCACTGGGCTGCAGTGAAGAGACGCGGATGCGCTCTATGGAAGTCCGTTCCAGAACCAGCCTCAGCAGACCGGTGAAATCAATTCCATCAGCGTTGTAAGCGCCGATCTCGGTGCCGGTCAGCACCACTTCGCGAAAGCCTTCCAGCTGACGTTTGTTTATTTCCGTGATAATAGACTCGGGTGAAACACATTTTTTCACCGGTCTGACCAACGGTACGACGCAGTAGGCACAACGGGCATCGCAGCCGTCCTGTATTTTGATAAATGACCGGGTGCGTGAAACTGCCCAGTCATCTTCAAAGGATTGTCCGGGCTTTATGCCCCAGTGATCAAGCCGGGCTGCCAGGCTTTCCTTGTCGGCGTTACCGGCAACCGCGATGACACCGGGCAGGTCAAAAAGCGAGTCGGCTTGTCTTTCAGCATAGCAGCCGGTAATTATTATTTTTATGCCGGGATTTACCCTGGTGGCGGCGCGCGCAGCCTGGCGCGCCTTGCGGTCGGCAATGTGGGTAACGGTGCAGGTATTGATAATCAACACATCCGCCGATTCCATCGCGGCAGCCGGCCGGTAACCGGCGGATATCAGGTTCCGCTGTAAAGATTCAGATTCTGCCTGGTTCAGTTTGCAGCCGAAAGTTTCTATATGAAAGCGGGTCATACGGCATATTATAACAGAAATTATTTGCTCGCTTCCGCTGTCAGATGTATTGACCACCGGCAGCTACTTTATTATAATGGCAAATAAAATTATTATATTGCCGTATTAAGGAGAAACGATTGGCTAAAATAGACAGCCGGGAAGTTGAAAGGGAAAAGCTAGCTATACTGCGGATACTGGGCAACGCTACCGGAGCCATGGGCAGCCAGGTAATTGCCAGGCGGCTGCGGGAGGAATACGGCATCGTGCTGTCTGAGCGGGCGGTACGCTACCACCTGGGACTGCTGGATGACCAGGGATTGACGGACAAAGTTTCACGACGCAGCGGTCGGGAAGTTACCCAGGCAGGATTGGAAGAGCTGGCCAATGCCATGGTGACCGAAAAGGTTGGTTTTGTTTCCGATAAAATAGAATTGCTGGCTTATCAAAGTACTTTCGATGTTAACCGACAGGAAGGTTTGATACCGGTGAACATTTCCTTTTTTCCCGAGGATAAGTTTACCGAAGCACTCAAGATAATGGCCCCGGTTTTCAACGCTGGTATCTGCGTGTCGGATAAAGTAGCCATCGCCGGACACGGCGGTAACCTCGGCGTTTTGCCGGTACCGGAAGGCTATATGGGTTTGGCTACTGTCTGCAGCATCACCATTAACAGCACTCTGCTTAAAGCCGGGGTTCCCATGGATTCCAGGTTCGGCGGGACCATGCAATACCGGCAGAACCGGCCATGGCGTTTTAATGACATTATCTATTATTCGGGTTCCTCACTTGATCCTTCGGAGATATTTATATCCAGCCGCATGACCGGAGTGACTGAGACTGCTCGGCGGGGCGCCGGGAAAATACTGGCCAACTTTCGCGAAGTTCCGGCTATGAGCCTGCCCCTGGTAAAGGAGCTGATGGCCCGACTGGAAAAAGCAGGGATCCGGGGATTGGTTGCCGCTGGTGAAAGCGGCAAACCGGTTTGCGAGGTGCCGGTTGGTCTGAATAAAGTAGGGGTGGTGCTCTGCGGCGGGTTGAACCCGGTAGCCGCCGCAGCGGAGGCCGGTATAAGCACCCGAAACCGGGCTATGAGTGGTTTGATGGACTTCAAACTGCTGCGGAGTTTTAGCGAAATAAGCAAAAAATAGACCGGAAAACGAGGATAACTCGCCTCCCGGTCTATTTTAGTATTCAGCTAATTTCAGGTCAGGTTACAACTGGGCCTTGATTTCCGCCAGCTGGCGCAGGTGGGCCTTTTCTTCCCTGATGACTCCGGCGATGTCAGCGGCTGCGTCTCCAGCGACGATATCCCGCATTTGCTCGTAAAAAAGAATAGAGTCCTTTTCCGCTTCAATGCCGACCTCAATGGCTTCCTTGTCGGTATCGGCCTGGGTTACCAGTTCCGAAGTAGCCAGGTCATCATTAAATATGGCGGAATCTATCAACGCCCGGAAATAGTCTGCGTATTCCTCAGCATCGGTGCCTTCACTGACCGATTTCGGCGCTTCACTGAGAAGTTTCTGGAAAGTTTCGATATGCTGATGTTCCATGGCGGCCAGGGATAGAAAGACTTGTTTCATCTCTTCACTGCCGCAGGTGCGCGCAAGAGTATCGTAAAAGGCGGCTCCGCGACGCTCCACTTCGATAGCGACATTGTAAAGCTCGGACGGACTGAAACCTATAGTCATTGGCTTATCTCCTTTCCGGATTTATGTTTGGCTTTAGGTCAGTTTAAATCGGTTTTCACAGGTTTGCCAGTCAATATTATTGAAAAAGGCGTTTATATAGTCCGCCCGCTTCAGGCCGTAATCAATCATGAAAGAGTGTTCCCATACATCCATGACCAGGATCGGCTGGCATCCGGCGAGGTGGCCGGTTTCATGCAGGTTAATCCAGGTGTTGAACAGGCGACCGGTCTGGGTATCCTGGTAAAGTACTGCCCAACCGACGCCCCGCAAAGCTCCGACTGCCTTGAAGTCAGCCTCCCAGGCAGTATAACTGCCCCAGGATTCAACCATTTTTTGAACCAGCGCTCCATCGTCGTCCGGACTGCCGGTGCCGCCGAGGTTGCTGAAATAATACTCGTGAAGCCTCAGTCCGTTCCATTCGAAAGCAAATCGACGCTGCAATTCCGCATACTCCGGTGTGGCGCTCTGGCCGTTTTTGGTCAGTTCGGCAAGCAGTTCAATGAGTTTATTGGTGTTTTTAACATAACCCTGGTATAGGTTGAAATGGTTATTCAGCAGAGTATCGGAAAACCCGGGCATACCCAGTAATTTACCGAAGTCAGTGGCGTTGTAAGTCATAAATCCTCCTTGAATTTACCTTATTATATAGCAGTTGACGGCGGAGACAAACAAATCCGGGTGATACACAGCGGCCGCGCTTACTTCCGGGACAGGTTGTTGCTGATTTTTTGTTCCATCACCCTCAGATGAAGACTGACCTATTGGTTAACTTAATACTGGATGATTTTAACATATATTGTTTCCGGCTTTAAGGAGCGTTAACGGCTCAATCAAGTTATGCTACAATATTGACCAGGCGGACCCGTATATTCTTAATTACGGGCGCGAACCAGCCAGACCCGGCAGGAGAAAAATATGGATAAGATACTGGTAAGTTCAATATGCGTGCCCTGTTCCCGCACCCTCGCGGTGAGGGAAGATGAGTCCCTGGAAACGGCCATAAAACAGTTTGTGAAACAGCCGGATGTGCATAACCTTTTCATTGTTGATGAACGCCAGAAACTCAAGGGGCTGGTAAAGCTGCACTATATCCTTAACTGGGTGAAACTGAAACTGGGTATTGATATCTCTAAGCGTCCCAATACTCGCCTGTCCGGAACTTCCCAGGCATTTGAAATCATGAAGTTGTGCCAGTCACAGACTATCGGTGATATCATATCAGAGGCAATTTCCGTCAAGGAAAACGACACCCTGGAGCAAGCTCTGCACCTGATGGTGCATAATGAACTGGTGGAGCTGCCGGTAGTAGATAAAGCAGGCAAACTGGTTGGTGAGGTTAAGCTTACCCAGCTTCTTTCACAGATGCTGGAAAACACCGACAACCGTGAATCAATATGCCAACTTTAGCCAAAGCTTCCTGAACCTTTGAGTCAGCCCGCTATATTCCCAGCGGGCTGAGGTTTTTTCCGGCGGTAAAAGCCTCAGCGTTGGGTTGTCTAAGTTTAGCGGGCAAGGCGTCGGCAATGGTTTTTTCGAGGATTTCCGGCTCAATTTCGAGGAATCCGGCAGCGTAGCCCAGCAGGACGGTGTTGACCATTTTGCTGTTGCCCAATTTTTCGGCCGCGGCGGTGGCCGGTACCAGGTAAATGGAATCGGTGAATTTTCGGAAAATAGCAATAAGTTCATTATCAGCGGGGTATTCCCCGTTTCCCAGGGTTACGGCCAGCGGCGGCAATTCCAGGTCATTGATGACGGCTACACCGGTCGGCTTGAGGTAATGCGCCCACCGGGCAGCTTCCAGTTTTTCAAAGGCCAGCAGCAGGTCCGCTTCTCCGGCCGGTATCAACGGTGAGTCGATCTTTTGACCGTATCTCAAGTGGCTGATTACACTGCCGCCCCGCTGTGCCATGCCGAGGGTGTCGGTTTTTTTGACGTCAAATCCGGCATTCAGGGCAGCCCCGGCTACCATGTTTGATGCCAGCACCACCCCCTGTCCGCCGACACCGACGATTAAAATGTTTTTGCCCTTCATGCTGACGGCTCCGTTTCTACAATAGCCCCGCGGGGGCAGACCTGAGCACATATTGTACAGTACTGACCAACACAGGCATCGGGGTCAATTTCAACCGCGCCTTTGTCATTCCGGATAGCCGAGCACCCGATGAGCAGACAGGCTCCGCAGTTGTCACATTTTTCGGTTATCCGCAGTGGCCGGCCGCACTTCCTGGTCAGCGTCGGGCAGTCACCCCTGACGATAATTACCTCCAGTCCTTCAGCTTCCAGTCCCTGTTTTACGGCTTTGCGGATTGATTTCAGGTCAAAGGCATCCACGATAACCGGGTCGTTTACCCCGGCGCCACGAACCAGGTCTTCAATGATGACCTTTTTGCGGGGTTTCCCTCCAGGAGGCAGTCCTGAGCCTGGATGCCCCTGGTGACCGGTCATGGCGGTGGTGCCGTTGTCCAGGATTAACAAGCAGATATCGGATTCATTGTATACGGCGTTAAGCAAGCCGTTGATGCCGGAATGCATAAAGGTAGAGTCGCCAATGACCGCCAGTGGTTTTTCATCTACGCCAGCCTTGGCCATACCGGCAGCCTGTGAAATACCAGCGCCCATGCAGCCGCAGGTGTCCAGGGCTGAAAGGGGAGGATAAGCGCCCAGGGTGTAGCAGCCGATATCGCCGCAGATGGTCAGTTTAGGCGCCCGAGGTTGCTTGCCGGGCAGAACCGAGCGGTGCCCCAGGCTGCTCAGGGTGAAGTATATTCCAGAATGCGGGCATCCGGCGCACAGCAGGGGAGGACGTTTTACCAGCTCTGCGGCGTCAGGGCGGTTGCCGTGATTGTCCTGTACCAGTCCGGCCCGGGCAGCAGCGGCGCGTATAATATCGGGCGAATATTCCCCACCAACAGGGAAAACACTCTTGCCGATGGGTTTGATGCCCATTGACCTGACCTGCTGTTCCAGGAAATCATCATTTTCTTCTATAACCATAACCGATTTGACGGAATCGGCAAAACACTGAATCTTATTCTCAGGCAGGGGATAAGACATTCCCAGTTTAAGAAAGGATGCGTCCGGCATTATTTCTCGGGCGTAATGGAAGGCGATGCCGCTGGAAATAATGCCCAGTTCCCCGGAACCGCCGGTTGAATGGTTGAAGGGAGCGTTTTCCGCGTATTCGGCGAGCCTGGACATTCTTTGGTTTACGGCCGGTTTTCGCCCCCGAGCGGCGCCCGGCAGCATGACTAGTTTAGATGGTTCATGAACGAACTTAGGGGTACGCTCAGCGGGGGTGTTATCCGCGAGGGTAACGATGCTTTTGGCATGACATACGCGCGTAGTGGGGCGAAGCAGTACCGGGGTATCGAACTCCTCGCTTAAGGCAAACGCCAGCCTGGTGAAGTCATAGGCTTCCTGTGAATCTGAAGGGTCCAGGCAGGGAACTTTACCCAACCGAGCGTAATTCCGGCTGTCCTGTTCATTCTGGGAACTATGGATACCGGGGTCATCGGCGGCTACGATAACCAGCCCGCCACGGATGCCGGTAGTGGCGGCAGCCATAAAGGCGTCAGCGGCTACATTCAAGCCGACGTGCTTCATGCAGGCTAAAGCTCGGACACCGGTATAACTTGCCCCGAGGGCAACTTCAACGGCCACAGCCTCATTTGATGACCATTCGCTGTAGATGTCCGGGAATTGGGCGACGGCTTCCAGGATTTCGGTGCTGGGAGTACCGGGATAGGCCGCGGCGACTTTCACCGCTGAATGCGCAGCCGCTAAGGCTATGGCTTCATTACCGGAGAGAAGTTTTTGTTTCAATACAGCCTCTCTAAGGTGGATAACCAAGAATAAATTAAGGCCCGCTCCGTGTCAAACCAGTCGATTATAGCTGGCGGAATACCTCAGGTAATTTTCGGTGACCGGCAACAAAAACTGGGAACTATTGACTTTTATGGTAAAATTAATTATAGGAGTGGCTCTAGTTGAGCCTGAACCATAATTTGGATTTAAGTGGAATTGTTTTGGCCGGCGGCAGGGGCCTGCGCCTCGGTCGTAATAAAGCGCTTGAGAAGATAGGGCAGCAGACACTTATTCAACGTGCCGTCTCAAGGCTTTTGTTTTTGGACACTGAAATAATTATTGTAACCGGTCCGCATAATACGGAACTGGGGCTTGATGATTTCGGTGGTGTCCGTTTGGTGATTGACGCTTATCCCGGCCGCGGACCATTGGTGGGTATTTATACCGGTTTGCTAAATTCACGCTCGGAGAAGAACCTGGTGACGGCTTGTGATATGCCGTTTTTAAACGCCGGATTGTTGAAATACATGAAAGAGGTTTCAACCGGTTATGACGCGGTAGTGCCGCGTTTAGGCAGTGAAGTGGAGCCGCTCCACGCCATATATGGCAAAAAGTGCCTGATTGAAGCCAAGTATTTGTTGGATGAAGGAGTGTACAGCGTCAGCCGGTTATTTGAGAAAGTCAGGGTGCGCTACGTAGAAGCTGACGAAATTAACCGTTTTGATCCGGGGCATACATCGTTTTTCAATATTAACAATGAAGGTGACCTGGCCAAGGCCAGGGAAACCGTAGAAAAAGAACGGCTGGCTTTAAGTTTAAATAAGTAAAATTAGCCGTAAGGGCGATATTCATTCATACATTGCCAGGACAGTACAAACAAGAAAAGGAAAGCAAATTGATACACAACGCCGCCCATTTCGATTTTAAAGCCCCCGAGTCCATATCACGGGCCCGGCGGGTGCTGATAAAACCATCCGCCCATTACAGCGCCGGATATCCGGTATCAACCAGCCGTGATTTACTGGCACGGATAATCAAAGGCATCCGTTGGATAAGTGATGCCGATATAGTTATTTTAGACGGTACACCGAACGGCGCCCCAATACAGCCGGTGTACCAGTCCCTGGGTTATGATTTCCCACGGGTACTTACCCTGGATGTGAAGGATTCCAACTGGGTTGAGGTAGACAACCCGCTTACCAAGCCATTTATTATCCCTACTTTTTGGGTGCCGAATATCATATTATCAAGTGATTACTTGATAAGTGTATCACCCCTAAAAGTGGTTAAAGGGCAGGGGCATATGAGTATTGCCAATCTGATGTCTCTGCTGCCGGTAGTAAAATACGGCGGGGCTAAAGACGGCTGGAGAAATCTGCACGCACTGGGGCTGGATAAAGTCCTGGCAGACCTGTATTTTACACTTCCTTTTGATATGGGAATTGTGGAAGCGAAGCAAAAATTTGTTACTGACGATGACCCGGTTCATGGTACCGCGGATGAAGTTGGGAAGATATTCATGGGCAAACCTTTTGAGGTCGACCTGGAAGTTTCTGAGTCCCTGGGTATCAGGGCTGATTACATGGAGAACATCAAACTGGGTCGTGAGGAAGTTGAGATCTAGCGGAAATAGGACGCACTGGGATATTTCCCCTAGGTTTTTCGGACAAAAAATTACTGCTGGATGATCTTGAAATCCGTATAGCCAGCTGGAGGCAGGTAATCGGCTTCCAACGATTTTACGCTGGCCAACGCCGGGCCTTTTCTCAATATCCCCTGATATTTTGATAACGCGTGAAGCGGGCCCTCTGCGAATACCACAACCGAACCGTCGGTCTGATTATTTACATAACCATTCAGGTTCAATTTCAGGGCTTCATTAAGAGCAAAATCACGGAAACCCACTCCCTGAACCCTGCCATATAGAACTACGCGTACTGCCTGGGAGTTCGTTTGGACCATCGGGTGAGCCGCCTTTATTCGCCCTTGGCTTTTTTACCCTTGGCCTTGATGACCTCAACCGCCGCGGGGGGAGCGACGAACTCACCGGTTACCGCCGGTTTTTTGGAATCTTTCTTAGACTTTTTTTGTTCTCTTCCGCTCTTGTCTCGTTGTCCCATTTCAGTATCCTCTATAAGATATTTATTTCATTCGGTCTAATGGTAACAAAGGTTCGGCAGGGTGTAAAGGGGGCGGCAATCGTGATAAAGCATCACGGGCAGCTAGCGACTCCGCTTCTTTTTTACTGCCGCCCCGACCGGTGCCAAGCGTCTGCCCGTCGAGCCGGACTTCAACGGTAAAAGACTTTTTATGGGCCTTCCCGATACTGGTGATGGTGACATACTCAGGCGAGGTGTGGCGGATGGACTGTATCAGCTCCTGAAGGCGACTCTTGTAATTGGTATCACGGCTCAGCCCATCCAGTTGTTCAAAGGAGTCATGAAAAATACGGTCAATAAACTCACCGGCGGCAGCATAGCCCTGGTCAAGATAAACCGCGGCGATCAATGCCTCCAGCGCGCAGGCCAAATTACCCGGTTTTTGGCGTCCGCCGGAAGAAGATTCGCCACGTCCCATAAACAGATAATCACCAAGGTTGATAGCCGCAGCCAGGCCGGCCAGCGTTTCCCGTTTTACTAGAATAGACCTATAGTTGGTCAGGATTCCTTCCGGGGCTGTCGGATAGACTTTGAAGAGACGCTCGGTAATCCAAAGCCCCAGTACCGCATCGCCTAAAAACTCGAGACGCTCGTTGGGCACCAGGGTATTATCGGGGGCTTCATTGACGTAAGAGCTATGGATAAGCGCCTGTTCCAAAATAGCCGGACTATTAAATTTGAAACCGATAGTCGATTCCAGTTGTTTGTGATCATATCGAGCGTTCATTTGGATTAAGAATAATTCTTTAACCGCCGGAGTGTCAATAAACAAAGGTACTAATACTTTAGAGATAAAACCTTGACTTGACCATCGGCAGGCGGTATTATTAAGAAAATGTTTACTGGAGGGGCTTAAATTGAAGGGATTGCTCGATAATCTGGTAGGTTTAGCTGTTATTGCCGGTACCGCGTTTGTTACCTTTGGAATTGCCTATGTCCTTTTCTGGGGTTTTATGACCCACAACCCGGCCTAAGCAGTAATTATAATAAGCGACAATTTTCAGCCTGACTCTCGCGCAATGTTGCGGGGGTTGGGCTGATTTCGTTATAATGTTCGTCGTTCGCGCTGGGGATTCGTCTAGCGGTAGGACAGCAGACTCTGAATCTGCATAGCCAGGTTCGAATCCTGGATCCCCAGCCAGTTTCTTTCGGCGCATTCGTCTAGCGGCCTAGGACGCTGCCCTCTCAAGGCAGAAATCACGGGTTCGAATCCCGTATGCGCTACCAATTCTCGGCGTTTTCATGGAGTTGTTACGTCGGTTTTATGGCAAAGACTCACGCTAAATGGCTGTTAATGAGTTTTTCCTGAGAAAGTACTAAATCGCTTTGATGACAATTTTCCGCTATCATCAAAGCTTTTCTACTTTCCGTCTCCTTTTATTTTCCAATAGATAGCATTGTTTTTAAATAACCAAAAGAACGATTCACGACATAACAGAACGTTACCAATCATATGGCCTTAAGCTAAGAAAGGCTCAATAAAGGACCAAAAATGATCCTCTATAATGGTGGTGGCGGGTAGATTTGAACTACCGACCAAGGGCTTATGAGTTGAGACGTCTGTTGCGTAGGATAACGACTAGCAATAATCCACTTCACATAATACAGACACGATAGTTCGAAACCGTATTGTGTATGAATTGTTCAGAGAAAAGGTAGAGGTTTGAAGGGTTTCATTAACATCGCCTAATTGAGCAATCAGCCTTAGTTAATAAAAACAGTCCTATTTCGCTTATTGACGAAAAGCTGGGTTCACCTCAAATTTATCGTAACGACTTTAAATTTGTGCCGTCCAGGGATGGTCATGTCAGTAACAATTGTTAAGAATCTTTACCAATGCGTGTTTATTGGTTTATTATAACGTTATGGTGGAAATGAACGACAATAAAGCATCAAGTGCTTTAGAAAAAAAATATGAAATAATATTTCATGAAGCTAGAGATGGTATTGTATTAGCTGATTGTGATACAGGAAAAATTTTAGAATGTAACCCAGAATTCGAACGACAAACGGGAAGACCAATTAATCTACTTAAGGAGATGAAAATATGGGAATTAAGGCCCAGAAATAAAGTCGAAGAGGCTAAACAAAAATATGAGGAGATATGTTTAATCGGTTATGGGGAGTCAGATGGTTTGGAATACCAAATGCCTGATGGTGGGATTACCCCTGTTGAATTCCATGCAAAAAAGGTGAAAATTAGCGATAGATATTTTATCCTCAGTATTACTAGAGATATCACCAAACACCATATGATGGAAAAAGAGTTACGTGAATCTGAAAAACTCTATCGTACTATCTTTGAAACCTCTGGTACGGCAATGGCAATTGATGATGAAAATTGCGTTCTTAAGTTAGTCAATAATCGCTTTGCCAAGTTAGCTGGTTGTGAAAAATGGGAGCTAGAAGGCAAGCGTAGTTGGATGGAGTTTATTGATCCTAAATACCTAGAGCAAATGAAGCGAATATCTGATAAGAGAAAAGCTGATCCACACCACAAACACCCTGCTACATATGAATTTGAATGGATAGATAACTTTAATCAGAAGCATGATATTTTAATAAATTCTGATACGCTAGTTGATACAAAAATGACTGTTGCTTCTTTACTAGATATTACAGAATATAAAAAAGCACAATCAGAAATTGAGGCAGCAAAAATTCAAGCATTTAATGCACGTGAATCAGAAAGGTTAAAGTCCGAATTACTTTCTATGGTGTCTCACGAACTAAAAACTCCGCTAACTTCAATAAAAGGCCAAGTCACTTCATTACTTCGTGCTAACGTAGATTGGACTGAAAAGGAAAAGAAAGAATTTCTGGAAAGTATCAACAGGGAAACTGATCGATTAAATCGGTTAATAAATGACTTATTGGATATGACTAGGCTCGAGTCAGGAACGATGGGTTTTGAATTCGATTATTTTCATCCTTCTGAAATAATCGATTCTATATTAGGGGAACTTAAACACATATTGTCCGAGCATGAAATATCAATTGTGATAGAAACAGGAGTGCCCAAGATTTATGTCGATATAACTAGAATCGGGCAGGTAATCGTAAATCTTGTAGAGAATGCCTCGAAATTTTCTCCACCTGGCACCTGTGTTTCGATAGAAGCCAAATCAAATAAAGATGGAAGATTGATATTTTCTGTTCAAGATAGTGGTACAGGAATTCGTCCAGATGAACAAATTCATATTTTTGACCGTTTTTTTCAAGTAAAATCTAGTAGAAAGTCAAGTGTTAAAGGGACTGGTTTGGGACTAGCTATATGTCGTGCTATTGTTGAAGCCCACAATGGTGTTATATATTTCGATTCCACTCTGGAAAAAGGTAGCACTTTCTATGTTGAAATTCCTTTTGATGAGAAACTACGATAATGTTGAATTCAAAAATATTAATTGTTGACGATGATTTGACAATATCAAAGTTTATAACTGCAAATTTGCGAGCTGAGGGTTATGAAATCTTTGTTGCGAATAGTGGTCATGAAGCGATTGAAATAACAGAAAAAGAACAGCCAGACCTTATTATTTTAGATATTATGTTACCGGAAATTGATGGATATGAAATAATTCGCCTTCTGAGAGAATGGACAAATGTAGCAATTCTTGTTGTAAGTGCAAAAGGTGAAATTGGGGATCGAGTAAAGTGTCTTAAATTAGGGGCTGATGATTACCTAGTAAAGCCTTTTGGGATTGAAGAACTTTTAGCGAGAGTGAGTGCAATTCTGAGGAGAATCAATCTAATAGATAACTACAATAATAATCAACAACCGATTATTTCCGGATTAATTAGGATTGATCTGGTTAGCCGAAAAGTAATTGTAGATGAAAAAGAAATCAATTTTACGCCAACAGAGTTTATTCTTCTAAAGGAATTCTTGTTAAATCCAAACAAGATCTTAACTCACGAGCACCTTTTAGCAAAAATATGGGGTACTGAGTATATAAATGACCGACAATATTTACACGTTTTCGTAGGTAAAATAAGACGAAAAATTGAGAGAGACCAGGATATGCCCACTAGTTCTGTTGAGACCGTATCAGGTATTGGTTATATATACCATCCCGAATCTATTAATACTATTGATACTGGCTAAGTATTGCCATTTTTATATTGAATTTTATTTGCGTTGCTAAATGTTTGGGTTTATTAATCATTTACCTCCAACAATTTAGTGGTATTCAATTCACCTTTTAGTTATTCTAGATTACTCATAACCTATCCTCCTTCGAGCTTATAACACCTCGGTTCATAAATGAATGTGTCGGGTGAATCCCTATTTAAGGGTTATTTAGAAAATATTTAGAAAATTTAACGCCAATTTAGGACATTTAAAGAATTAATATCATATACTTCCTCAATAGTATGCTTGTTTAGCATAGTGTTTATTTGAAAGGAGTATACCATGAGCAAATTCCATTCGATGATGAGTAGAAGAGATTTTATGAAAACTCTTGGCTTATCGGGAGCAGGCCTCGGTACTGCGGCACTGTTATCACCACAATTCAAAGATGTTGATGAGTTGTTGTCAGATGCAAAACAGTCGTTGTATAAGCGTCCATGGTGGGTTAAGGAGGTAGATGAGCCTACAGTTGAGATTGACTGGAATACAATGCAGAGATTTCAAAAAGCTAAATATAATAACTTCAATGCGCACTTGACGCAAGAAGAAGCTCAAGAAATAAGAGCCAAAGCTCGAGAAGAAACCACAGCTTATATGACCAACTCAAGTAAAGAAGGCTGGTATTTGAGAGACCAAGCCATCAAGCTTGGTGGTTGGGCGGGTGTTCGATACCGCATGCAACAACCATCGGCAGCAAAGGAATATGTCGAAGGTTGGTCAATGATGCCCACTCCAGAAGTGCTTGGTGTACCAAAATGGCAAGGCACTCCGGAAGAAGCTTCGCTAATGATAAGCCAAGCTTTACGGTTATTCGGAGCATCTAGCATATCTTTTGGGGAAATTTTGCCTCAGAACACAGAGAAATTGATATGGACCCACATGCCTCAACCACCCTATCCTACTCTCAATTTTGAAGATGGGCCTGAAAAACCTGTATTTGATGCTGCAGCTAATAAGGTAATTATTCCAAATTCATCTAGATTTGCTGTCGTCCACACGGTTCGTCAATCACTTAATGCTTCGGCACGTCCAGGTTATCTTTCAGATGGTGGAGCAGGACAGGCATATGATAATTGTGATATTGCTCAATACCGCCTCCAATGCTTTTTGAGGGTATTGGGTTACTCGTCAATAACTCAAAATATTCAAGGTAACAGTCCGATTGTTGGGTGGGGTGTTATGACCGGTTTAGGAGAGCAGGGTAGATTACAGCATCTTGTGACGCCTGAATGGGGACCGATGATAAGACAATCCACAATGAATATAGTTGATATTCCGGTTGCGCCCGGTAAACCAATTGATTTTGGAGCAAGAAAATTCTGTCATACTTGTACTAAATGTGCTGATACCTGCCCCTCTGGCGCACTTCAAGCTGTCAGGGACCCAAGTTGGGAGATAACTCCAGATTATGACTTGGTTAAACCAGAACTTTTCAATAATCCTGGCTTAAAAACTTGGTACTTTAACCATTTCAAGTGTAATAAGTATTGGAAAGAGAGTGACACTTATTGTGGTATGTGTCAAGCTGTCTGCGTATTCAGCAAAGAAGATTTTGCATCTATACATGAAGTTATTAAGGCTACCATAGGTACAACATCTGGGCTCAACTCCTTTTTCACAAATATGGATGATGCGTTTGGTTATGGTCTAACTCCTGAGGAAAAGGTTGAGCAATGGTGGGACAAGCCCATCCCCGTAAACGGCATTCATTATCTGCATGATCCTTATTACAAATAAAATGAGGTGTGACAAAAAATCCAACTCAGGCCGTACCTTAATAACAAAACAAACCTAAAACCCCTCTAAGGGTCTAACGGAATGGAAAGCCGGTGAGAATCCGGCGCAGTACCGCCTACTGTGTGCAGTGAAATCTGCGAGTCAGCAAAGCGCCGTGTTTTAGGTTGTTCCCCTTCTGGTGGTAACGGAAGGTGGGAATGGTGCTAGAGAGATTTAGCCCCTCCTGCATTCCGGAGGGGCTAAATTTATTATAGGAGGAAAAATTGAAGACACTCATAGCGACCCAAACAACCGTCTATCATGTAGCTTATGCTCCAGAGATAGCCAAAGCCTATCTTTTTCACTGGGGATGTAATCTGCGGTGCCGCGGTTGTCTATGTCTTAAGGAGATAAACTGCTTAGCGCTTGAAGAGAATCTCGATGTGGTAATGCGTGATCCCTATTTACCGGCACCGAAAAGCCCGAAGAATTTTCTTCTCTTGGACAAACTAATATCAATATTAAGCCAAGTACCAGTTAAAGAGGTACTCTTTGAAGGCCAAGAGGCATCTATTGACCCGGCTTATGGGGTAATCACTCAAGAGCTTAAAGAGAATTTTGGCTGCTATATCACCCTCAATACAAATGGAGTTAAGCTGCCAGACTTATCTCATACTGATGAGGTTGTGATGAGTCTAAAAGCTGTTACACCTGAGATCTATCACAGCTATACACTGCGTTCAAATGAAACGGTACTGCAAAACTTTGCTGAAGTTTATGACATGGGAATCAAGTTAAGAGCGGAAAGTGTGTTTATCCCCGGGCTTATCGACATTAAAGAGACGGAGAAAATAGCTCAGTATGTTGCTTCTATTGATAAGAACATTCCCTACCGAATCGATGCTTACTTTGAATCAGGTGGGAATAATCCTTGGCGAAGAGCAACTCCTGAAGAGATGAAATCAGCCGTGGAGGTGGCAAAAAAGCACCTAAACCACGTTAGTTGCACCCAACAAACAGTAGCCAAACTTGAAAAGAAAGACTTGATGTATGAGGTAATCAGGCTCTACTAATTGAAAAATGGAAGGGGATTGAATCTAATGATTGAACTAACCGCACTAAAACGACGAAACTTATGCTGCTTTAATGGTGATACGGTAGATATAGTCTATCATGATGCAATAGGAGTAAGGACAAATACGCTAGCGGTCACACTGCCACAGAAGCGCCTGATGCTGAGTACCAGGCATGGTTTTAAGGAGACCAATCTCATCTGTAATTGCCATGTACCCCGTGATTTATGGGACTACATGCATGATGAAACCAGACGCTGGCAAGATACATACGGGCAGATAATGAAGGAAGTTCTTGATGAGTTCGAGACCAATATAGAAGATATCACTTTTCTATCCACTGGTATGGACCAAGAACATGCGGCATGGGCACTGGAAGAATATGAGGAGTTCTGGGTATTGGCTTTAGCAACAGCTGGCGTTAAGACTAATGCGATGCGTATTGGAAAGGACAAAGCCTCCGGTATCGAACGTAATGGTAAGTTTGAAAAGATTGGTACCATTAACAATATAGTATTAACCAACGCACTACTGGAAACCCCGACCTTAGCGTCCTCTTTTATCACTGTCACTGAAGCTAAAAACGTAGCTCTTCAAGAACTAGACATACATAGTGCCTATAATCCTGAATGGCTGGCAACTGGTACTGGTACGGACCAAATAGTAGTGGTCTCAGGTCTTGAACACAAATACACTTATGTTGGGGGGCACACCAAGCTAGGGGAAATGATGGCCAAAGCGGTAACAGCGTCTACTATCAAGGCGATTCAAAATTCTAGAGGATTCTAGATTGGACTTTTTACTTATTTTGTTAGGGGCTTTGGTAATAGATTTAATAATTGGGGAGTATCCGGAACGAGTGCATCCAACGGTTTGGGCAGGCAAACTATTGGATCTAATGATTAAACGCGGTTTGAATCTCAAATCCAAAGCTCAATTTTTATATGGGTCGTTGGTTCACATAATTCTTCTTGGATTATTTGTATCTATCACTTGGTTTCTGCTTTCTTTTTTAGAAGGGCTCAACTATTGGTTGTATATTGGCGTTAGTGCCTTAATATTGAAATCCACTTTTTGCTTAAAACAACAATGGCAGGTAGCACGAAAAACAATAAATATCCTCGAAGCTAAGGAAGCCGTACCGGCTTCAATGAAAGGGCTTTTTACTTCAATGGGTAAAAAGGATGAAGCATCCAAATCAGCTATCATTTCATCCAGTATTCGGTCGATTGCCGAAAATGCTTCGGATTTTGTTACTGGGCCTCTGTTTTACTACCTCATCTTGGGTGTGCCCGGGGCAATCGCCTATCGAGTGACCAATACGACTGATAACATGATTGGTTATCATGGGCAATATGAATATCTGGGCAAATTCTCTGCTCGATTTGATGATGTAGCTAGTTACATTCCAGCTAGAATAACGGCTTTATTAATTGTGATTGGAGCGATATTGACGAAATACAATGCCAAAATGGCATGGAAAAAGATGCTTGTTGACCACAATAAACCACCGGGACTTAACGGTGGCTGGCCGATGGCAACCATGGCTGGGGCGTTAAACGTGAAACTCCACAAAACAAACTGCTATGAAATCGGGAGTCCTATAGATAAACTAACCAGTGATAAAATCGGTGGGGCAATCACGATATATCGCGCGAGCATGGCAATTTGGATGGTAGTATGCTTTACGATACTAACCCTAATTAAAATTGAAGGATAGAAGATATGGACAAAACCGGAATGGTGCAGGTATTCACTGGAAACGGCCGAGGTAAGACTTCGGCAGCGCTTGGAACGGTAATGAGGGCAGCGGGCTATGGGCTCAAGGTGTATATGATTTTCTTCATGAAGGGAATTCACGATCTGGGGGAATATGAGTCTTTGAAACGTCTTGGGGTAGAATTCGAGATTTTTGGGCGCCCGGGTCTATTTGGACCAAAGGATATCTGTGAAGAGGACCATCTGAAAGCGCTTCATCTTCTTCAGCATCTACAACAAAAAATCTATACCGAAGAATATGATTTGGTAGTGCTTGATGAAGCCAATACCGCAGCAGCGTGGGAATTGATTCCACAGTCAGAGATTTTGAAGTTGATAAAGCATAAACCCAAAAAGTTAGAGCTTATATTAACTGGTCGTTATGCTAGCAAGGAAATACTGGATGCAGCTGATTTGGTAACGGAATTAGATAATATTAAACACCCATACGATAAAGGAATTCCTGCGAGGAAAGGATTGGATTACTAATTGAAAGTAGCTTTGCTGCACATTAAACCATACCCAGCTCAAGTAGATGCTAATCGAAGATATATTGAAAAGCTTATTTTAACAGCATCAGATAACGGTGCACGTTGGATAGTAACCCCTGAACTGTGTATCTCAGGTTATTATTTCTCAGATGTTATAGGCACTAGTTGGATTCAGCCACAACCGGATGAATGGATGAAGGAACTGATGAACTTAACCTATTGTCTAGGTTTAACCGTATTTTTATCATACCCAGAAAGGGATGTAACTACAAATAAACTTTATAATAGTCTCTTTGTCATTCAGTGTGGCAGGATAATCGGTCGCCATCGTAAGATAGAAGTCCATCCGGGACTTGAGGAGGGCTGGGCGTCACCCGGCGATTCTTTGGAGCCAATTTTAGTCGGAGGCACACAGATAGGACTTTTAGTATGTGCTGATACTTGGGAGACAAAATATGGCAGAATATTGGCGGGTAAAGAATCTCAATTGATAATTGAAAGCGCTGCTTGGGGGCACAAATATCCGCCGATGGAACATTGGACAAGTTTGTCTGCTGAAACAAAGCTCCCGTTATGGGTTTGTAACAGGACAGGGGGTGAAAGAAATGTTGATTGGACAAGAGCGGAAAGCACGGTCATCCAAAACGGTGAACCTGTTTTAAGATATCATGGAGAAGGGGCAATTCTGCTCTTCAACTGGAATATTATAGACATGAAATTGGAGTCTCGGGAATTTGAAGTTTTAGAGTGTAGTAGTGTATCCACTTTACACGCTCCCCGATGACATTACTCGTTTGTTAACTCGTTCCCCTTATATAATATAGTCTCCGTTGCTGAACCCGTATTTAGCACGATAGCTGGATATAACATTGCTACTCTAATATAGTAAGCAGCTTTTTTTATGTGTTGTTAATCAGGGATATGGGGTATGTTTACCACTACGAAAATGCGTTAAGAATGGTACTTTTATCGGATTGACCTCAAGTGAAGGTTAACAAAAGGAACTTGGATTCGGTTTTGGGCGTCAGGTCACCACTTGAATGAGTACAAACCATCTAGATAGCCAAGTTAAAATCTATCCTGAAAGTTTTATTTTTTTAAACAGACTCGGTCGCCACTTTATGGCGGTTTGGTGGAGCTTTGACCATTCTGCCTGGATTATACTAGCAGACGTCCACTCCTCTCTCATGTTCAAATAGATCATAGGTTAAAATAACTTCAGCCTGATGTCTGATATCGTTAAAATCATTGGCTGAAATATGATTCCGTTCTTTAAAAAATTCCAAAACCTCGTCAAACCTGTATTTGTTACTGCCTTCAAAAAACTCAACCACTTCTTCAGCTGTTTCCTGGACCACTTTAGAACTCCTTGTATTTATTTTTGTTACTCATATTATATCACTATTTTAGCAAAGGTTGTAGTAAATAACCAAAAAGTTAATTTAATCCGAATGCTCCGCAGGGGAGCATTCTAAGAGTTAATCTATGCTTAATGAAAATATGATAAATGAAACCAATGGTTCATTTGATAACTTCAGCCCAAGCCGGAAACAATGCACACCTCCTGGGTTTAGGTAATGATAAAAACGAATTTAAAAATTAGAATTACTATCCCCTTCTAATTCAAACGAGTGTCACAGGAAAACGTTCTTGAATTAGAATTCCCCGAAATAAGCCGATATAATGGTTTAAATAATTTTTTTGAGAAACCTCGAATACTGCTATCGGAGGTTCTGTTTTTGAAAAGCTTCAGCAGGGTGTTATCAGCTATTGTTCTTTTGGCATGTTTTCATTTATGGCCACTACAAAGTACTGAAATTATATTTGCCGAGAACGATGGAGAAATAACCGGTTATGAAAACGTCACCCTCTGGATCTATCCGGAATACGATGATCCTCGTCTGCTGGTCATGCTGGAAGGTGAAATAACAGGGACTGATTTTCCGGCTGAAGTCACTTTTCTGGTGCCCCAGGCGGCACAGATGTACTCCGCCGGCTCAATTGATGCCCAGGGAGTGTATTCCGGAGGGCCGCCGGACCGCAAGCCTTCTTCCATATCCGGCTGGGATGAGATAAGCTACGAAGTTACCGCCGATACTTTTCGAGTGGAATACTATGATCCGATTATTCCGGGTAGCGCCGAAAAAACGATTGATATTGAATTCCTTTCCTTATATCCAATTACTAATATTGAAGTAATTATCCAGGAGCCGCGCAAATCATCCGAGTTCACAGTTTCTCCCGCAGGCAGTCCTTTCCGGGATGCTGAAGGTTTTGATTCTCATCATTACAGTTTATCCCAACTGCCTGCGGGAGAACCGCTGCAATTTGAAGTAAGTTACTACCGCACCGAAACACTACCTTCCCTGCAGGTAAACGAAGATGACGGTTCCGATATTATAATTTCGGTGGTTATTGGACTGGTAATCGTTGCCGTTATCGGGGGTGGGCTATTATGGCTGAAGAAAACAGGAAGCAAACCGGACAACCGGGCTGCCCGGCGGCGAGCCGGTAAACGGGGAGTTGCTCCGGAAGTTAAAAAAACTGGTAACAAAAGTGGCTCGCCAAAATATTGTCGTCACTGCGGTCAGCCGCTCAAGGGCAGCGGCGCTTTCTGCGCCTATTGCGGCGAGCCTACGACCGGAGATTAAACCACGCGAGGTTGACAACCGTAAAATTTCTAATGTACTATATCCAAAGGACTAGTGCTTAAGACCTAAACGAAATTGCATATTTATCCGTTGACGGATAAATGTTTGATTACTGCAAAGCGGGGTAACGGATGACAAAGGCTTCAACAAGAAGATGGCTCATCACCGGGATAACCGCGGTGTTTATGTCTATGTTAGTTTTACTGGCGGCCTGTGACAAGGCGGATGAAGAAGAGTCCGCGGATAACGCCAATGGAGACCAACAGGTTTCTGACCTCCACGCCGCTGGTTATGCCGGTTCCGATGTGTGCTTTGATTGCCATCCGGATATCCACAATGATTTTGTGACATCCGGCAACCCGTGGAAATTGAAAACAGCCGATGTTGCCCGTAAAAACCCCATACCGGTTCCCCAGGGTTATGCCTGGGAGCTTATCAGTTATGTGATTGGCGGCAATACATGGAAGACGTTATATGTAGATAATAACGGCTACCTGATAACCTCAGCCGGAGGTCAGCCCGGCAATAACCAGTATAACCTTCTTACCGGGACATGGTCTGATTATGCTCCGGACGAATTGGTACCCTTTACCTGCGGTGAGTGTCACGCCACCGGGTACTCACCTGAAGGCCACCAGGATGGTCTGCCGGGGATCGTGGGTACCTGGGTGTTGGAAGGGGTCCAATGCGAAGCCTGTCACGGTTCGGCGCTGGAGCATGTTCAGGGCGAGGGAGAGAAGAAAGAAACCATCAGCATTGATTCCAGCGCTGAGTTCTGCGGCCAGTGCCATATCAGCGGCACTGATATCAATACCATCCCAGCGGAAAACGGCTTTATACTGAAGAATGGTCAGTATAATGAGCATCAGGCCTCGCCGCATCAGTACACGGATTGTGTCAAGTGCCATGACCCGCATGAACGAGGCAAGTTCTCCGTAAAAATCGAATGTGAGAGCTGCCATTTGCAGATAGGTGATGATTATGCCGGCAGCACCATGGATATTGTCGGCGTTGAGTGTGAAGACTGTCACATGCCGCGGGCGACTCTCTCAGGCCAGGTCCTCGGACCTTACCAGGGGGATGTGCGAACTCATCTTTTCCGAATTAACACCGATCCCGAGGCAAGTATGTTCAGTGAAGACGGGACAACAGCCAAAGATTTTGTAACTCTTGATTTTGCCTGCCTGTCCTGCCATCTGCAGCGTGACATGGAATGGGCGGCCGAGAATGCTGAAGGCATCCATACAGCAGGTAAATAATTATGAGAAGACCGATAAGCGAAGCCACTAAAAGACAGATCAAGCGATGGGGATTAGCCCTGCTGGCTTTTATGGTGGTCATGGGGCCGATTACCGCGTGGGTACTCCCTAATATTCAAAGCATTATAACCTTCAATGACTTTGACTATACGCTGGATTCCGGCATCGTTTCTTTGGCACCTCCGGGTCTGGTACCCGAACCGCCATCAATGCTACAATATACCGGAGAGTCTGATTATGTGAAGACGCCGCATGCGTTGGAAGGCCGGATAGGCTATTGTTTTGATTGTCACAGCCTTGACGGCAAGCTTCCATCACCTCCCAGTCACCTGGGTCGACCGCAGGATGACTGCATTGTGTGTCATACTACAGCCTGGGAAGTTATCAAGGAATAGCTGAAAGATAATTATAGAGGCAGAACCTGATGGGTAAAAAGAAATTCATTATCGGTGGAATTGTCCTTTTCCTGGCGATCGGGTCTTTAGCCTGGCTCGGCTTTATGAATTCAGCCACCTATTATTACGAAGTAAATGACTTTTTGGAACGGATAGAGATTCTTAAAGACGAGAGTGTGCGCATTAATGGCACAGTAATACCTGATACGGTAGAGACGGATAGCGGTGGAACCGGGATTAAGTTTGTCATTCGTGACATCGAGGTTGCTTCCTCAACCATTACAGTGGTGTACCATGGAGCAGTACCGGATACTTTCCAGGCCGACAGTGATGTGGTTGTGGAGGGGCGCTACTCGTCAGAAGGTGTTTTCGAAGCTTCTTCCATTCTCACCAAGTGCGCGTCGAAATATGAACCGGCTCCCGCTGAGTAACGTAGAAAGATTGTAATGGCTGATATAGGATACATCGCACTTCTTTTAGCTCTTTTAACCTCCGTATATTCTGTCGTGGCTTTTGTTTATGGATCCCGGAAACGGCATCCGGTGTTTCTGGCCAGTGCCCGAAATAGTCTGCTGGCAACGTGTGGCCTGGTGACCGTAGCGGTAGGGGTGCTGCTGGCTGCCATCCTGACGCATAATTTTAATATAGAATACGTGGCGCAATATACCTCAACTGACATGGAACTGCCTTATTTGATAAGCGCTCTCTGGGCAGGAAATGACGGTTCCTTGCTTTTCTGGGCCTGGCTGCTGGCTATCTTTGCCTCAATAGTTGTGCTGACCAAACGCAGCATAGGCCGGGAACTGGTGCCTTACGCTTCCGCAGTGAATATGTTCACCCTGGGTTTTTTCCTTATTCTGCTGCTATTGATATCCAACCCTTTTGCCACCCTTTCCTTTACACCGTCCGAAGGTACCGGGTTGAATCCCCTGCTGGAAAACATCGGCATGATTGTACATCCGCCGACCTTGCTGGCCGGCTATGTAGGTTTCACAATTCCTTTCGGATTTGCCGTAGCCGCCCTGGCTAAAGGTCGGCTGGGAGATGAATGGCTGACCGTGGTCCGCAGGTGGGCCGTGTTTACCTGGCTGATACTGGGTATAGGGCTTATTATTGGTATGTGGTGGGCATACGTGGAGCTCGGCTGGGGCGGATACTGGGCCTGGGACCCGGTGGAGAATGCCGGCCTGATGCCGTGGCTGCTGGCTACCGCGTTTTTACATTCCATAAAAATGCAGAAACGCCGGGGTATGTTCAAGATGTGGAATATGCTGCTGATTATATTTACCTTCGGGTTGAGTATTTTCGGTACTTTCCTGACCAGAAGCGGTATTCTATCTTCGGTGCATACTTTCAGTGAAACGCAGTTAGGCCCGCTGTTCCTGGGCTTCCTGGGAATTATCATGGCTGGAGCGCTGGGTTTACTGGCTTATCGCAGCCGTCAGCTTAAAAGCGAGACCGAGATGGAGTCTTTGGTTTCCCGGGAGAGCACTTTTCTACTTAATAACCTGTTATTCGTAGGTGCTACCGTAACCGTATTCATTGGTACCATGTTTCCAGCCATATCCGAACTATTCGGCGGTTCCGAGGTCAGCCTGGGCGCTGATTTTTTCAATCAGGTGAACGGTCCCATTTTCCTGACCATTATTCTGCTTGCCGGTATCTGCACTATCATCGGCTGGCGTAAAGCTACCAACAAGAATTTGATACGAAATTTCCTTCGCCCTCTGATAGCGGCTTTGGGTCTGGCAGTTTTACTTTTTGCCATGGGAATGAGGGAAATTACCGGTTTGGTAGCGTACCCGCTGCTTTTCTTTGTGCTGGTGACTATTTTTACCGAGTGGTTCCGTGGCGCAAGCTCCCGCAGGCGGGTTAAGGGCGAGGATTTCTTCACCGCTTTTTTCCGGCTGATATGGTCAAACAAGCCGCGTTATGGTGGATATATCATACACCTGGGTATTTTGGTTATGACGCTGGGTATTATTGGCTCCTCCGCTTTTGACGCCAAGACCACCGCCACTTTGGATGAAGGCGGTTCAGTGGAAATCAATCAGTATGTTCTGACTTATGAAAAACTGGACTATTATACTACCCCCAGCAGGGAAGTAGTCACCGCCGAAATCTCCGTGAGCAAGAACGGGAATGAGACCGGAGCTCTCGTCGCAGAGAAAATATTTCATTACAGCTATCAACAACCGGTAACTGAAGTAGCTATTCAAAGCAACGCTATAGAAGATCTTTACATTATCCTGCTTGGCTGGGATGAATCCGGTTCAGCTTCATTTGAAATAAGGGTAAATCCGCTGGTACTGTGGGTCTGGATCGGGGGTATAATTGTTATTGTCGGCGGATTGGTTTCTTTTTGGCCGGACAGGCGGCAGTCAATAACCTGACCGACGGGTGAATCGGGGTGAATGAATGACCATAGCAGCAGCGATACTATTAACGGCAGCCGCCTTCGCAGCGGTGGTGTATCCTTTTTTTCGCAGCCGGAATGCTGAATTACTGGCCAATGATAACGGGGATTTAAAAGAAATCCAGCACCGCCGAGATCATACTTACGCGCTGCTGAAAGAGGCCGAAAACGATTATAAATCAGGCACTCTAAGTGAAGAAGATTATTTAACCCTGGAGAATCGTTACAAAAATCGGGCGGTATCTATCCTTAAAGAGCTGGATGAATTACAACGTCAACAGGCGGTAAGCGATACTTCGGGTGATGATATTGAAAGTCAGGTGAGTAGATTGCGGCGCAGTAAGAAGGGACGGTTCTGTCCGTATTGCGGCAGTCCACAGATACCCGATGCCCGGTTTTGTCCCGACTGCGGTAAACGAGTGAGTAGCTAGGAGAAGATATTGCTGAAACACTTGATTACAGGTTTGGTACCGGTATTACTGTTGGCGCTGTCTTCAGTTTATCCGGTCGCCGCGGAGAATGATGGTACAATTTCCGGGCAACTGAGCAATGCCTCACCAGGTGGAGAAACCCCGGATATCGCCGAGGTCTTTTTAGAGCTGTATACACCGGAGAGCGATGAACCAGAGACCCAGACTAGTCCGGTGGATGATGAAGCGGGATTTGTATTTCATAACCTGGATACCAATTCCTCCTATACTTACTATGTCGGTGTTGAATATCTCGGTATAACCTATTACAGCGAGGCTCTCAGCTTTACCGAAGAAAATTTGGAGCTCTCAGCCGAAGTCAATGTGTATGAAACAACAGATGACGCATCAGAAATAAGCATCGCTTTATCACACACCATTATCACCATTGACGCGGAAGGCCTGAGCGTTACCGAGTTTTTCATTTTGAATAACAGCGGTGAATACACCTATACCGGCTCCGATTCAGTTCCGGTACTGGGTGATGAAAAAGTAACGGCATTATTGCCCATACCGGCTGAAGCGGAGCATCTGCAGCTGGGGCCGGAGATGGGGGACAACGCCCTTTTTACTGATTCGGGACTTGCTTATTCGGCCCCTATTATTCCCGGTTATACCCCGGTTACATATTCCTATCATATTCACACTTCGGAATCCCGTTATTCATTTAAACGTGAAGTAGAATTCCCGCAGGATAAATACGAGTTTTTAGTGCAGGGAGCCAAGGATATCGACGCTCCCCAACTGAATCAGAATGAACCATTGGTAATTGAAGAGGCTTCTTACGATTATTTTACCGGGAGCGGCATTGCCGCCGGTGAGGAATTGGTCATGGAGCTATCCGGTTTCAATTCGGGAGAAACCAATCCGGTGCTGCTGGTTTTTGGAGCAATTATTCTTATGCTGGCGCTTTTCATATTCGCTGTAAGCCGCGGCAAGGGTAAAACCGGGAACGGGGAAGAAGCAGTTGTGAGTGAGGACAAACTTTTACAGCGGATTGCCCGGCTGGATGATGAATATGAAGATGGGGAAATTGCTGAAGATAGATACCGGCAAAAACGGGAAGAACTGAAACAAGCCATCTTGAGGCTTCGGCGGGATGAAGGAAAAGATTAAGGAATCACTTGATGTCGGGCAAGGCCAAGACAACCCGGTCATTGAAGTCAACCGCCTGGTAAAGTCCTTTAATCACCGTCCGGCCTTGAAGGGTATTGACCTGCGAATACCACAAGGGCAAACGATGGTTGTTTTCGGGCCGAATGGCGCCGGCAAGACCACTCTGCTCAAGATCCTGGCCACTGTCATGAAGCCAACCTCCGGCCAGGTAAGAATCAATGAGGTTTCCTTAAATGAGAACCCTGATGCCGTCAGGCGACAAATTGGGGTGGTCAGTCACCAGAGTTTCCTCTACGGCAGCCTGACGGCCAGTGAGAACCTTGAATTTTACTGCAGGCTTCATGATGTTGACAACCCGCGTCACCGCGCTGCGGAAGCCGCCGCCATGGTGGGTATGACCTATCGCCTGCATGACCGCGTGGATACTTTCTCCCGGGGGATGCAGCAGCGTGTTTCGATTGCCAGGTCACTGCTGCACCGGCCTTCAATTCTACTCATGGATGAACCGGAAACCGGTTTGGACCAGCAGGGCATTGTCATGTTGTGGGATCTTATCCGGCGGGAGGGGACTACGGTAATTCTCACCACCCACAATATGGAACGTGGACTGGAGCTGGCCGACAGGGTTGTGATTATGAACAAAGGCAAGATCGCGCTGGACGCAAGCGCAACCGCGATTGATTTGGACGGCTGCAAAAAAGCCTATTTTGAACTGACCGGCGGATACTCATGAAGTCCACTTTCACCAAAGTATGGGCCATCGTGCAAAAAGATATAATGACCGAGTTGCGTACCCGGGAGACCGTTGTATCGGTACTGGTATTTGTACTGATGGTGCTGGTGGTTTTTAACTTTGCTTTTGGGACTGACCGGGCAGCTATGGAAGCGGTGGCTCCCGGTGTCCTGTGGGTTGCTTTTTCTTTTGCCGGTGTGCTGGCGTTGAATAGGACTTTCATGCCTGAAAAAGACAATGGCTGCCTGGAAGGGATGCTGGCCTGTCCGGTCAGCCGAGAAGAGATTTACCTGGGAAAGATGCTATCCAGTTTTTTGTTCATGCTGCTGGTGGAAGCGGTGACCCTGCCGGTATTCGCTCTGCTGTTCAATCTGCCGGTTTTATCGCTGCCCATTATCCTGGTAACCGTGCTGGCTACACTGGGTTTCGCCGCTGTAGGCACACTATTCTCCGCTTTGGCAGTCAACACCCGGGCCAGGGAAATGATTCTGCCCATCCTGTTTCTGCCGGTAGTTGTCCCGGTAATCATCAGCGCGGTCAAAGCAAGTGCCCAGGCCTTATCAGGCGCCCCTTGGGGTGATATGATGTCCTGGATTCAAATACTGGTCGCTTTTGACGCCGTTTTCTTGGCGGCGTCGTACATGATATTCAGTTATATCGTGGAAGAATAAATTCCGGAGGATGTGATGAAAGCAGGATCGCCCAAGGCAAGTTATCTTTTACTTGGACTAAGCATCATCCTGGTAACAGTTAGTTTATTGCTGATTTTTATCGTGGTTCCGACCGAGGCGACCATGGGTATAATACAGCGAATTTTTTACTATCACGTACCGGTGGCATGGGTTGCTTTTCTGGCGTTTTTCGTGGTTTTTATTTCCAGCATAATGTACCTGTGGAAAAGAGACCGGAAGTGGGATATTGTCGCCATGTCCTCGGCCGAGCTGGGTGTAGTTTTCACTACTCTGGTGTTGATAACCGGTTCAATATGGGCTAAGCCGATATGGGGCATATGGTGGACATGGGATGCCCGGTTGACTACTTCACTGGTGCTTTGGCTTATCTACATAGCCTATTTGCTAGTACGTTCTTATATACCAGAGGAAGAAAAAGCGGCTCGTTTTGCCGCTGTGGTGGGTATTATCGGTTTTATTGATGTTCCTATTGTAGCGCTGGCTATTCAGCTTTGGGGCACCCAGCATCCTGACGCGGTTATCTTTGCAGGAGGACTGGCTCCTGAAATGCTGGCGGCATTACTCACCAGCCTGGCAGCAATTACCTGCGTGTATTTGTTGTTACTATGGCAGCGCATTGGCTTAAGGAAAGCGGAAATTAAAATCAAAGAACTCCGCTCGCGGGGTGATTATTAGGAGGCTCTGTTTTGGAGAATATTAGTTATCTGTTCGCGGTGTTTTCGGTAATATGGCTGGTATTGTTCGGATACGTGTTTTTCTTGATCCGGCGGCAGCAGCAGTTAAAAAAGGATATAGACGCATTGACCGCCGAGCTTACTGAGCACCAATAGTGTTGTTCCTAACCAAATTATCAGAGTTGGTTATATTTGGTGGGATTATTACTGGTAACCTCGAAGTGACTATATAAAAAGTACTAATACTTACAGCAAGATTATCTTGACAGTACTAGTTCTTAGGGCTATACTTCCGGTGTCAACGACGCATGTTGTTCTCGACAAAGCTTTTTTTATTCGCCCGCGGGCGAAAAAATAAAGAGAAAGGAGGTATGATATGCCCAAAAAGACTCGGGGAAGGGTGGTAACCGCCTTGCTCGGGCTGCTTGTGTTGGCAGGTCTGGCCCTGGTGCTGGCGGGTTGTACCGGAGAACCGGGCGCAACCGGACCGCAGGGTCCGCCAGGGCCTCAAGGTGAACCGGGTGAAGATGCAACTGTAGCCTGTGTTGACTGTCACAATGAAACCGACCTCATATCCGCCAAGAGGCTGCAGTACAGCTATTCCGGGCACAACGCCGGCTTAACACTTGATTACGCCGGGGCCAGGGATAATTGCACCGCGTGTCACTCAGGTTCAGGCTTTGTGGCGTGGCAGGAACAGGGTGGAGCTACCAATGATGTTGACGCTCCCGCCAACAATACCAAAATTGACTGTCGTTCCTGTCATGAAATCCACACGACTTATTCCGAAGATGACTTCGCCCTCCGCAATGCTGAACCGGTTTCCTTGATTACTGATTCCAGTCAGGTTTATGACGCCGGCACCAGTAATCTTTGTGTCAACTGCCACCAGACACGAACAGCTCCGCCGGTGTCCAGTGGTGGGACTACCAGCTTCAGCAGCACTCATTACGGCCCGCATCACGGACCGCAGGCCAATTTCCTGCTCAGTATCGGTGGTTACGGGTTGACTGATGATCCCAATCCCCACGCTACTGAGGTCGAAGGAGGCTGCGTGACCTGCCATATGGCTGATGATTCAGCCATTCAAGCCGGCGGTCATACGTTCAAACCTTCTTTGGAAGGCTGCCAGGATTGCCATGCTGACCTGAATACCTTCAACCGCCATGATGTGCAGACAGAAACCCAGGCGATGCTTGATCAACTTGAAGCACTGCTGGAACAGCAGGGTGTTATGCACGACGGCCATCCAGTAACCGGACAGACCTTTACTGAAGACCAGATAGGCGCTTACTGGAACTGGATATTGGTAACCGAAGACGGCAGTCTGGGAGTTCACAATTCCTACTACGCCAGTGAACTACTGAAGAAATCGATTGCTGACTTAAGTTAATTAATTCTCGCGTGAAGCAAGGAGGGGAGCGTAGCCAACACTATTCTCCCCTCCGGCTTTTGGGTCATTAAGTTGACAACCGAGACAGGGCTGTTGTAGCATTCACAAGTATTAGTACCATATACTTAATACCGACTAGTACCGCACCATAACTAATTAACAGGATCACGAAGGAGAGTTATGGCAAAACAGGATAGGCCACCGATATACTTGTTGAATGGAAATGCCGCTAGACCAAGAATAATCCTGCCCTGTTCTGTCGGTGAGAAATCGGCGGTGGCTGGATGAAGAAAAAGATCAACCGCAGGGATTTTCTAAAATACAGCGGCGGAACCGTTGGTTTGTTCGCAGCTACTGGGCTGTTCAGAGGTCCGCTGGAGCCGCTGGTTGACAGTCACATTAAAACGGTAGAACTCAGGTGGGGTAAGGAGACGGTAACTACTTGCCCGTTCTGTTCCTGCGGCTGCGGGCTTATATGCTATACAGACGGCGACAAGCTGGTAAGAGTGGAAGGTGACCCTGAACATCCCATAAATCATGGTTCTGTCTGTCCCAAGGGAGGAGCCCTGGTTCAGTTGCGCAATGGGAGCGAAGAATGCAGCAGCAACCAATTTAGATTGCAGCAAGTTCATTACCGGGCCCCGGGTTCAGAAGAATGGGAAATCAAAGATTGGGATTTTGCCCTGGACCGCATTGCCCGAAAAATCAAAGATACCCGGGACCAGAACTGGATTTCAACCAATAGTAGTGGTCGGAGAGTGAACCGGACCGACGCCATAGCCTCTCTCGGTGGGGCCATGCTTAGTAATGAGGAATGCTATTTAATTTCTAAAATGATGCGGTCACTGGGGGTGGCGTACATAGAACACCAGGGGCGTGACAGCCAGGCGTCTGGAATAAGCGGTCTGAAAGCATCATTCGGTCGCGGGGCGATGAGCAATCACTGGACTGATTTATCAAATTCCGACAGCATTATAATTATCGGGTCCAATATGGCCGAAAACCACGCGGCCTGTTTTCTTCATGTAAAATCAGCCCAGGACAAGGGTGCTGTTGTCATCAGTGTTGACCCAAGGTTCACCCGGACATCGGCCAAGGCGAATGTTTATTGTCCGCTGCGGTCTGGAACCGATATCGCCTTTATCGGTGGGCTGATCAATTATGTGATAACAGATATGGAGAATAATCCTGACGATTATAACCCGGATTACATCAGGAATTACACCAACGCCTCTTACCTGGTACGGGATGGTTATCAAGGTCCGGCGGACTTGGACGGCTTGTTTTCCGGCTATAATACCAATACCGGCAACTATTTGCGGGATGAGTGGAGATTCCAAAGGGATTCCGCCGGTAATATCATGGTTGATGAGTCTTTAAGTGACAGCAACTGCGTTTTTCAGATACTGAAAAAACATTTTGCCCGATACACCTTGGGAAACGTGACCGAGATATGCGGTACTTCCATTGATGTTCTGACGCAAGTTTATCGTGCTTTCTCACAGACCGGCAGACGAGAAAAAGCCGGAGCCATCGTGTGTTCCACCGGAGTTACCCAGCATACTAATGCCACTCAAATTGTACGGTCTTTAGCCGTACTGCAGCTGCTATTAGGCAATATCGGTGTTGCCGGCGGAGGGGTTAATACACTTACTGTAGAATCAAATGCCCAGGGAGCGACCGATCACGGGATGCTGTCTGAATTGCTGCCTGGTTATATTGATTTGCCGCGGGATATTGATATAGACATGAAGCAGTATAAGGACCGGCTGGAAGGACATAATGACAGTTCAGCGGGATTACTAACCATCAACGAGCGAATACCTGCACTTACCAGCCTGCTCCGCAGCTGGTACTCAACGCATGCCCGGCCTGAAAACGGCTTTGCCTATGATAATCTGCCTCGTCTGGACATTGAACGTTCATATAACGGTATGGAGCTGTTCAGGGCGATGTCCCAGGGAGAGGTAAAGGGGCTGATGGTCTGGGGACAGAACCCGGCGGTAGGCAGTTCCAACGCCGGATTTACCCGAGAAGCCTTAGCAAAACTGGATTGGATGGTGGTATCTGACCTTTTTGAAACTGAAACAGCCGCTTTCTGGAAAAGACCCGGTACCAGCTCGTCCGGTATTAAGACCGAAGTGTTCCTGCTGCCGGCGGCCGCGTCGTTTGAGAAAGAAGGCAGCGTTACCAACGCCGGGCGCTGGATGCAGTGGCGAAATCAGGCTTTGGACCCCTTGGGGGAAAGCCGGTCTGATTTTGACCTGATTAACGAGCTTATGAAAAGACTGAAAGCATTATATGTTACCGAAGGCGGGCCACATGAAAGCGCTTTAACCGACCTTACCTGGGATTACCGTGGACCACAGGATGCCGCCCGGGAAATCAACGGAGTCAGCGCGGCAGAAGGCAGGATGCTGAGGGCGGAAGATGCTTTGAGTTCTGAAGGGGCAACATCCTGCGGCAATCGATTGTATCGCGGTAGCATGACTGAAACGGTTAACATGGCGGCTCGTCGTAATCGGGATCCCGGCGGGTTTATTATAAATCTCTATCACAGATGGGGCTGGAGCTGGCCTGGAAACACCCGGATTTTATACAACCGGGCTTCTGTCGACGGCAATGGTATGCCCTGGAACGAACGACATCCGGTAATCGAATGGAATTCCTTCACCCGGACGTGGAAAGGTGATGTTCCGGACGGGGCGGGGTCACCGGATATGAGTCCTTTTAGCGCTTTGATCGGCGGAAAAGGGAGCCTGTTCTCTCCTGGTCTCTTGGACGGGCCGATACCGGAGCATTATGAACCATGGGAAAGCCCGGTGCCCAATGCTCTCTCATCGGTAGCCCATAATCCGGTGATAAACCCGGTTGAAGGCGCCAAGGGGAATCCCGCGGATTATCCGCTGGTGGCTACCACTTTCAGGGTAGGTGAACACTGGGGTTCGGGACAGATGACAAGGAATATGCCCTGGCTGCTTGAAATGTCGCCTGAGCCTTATATAGAAATCGGGTCGGAACTGGCAGCTACCAGGAACATTGAAAGTGGTGACCTGGTGACTATCAGCTCGGCCAGGGGGCGGGTAGTCATGAAAGCCCTGGTTACGAAACGGATGAAACCATTCGAAATTCAAGGTAAGACCATTCACCAGGTGGCTTTGCCGACCCAATGGGGCTATATGGGCATGGCAACCGGTGACAGTGCTAACATCCTGACTCCCAGCGCCGGAGACGTCAATTCCGGGGTTCCCGAATTCAAGTCATTTTTATGCGATATTTCTAAGGGGGCGTAAATGGTAGAAGTAGCGGTATTGGTTGATATTACCCGCTGTATTGGCTGCCGGGCTTGTCAGATGTCCTGCAAGCAGTGGTGGCGTTTACCGTCTTCAGAGACTTCATTCAGCCCGGTGGTTACCAATCCCCCTAAGAGAAACGAGCATACCTATCTGAATGTGGAATATCACGAGGTCATTGACGAACAGGGTGAATTATCATGGAACTTTGTTCATAAACGCTGTTTTCACTGTGTTGATCCGGTCTGTGTTTCCGTATGCCCGGTAGCCGCTATGAGAAAGCATCCCAACGGCCCGGTTGTATGGGATGAGGCCAGGTGCATGGGATGCCGGTACTGTGCCCAGGCCTGCCCGTTCCGTATTCCCAATTATGATTATCACAGCACCTGGCCGGAAGTCAGCAAATGCTGGTTCTGCTGGGACCGTATAGCCGAAGGCTTACAGCCAGCCTGTTCCAAAGCATGCCCACCCAAGGCGATTGAATTCGGCGAACGGGAAGCCTTGTTGGCGGAAGCTCATCGCCGCATTGAGGAATACCCGGAAAAATATGTTGATTATGTATATGGGGAAAAAGAAGCCGGCGGCACCTCGCTGTTTTATATAGCCGGTGTGCCTTTTCAGGAATTGGGTTTCAATATGGATGTTCCCCACGAACATATGCCGGAGTTAACCTGGGAGTTTTTAAGCAAAATCCCGATGGAAGCCGCGGCCATTATCGGTTCACTGACCGCAATTTGGTATATCCGGGGACGTGCCCTGGGGGAAATGCCCGAGAAAAAGGAGGCCGGTCATGAGTAATGATAAGCCTTCTTTTTATACCAAGTGGGCGCCATCAAGTAATATTCCCTTGTTTACTCCCTGGAGCGTTTTTCTGCTGCTGCTGGCTTTGGGAGCACTTGGGGTGGCTGCGGCGAAATTTATTTTCGGCATGCATGCGGTAGACAATTTGAGCAATGACTGGCCCTGGGGCATCTGGGTGGCTTTCAATGTCATGGGTGGTGTAGCGCTCAGCGCCGGTGGATTTGTCACCGCCGGTATTGTCTATATTTTCCGTATCAAGCGTTATTGGCCGGTGATCCGGCCGGCGGTTTTTACCGCCTTTATCGGTTATGTAATTGCCGGCGCGGGCATTGCTATTGATATCGGCCGCACGCCGCGGATTGTTCATCCTTTATGGATGTGGCAGCCGGAATCGGTGATGTTTGAAGTAGCCGTATGCATGACGATATATACTACGGTGCTTTTTTTCGAGTTCGCGCCGCTGATTGGGGAACGTTTCCGCCTGCGGCGGATACTTAAGGTTCTTCATTCCATAATGATTCCCCTGATAATACTTGGCATTACACTTTCTTTTATGCATCAGTCCTCGCTGGGGGCTGTGCATCTGATCATGCCTCACTTGATGTATCCATTGTGGTACAGCGAGTGGATGGGTCACATGTTCTTTGTATCAGCTATGGCGCTGGGGCTTTGCGTGGTGATATTCGAGTCAACCGTCAGTTCCAAAATCTTTAAAAAAGGTCTCAGGGTTGACCTGCTTGGGGGGTTGGGTAAAGCCGCCGCCTGGATACTACTGGCCTATCTCAGTTTCCGGCTGTGGGACCTACACGCCACCGGAAGGTTGGATAGTTTCACTTTTGATAACGCTTTCGGCTGGCTTTTCGCCGTTGAGATCGGACTGATGGCGTTGCCGATGCTGCTGCTGTTCATCCCCCAGGTCCGGCGGTCTTCAGGCTGGCTTTTTTCATCAGCAGTTCTCGTAATGCTGGGAGTGGTTTTGAACAGATTGAGTACTGACCTGATTTCTTTTGCGCCTTCGAGAACCACAGCCTACATTCCGGCGGCTACCGAAGTGCTGTTTTCCATAGGACTGGTTGCCGGGGCTATGTTCCTTTTCCGTGTGGTGGCCAAATACCTGCCTCTATTCGAAGGACGGGGATACGGTTTGTCCACTGAAGAACAAAAGGCTAGTTTCCCTGTGGAGGAGGAGCCGGAAACCGCCGGTAGTTGATGCTGGCGAAAATATTTTGAAATAAAAACAGGCGCCTTCATCGACTGAAGGCGCCTGTTTTTTGAGCAAAAATCGACAGTTTTACTATAGGGGTTAATAACTAATTTAACGGTTTTGGTTCTCAGGTTTAACCAGCAGAATGGGGCAGGTGGCGCTGACTATTACTCTCTCGGTGGTGCTGCCGTATGCCCATCTACCACGGCCGGAACGGCCGTGGGTTGACATTACAATAAAACTGAACGGTGAATCGGCAGCCAGGCTGATTATTTCATCTGCTACTTTGCCGACACGGACTTCAATGCGTGTATCAATTCCTTCATCATTAAGCCTGGCCTGGATGGATTTAAGGTAACGTTGTCCGGAAACGGAGCATACTGCCGCTTCCTCATTCTTTTTTTCCCGCCACACATCCTGCATTTCATCGGTAAAATCAGCCGGGATTACCGGTTCATCACATACCTTGGTCAATATTACCTGAGTATTTTCCAGACCCCAGTCTTTCACCAGTTTAATAACAAATGGCAGGATTGATTCTGCCAGGGGTGATTCATCCAGCGGCACAATTATCTCTGTTCTGGGCCAGTTGCAGCTTACCGAACTCCCGTTGCGAATAAGCCATACCGGGATATTGGTACGACGCAGTACTTTCATGGCGTTGGAGCCTAAAACCCAGCGGTTGAAGCCGGAGCGGCCGTGAGTTGCCATCAGGATAAAATCACTGCTTTCCTGTTCGGCGTATTTTACGATGCCTTCGCTGGGCTGGCCTTCGAATATGGCTGATTTGGCTTTAACCGGCTGCCCGCTTTCTTCGCCTTGTTCCATGAGTTTATCAGCGGTAGTTTTAACATAAGCTTCGTGCATGGGGCAGAATTGGTTGTCCCCCAATTCGCAAATATGCAGGCAGGTGATCTCCATGTTCAGACGATGAGCCAGTTCCCTGGAGAACGGAAATACTATTTCACCCAATTTAGATCCGTCAAGCGGAATAAGAAGCCGTTTGAAATTAGCCATTTTTTCCTCTCAGCAGTTGAGGCGCAAAGCCTCAATTTGTTCCAAGGATTCTAACGCCGTATTATCGCCCAGTCAAGTTTTATATGGCAAAAGTGTTAGTACTTATGATATACTTACGATGTTAAATGTCTACCGCCAGCTGCTTACGCAGGCACAGAAAGGTCCATTAATGATATCTGTTTCCCGTCTGTTGTGTGATAATATCGGCCCCCAGGATTCTCTGCGCTATGGTAAACCCGGCGAGGATCAGGTTGCGCGTCATAACTCTTTTCTGCCGCCGATTGTTGTCTGGAATTGTACCCGGGCGTGCAACTTGCACTGCATCCACTGCTACGCCAGTGCCAACAATAATGGTTCACCCGATGAATTAACCACCGATGAAGCCAAAGCCTTTATTCAGGACCTGGCTGATTTTGGGGTTCCGGTTATTCTTTTTTCCGGCGGTGAGCCTTTGATGCGGCATGATATATTCGAACTGGCCGCCTTCGCCCGTGAGAAGGGAATGCGGGTTGCTTTGTCTACCAACGGCACTCTCATTGATGAAAAGATGGCAAAAAAAATACAGGATACCGGATTTGCTGAGGTAGGCATCAGCCTTGACGGGATAGGCGAAAACAATGATAAATTCCGGGCGCACAAAGGCGCTTTCGATGCCGCATTAGCCGGTATTAGGAGCTGCGTGGCCTGTAATCAGAGGGTTTCTCTAAGGCTGACTATTACTGGTCATACTCACCGGGAGATACCAGCGATACTGGATTTGATTGAGAAAGAAAATATACCCCGGGTTTGTTTTTACCATCTCGCTTACACCGGCAGGGGGGATAAGATGATAGAGGATGACCTTGCTCATGACCAGACCAGAGAGGCGCTGGATACTATCTGTAAGCGCACCGTAGAATGGCATAATAAAGGCATTGCCAAGGAAGTTTTGACGGTGGACAATGCAGCTGACGGTGTCTATCTTTACCTGAAAACAAAGGAAAAAGATGCGGAAAGAGCTTCTATTATATATAGCCTTTTGAAGAAAAACGGCGGCAATAGTTCCGGAATCCGGATCGGCGCTGTTGATGACACCGGACAGGTGCATCCGGACCAGTTTACCTGGCATCATACGTTCGGTAATGTAAAAGAGCGTCCATTCGGTGATATCTGGCTGGATACCTCATCTCCGCTGATGGCAGGATTGAAAGATAGAAAAAAAATACTCTCCGGGAAGCGCTGCCCCAATTGCCGGTTTCTTGAGCTGTGTAACGGTAATTTGCGGGTTAGGGCGGAAGCTGTCAGCGGCGACTACTGGGGTGATGACCCGGCCTGCTACCTCACAGACGAAGAGATAGGTATTTAATGACGGAGACCAATCGGACGGGCAAACAAATACTGGAACCTAAACTGCAGCTGGTGGCCTGGGAAATAACGCGAAGCTGCAATTTATTCTGCGACCATTGCCGCGCATCAGCGCTTCAGGGGCCTTACACCAACGAATTCAGCACGGAAGAATGTTTCAGGCTGGTGGATGACATACTCAAAGTCGGCAGTCCGATACTTATTCTTACCGGCGGCGAACCGCTGCTGAGAGAAGATATTTTTGATGTCGCCGAATATGCCTCTTCCAAGGGTTTGCGGGTAGTGATGGGAACAAATGGCACCTTAATAACGGAAGAAACAGCAGCGAAAATGAAGGCGGCATCCGTGGCCCGTATTGGAGTCGGGCTGGATTTTCCAAACGCGGTGATGGAAGATAAATTTCGCGGACACGAAGGTGCCTTTGAAGCGGCAATAGAGGGAATAAAAAATGCCCGGCGGGCGGGTATCGGGGTTCAGATTAATGCAACTATTACCAAGTTGAACGTAGGTTATCTTGAAGAACTACTGTTGCTGGCTAAAGAACTCGGTGCCGTTGCTTTCCACCCTTTTATGCTGGTGCCTACCGGCCGGGGCAAAGGGTTGGCTGAAGTGGAGCTTGCCCCACAGGAATATGAGGATATTCTCAATTGGATTTACGACAAGCAGAAGGAAATGGGTGACAGCATGTTTTTTAAGCCAACTGATGCACCTCATTACCTGAGAATAATGAAACAGCGGGAAAAGCAGTTGAAAACAAAAAATCCGGCTGGCAGCTGTCATTCAGGGGACGCACCTGTCGGATGCCAGGCACCGGCGCACCATGCCATGAATACCCTGAGCCGCGGGTGTCTCGCCGGATTAGGTTTTTGCTTTGTTTCTCACCGGGGCCAGGTGCAGGGCTGCGGCTACCTTGACGTATCTGCCGGTAATACCAGGGAACAATCATTCAGGGATATATGGAATAATTCGGCGCTTTTTAATGATTTACGCGATTTGAATTCTTACAAAGGAAAATGCGGTTATTGTGAATACCGCCGGCTTTGCGGCGGCTGCAGGGCACGGGCTTATGAAGCAACCGGTAATTACATGGAAGCTGAACCTTATTGCGTATATAATCCTAAAAAAACGATTACCAAATAGACGGAAAGCACTCAAGAGGCTTGTTATTGGATTTGGATACAACAGATAAACAGCTTATTGGCTTGCTACAGCGTGAGTTCCCGCTGGAAAGTGAGCCTTTTGATACTCTTGGAAGGCGCTTGGGAATCAGTGAGGAAGAGACCATAAGGCGCATACAGCGATTCAAAGATGAGGGGTTAATCCGGCAGATAGGACCGGTTTTAGAGGCTCGAAAGCTAGGCCGTCACACAATATTGGCGGCCCTGCGGGTGCCGGCGGAACATCTTGATAAAGCTGAATTGGTGATTAAAGCCCATCCAGGCATAAGTCATGCCTATCTGAGGGAACATGATTATAATGTCTGGATTACCCTTGCCGGGCACTCGGAGAATAATGTGCAGTCGGAATTGGAAAAGCTGCGGAAGGAAACCGGCGCTGACTCGGCGGTTTCTTTACCGGTAGTAAAACTGTATAAAATCGGTTTTTTTCTTGATCTGACTGAAAACGACCAACCGACTCCGGGAAACTTTGATATGGGGAACATCTACCAAATAGTGGAAACAACTTCTTTGGAAAAAAAGGTACTCAATGAAATCCAGCAGGATTTGCCGCTTATTGCCCAACCATTTAACATAATGTCCGCAAACTGCGGAATGGATGTAAACGAATTTTTAGCCTGTTGCCGGGCCTTAAAAGATAAGGGTGTTATGAGACGTTACGGGGCGGCGGTCAATCATCGCAAGGCCGGATATAAGGCAAACGCGATGACCTGCTGGACAGTAAATCCTGTAAGGATAGACGAGGCCGGGACCCGGCTGGCGGCTTGTCGGGAAGTCAGTCATTGCTACTGGCGAAGGCCCGGCGAAGACTGGAGTCATAATTTATTCGCCATGATACACGGGCAAAAAAAACAGGATTGTTTTCAGGTGGCAGAAAAAGTAACCAGTGAACTGGGCCTTGAAGAATATGAAGCCTTATTCAGTACCCGGGAAATCAAGAAAGAAAGGGTCAAATACCGGTTTTGAATCCCCAAAAGCGTTATTATCCGGCTTTTCTCAATATAACCGGGAGGAAGTGCGCCGTTATCGGCGGGGGCAGCGTGGCTTTGCGCAAAGTTGAAACATTGCTGGAATACGGGGCGGGCATAACGGTAATCAGCCCTTTTTTAGTGTCGGAATTGCAACAAATTGGTGGTGAAGGGTGGATTACTATTGTGGAGAGAGAATTCCGGGATGGTGATTTAGCCGGTTTCTTTCTGATTGTATCAGCTACGGATAAAGCTGAAGTCAACGACATGGTATACGCCGAGGCTGAACGGAGAGGGCAGTTGGTCAACGTGGTTGATGATGCCGGAAGGTCCAATTTTATCGTGCCTTCATCGCTGCAGCGCGGGGATCTGACCATCGCTGTTTCCACCGCCGGCAGGAGTCCGGCTTTAGCCCGCAGGATCCGCACTAACTTGGAAGACTATTTCGGTCCGGAATACGCTGAGCTGGTACAATTGGTAAATGATGTTCGGCAACAGTTATTGGCCGAAGGAGCTTTCGTCAGTCCAGCAAAGTGGCAGCAGGTACTGAATATTGAATATTTGAATAATTTGCTTCGGGATGGAAGAACTGAAGACGCAAAAACGATATTATTGGATAATCTCAGGGAAGGATAATGCCAAACAAGTATCACACACTCCAGATATGTTGTGTCGGAGTCAATCACAGCACTTCTTCGGTAGCTATTCGTGAAAGACTGGCTATAGGTCAATCACGGCTGAACGAAGGACTCGCGGTATTGAGGCAATATGTTGAATGCGGTGTTATTTTATCAACCTGCAATAGAACCGAAGTATATGCCACTTCTGATAAAGATGGACAGTTTCTGGAAGAATCACTGGTTAATTTCCTGAATGAATTTACCAGCGTCAGTTTCGCCGACCTGCTGCCCCATATATATTTGAAAAAAAACGCCAGCGCCTGCGGTCACCTGTTTCGGGTTGCCAGCGGTCTGGATTCAATGATTATCGGTGAGTATGAAGTGCTGGGGCAGATAAGCACCTCTCTGGAAGCAGCGGAAAAAGCGGACATGATTAATCTGCCTTTGAGAAATCTGTTCAACCAGTCATTAAGCACCGGCCGGCGGGTCCGGGAAGAAACCATGATAAGCCAAAGCGCAGTTTCCGTAAGTTCCGTAGCCGTTGAACTGGCTAAAGAAGTGCTCGGCGACTTGACCGGTCGGGTGATAGCCGTCATCGGAGCCGGGGAAGCCGGCAGATTAGTAGCCAAGGCCGCCCGAGACCGTGGCGCTTCCGGCTTGATTATCTATAACCGGTCGCGAGAGAAGGCTCATTTAATGGCTGATTCGCTTGGAGCTGACATGATTGTAGATGATATTACCGAAGCCCTTGTTGAAGGTGACGTGGCGGTAAGCTGTACGTCCGCGCCTCACCTTGTTATCAGTTCTGAGCAGGTCAGACAAGCAACTGAAATCAGGAAAGGGAGACCTTTGGTATTAATAGATATCGCCGTGCCGCGTGATATTGACCCCCAGGTTAGAACTATTGAGAATGTTGCTTTGTATAATATTGATGACCTGAATGATATATGCAGTATTAACCGAAACAAGCGTCAGAGTGAAAGCATAAAGGCTATGAACATAATCGGCGCTGAGGCTGAGAAGTTTGTTGAGTGGTGGGACACACTGGAGATTAAACCCATAGTAAGTGCCCTGATTCAGAAAGCGGAAGATATCCGCCGAAAACAATTGGAGATGACTCTCAGGAAGCTTCCCCCTATGTCTGAAAAGCAGCAGGAATGCCTGGAGTCAATGACTAAAGCTATTGTTACCAAAGTCCTGCATGATCCTATAGATTACTTGAAGGATGATGCGCAGAACAAAAAGGAATATTCACGTATGGTCAGTGAAATATTCCGTTTGGATAAGGAAAAAGTTTAATGAGCAGGATATTCAAAATCGGCTCGCGGGCCAGCCGTCTGGCGCTGGCACAGGCTGAATCGGTTAAAAAAATTTTAGAAACTGCGCATCCCGGGGAAAAGTTTGAAATTATCAAAATCAGCACCCAGGGCGACTTGAACCGTCGGGTGTCGATGGGAGAGCTACCGGGAGTTGGTTTTTTCGTTAAGGAAATTGAAGCCGCGCTTCTAACAGAAGAAATTGACATCGCCGTTCATTCGCTGAAGGATATGCCGGTGGGTATTCCCGACGCGCTGGAATTGGCTTCTGTGGTTGAAAGGGCTGATCCCAGAGATGTATTGATAACACGCGGCGAAACCCTGGCTGAGCTTCATCATGGGGCCAGAATAGGCACTGATAGTCTGAGAAGGGCATTCCAGGTTAAAGCTGTCAGGCCCGATCTGAAAGTGCAATCGATCAGGGGTAACGTTGAGACCCGAATGGATGGGGTTGCCGCCGGCAATTGTGACGGGGTGTTACTTGCTGCCGCCGGCCTGGTCAGACTTGGGCTGGAGCACCGAATTACAGAATATTTACCTCTTGATTATTTTCTGCCGCCGCCTGGACAGGCCGCTTTGGGGATTGAGATCCGGAATGATGACTCGGAATCATCCTTACTGGTAAAAACTATTGACCATTTACCGACTTACCAAGCCGTTACCGCTGAGAGGGCAATGCTGAAAAGACTGGGCGGCGGCTGCAGGGCACCGATAGCGGCTTTGGGGGAGGTTGAGTCCAACGGAACGCTGACCCTGAGAGGAATGATAGCGGACCATAATGGCCAGCGAATTATCAGGGCGGATATCAAAGGGCCGGCGGTTGACTGCGGCGAACTGGGCAAAAGCCTGGCTGAAACCCTCCTGGAAAGGGGAGCTAACCAGTTCATAGAGATGATCGGGGATAAAAATGGCTAAAGGTAAGGTGTATTTAGTAGGGGCCGGACCTGGGGATGCCGGCTTGATAACGGTTAAAGGTTGGGATTGTCTGAAGAAAGCCGATGTTGTCGTTTATGATTATCTGCTTGACGACCAGCTTTTGGAAGCGGTTCCAGAGCAATGTGAAAAAATATATGCCGGTAAGAAAGCCGGTTGCCATGCCCTTAAACAGTCGGAGATAAATCAGCTGCTGGTGGACAAAGCTCTACAGGGCAAGAATGTGGTTCGTTTGAAAGGCGGTGATCCCTTTGTGCTGGGTCGCGGCGGAGAGGAAGCCGAGGCTTTGCGTGACAACAAGCTGAATTTTGAGGTCGTGCCGGGGGTAACGTCTTCTATTGCCGCTCCGGCTTATGCCGGGATACCGGTAACACATCGGACACTGGCATCATCATTCTCGGTCATCACCGGGCATGAAGACCCTGGCAAATCTGAAAGCAGCATTGACTGGAACAGGCTGGCGAAGGCAACTGATACCCTGGTTTTCTTGATGGGTACGGCCAATTTATCCAATATTGTAGCCCGCCTGGTTGAAAATGGGCATGCACCGGAGACCCCGGCTGCTATAATCATGAACGGTACGCGTCCGGCACAAAAAGTGGTCACCGGTACATTGGTTGATATTGTTGAAATTGCCGCCGAAGCGGATATTCGCCCGCCTTCAATCACCATAGTGGGAGAGGTGGTCAGGATGCGGGCCAAGATCAACTGGTTCGATAATCGGCCACTTCATGGTAAAAAAGTGCTGGTAACCCGTTCCCGCAGTCAGGCAAGTATTATGGCTAGGCGTCTTATCGAAAGAGGGGCGATTCCGTTAGAATTGCCGGTGATTTCCATTGAATCCGGGGATGAACCGCAGATTGATAAGGCGATTTTGGACCGAGGAAAATTTGACTGGGTGGTGTTTACCAGCGTCAATGGTGTCGCGGCCTTTTTTAAACGTTTGAAAGCTAAGCATCAAGACTCACGATGGTTCGCTGGATGTCGCATCGCCGCCATCGGCCCGGCTACTGCCGAATTATTGTCGGAATATGGATTAACCGCTGATTTTCTGCCTTCTGCCTACAAAGCGGAAACGATTTTAGCCGAGTTGCGAGATGAGGAAATAAATGGAAAACGCTTCCTGCTCCCGCGAGCCGACATCGCTCCACCTCTTTTAGCCGAAGGGTTACGAAGCCGTGGAGGAGAGGTATTGGAAATAGCCGCTTACCGAACGGTTCGGGAATGCGGTACCCATTTCGAACAGGCGCGGTCGCTGGCGGAGGAAGCCGAAATTATCAGCTTCTGCTCATCTTCCACCGTGGAACATTTTTTGAAACTGGTTGATGTTTCAGCCATCCGCGACAATAAGATGATTGCCTGCATCGGACCGGTTACCGCAAAAACGGCAGAGAAATCAGGTCTAAGAGTAGATGTCGTGGCGTCGGAGCATACAGTATCCGGTCTGGTTGAAGCCATTGAGATTTTTTTTAAGGAGAGGGAAGATATATGAGTCATTTCCCCGAGCTGAGATTGAGAAGGCTGCGCCGGACTGCCGGGTTGAGAGATATTTTTAAGGAAACGGAAATAAATGCGGCAGACTTGATTTATCCCTTATTCGTTGTTGAAAGAGAAACTGAAGCTCAAATTATTTCCAGCATGCCGGGTGTCGTGAGACAGACACTCACCAGCCTGCCTCAGGAAATTGATGATATCCTTAAGCTGGGAATCAAGACCCTTATTATATTCGGTATTCCAGCCAGCAAAGACGAGGAGGGTTCCTCAGGGCTGGATCCGGAAGGTATAGTTCCCCGAACGGTTCGTCTTATAAAAGAACTTGCCCCGGATATTACGGTTATAACTGACGTCTGTTTATGTGAATATACCAGTCATGGACACTGCGGAGTCATCAGAGGCGGTGATGTTGACAATGATGTTACATTATCTCTGTTAGGCCGGATGGCAGTGGTGCATGCAGAGGCCGGGGCTGATATTATTGCGCCTTCAGATATGATGGACGGACGGGTTGGCTACATCCGCGGTGCATTGGACGAAAACGGATATACAAACACGCCGATACTGTCATATTCCGCCAAATATGCCTCCGCCTTTTACGGTCCTTTCCGAGAAGCGGCCGGTTCATGTCCGGATTTTGGCGACCGGAAAGGTTATCAGATGAACCCGGCTAACTCACGTGAGGCAATGCGGGAGATAATAACTGACATTGAGGAAGGGGCGGATGCGGTGATGATTAAACCGGCGTTGGCTTATCTGGATGTCATTCGAATGGCCAGGGAGAGATTTGACTGTCCTATTGTTGCTTATAACGTCAGCGGCGAATACGCGATGGTTAAAGCCACAGCACAGCTTGGCTGGGGTGAGGAAAAGCGGTTGGTCTTGGAAATACTGACGTCCATAAAGAGAGCGGGTGCCGATGCGGTAATAACCTATCACGCTAAGGACGCGGCTTGCTGGTTAAATGAAGGGAGAATATGAAAACATTCGAACAATCGGCTAGTTTATATACAGCTGCCCAGAAACTAATGCCCGGCGGAGTCAACAGTCCGGTGCGGGCTTTTAAATCGGTTGGAGGGCAACCGGTATTTGTCGAGCGTGGGCAAGGCGCTTATATAGTTGATGCTGATAACAACCGTTTTATTGACTATGTCGGTTCATGGGGGCCGATGATATTGGGGCATGCCTTTCCCTCAGTGGTTGCGGCAGTGACGGAGACGGCTGAAAAAGGCACCAGTTTTGGAGCGCCAAGCCGGTTGGAGATTGACCTGGCCCGCTTGATTAACAACGCCATGCCGCATATGGAGATGGTGCGCCTGGTTAATTCCGGTACTGAGGCCGTAATGAGCGCTCTGCGCCTGGCTAGGGCTTTTACCGGACGGCATAAAGTTATTAAATTTGAGGGCGGTTATCACGGACATTCCGATGGATTGTTGTCCAAGTCCGGTTCCGGTTTAGCTACCCTGGGCATACCGGATTGCCCCGGTGTTCCGGAGTCTTTTACCACGGAAACACTAAGCGCCGAATATAATAATCTTGAATCGGTTGAACTGTTATTTGATCATTATCCCGGCCAGGTCGCGGCGGTTATCTTAGAGCCGGTAGCCGCCAACATGGGTGTTGTCCCGCCTCAATCCGGTTTTCTGGAGGGACTGAGAGATATTACGCGGGAACGCGGGGCTTTGCTGGTTTTTGATGAAGTTATCTCCGGTTTTCGCGTGGCCTATGGCGGTGCGGCGGAAAAATACGGTGTTATACCCGACATGACGACACTGGGAAAGATAATCGGCGGTGGACTACCGGTCGGGGCTTACGGTGGACGCGAGGATGTAATGCGACTGGTAGCTCCGTCAGGACCCGTTTACCAGGCCGGGACACTCTCCGGCAATCCCTTGGCTATGGCGGCAGGGCTTGCTACCCTGAAAGAATTAAGTTCTCCCGGATTATATCAGGCACTGGAAGGGAAGGCCGCCATGCTGGAAGCTGGGATTTTGGAAGCTGTTGATGAGTCAGGGCTTCCGGCATCTTTAAACCGAGTTGGGAGCCTGATGACCGTTTTCTTTTCATCCGCGGGTGTCTCTAACTATGCTACGGCAAAGAATTCAGATACTGATGTCTTCAGCAGCTTTCACCAAGATTTGATACGAGAAAGTATCTACTGGCCTCCTTCGCAATTCGAGGCTGCTTTCGTATCAACAGCGCACAGTTCGGCTGATATTGAAACCACCATGCGAGTGTTTAAGAAGGTGTTTAAGAAGATGATGCGGTCAGGCGGGAAATTATAAACAGTCTTATTCAGAATTGAAAAATTGAATAGAGCGCGGCCCTTTCGTCCTCGTGGGATGGGCGTGATTATTATTGGTTCTGCCAGGTGGTTTTGCTTATGAGCGGCACAAAACGGCAACCGCCCAGTTTTTCGAGAGTATAATCTTTTAGCCTCCTGGTAACCCTGTAAAGTTCCTGTTCGTGGAGAGACCCGACGGGAATAACCATTTTGCCGTTGATTTTTAATTGCTCTAACAGTTCTGCCGGAATTTCCGGAGCCCCCGCAGTGACCATGATGGCGTCATAGGGTGCCTGAGGCGGCCACCCCAGGCTTTCCCGGGTAATGTGAAACTCAATATTGGAGTATCCCAGCTGCTCCAGGACCAGCGTTGCCCGCTCGGATAACTGCGGTATCCGTTCCGTAGTAATTATCCATTCAGCCATTTCGGCCATAACAGCGGTTTGGTAACCGCTGCCTGTGCCGACTTCCAGTATTTTTTGCCCCGGTTTTATTTCCAGAGCCTGCGTCATCCGGGCTACAATGGACGGCTGTGAAATGGTTTGGTTGTGGCCGATGGCCAGTGGTCTGTTATCATAAGCCTGGTGGAGATTTTCCGACGGGACAAAAGCTTCGCGTGGGACTCTGGAGATAGCTTCGATAACCGAGTGGTCGTCAATTTCACGGCGAAGCAGAGCCAGCAGCTCTGCCCTTTTTAATAATAAATTGGTATCGTTCATCTTAAATATCCGTGTCAGTTAACTTTACTCCCATTCCGCTCACGCGGGCAAATAATAATTTTAGGCATTGGTGTAGTATAATATCCACTGAAAATATTCTTCAATAATGAAAAGGAGGCTTATGAAGCTCATTGATTCTTTCAGCCAAAGATACAGCGTCAGGGCGTATAAGCCTGTTCCAGTAGAAGAAACTAAACTGAAGGCCGTGCTGGAAGCGATGCGGCTGGCGCCCACGGCCTGTAATTTACAGCCATTTCAATTTATTGTGATACATACTAACGGGCGGGAGGATGAACTTCGCCGCATATACCGACCCTCCTGGTTCGTGCAGGCGCCGCTGATAATAGGTGTTTGTGCCCAGGATGATAAAGCCTGGTCTCGTCGTGACGGCAAGAATTACGCTGATATTGACGCGGCTATTGCCATGGATCATCTTATTCTGGCCGCGACGGAAATGGACCTCGGTACTTGCTGGGTGGCGGACTTTGACCCTTCCGCGGCCAAAACCGTACTGGAGCTGCCGGAAAACGTGGAACCGGTCGCCTTTACTCCTTTAGGTTACTCGGCTGATACACCTAAAGGAAAAAAACGAAAAACCCTAGCGGAACTGGTTAGATATGAAAAATGGTAAAATTGAGATAAAGCGGTAATCAGTTATCTCCGTGATTTGGAGTGGAGTTCCATTTCGATGATTATCCGACAAGGAGGGAAAATATGCGATTGACTGATGAACAAAAGGTGATGCTGCAAGCTGTCAGCACCGCCATTGAAATAGAGACGGACGGCAGAGAATGCTATATGGCTGCTGCCAAGGAGAGCAACAACCAAGCCGGTCGAAATTTGCTACTTTCACTGGCTGAAGAAGAAGAGCAGCACCGAGCCGAATTTGAAAAAATATATGATGCTGTTTCTAAAGAAAAAGGTTGGCCGGATATTGAACCGGTTTTGGGCAATAGCCGAAAAATTAAAGACACCCTGGTTAGAACCTGCCGGGCAATGGGCGCTGACATCAGCGGCAATGAGACTGAAATTGAGTTGATAAAAGAGGCTATTGAAAAAGAAAAAAAGAGCTATGAATTTTATAAAGAGCGGGCGGAGCAAGCTTCTTATGAGAGTGAGAAGAACTTTTATTCCGCGGTAGCTAATGAGGAATGGGATCATGCCCTGACTCTCTCTGATTACTATGATTATTTATTTGACCCGGCTAGCTGGTTTTTGAATATTGAACACCCCTCGCTTGATGGCGGATAGAAATACCAAGAAGCAATGGACACGGTTATATTGATAAGCAGATTGGTTGCTGGTATCCCCGTAAATGGGATGCTATAATATGGCGCTTAAAGGCGGCGTATCAAAGCCGATTAATATGTAATTATTTAATTCAGTTGTTCTCAAGCAGGATATGCATCGAGCCTGTTTGTAAATATATTTTTCAAATAAGGTGCCGAAAACGCTTTAACTGAGACTGGACCTGGCAGACATTCCATAATCGTTTACTGAAAATTATGCTTGATTTTTCAGTCGGATGATATTCCCAACACGCTTTTTTCCGGTGTTATACACGTAGATGCCGATTGAAATGAGCAAGGAGATTTAAAGTGCACTACAAACCTTATTCACTGCATAATTTGGATACCTTACCGCAGCTGAAGTATCTGCGTAATGAGCAAAAACGGGATATAGAAATTGTTGGTTCTGTACTGCCTTTTCGGACCAACAATTATGTTACCGAACAGCTGATTGATTGGTCAGCAGTGCCGAATGACCCCATGTATATAACTACCTTTCCACAGAAAGAAATGCTGCAGCCTTCGGACTATGAATGCATAGGGAATTTATTCAAAAGAGAAGCCTGCAAGCAGGAGATTGATGCCGCCGCTGATGAAATAAGAAAGCGGCTGAATCCTCATCCTTCCGGCCAGATGGAACATAATGTACCGGTTCACCAGGGAGAAAAGCTGTATGGGATTCAGCATAAATACCGGGAAACGGTGTTGTTTTTTCCTGGACAGGGACAGACCTGCCATGCGTTCTGCACTTTTTGTTTCCGTTGGCCGCAATTTACCGGAATGGAAGAATTGAAGATAGCCACCCGGGAAATTGACCTGTTAAAAGAGTATCTACTGGCGCATCCGGAAGTGACCGATGTGCTGTTCACCGGAGGGGATCCCATGGTGATCAAGTCCAAGATACTGGCCAGGTACATTGAACCCCTTTTGACCGATGAGTTGCCTAATCTGAAAACCATTCGGATCGGCACTAAAGCATTATCATACTGGCCCTACCGTTTTGTGACTGATGATGACGCGGAAGAACTATTAGATATATTCAAAAAAGTCAGGGATTCGGGCAGACATCTGGCCTTTATGGCTCAGTTCAATCATCCGGTGGAACTGAAGACGGATATTGTAAAAGATGCTATCGCTAGAATACAGGATACCGGGGCGATAATCAGGACACAATCTCCGTTATTGAGGCATATAAATGACGCACCGGAAATCTGGGCCGAAATGTGGCGCCGCCAGGTCGATCTGAACTGCATACCATATTACATGTTTGTAGCCCGTGATACCGGCGCCCATCATTATTTTTCCGTACCGCTGATGAAAGCATGGGAAATATACCAAAAGGCTTTTCAATCAGTCAGCGGTGTATGCCGAATGGTGGGCGGACCCAGCATGTCCTGTCTGCCGGGGAAGGTACAGATCCTGGGCCCCGGAGATATGCAAGGAGAAAAAGTCATGGTGCTCCGTATGATCCAAGGCAGGAACCCAGACTGGGTCGGCAGACCTTTTTTTGCCGAATATAATGAAGACGCTACCTGGTATAATGAATTGATACCGGCCTTTGGTGAGCAGGAGTTCTTTTTTGAAAACGAGCTGCGGAATCTGCTTATACCGGGCGAAACCGAGGTTTTTTATGAGTAGCGTTGTTTATCTGACTGGCTATATAGACCAGGGTGAATAAACGCTTGGTGAGGCTTGTATGAATGTTAAGGATATATACGGCAAAGGACAGATAGTTTTCAGTTTTGAACTGTTTCCGCCCAAGACAGAAGAAGCATCACGAAAGCTTTTCACTACCATCAAAGAGCTTATTCCGCTGGAACTGGCCTGTGTCAGTGTAACTTACGGTGCCGGTGGTTCAACCCGGGAATTGACTCATGACTTGCTGGTGCGAATTCAGCAGGAAACCGGACTGACGGTTATCTCACATCTGACCTGTGTCGGTTCCACCCGGAGTGAGATTAACCGTATTCTGAAAAGATATGAAGCCAGCGGCATAGAGAACATCCTGGCTTTACGCGGTGACCCACCCAAAGGGCAGGCTAATTTTGTTCCCGCGGTCAATGGTTTCAGTTACGCGGTTGAACTTGTGGAGTATATCAAGAAGAACTTTCCCGATATGGGAGTCGGTGTAGCCGGATATCCGGAAGGCCATCCGCAGACGCCCAATCGGCTGACTGAGATGGATTATTTGAAGGCCAAGGTTGATGCCGGTGCTGATTATATCTGTACCCAATTATTTTTTGACAACCGGGATTTTTATGATTTTTGCGAACGCTGCCATTTAGCGGGCATTGATGTTCCTATTGTAGCCGGTATTGCGCCGCTGACTTCAGTTAGGCAGATGAAAAAAATGGCCGAATTGGCCGCCGGCACCCGTTTCCCGGCAAGTCTGCTCAAGGCGGTAAGCCGGGCTGAGGACGATGAAGGCGTCCGGGAAGTGGGTGTTCACTGGGCTACGGAGCAGGTTCGAGATCTTGTCGACCATGGTGTTGACGGCATACATTTTTATACGCTGAATAATGCGGATGCTACGCTGCAGATCTACAAGGCGCTGGGTGTTACCAGTTCCAGAAGGCTCTGCCAGTAACGTGAACCTTCAGTTGGTTTCCGCCGGCAGCGTTATCTCTACCTGGTTAAGCCATGCGCTGCTTCTGATATCTTTTTCCAGCAGGAAGCGCATGTAGTGGAAGAGTAGCTGCCTGATTTCCCGGTTAAGTGTCTGGTCCAGTTTCAGTCTTCCCGTAGCGCTGAAGCGGCTGGATGACAAAAAACGCATTACTTTTAGTGCGTTAACTGAAAGCGGATACACTCCGCTCCCTGAAGCGCACTGCGAACACAGGGTGCCGCCCATACTGAGGCAGAAATGGTTGGTAACAGCCCTTAGTTCTGAATTGCAGTTGATGCATGTATGCAGCTGCGGCTGGTAGCCCAAAGCCTTCAAGAGGCGTATTTCAAAATAACGGGACAATAATTCCAGATCCTCGGTTTTATCCGCCTCGGCCAGGCTTTCCGTCAGCAAATCAAAAATTTGCGTATTTGCCTGCTCTTCCGCGGTGAACAGATAAACCAGTTCGGAAAAATAAAGGGCATATGAAGTGCGTTCCAGGGATTCACGGATACCCAGGTAAGGATTAATTGTCTGGCTGCCGATGATAGTATGCATGCCTTTGCCGCGAGCCATAGTCAGGTTGGTATAGTTCAGTATTTCCAGGTGACCGGCCAGTTTGCTGCTTGATTTGCGTACCCCCTTAGCTACCGCGGCTACCTTACCCATCTCCTGGGTAAACAAGGTAATAACCCGGTCTGCGTCTTTCAAGCGCGCCCGGCGGATGACAAAAGCTGGTGTTTTTATTTCACGGGCGGAAGGCATGCGTAATTTCCCGGGTTTTAGTTCGGTGCAGCCGTTCAATAACCATCGGGTTTTTGAGTTCCCTCAGAGCATCGGCGGCTATCCACCTGGCCGCCGGATGGGATAGGGCGCTGATTTCCCCGGCGGTGTTTATGGCCAGACTGTGCAAATAGGTTGATTTTTTACCGATTTGTCTCAAAGCCCAGTTGACTGCCTTTTTAACAAAATTGCGTCCGTCTGTCGAACCGCGGATAATCTCCGGCAGTAATTCCGCCAATTTATGCTCCGGAATATCTTTTTTGCCCACAGCCAGACGAGCCATTAATACAAATCCAGCGCGTTTCACAAATTCTTCATCGCGGCAGCTCCATTCCAAGGCCTTATCATAAGCAAAAGATGTTTTTTCCCACAGGTTGGAGCATACCTGATCGCAGATGTCCCACGAGTCAAAATCCGTTGTCCATCTGTCCATTTGCGATTGAGTAACCCGCCTGGGGTCGTCTATAAGGCAGGCCAAGATCCGGGCTTCATGTATACCGCTCTTCCATAATTCATGTGCCAGCCCGTGCTTTTTACGGTGGGCTTTGGCCATTTGCCGCAGAACCGGCATTGAAATACCCAACGTGTTTACGGTGTTGATACCGAATCTTGCCATGCCGGCTACATTGGAATCATTACCAAGGCTTTTTAAATCCTTTATGATCGAGTCGCGTTCGCTCATAGCATTCTGGCTCCAGGGTCAGCTGTCTGGTCAGGGGTAACCAGTATCACATCATTTTTACCGTTAACAACGCCGAGAACCAATACCTCTGATATAAAATCCGCTATTTGTCGGGGCGGGAGATTGACTACCGCCAGAAGTTGACGTCCGACCAGGTCCTGGTGTTTATAACGTCGCGTTATTTGAGCGCTGGACTGTTTGATCCCCAGCGTGCCCAGGTCCAGCCAGAGTTTTATGGCTGGTTTATGGGCTTGAGGAAAAGACTCCGCCCTGATTACACGACCTGCCCGAATATCGATTTTGTTAAAATCATCGTAGGTGATGGGGTTTGTGACATCATTGTTGTAGGTCATATCAGCTGATTGCCTGTTCAGATTAGCTGTTTAGAACCCTGGACTGGAGCGGGCTTATAAGGCGATTCCTCCGTCCGGGCGTCTTCATGGGTTATTAAAATTCCTCCCGATGTTCCATTGCCCTGGAAAGGGTGACGTCATCTGCATATTCAATTTCGCTGCCGAAAGGCAGGCCACGTGCCAGGCGGGTAATTTTGACGCCCAGTGGCTTTATCAGACGCTGCAGGTACATAGCCGTTGTTTCCCCTTCCACATTGGCATTGGTAGCCAGCACCACTTCATTCACCAGGCCGTCTTCCAGGCGAGTCATCAATTCAGCGACGCGTATATCATCAGTGCCGATCCCTTCTCCCGGCGATATGGCGCCATGAAGAACGTGATAGGACCCGGTAAAAATTCCGGTATGTTCGATGGTCAACATATCCTGAGGTTGTTCAACTACACAGATACGGCTTTGATCTCTCTCGGGATTACCGCATATCGCGCATGTATCTCCATCGGCAATATTCCAGCATACGCGGCACAGATGGGTTTTTTCTTTTACCCCGATCAACGCTTCAGCCAGGTCCTTTACCTGGGCTTCGCTGGCTTTCAAAATATGGTATGAAAGCCTTTGAGCACTTTTAGGGCCGATACCCGGCAAACGACCCAAGACCTCGGTGAGGCGGTTGACCGCCGCGGCGGTGGATTTTGGGGCTTCTTTCATAGTCTAAGTTAAACCGGGAAAATTCATGTCGCCGCCGCCCATCATACCGGCCATCTGTTTGCTGGCGGTTTTTTTAGCTTTTTCCGCAGCCTCATTGATAGCCTTGATGATATTGTCCTCGAGTTGCCGTGTTTTTTCCGGTTTCATGGCATCAGGATCAATAGTGATAGAAAGTATCTTCTGCTGGCCGTTGGCGGTTACTTTAACCGGCCCTTTCTCCGCCTCGACGATGATCTTGTCCAGTTCTTTCTGGATTTTGGACAGCTGTGATTTCATTTCCATAGCCTGTTTCATTTTTGAGAAGTCCATTTATCCTCCACATTTATTATCTCAGCGCCGTGCTTCTGCGCTTCTTTTACTAGATGATTGCTGGGTTGTTCATAAATACAGCTGACCTGGCATGGCGTACCCAGGCAGGCTGTCAGGATTTCCGTGGTAACCCTTTTATTGTCGGGTTCGTTTATCTTGTTCATATGGATTGGGAATTTGAATGAAAGGGTCAACACTCCGTTTTCAAAAGCTACCGGTCTTACCCCGGCGCTACGCAGTATTGCCAGTGCCGGGGATCGCCGCAACTGCGGCGGTGAGCCGCTCAGTATCTGTGGCCAGCAGTCAACCAGCTGTTCCAGGTTTTCCACTGGCCCATCGGTGGTCATTTTTTCATCCGCGCCCCGCCCGGTTTCCGGCGGCGATACAGCTGTCTTTTCCCGGGGTGCCGCCTGCGGCGCTTCGGTAACTGGTTCGGGCTTATTCACCGATTCAACCTGGACATGAGGTTGAAGCCGGGATGGTTTGCCGACTTTATTGCCGGCTGGTTTTCCGGAGGCCGAATCAACGCTGGGTGAGTGGCGAGGAGTGAAATCCCGCGGCTGAGACGGCGTTGACAGCGGTTTTATTGTAGTGTTAATAAAAGCCATTTCCATAGCCAGCGGACTGCTCATGTCGGTATTGCTCAGTAAGTCGGTAAAATTCTTCAGCGCCCCAAGGATATACTCTGTGGTAGTGCTGGCGGCTGATGTTTCAGCTTCAGCCAGTTCCTCAGTTGTCAGTCCCAGTGAGCTGATGGACCCTGCTTTAACCATCAGCAATTGCCGTAGCTTTTCAATTAATTCCCGGTTGAACTGCTTGAGGTCAACGCCGTCAGCGGCCACTTCGGAAAGCAATTTCATGCCGGCTGTGGTATCTGCTCCTGTAATATACTTAACCAACAGGGCAGACCTGTCGTCTCCGGTAAGCCCCAGGCTTTCCCGAACTTGTTTCAGGTTTATACGGCCATCATATACGGTAGCTACCTGCTGCAGCAGATTTTCGGCATCCCGCAAACTGCCGCCGGAGGAACGAGCCAGCAGGGTAATACCGTCGCTGTCTATGGTAACACCCTCGGCCTTGGCGATATCCGAAAGCTTATCAGCGATATCAGCGGTTGAAAGGCGGCGAAAATCAAAACGCTGGCAACGCGACATAATGGTGGGCAGTATCTTGTGCAGCTCTGTGGTAGCCAGTATGAATATTACTTGCGGGGGCGGTTCTTCAAGCGTTTTCAGCAGGGCATTGGAAGCGCTGGTGGAAAGCATGTGGACTTCATCAATGATGTAGATTTTAAAGCGGGCTTGGGCCGGCGAGTAATTTACCCGTTCCTTGAGATCCCGGATATCATCAACGCCGGTATTGGAGGCGGCGTCTATTTCAATAACATCCATTGCCCCGTTTTCAGTTATAGCCCGGCACATCTCACAGGTATTGCAGGGTTCACCGGTGCCATTATTGTTCAGGCAGTTGATGGCTTTGGCTAAAATTCGTCCGGTGGATGTTTTGCCGGTACCACGCGGGCCGCAAAACAGATACGCCTGAGCCACCCGTTGCTGCCGAAGAGCCGACAGCAGGGTGTCAGTTATTGGTTTCTGGCCGACCACCTCCGCGAGGCTTTGAGGCCGCCATTTGCGATAATATACCTGACAAGACATAAGCACTGTGATTATACCTTATAGAAAGTTTACTGTCAGCCTGAGATTGGAGCACTGCTGACAGTTAAATATTTCTGACTGACAGCTTAGAAATAGCTTGACAATACAGCGCCAATGCATAATGATATGGGGCTGGAATGACAAACCAGAGGGGAATGGAAAAATGGAAGCTTACTGCGTTAAATGCCGCGCCAAAAAAGAAATCAAGGATGCCAAGAAGGTTACCTTAAAAAACGGCAAACCGGCGACACAGGGCGTGTGTCCTACCTGCGGCACCAAAGTTTTCCGTATAGGCTGATTGCACTTTTCCGGGCTAACCGGTGAGGTCGTTTCTTTACATCCGAATTCAGCTGGGTCATTTTTTGAGGTATTGCGCTGTTTTTAAAAAAAGTGCTCTGGCCGGTCTTTTTCTGCTATTATTAACGGGTTATTATTAGAAAGGAGTTCTGAAAAATCTTGGGTAAAATTAATGTCGCCATTATAGGCGTGGGAAACTGTGCCTCGTCTTTTGTTCAGGGAGTCCATTATTATCGTAAGGCTAAGGAGAATGAATTCGTACCTGGTCTTATGCATGTTAATCTGGGCGGCTATCACGTAAGTGATATCGAATTTGTCGCCGCTTTTGACGTGGATAAGAATAAGGTTGGCAAGGATCTTTCCGAGGCTATTTTTACCGCTCCTAATAATACTTACAAATTCACTGATGTCCCCATGTCCGGGGTTAAAGTTGAGCGGGGCATGACTCATGACGGCCTGGGTAAATACCTGTCCCAGATAATCGAAAAAGCCCCCGGTCCGACCTCTGATATTGTCGGGATTCTCAAGGAAAGAAAAGTTGACGTGGTTATCAATTACCTGCCGGTTGGCAGTGAAGAAGCCACTAAATGGTATGTGGAGCAGGTTTTAGAGGCCGGTTGCGCTTTCATAAACTGCATACCGGTATTTATCGCCCGGGAAAAATACTGGCAGGACCGGTTCATCAACAAGGGCCTGCCCATTATCGGCGACGATATCAAGAGCCAGGTCGGCGCTACCATCGTACATCGGGTGCTGACCCACCTGTTCCGGGAACGCGGTGTCCGCCTGGAACGAACCTATCAACTCAACTTCGGCGGTAATACCGATTTTATGAACATGCTGGAACGCGAACGCCTGGAAAGCAAAAAGATCTCCAAGACCAACGCCGTTTCTTCGCAGCTTGACTACAAGATGAACCCCGGTGATATTCATGTTGGTCCTTCGGACTATGTACCCTGGTTGGAAGACCGCAAGTTCTGCCACATTCGGATGGAGGGCACTACTTTTGGTAATGTGCCGCTGAACCTGGAATGCAAACTCGAAGTCTGGGACAGCCCGAATTCAGCCGGTGTTGTCATCGACGGAGTCCGCTGCGCTAAATTGGCCATGGAGCGAGGAATGAGCGGAGCGTTATTCGCCCCGTCATCATATTTTATGAAATCCCCGCCGGAGCAGTATTCTGATTCTTACGCGCACGAAGCCACTGAGAAATTCATTTCTGAAAGCGTAGCCGAGCTTAAGAAGAGCAAGAAATCCGAAAATAAAGAGGCTTGTTGACACCAACGATAAACAACAATGGTAAAGACGGGAGAAGCGGCTGGTGAGAATAGCACTGGTAGCGCCATATGATTTCGCCTATCACGGCGGCGTAGCTAATCATGTAACGGCCCTTGAGCGTCAGCTGACCGCGATGGGGCACCGTGTGGTTATTATCGCCCCGGCTTCCAAACCGGTCACCTCCTTTGGCGACCGGTTTGTGCATATTGGTACTCCGCGGCCGATGCCGGCTTCCGGTTCAGTGGCCCGTATCACCATATCCGTTCGGTTGGCTAATAAAATAAAAGGCGTACTGGCAAAAGAACAGTTTGACGTTATTCATTTGCATGAGCCTTTCATGATCATGCTTTGCTCGGCCATTCTACGCTACTCCAAAACCGTTAATATTGGTACTTTCCACGCCGCGGAGGGCAAGCCGGGATATAATTTCGGCTGGCCTATCAGCCGCTGGCTGCTGCGCAGAAGGGCAAAAAAGCTGCACGGACATATCGCTGTATCCTCCGCTTCCAGAGACTATCATTCCAAGTATGTAAAAGCTGATTACACCATTATTCCCAACGGTATAGACCTTACCCATTATAATCCTCAGGTCGAGCCGATGCCCCAATATAAGGACGGTAAAATCAATATTTTATTCGTCGGTCGCCTGGAAAAACGCAAGGGACTCAACTATCTTATTGACGCTTATAAAAAAGTGCACAAGAAACACCCGAACACCCGGCTGATCATTGTCGGGCCTGGGACACGCCTGAGGTCCAAATACGAACAGAAAGTCCGCAACGCCCGCCTGGAAAAGAATGTGGTGTTTATAAGCGACGTGAGCTATGAAGATCTGCCGCGTTATTACCAGACCGCTGACATCTTCTGCGCACCGGCTACCGGGGCGGAAAGCTTCGGTATTATCCTGCTCGAGGCGATGGCCCTGGGCAAGCCGGTGGTAGCTTCCAATATTTCCGGTTATGCCAGTGTGCTGACCCATGAACAGGAAGGACTCCTGGTGAAAAAGAAAAACGCGGCTGACCTGGCCAAGGCTCTGGAGCGTTTGATTGATGAACCGGTGCTCAGGGAGAAACTGGGCCGGCAGGGGCTGGTTACCGTGCAGAATTACAGTTGGGAAAAAGTAGCCCGGCGAGTCGAAGAATACTACCTGCAGGTATTGGCGAGCAACGGCAAATCTTTGCCACCGCAGAACCACACAGAATACAAGGAACTGCTGGTAGTTTAGGACAGGAATAAGCATTTTTGACTTTAAACGATATTCGCCGCCGCATAGGCGGCGGCATGACGAGCGGGTTAACCGGGCTGATGGCCCGCAGCGGCCTTAGTCCCAACGCGGTTACCGTAATCGGTTTTCTTATTACTCTCAGCGCCGCCTTTATTATAAGTACCGGAGAACTGCTGGCCGGCGGCCTGGTGGTGCTTTTCGCCGGGTTTTTTGATATGCTCGATGGCGCGCTGGCCAGGGCTACCGGAAAGGTAACCCGGTTCGGCGCGATCCTGGACGCAACACTGGATCGATTGTCCGAGGCGGCTCTTTTTATCGGTATCATGGTTTATTTCGTGCCGGAAAATAGCGCCTTGCTTATAATGCTGGTTGGTATGACCATGGCCGGAGCGCTTATAGTCAGTTATCTGCGGGCGCGATCCGAGGCGTCCGGAATTGAAGGAAAAGAAGGCGTATTTACCCGCCCGGAGAGAATAATTGTCCTGGCCGCCGGCCTGGTTACCGGTTGGCTGGTCGCGGCGCTGCTGATTATTTGCGTTATGAGTTACATCACCGTGATTCAGCGCCTGTTCGGCGCCTATCGTCAGCTGGAAGGTAAATGACACTGACAGCGCGTTCTGATAAAATATCTTTTTGCTTTTTATATTAATAAGCTTTTCTTAGATAATAAGAACCTGGGGGGATTTCTATGCCAGTAACGGTCATCGTTGGTGCCCAGTGGGGTGATGAAGGCAAAGGCAAGGTAATTGATATGCTCGCGGAGCGCGCCGACGCCGTTGTCCGCTTTTCCGGCGGCGATAATGCCGGCCATACCGTTATGAACCCAGGCGGAACTTTCAAGCTTCATCTGATCCCGTCCGGTGTTTTTTATCCTGACTGCACTTGTGTTATCGGAAATGGCGTGGTGGTGAATCCGGAGATATTCATCAGCGAGCGAACCGAACTCAACAGCCGCAACGTGAGCACTGACAATGTTTTTATCAGCGACCGGGCGCACCTGGTGATGCCTTATCACCTTCAGCTTGACGGACTGGAAGAAGCGGCCCGCGGTCAAAAATCGCTGGGAACCACACTGAGGGGCATCGGGCCGGCTTTTGCCGACAAGGTAGCCCGCATGGGAATCCGTGCCGGGGACCTGATGGATGCCGACGTTCTGCGCACCCGGCTGGAGTATGTACTGGAATACAAGAACAAGATACTCACCAAGCTGTATGATGAAGAACCTGTTGATATCGACAAGCTGTATGAACTGTGCTGTTATTATGCCGAACAATTAAAAGCCAATATCAGGGAAACATCCTCCTTATTAAATGAGATGGTGGATGACGGCAAAGCGGTTATCCTTGAAGGCGCCCAGGGGGCGCTGCTGGATACCGATTTCGGGACTTATCCCTATGCCACTTCATCTTCGCCGCTGTCCGCAGGGGGCTGCCTGGGTGCCGGGATTGGACCAACCAGGATTGACCAGGTACTCGGTGTTTTCAAGGCCTATTGCTCCCGGGTTGGGGCCGGTCCTTTCCCCACCGAACTGCTTGACGCTGACGGCGACCGCATTCGGGATACGGCTCACGAATACGGCACTACCACCGGCCGGCCGCGGCGTATCGGCTGGTTCGACGGCGTGGCGGCGCGTTTCAGCGCCCGCATTAACGGCATGACTGATATGGCGGTTACCCGCCTGGATATACTGGACTCCTTTGACGAGGTCAAGGTCTGTACCGCCTATCGACTAAACGGTGATGTTATTACTGACTTCCCGGCTGAACCGGGACTGCTTAATAAATGCAAGCCGGTTTACGAAACGCTGCCGGGCTGGAAACAGGAAACCACCGGCATAACGCGCCTGGATAAACTGCCTAAAGAGGCCAGGTCTTTTATTAACCGGCTGGAGGAATTGTCCGGCTGTCCAGCGGCTTACGTCTGCATCGGTCCGGTCCGAGACCAGACGATTGAGCTGAAATCACTGCTCTAAGCTTATTCCGGTGAAGACTCCTGTTGGCCTGGTGCCGCGTCTTCTATCCGCGGCCGGCGCAGCAGTAGGAACATTTTAAGGTCCGTGTTTGCCAGCGTTTCTTCTTTCAGCAGTTGAAAGCCCCATTTGCCGTACATGGCCACGTTCCGCTCATTCTGTGTTTCCACATAAGCCGGCAGGCCTTCTTCATCCAGCTTCGACAGCATCGGTCTTATCAGTCGGCTGGCAAAGCCTTTGCCGTGATGGGCCGGGTCAACAGCCAGCAATCCAAGGTATATGTGTCGTTTCGGGGCCAGTTCCCGCCGCAGCCGGCCAAACCGGGTATCGGCAACGGCCTCCCGGTATAAATGGCGCCAGCCGCAGCGCAGCGGCAGAGCCGGCCAGCCGGCTCGCAGATGGGCTAAAGGTGATTCTTTAGCATCCGGCCGAATCCAGATGGCTACTCCTTCACATTGCGGCGAGGTAACGTAAGCTTCATAGCCGTCTGAAAGTAAAGAAAGCCTGAGGTAATACTCGAAGGAGTACGGCAGGTTGGGCTGCTTGTCAATGTCCGGTATGAAATAATCGGTTGTCGGGTCGTCAATGAAAGCACGTCCGCAGGCAGCCGCCGCTGGTTTAACCAGTTCGGGACTGAGCGGCAGCGGTGTATCGGTTATATCTGATGGCATTTTTTTGTTATCGCCGGTCAAGGATGGGAAGACTGACGCTAGTTCAGCGGCAGGTCAATCTGGTAATGGCTCAGAGTTTCCCGGATAACGGCCGCGGCTTTTTCATCCGGTTCCGTCAGCGGCAGCCGCGGCGCGCCGACCTTAAAGCCCAGGTAGTTCAGGGCGTATTTAATGGGTATCGGGTTGGCCACCACGAACAGGTTATTGAATATAGGCGTCAGGTGGCGATGGATGGCCGCCGCCTCATTCATCCGCCCGGCAACGAAACTTTCCATCATCTGCTTTATCTGCAGCCCGACCAGGTGCGAGCCTACGCTGATCACGCCGTGCGCGCCGATGGCCATCATCGGCAGTATATCCGAGTCATTGCCGCTCCAGATGGTGAAGTCGGAGCGCAGTTTCTGGGTTTCATCAATGATGCGGGCTATTTCCCCCAGGTTGCCGGAGGCTTCCTTGGTGCCGACAATGTTCTGTATCCCGGCCAGCCGGATGGTGGTATCAGCGGACAGGGAAGTCACGGTACGGCCCGGAACATTATAAAGAATGATGGGCAGGGTGGTAGCGTCAGCCACAGCCTTGAAATGGCGATACAGGCCTTCCTGGGTGGGTTTATTGTAATAGGGCACCACCAGCAAAGCGGCGTCCACGCCCAGCTTTTCCGCCTTTATAGTATTTTCCACCGCTTCAGCAGTGGAGTTGGAGCCGGTCCCGGCGATAACCCTGGCTCCGTCGCTTACCGCCTCCTTGACCGCCATAAACAGGGCATGCTCTTCCTCCCAGGTGACGGTGGGTGATTCACCGGTAGTACCGGCAACCACGATGCCGTCGGACCCTGAAGCCACCAGTCCCCTGGCCAGTTTTTTGGTCTGTTCAAAATCAATACTGCCGTCTTCCTGAAACGGCGTAACCATAGCGGTAATCAGTCTGCCCAGTTCTTTCATAACTAACCTCCCAGCCAGCCGCGCCTCAGCATTTCTTCGGCAATCTGGACCGCGTTGAGCGCGGCGCCTTTTCTGACGTTATCGGCTACTACCCATATAGCCAGCCCCTTGGGATGGGATGAATCCTGCCGAATGCGCCCGACCCAGGTTTCATCTGTTCCGGCGGTCATCCACGGGTGGGGGTACAGGCTGATGGTGGGGTCATCCAGCACCCGGACACCCGGGGCCTTGGCCAGCACGGCACGGGCGTCTTCGGCGGAAATGGGGTGTTCAAATTCGATGTTGACCGCTTCGCTGTGGCTGACAAATACCGGTACCCTGACGCAGGTGGCGGATAAGGCCAGCTCAGGCAGGTGCATAATCTTGCGGGTCTCGGCCATCATCTTCCATTCTTCCTTGGTATAGCCGGTGTCCAAAAATATGTCTATCTCCGGCAGCAGATTAAAGGCAATCTGGTGCGGGTAAACGTGCGGTGTAACCGGCTGCCCTTCCAGTACGGTGTGGCTTTGCTCGGTCAAGGCCTCGATAGCCGGGGTGCCGCTGCCGGAAACCGCCTGGTAGGTGCTGACCACCACCCGCTTTATGGGATTGAATTGGTGCAGCGGGTTAAGAGCCACCACCATCTGGATGGTAGAGCAGTTGGGATTGGCGATGATACCCTTGTGGTTTTTCGCGTCATCAATATTGACTTCCGGCACTACCAGCGGTACGCCGTTTTCCATGCGGAAGGCCGAAGAGTTGTCAATAACCACGGCGCCTTTCTTGGCGGCTATGGGGGAAAAATGACGGCTGATATCGGCTCCGGCGGAAAAAAGCGCCAGGTCAATGTCTTCGAAGCTCTCCGGGGTGGTTTCTTTAACCTCGATTGTCCGGCCGTTGAAATCCAGCTTCTTGCCGGCGCTGCGGTCCGAAGCCAGCAGTGACAGCTCCTTGATTGGGAAATTGCGCTGGGCCAGTATCCTGGTGAATTCCTGGCCGACCAGCCCGGTGGCCCCGACGATGGCGACTTTCAGACCGTTCACAATTGCCTCCTTAGAAGTTTAGCAGTTTTTCCAGGCCGAAGACGAACTGGCCTGGGCGGTTTACAACTTCCCTGACAGCCAGCAGTACGCCGGGCATGAAGCATTCCCGGCTGGAGGTGTTATGCTTGATGGACAAAGTCTGTCCGGCGGCGCCGAGAACTACTTCCTGGTCAGCTACCAGTCCCGGCATCCTTACGCTGTGTACCGTGACGCCGTCGAATTTTTGTCCTCGGCTGCGGTGCTGGTCATCTTCGCCAAGACTGCCGAAGGGAGAAGTCCGTTCCGCGGCCATTTTACGGGCAGTGGCAATGGCGGTACCCGAAGGGGCGTCGGCCTTTTTTTCATGATGCAGTTCAATTATCTCGGCCCAGTCAAAATAGCGGGCGGCAATGCGGGAAAGTTCCATCATGACCACAGCGCCCAGGGCGAAATTAGGGGCAATCACAGCTCCGATGCGGTGCTCCTCAGCGAGCGCCCTTATGCGTTCCATGATTTCAGAATCAAGCCCGGTGGTGCCGATTACCAGGGAAACCCCATTCCTGGCGGCGGTTTCAACGGTGTTGGGTACCGCCTGGGCCAAGCTGAAGTCAACCAGTACATTCGGCTTGACCGTGTTCAGAAGCTGTTCCAGGTCCGGGCTCAAGGGAACCCCGACCGGCGGGTCAGCCGCTTCGGCGGCCTTGGAATCACAGGCGCCGACCAGTTCCAGGTCAGGGGCTTCACTTACCGCTTTCATCACTTCACGCCCCATACGGCCTAAAGCTCCCTGAACAGCAACTCTGATGGCCATACGCTTACCGCCTGAATGGAGGCCGGTCACCGCGGTTCATGGGCGCGCCGGGACCGGAGCGGCGGAAACCGCCCTGGGGAGCTTGGCTCCTCATGGCTTCCCGCTCTTCCTCCGTGGGGGGCGGCAGCAGGGCGCGAATCGACAGATTAATCCGGCCTTGAGAATCTATTTCAATCACCTTGACGGAGACTGTTTCACCGATTTTCAGCACGTCTTCGACTTTATCGACGCGGTGGTTGGCCAGTTCCGAGATGTGCACCATGCCTTCCTTGCCCGGCAATATTTCGACGAAGGCGCCGAAGCTCATGATGCGGGTGACGCGGCCACTGTAAACGGAACCGGGTTCTATATCCTTGGTCAGCCCTTCAATGATTGATATGGCTTTCTTGGCCGATTCGCCATCAGTGGCGCCGATGACAACGGTGCCGTCATCTTCAATGTCGATGGTGGTGCCGGTATCTTCAATTATGGAACGGATAACCCGGCCGCCGGGACCGATAACGGTACCGATCTTGGCGGGGTCAATCTTGAGTTTATACATACGCGGCGCGAAAGGCGACAATTCATCACGGCTCTGGCTGATGGCCGCATCCATGACATCCAGGATAACATTCCTGGCGTTTTTGGCCTGGGTCAGCGTCTGTTCAATAACCGCGAAGGAAATTCCCTTCAGCTTGATGTCCAGCTGGATGGCGGTAATACCGTCCCGGGTGCCGGCGATCTTGAAATCCATGTCGCCGTAGTTGTCTTCCAGCCCTTCAATGTCGGTCAGGGTAACGAAGCGGTCAGGGTCATCATCGTCAGTAATCAGCCCAATGGAGATGCCGGCCACCGCTTTTTTGATGGGCACCCCGGCGTCCATCAGCGACAGGCTGGAAGCGCAGGTACTGGCCATGGAGGTGGAGCCGTTGGAGCTTACCGCCTCGGAAACCAGCCTGATGGCGTAGGGAAACTCTGATTCTGAAGGGACCACCGGCAGCAATGCTCGTTCAGCCAGGGCGCCGTGACCTATTTCACGGCGGCCGGTGCCGATGCGCCGGGTCTCACCGGTGGAATAAGGCGGGAAATTGTAGTGGTGGATGTAGCGCTTGGAGGTATCCGGTGAAATATTGTCCAGCTTCTGTTCCATCTGCAGTGAGCCCAGGGTGGTGATGTTGAGAATCTGGGTCATGCCGCGGGAAAACAGGGCTGAGCCGTGAACGCGGGGCAGTACGCCGACCTCGGCGGACAACTCGCGTATTTCCTCAATGCCGCGGCCGCTGACGCGTTCTTTTTTATCCAGTATGGTGGAGCGCACCAGCCGGCGGATCTTTTTATCATGGGCGGCCATGATGTCGGCAACTTCATATTCTTCACCCAGCGTTTCCTGGAGTTCCAGCTTAAGCTTCTCCAGGTTTTCCTGCCGCTGTGACTTGTCGGCCTGGTAAAAGGCCTCTGCCAGCTTGCCGTCAACTATGGACGACACCCTGCTCATAAGCTCTTCTTCAATTACCGGAGCCTCGACCGGCCACTTGGGCTTGCCGATGGCATCAACTATTTCCTGCTGCAGGGCGATGATTTCCTGGTTAGCCTGGTGGCCAAAGCGGATGGCTTCCAGCACCAGGTCTTCCGGGGCTTCATTGGCGCCGGCTTCCAGCATGGTAACCGCCTTGGAGGTGCTGGCCACTACGATGTCAAACTTGCTGTCGGCCAGCTGTGAATGGGTGGGATTGATGACAAATTCACCATCAATATAGCCTACATGAACCGCCGAAAGCGGTCCCTCAAAAGGCATTTCCGAGATGCCCAGGGCGCAGGAAGCGCCGATGACACCGAGAATATCGGGGTCATTTTCCTGGTCCGCGGACAGAATGGTGACAATTATCTGGATTTCCCGCCGCCAGCTCTTGGGCAGCAGGGGGCGGAGGGGGCGATCGGCCAGGCGGCAGGCCAGGGTAGCGTTTTCCGAAGGCCTTCCTTCACGGCGGATAAAGCCACCCGGTACACGGCCGGCCGCGTACATCCTTTCCTCAACGTCAATAGTCAGGGGCAGGAAGTCAACTCCCGGACGCGGCTCTTTGGCAATAACGGCAGTAACCAGGGCAACCGTGTCGCCGTAGCGGACGGTGACGGCGCCGTTGGCCTGCCAGCCCAATTTTCCGTTTTCAATGATGAGTTTACGCCCGCCTACGGTGCGTTCAAATGTTTTTATATCTACCAATGGACTCTCCTTAATATTTCAGGGTTGTGTTCAGTCTTAATGCCGGACTGAAGCTATTTGCGCAGACCGAGCTTGGCAATGAGAGACTGGTAGCGGGCGGCGTCTTCTTTGCGTAGATAGGCAAGCATACGCCTGCGCTGACCTACCAGCCTGAGCAGGTTGCACTTGGTGTGAGAGTCACTTTTGTTGGCCGCCATGTGCGAAGTGAGCTGCACAATGCGGGCTGAAAGAATGGCTATCTGCACCTCGGCAGAGCCGGTGTCGGTGTCATGGCGCTTAAAAGCTTCAATGACGTTGATTTTGTCCTGTTTTTCCAATTTATTTCCTCTTTATCTTTTATCAAAGATGAAGTATAACACAACACACCGCGCAAATTAAAGCGATTTGCCTGTAATTTACAGCCGTCATCAGTCAGTTTAAGGTTCACGGTGTGCAAGGGTACCGCTAAAGGATTTTTCTTAACGGATAAATAATAGTTTTTTGCTTGAAACGAAGGAAACGACTCCATTATTCACGATTGAAAACACCATTTTGGGCTATTCGTTTACGGTAAAAACAAAACACAATCATATAATCTTCTACGCAGGTGTATATAAAACAGAACACATGATAGCATAAAAGCTGAACTTGGCGCAAGGGGGAGATGTTACAAAAAGGGTGTTTATAGGAAAATAAACCGGTTAAAATTGACAGAGGATTTGGTACACAGAAGTGAGATCACGTTTAAGGTCACCGGGAACATGGAAGTCGGTGCTACTATGACGCTGTTTTAACCTGCCGCGGGAATCGCCCGCCTGCGGTATTTAAGCCCCGCCGCTACTTGGTCATTTGACTCTGACTGTGACATGCCGTTATGTATCAACATTAACCAGTGAATATGTTATGGAAGAACACCGCAAATTCAGACTGGTGGATAACATGAGGCTTTTAAATGGATATACGGATTGGGTAACTGATGCTGTGCTAACGCTTTGCCTTTAATATCGATTGATTTACCTGTAATTTCGGCTAATTCTTTATTTTTCCTTCCAGGAGGAAAAGCGAACCAAATATCAGCGTTAGGGACAATTTTCAAAGCTGTACGAACGGCTGGTGCAATATCAGTATCACCGGAAATAATAACGATAACGTCACAATCGTAACTGTTATCGGGGGAATTGGAACACAATAATTCCATAAGCTTCACGGCAATACTTACATCGGTCTCTTTTTCTTCGTGACGTATAAATTTCCGGTGACATATAGGGCAAGTGATATCTTTTCTTTTAAATCGCCCATATATGGGCGTTACTCCGGTATCAATTAAGCATTTTATATAATTCTTATGACGGAACACTGTGTCTAGACGATTTAAATGTGTAGCAAATGCTGTAAAATAGTAAACCTCTTTGATTTGACTGTTTCCCCTGAAACTAGAAAGATATGATGCGCAAAGAGACCATAAGTCTAACCATTTATAGCATCCGTTGTTAGCATATCTGCCAACATATTCTATCGAATGATATAAGTTGAAACCATCGACTAAAAAAGTTACATTTCTCATTTTAATAAAAAAAACCCTCGGGGCCGCAACCCCGAGGGGGCTGATGGCCGTAGCCACCAGGGATGATGTCTATATTATATATACATATATATATAGTTTGCAAATGTCTTACTGCCACGTAATTCAAAGAAAATAAGAAAAATTTAGAGTTAACAAGACTATGTTAATTTTTTTTAAAACAGAATTCGTGTAAAGCATTCTATGGCACTGAGAAACGTCTAAAACGCTTGTTACGTTAATAATAAAGATTACCGACTTGGAATATCAGTGACTGTAATAATCTGAATGTCTTGCCCGTCCTCGTAATGACTGCGTATTTTATAGACCATGTACTTTTTAATTTCGTCATTATCAAGGAAGTTAATGGTGTCAAACATTCTAGGGAAAACATTAGCATCAAGAGGAATTACGGTTTTACTTTCTCCATTCTTGCTTTGATAAAAATATGTGCACTTGAAGGACATTATATTCAGCCTCCTGTAATAGGTATTAGATATCAGAGCTATTCCGTTAAAGTTCAACACCTTTTATGCGCTCGTTAATATCACCCTTTACAGTTTTTTTAAGTTGGTGATAAATTGTATCGAAATAATACACATATTTTTTAATATACTCCTCAGGATTATAGGTTACTATAGATAATTGCCCATCAGTAATCTTTTCTACTAAATCAATAAGCCTAATTTCAACTTGCGGATCCATATGAATTATTCCTCCTGTTATTCGTTAACCAGCTTTCTCCCAACAATTAATTATACCGCTTAAATTATATAATCCGATTAACTGAGTGGCAATCAATCTTTAAGCTATTAAACGAATTCATTAAATAGCCAGGTGTACTGAGTGCCAAAATAGCAGATGGTGTTGATTAAAGACTTGTGGTATCAGTCATTATTGATCAAGGCTCTTTGCTTATTATCAAAAACAGGTTTTTTAGTGAAATTGAAGTTTGTGTTAATTGTCTTTTATTGATTTGATACTATATCCAAATATCAGACCAATGTAAAAGGTAAACCAGGAATGACCTATATAGGTCCCAATCAATATACCGATAATAATAATAACTAAAAAGACGATTATTTGCCTGAATGAACTGGTTTTACTGTTTTTTGTACTTGAATCTTCCATTCAATTACCATGCTTGAATATTATTTTTGCTCATTTTTGTCATCGTTAGATTGTTTGACAGTCTGCCTTGTTAATAAAACAAAAAACGCCACTAATAGCCACGACATTATAGGGTAGTCTGAAGCTAAAGCGCTACATAAGAAAACCCCAGTAGCAAATCCACAAAACCAAATTGGCCCAACGTAGCCTTTCATACCGGTCAATTCTACATAATAAATAGAGTCTGTCAATAGTCTACCTAAAATAAAACAGTTGCGTGGCTAAATCTAACAATTATGGATTGTTTACAGTGGGGGAAGGAGAGATGATGTAAAAATAACTTTGAAGAGAAAGAAATCAGAAATCCGCTCGAATTTGCTCAGTCGTAATTATTCGTGAAGTCAACATATCAATTACTTCTGGACTATATGGCTTTCTGCCCTTAATATTTCGTAAAGCAGTAACCATTTGAGTTATTTCGCTCTCTTCTTTAAGAATTACATATTTCACATCATCGGGTTCGAAACTCAAACTAAATTTAGTGTGCTCCAATTTTTGTTGAGCTTTTACAACAAATTCAGAATTCCTAAGTTGACCATTATCAATAAGACCCAAAAGGTTGTTTTTATTTAAAAGGGCCTCTGAAGGCACATATCGCCACTCTCTTTCGTCATAGAAACGAACGTCTTGTTTGGTAGGTTTACCATCACGGTAGAGTTTCCCTTTATATGGTTTAACGTATTTCACTAATTCATAGAAATCATGAGATGTTGGGTCATTCTTCAAAATACCGTCACAGAAAACGCTATCAAACTTTTCTGCAAAGTGTGAATTTTTGTTGAAATAAACTACTGGATTCAGTCCCTTTCTAATACCCCATTGTTTTGACAAACCTATACCATAGCTTCCATACGTTTTGATATGCTTATCAACTTGAGACAAAGGAATGTCACAAAAGCAAACCATAGCATGAGCACCATTATGAAATTCATGGTATGGTCTAATAGTTATATCAGTCCATTGGTCGAATAAATCAAATTTTTCATAGCAATATCTCGGATAAAATGTATTTTTGAATATTCCTAATAAATTATCCATTGATGGGGTGAAGTGGAATAGAGAATTGGGGCTTAAAATGGTCATACTAACGTAGCGCCTCTCTTTATTTAATAACAGACCATTATAATACCGATACTACTATCGCTTTGAAATTAAATCAACTAATAGCACAATGATTACCTTTTTAGTCCCAGTGTTAGATCAGATTCAGCAATTACTCTTGACTAACACTCGGGAAGTGATTGTGGACCGCCAATGAGAAAGAGCATCAGTTTGAACGGAAACGGTTAGCTTGTATACAGGTATCCTAATAACTCCTTATAATATTTTGAAAAATTTTATTTCTGGAACGGGAATCCGGCCTCTGGGCATTCGTAATCCGCACGATGACTTACGAAGGGGAAGTGCAACATTAGGGCTGTAATGATGCAAAACACTTCTAAAGGACAGATTCAGAACACTTTTAATTAGCTCAAAACTCTGTCGGCAATCCAAGGTTGGTAAACACGTCGCAAGCACGGCAGCGGTCCTGGCGATATACAAGGGATAATTTTAACCTCCAGAGCCAATTCACCGTCAAGGGTAAAAAGGGATGACGGGTCTGTTATGCCGCCGAGATGTTCCGAGGCGCTCAAGCATTTGTCCATTAACGATTAAAACGATAGAATAAAACACATGGGATATAAACTTGATAAAGAACCCGAACTTAACAATCCGGACCTGATTGTCGGCTGGCCGGGCATCGGCAACGTGGGGCTGATGTCGGTGGATCACCTGTGGCGGCAGCTGGAGGCGGAATACCTGGGAGAGATAGAACCGGAGCCGTTTTTTTACCCCAGCGGCCTTAAAATTAAAGACGGGGTGATGCAGGAGCTGACTTTTCCAGCCAACCGGTTTTACTACAAGCGGCTGCCGGACCGCGACCTGATATTTTTCACCGGCGAGGAACAGCCTTCCGAGAGCGGCTCCACCTATGCCTCCGGGGTCAAGGCCTACCAGATGGCCAACCTGGTACTGGATGTGGCGCAGAAATTCGGCTGCCGCCGTGTATTCACCTCCGGGGCGGCGGTCAGCGCCATCCACCATACCGCCACTCCCGGCGTATGGGCGGTAGCTTCTGAACCCGGACTGCTGGCGGAGATAAACGGCAGCCGCGGCAATCGGTGGATGAGTGAGATGCAGGGCCGGGGAGTACAGGCTAATGTTTCCGGTTTAAACGGACTGCTGGTGGGAGCGGCGGCGCACCGGGGGCTGCCGGCGGCCTGCATCATGGGTGAAGTGCCGGATTACCTGGCCCGCTCGCCGATGCCGTATCCGGCGGCTATCAAGTCCGTGCTTGAAGTGCTGAGCAGCCTGCTGGAATTAAAACTGGATTACAGTGAAATTGACGAGATGCGGCAACAGATGGATGAGGTGGTCAACCAGTTTTTCAGCCAGTTCCCGGATGACATAAAGGAGAAGCTTTCCCAGCGACAGCAATCGGTTGCCGAGGCCGAGGGCGGCGAGCCGATAACTGACGATGACAAGAAATGGCTGGAAGACCATATAGAGGACCTGTTCAAACCGGGGGGCGGCGATGATCGGGCAGCTTAATTTTAAGGATTCACCGCAGCTGGAACGGCCGCTGATGGTGGTGGGCTGGCGCAACGACGCGGGGGACCTGGGACGGCAGACCTGTGACTACCTGCGCCGGACCATGGAACTAAAGGAACTGGCGGAAATCGAGCCGGCCGGCTTCTTTCCGATGACCAGCGTGGAAGTATCCAGTGACCTGGTGAGTTTTCCGTCCAGCCGCTTTTATTATTCCGACCGGGTACCGCTGATCACCTTTTTTTCTGATATTCCATCTTTTGAGGTCAACGATTTTCTGAAACTGGTGCTGGACGCCGCGGCGCGCTACAACGTCAGCCAGGTGGTGCCGGTCAACGGTTTTCCCATGATGCTTTCCCACAACACGCCGAGTCCGATACTGGCCAATATGAATTCACCGCTGCTGCGGGAATGGCTGTCCGGTGACGATGTCAACACCGATATTAATTATGAATCTCCGCCGGGGCAGAAACCGCCGGTCAGCAATTATCTCATCTGGGAAGCCAGGAAGAGAGGTATTGAGGCGGTATCACTGTGGGTGCCGGTGCCGTATTACCTGGCGCCGCAGACCGATGGCGGAAGCAGCCGCCGGCTGCTGGCGCTGCTGCGGCAGAAGATGGCGCTGCCGATAGACCTGACCAGAGCGGATGAAGCGGAAAAGCGGCAGCGGGACAGGCTGGGGGCACTGCGTGCCCATTCCGCTGAAGTAGATAAGGCGCTGACCATGCTGGAGAGCAACCTCAGTTTGACCGAATACGAGGCCGGACAGCTGGCCGCGGCGGTGCGGCAGGAATTGCTCCAGCCTTAAAGGATGTTCCGAAAAGGAAAAGCCCCGGTTATTTCGAACCGGGGCTTTTTTTAATATTATTTGCCCTGGCTGGTATCAGTCTTGTCGGCGGCCTTTTTGCGGCCGGTGCTTTTCTTTTTACTTTTAGCCGCCGGTTTGGCTGCCTTGGCGGGCGGGGCGCTTTTTCCAGGTTCGGCATCCGGCTTGCCGGACTCTTCCGGAGCGGCGGCAGGCGGCGCGGCACGACCGGATGAATCACGCAGGAAACGATGCACCTCATCCAGCGCCGGCGGGGAAACACTGAAAACTTCGATACCGGCGGGGAACTGTATCTGGTGGCCTTCCCGGATGAAGAGAACCCCGGCTTCATTTTCCTTCAGCGTTTCCGTGATTTTACCGCTGATGAAGTCATAGCGTTTTTTGGCCACCGCCATGAGATTTTCGGTAGCCAGCTTGGCCACTTTGGGAGAGGCGAAGCCAAGCATGACGAAGCGTTCCCAGTCAATGCTTTCGCTCATCAGCTCACGGTCTTCTAACGGAGTCAGTTCCGCGCCTTTTCCCAGGCGATCCATGGTCAGGTCATAACTGGGGGTTTCAAACTGCTTCAGCATTTCCACGGCGGACTCGCCGGAAGTGTCAATTCCCTCGTGGAATACCTTCCTGATAGCGCCGATTCGGTTTTCCAGGTGTTCCAGCTGGTCGCTGACTTCGCGCCAGTAGCGGTCAAAAAGGGTGTTGTACTGTGCCGGGGCGTCCGGCCAGCGATACAGCAGCGGCACGACATAAAGTTTTCGCTTGCCGCTGAAAGAGGCGGCTTCAGGCCGTTCAATTTTACCCAGTTGTTCACTCATATATTTACTCCTTCAGATGATTATTATTAACCTAATTTTCTCCCAGTACGGTGTTGTCGTATAGCACCGAGAGGCGGTCCTGGTGCCTTACTTCCTGGGCGGCCAGTGCCAGGGTCAGCTGCCGGGCCTGTTCATCGGAAAAAACCGAGGCCAGGTTGCGGTAGAAAGCGGCGGATTCGGCCTCCTGCTTGATGGCAAAACGCAGCGTATCCGGCAGTCCGGCGCCCGGCAGTTCATCCGGCGCCTGCAGGTGCGGTGAATCTTTCAACGCCGCGAGCTGCTTCTCCGAGGCGGCCGAAGAAGCTATGAAAGACGCCGGGTCCAGGTTTTTCAGCCGGCGGAGGTGCTCTTCTTCAGCTTCGGCCAGTTCCCGCAGCAGGGCAGCGGCTCCGGGGTCATCGGTCTGTTCAGCCGCCCGGTGATACAGCGTCGCTGAGGCTGTTTCCTTGAGCATGGCGGTCTCCATTATTTCAGCTATCTGGTCATTCATCGGAACTCCTGCTGCGGCGTTGATATATAACTTATTCTAAGGAGGCGGGCGCGAAACTGTCAATCAGCGCCTTTGCCGGCAAGGCTTATTGGGGTATAATCTGGGGACAGACTGAAGGAAAGCGAGAGCTGGATATGACATACCGCAAGATACTGGTACCGCTGGATGGTTCCGAAACGGCCGAACAGGTGCTGCCGTTTGTCAAGGAGATGACGGGACCGGATACGGAACTGGTGCTATTCAGCGTTTGCCCGGAGGATGAACAAAGGCTATGCCGCCTGAACAGCATTTATCTCCAGGTACAGGCCAGGGAGCTTGAGTCTGATGGAGTCAAGGCGATGGTTCATACCGAGCCGGGTGACCTGGCGGATAAAATCAAGGAATATGTTGCCCGGGAGAAGGTGGACCTGGTAGCCGCCTGCCGCCAGGCGCATTCCGACCTGGACCGGGAAGACAAGATGCTGCGCAACCTGGCTTCTCGAAACTGCTCGCTGCTGCTGGTTAAGCCGGGTACGGTCAATCCCAGCATCAAACGCATCATACTGCCGCTGGACGGCTCCATGGTTTCCGAAGAAGCGATTCCATTTGTTTCCGAACTGGGGCAGGCGCTTAAGGCCGAAGTGGTGCTGCTTTCGGTCAATGCTTTCCCGGACATCCCGTCCGACCGGCCCCCGTCAGCCAAGCCCAGCTGGGATGAATACGCCCTGATCCTGATGGGTGAAGTCAGGCAGCAGGCTACGGCCTATCTGGAACGGGCCGCTGAGGAGTTCAAAAAGCAGGGTGTAAATACAAGAACACTGGTGGTCTTCGGCGGCGCGGCTGAAGGAATTCTCAAGGCTTCCGAAGAGGAAAAAGCGGATTTGATAGCCATGGCGACCCACGCGCGGACCGGGCTTGACCGCTGGGTGTTCGGCAGCGTAGCGGCCACCGTCAGCGCCGCGACCCGGCTGCCGATGCTGCTGGTGCACGGAACCCGGCGTGATTATTAGCGCCGAAGCCGATTTCCGGTAAAGAAACCTCAGTTTTATTTTGAAAAGGACTTTATATTGAAAAATACCAGGGTGGTTCCGGCCATATTGACCGATAACGCCTCCGCCGTACGCGAGATGGGGAGGGCGATGAAAGGCGTTGCTGACTGGGTGCAGGTGGATATCATGGACGGGGAGTTTGTCCCTTCACGCAGCATCGGCTGGCAGTCAGTAAAGGCCGCCAAGCTGAGCTTTGACTGGGAAGCTCACCTGATGGTTCGGGAGCCGGAAAGCTATTTCAGCGGCTTTAAATCCGCCGGGGCGCGGCGGGTGGTTTTTCATTACGAAGCCACTCCTGACCCGGCAGCGGTTATCGCCGCGGCGGAAAAGCTGGGAATGGAAGTCGGTATGGCGCTCAATCCGGAAACCACCACACAGGCGGCGGCGCCTTTCCTGGACCGGCTGGACAGCTTGCTGCTGCTTTCGGTGAACCCCGGCTTTTACGGCGCCGAGTATATACCCGGTGTGCTTGACAAGGTAGGTGAACTGCGGGCGCTGGCTCCGGAACTGCATATCGGTATTGACGGCGGCATAAAGGCGGATAATATCCTGGAAGTTGCCGCCAGCGGCGTGGATGACATCTGTGTCGGCAGCGGTATTTTCCGCGCTCCCGATCCGGCGGCAGCCTGGCGCAAGCTGCAGGCGCTGGTCAATGAAGTCACTCGTTAATTAAGCCGACCTCCGGCCGGGGTTAATGATCCAGCAGCGCTCGGTGCTCGATTTCAGCCATTTTTTCCAGCCTGCGGCGATAGCGCGGTTCATCACGGAAAGAAGCCTTCAGAAAGGTCAGGCACAGTTCCTGGGCAAGTGACAAACCGATAACGCGCGCCCCCAGGCATAGAACGTTCATGTCATCATGCTCCACCGCCTGGTGCGCCGAATAGGTATCATGGCAGACCGAAGCGCGGATACCGGGTATCTTGTTGGCGGTCATGGCCGCGCCGGCTCCGGAACCACAGATCAGTATTCCCCTGCGGACCCGTCCTGAATTGACTTCCCGTGCCAGTTTTTCGGCGTAATCCGGATAATCATCATCCTGGAGGAATTCAGCCGCGCCGAGGTCATTGATTTTGTAACCCTCATGGCGCAGCAGCGGCAGCAGCGCTTCCTTCAGGGCGAATCCACCGTGGTCAGCAGCTATAGCTAGGTTGTGTCCGTTACTCATACGTCCTGCCTCATAAGTTCCAGGGCGGCTTCAATTATCCGCTGGGCGGTAAAGCCGAATTTTTCAAACAACACACCGGCGGGCGCGGAGGCCCCGAAGTGATCCAGTCCGATCATGATGCCCCGGTCCCCGGCGTAACGCTCCCAACCCAGGGTGCGACCGGCTTCCACGGTTACACGCCTGCGGATGTGCGGCGGCAGTATTTCCCGGCGGTATTCCGCCGGCTGTGATTCGAACAGTTCCCAGCTGGGCAGGGATACTACCCGGGCCGTGATGCCGCGGCGCCGCAGTTCCTGTCCGGCCTCCAGCGCCGGATGCACCTCGGAGCCGGTAGCGATAATAACCAGGTCCGGTTCGCCCTCAGCCTGCCAGAGGATATAGCCGCCGCGGCCGACCGCCGCCGTCGGCGATGCGCCGCCGCGGTCCAGACCCGGCAATTTTTGGCGGGTGAGCGCCAGGGCGGTGGGTCCTTCCTGCCGTTGGAGGGCGGAATTCCAGGCGGCGGCGGTTTCCGCCGCATCGGCCGGCCGGAAGGTTACCAGGTTGGGTACCGAGCGCAGCCCGGCCAGCTGTTCTACCGGCTGGTGGGTAGGGCCATCCTCACCCAGTCCGATGGAGTCATGGGTGAAGACATATATAACCCGAAGGCCCATCAGCGCCGCCAGGCGTACCGCAGGACGCATATAATCGTAGAAGATCAAGAAAGTAGCGCCGTAAGGAATCACCCCGCCGTGCAGCGCCATGCCGTTGGTTATGGCGCCCATGGCGTGCTCGCGGACACCGAATTGCAGGTTGCGTCCGGCCGGATTGCCGGCGCTGAAGATTGAATCAAAATTCATTATGGTCTTGGTTGACGGCGCCAGGTCTCCGGAACCGCCAAGCAGGTTAGGTATGTTCTGGCCGATGACGTTGAGTACCTTGCCTGAGGCTTCGCGGGTAGCCATCGGCTTGTCTTCCGGGCTGAACATTTCATCCAGTCCGTCAGCCCAGCCGGCCGGAAGTTCTCCGGATATGCAGTTTTTCAGCTGAACCGCTTCTTCCGGGTAGGCCGCGGTGTAGGCATCCAGTTTCCGCTGCCACTCTGACTGCTGAGCTTGCCCCCGCTCCACCGCGTTCATCTGCTGCTTTACTTCATTTGGGATAAAAAAGGCTTCTTCATATGGCCAGTTAAGCTGTTTGCGGGCGGCGGCCAGTTCTTCTTCTCCCAGGGGTTCGCCGTGGGCACTGCCGGTGCCGGCCTTGGCGGGGGAGCCGTAGCCGATTACGGTGCGGCATATTATGAGTTTTGGTTTAGATTCATCACCGTGGCGGGCTTCATCTATGGTTTTGCGTACCGCTGAGGTGTCTAGACCGTCAATGGGACCGAACACCTGCCAGCCATAGGCGCGGAAACGGGCGGCGACGTCTTCATTGAAGAAGTTGGCGGTATCACCTTCGATGGAAATATTATTGTCGTCATAGAGGTAAATCAGCTTGTCCAGGCGGAGGGTGCCGGCCAGCGAAGCCGCCTCAGAGGCAACGCCTTCCATTAGGTCTCCGTCGGAAACCAGCGCGTAGGTGTAATGGTCAATGACCCGGTGCCCCGGCCGGTTGAAACGGGCGGCCAGCCATTTTTCAGCCAGCGCCATGCCCACGCCGCTGGAGAACCCCTGTCCCAGGGGTCCGGTGGTCATCTCCACACCCGGGGTCAGGCCGTATTCCGGGTGGCCCGGCGTCCTGGAGTCCCACTGCCGGAACTGTTTTATTTCCTCAAGGGGCAGGTCGTATCCGGTCAGGTGCAGCAGCGAATAGAGCAGGGCGGAAGCGTGACCGGCGGAAAGAATAAAGCGGTCCCGGTCAAACCAGCCCGGGTCCGCCGGGTTGTGTTTCAGGAAATGCTGCCAGAGGGCATAGGCAGCGGCAGCGGCGCCCATCGGGGTGCCGGGGTGGCCTGATTTGGCTTTCTGCACCATGTCGGCGGAGAGAAAACGGATAGTGTTAATGGCTAAGGCTTCGTTCTGATTACTGTCCATCCAATACCTTTCAGAAAATGTAACTTTTAGCGGGCGAGCTTTATTATAACGTTATCGCAAGGCAGCTCCAAACAGCCGCAAATACATTATAAAACATTAGACGCTTCAGTAAAATCAGGCTGGAACAGCCGGGCAGGGATTCCTGCGCGCGGTGCCGGAAAACTCCGGTCAGCTGCCGCTGTGCATGGCCTGGGTAATGACGGAGCGGGCCTGCAGAAAGGCTTCCACGATGGCCACGTCAAACTGGGTGCCGGCGCAGCGCCGGATTTCATCAACGGCATAGGTAACGCTTTTGGCTTCACGGTAGGGGCGCTCCGAAGTCATGGCGTCAAAAGTGTCGGCCAACGCCATGATGCGGGCGCCGAGGGGAACGCTTTCACCGGCCAGTTTATCAGGATAGCCGCCGCCGTCCCAGCGTTCATGATGGTTGCGTACCATGGCCAGGATCTCCGAGTCATCGACAACCGGTTTCAGGATTCTTTCGCCGATGGCCGGGTGTTTTTCCATTTCTTCGCGTTCTTCCGGCGTCAGGATGCCGGGTTTATGCAGTACGTTGCCGTCAACACCGATTTTACCGATGTCATGCACCAGGCCGGCCAGGCGAATCTGTTCGACCAGGGCGTGGGGTACGCCCATTTCAATTCCGATGGCTACGGCCATTTCCGAGACCCGCTGTGAGTGTCCGGCGGTATAACCATCTTTAGCGTCCAGGGCGTAAGCCAGTGAAGTAATGGAATTGAAAAAGGAAGACCGGATTTTTTCCGCCTGAACCTCAACCTTGTCTTCCAGGCTGCGGCGATACTCGCGGTTTTCCATCTGCAGATTGCGCTTCTCCAGCGCCCGGCTGACGGAGAAGACCACCTCATCCAGCTTGAAGGGTTTGGTCAGGTAGTCATAAGCACCTTTTTTCATGGCGTCAATGGCGGTGCCGGTTTCGGTAATGGCGGTAGCCATGATTACGGCGATATCCGGGTAGAGGCTCTTGATTTCCGCCAGCAGTTCCAGGCCGCTTTTACCGGGCATTTTTATATCGGAAACCACCAGGCCTATATCCGGGTTTTCCCGCAGAACACCCAGCGCTTCATCGGCGGAGGCTGCTTCCAGGCACTGGTAACCCTCGCCGGCCAGTTTCTGGTGCAGCAGCCGGCGAACAATCATCTCATCGTCAACGACCAGGATAGTTCCCGGAGCTTTAGCTGAGTTCATGGCAATGATAATACCACTTTTTCTACGATTCCGACCAGTTCTGCGGGAGAAAAAGGCTTGGGCAGGTAAGGCCGCTTGGTGCCGGCCAAAAACTGGTCGGTGTTGTTGGAGATAACGTCCCCGGTGGTGAAAATGACTCCGGGGACCATTTCCGGTCGGTTGCTTTCAATCCAGCGGAATAGTTCTTCCCCGTTCATCCTCGGGGTGCGGATATCAATCAGGCAGATATCAAAGGTGGCTGACTCCAGAAGTTCGGTTGCCGCGTGCCCGTCAGGGGTTAGCGTGACATCATAGTCCGTTTCCAGGGCGCGGCGGCATACCTGGCTGATTACCGGTTCATCTTCGACCACCAGTACAGAGACCCTTTTTCGGCCGCTTTTGAGCAACAGCTGTTCCTGTAAAGATTATTGACTTTAGTCCACTTAAACATAGCATAAGTTCACCGTGAATACAACGAAAAAGGGGGCGTACTTTAGTACTGGTTATTCGCGGACACTCAGCCGGTACTGACGCCGAGCAGCCGGCCCAGCTGCCGGAAAGCCTCGGTCCAGGCGACGTGTTCCGGCTTATCGCGTAGATCCGGAAATACCCCGGTTGCCAGGTTATAAAAAATGTTCTGTGCCCGCCACAGGTCGGGGGTAATGTCTGCGTTTCGGAACAATTGCAGCAGGCGGGTGATATAAAGCAGGCGGTCACTTTCCGGCGCTGTCGGGAGAGATTCGGAAAGCAATTCTTCCAGGCGCGACGCCAAGCGGTAGCCCAGCTCATCCCGGCCCAGGCTGATGTTCCAGGCAGAGGCTTCCAGAAGCAGTTTCCCGGCGGTTTCAAGATCCGGCATCTTATCTCCCAGCAACCTGCTGAGATCGGCTTGCAGCACGAATTCGGCAGCCGTGGTCAACTGCGGCGGAACCGGCTGACCCAGACCGGAGAGGTATGCCATCAGTGGCTGGTAGCGGCGGTAAATCTCCCGGTAGCTCTCTTCGGCTTCAGAAAGCGTTCCGGCGATGATATGGTCCAGGATTTTCCCGCGCTCATCGGTAAAAAGATCAGCCGGTCCGTAGACGCGGTCGGGGAAGGTTTTATCCACATATTCCATCTCGTCCCGCTCGTCACCGGCAGCCAGTTGTTGCAGTTCACGGCTCAGCACCGCGAATTGGTCATTACGCTCAAACGGCGCGATGCCGGCTTTAAGGTCATGTTTATCATGGAAGATGGCGGCAAATACAAAGCGCTGCTGTTCGCCGGTGACAAGGGAAGTGACGGTTATATCCCCGGCGGCCAGGCGGCTGCGATTACTATTGAATAATTTCAGATTATGATTTTTTGTACTGAAAACAAAAATCTGGTTATGCTGCCGGTAATTTTCCAGGAAACAGCTCAGGGCGAAATGAGCCGCGACCCTGGCCATGTCAGCAACCAGCGGCGGTACGTTGCGCAGATAGATGTCCCGGCCGGTGCCCAGTTCCGCCCGGTTAGAACGGGCTTCAGAGATGATTTCCAGGAATTCCGCTTCCGGTGATTCGCCGAAAAGCTGACTCGACAGCTGCAGCACTCTACCTGCCTGCTTCAGAACCAATACTGATTCCAGACCGCCGATGTCGTCGAAAAACCAGCCGCAGCTGGTGAAACAGGCCATCAGCCCCCGCTGCAGTTCCATCAGTTTAAATACCCGGATTTTTTCGGCAGCCGACAGGGGTGTTCGCGCCCATCTTTTCATAAAAGACGCCGCCGCGGCGCCGTCGCGGCGGGCGATTACCGGCTGGTAGTCATTGCGGGCGGCCCAGGGATCGAACAGCAGCCGTCCCGCTTCAGTTTCAAATTCAGACTCGAGCCGGTCGCGCAGTAAATTCATGGCCTGTCTGAGCGGCTGCCGCCAGTGCTGATTCCAGCCGGGGTGACCGCCGGTAGCGCAGCAGCAGCCGCTGCGCCAGCGTTCAATGCCGTGGGCGCAGCTCCAGGAGGTGTTTTCTTTTATTTCGACTTCATATTTCGGCGGATAAAGCGCCAGGAACTCACCGATGGTAGTAACGCGGACTCCGGATTGCTGCAGGCGGTCGAAGGTATAAGCCAGGGCCATTTCGCCGAAACGGTGATGGTGACCGTAGGTTTCACCATCAGCGGCAATAGTGATCAGCTGCGGTTCAGATGAATCTTGATAAGAATCCAGAACGCGGCGGGTAAACAGGTCGCCGTTTTTGAGGACTTCACCGAAGGCCACCTCGGATGATAGACCAAAATGGTAAAAACAGATATTGATCGTATTGCCGGAGGGCAGCGGGCAGCGGTAAAGTCGTGAAGTATCGCTTATACCGTCAGCCAGCGGCTCCCATGATCCGCCGGGTACCCGGAAGCCGGCAGCCTGATGGGGAGCCAGAATGGTGTATTTGATGCCGCGGGAGGCCATGATTTCCAGTGTTTCCAGGTCCACCGCGGTTTCCGGCAGCCACATGCCTTCCGGAGCGCGGCCGAAACGATATTGGAAATCGCTTATGCCCCAGGCAACCTGGGTTTCTTTGTCACGGCGGTCAGCCAGCGGCATGATGATATGATTGTACCCCTGGGCTATGGCCGGGCCGTGCCCGTTGTAACGGGCCGAGTTTTCCCGGTCACTGGCGGTTATGGCCTCATGTACCTCGGGGTGAGATGCTTCCAGCCAGCCGAGCAGCGTCGGGCCGAAATTGAAATTAAGTTGGGAAAAGTTATTGACGATAGCGGTGATTTCGTTGTCGTCGTTCAAGATTCGAGCGGCCAGATTGGCGGCGTAGCACTCATCGGTGATGCGTTCATTCCAGTCATGATAGGGCGCTGCCGAAGCCTCTCGCTCCACCGTTTCCAGCCAGGGGTTCTCCCGGGGCGGCTGGTAAAAATGGCCGTGAACGCAGAAATACTTTTCAGTCATCTTCACCATCATCGGCCGGAACCAGTATGAGACCGGCCAGCGGCGGCAGGTCTAGCAGCAGTGAATTTCCCTGTCCGCCCCAGGCATCCATCTCCGTTTCATAAAGGATATTGGCGTTTTCTCCCGAGCCACCCCAGGAGGGATCGTCACCGGACAGGATTACGCGCCATTGCCCTGACAGGGGTACCCGGCAGCGATAGCGGCGACGGGGAACCGGTGTCAGGTTAAGAATTACCAGGAGCAGGTCATCCGGCCGCCGGCCGCGGCGAAGGAAGGAGATTATCGAGGCGGCCGCTTCATCAGCTTCCAGCCATTCGAAGCCGCTGGGTTCGGTATCAAGCTGGTGCAGAGCGGAGCGGGCAGCGTAAAGATGATTTAGCGCCGCCACAAACCGCCATAATTGATTATGAAGCGTGGATTCCAGGAGCTCCCAGTCCAGCTGCCCGTCGTGCTGCCATTCTGACCGCTGGCCGAACTCTCCGCCCATAAATAGAAGTTTTTTGCCGGGAACGGTGAACATATAAGTAAGCAACAGCCGCAGATTGGCGAACTGCTGCCACCGGTCGCCGGGCATTCGGCCCAGCAGCGATGATTTGCCGTGGACTACTTCATCATGCGACAGGGGCAGCAGGTAGTTTTCACTGAAGGCGTAAAGACCGCGGAAGGTCAGCTTGCGGTGGTGGTGACTGCGGTAAAGCGGGTCCTGGCTGAAGTATTCCAGGGTATCGTGCATCCAGCCCATATCCCACTTGTAGCCGAATCCCAGCCCCCCGTGATGCACCGGGCGGGATACCAGGGGCCATGATGTTGATTCTTCGGCGAAAGTATGAACATCGGGAAAGCGCCGGTAAAGCTCGGTATTCAATTGCTTGATGAAGTCAACCGCTTCCAGGTTTTCCCGCCCGCCGTGGCGGTTGGGCTGCCATTGCCCCGGCTGGCGGGCGTAATCCAGGTAAAGCATTGAGGCCACGCCGTCAACACGCAGGCCGTCGGCGTGGTACATCTCCAGCCAGAACGCGGCGCTGGAAATAAGAAATGAGATGACTTCCCGGCGGCCGTAGTTGAAAATACAGGACTGCCACTGGGGATGGAAACCCCGCCGCGGGTCGGAGTGTTCATAAAGATGGGTGCCGTCGAAGTAAGCCAGGCCGTGTTCATCCCCGGGAAAATGAGATGGCACCCAATCAAGGATAACACCGATGTCGTGGCGGTGAAGGTAGTCCACCAGGTACATCAATTCCCGCGGTGGACCGTAGCGGGAGGTGGGGGCAAAATATCCGCTGACCTGGTAACCCCAGGAACCATAGAAAGGATGCTCCATCAACGGCAGCAGTTCAACGTGGCTGAAGCCGGCTTCTTTTACATAATCAGTAAGCATCGGGGCTATTTCGGAATAGCTGAGGTAATCACCGGTCTCATTGCGGCGCCATGAACCCAGGTGGACTTCATAGATGCTGACCGGTGCGTCAAAGCTGCTTCTGGAGCGTCGCTGCGCCATCCAGTCCGTGTCGCTCCAGTTGAAATCCAGCTCCGCGGTCAGGGACGCTGTGTTGGGCGGTTGCTCGGCGGCCAGCGCGAACGGGTCCGCTTTGGCCGCCCGGTAATTATTGTATCGGGACTGGATTTCATATTTATAGCGCATACCCGGAGTTACCCCGGAAATGAACCCTTCCCAGATACCGGAATCACCCCGGCTACGGAGCGGGTGAGCGCCCGTGTGCCAGTCATTGAAGTCACCGATTACCGATACCGCGGCGGCATTGGGCGCCCAGACGGCGAAGCAGTATCCCGGAGCACCGCGGCGGACGGCGGGACGGGCGCCGAATTTATGGTAGAGCTGGTAATGGGTGCCTTCATTGAAAAGATGCAAATCTTCATCAGTCAGAAGGCTGGTGTCATAAAATACCTGGTTATCAGGGTTCTTCATAATTAACTCTATTTCGCAATCCATTGATTCCGGCCAGGAACTGCCTGATTTCAAGGTCGGAGCTGATTTGTTCCAGGGACAGGGCTGATTTGCGCCGCCAGTTGGGGTGCTGATCAACCGTACCGGGAATATTCTGTGCCCGGCGTTCCTCCCAGAGATCAGCCATATTTATTAAAAGCACTTCAGACCGGCTGCCGGCCAGTTTTTCGGTTATTGCCCGGCCGACTGCCCCAGTCGAAGGTGATGCCTGGCTGACGTGTCCCTGCCGTTGCAGGCAGTCCAGCATTGCCGTCTTGGCGCTGTCCCGGCGCTGTTTCTCCGCCGAGGCCTGTTCCGGCGGCAGCACACCCAGTTGCTGACGCTGGGGGATGTCCGTTTCTTCCCAGAAGGCGGCGAAGGGATGCATATCATGGGTGTTGAGGGCGCTTACCGCCTGCCGCGGTACGTTTGTCAGGCATTGGTCGTCGCCGGTAATCATTTCATACTGGGCTACATAACTGCGGTAGATGTGATGACGGCGCATGCTCTTCCTGACCGCCGCCGGTACCAGGCCCAGGTCTTCGCCGACGATAACCGCCCCGGAGCGGCGCGACTCCAGGCAGATGACGGCGTACATTTCCTCCGCGGGATAATGAATATACGCACCTTCAGCCGGAGAGGAGCCGGAGGGTATCCAGAACAGGCGATGCATGCCCATCACGTGGTCCAGCCGCAGGATGCCGGCGCACTGCAGGTGGTGGCGCAGTGTTTTCCTGAAATAACGGTAACCCTGCCGGCGCTGCTGCCGGGGGTGCGGCGGCGGAAATCCCCAGTCCTGGCCGCCGGGGAAAGCCGGATCGGGCGGGGCGCCGACGCTGACGCCGGGAACAAATAACTGTTGTTCCCGCCAGGTGTCGTAACCATCCGGATGGGCACCCAGCGGCAGGTCAAGATATACCGATTGACCCTGACGGCGCATTTTTTCCATAAAGCCGTTCAGCTGAGTGCTGATAATAAACTGGGCGTAGAGGTAATACCGCAGCAGTTCCGGACGGCAGTCGGCGTCGGTAATGAGGCCGCAACGGAGTTTTTCCGGCCACTGCCGCCAGGAGAGGCCGCGTTCCTCAGATACCGCCCGGAAGCGGCAGTAATCCTCTGTTTCCGGGTTGGAAACCAGGAAGCGCTGGTATTGCTGCCATCGGGGTGATGGCCGGCGGTGGAAAAAGTCATCCGCCAGTCGGCTCAGCAGGCGTTTTTTTGGTCCGGAAACCCGTGGGTAATCAACCAGGTCCGCCTTCCGTGTCTTATTTATTTCGCCTTTGAATTCCGCTGAATTCAGCAATTTTACCACTTCCGGGCAGTTATCCAGTTCCGGTATATTATCCATTTGAATATAAAACTCGTTCCAGAACATGCGGCTTACCGGTGCGTAGGGGCTGGGGTCAAAACGCTCTTCCAGGAACACCGGCAGCAGCGGCAGCGTGGCCAGGACGGTGCCGCCGTTGCCGGCGCTATAATCCGCCAGGCGGTTCAGGTGGCCGATGTCTCCGGCTCCCCAGTCTGACCGGGAACGCAAAGCATATAGCGGGGAAAAAAGACCCCACCGGCGGGTTTCGCCGGCAAAGCCGTGGGCACGGGAAGGCGCTGATACTACCAGGCTGGAAAAAGAATTTAAATTGCCTTTGAGGCTGAACTGGTGATAGCCGTGAGGTAAAACCTGGTCAAACGGAAGATTGAGGCGGCGAAACGCTTCAGAGATATTGGTAGATTTGACATAACGGTTAATTCCGCGCCAGGACAAGCGCCGGAGGTCACCGCTCTCCAGGCGCAGCTCGGCCTCAATTGTTTCCGGCAGCGGAACGGGCAAAGTTATCTCAATGTGCCGCAGTCGCCCGTTCCAGGCGATAATCACCGGTTCAACAACCTCCTCCAGCCTTTGTTGCCTCAGGCGTTGGGCAGCATCTTTTATGCCTTCCGGGGAAGGGTCATAGTTGACACCCATAGCCCGTGCCGCTGCCAGCACCGTTTCATTGGCGGCGCGGCGGTAGCGGCCGTGCATATCACGGAAGCGGAGTTGAATGCCGCATTCCCGGGCCAGCAATTCAATTGAGCGGCGGTACTCAACGGCGGAAATCATGATTGCTTCACTGTCCGTGACGCGATTTCATCGAGGGTTTTCAGGATACCTCTTAGCGGCAGGCTTATCAGGCCGGGATTATATTGGATTTCGTGGTAAAACTCATAAACCGCTTTTTCCAGCAGGTAAATGTAAAGCATTTCCTCTTTTTCGCTGTTGTCTGACGGCAGGAAAGCTGCTTTGCCGGCGGCGTCAAAATAGCCATTGAGAAAGTTGCTCACCGCTTCCCGGTACCATAATTCAGCTGCCTGTTCCAGCAGTTCGCTCACCTCCGGTTTGACGGTGTGGTCGATGGTGGTATTCAGCAGGGCGTCGTTGGCGGCGTAATGGAAAGACCTGAGCATTCCAGCGATATCAACGAGGGGTGACTTTTTCAGCCGCCGCTCGCTGACTGGACGCATGGGTTCACCCTCAAAATCAATAATGTAGAAGTCGTTACCGGTAAAAAGGACTTCGCCCAGGTGGTAGTTGCCGTGTATGCGGGTCTTGGTAGCACTGAATTTGCGGCGGGTAAAACCGCGGAACGCCTCAATTATTTCCTTCTCCCGTTCTAGGAACTGCCTGAGCAGGTCGGTTTCTTCCGGGTCTGTGGTCTGCAGCTTTTTGGCGGCGGTGATAGTTTTCTTGGCCAGGCTGCGCATTGATTGGAAACGGGAGCGCTGCCACAGCAATGAAAACGGTTCCGGGGAAAAATCAGGGTTCTGACCGGGCTCGGCCAAGGCCAGGTGCATTTGCGCGGTGCGGCTGCCCAGCTTGAAAACCATCTCCAGGCATAGGTCACCAATCAGACTGCGGCAGCCCGGTGATTTGTCGGCGACGGCTGCTGACAAATCAATGGATAAAGCGGACGGAGATGAAGCCCGTTCAATTTCCTCCGGCCGGGCGACAGCTTTTTCCAGGAAAGCGCTCAGATTGTCTTTGAGATAATGCCAGCCGTCGGACTCATGCTCTATCCAGCCCAGGAGAATACCGACAACGTAAGGCTCTTCGCCCGATGATTCACAGCTAACTACACCGGCGTAGGGCGCTGCCTGGTCAAAACCGGATTCCGACAGGTATTGATTGAGTTCCATCTCCGGGTTGGGACCGGGGTCCAGGCGTCGGTATATTTTGAAGATGAGTTTACGGTCATAGGCGATTGATGTATTGGACTGGTCGGCCCTCAATAGCTCGCTGTTTTGAAAAATCTTAGGCCCTGATACGAGGTCCGATAATTTATCCCCGGCTGTCGCCGATAGTGGTTTGGGTGAACGGCCGCGGCGGTTTCTTTGTTTCCAGATAAGCTCCGGCAGGGCCTGTCGGAAAACCGGGTCATACACGGCGTCATAGATTACGCCGTTTTCGCCGCCGGCAGTTAGGCGGGCAATCACGGCGCCCCGATTTTCCCGTGTCAATTTGCCGGCGGCGCTGCCGGCAGAGAAAGAAAGGGGCAGCAGGTAATGTTCGGCTGCCCCGTCATTATAAATTACTTCCAGTATAAGCAATCGGCTTTCAGCCAGGGCGGCGGTTTCAGCCAGTTTTACGGTATGTATCCGCCGATTCTTGCCGCCGAACCAGCGGCAGCCGGACAGGTAATCCGGCAGGATGTCAAGCAGCCGGTTTTTCCCTTCATCCTTGAAAATTTCCGACCATGACTTGAATTTACCGATTTCGGCGATGCTGCGCTCCTTTGACGCGGCGTCCTCTGTTTTATGACGGCTGAAGGCCAGCCAGTAGTAGCCGTGCCCGGGAAGGGTTATCTGATAGGAAGAATTACCGACTGCCGGAAAAGAGGCTCCGCCGAATAAATCCTGAAGAAAATAACCCTTGTACTCGCTCAGGTCCAGCGCCGCGGCCTGGGCATAACGGGAAAGATTGATTATTACCAGTATCATCTCATCGGCGTAACCGCGGATGAAGGCCAGCACCTTGGCGTTGTCCGGTGTCAGAAATTTGATGTCGCCGCGGCTGAACGCCCGGTAGTCCCGGCGCGCTGATATGAGTTTTTTCATCCACCACCACTGGGATGAAGGATTGTGACGCTGGGTTTCCACGTTTACGGTTTCATAATGATATTGCGGGTCAATAACGGCCGGCAGGTAAAGCTTCTGGGGGTTGGCCGAAGAAAAACCGGCGTTGCGGTCCATTGACCACTGCATTGGTGTTCGCACTCCGTTGCGGTCACCCAGGTAATAATTGTCGCCCATGCCGATTTCATCCCCATAGTAGATAATCGGTGTACCCGGCAGCGAGAACAGCAGCACGTTGATGATTTCGATCTTACGGCGGTCATTGTCCAGCAGGGGAGCCAGGCGGCGGCGTATCCCCAGGTTGATGCGGGCGGTTTTCTCCGAGGCATAGACCCGGTACATATAGTCCCGCTCTTCATCGGTAACCATTTCCAGGGTAAGCTCGTCGTGATTGCGGATAAAAAGCGCCCACTGGCATTCCGGCGGTATCTCCGGTGTCTGTTCCAGTATGTCGATGATGGGAAAGCGATCCTCCATCTTGATGGCCATGAACAACCGCGGCATCAGCGGAAAATGAAAGCACATCTGGCATTCATCACCACGGCCGAAGTAGGCGGCGGCGTCTTCCGGCCACTGGTTAGCTTCGGCCAGCAGCATTCGCGCCGGATAGCGCTCGTCTACATGACGACGCAGTTTTTTAAGAAAATCATGGGTCTGCGGCAGGTTTTCACAATTGGTACCTTCCTGTTCATAAAGATAGGGAACAGCGTCAAGGCGAAGTCCGTCAATGCCCATATCCAGCCAGAAGTCCACCAGCTGGAAAACCGCCTGCTGTACTTCGGGATTTTCATAGTTCAGGTCCGGCTGGTGGGAATAAAAGCGATGCCAATAATAAGCCTCTGCCTGAGGGTCCCAGTTCCAGTTGGATGACTCAAAATCCTTGAAGATAATGCGGGCATCCTTGAATTTATCCGGCGAGTTGTTCCAGACATAAAAGTCTCTCCAGTGGGAAGAAGGAGGCGCCTTTCTGGCTCGCTCAAACCAGGGGTGCTGGTCCGAGGTATGATTCAGCACCAGTTCAATAATCACCCGGATGCCGCGGCGATGGGCTTCCGATAAAAATTCCTTAAAATCACGCAGGGTACCGTAGTCAGGGTGTACCGATTGATAATCGGCAATGTCGTAGCCGTCATCCTTGAATGGCGAAGGGAAAAAGGGCAGCAGCCAGACGGCGGTGATGCCCAGGTCCTGAAGATAATCCAGTTTTTCAATAAGGCCCCGGAAATCGCCGATACCGTCACCGGAAGAATCCCGAAAAGCCTTGATGTGCACTTCATATACTACGGCATCTTTGTACCACAATGATTCGGCCGGGGGATTATGCCTGTGTTTCACCATGACGCGGCTCCGGAAAAATACTTATTGTCCCCAGCCGGCGGCAGCGGCGTCCATCCGGCCTGGGCGCTACGGGGAGTTCGGGAAAAGATAAAGCCCTTTTTAACGGTCATTATTATGGGGTCATTATACTTTGATTAACTTGACTTGCCAAAGTCAGACGATATAATAGTGGCGCCGTTCCGGCCTGAAATCAACCTTAAACAGGAAGGTTATATTATTGGATATTGATATTATTAAAGCCCAATTACCCCGGCGCATCAACCGTTTGGCCGAGCTTTCCGCCAATTTATGGTGGAGCTGGCACCTTCCTGCCCGGGAAATGTTCGACCAGATTGACCGTCGCTGGTGGCGTCACTCAGGGCACAACCCCGTTCGACTGCTGGAAGAGATTGACCCTTCACGCCTCGAGTTCCTGGCGGAAGACGCTGAATTTTTAGAGACATACGATGCGGTGATAGCGTCCTTTGACGCAAAAATGAACGGCAACGGACGGAACTGGGCTTCCGGGCAGCCCGGAGGCGCGATTAGAGAGCCTGCGGCATATTTTTCCATGGAATTCGCCGTTCATAATTCAATGCCGATGTATGCCGGGGGACTGGGTGTGCTGGCCGGGGATACCTGCAAAGAGGCATCAGACCTGGGCATTCCCTTTGTTGGTGTTGGCTTCATGTATCCGGAAGGATACTTTCAGCAGCGGATCAGCGAGGACGGCTGGCAGGTAGAAAACTATCGCCAGCTGGATTTCAATTTGGCGCCGGTGTGCCGTGTAGTCAACGACGACGGATCCCGCTTTCTCCTGAGTCTGCCGCTGGGGCAAAAAACAGTGTTTTTAACCTCCTGGAAAGTTTGCGTCGGTCGCAGCGTGCTTTATCTGCTGGATACCAATGTGCCGGAGAACTCACCGGAAGACCAGGGGCTTTCCGCCAGGCTTTACAGCGCCGGGCGGGAAACCCGCCTGCAGCAGGAATATTTGCTAGGCATCGGCGGAGTCAGGGTTCTCCGGTCACTGGGAATCAACCCGTCGGTATGGCATTGCAACGAAGGTCATACGGCCTTCCTGCTGCTGGAACGGTTGCGTGAATTCATGGCCGCCGGTGATGAACTAGATAACGCCGTCGGTAAAGTACAATCCAACTCTGTTTTTACCACTCATACCCCGGTTCCCGCCGGGCACGATACCTTTACCCCGGAACTGATGGAGAAGTATTTCAGCGGCTTCCGGCAGAACCTGAAGATGGAACAGGAGAAGTTCCTGTCGCTGGGCCGAGACTCGGCTGATGAGGCGTTTAACATGACCATTTTGGGGTTGAAACTCTCCGGGAAGGCCAACGGAGTAAGCCGGCTTCACGGCGAAGTCAGCCGCCGGATGTGGCAAAGCTTGTATGGGAAGGATGACCCGAAAGATGTTGCCATCGGTCATATTACCAACGGAGTTCATATTCCCACCTGGGTGGCGCCGGAAATAGCGGCCATATATGAGCGCTATATCGGCTCCGATTGGGACAGGCGGCAGGATGAGGTTGATTTGTGGCAGGCCGCGTCCGGAATACCTGATGAAGTGCTGTGGCAGGCTCACCAGGGACGGAAACAAAGACTGCTGCACTATATTCGTGAACGAGTCAGGCGGGAATGGAGCCGGGGCCAGGTATCGGGAGAACGGATGGCGGCTTTGGGAGCCATGCTGGACCCTGACGTGCTGACTATCGGCTTTGTGCGGCGTTTTGTGGAATACAAAAGACCGACGCTGCTTTTCCGGGATATCGAAAGGCTTAAAAATATAATTCTACATGCGCAGCGGCCGGTGCAGTTTATTTTTGCCGGCAAGTCACATCCGGCTGATTTTATGGCTAAAGAATTGATACACCGGGTTTACAGTCATGCCGCTGAAAATGAGTTTGAAGGACGTTTGTGTTTTATAGAAGATTATGACCTTCACCTGGCTCATTACCTGGTTCAGGGGGTGGATGTCTGGCTCAATAACCCCAGGCGGCTGCTGGAAGCTTCCGGAACCTCCGGGATGAAGGCGGCGGTAAACGGGGTGCTCAACCTCTCGGTGCGTGACGGCTGGTGGCATGAAGGCTTTAACGGCGGCAATGGCTGGGCGATAGGTGAAACGGCCAAGCCTGACCATGCCGACAACGAGGATGCCATGGACGCCGGCGCCCTGTATTACGTTCTGGAAGAGATGGTGGCCCCTCTATATTATGAGCGTAATCTCGGTCATATACCCCATCGCTGGCTGGCCATGATGAAAGAGTCTATCGGTACCGTATTGCCCCGTTTCACCGCTGCCAGGATGATGAAGGAGTACGCGGAGCAAATGTACTTCCCCATGGCGGGTCACCAGGCCACGGAGTAGCCCGAAAATTACTTTTTCAGAATCAGCGCCAGGTCCACCAGTTGTTGACCAGGAAGTTCCATCCGAAGGCGGCTATGATACCTGCGGCAGCTGACAATAGATAATGCAGCCCGGCAAAATCGGTCAGGGCACCGAGTATCACCAGGTAAATAACGAGTCCTCCCAGGCTGATGGTATTGAAGCGGACCAGCCGGCCGGCGAAGGTTGATCCCGGGCGGGACCGACCCCGGAAAGTGAACCGGTCATTAAAGAAGAAATTCCAGACAACAGAAAGCTCAAAAGACAAAGCTCCTGAAAATAGCAGATGCAGCCCGATGTTCTCTTTGAGAAGGGCCAGGGCTCCAAGGTTGACCAGTGTGCCGCTGGCTCCGACCAGCATGAATTTTATGACGCGGTTTAGTTCACCCGAACGGTGCATCAGGCTCAACAGGTGTCTGATGTAGTCACCCTGGGTCAGCAGTGATAGCTTGGTCTGACCGGCGCGACGGTTTTCAAAGCGGTAAGCCACTTCAGATGTGGTAGCATAGCGGCCTAAACATAAAATCTCCAGCAGGATCTTGTAACCCACCGGACTGAGCGATACTCCTTCCAGAATACTGCGGTGAAACAGGAAACAGCCGCTCATCGGGTCTTTCACGGAACGCGTGCCCGGCAGCAGCAGGTGAGCCAGCCAGCCGGCTCCGGCGGAAATAAAACGGCGCAGAGCTGACCAGTTGCCGACGCTGCCGCCCTTGATGTAACGGCTGGCGATAACCAGGTCAACACCGCTCACCGCGGCGTCAAGCAAAGGCCGGATGGTTTCCGGCGGGTGCTGTAAATCCGCGTCCATCACCGCCAGCAGCTGACCTTTGGCCAGCGCGAAGCCGTCAACCACCGCCGATGCCAGGCCCCGCTTGTCGGTGCGCACCACTACATTGACCGGATAGGCAGTCGCCAGGCGGCGAACTTCCTCGGCCGTTCCATCCGGGGAGTTGTCATCGATAATCAGAATATCGTAGGGGTAATCATTGAGCACCCGGTGAATTCTTTCCACCAGCGGCTCAATGTTGTCCTTTTCTTTGTAAGTTGGAATGACAATGGTCAGGTGAGCGTTTTTTTCTTTCATCGGGAGCTAATGCTAACTGAGCCGGGTAGCGGCGTCAAGCGGAAGGTCAGCCAACTGGCTCCAGAAATAGCGCCAATTGACGCGGCAAATAGACTGTAATACAATCCAACAAACTTTATTGGCGGATAAAACATAGAATGAAGATTCCTCGCGTTGTCATTGCCGGTACTTCCAGCGGAGTCGGCAAAACTACTATCGCTACCGGTTTAACCTACGCTCTGCACCGGCGCGGATTGAAGGTCCAGCCGTTTAAATGCGGTCCTGACTACATCGATCCAGGTTATCTTTCAGCGGCGGCCGGGGTGGATTGCCATAACCTGGACGCCTGGATGCTGTCAGCGGAGCATCTGCGGGAGCTTTTTGCCTATTTCAATCAGACCAGCGACTTGGCCCTGGTTGAAGGTGTAATGGGGCTGTTTGACGGTCATCGCAAAAAAGGCGGCGGCGGTTCTACCGCGCAGATTGCAAGGTTGATTCAGGCTCCGGTTATACTCACCCTGAATATTGCCAAGATGAGCGAGTCCGCCGCTGCCATGACGCTTGGTTACTGCTCTTATGACCCAGTTCTTAAAGTAGCCGGCGTTATTCTCAACCAGGCCGGGAGCGCCAGTCATTATAATTCTGCCAAAAGCGCCGTAGAAGATCGCTGCGGGATACCGGTTATCGGCTCATTGTCCAGAGCGGCGGCTCTTACTTTGCCCGAACGACACCTGGGACTGGTTCCGGTGGCCGAGGGAAGTACCGAATCCGGTTACCTTGATCAGCTGGCTGATTTGATAGAAGAAGGAATTGACCTGGACAGGCTGCTGGAGCTGGCCTGCCGGGCCGAAGATTTTCCGACTATTGGAAAGCCTTCGCTGTTTCCTGCCGGTCCCGTAGAGCGGCGCTGCCGCATTGCCGTAGCCCGGGATGAAGCCTTCAATTTTTATTACCAGGCCAATATTGAACTACTGGAAGTCTGGGGGGCTGAGATCAGTTATTTCAGCCCGATAAACGACCAGTCTTTGCCCTCCGGCACCGACGGGGTTTATATCGGCGGTGGCTTTCCGGAGGTTTTTCTGCCGGAACTGGAAGCCAACAATGCCATGAAGCAGGCGCTGAAGGACGCGGTAGATAGCGGAATGCCCGTTTATGCCGAGTGCGGTGGGTTGATGTACCTGTCCCAGAGTATAGCTGATTTCCAGGGGCGGCAATATGATATGGCTGGTTTGCTGCCGGGCTGCTGCCGGATGCAGGGGAAACTGCAGCGGCTGGGTTACACGGTGGCTGAGAATCTGAAAGCCACGCCGCTGGCGGACCGCGGACAGGTTACTCGCGGGCATCTATTCCACTGGTCGAGGCTGGAGGAGCCGGAAGCGGATAAAACGGCTTACCGCATCATTGAACCCCGGGAGCAGCTGGAAGGTTTTGTGCTGGGACCGCGGGATAACCTGCTGGCCAGTTACCTTCATGTGCATTTCGGCAGTGACTCCGGGATGGCTAAACATTTTATAGATCGTTGTGCTGACCGGTGAACTTGGACCTTTACGTTTTTCAGCTAATAGTCAGCGTTGATGCCGCTTTAAACCGCGGCCGCTATTTGGCGCAGGATAACGCGGGTTATGGGTAAAGATATTGGTAACAATACCACCCTGCTGGGTATGAGTCGGGAAGAACTAAAGGCTCTGGCCGAAGCCGAGGGCAACAGGTCTTTCCGTGGAAGCCAGCTGGCGGACTGGATTTATAAGCATAGCGCGGCTGATTTCGACCGAATGAACAATCTGCCGTTCGAATTTAGGGAACTATTGAAACAGCGATACGCGGTGGGCAGGTCCCGGGTTGTTGACTCTCAGCTCAGCGTTGACGGTACCTTAAAGCTGCTGCTGGAAATGACTGATGGAGTCAGGGTGGAGACGGTTGGGCTGCCTCATGAAGATCGATACAGCTGCTGTATTTCCACCCAGGCCGGCTGTACGGTTGGCTGCCGATTCTGCGCTACCGGTCAGAGCGGTTTTAAGCGGAACCTGACGGCCGGGGAGATGGTTGATCAGGTTCTGTCAGTGAATTCATTCCTGATGGAAAATCCCGGACAGGGACGGGTCGGCGTGGATCACGTCATCATGATGGGCATGGGGGAGCCGCTGCTCAATTACACTGCCGCGGTAAAAGCCTTGCGGCTGCTTTCGGCGGAAATAGGCATAAGCCCGCGGCGCATGACGGTAAGTACCATAGGTCACGTTACCGGTATCAACCGTTTGTCCCGGGAACAGCTTCCGGTAACCCTGGCTATTTCGCTTCACGCGCCCGATGACCGACTGCGGAAAACTTTAATTCCGGGATTTACCCGCTGGAAAATTGCCGAAATAATTGAAGCCGGCCGACGCTACGCCCAAATAACCGGCAGGCGGCTGACCTTCGAATACTGCATGCTGGATGGAATCAACGATTCTGTCCAGCATGCCAGGTCCCTGACATCATTATTGAGAGGCATCAATTGTCACGTAAACATTATTCCATTTAATCCGGCCGAAGGTCTGCCGTACAGACCGTCTTCACCCCGACGAACCCGGGATTTTATCTCCGCGCTGAACGCCGGTCATCTCCAGGTTACTGAACGGGTCCGGCGTGGAGCTGATATTGACGCTGCCTGCGGTCAGCTCAGGCGCCGCGGCGACTGAGTTCAGCACCATGTGTTTGCCAACACTTTAGACCTCGGCTACAATTAGGCACGGCTGGCTCCAATAAACAAATCTGTCAAGCACAAGAGGTTCTCATGTCAGATAAAGAAGAACTGCAGGCTGCCGGCGATAAGTCGGTAAACGCCTCCAAAGAAGCTATTAGAGAAGCGAATGAACTGGCGCGCACCGCGCGTACCATTGTTGATAATGCCGAGAGACAAGCCCGGGAAGCGGTTAAGCAGGCTGAGAAAGCCATTAAAAGCGCTGATGACAGTTCACGAAATTACGCCAAAAACTATGAGAAAGCCATCAGCCAGGCTGAAGAAGCAGCGCGCAAAGCCCGGGAAAACGCGGAAAAGTGCACCCAGGCGTATGAGGACGCTGTCAGCCGGGCTGAAAAGGCTATTGATGACGCCAAATCGGGTGCCGATGAGCTGAACAGGTCATATCGAGAGGCCTCAAAGCAGGCAGAGAATACGGTAAAAACCCTCAAAGAAGAAGCGGCGGAAGCTCAGCGTGAGGCACGGCAGGCGCTGTCCGGAGCTGAGGCGTCCGCCAAGGAGATTGCAGGGGACGCTGAGAATGCCCTGGCAACTGCCCGGGAAGCCATGTCGGTAGCCGATGAAGCCCGGAATACGGCCCGCGGTACCGCTGCTGAAGCGGCGGAAGTAATTGCCGCGGTCAGACAGAATACCGAAAATGCCGTTGCCGAAGCCCGTAAAGCCGTGGCCGATGTTACTGACCGGGTTAGACAGACTGAAGAAAGCCTCAAAGCCGAGGTTAACAGTTTCACTGAAACCGCGGCTGAAAAGATGAGGCAGGACCTGGGGTCTGCGGAGACTGAAGCTCGCCAGGCGGTGGCGGCAGCCGAAGCTAAGGCCCAGGAAGCGGTGCGGCAGGCGGAATCCGTGCGGCAGCAAATCCTGGAAGAATCTAAAAAATACGCCGCGGCTTATGACAAGGCAGTTAAAGAAGCCGAGGCGGCGGCCGAAGAAGCGCGGACAGCCGGTGAGCAGTCGGTTTCCATGTCACAGCAAGCGGCTGAGCTGGCCCAGACAGCCGGTGAAGCAGCCAAGGAGGCAGCTGAAAATGCTTCCCGGCTTTCCATTGAGGCCAGTGACAAAGCAATCAAAAAAGCCGAAGCCGCCAGTGAAAACAGTGTGCGGGCCTCCAGTGAAGCGGTGGCCAGGGCTGAGTCTGTAAATTCAGAGGTTTCCGAAGCCGCCCGAAAAGCTGACGCCGCAGCCGCTGAAGCCGCCAGAAAAGCCGACGAAGCCGCCCGGGGAATTGCCGGGGCTGAAGCGGCTTCACTGGAAGCTAAACAGGCTGCCGAGGCGGTTGAGTCAAAGTCCCGCGATATTATTAAAAGAGCCGAGACACTTTCACGCCAGACGGAAACTACCCTGAGCGGGTATGCCAAGAATTACGAACGAGCTATTAAGATTGCGGAAGAAACGGCTTTATCGGCGCAAGCGGCGGGTGAAAAAGCCACCTCCGTTTCGCAACAGGCGGTGCAGCGGGCGGAAGAAGCGGCCGGTACGGCTAAAGAGGCTGCTGAAAAAGCGTCGGCGATGGCTAGAGCTGCCAGCGACAAGGCGGTAAAAGAGACCGAACAGGCTCGCGAGAACTGCATCCGTATCTCCGCTGACGCTATTTCCAAGGCAGAAGAAGCGGCCCGTTCCGCCCGTGAAGCCGCGGAAAACGCCGGTCAGGACGCCCGTAACGCCGCCGAAAAAGCCGACGAAGCCGGCAAGGCGGCCTCAGCCGCGGCTGAGGAATCAGTCAGGGTTTCCCGGGAAGCGGTGGAGCGGGTGGCGGTCATTACCGAAGAGGCCAAGCAAAGCGTGGCTGATTGGACCAGGGAAACACAATCTCATATTCAGATGCTGGAAGAACAGGCGCGCACTACCCGGGAAGCAGCCGAGGCTTCAACCGCGTCGTCAAAGGAAACCATTGCACGTATGCAGCAGTTAATGGAAGCCGCCCGGCTCTCCAGTGAGGAGTCAACCAAAGCGGCTAAAGACGCCGCTAAGGCGGCCCGCAGGGCAGCCCAGGAAGCAGCCCGTTCATGGATAAAAACCTTCCAGGAATTGATACAGGAAGCCGGAGAAATCGGCAGCGTGACCCGTCAGCTGGTAGCCGAAACCGGGGATGAATTGAAAAAGCCCCAGCCGAAAAAAGCCGCCAAGCCGGCTGATGAAAAGAAAACGGCGCCGACCCGAGAAACAGATGCGGCAAAAGATGATGACGCGTCCGGGCAGGAACAGCCACCTGCCTCGTCACGAGAGGTGATGAAAAACCGCATGGAAATGCTGGAGCAGATGTTTAAGGAAGCCAAGAACCTGCCGCCGGAACCACCGGAAGAATAGCTGGTATTGGCGGTATTAGGCGTTAAAAAAGGGCTGGTGCACTCACTAGCCCTTTTTTGCGTCTCAAACAGATTATAGCAACGAGGGGATGTCCTTGAAGGACTCTTCAACTCCCCGGAAGCCGTACTCCAGACCGGACTGGCGGCGGCGGGCGTTGTTGATGTAGCCGATGGTCTTGCTGAAGTAGTCCATAACCCGGCTGGAGTTGACCAGCTCTGACAGCACCACGGTAACGTCCAGGGTTTTATCACCTCTGGGGTAATCACCGGTGCGGATAGTGGCTTCGCTGGCCATGCCTTTAAGGGCGCCGGACATCTCGTTGATTAGGTCCATGCTCATATCGGCCTGAGCGGCGGTCAGCAGGTAAAGTCCGCGCTTGGCGTCGGTGGGATTGCAGCGCAACGAAAGGTCGGCCAATGCAGCGTTGATAGCTTCGGCTCCTTTCCGTACCTCGTTGCTCTGGTCCCGGAAGTCAGCATTACGGTTGAAGCGCAGCTTTGGTGTTTTGGTCTGACCAAATCCGATGACCGTCCACCCTGACAGCGTCTGGATGATGTCACCGCCGTCCATGACCTTTGAGCCGATGTATTTAGAGTTGCTTTCTTCGCCGGCACACAGCAGGTTATAGAATGGTTTGACCATGTGATAATTGATTTTATCAAGATTGGATCTTAAGGAGTGGCTGGCTTTTATAAAGCGCTGGTTGTCCACCAGGAAAATCGCGTCGGCAACCAGGTAGGCTGATTTGAGACAGATGCCGACATTGAAAACCGAGCGTTCTTCAGTTGACTCCTCATAGGCGAAGGGCAAAACCAGCATGTTGTAAACCGGTTTATCGGGAAATCTTTCTTTAATCTGCTGCGACAGCACCGAGATAGCTCCGGAACCGGTGCCGCCTGCGGCGCCGGCGATCAGCAGGAAAGCGTCGGTTTCACCCAGCTTGGAAGTGTTCTTGATGGATTCAATCAGTTTATCACCGTCTTCACGGGCTATTTCGGCGCCCATCTCATTGATTTTGCCAACACCGTGGCCGGATGTTTTTTGAGCGCCTATGAGTATGCGATGCTGGTAATCAGAACGAATATGTTCTAATCCGGAAAGATCGGCCACATCACTATTGACGGCAACCACATTGGAAGCTATTTCTACGCCGCGGCGCACGCGGGCTACCCGGTTAAGTTTGGCGAATTGATCGGCAATGCGTCCGCCGCATTGGCCGCAACCGACTACCAGTAATTTCATCTTTATATACCTCCGTCCAGAAAGACGTTGAATTCCAAAATTGACGGGGCAATTTTAACATACCTCTTATGCAATGGGAAATAACCGCTGAGGATTCCGATTACCGGTACATTTACCCTATATGCTGCGCCCGTTTCGGTCAGGCGAAACCCGGCAAGAGTTACAAATAATGTCCGCAGGTGTTATAATCACCCGGAGTTCTTAATTTCGCTTATGTTTTCTACCGCCATAATTCAACAAGCATGGATTAGATCCGCCGGACGCTGTGAGTGCGCCAGGGGCACTCATCAGCATTTCGGACGCTGCAACCGGCCCCTGTTCTGGGAACGGCGCGGTGAGAGCGGGCCGGGCGGCTGGGTGGCTGACAGCAAGACCGGTAAATTCCTGAAAGACGTGAATGACTGCGAGGTTATCTGCTGGTACTGTGATAATAACTAGCCCTGGTGTACCTCGGCTTCCGCATTCCTGCCACCGCAGAACCTGGAAATCCGGTAATTTTATTACTTGCTTGCGCTTTTGGGGCGTGTTATTATCAATTCAGCATTCCGTATAAAAGTTACGGTATTGCGACGGATATAACGGAGGCATTTAATGGGTATTGAGTGGTATCGAGATCTGGTAATAATTGTTGCCGGCGTTCTGGTAATACTTATCAGTTTTGTAATGCTGCTGCTGGTGATATCCATTTACCGTAAAACCAACACTATTTACAAACGTTCCGAAGGTATAATGCGTTCCCTGGAGAACACATCAGGGGCCATTGAAGGATTTACCCAGTACGCTACCAGGGAACTGGTAAAACCGCTGATTGAAATAGCGGCGCTTTTTCATGGTGTAAAATCAGGAATAGACAGTCTGCTGCATAGGAGGAAATAGATTATGAGCCAAGACTCCGGAAGCAATTTCGCGCTGGGATTGATTCTCGGCACCGCTGTCGGTATAGGCATCGGGCTGCTTTATGCTCCGCACCCCGGCGAAGAAACACGGGCGCTGTTAAGGGACAGGGCGGCTGAATTCTCAGAAAGGGCTGATGGATTCGCCGACAAGGTAAAGGAAAGCGCCGCCCATGCCAGGCAGAACATGGAAACCCGGCTTTCCGACACCGAATAGCATCTGACGGCTTAACTAAGCAAAGGTTCGGTCTTGAAGGACGCCAATACTTCAGACTTGCCTTTGTTTTCAGTATCTGACGCAAAAGCGGAAAAGGGGTTAGAGTGCAGTTACAGCACATTATCACCCGCCATTGGCGGATGATATTGTTCCTGATAATTTTAACGGCATTTTTCGCGCTTATCTATGCCTTGAGAAGCGTGCTGCTGCCGTTCATGATTGGTTTGCTGGCGGCTTATATCCTGCACCCGCTTATTTTGCTGCTGGAAAGGCATGTAGTCTTCCCGCCGAAACTGGAAAGGTTCAAGCGGCTGATCCTGGTGAGCCTTGTTTTGCTGGTGCTGCTGATCCTGTTGGTCCTGGTGGTAAGCTATATGGCGGCGACGCTTATAAACACCGCCACCACGCTGATGGACAACGCTACGCAGATATTCAACGCGGTAACCACCTATTTTTCGGACCTGCTGGAGAGTGTCCGAGCGCAATTTCCGCCGGATATCCAGGCCAGCATCAATGAATTCGTGGCCGGGGCGGGAAACGAACTTACCAACGCCTTCCAGCGGCTTGTATCACAGAGTTTTGAGATAATCCCGACCACCATCGGTTTTATCTTCGGCTTTGCGGCGCTGCCGCTGTTTTTGTTTTATATCCTGAAAGACTGGGAAACCCTGAGGAGTAATCTTTTCCATGGGCTCCCGGGAATGGCAGCTGTCCATACCCGCAATATCATGCATATCGTCAGCAACGTGCTGGGACGCTACATCCGGGCGCAGCTGCTGCTGGGCAGCATCGTCGGCAGCCTGACCTTTATTGGTCTGCTGCTGCTGCAGGTGGATTTCGGGCTGGCGCTGCTGCTGGGACTGGTAGCCGGCTTATTTGAAATGGTGCCTACCATCGGGCCCTGGGTCAGCGGATTGTTCGCTGTTATTATCATCCTGGCAACGTATCCGGATATTGTAATCTGGGTAATCTTGCTGTTTCTGATGATCCAGGGACTGGAAAATAATCTATTGGTACCGCGGGTACAGGGTAAACTGTTGCATGTCCATCCGGCCATTGCCCTGCTGCTGCTGGTACTGGGTGCTTACCTGGCCGGAATCTGGGGTGTTTTGCTGGCCGTGCCGCTGGCGGCGACCATTGTCCAGATATTCCAGTACACTGATGACCTTGCCCGTCTGGAAGATGAAAGGCCGCTTCTGCATCATGATAGCAAAACGTTTGAAAGATAGAATAAACCGGGCTAAAGACCGTGTTCTTTCTTATCGGCCGGTTCGGCTGGTAATGGGCACCATTGAAGGGCTGGCCGATAATGACGCCTCTCACCTAGCGGCCGGGGTAGCTTATTTCGCGGTACTATCTTTATTTCCGCTGCTGCTGGGCTTCATATCCCTGGCCGGGATTTTTCTGCCTTCGGAAGCGGTGCAGCAGGCGATCTTTGATTTTATGGAACAGAATCTGCCCGGTGTCGCCTCGGAAATAATTGTCGATAATATTGACCGCATTATCGCTTCAAGGGGATGGGTTGGTATTATCAGCCTGGTGGCCTTATTCTGGAGCAGCTCCAATATGTTCACCGCTATCGCCATTGCCCTGAACCGCAGTTGCGGTGTCTGTGAACGTCATCCGTTCTACCTGCGAAAGCCGCGGGACATCGCTCTGTCACTCAGCGCCGGTTTCCTGTTTCTTTTTTCCGGTGTTCTGCCTACGGTAATAAGCCTGATACCGGCAACTAATTTGCCTTTGCTGGGCAGCACTACCAATTTACTGCTGACAGCCATAGGCGCCGGTCTAACAGTACTGGTGTTTCTGGTGCTTTACAGTTTCCTGCCGACCAAAAGGCCCCTCTGGCGCTTTGTCTGGCCGGGTGCCCTGCTGGCGGCTTTTCTGTTTGAGGCCGGACGTTACGTATTCATCCTGTTTTTATCAAATTTCGCCAACTTCGAACTGGTGTACGGCACCATCGGCTCGGCAATAGCGCTGATGATATGGATATACCTGTCGTCCCTGATACTGTTGATCGGCGCCGAGTTCAATGGACAGTTGAAGAGACTGCACGAGGGTACGCTGACGCTGGAAGCGGACAAACCTATTTAAGGCGGCGCTTCTCGGTCAGGGTGATTTCATAGCGCCATGATATGGCGCCGCGGCTGCAGATGTATTCACATTTACGGCATTCCCCGCAGTCACAGTCATTATCATGAATGATGCCGGAATCCGTCATCTTAAGCTTGCCCTGGCTGCAGGCAGCCAGGCATAACATACAACGGTCACACTTCAGCGGATCAATAAATATCTGAGTCACCAATTTATATTACGCCTAACCTTTGTCCCATGATGTAACCAAAATCATCTTTCGGCCAGTCTTTTTAGTTCTTCCGGATTTAATATTACAATCCGTTGACGTTCTACCCGGATAATGCCGTCTTCCTCCAGGCTTTTTAAAGCCCGGGCGATCACCTCCCTGGCGGTACCCGCCATGGATGCCATGTCGCGCTGGGTCAGCCTGACCGTTCCTGATTGCGGTACGTGTTCCAGCAGTATCCCGGCCAGCCTTCCGGCTACCGGGCGGAAGGAAAGGTCGGCTACCAACTCTCCGAGGTCACGGATTTTCTGCCCCAGGGTGCGGATGATGTTGGCGGCCAGGGCTCCGTAGCGGCAGGATTTTGACAAGAGTTCTCGGCCATTCAATTTGTAAACCACAACCGGAGTCAGCGCCTGGGCTCCTGAAGGGGTCGGGCTGCCGTCAAAGGCGGCTACGTCGTTGAAACTGTCGCCGGGACGGGCAATAGCCGTTATCTGCTCCTTGCCGTCGGCGGAAGTACCGAATACCTTGACCGCGCCGCTGGCTACCAGGAAGAGATAGTGATTATCGTCTTCTTCATGCAATATCATTTCGTCGCGGTCGAACTTGTCAGTAACCGCCAGTTCTTCAACCCGCGCCAGGTCCCCATCCGACAGCCCGGCAAAATAGGGCGTCTGGCGTAAGAGGTCATGCCTGCTGATGACCGGCAGTTCAGTTTTGGCCACGGTTTCTGTCATAACGCTGTGATTATAAAAGCCCGGAAAGTCTATGGCAAGGTTATTCTGAAATAAAGTTGTCAATCAGCCTGGTTCGGCCGATTTTCACCGCCAGTGATACCAGGAAAGGTTGTTTGATATGGGCTGTTTCACGCAGCGAACCGGCCTCGGCGATGCTGATATAATCAATTTCGGCCAGCGGCTCAGTCTCTATCATTGCCGCCATGCGGTTTTTGATGATATCGGCGTCGGTTTGACCGCGGCTGATAAGCTTTTCAGCCATTTGAAGAGAACGGTAAAGCACCGTTGCCGCCTGCCGTTCGGCTTGGCTGAGGTAACTGTTGCGGCTGCTCATGGCCAGGCCGTCAGCTTCGCGGATGGTGGGCATGGCCACGATTCTGACCGGCACGTTGAGGTCTGCGACTATTTTTCTTATTACCGCCAGCTGCTGGGCGTCCTTTTGTCCGAAATAGGCATTATGCGGCTGCGCCAGGTTGAGCAGTTTCAGTACCACGGTAGCCACTCCACGGAAATGACCGGGGCGTGAAGCCCCTTCCAGCCGTTCGGCTATCTGACCGGGGACAACCGCAGTATCGGCGCTCGGCGGGTACATTTCAGCGGCGTCCGGCAGGAATACGGCATCAGCCTGGGCTGCTTCCAGCCGGGCAAGGTCGCGGCCTGTATCCCGGGGATAGGACTCAAAATCTTCATCCGGCCCGAATTGAGTCGGATTGACGAAGATGCTGACAATGGTATAGTCATTATCAGTCACAGATTTATTAACCAGTGAAAGGTGCCCTTGATGCAAAAAACCCATGGTAGGCACCAGTCCGACGCGTCCGGTAAGGCCGCCGCGGTAACGCCGCAGTTGCCCGATAGTTTTAATTACTTTCATCTGACCTAAGCTGTTCAATTATGGAGTCATCCATATCAAAACACTGCGCATCCCCCGGGAAGGCACCGCTTCTGACCTCATCGGCGTAATCATTTAGAGCGCCGGTAATGATGTCGGCCAGCCGGGCATACTGCTTGGCGTGTTTCGGCACGAAATCGGTGAATAAACCCAGCATATCGGAAACCACCTGAACCTGGCCGTCGCAGCCGGCTCCAGCGCCGATGCCGATGGTGGGGATACTTAGACTGGCGGAGATAAATGCTGACAGCCGGGAGGGCATGGTTTCCAGGACCACCGCGAAGGCGCCGGCGGCTTCCAGCGCCCGGGCGTCAGCAAGTAGTTTCCGGGCCGCTTCCAGGCTGCGCCCCTGGACTTTATGCCCGCTGAGCTGGTTGACTGATTGAGGCGTCAGACCGATGTGACCCATGACCGGTATGCCGCAGTCAACCAGCTTTTTTACTTTATCAGCCACGATAACGCCGCCCTCCAGTTTGACCGCGTTAGCGCCTGCTTCCTGGATGAAACGCGCGGCATTTCTGAGCGTTTCATCCAGGGTGATGTGATAAGTCATAAAGGGCATATCAGCGATGACCATGGACTCCCGGCTGCCGCGGGTGACCGCTTTAGTATGATGCAGCATGTCATCCATGGTAACCGGGATGGTGGAATTATAACCCAGCACTACCGTGCCCAGTGAGTCACCTACCAGGATGAGGGGAATGCCGGCCCGGTCAATCAGCTGTGCCGTGGGATAGTCGTAGGCGGTGAGCATGGAGAATTTTTCGCCCCGGGTTTTGAAGTCACGCACCTGCTGTATGGTGGTTCTCATAATAGTCCTCCTAGGCGGGGATAACCCCTGATGGGTCTTTAACTGAGGTAATTCGGTTGAACGCGTCAACGTAGACCAGCTTTGGCGTATGTTGCGCCAATTTTTCCTCCGATACCTGCACGTAACTGAGAATGATGACCATATCACCCTTAACGGCACACCGGGCAGCCGCTCCGTTCAGCCCGATTTCGCCGCTGCCGGTTTCACCCTCGATAACATAAGTGTCGAAGCGCTGACCGTTGTTAAGATTCAGTACCTGTACCCGTTCAAACGGCAGGATGCCGGATGCTTCCAGCAGTTCACGGTCAATGGTGATGCTGCCCTCATAATCCAGGTCGCAGCGGGTTACCCGGGCGCGGTGTATTTTACTGTTAAGCATGGTTCTCATTATTCATTCTCCAGTAGTTGTCTAAGTTCGGCAGCTCCCTGCCGGTCAAGACCGCCCGCGGCGGCGGCCAGCGGTATGGTTTCCATGGCCATGCACCGGTAAATATTGAGCGCCTCCGGTGCCCGTCCGGCCAGCGCCTCCAGGTGTGTCCGCACTGTCGCGGTATCACCGCGGGCTACCGGACCGGTGAGGCATCCCGGTATTCCGATGTTTTCCATATTATCAACCGTACCCCGGATGAGCGGCAGCAGCGCCGCCATCGCTTGTTCTTTGTCAGCGAAAGTCCGCCACAGTCCGGCGGCTTTGCCGGCCAGCGTTACCAGGTAGTTGGACGCCATGACCGCCGAGGCATGATACAGCACCCGGTCATCGGCGGACAGTTCAATCACCCGGCCGCCCAGCTTTACCGCCATTGTTTTAAGTAGGTTCAGAAGCGGCTCGGCGGCTTCCGCGACAAAGGTAATGCCGGGCTGGATGGCTGCCTGTTTTGGAGAGGCGGCGCTTTGCAGGGGATGAAAAACACCGGTTGCCGCTCCCTGGGCAACTAGGCTTCCGAGCGCTTCCCGTGATGTGGCCGCCGAAACGTGGCAGAACATCTGCCCAGGCCGGGCATGCAATGCCCCGGCTGTCTCCGCTATGGCTCCATCTGGAGTGGTGATAAAAACAAGGTCGGTGCCGTCAACTGCCTGCTGCGGTTCCGCGGCGGCAACAGCGTTCGGGAGTTTATCGGCCAGCAGTTCCGCTGAGCTAAAGCTGCGGCTGGCAACAGCGGTCACGTCGTAGCCTGCAGTCTCCAGCCCGACCGCCAGCGCGGTACCCATCCTGCCGGCGCCGATGAATCCTATCTTTAATGATTTAGCAGTCATAGAAAAACCGAATGCCTTCCCGGCAAAGCGGAGAAGGCATTTCCTTCCTGGCTATTGCCGTCTCGTTCCGGTGAGGGATACAAGCGGACTATTTACACACTAATTATACTATACCGGGACAAATTATTGCAGTCCCCGGCACGTTAAAAACGGTCAAGAGCCGTTTTTGAGCCTGTGGAACCAGTCTTGACACACTTTATCCAGGTCAGCCGCGTGAGGCCTGCGGAAAAGATTCGTATGGAGTTCGGTAACCGAGATGCGGGCCTGTTCAATGGCCTTGATGTCGGTGCCGGCAATGGCCTCGAAATCAAGCTGGCGGCGCACCAGCCAGTAGAACTCGCGGCGTCCGTCGTGGCCTTCCTTGACGCTGTCGATGTTAGTCTTGTGTGCCAGTACCGTCAGTTCAATCCCCTTGATTTTCTCCAGCGGCAGGTCCGGAACGTTTATATTCAAAAAGATATCCTTTGGCAATTTACCGGCCAGTATATCGCCGGCGACGATGGCGGCTAATCCGGCGGGTATTTCCAGGTTGGCCGAATCCACCCCGGCACTGGAGATGGCTACGGCGGGAATGTTCCGGAGATAGCCCTGCAGGGCAGCGCCGACCGTACCGGAAATAAGAACGTCATCGCCCATATTGGGACCGTTGTTGATGCCGGATATAACCAGGTTCACCGGGCCTTCTATCAGGTTTTCCAGCGCCAGAATGACCGCGTCGCCGGGCATGCCTTCAACGGCAAAGCACTCCGTGCCGTTAATGGGTGAGTCTGCCTTGCGCACCCTGAGCGGCTGCCGCAGGGTGATGGCGGTGCCGGTGGCACTTTGTTCTCGGTCAGGGGCGGTTACCGCCACCGGAGCAACGCCGGCAACATGGGTTGCCAGTGCCCACAAACCGGCCGCGTTGATGCCGTCGTCGTTGGAGATAAGTATTTTCATGGGAGTTCAGGATAGCATAACCGGTGTGATTAAAGCCAGTGCGGTTGCGCTGGTTTATTTTATGGATATTCAACTTTAAGAAAGCTGATATACTGTGCCGTCAGCCCGGTTGACGACCCAGACATGCTGACCGTCATAGGCCAGAGCGGCTCTCAAGGCATAGGTGCCTTCGGTGAAATAAGAGGTAGTCAAGCTGACGATTTCCCGGGTGGCGATGTCGAATTCGGCCACGGTGCCGTCCTCGATGTCCACCATCCAGATGGTGCTGCCGTCGGTCACCGCGTTGCCGCCGTAGACCGGCATTTCCATCTGGACAACCTCCACCGGATTACCTTCAGTGTCATTATCCAACCAGTAAAGATAGGGACCGATATAAAACCACAAATCCTCGCCGTCAAAGATCAACGAACCACCAAGAGCGCCGGGCACACTGCCGATTGAGTCAACGATATTGCTGTGGTCAGGATCAATCCGGTAGAAAGTCTGCCCGGCCGACCAGAGATAACGACCATCAGAGATCAGATAGTTAGGGCCATGTCTGACCAGACGGTCATCGACAACGATGCCGTTGGTGCGGCAGATCTTGCTGATGCCGCCCATGCCGCCCCAGAGATACTTGCCGTCATAATACAAGGAACCGTAATCATCAGGATTGACTGTCCACCGGGCATACACCGTCGTTTTCAGACTGTCGGCATTTATTTTTACCAGGTGACCACTCGGGTAACTCCCGCTGAGAACCGATACCCAAAGGTATTTGCCGTCGAAGGCCATACCTTCAGCCCGGCCTTCAATAGGAACATCCGCCACCACCGAACTGTCACCCGGGTCAACCTTGCGAACCGCGCGGCTACCGTCGTCGGCCACCCACAGGTACTCCCCGTCGAAGCAGGCGCCGATACCGCTCTGCCATTGAACAGTCAGCGGATCGACGTCCGCCGAACTGCTGAAGTTGAAGCAAAACCAGCCGTTGTTGTAAAGATTACCCCCCACGCTGAACAGGATCATCAAGACCACCGCAAGGGTGCCCCGGTTACGGCCGGCCGACCGCAGAAAACGAACGACAGGATTGGCGGACTCATCATCAACCGGAAGCTCACCGGCGGTTTCCTTCTGCCAGTCACGACGGGTGAGAAAATAGTAAATCAGGGGGGCAAACGGGAGCAACAGGCCCGAAGCCAGCGCCCATGCCAGCGATTCGCCGACGCGCCGGCCCAGTCTGCGGGCGTCACGGAATACGATGAAACCGATAATGCCCCCCAGGCCGAACCACACCAGGAAATAAGCGTAAGCACCTAACATCTCAACCCTTCCTGTTCCGTTCCAGAGAGGAAACCTCGTCTTTCAAAGCGTCAATTTCCTCACGCAGTTCCTGGTTTTCTTTCCGTCGTTTTTTGATAAGATAATTGCGCACCAGGACAACGATGATGGCGACGGGAACAAGCCAGAGCAGGATATTGATGATAATAATCATGAATTCCAACGGTCCAAATGTCATCAGCCGGAATCTCCCTTCTTTTCGTCCGTTTCTTGCCCGTCATCGGAACTCAAGGCTGACAGGCGACGGCGCAGGTCATGCAGTTCCTGCTTCAGCGACTCGTTTTCTGGCGCAACCGGAGGCCGGATGACCTGGTAGATGACCCAGGCTAAACCGGCCAGGAGCAGGCCGATGAACAGCACCTCGAACAGTCCGAACCTCACCAGTACAACCTTTCTTGGGTGCCTGACGCATCGGAATTCAGGGCGTCAGCACGGCGGAACTGGATAACCCCGAGGACGAGTACTGCCAGGCCCAATGCCATCGGCAGGTAAGCTGAATAATACCATGGTGATATTTCACCGTATGTGGTCAAGGCCGCCCGCCAGAATAAAAAGCCGCCCACCGCGGCTGAGACCAGGCCGGCCGTAATCTGGTAACCGCTGAACCGGATGTCATATTCCCGCTGAATAAGAGCAAATAGAAATATGAAAGTGCCGAGCAGCATCACCGCAACTTCCAGGATAATGCTTGGCGGGTGAGAATAGAATATGATACTGTCCGACAAAGGCACGGAACCGGCCTTCAAGTCAGCCAGGTGCCAGGCGCTGTACACAAGTCCCGCGCCCAGTGCCGTCTGCAGAATTGCCGCAGTTTTTAATATTTTTAAATTCATGGTTAATCCCCCGTTACCGCAGTGGATTGAGCGGTCTGCGGCTCACCTTTCCGGCCGTCCTAAGAACCAGTTTTCCGAGTAACGCAGATTAAGCTCCCTGGTTTTGACACGGACAATTGAGTAGAGCAGGAACATCGCGGCGATAAACGATACCAGGGCCAGGTTATGAGTATGAAAACCGCTAACTTTTTTCATTCCTAGATTGTTTTAAACTCCTTTCTGAACAGATGATATCAGGTGGATATCTAGTTGATGCCCGGTTATAATATTCATTGTTTTGTCACTCCTGACGGGAGTTGACGAGCTCGTTCCAATGGGATTTTGTCTAACTAGAAAAGGATACCGATTATGATGAAAGATACCAATGTAACCAGATGAGGCAACAAAAGAATCGGGTAATCGACATAGGATAAACCCCTGCCATTATAGAATGAAGAAATAAAGAATAATGCGCCAATTCCCATAACAATAAACAATGCGCCCCCCAATCTGTGCCAGAGAGCGGCTATCGTCGTAAATATCGCTAATAAACCAAGAACACTGACTGCACTAATAAGGGCAGTCAATAGCGGATTAAGGCCATTTGTATTATCAAACACCGACACAGACGTGTTGATGATTGTGGCACTAATGATTATCGCCGCCTGTAAGGCATAAAACAGTCTTTTTTCTTTAGCCATACATTTCTTTGCCATTTATTCGTGCCTCATCCGTTACTTATCGGTTTTTCTTCTGAGTCGCCTCGATGAAGACGCTTTCCAGACTGCCGGTGGTGCGGCGCATCTCGGTAACATACAGTTTCTCTCCTGCCAGGGCGGCTGATATCTTTTCGGCGGCATCGCCCGGAGCAGACACCAGAATCCGGTCCCGGCCCTGTTTAACCAGGTAGCCGGCGGCTTCCAGCAGCGCCGCCGACGCCGTCAGGTTGCCGGTGACGATTTCAAATACAGTATCAGAAGCAGTACCTCCGTCGAGAAGTTCGGTCAGAGCGCCCTGTTTAACCACCACGCCCTTTTTCATGATAGCCAGGTGAGTACAGACCTGTTCCACCTCGGAAAGAAGATGGCTGGCCAGCAATATGGTCTTGCCCTGGCGGTTGAGTTCATTAATCAGATTGCGGATTTCGACGATGCCTTCCGGGTCCATGCCGTTGGTCGGTTCATCCAGAATCAGAAACTCCGGGTCGTTCAGCAGGGCCAATGCCACCGCCAGGCGCTGCTTCATGCCCATGGAATAGGTGCGGAACTTGCTGGAGGAACGGTCGGCCAGACCGACCAGGCGGATGACTTCGTCAATCCGCTCATCGGACACCGGTCCGGTCAGTTCACCGAAGATGCGGACATTGTCCCGGCCGGAAAAATTGGGGTAAAAACCATGCAGGTCCATGACCACGCCCACCCGCCGCAAAGACTCCGCCCGCCACGGCTCACCGAAAAGGCTCACCTTCCCGGAAGTGGGGGACAGCAGACCCAGGATACAGGAGATGGTGGTGGTCTTGCCGGAGCCGTTGGGGCCGAGGAAGCCGAAGACCTGCCCGCGCTCCACGGCAATACTTAAATCCTTCACAGCGGTGACATCGCCGAAGCGTTTGGTAAGATTGGCAGTGCTTAAGACAGTATTGTTCATGACTATGCTTTCAACTCCTTGCGGCGGAAAATGGTATAAGTGCCGATGGTATAAAATGCCGTGTACCCCAGGGCTGCTAAAATGGCCGGTACGGCGTCGCGGTAGCAGTCCTGGGGCCCGCCGCCGCCGGGGGCGAACGGCCCTGTTGCCGCGGCAAGTGACCAGTATTCCTGGATCAAGCTGTTGAAGTTGTAACCCAGAGAAAGCGGCGCCAGCATGCCCAGGATGCCGTCCTGGCAGGGGGTAGCCATCAGGAATATATTGCCGCCGATAAAGGCGATGATCAGGCCGATGGTCATGGCGGTAGTGGGTGAAGCCAGGATAGTGCCCAGGAGCGCGCCGCCCATCATATAGGCAGCAAACATAAAAGCGGTGATAGCGAAAACCGAGGCCAGAAATCCGAAGTCAATAACCGGCGGCGAAGGTGCGCCGAGGCTGTTGTAAGAGATGTAGCCGCTCAAGCCCACCGCGATGGTAAGCAGCAAGGCGAAAAACAGGGTTTGCCCCAGTACGGTCAGTACCTTGGCTGAAACCAGCTGAGACCTGTTTACACCCCGGCTGATTATCAGGCGGTAGGTGGAGTTACGGTATTCGGAGGCGAACAGGCTGACAGCGGCGGCCACGGCCAGGATGGGTATTAGAATCGCGATACTGGAGGCGGAGTTTCTGACCATGGATGAGAAAGAGAAACGCCCATCCTCGGATGTAAGGCTCTCTATTTCGCCGGTAAAATATTGGTCATACAGATTCACCCAGTAGTCAATATTTTCAGGCAGGAGCCTGCCGGATTCATCAACTTCAGTGAAGTCCTGGTAATCCGGATAGTCCTCAATGGCGTTGCCGAATATGACCAGCTGGCCGGTTTCCACCTGGGTTATGAGATTGTTTTTCTGTTCGTTCAAACGTCTTATTTCATAGGAATACTGGGTATCCATATTGGTACTGATGAGCAGTGAAAACAAGATAATGACGGCGGAAATAATGTAGAAAGAAGTGCCTTTGCGGAGTTTTCTTAACTCCAGGCGGGTTAATCTGAAGATACCGGCGATGTCTGGCATTATTATACTCCTGATTTTCCACTAACTGCGGCTATTATATCACCCGAAGATGAACAGAAGATGAATAAAACGGGGGGGGGTGAGAATTTTTAATATACTATCCATCGGTTTTTATAAAATAAGTGATTACACTGACCACACCGACCATAAACAATATGGCACCTATTACCCAGATAAAAAAGGGGCCGTTCATCATCCCCGTTGCCTGGAGATACACCCCCACTAATAGAATCCCAGCTCTTGGCCAAAAACCGGATTTCAACATAGTTTTGCCTCCTTCAGTATTCGTCATCTGGAGTTCAGTAACCTAGTCTGCGTGATTCCCAATACCATCACCACCGCTCCCAAAATGAAGGCAGGATACACCAAATAGAAGATATCCCCGATTACCCACTGGTCACCCATGATGGCGATACCCACTATTCCTGAACTCAGGGCTATCCCCACGCCTGCAGCGGTCTGCCAACCGGCGCGCAAAACCTGCTTACGGCTCTGATATATATTGAGACCGGCAATAATCAACCCTGCTCCGGCGATACCGAGGTTGGCTACGGCGTCATTCGGGGGATAGGCGGCGATTATGGTACCTGTGGGATCATCAACCGGCTCTCCTGATGAAGGATCTTCAAACTGGGCTTTATCCAATGCGACAAACGATACCAGGACTACCAATAAACCCAGCGTGACCTGAAGCCATGAAATATTTTTCATTTTCGTCCTTTCAGACTATACTCTCCGGTGCGATCATACAGAGTTGCCCAGCGGCATTTATCCCGTTCAAATTAAAAAACATTAACAAAACTCTTTTTTCGATTTAACGACAAGTACCATAGCTACTACACCTACAAACATTGGGAGTGTTACAATAGAAGCTGCAATGCCGATAAGCGCCAATCTCCACCTTTCGCGTTTGATAGCTAAAACACCTCCCATGATTGCCAATATGCTTGAAATCAACAATACTATCCTCAACCCGCTGAAGGCAACAAAATATAAATTGCTAGGAAGAGTATCGTTTTGATTAATGATGAACGGGATGAGAACGTACAGGAGAGTGAACAACCCTGTAGCAACGCTGATGACCCCGCCAATTACAGGCATCGCAGTACGGGGCTTCGCTGACAAATGAGATGGGTCCGTCATGTTGCCTCCATTTTTTCAAGAGTTATCTATGCAAGCTAAATCAGCCAATTCCGTGATATGCTCTTCAGATAACCTGTCACCAGCCAGGAGTTTCAGGTTAAACCTGCCGGAAAACTGCGGGTAAAAAACCGGCCGCTCGAAGACGGTGCCTACTTTTTTCAATAAACCCGGCAATTTGCCGGAGTTACCTTCCTGCCTGAAGAGGCTGAACGTACCCGAATCAGCCCGCGACAATCCCAGCAGAATACTGATGATGGTGGATTTCCCGGCGCCGTTGGGGCCAAGCAGGCCGAAGATGGCGCCCGGTGCCACTTGAAGGTCTATATTCTTCAGAGCGGTTACGGTGCCGTAGTGCTTGCTGATACCGGTGAGTTCAACAGCCACGTTGTTATCCTCCGTTTCAGAAACCGACAAGTGAAATGTCGCATCCAGCGGTAAACGTTCACGATTATACCATCCAAAGATGAAGGGGAGATGAACAAGCGGCTCCGGCCCCACTTCTTTTTGCCGGCTTTTTCTTGCCCGTTATTTCCGTCCTACCTCATTGAATATCTCATGTTTACGATCAATTATGATTGCTTTCGAATTAGTGCTTATATCCCGATGTTTTTCCGTAGATATTCACCTAACCCATAAACTACGAGGGTTATCAGAATTATAATAATAAGTGCACGGATATAATTCATGTTAGTGGTTGGTTCATGAAAATGAAAAACTCCTGCTGCAATCAGTATTACTGAAATCACCCCAGCGAACGGGGAGATAAACACTTGACTCCTCGCATATCCGGTAACACTGGCAATCAGAACAACGAGAATACCGAATACCATGAATAATGCTCCGTTAAATCGTGATCGTTGTCTCATATATTTCACTATTCCTTGGTTATTCCATTTCGAGATTTATTTGCTATCATGCTTGGAGGAGTATTTTTCAATATATTAACCATTGCTTAGATTCATACGGACATAAGACAGATTCCCAATAATTTCCATCGTCATTTGCGTTCACCGGAATACTGGTTGTGACCACCAAAAAGAGAGCCGTGAATAGTATTAACAGTTTTTTCACTTTTCCGTCCTCCGATTTATACTAATGAACCATGCTTTCCTTCTAATCTCACCTATTCATCGCTGCCCCCTTCGCCTTCAGGAATTTACCTATAGTTATCTTTTATTACCGCCTTTAGCATACAACTCAAAGATGAACAGACGATGACATTTTGATGACAATTTGATGAACGATAATAAATCTTTAGTACTATGGGATGAAAATCCTGCTGATTGACGATGATGAGCAATTGTGCATCCACATTTAATCTGCCGTTATTATGGCCGGGAAACCACTAAAAAAGTTATAATAACCCGTTTTGAAAACATCTGATTTTAACTATAATTTACCGGACAGGCTGATTGCCCAGACTCCGGTGGAACCGCGCGACAGTTCGAGGCTTCTGGTCCTGGAAAAAGAAACAGGCCTGATTCAGCACAGGAATTTTCGGGATATCATTGATTACCTGGAACCGGGAGACGCCCTGGTTTTCAATGACTCCAGGGTAATGCCGGCGCGGCTATACGGCCGCAAGCTGGAAACCGGTGCCAAGGTCGAGGCGCTGCTGCTCCTTCGGAAAGCGCCGAACCAGTGGCAGGCCCTGATAAAACCGGCTAAAAAGCTGGCTCCGGGGACGCTGGCAGCCCTTTATGACCAGTCGGGAAGGGACAGCGGGGTAACTTTTGAAGTTATCTCGCGGAATAAAGACGCTACCGCCGACATCCGTTTTTCTGATGAAAACCGGCTGCATGAACTGGGCATACTGGCCTTGCCGCCGTATATTCACCAACGCCTGGATGAACCGGAGCGCTACCAGACGGTTTATTCCCGCATCAGCGGCAGTGTGGCGGCACCGACCGCCGGGCTGCATTTTACGCCGGAGCTGCTGCGGCGAATAGAGACCAAAGGGGTCAAGCTGCTGTTTGTGACGCTGCATATTGGGCTGGACACCTTCCGGCCAGTCAAGGAAGAAAATCCGGCCAATCATCCGATTCACCGGGAATTTGCCGTGCTGCCGGCGGAAACGGCGGCGGCGGTTAATAAGGTAAAAGCCGCCGGCGGCCGGGTGTACGGCGTGGGTACCTCGGCGGTGCGGACACTTGAATGGGCGGCACAAAGCACAGGTATGCCGTTAAAGCCATTTGAAGGCTGGGTGGAGCTTTTTATCCTGCCGGGGTTTGAGTACCGGGTAATAGACCGGTTGATAACCAATTTTCACCTGCCCTGCGGCACGCCGCTGATGCTGACGGCGGCCTTTGCCGGCTGGGATAAAGTAAAGGTGGCCTATGAGGCGGCAGTAGCGGAGGAATACCGGTTTTTCAGCTTCGGTGACAGTATGTTGGTGGTGTGATGCCTACCCGTGAATGCCGGAGCAATATTGCGAGGTCAGCCGGCAGACCGGTTATAACGCTCCACGCGGCCGTTCAGCAGGAAGGATTCAATAATCATGGGCAGTATAAACAGCAGGGAATAGATAACGGCCAGCGGTGAAAACTTAACCTCCCCGATGACGGTGCCCGCTGTGCTGCCTTCGCAGACCGGCAGCAAAAGGACATAGCTGACCGCCCAAATCAGATAACCGGCAATAAATAAAATGCCCTGGATTGTTCGCCCCAGATAAAAGTTGTGCGCTCCCACCGGCCAGAGGAAGAACAGCAGGAAGTACGCCATTCCTAGGCTTTTTGGTTTTTCCACCCGGTTCATACAATTCCATCAGCCTCCTGCCTTCCATGGTATCACGCAATTTTCTGTTGTCAAAATACCCAGGACTTGGCAGCAATAGCGGATGCTTTGGGGAAAAAGGTTAAGGATTACTCTACGGCCATATCGATTTTCAACCGGTTGACCACCGGTGGCGGGGTATCTATTCCCACTTGAAGAAGCGAATAGTCAGTATCAGGCAAACCACCAGCCAGCCCAGCAGCACCATGATGTCTGTTGACAGCGGATACAACGGCGGTGACTCCACCATAACCTGACGGAAACCGTCAGCCAGGTAGGTAAGCGGCATGGCGGTGATGACCGGCCGGATGAACTCCGGCATCATGTCCACCGGGAAGAAAACGCCGGACAAAAACATCATGGGGAAAGAAATAAGGTTGACGATGGGGGTGGCGCCTTCCACTGTCTTGACCCTGGCAGCCACTACGTAACCCAGGCTGATGAACACCAGGGTGCCCAGGATAACCAGCCCCACCAGTAGCAGCCAGCTGCCCATGACCGGCACATCAAAAACAGCATTGGCGATGGAAATAAGTATGGCCGCCTGGACTACCGCCAGCACCAGACGGAAAGCCAGCTGGCTGATAACCACCGTGCTGCGGGACAGCGGCGTTACTCCCAGGCGCTTCAGTACCTTCTTTTCACGCCATTCCACCAGCGGCAATATGCCGAACAGGCCGCTCTGCATGATGGACATGGCCAGGATGCCGGGAACAAAGAAATCAATAAAGCGGAAGCTTTCGGAAAGGATGGATTCCTCTTCAAGGTCGATGAGTACTGGAGACTGAGTCAGTTCACGGTTGAACTGGTCAATAATCTGGCGGACTACCGGCAGGATAACCTGTGATGTCTGGGTTTGGGAAGGGTCATGGTAGATGGTCAGGGAGGCTGTCTCACCGGTGCCGACGGTACTGTCAATGTTCTCCGGTATAACGATAACGGCTGTCAGGTTGCCTTCCCGGAGCTGATCCAGGGAAGGGTCCAGTTCGCCTTCGGAGACAGTGAAAATGGGTACCGACGCGAAGGCTTCCGTCAGGCCCTGGCTGATGTGAGATTCGTCATCTACCACCAGTTTAATGTTGTAATTGACATCGTTGGAGCCGCCGAAGACCATGCCGAACAGGAAGATAAAGATAAGCGGGAACGCAAAAGTAAAGAAAACGGCGGTCTTGTCCCGTAAAAATTGTTTGAAGTTGGCGATAATTAGTTTGAGCATATTATTCCCTGATCTTGCGGCCGGTAAGTTTCAGAAAGACGTCTTCCAGTGAGGCCTGGCGTACATGCAGGTCTTTAAGCATGGAAGTGAGATTATTGGATTCGGCGTATTTGAGCACCGCTGACATGGTCGCGGGAATGCTGTCGGAATAGATAACCGCTTCGTTGAGGTCAATAGCCACCCGTGTGGCCCCTGGAAATTTCAGCAGTTCTTCTTCCGAGGGCAGTGGTTCCAGTTCAAACTGGATGGCTTTTTCCCTGAAGTTGCTGTTGATCAGTCCGCGCGGGGTATCCTGGGCAATAATCTTGCCGTGGTCAACGATGGCAATGCGGTCGCACAGGCGCTCGGCTTCCTCCATGTAATGGGTGGTCAGAAAGATGGTCTTGCCCTTGCGCTTCATATCTTCAATGACCTGCCACATGCCGCGTCGCACCTGAGGGTCGAGACCGGTGGTAGGTTCATCCAGGAAGGCAATCTCAGGGTCATTGATCAAGGCCATGGCCACAGACAACCGCTGCAGCTGCCCACCGGATAGATTTTTCACCAGCACCTTGCGGCTTTCTTCCAGGGAAAGCATCTCCAGTAGTTCATCAACCGGCAGGGTGCGGGTGTAAAAAGCGCTGAAGACGTCAAGCAGTTCTTCTACGGTGAGTGAAGGCATAAGCGCCGGAGTCTGCAGCTGGGCGCCGATGCGCTGTTTAATGGCATTAGAAGCCTTGGCTGAGTCCATGCCCAGGACGGTAACTTTGCCGGAGTCAAGCTTGCGCAGTCCTTCGATAATCTCCACCGTAGTGGTCTTACCGGCGCCGTTGGGTCCCAGCATGCCGAAGACTTCACCCTGGCTGACTTCAAAACTCAGGCCGTCCACCGCGCGGATCGGCCCGTATATTTTAACCAGGTTTTCAACTTTAATGACCAAAGGCTCTCCGGGAGTGCGGAATTATCAAGCGATTATAGCTGAAGGCTTGGGTGTATATCAACACTCAAAATAAAACACGCCCTGCCTATATATACCTGAGCAGGGCGTGTTTTGATTAAGTTGGAATCAATCCTCTAACAGGGAGGGGATATCCTTGCTCATGCCGTCGATATCCTCCAGTTTGGCGCGCAACTCTACCTGGCGCTGCTTGATAACAGGGATAAGGTCTATTGAATCTGAATAGAAATTACGCACTTTCTCTACATCTGATAATTCTGAAAGGATAGTTGTCACCGAAATACGGTTGGAACCTCTTGGGTAATCACCGTTGCGAATGATGGCATTGGGACATAATTCCCTCATCCATTCATTAAGCTCACGCATCATATCCATGTTCATTTCTTTTGCCGGTGCCGAAACAAGATATATTGCTCTGCCCGCGTCCTTTGGGTTGCATTTCAAGGAGAGCTCACTAATAGCTTCATCCATGGCTTGTATGCCCTTGTGAGTCTCAGATGTTTTACGTCTAAAATCGTTACTGCGCTCAAAAAGACTAAAAGATTTATTGAAATTCGCATGTCCCCAGCCATAAACGGACCAACCTGATAGAGTCTGGATTATATCGCCCGCATCCAAGGTTTTCGCACCGATAAACTTGGGGTTTTTCTCTTCACCCGCGCACAAAAGGTCATAGAAAGGCTCGACAATAAGCTCGTTAATACGTGAGATATTGTTGCCCAGTGATGAATCTTTCATGACATAACGTTGATTATCTATCAAGAAAACACAGTCAGAGATAGAGTAAATAGATTTAAGACAAACAGCAGAGTTATACGAAGCCCTTTCTTCTGTATCGCGTTCATGTTCAAATGGCAAAACAACCAGTGAGTACAAGGGTTTTTCCGGATAACGCTCTTTAATGCGCTGCGCTATTATGGGAATTGAACCTGATCCTGTACCGCCAGCTGCGGAAGCGGCCAGGAGAAAAGCGTCTGCTTCATAAAAATGCTTGGCGCTTCTTAAAGCGTCAATTACCTTATCCGCGTCAGCACGTGCTACTTCCGCTCCGAGTTCATTAATTTTACCAACACCGTGACCGCCAGTTTTGCGGCCGCCGATTAGTATGCGGTGTTGATAATCCGGTTCAATAGTAGTCAAGCCCGTGAGGTCTGCCGCGTCAGTATTGACCGCGAATATACCTGGGCAAATCTCGATGTTCCGCTGACTTTTCGCCCTCTTGTTTATCCTGGCGAATTCATCGGCTATTCGGCTTCCGGCCTGTCCCAGACCAACAATTATAAGTTTCATTGAATCCTCCTGATGTTAATCCCGATTCATTTTAGGTAGAGGTATATAGTCTGTCAACCATTACTAAAGTTGTTAAGGTCTAATTGAGTTTAGGAATTGATCTTGGACCCCATGTATGCCGCAAGATCGCCAAGCCTGGTAGCATAACCCCATTCATTGTCATACCACCCGAGAATCTTAACCATATTTCCGTCCATGACCATGGTTGAGGCGGAGTCAATGATACAACTTGCCGGATTGCCGCGGAAGTCTGAGCTTACCAGGGGCTCTTCGCAAAAAGAAAGGATTCCTTTCAACTTGCCTTCGGCTGCATTTTTAAGGCTTTCGTTGATTTGTTCTGCTGTAACATCTTGACTTACAACCGCGGTTACGTCGGCTATGGATACGTTGCCGACCGGCACCCTAAGAGAGATGCCGTGTATTAAGCCTTTAAGTTCAGGAATTACTTGGGCTACAGCCTTGGCAGCTCCGGTAGTGGTGGGGATTATATTTAGTGCCGCCGCCCGCGAACGACGCGGATCTTTGTGGTAGATATCTAAAAGGCTTTGGTCATTTGTATAAGCATGCACGGTATTAATGAGGGCTTTTTCAACGCCGAAATTTTCAAGGATGACTTTCACTATTGGGGTGACACAATTGGTAGTGCATGAGGCATTAGAGACAACGTCATGCTGGTCAGGCTGATAACTGAGTTGATTTACTCCCATTACTATTGTTGTATCAGCATTGGCTGAAGTGGTGGAAATGATTACTTTTTTGGCCCCGCCACTTAAATGCTGGGCCGCCAGGTTTCTGTCAGCAAAACGTCCGGTCGATTCGATAACTATATCTACATCATAGTCACCCCAAGGTATTTTGGCGGGTTCTTTTTCAGAAAAGGCTTTTATTTTCCGGCCATCCAATATGATGCCGTCCTGGTCTGACTGGATATTGCCTTTATAAATCCCGTAGGAAGAATCATATTTCAGAAGATGCGCGTTGGTGCCGGTATCAGCCAAGTCATTAATGGCAACGATTTCAAGTTTATCATCGTAATATTGTTTAATCGAGCGTAGGGCGAGTCGTCCGATTCTACCGAATCCATTAATACCTATTTTGGTAACCATAATCCCCCCAATTTATTTTTTGGAATATAAATTATTAAAGGATAACATATCCAGAAATGCCTCAATTCTCGTTTTTAAATGCTGATTAAGGTGCGTATCAGTATTTCCTTCAATGGTAAGAATTGGAACATTGAGTGACTGCCGCATCAGTATATCACCTATTGCGCGGTGGCAAAAGGATTGGACATAGTGGATTATTCCATCAATTTTCCGTTCAGCAATGGCGGCCGAAATATCATTGATTCGATATTCTGTTTCATAAGGATAGGTATAGGCGGTATATTGTTCTACTAAACTCGATGTTTCATACGGCATTGAGAACTGCCTTTGGATTTCATTAAAAACTACCCTGGCTCCACATTGCTCAATGTAATCATATAGATGCGCTGAATAAATAGGAGGAACACCGATAAAACCTAAACGTAGCTCTTGGGGATTATAAGGTTTCCTGTGTTGCGCTTCATCCAGCAGCGCCTGCCCTCGGACAAAATAATTTTCTAAATCTTGATTAAAATCAGACGTTGATACTAACCGAGAGTGATTTTCAGCCCCGCTGAGAAGATTGGTTTGCCAGGTCATTAAGTCGATATTACGAGCAAGAGCTCTCAGTGGTAATATCTCTCGACGGAGATTTTCAGCTTCCGCTAATGAAGTTCCCATTTCAGCGGCAAATTCATTCAGAGTTTGTATCATCAGTTGCTTGTCAGGCTTTATGGGATATGAAAAGGCAATGGTTTTAATGCCCTTGTATTTGAGGACATCCATAAGCATCAAGGTATTCGAGCAGTCTCCGCCGGTGACGCATACTACCGTTTTTATATTGTGCTTAAAAACAGAACCATAGATGCCTTTTATCCAGGCACAAGTGTTCAGGGGGAACCCATCTTGCTCCGCGCTAGATATGAGATCTTTCGTATTTTCAGCTTCAATGAATAGATTGTTCAGGTCAATTGGCTTATGACCCGCGGCCAGTATTATCTCCAAGGGTATTGTCGTGGTTATTCCGATTGTTTGCATTATTAAGAAATATTCTTAAAAGCTGATCTGCCGGCAAATTTCGCCTGACTACCCAGCTCTGATTCTATCGCTAGCAGACGGTTATATTTGCAGGTTCGTTCCCCCCGTGAGGGAGCTCCGGTTTTAATTTGACCGGAATTCAAGGCTACTGCTAAGTCAGCTATGGTTGTGTCCTCTGTTTCTCCGGAACGATGGCTTATCACAGCAGACCAATTGTTTTTAAGTGCCATTCCGACAGCGGCAATTGTTTCAGTAAGTGTTCCAATTTGATTGGGTTTTATCAATATTGAATTGGAAGCCTTGTTTTTAATACCTTTTTCGAGTCGGGTTACATTAGTAACATAGAGGTCGTCACCTACGAGCTGGACACGGTCCCCAGCTCTATCAGTTAAAAGACACCAGCCATCCCAATCATCTTCAGAAAGAGCGTCTTCAATGCTAATGATTGGATAGTCAACTATTAGCTTTTCATAAAACTCTACCATTTCTACACTGTTGAGACGGCGCCCTTCTTTTTCCAACAAATAATGGCCATCTTGGTATAATTCTGACGCGGCCACATCCAGCGCGATATAGCAGTCTTTTCCCGGATTGTAGCCGGATTTCTCTATCGCTTTGATAATTAATTCTATCGCCTCAGAGTTGGATTTTAGTGAAGGCGCAAAACCACCTTCGTCACCTACGTTTATACTAAAGCCCAATTTTCTCAGCAGGTTTTTCAAAGTATGGAATATTTCCGCGCTCATCCGCAGAGCGTCATTGAAGGTCGGCGCGCCAACGGGTACGATCATGAACTCTTGAAAATCAGTAGAATCAGAAGCATGTTTTCCACCGTTCAGAATGTTCAGCATGGGTACGGGCAGCAGATAGTTGCCCGTGGTATTCAAACTTTGAAAAAGAGGAATGCCCCTTGAATTTGCGGCAGCATGGGCTGAGGCAAGAGATACGGCTAATATGGCATTGGCGCCCAAACGGCTTTTGTTAGGTGTGCCATCAAGGGCAATCATTGTCTGGTCATTAGTGGCCTGGTCTTCAACCGGCATATCTAAGAGCATTGAGGAAAGTTCTCCATTGATGTTGGAAACCGCCCTGGTGACTCCTTTTCCATTGTAGCGCGCAGGGTTTTCATCACGCAGCTCTACCGCTTCATGCGTTCCGGTACTGGCTCCGGACGGTACCGCTGCCCAGCCAAATTTTCCGTCGGAAAGTCTGACGGTGGCCCCTACGGTAGGTGTCCCTCTTGAATCCAAAATTTCATGTCCTATGATATCTCTTATTGTTACCATTGGTAGTCCTTCTGCTGTTTGTTTTTTATTTCAATTATGCTGCTGATAGCTAATTCTACTGCTTCCTTAGCGCTGGCAGCTTGAATTATAGATTTATTAATTTCCTTTTCTTTCGACAGCGACCAAGTGTTTACTCCTATAACAGGAATGCCTGCTTGGCAGGCATAGGCGATTTCCGAAAGGGTACCGTATCCGCCGCCCACCGCTATAACTGCTTGCCCGCTTTTGGCGACAATCATATTACGTCCATAACCAATTCCCGTAACAATAGGGATAGTTACAAATTTATTCGCCGATTCACGATGCTCGCCGGGCAGAACACCGACGGTTAACCCACCGGAATTTACCGCGCCTCGGCATGCGGCCTCCATGATACCGTCAAGCCCTCCGCAAATGAGCACGGCACCTCTTGCAGCTAATTCCCGGCCTATTTCTTCAGCTGCTTGTATTTCATCAGCATTTGCATGGGAAGCGCCGATAACTGATATAAAATATTGGGACATAACGGTCAGGATTATATCATTGCTGATAAATACCGGCAAAAGCACAGGGGAGATATGGTCACGCGACGATGACGATAATAAGAATCAGAATGAGGGCAATTATGATGATGCCACCCACAAATAAAAAACGCGGCGGGATTTCTGCCAAGATGCCGGATAATGACACTCCGGCCCCGGTGGATGAGTGGTGCTGGGGGGCTTTGACCGGCTTGGGCTTCTCCATAACCGGCAGGGCTTCTTCCGGAAGGTCGGAGTAAGCGGCCCATTGCTTGTACAATTTCTTGAGTTTAGGGTCGGTTACCACCGGTTTGGGTTCACCGGACTGACCCTGGGATGTTGGAATAAAGGGTTTTCTGGCGGCAGCCATTTCAGCGGCGGTGGGCGGGTAGTCTTCCGGTGATGATTGTTCTGCCGTCGCTCCGGAACCGCTAAGCCGGGTACCACAGCCCGGACAGAAATCAAAAGGCGCCGACATTGTTTTGCCGCATGATGGGCAGGAGTGGGTTTTAGTCTGGTAAGAGGGTGTGAACAACGGATTGCCGCAGTTGGGGCAGAATTTTACATCACCGCCGGTTATTTCGGTGTCAATGTTGGTTCGGCACTTGGTGCAGGTAATGATATTATGGCCTTTTGCTGCGGAACTCATTTCAGTTGCTATTATAACATGGGCTGTACAGGCCGGGGCAATAACGTTGGACACAGACAAAACCAGTGTTTATAATGCCTTTGTGGCTGAGCTTAAACTATTGTTCCCTCATGAAGAAATCGAGGCCCGGGTCAGGCAGCTGGGCGCTGAGATAACAGCCGATTACCGGGGCGCTGACCCGCTGATTATCGGTGTGCTGAAGGGGGCGGTAATTTTCCTGGCTGACCTGATACGGCAAATAGACCTGCCGCTGGAGATTGATTTTATCGGGTTGTCCAGCTACGGAGACGGCACATCAAGTTGCGGTGAGGCGATAGTGACTGCCTGCCCGGCCGTATCTTTAAAAGGGCGGCATGTTCTGCTGGTTGAAGATATTATCGATACCGGTTATTGCCTGGAAAACCTGCTAAAAGTTATCAAGGCCGGGGAACCGGCATCGGTCAAGCTGTGCGCCCTGCTGGATAAACCAGGGCGGCGGCAAGTACCGGTCAGCGCTGACTATTCCGGTTTTAACGTACCGGATGCCTTTGTGGTAGGCTACGGCCTGGACTGCGGACAGCGGTACCGCAACCTGCCGGATATTTATACTTTGGGGGAAAGTGAGAGTGGGTGACAAGCAAACAGCCAGGTTAATCAGGGTTGCCCGGAGGCTTGAAGAGGCGGATGTGGTTTTCCGCAACGGTCGGGTGTTGAATGTTTTTACCGGTGAAATTGAATCAGTTTCGGTGGCGGTAGCTGATGGATTCATTGCCGGGCTTGGAGATTATTCTGAAGCCGGGGAAACCGTTGACCTTAATGGTAAATATTTGCTGCCTGGATTTATTGACGGACATACTCATATCGAAAGTTCCATGCTGGATATCAGCCAGTACGCCAGGGCGGTAATCGCCCGCGGCACCCTGGGCGTGGTTACGGATCTGCATGAACTGGTCAATGTTACCGGCATTGATGGCATAAGTTATATTTTGAAAGCAGCCGGCAATCTGCCGCTGGACCTGCATGTCATGGCGCCCTCTTGCGTTCCGGCGACACACCTGGAAACCTCCGGCGCAGAACTGGGCGCTGATGAAGTGGCCCAGGTACTGGGCATGCCCGGTGTTATCGGCCTGGGCGAAATGATGAATTTCCCTGGAGTGCTTTTTGGTGATGCCGGTGTGCTTGATAAGCTGGCCGCAGCCTCCGGTAAGGTGATTGATGGCCACGCTCCGGGACTGGGAGGTAGTGACCTTAACGCTTACGCCGCGGCTGGAATTGGATCGGATCATGAGTGCACCCGGCTTGAAGAAGCCAGGGAAAAGCTGGCGCGCGGTCTGCATGTCATGATACGGGAAGGCTCGACGGAAAAAAATCTGGAAGAATTACTGCCGCTGGTTACCTCGCGGAACAGCCGCCGCTGCATGCTGGTAGTTGATGACCGCAGCTGCTCTGACCTTAACCGGGATGGTGATATTGACGCTGTGGTTAGAAAAGCGGTCAGGCTGGGCCTGGACCCGGTAACCGCTGTCCAGATGGCCACTATAAATCCGGCCGAATATTTTGGACTAAAATACACCGGTGCCGTAGCTCCCGGCTACCGGGCTAATCTGCTGGTTGCTGATGATCTTGATAAGCTCGATATATCCCGGGTATATTACCGGGGCCGCCTGGTTGCCGCGGATGGTGAAGCCCTTTTCCCGGCGAAAACGGAAGACCCGGCCGGGCTGCGGCGCTGTATGCGGGTAAAACCTTTTAGCGCGGCTGATTTGAAGCTGGAAACAGCAGGGGAGAACACGCCGGTGATGGAACTGGTACCGGGGCAGATAGTCACCCGATACCGCAAGGAAAAGGTTTCTACGGTGCCGGATTTTGCCCGGGATATTCTGAAAATGGTGGTGGTGGAGCGTCACCGGGGCACCGGCAATATAGGCAAGGGGCTGGTCCGGGGATTCGGCATGACTCGCGGCGCCCTGGCTTCATCGGTAGCCCATGATTCCCATAATATCATAAGTGTCGGCGCCTCGGATGACGATATTTACGCAGCGATACAGGAGGTCGTCAGGATGGGGGGAGGTCTGGCGGTGGTTATCGACGGTCAGTTACTGGCCGGCCTGCCGCTGCCTATTGCCGGGTTAATGTCTGACCGGCCGCTGGCCGAAGTAGTGACTGATTTTGAGCAACTGGAGAAGCGGGCTAAAGAAACCGGCGTTAAACCGGCGGCGCCTTTCGCGGCGCTGTCTTTCCTGGCTCTGCCGGTAATACCGGAATTGAAACTGACCGATCTTGGCCCGGTTGATGTGGCCGCCTTTGAAATTATTGGAAAGCAGGATTAGATTACATGGTTTATCGACCGCCGTCTCCCAAGCCGCTGTTTGAGAACCGCTTTGACGCCGGAAAGCAGCTGGCGGAGAAACTAACATCTTATAAGAATGAGCCCTGTATCGTGCTGGCCATCCCCAACGGCGGATTGCCTGTTGGTCTGCAGGTGGCTCTGACACTGGGGGCGGAACTCGACGTGGTAATTGCCCGCAAACTGCCCATCCCGCTGCGGCCGGAAGGCGGGTTCGGGGCGGTTACCGATGACGGTACCACCATATTTAATAACGATGTTATAAAATCCCTGGAACTGACGCAGTCACAGATTAACTATCAGATAGCCAAAGTCAGGAATGATATCCAGCAGCGCAGTCTTGCTTTCCGCGGACCGGGGAGGGCGCTATCGGTGGTGGCCGGCAAGACGGCAATTATCGTTGATGACGGCCTGGCCTCCGGCTATACCATGATGGCCGCGGTGGAAGCCGTCCGGCGGCGTCGGCCGGAGAGAATAATAGTAGCGGTGCCGGTAGCCAGTGAGATGGCGGTGCGTAAGGTGGAGAAAATAGCCGACAGGGTAATAACGGTACATACGGCACTGGTGCCCAAGTTTTATGTTTCCTACTATTACCGATATTGGCATGATATGAAAGACGATGACGGCTTGAAATGCATCCGCGAATGGGAAATCCGCCGTTACAAGCCCAATCTGAAAACCATAAACCAGCCGTTTTAACGCGGAGCTGGTTTCTTTTTAACCGTTTTGCCGCAGGCGTGCAGGCGTTTGACCTCTTTGTGGTTCAGGCGGCGGCAGTCACCTTCCCTCAACTGCTTCAGTTCGACCGGGCCGATCCGGATTCTCCTGAGTTCCCGCACCTGGTGTCCAAGAGCGGCGAAAATTCGTCGTATTATACGTTTGCGTCCTTCGTGAATAGTGATGCGGTAATTGTAAGGCTGCAGGGAAACCGGCTTGATTTCAGCCGGGGCGCTCAACCCATCATCCAGTTCCAGTCCTTTTTCCGCCCGTTCAATTTCCGCTGATGATAAACTGCCGTCTATGGCTACCAGGTATTCTTTTTCCACACCGAACCGGGGGTGGGTAAGCCGGTAGGTAAGTTGGCCATCGTTGGTCAGCAGCATCAGCCCGGTGGTGTTTTCATCCAGCCTGCCGACCGGAAACAGCCGATATTGCCGCATTTCCGCCGGCAGCAGGTCCAGCACGGTACGTCGGCCCTGGGGATCATCGGTGGTGGACAAAAAGCCCAGCGGTTTGTTCAGAATTACATAATGTGACAGCGCCGGCGAGTCAAGTTTGATAATCCGGCCATCCAGTTTTACCGTGTCAGAGGTGACCAGGGGCTGGTTGAAGTTTTCCGCCGGTTGGTCATTAACAGTGATACGCCCGGCCTTAATGGCGGAGGCCAGATCCCGGCGTGAACCGGTGCCGGCGTCACGCAGGGCTTTCAATAGAGTAAGTCCGACCGGGTGCCTGGTACGGGTGCCTGTTTTTTTCATTGGTTGTCCAGTTCAGCCAGCAGAACATCAGCGTGTTCCAATAATTCCCGACGGCGGGCTACGGCAACATCAGCAGTAGACAGGTAATATTCAAGCGCTTGCCGGGGTGATAAGGAATCATTGTTATCGTCGCCGCCGAAACGGGCGCGGTTTTCATGCTCAATCTGGCGTGATATGGAGAAAAAGTATGCCGTCCTAAGCTGGTTTTTGATTTCCGAGTCGCGTATCAGGGGAGCAACTGACTCCGGCATGGAAATTTTGAGCTGGACTATCGCACCATTTATCAGCTCTTTCTTGGCGCTGATGATATTAAGTATTTCCCCGGTGGGATCAAGGGTTTCCGGTGATAACCTGGCCGCCAGAGTGAGGAAACGACGGCCTTCCAGCCGATGGAAATGATAATCAACTTTATTTTGCCCGTTTTCGGCGGTGACATTGATGACATAAAAACCCTTGTCATCCGCTTCTTCACCAAAATCCAGCCTTTCCATGCTACCGGCATAAACTACCGGCGGAGTTTCATGAAGCACCTGGCGCTTGTGCAGATGTCCCAGGGCTACGTAGTCGAAAGCCTCCAGGGCAATGTTGCCCAGCAGTATTGTTGGTTCATTGCCCAAAACCAGCTTATTTTCAGAGCCGAGCTTGGCGCCGTCCACCCAGATGTGTGCCGCCATGAGCGCCGGCAATGCCGGGTCGAGACCTTCAGCCATTTGCTGTATTTTAGCGGACATAATGTCTTCAATACGGGTTTTAAGGTCTTCAGCGGAAAGGGAGGCCCCTTCATTCTGGGCTTTGCTTTCCAGAGATCCCTTTCTCGGCCAGGGCAGCGCCGCGATCTGCACCGGCCCGGAGGCTGTTTCGATGCGGTAGATATCCGGCTGAGCGGCTACGGTGACACGGGGAATACGCAGGGTATCGTAAATTTCAGTTGAGGTGGCGCGGCCGGAAGCGGCAGGCAGATCATGGTTGCCGATAAGCAGAAACACCGGTATCTGGTGGTCCGCCATTTTCCGGATGCGACGGGCGAATTCCCGTTGCTGGGTCTGGGAAGGATCGCGGTTTTTGAAGGCGTCGCCGCAGAACAGTACCAGGTCCGCTTTTTCGCTAATGGCATATTCAACCAGTTTATCAAAAGCTGCCAGAAAATCAATAAACCTGGTATTCATCCCGGTTTCCGGGTCCGGATGACCGTAAAGCTCTACACCCAGATGGAGGTCAGCGAAATGGATTATTTTCATAATCGAATTACCATTATGCCAGCGACTGTTATTTCAGCTCTCCCTTCAGGCGGGGAAAGAGATAAGCTTTTATTTCGGAAACGGGTATTCGCTCCTGGGTCATGCTGTCGCGTTCGCGTATGGTTACCTGGTTATCTTCCAGTGAGTTGAAATCAACAGTAATGCAGTACGGTGTGCCGATCTCATCCTGGCGCCGGTAGCGGCGACCGATGCTCTGGGCTTCATCATAGGTGACCATCCATGCTTTGCGCAGTGAAGCGTAAATTTCTTTGGACAGATTAACCAACGGTTCTTTTTTTGACAGCGGCAGAACCGCGGCTTTGAACGGGGATAGCCTGGGGTGCAGTTTCAGCACTGTCCGGGTGTCATCCTTGTCCGGTTCTTCAGTGTAGGCGTCTATCAGAAAAGCCAGTACCGAACGATCTACTCCGGCCGAAGGCTCGATGACGTAAGGCATGTAGTGTTCCTTGGTTTCATCGTCAAAGTATTCAAGTTTCTTGCCGCTGTATTCCGAGTGCTGCTTAAGGTCAAAGTCACAGCGGTTGGCGATGCCTTCCAGTTCGCTCCAGCCCATGGGGAACAGGTACTGGATATCAGAGCAGGCCTTGGCGTAGTGGGCCAGTTCATCGGAACCGTGGGGACGCAGCCGGAGGTTTTCCGGTCTGATGCCGAAAGAAGTGTACCAGTCCAGACGGGCCTGGAGCCAGTGTTGGTGCCAGGAGTCATCGGTCCCGGGTTTGACGAAATATTCCAGTTCCATTTGTTCGAATTCGCGTGAGCGGAAGATAAAATTGCCGGTGGTAATCTCATTGCGGAAACTCTTGCCTATCTGGGCGATGCCGAAAGGCAGTTTTTTGCGGGTCGTGTTGAGCACGTTCTCAAAGTTGGTAAAGATACCCTGGGCAGTTTCCGGACGCAGGTAGACCACCGAAGACGTGGTTTCCATGGGCCCCATGAATGTTTTGAACATCAGGTTAAACTGGCGCGGCTCAGTCAGCCGGCCGCCGCAGGAGGGGCATTTGTCACCCTCGAAATCATCCGGGCGCCAGCGCATTTTACAGTCAAGGCAGTCAGACATGGGGTCGGAAAATCCGGTTACATGGCCTGAAGCTTCCCAGACGCGGGGATTCATCAGGATAGAGGAATCAACCCCGACTACATCGTCACGTTCCTGGACAATGGATTGCCACCAGGCCTGCTTGATATTGTTTTTCAACTGGACTCCCAGCGGTCCGTAATCCCAGCAGCCGCCCAGGCCTCCGTAGATGTCGCTCGATTGAAAAATGAAACCGCGGCGGCGGCTCAGCGATACGATTTTTTCCATGCCTGAAACGTTCATTTCCTGTGCCAAAAGATTACTCCTTTTTATTGTCCTGGTGAGAATTAAAACTGCGGTAGGCCCGGATGACCATGGGCAGCGCGTATCCGATTAAAACGATGCCGCCGATGACTAAAACAACCAGAGCGAAAAGCCACAGGTGCATCAGGTGTTCATTCTGAAGCGCGTAAAAGATGCTGTCCAGCAGGACGTAGCCCATGATCAGCTGCGCTATGGCCGGCAGGTTGCCCATTATGGTCAGTAACCGGGCCGGGTCAAAGACCAGACTGCTCGCGTTTTCCTGAAAAAGCTTTACCTGTCCGATTATTTTTACCGTGAGGTAAGCGGCTGCCGACAGCACCACTTGGATACCCAGCATCAGCACCGTGAAAACAAGCTTGGAGACCGCCTCACCGGAAGGTTCGCCCTCCAGGTTGAAACGATAGTGTATATCCGCCGGCAGCTGCCCGTAAAAAACAGCCGCCAGGCCGGCGGTTAAAAAAAGAACCGCCAGCGGCAAAATAATATAGCTTATACGAAACTGGAGCGGATTGTTGTTTTGCGGCAATTGCTTCCTCGGTGCTTATTCTACCGTAATACCGCGTTTGATGGAAATCTCCCGAGGCTCAGGGCGCCAGGTAAATCAACAAGCAGCACTCGCGATCCTTGAGCGGTGTGTCCGGGGTGATGATGGTCAGCCCTTCATTTTTTGTAACCAGAAACAGAGGCAGCGCTTTTTTATTTTCTTTGCTGAAATCCTGGTAGGAATATTTTTCACTCAACTCAGCCGTCTTAATCCGGACGCCATCAAGGTAGAGATCATTCAGGTATTCATAGCTGGCTTCATCGGAAAACAGGATTCGGCCCGGCAGGTGCAGCTTGACATGCCGGGATTTTTTGGCCGAGGGCATTGCCGCCGGTGGCAGCAGATAGGTATTACCGGTACCGAATTCCCGGCCGAAGTGGCGGGCCACCAGGTGATTGATGTTATCATCGGAAGTCATGGCCAGGACATTACCATATTCACGGATGTCCAGTTTGTCAATAATCCCCGGGGCCAGGGCGTCCCCGTAGTGGGCCTTGATTTTTTTACGCCTGGCGTAGGCCGTATTGGATTTGCTGTGGTCGATTATCATTACTGGAATCGAAGCATCTTTCAGCGCTGAAGCGATGTCTCGAACCCAGTTTTGACCGCCGATAAAGATAACTCCCTGGGGGTTGGGGCTGGCAATACCGAAGAACCTGCTGGCCAGGGTAGCCAGTCCGCTGGAAGAGATCACCGTTACCAGTATGACGGCAAAGGTTATCGGCAGCAGGATTTCGGCACCATCAATACCGTTTTCGGACAGCCGCAGTCCAAAAACCGAGGCTACTGATGCCGAAACAATACCACGGGGAGCGATGGTGCCCAGCAGCACCCTTTCTTTCGGTTTTAATTTGGTACGGAAGGAAGCGATAAATACCGACAAGGGCCGGGCCAGTGCAATCAGCAGCAAACTGAACAGCAGGATAGGACCCAGCAGCGGCAGTATAGCTTCAATTTCGATGGTGGCTGAAAGAATTATAAAAAGCAGGGAAATCAGGATCAGCCCCAGTATCTCTTTGAAGTCCACGATGTGTTCCACGCTGACTTTTTTCTGATTAGCCAGTATGACGCCGGCAATCACCGCGGTAAACAATCCGGCATCAGGCTGCAGTATATCGGAAACTATAAAACCGCCGATGACGATGGAAAGCACCACCGGAATCTGCAGAAAATCAGGTATCAGATAACGATGCAGCAGCCAGATGATCAGCGCTGCTGCCAGGCTGCCCAGTACGACCCCGACTATAAGGATTGTCGCCAGGGTAGCGACCACCTGGGTCAGGGCATCCTGCGGGCCGCCGGCAATAATTACCCCGAATACCAGCAGAGCCAGGGTAGCGCCGATGGGGTCAATCAGGATGCCTTCCCATTTTAGGATGGGGGCTATATTACCGCGCAGCCGAAGATGGCGCAAAAGAGGCATTATTACCGTAGGTCCGCTGATGACCAGGATAGCTCCGAGCAGTATGGCCAGCGGCCATTCAAGCGATAGGATCCAGACGCCGCCCAGGCTGCCCAGTATCCAGGTCAGAAGTACGCCGAGGGTGACCAGTTTGATGACCACCGGCGCGGTACGCTTGATTTCATCCAGTTTCAGGATGAGACCGCCTTCAAAGAGTATCACTGCTACCGAGAGTGATATGAATGGGGTCAGCAGGTCACCCAGCAGTTCCGAGGGATGAATCCAGCCGAATACCGGTCCGGCCAGCAGACCGGCGGCAATGAGGATTATTATTGACGGTATGCGGGTGTACCAGCCAATCAGTTGGGCGGTTATGCCAAGCGCCAATATCAGGCCAAGGCCGGCCATCAGGTGTTCGGACAAGGGCTACCTCATCAGCGTATTGATAAAATGTTAAGATACTATATAGTAAAATATAAGCTATGAGCAAAAATCGGGGGTGAATACATGATTGTTGAAACATTAGTTGTCGGTCCTATTGAGGCGAATTGCTATATCGTAGGCGATGAGTCTTCGCTTGAAGGACTGGTCATTGATCCCGGCGCGGACAGCCAAAAAATTATAGATAAGATAAACCAGCTGGGCCTGAGGATTAAATATATCATCCTGACTCACGGTCATTTTGACCATACCGCCGCAACCACAGCGGTAAAACAGGCTACCGGAGCACGTCTGGCGGTGCATGAGGCTGATGCTTCCGTCCTGAATGACGACTTTCTGCCGCGGATGATGGGAATGACGGTGGAAAAGATACCGGAACCGGATATTTTACTCCGGGGTTGGGAAAGCCTTGAGCTCGGCGATATGCAATTCACTGTTTTGCATGTTCCCGGCCATTCTCCGGGCGGTACAGCCTTATACGGCTGTGACGCCGTTTTCACCGGAGATGCTCTCTTTGCCGGTGGTATCGGCCGGACCGATCTCCCAGGCGGTGATTATAATGTGATGATGGAAAGTCTGAATACCCGGTTGCTTACGCTGGACGACGACATAAAAGTTTACCCCGGGCACGGCCCCGATACCACTATCGGAGACGAGCGCCGGGGTAATCCGTTTTTAGTTAATCCGCCCAGGCGGGAATGTTAGAAGATACCGTTCATGTTGGCGATGACCGGGGCCAGCACCAGGGAAACGATGGATACCAGTTTGATCATGATATTAAGTGAGGGACCGGAAGTATCCTTCATGGGATCACCGACGGTATCACCGACAACCGTAGCCTTATGAGCGAGAGAACCCTTGCCGCCATAAGCGCCGGTTTCCACCCACTTTTTAGCATTGTCCCAAGAACCGCCGGCATTGCTGAAAGAAACAGCTAAAATAAAGCCGGTGAAGGTGGCGCCTACCAGGAAAGCTCCCAGGGCTACCTTGCCAAAAATCAGGGCGACAACGATTGGGGCGAGGACGGTCATTACGCTGGGGAGAACCATCTGTTTGAGAGATTCACGGGTGCAGATGTCAACACATTTGGCGTATTCCGCTTTACCGGTGCCTTCCATCAACCCCGGTATTTCCTTGAATTGACGCCGCACCTCATTGACGATGGAGAAACCACTTCGGCCAACCGCCTGCATCGTTAAGGCGCTGAAAACCGCAGGCAGAAGTGAGCCGAGGAAAAGACCGACTAAGACGTGTGGGTCCAAGAGGCTAATCTGTGCGGGAGTGATGCCGACTGCCAGAGTATATGCCAGTAAAAGGGCTAAAGCAGTCAATCCGGCTGAACCGATGGCAAAACCCTTGCCGATAGCAGCGGTGGTATTACCCAATGAGTCCAGGGCATCAGTGCGTTCACGGATTTCATGAGGCATGCCGGCCATTTCCACAATACCGCCGGCGTTGTCAGCCACCGGGCCGTAAGCGTCGGTGGCGTCCTGAATACCCAGAGTGGACAGCATGCCGACAGCTGCGATTGCTATACCATACACGTCAGCGACACTGTAGGCAATAACAATGGCGATGACGATAAAGATCACAGGTGGGGCGACGCTCAGCAAGCCGTTGCCGAAACCGGCAATGATGTTGGTGGCGGCACCTGTCTGTGATGCTTCAGCGATTTTTAGGGTTGGTTTATAAACGTAGGAAGTAAAGTAGTTGGTGCTTTCTCCGATAGCCAGGCCAGCGGCTAGACCAACCAAAATAGCCCAGAATAGACCAATATCAGCGCCCAGCAATGAAACTGCGGCGAAAGCAAAAACTACTGACAGGCCGGCGGCGACAAAAGTTCCGCGGCGCAGTGCATTGAGTAGAGCTGTCATCTGCAGTTTTTCTCCGACGCGGACGGCAAAAATACCAATTATGGAGGCGACGATACCGCCGGCGGCGACCATCATCGGCAGCCACCAGGCCGTGGCCTGGTCAGGTACTAAAGCCAGATCAAGTTGGGTTGAGAACACGGCGATGGTTCCCAATGCCATGGTGGCAACAATGGAACCGACGTAGGATTCGAACAGGTCGGCACCCATGCCGGCGGTGTCGCCGACGTTGTCACCGACAAAATCAGCGATAACTGCGGCGTTGCGCGGGTCATCTTCGGGGATGCTCTGTTCAACTTTGCCGACAATATCGGCGCCGGTGTCAGCGGCCTTTGTGTAGATACCACCGCCGATGCGGGCAAAGATAGCCACCGCCGATGCGCCGAAACCAAAACCGGGGATGATGGCCAGGAAGTTGGGGTCGGAGTTAAAGGCAAAGTACAGGATTGATAAACCCATAAGCCCAATACCGACTACGGACATACCCATGACCGAACCGGCGCGGAATGAAACCTTCAGACCTTGATTCAGGCTGATGGCGGAAGCGGTTGCGGTTCGGGAGTTAGCCCGGATGGCGATGGCCATACCGATATAACCGGCCAGTCCGGAGCATATAGCTCCAAATACGAAAGCCATCGAAACTTTCCAACCGAGGTCAGGCACAACTGCCAGGATGACAGTGACCACGGCCACAAAAATAGCGAGTATGCGATACTCGCGTCCCAGGAATGCCAGAGCCCCCTCTTTGATGGCCTTGGCTATTTCACGGACTTTTTCATTTCCTTCATCCTGGCTGATTACAAATTTCGCAAAGAAACCAGCCAAGACCAGCGCCAGAACACCGCTGACGAGGGCGAGAAAAATTGGATCCACTAGTTCAGATACCTCCTTTTATTATTTTGCTCTCTTATTTAAGCCGATTGTTAAAGGCGTCCAGCAACCCTTCCAGGTGTTTTTGCTGCAGTGAAAGGGTCAGGTCGCTGCGGGTTTTTTCCAAAATACCGCGCACCATGTCAGTGGTGCGCCTCAGGTTTCCAGTGATAGCATCCGGAAAATCAATGGTTATCAGTATCTCATAAATGGCATCCATAATGCCAAGCAATTCTTCAGCCCGGGTCATGTCGCCCCGACGCATGCCGTCAAGAATGTAACGCCGAAGTTCGCCGACAACCTCGCCCATGCCATTGAGATACGAGGCGGAATCCACCGCCAGATCTTCAGGGGAGGGCACCTGCTGTCCGGTTATGACCGCCAGCGTAATGCGGCCCTCCGCGTATTCTTTCTGGGCATCACGGAAGAAGCTTATATTAGTCAGCTCGCCACTTGCTTTGATGCACCCCGCGGCTTCATTGATAAGATCTTCCGCTTTTTGGAGTGAAGCTTCGGCTTCGTCAAACTGTTGCCGGTGAACAGCTCGTATTGACAGGGAGCAGTAGCGAATTGCTTCGCGGGAGAGAGGTAAAGCGTTTTCCCGGGCGGCGTCCTTGTCCGTAAAGGCTCGCCGGATCCCAGAAGCAATGGCATCAAGTCGTTCGCTAAATGAGGCAGTCATCTGATGTCTCCAGGTCGGGCCAGTATCACCGGAACACCGACTTTCAGGCTCAATTCTTCACGGAGACGCGCGTCTGAACAGATAAGATAGTCAACGCCGCTCTCGGCGGCATTGACGGCTTCAGCCGGATCAGTCGCTGAGTAGCCGATAAGCTGTTCAATGGACAACAGGCGTCTTACTAACTCCGGCGGCAGTGACCCGCCGTTAATAGCAACACCGTCGGCTTTGATTCCCCTGGCGATGTCGGTGTACTCACTGATAATGAGCAGGGCTCCGGTTTCCCGGCAGAGCTTATCGGCGGCAACCGCTTGCTGCCATAATTCCTTACGGTTTGAATCTCCAATGTTTAGTTGAAAAGAGGTACCGGATGATAAACTGACCCCGTACATTTCATCAACATTGTGGGCTATGTAATAATTACCGGAGAGCCGGCTGATTTTGGCCTGGCGGGAAATAATACCGACCAATTCTTTCTCAATCTGGTAAACCGCGAAACGTATTTCCTCGAATATATGACTGTCGGCGGCGGCGTCGGGCAGCCGCGACAGCTCCTCCAGCACCCTGACGGACTGTTCTGTCCGCCGGGCATTAGCGATGACGGTCTCGATAAGGTCGTCCGCCTGTTCTTTGGCGGTGCTGTTTTCCTTGCCGACATCATCTGCTGCCGCTCGGGCGGACAGCAGGTCAATACTGGACAAACCGCTGCTGCTGAGCAGCTGGTGTCGGATTTTTTTGAGGCGGGAGGTAAGTACGGCGGAATCCAGGCAGAAACGAGCCACGTCCTCCATCACGCGCAAACCCTCGGATGCGCGGTCGAGGTTGGCATCAAAAGCTCTTAATGCTTGGCTGTGGAATTGAAACAAAGTACTTCCGATTGGGCGTTCATTCAATGTTGCCTTAAAGCGCTTGATTGTAGCATAGTGCGCAGCTTAACGTAAAGATTAATGGTCGATGGTGGGTTCTGGTATCAGGAACCTCGATCCGCCGTTACCGCGTAGGGTATATGATCGATGATGAAGGTGCCATTTTCCTTAAACTCAATTCCAATGAAATCAATGCGCCAGTCTCCGTTGAGGCGGTGCTGGGTCCTGTATTCTTCCGCAGCGGCGATGAGTTTTCGGCGCTTGTTGCGGTCGATGGATTCGGCCGGACAGCCGAAGGCAGCCGAGGTTTTGGCTCTTACCTCCACAAAAACCATTTCCCCGGATTTGCGGGCAATAATATCAATTTCAGCGTTTTTGCTGCGCCAATTGGTGTCAGTGATATTGAAACCCATTTTCTTAAGGTGTTTTGCCGCAATTTTTTCACCCTTTTGACCAATCTCAACGCGGTTCAAAGCAGACTCCTTGTGTTGCGTACCGGGGCAAAAGAAAGGCGGTGGATGTCGCATGGCCCCAGTTTTCTCAAGCATTCCAGGTGTTTGACGGTTCCGTATCCCTTGTGCCTACTGATCCAGTAGCCGGGGAAACGGGCGTCCAGGTCGACCATAAGGCGGTCGCGGACCACTTTGGCAATAACGGACGCGCAGGCGATGGAAACACAAGCGGCATCGCCGTTTACGATACCTTGCTGTGGCAACGGTACTTCTGGCAGTGAAAGGTAGTCAATGAGCAGCGCCTCAGGCTTAGGTGAGAGCTCCATCACTGCCTGCTTCATGGCCAGGCGGGTGGCCGGTACGATGCCATGGGTATCAATATAATGATGCGAAACAATACCCACACCTAAGCTCAGGGCTTTGCCGGTTATTTCCAGGTATAGTTTTTCCCGCTGCGTCGGAGATAGTATTTTACTGTCATTAACTGATTGCAGCCACCGGCTTTTTCTCTGCCGTTTCAGGATAACCGCGGCGGCTACTACCGGGCCGGCCAAAGCACCACGTCCGGCTTCATCGACACCGGCAATGATAGTTAAGCCCTGTTGATAATATTCTGACTCGGCGCGGAAACTGGGAGACTTTATTGCGATGACCATCAGCCGGTGATTATATCACTACGCCGCGGTGAAGACTAAAAAAGCACTTCGATAGGCTGTTGACTTTATTGTCCGCTTTGCCTACGATTAACCGCATATATGAACAAGAAATTGCGCGTCGCCCTGGCACAGGTAAACCCGACTGTGGGTGATTTTACCGGGAATTTGGAAATTATCAGGTCTTACATCAGTCAGGCGCAGACCAAAGGAGCCGATATTGTCATTTTTCCAGAGATGGCATTATGCGGATATCCGCCGGAAGACCTGCTGCTTAAGCCGAGTTTTATAAAGGCCAACTTTGCGGCACTTGAAGAACTCGTTTCCGGTGTGAGCGGTATTACCGTGGTGGTCGGCTTTGTTGATGAAACAGAACGCGGCCTGTACAACGCGGCCGCCGTGATTGAAGATGGCAAGCTGGCCGGTGTTTATCATAAGGCTCATTTGCCCAATTACGGAGTATTCGATGAACAGCGCTATTTCCAGCCGGCGGAGAGTTGTCCTATATTCAACTTGGGCGGTGTGAAAACCGGGATCAATATCTGTGAGGATATCTGGAAAGACAATGGTCCTGCTGCGGTTCAAGCCGGCGCCGGCGCCGAGTTGATTCTGAATATCAGCGCTTCCCCTTATCACAAGGGAAAATACCTGGTGAGGGAAGATTTGCTAAAGCGTCTGTCTCTTGAGAAGCGGGTTTCGGTGGTTTTCTGCAATCTGGTCGGCGGACAGGACGAACTGGTTTTTGACGGCGCCTCGGTGGTTTTCAACCGGCTGGGAACGATGACCGGCCGGGCAGCTCAGTTTCGGGAAGAGCTGCTGGTGACTGACCTGTGGTTCGGGCCAGATGATGCTGAATCGTCGGCCACCGACGGAAGCTACGAGATTGGGTCCTTGCTGGATTCTGAGGCCGAAATATACCAGGCACTGGTGCTTGGAACCCGTGATTATGTCCTGAAAAGTGGTTTCAACGGTGTTATCATCGGCATGTCCGGAGGCGTGGATTCTTCAATAGTAGCTGCCGTAGCAGTCGATGCCCTGGGTCCCGAGGCGGTGCACGGCCTTATCATGCCATCCCGCTATTCTTCGGCGCAAAGCGCGGAATATGCCGAAAAACTTGGCGCAAACTTGGGTATCAAGACTTATACGGTACCTATTGAAAATGTTTTTACTTCTTTTCTTCACAGCCTGGAGGATGTTTTTCAGGGAATGGGGCCTGATGTGACCGAAGAAAATCTGCAGGCCCGCATACGCGGTAATATGCTGATGGCCATGTCCAACAAGTTCGGCTGGCTGGTGCTCAATACGGGTAACAAGAGTGAGGTAGCCACCGGCTATACTACGCTTTACGGGGATATGACCGGTGGGTTTGCCGTTATCAAAGACGTGCCCAAGACGCTGGTATACCGGCTGTGCCGATACCGCAACCGGGCAGCCGGTGAAGAGCTGATACCTGAGGCTGTTATCAACCGCGTCCCCTCCGCGGAATTACGGCCGGAGCAAAAGGATTCCGACAGTCTGCCGCCTTATGAACTGCTGGACCCAATACTCATGGCTTATGTTGAAGAAGACCGGAGTGCCGCTCAGATCATCGCCCAGGGGCATGACGCGGCGACGGTTAGGAAGGTAACCAAACTGGTTGACTGCAGTGAATACAAACGCCGTCAGTCACCGCCCGGTGTCAAGATAACCCCCAAGGCTTTTGGCCGCGATCGACGGCTGCCGATAACCAATAAATTCCGTGGTTTTTAAAAAGCATGATTAATACAGCCAGCAGCGGGTGGAGATATCATTATTGTTCAGACAGTTTGCCATTTTCGGCATTCCGGACAGTTGCCGGATGGGTGCCAGTGAGGCGAAACAGCCGGATGCACACCAAGTTTGAGCAGCAATTCCATCATCAGGCAAACCGGCAATCCTACCACGTTTAAATAGCAGCCCTTGACGACGGCCACTGGATTGAAGTCCTTGTCCTGGATGCCGTAAGCCCCGGCTTTATCCATTGGACTGCCGGAGTTGACATAAGTATCAATTTCATTATCTGTATAATGCCGCATGGTCACCCGGCTGCTTCGGGTGCCGACCTGAGTTTCACCGGTAGCGGCATCGGTAGCGGCCATGGCAGTTATGACGAGGTGCTTCCTGCCGCGAAGCCTTTTTAACATTTCCACAGCATGTTCCGGCGAATTCGGTTTGCCCAGTATTTCATCTTCCAGGACAATGATAGTGTCAGCAGCGATAACCGTGCCGTTTTCGGTGATGGCAGCTATTGCCGCTGATTTAGAACCGGCATGACTGATAGCTTGTTCCTTCGGTGATAGGCCGGCAGTGGGCGCTTCGATAACCGAAGACGGCACGGTGTTAAAAGTCAAGCCCATGGCAGTCAGAATTTCCGCTCGGCGGGGTGACGCCGAGGCTAAAATGAGGTTTTGCCTGGCAGCGAAAGCGCTTTGCTTTGCCGGATTGCGTTTCAAAGCAACCACTGTTTCAATATGATGGGTCTGGGGAAAAAGATCAACCGGTGTAATATCTTCAATGTCATAAGGCCCGTGAATAAGGGTTGTCAGGTCCCGGGCCAGCGCCTCCGGATTACAGGAAACATAAACGAGGCGCCCGGGAGGATAAAAATTGAGTGTCCTGAGCGCGGATGGATGGCAGCCGTTTCTGGCCGGATCAATGATTACGGCATCGGCCAGAGTACCCAAGTGCGGCAGTACTGACTCGGTACGGGCTTCCAGCAGTTCAATATTACCGATGCCGCGGATATTTACTCGGGCGTCTTTTATCGCCGCCTTTGATTCTTCAATGGCTATGGCTTTTTTTACATAGGGTGCCAGCAGCACGGCAAAGGTGCCGACACCGGCGTAGGCATCGATGACGGTTTCCATCCCCGTCAGGTTCAGACGGTGACGGATGATATCCGCCAGTTTTTCCGCCTGAGCGGTGTTGACCTGGAAAAAAGCCGGGGACGAAACTCGGAAACGGCGCCCCTTAAGGATCTCGTGATAATGCTGTTGCCCGGTAATCACCGTTATATCAGGATTCTTTAGACGCGGCTGAATCAGGTATTCATCGGTGTTGATCCCGTAGCGGATCGAAAACTGGGTGGTTTCAGCGCATCGATCCCTGAGAGCCGAAATCAGGCTGTTAATACCCTCGCTCATCAGCATACAGTGGTCAACCGGAACAAAACGACGGGTAACGCGGTTGATGAAGCCGAATTGATTCAGCCGGCGCCTTACCGTAAAACGGGCGTGATTTCGGTATCCATACTCCACGGGGCTGGCTTCCACCGGCCTGAGAGCGGCGGAATCAATATCGGCAGCTTCAAGGTGATGCCGGACGATACTTTGCTTCAGCTCCAACTGGTTTTGGTAAGTTATATGCTGCCACTGGCAGCCGGAGCACCGTCCAAAAAAGGGACAGGCGGCAGAACGCCGGTAGGGTGAAGGCGTGATAACATCTTCAACTACCGCCTCTATTATATCATCATTATTTCGGCGGATTATCCCCGCGGTGACTTTTTCGCCCGGGATGGCGCCGAATACACTGACTTGTTTTCCCTGGTATTGACCGATGGCTTCGCCGTATGGTCCGATATCATCAAGTTCAATCGTAATTATTTCAACAGATTCGTTATTCAAAATGCCACCCTGGATATTGATGGGTAATTGAAGCCTGGGGGTTTATTTTTCCGCCCTTTTACGCTCATGGGCAGAAAGTAGTTTTTTACGCAGCCTGATGCTTTTAGGCGTAACTTCAACCAGTTCGTCATCTTCGATAAAGTCCAATGACTCCTCCAGTGAGAGTCTCATCGGGGGGGTCAGTTTAACGGAGATATCGCTGGTCGAGGAACGGATATTGGTCATTTTCTTTTCTTTGCAGACATTGACGGCAAGGTCGGTGCCACGGGCGTTAAGACCGACTATCATTCCTTCGTATACTTCAGTCATCGGTTCGATGAAAGTAAGCCCGCGCTCCTGGGCGTTGCTCAGCCCATAAGTGACGGCGGTACCGCTTTGGGAAGCTACTAAAACTCCGCTTCGGGTGCTGCCGATTTCCCCCTGCCATGGTTCATATTTTAAAAACAGGGTATTCATGATGCCCCGGCCGCGAGTGGCCGTCAGGAAGTTGCTGCGGAAGCCGATCAAACCCCTGGTAGGAATATGATACTCCAGCCGAACGTTGCCCATGCCGTCATGGTGCAGGTTTGTCATCCGGCCTTTGCGTCTGGCCAGCATCTCGGTCAATTCTCCGATGTATTCCTCCGCGGTATCAATGGTCAGAGCTTCCAACGGTTCAGTGAGGACACCATCCGCGTCCCTGGTTATAGCTTCCGGCTTGGAAAGCTCAAGTTCATAACCTTCTCTGCGGAGTGTTTCTACCAGTATTGACAGATGAAGCTCGCCGCGGCCGGATACCATAAAGACATCCGGTGAAGCCGTATCCTCGACCCGCAGACTGATATTGGTTTCCAGTTCCCGATACAGACGGGCCCGCAACTGGCGGGAGGTGCAGTACTTACCTTCGCGGCCGGCCAGCGGTGAAGTATTTACCCCGAAAGTTATTTTAACCGTTGGTTCACCGATGGTAATTCCCGGCAGCGCTTCCGGCTGCTCCGGACTGGCTACGGTATCGCCGATGTTGATTTCGCCCAGACCGGTAACCGCTACGATATCGCCTGCCTCAGCTTTGCTGGTTTCCTGCCGCGCCAGTCCAAGGTGGGTGAAAACCTCATTTACCTGCTGGCGGCATATTTCCCCGTCTTTATTGATAATAACTACCTGGTCACGGGGTGAAATACTGCCGCGGCGTATGCGTCCGATGGCGATGCGGCCCTTGTGGGTAGAGTAATCCAGATTGGAGACCAGCATCTGCAGCGGGCCGTCATCAATTTCCGGGGCCGGAATTTCTTTGACTATGCACTCGAACAGCGGCACCAGGTCAACGCCTTCGCTATCCGGGTCGTTTACGGCGAAGCCTTCCCTTGAACTGGAATAAATAACCGGATAATCCAGTTGAAAATCATCGGTGGCCAATTCCAGGAAAAGGTCCTGAATCATGGACAGCACTTCTTTTATTCGCCGGGTAGGCCTGTCCATTTTGGTAATTACCACTATGGGCTTTAATTTTTTCTCCAGCGCCTGTTTCAGCACAAAGCGCGTTTGCGGCATGGGGCCATCGGTTGAATCCACCAGAAGAAGACAGCCTTCCGCCATGTTCAGCACCCGCTCAACCTCACCCGAGAAGTCAGCGTGACCGGGAGTATCAATAATGTTTATCTTTTGACCGAGATAAACTACCGCCGTATTCTTTGCCAGGATGGTAATGCCCTTTTCCCGTTCCAGGGCGTTGCGGTCAAGAATAAGTTCACCCACCTCCTGGTTTTCACGGAAAACATGACTCTGCTTGAGCATGATGTCCACCAGGCTGGTCTTGCCGTGGTCGACGTGGGCGATAATAGCGATATTACGAATATCATTACGATATTTGGACACAAAAGTCTCCTTTAATAAATGGCACGGTGAAAAACAGGACAAACAAAAATGACGCCTGAATCAAGCGTCTAGAGTCTGAATCGGTGTCGCTGCGGTCCGGCAACGAAATATAAACTCAAAACCATCTGCAATCATTTTAGCCGTATTCCGTGTGCTTAGCAAGTCTGCATGTTCAGCAGCTTTCTTGACCATGACATTGAGGGGCAGTAAACTGAAGCGCCTTGAAAGAAGAAACCTCACCTGATTCAGCGCCTTTGGCTGTTGAAACCAACGGCCTGGTGAAATTATTTGGAGAAACCCGTGCCGTTGACGGAGTCAGCCTGGCTGTTCCCGCCGGAGGTATATACGGCTTTCTAGGTCCCAACGGCGCCGGTAAAACGACCACTATCCGCATATTGGCAACTTTGCTGAAACCCGACGCCGGCCGAGCCTCAGTCCTGGGCTATGATGTGGTTAAAGATGCGGAAAAAGTCCGCCGCCGTGTAAGCCTGACTGGACAGTTAGCCTCAGTTGATGAGGACCTGACCGGATACGAAAATCTGTTAATGCTGTCCAGGCTGCAGGGGTTCAGCTGGACCCGGGCCAAAGCCAGATCTGAAGAATTGCTGGATACATTTGATTTAGCTGATGCTGCCCGTAAGCAGGTAAAAAATTATTCCGGAGGTATGCGTCGCCGTATTGATATCGCTGCCAGCATTGTAGTAACTCCGGAGTTATTGTTTCTCGACGAGCCTACTACCGGTTTGGACCCTAGAAACCGGAATCAGGTATGGGATATGGTAAGGGCAATGGCTTACCAGGGTACTACTATTCTGCTGACAACCCAATATCTGGATGAGGCGGACCAGCTGGCGGACAGGATCGCTGTTATTGACAGAGGCCGTATTATTGCCGAAGGAACCAGTGGTGAATTGAAAGCCAGGGTTGGTTCCGGAGCGCTTCATCTACGGCTGGTAGAAACTGAAGCGCGTCAAATGGCTGAAAAGCTGCTGGGAGAAGTTCTGGGTTTTGACGTCCACCCGGATAACGACCCGGCAGAATTGCTGGTACGTATAAATGACCCCAGCCATGCGACGCGGGTAATTCTTGAGCTAACCAAAGCCGATATCGGAGTCAGCAGTTTTTCCTTTGGACAGCCCAGCCTGGATGAAGTTTTTTTAACCCTGACCGGACACACCGCTGAAAATGAGAGCACTGAGGTTGCAAATTGAAAAACCGCAATTATTTACCGGCCGGGGGTAAAAACTTCAATAGTGTCCTTTCTGTTGGTCAAAGACCGGAACCATTGTCACCTTGGTCATCGGCACTGGTCTTTACCTGGCGGGCTATACTTAAGATTAAGCACGTTCCTGAACAACTTTTTGATGTGACCGCATCGCCGATAATATTTTTATTGATGTTCACCTATCTCTTCGGCGGAGCGTTGGCTGGTTCACCGGGTGATTATTTACAATTCGTATTGCCCGGCATATTGGTAATGACGGTTATGCTTATTACCATATACACCGGTGTTGGAATCAACAATGATATAAAAAAGGGTGTTTTTGACCGTTTTCGTTCTCTGCCGATATGGAGTCCGGCCATGATTATGGGGGCGCTCCTGGCTGATTCTGTACGTTATACCATGGCTTCGCTGGTGGTGGTTTTGCTGGGGGTTGCTCTCGGTTTTCGGCCCGAAGCCGGCCCTATAGGCGTGCTGTTGTCAATAGCAGTACTTCTTGTGTTTGCCTTTAGCTTATCCTGGGTCTGGATAACACTGGGATTGATCATGCGGACTCCGGAATCTCTGATGGCGGTGAGCATGATGATACTTTTCCCCCTGACCTTTGCCAGTAATGTCTTCGTTATGCCCCAGACTATGCCGGTATGGCTGGAGTCTTTTGTGAACATCAATCCCATTACCCACCTGGTAACAGCTGTGAGGAGCTTGATGTCAGGAAACGCCGCGGCGGAAGAAATAGTAATCGTACTGGCAGCTAGTGCTCTGTTGGTGGTGATTTTTGGTCCGCTGACTATGCGTATATACCGTAGCAGGAAGTAAAATAACCGTACAGCTTTCAATCTTTACTGTCTTCGGAAGTGTCTTGAATTATCTGTTCATAATATTCCGGATATAGTTTTTTGGCGCAATCCGGACAGATTGAATGCGTAAAATCCGCCCCTGCGTGTTCGGACATATAGTTTTCAACTGTCTGCCAGAATCCCCGGTCGTTTCTGATGTGCTTGCAGGAAGCACAGATGGGAATCAAGCCTTTAAGAGTTTTGACGTTCTCCAGGGCTTCCTGCAGCTTGCGGGATAATTCCCGCCGCTCGGCTTCCATCCGGGCTTTGTACAAAGCGATATCCACCGCCGCCCGCAGGTCATTTTCATTGAAAGGCTTGGTGAGATAGCCCAGGGGCTCGGCTTTTTTGGCCTGTTCCAGGGTTGCCGCGTCAGCGTAGGCGGTTAAATAGACAACCGGTATTTCAAAACGGTTTTTTAACTCCAGGGCGGTAGCGATTCCGGAATGGGCGCCTTTGAGCACGATGTCCATCAACGCCAGGTCCGGCTTGTGCTTTTCCGCCATAACCAGGGCGTCATCGCCGTTGGCCGCGGTCCCGACCACCTCGTAATCCATATCTTCCAGACTCAACCGAATATCCTGAGCTGTGATGGCCTCGTCCTCAACCACCAGTATTCTGGCCTTGGTCATGCTCTCAACCTTTCTTGAATGTGATTATAAATTCGGTGCCTTTGTTTTGAAGGTGCTCCAGGGTACCGCCCAGTTGATGTCTGGCTAACGCATTAACCAGCCTCATACCCAGTGACCGGTTGTTCTGCGGGTCAAAATTATCCGGCAGTCCGATACCGTCATCTTTAACCGTCAATCGGTATTCCGCCGTTTTATCCCCTGCAGCCAAGCCCACCCGGATGATACCGCGTCGCCCGGCTGGGAATGCGTATTTCATAGAGTTTGTCACCAGTTCGTTTATTATCAAGCCTAACGGTATGGCGGTGTCAAGGTCCAAAGTAATATCGGCCGCGTCTATCTCGGCCGATATCGCTCCGGGGGATATAGCATAAGCGTGTATCAGATTATTGACCAGTTCATTGACATAATCTTTGATATTTATCATGGCCAGGTCTGGCGACTGGTAAAGCTTGTTATATACCAGCGACATGCTTTTAATACGTTCCTGGCTTTCTTTCAGCATCAGTTTGGTTGGTTCATCCTCAACGAACTGACTCTGCATCTTCAGCAGGCTGGAGATAACCTGCATATTGTTTTTGACCCGGTGATGGATCTCCTTGAGCAGCAGCTCTTTTTCCCGCAATGCCCGTTTGAGGTTATCCCTGGAGCGATTGGCTTCGGTAATATCGCGGGCAATGGTGGAAAAACCGGTAATGGAGCCCTGAGTGTCTTTTATCGGAGAAATTGTGACGGAAACATCTATTAACTTGCCGTCTTTGCGCCGGCGAACGGTTTCCCAATGGCTGGCTGTGCCTGTTTCAAGAATGCCCTTTATAATTTCCGGCGTTTCATTGGCCATGTCAGGGGGGATAAGAGGACTGTTGGTCTGGCCAATCATTTCCGCAGCGGTGTAGCCCAGCATTTTTTCGGCGGCCTGGTTCCAGCTGGTAATGATGCCGTTAAGGTCGCGTCCGATAAGCGCGTCCGAAGAAAATTCAACTATCGCCGCCAGGTGTGACTTGGTTTCCCATATTTGTTTGCTCTCAGTGATGTCGGTAAATATGGTGGCGAAGCCTTTATCTCCCCAGGGGGTGATAGATATGTCGAAATATTTCTCCATTGGGGGGAAATATACTTCAAGGTTTTCCGGGTGGCCGGTCGTGGCCACCCGGGCATATTCCTTGATGTAAGGAGCTTCAGTGGTACCGTAGACCTCGGTGGCCAGCCTGCCGATAACTGAATCTTTTTTGATGTCGAGTATGGATTCAAACATCGGATTAACATCGACTATCTGGTAATCTATCGGCTCACCTTCATCGTCGGTTACCAGTCTGTGTAAAGCCACGCCTTCGGTCATGTTGTTGAACAGCAGTCGGAGCCTGGATTCGTTTTCCTTAAGTGCGATTTCCGCCTGTTTTCTTTCTGTTATATCCTTGATTACATGAACCGAACCGGCGCAGGCGCCTTCAGCGCTGATAATGGGTGAAGTGGAAACTTCAATAAACCGGTTCAGTCCCGGTTCCAGAAATTCAGCGGTGGATTGAACGCAGTTTTCAATTGTATGTACATGCGGACACTCGGGAAATGGTTCATCAGTGCCATGAATGACTTCAAAGCAGTGACGGCCGATAATCTCGGTATCAGGTTGGCTGACCAGTTGGCTAAAGCTTTGATTTACCCGGACAATCCGATGTTTCGGGTCGATGATGGCGATGGGGTCTTTTATGGAATCGAAGGTAGTAGTCCATTGGTCCGCTGCCTGTCGGGTTGCGTCTTCGGCCTTTTTACGGTCGGTTATATCCCTCAGGAATACAATTTTACCGAAGTTTCCTTTATCACCGGCTGTTTTTAAATCGGTAACGGTAGCTTCCAGGTAACGTTCACCATCTGGAAATCCCTTTAACTCAACCGGGGTAGCGTTAAAGCTTTCCAACTGGTCTAGCCACGGCGCAAGAGCTGTCAGGCTGTGAATACTTTGCCCCAGGTGGCGTTCTCCAGAAATACCGGTAAGTTTCTCCGCCGAACGGTTGATATCAATAATACGGTTGTTCTCATCCAACACCAGCATGCCGTCAGGAATCATATCGATCACTATATTCCGGGCTATAGGGGTGATATCCAGCAGCCGGCGCCCGAAAATGGCCAGCAGGAAAAATATGCCGGAAAACCCAAAGGCTACCCGGGTCAGATCATAACCGGGTAAAGGATTCAATCCGGAAACATATATAAGACCGCCCAGCCAGGGTATGGCTACACCTGAAAGCATCAGTACCGCCCGAACACGGAACTCCCGGTGGGTCTGCAGTGTCTGGCGGAGTATCAGCAGACTGCCTCCCAAAAGACAGAAAGTTGAATAACCAATGTTGGAAAACCAGAACCATGGGCCGTGGTGATAGATGATAAGATTCGAGCCGGCCTGTCCGGGGCTGAATGAAGTCCAGATTAACTGATGATACTCATTGGTAGCGGCCAATACCAGCGTGAATACAGGAATGATAAATAAAAGGGTGATACAGCGAAGGGTGAGCCACCGCTTCGCGCCGGCATAGGCTGCGGCGAAGATTAAGAAAAAAACCGGCGTACTCAAACCGCCGATATACTCTAATTTGGAAAGCAGTATTTTAGTTTCCTGAGCGGTGGCTGAGACTTCCAGAAGACCAAAGAGAGTCCAGATAGACGCGGCCGTCATTAGCAGGGTCAATGCCAGCCCTTGACCGGTGTGCCTTTTCCGCCAGGCCACCGCGATTACGCTGACGGTAATAAACAGGGAAACCGCATAGCCTATGCTATAAGGAGTCAGAACAAACGCCGCTGTCGTATCATTCATCAGCTGTACTGAAACTAATTTTCCGTTGTTTATGTTTTTTCGAACGCAAAGTCATGGATTTACCTATGGTAGCATAACGTGCTTCGTTGTCAAGATAATCACCGGTTTACCGGCGGCTTATTTAAGCCGCAAGACCGTCGCACCGTCGCCCCCCTGGTCGGACGGGGCGCTGCGGAAAGAAGCGACCAGCGGGTGTCTGGCGGATTGCTCCCGGACTATGTCGCGAACGACGCCTGTGCCAAAACCATGAATAATGCGCACTTCTGTTAAATTGGCGGACGTCGCGCTGTTCAAATATTCGTCCAGCAATGGTTCGATGTCATCAGCTCTTTTACCGCGCAGATCAAGTTCCAGGCTGATGTATTTATCCGCGGACCGAATGCCGATGCTTTTTTCAGTGTTTTTGCTTTTTGGACCGTTTATTTTAACTACTCCGCTCTTTTCCAGTTTGAAGCGAACGGGTCCGGCGGCAACCTCAATCTGTCCTGATTTCTGGTTGATGTCAACTACACTGGCTTCTATTTCCGCTTCTTTCAGCCATACCGTGTCGCCGATTTTTATTATGTTGTCATCGGCGGTGCTTACGTCTTTAGCTTCCTGTTGCCAGATACCGTGTTTTAGTTGCGCCCTGGCCAATTCGGAAACCTTACGCGCCATGGCTAATGATTCAAAGGAACGTTCTTTTTTCAGTAAGGAATGGGCCTGCTTCAGTTCTTTTTGCAATACAGCCATTTCTTCAACGATACTGTCTCTGGCATTCCGGATAATGGTCTGCTTTTCGTCTTTGATTTTCCTTAGTTCCTCTGCCAGGCGCTGATTCTGCCGGGTAAGGTCCGCCTTTTCCCGTTCAAGGAGTTTATTCAGGTCGCCGAACCGTGTTTTCTCGGCCTGCAGCTCATTTAGTAATTTTTCCAGCTGCCGTGATCCTTCTTCCAACATATTTTTTGCCGCTTTGATGACGCTCTCGGGCATGCCGAACCGGGCAGCGGTGGCGATGGCATTTGAACCGCCGGGTATACCCAATGTCAGTTGATAAGTAGGTTCAAGCGTCTGAGGGTCGAATTCAAAGGAAGCATTCTGCATTCCAGCAGTGGCGTGGGCAAAGGCTTTAAGATCTGCGTAATGAGATGTCGCCGTTCCCAGTACTTTCATTTCATGAAGCCGCAGCAGAATTGCCCGGGCAAGAGCGGAACCTTCCTGGGGGTCGGTGCTGGCGCCTAGTTCGTCGAGCAGAACCAGGTCGCCCTCTCCCATATGGTGGAGAATACGGGCGATGTTGCTGACGTGTCCGCTGAATGTGGACAAAGCCTCCTGGACGCTTTGTTCATCGCCGATGTCGGCATAGATGCCATTGAAGACCGGTAAAGTCGTCCCTGGTTCGGCAGGAACGGGCAGGCCTGCCTGTGCCATAAGGCAAAGCAGCCCGATGGTTTTCAGAGCCACCGTTTTTCCGCCGGTATTCGGGCCGGTAATGACCAGGATCGAATAATCACGGCCTAACTCCAGGCTGAGAGGAACCGCCGTGCCTCCCAGCAGCGGATGCCGTGCGTTGTCCAGTTTGATTACGGCAGGTTCAGATGGGGATGGCTGATATACAACTGCTTCGACCGCTTTAGCACGGCGAGCGTAGAGAGCTTTAGCCAATGCCAGGTCAATAATCGCCGCCGATTCCAGGCCGGCAAGGATACTTTTGCTTGCGCGGCCGATTTCAGCAGAAAGCTCGGTCAGAATTCGCTCGATTTCCCGTCCTTCGGCTATTTCCAGTTCTTTGAGTTCATTACCTGATTCAAGCGCGGCGAAGGGTTCGACAAATACGGTAGCCCCGGAGTTGGAAACATCGTGAACGATACCTTTAATCTCACCCTTGTATTCCGCCTTTACCGCTATCGAAAAACGACCCTCTCTTTCGGTGATAATGGGTTCCTGGATAAATCGCCTTGATGATTCTGATTCAATCAGATGCTGCAGTTTATCGGTAATTTCTGATCTTTTATGACGCAGCTTGCGTCGTATGTCGGTCAGCTTGTCAGAGGCGTCCGACATAAGTTCTCCTTCCGGAGAAATGGTGCGTTCGAGGTTTTTTTCCAGCCGACGGTAATCACCGATTTCCGCGGCGATGGTTGTCAACAGGGGCGTTTCCGCGGCGGTTTCTGATAATTTGGATTTCAGATGTCTGAGTACTCCCAGGCTGCGCCGAATCTCAGCCAGTTTTTTAGTTTCCAATATACGGCCAAGTTCGGTGCTGTGAACCTCTTGGCTTATGTCGGATAGACCGAATATCGAAAAACCAGGTTCCATCTCTAGTAAGGTCCGGGCTTCAGCGCACTCCTTTAGCCAGGCATGGATCCGGGAAATATCAGTTGATGGATCTAGGGCTGATGCTTTTTCTCTGCTCAGCTCAAAAGAGCAGTAATCAGCGATCATACTGCGGATGCGGGGAAACTCCAGCAGGGCAAGGTCTTTTAACAACATCGTTTTGGTTACAACGGCGCCTTTTTCCAATGTTTGGGATAGCACCAAAGGAATATTAGCAATATTAAAGACTGAGTTCAAACAGGGAAAAACATAGAAAAAAATGGCGACCCCGATGGGATTCGAACCCACGATCTCCACCGTGACAGGGTGGCATGTTAGACCGCTACACCACGGGGCCGCGCGACGGGAAAATATACCGTAATATTGGGCCTGCTGTCAAACAGGCAGGCCTTGCGGACGATAAAACGCTTTCCTCTCAGCCCCGCGAAGCCTGTTAAAAGGGAAGCCCCGCTGCGCCGCTGACCGGGAAGTTAGTTGAATAGAGTCGGCTGTTGTTAGACAAGAGGGCTTATGCTATAATACCGCGGTATTTTTATACAAAGTGTAACTTGGGAGGGAACTACCATCGCTGTTAAAGACAAAAAAACCCGTGAGATGACCGATTTTCTGCGGACGCGGACTGAGCCGGTCAGGAATTATGAGCTGGTTACCATTTACCGCGCTGAGCTGGACCAGGAAAAACTGGACGGCAGTATAAAACATGTTACCGACATGATAAGTCAGAGCGACGGTGAAGTTGAAGCAGTTGACAAGTGGGGCAAGCGAAAACTGGCTTATCCCATTCATCTTCAGAACGAAGGGATATACGTGCTGATAAAATTTTCCGCTGTATCCTCCTTGGTTAGGAAGATTACCGCCGATCTGCGTCTTTCGGAAAACGTTTTAAGGCATATGGCGATTAAGCTGTAATCAGTCTCAGCCAGCCTAGCCTTATCCAGGAGTTTATATGGTCAGTTTGAATAAAGTGATGATTATTGGTAATGTCGGTAATGACCCCGAGATGCGTTTCACGCCTAATGGTCAGCCGGTAACCACTTTCAGCGTGGCTACCAACCGCCGGTATGAATCAGCGGACGGGGAGCGCAAAGAAGAAACAGAGTGGTTCAGAGTAGTTGCCTGGAGAAAACTGGCGGAGCAGTGCAATCAGATTCTGTCCAAGGGAAGACTGGTTTATGTTGAAGGGCGCTTCCAAACCAGGACATGGGAAAACCAGGATGGACAGAAGCAATACCGCACTGAAGTAGTGGCCAATACAGTAAGTTCGCTGGACCGGCCTCCGGCGGCATCTGCTGATAATAACCCCGGTGAAACTAGTAACGATATTACTCCGGAAGACCTACCTTTTTAGAAAAACCGGAACGGTATAATTTTAATATTCAGGAGAAAGAATTTGGTAGCATCACGAGGATTTGGTTCAAGGCCGCAGGGAAGACCGGGCGGGCGTTTTGGCGGTCGCGGACGTTTTCAGGCGCGGCGCAAAGTGTGTGCCTTTTGCGCCGATAAAAGCATAGTCATTGATTACAAAGACACGGCCCGGTTGAGCCGTTATATTTCCGAAAGAGGCAAGATAAATCCGCGGCGCCGCAGCGGAACCTGCGCCAAGCACCAAAGGGCGCTGGCCAACGCCATCAAGCAGGCGCGCATGATTGCCTTATTGCCTTATGTTCCCGACCACATCCGGCAATCCGGTGTGTTCTGGACGGTAAGCCCGGGAGTTCCGAAGACAGCCGCGCCGGCTGCTGAAACGGCAGTTGAGCAGCCGGTTGAAGCCGGGCAAGCGAAAACAGAAGAGAAAACTGAAGCAATGACGAATGAAGCCGAAGTTGCCGCTGCTGAATCTGAAACCGAAAAGCCCTCCGAGGGCGAAGCCGAGACTGAAAATTCGGCAGAGAAGCCAGCACAAGAGTAGATAATTTCTGATTTAATGTGTGAGGAATAAAAGTGCCCAAAAGGACATACCAACCCAAAAAAATACCTCGGAAACGAGAGCATGGTTTCATGGCCCGCATGGCAACCCGTGGCGGGCGCAACGTATTAAAAGCCCGTAGGGCCAAAGGACGTCTGCGCCTGACTGTTGTTTAATGACAGTAGCCCCGCAGACCATGAGTCGGAGGGGCGATGGAAAAAAGCCGAAGATTAAGAAAGAGTCAGGATTTTCGCCGGATTATGGCACGCGGCCGGACATGGGCCGATAGAAACCTGGTATTAAAAATAGAAACCAATGAAATCGGCGGAACGCGCATCGGCATAATAACCAGTAAAAAAGTGGGTGGTGCCGTGATGCGCAACCTGATAAGACGGCGATTGAAAGAGATAATGCGCAGTCTACCGCTGGGTGAAGGTTATGACATAGTAGTTATAGCGCGGCTTCCCGCCCGGACAGCGCCATTTTCAGAACTGGCTCAGAGCGTGCGAAAATTAACCTGGCGGGCCGGATTGGTGAACAAATGAAAAAGACGGCACTCTGGCTGATTAGGCTGTATCAGAATAGCATTTCCAAGGCGACGCCGCCTTCTTGCCGATTTTTGCCTACCTGTTCCCAGTACACTTACGAAGCAATTGCCAGATTCGGTGTTATTAAAGGAATTTGGCTGGGGAGCAAAAGACTGGCCCGCTGCCACCCCTTGAACAAGGGAGGGTATGACCCGGTGCCGGACAAGCCTTGGGGTGCGAAGGAGAATAATTGTTGTCACTATCTAAAAAACTAATTACAGTTGTCCTAATGCTGACTGTTATAACACTAACGGTCAGCGGGTGTCTTGGGGGAGCAACACGGCCGCTTGGCTGGAGCGGTGTGGCCGTAGCCGGGGATGATTTGTACTACGCCACCCGCGACGGGCGGCTGGTATCAATAGACCAGGATAACGGGAATCTCAACTGGCAGACCGAGTTGGAAAAAAGCCAGGGAGTTTATAACTCTCCCCTGGTGGTCGGTGATGATATTTATGTAGCCACTTATGGCGGCTGGATTTTCGCGCTCAACAGCGCCGGCACTCTTAGATGGACACATCCATCTGATAATAAATTGCACGACCCGGTGGTCAGCGGCCTGGTTTATGAAAACGATATGCTTTACTACGGGAGTGATGATGGACATATATATGCGCTGGACGCCGGGTCCGGAACCAGGACCTGGGAATTTAAAACCGATCGCAAGATATGGGCTACCCCGATTATTAACGACGGCATATTGTATATCGGCTCCTTTGATAGTAAGTTTTATGCCCTGGATGCTGAAACCGGAAGTCAGATATGGCAGTTTGAGGCGGACGGCGTATTCAATGGAACCGCGGTAATATATGAAGACAACGTTATTGTCGGTTCTTTGGACCGGAACATGTACGCTCTGGACAAGGAAACCGGTGAACTGGCATGGAGTTTCCAGGCTGAACGCTGGTTCTGGACGCAGCCAGTTGTTCATGACGGCGTAATTTATGCTCCTAATACTGATAATAAAGTTTATGCGGTTGAAGCGTCCAGCGGCAATCTGGTGGCTGAATACGAATTAAACGCTCCGGTATCTTCTACCCCGGTTGCCGTGAACGGAAAAATAGTAGTTGCTGACCAGGGCGGCACCATTTTTATTATTGATCCCGCGGAAGGGACCAGCGAAATATTAACCGAACTTGAGGTTACAGTCAGGGCGCCATTGGCTGCCAGCGGTGATGTAGTTTATGTTCATTCACAAACTAATGAGGCGATTTACGCTCTAAACATAGTCACCGGCGCTCAGATATGGCTGCACACTGTTCAATAGAAGAGGTATTTGAGTGGATATTGGCGCAATATGGGACCTTATAATACTGAATCCGCTGATCAACGTCATGGTTTGGCTGTCCAGCATCTTGTTCAACAGTTTCGGGCTGACGGTGGTGGTATTGACTGCAGTAATATTTGCCGTAATGTACCCCCTTACCAGGAAGCAGATGCGGGCGGCCAAGGCAATGCAGGAACTTCAGCCAAAGATTCAGGAGCTGCAGAAAAAGTACGCTAAAGACAGGCAAAAGCTGGCCCAGGAACAGATGGCTTTGATGAAAGAGTCAGGCGCCTCCGCCTCCGGGTGCCTGGTGCCGATGCTTTTGCAGATGCCTATCTGGATTGCGCTTTACCAGTCCATTATCCGGGTGCTGGCGGTAACTCCGGAAGATTTTCTTAACCTGTCCGGGCGCCTTTATGACTGGCCGGTCCTGTTTCAATCATTGCCTTTGGACAGCCAGTTTCTCTGGGTTAACCTTGCGGTGCCGGATTATCTGTTGGCCTTCCTGGTGGGCGGCGTCATGTTCATTCAGCAGAAAATGACCACACCTTCCTCAAGTGATCCCAAAGTGGCGGCCCAGAGCAAGATGATGCTTTATATGATGCCGGGTATGTTCGTTTTTATATCCATAACTTTCCCGGCTGGTTTGGCCCTGTATTGGCTGACCTCCAGTATATTGCGCGTTATCATGCAGTTTTTTGCTACCGGTCCGGGTGAATTGAAGCCGATGATAGAGGGTCTGATGGCGCGTTTCGACCGGGATCGGGATATCAAAAAACGTATCAAGAAAAACGAAAAAGCTGATGCAAAGCCGGCGTCCAACGTCGTGGTGGAGCAGTCCGAGGAGATAGTAGATGGAACACCTGGAGATATACGGGCGGACGGTGGAAGAAGCGACAAGCCGCGCCCTGGAAAAACTAAAGGCAAGCAAGGACGAAATAGAGATCGACGTAATAAGCGAAGGTAGCAACGGTTTGTTTGGATTGGGAGCTGAAGAAGCCTGCATTCTGGCCAGGTTAAAAGAGGACAGGCAACCCAAAGCCGCGCTGTGCGCCGATGAGGCAGTAGCCCAGATAAAAGACATTATTGGCAATATCGTTGAGCGTATGGACTTTGACGCCGATGTTGAATATCTGCCTGATGCCATGATTACCGAAGAAGCCGAAAACGAATCGGGTTTGGTTTTTGACATATTGGGTGATGATCTTGGGCTTTTGATCGGGCGGCACGGTCAGACCCTGTCCAATTTTCAATATTTGGTAAGGATTTTAGCCGCGCAGCGTATAGGTGAATACCTGCCGATTCTGGTTGACGTCAATGGTTACCGACAGCGGCGGTTTAAATCCCTGGAAACACTGGCCCGTCGCACCGCAGAGCAGGTACGTACCAAAAAGATGCCTTTTTCACTTGACCCGATGTCCGCCTTTGAGCGTCGCATCATTCACCTGGTGCTGGCTAATGACCCCGTAGTCACTACGCAGAGCGTGGGCATGGGAGAAGAACGCAAGGTTGTTGTGGTTCCCCGGGAAGATTCCTGACCATCCGGGGCAATACTAGACATAAAGCAGGATGTTTGGTGAGAAGAAATGATTTGCCGATTCCGTCAGTCTTATGCTAATCTTACAACAAAGCTATGACGGAGAGGAGTAGCCGGGTTTAAGCCACAGCGAGTCCGGTACGGTGCGAGCGGACGGGATACAACCTGGTGAAAATCACTCCCGAGCTTCCAGGTGAACGAAGTGTTTTTCCAGTAACCGGGGACGGAGCCGACCGTTATAGCGGCAGGGCATGGTTGTGCCTGAAATGAGAGCCTTCATTTTTGTGAAGGAAACAGGGTGGTACCGCGGGTTATATTTTCCCGTCCCTCAGAGGACGGGATATTTTTATTATAAGGGGTTTGTTTAATGTTTGAGCCAGTATCCAGCCGTGTCAGTTTTCCCGAATTAGAAGAAAACATCCTAGGGGAATGGTCGCGGAAAGATGTTTTTAAACGCAGCATCGAGAATCGCCGGGGTGGTAAAAGATTCACTCTATATGAAGGGCCGCCTACGGCCAACGGCAAACCGGGGATACACCATGTGCTTTCCAGAGTATTTAAGGATATAATACCGCGTTATAAAGTCATGAAAGGGTATTATGCTCCCCGCATAGGCGGATGGGATACCCACGGACTGCCGGTAGAGCTGGAAGTCGAAAAAGAACTGGGCTTTAAGAGCAAAACAGATATAGAACAGTTTGGAATTGCCGAATTTAACCGTAAATGCCGGGAATCGGTGTTCCGTTATGTGAATGACTGGAATACGCTGACGGAGCGGATCGGTTACTGGGTTGACCTGGATGATGCCTATGTAACCATGAACAATGATTACATAGAAAGCGGATGGTGGGTGGTAAAGCGGTTGTGGGACAAGGGATTGGTTTACCAGGGACATAAAGTTACCCCGCACTGTCCCCGTTGCGGCACCTCTCTGTCATCTCATGAGGTCGCTTTGGGGTACGAAGAAAATACCAAAGACCCCTCCGTATACGTGAAATTCCAGGTTGAGCCGTCATCAATAACCGGCGATTTGCGGCAGTTCCAGGATAAGCCTGTCAGCCTGCTGGCATGGACAACCACTCCCTGGACGCTGCCGGCAAATACGGCACTGGCGGTATCTGATTCGGCTGAATATGCCGTACTGGACCTGGGTGAAGAGTATTTGGTACTGGCTGAGGCTCTGCTCCACTGCAACGGCTTGGGGGATGAAACCAAAGCCGGTTCTATATCCGGCGCCAGCTTGGAAGGGCTGCGTTACCGGCCGCTCTACAATCCATTTGAGTTTGGAGTGCCGGTCAGCCGGTTGCAGAAAGGGGAGCTTAAAGCTGTCGCTCAAGAGGAATTGTTTTTTCCGGTAATCGCGGCGGATTATGTTTCCATGGACGACGGTACCGGGATTGTTCATACCGCACCGGCTTACGGCGAGGTGGATTACGGTTCCGGCCAGAAGCATGGCCTGTATTTTATTCACCACGTTGACCTGCAGGGAAAAGTGACCGGTAATTACCCGGGAGCCGGTAAGTTTGTCAAGCAGGCTGACACGATGATTATTAAGGATCTTGAACAAAGAAATCTGATGTTCAAGAGTGAACAAATCTATCATACCTATCCTTTTTGCTGGCGCTGTGCTACACCACTGCTGTATTTCGCCAAGCAAAGCTGGTATATCCGTACTACCGCGTGCCGCGAATCGCTGATAGAGGGCAACGAGGCAATCAACTGGTATCCCGGCCATATTAAAAACGGGCGCTTCGGCGACTGGTTAAAAAACAATGTTGACTGGGCTTTTTCCCGTGAAAGGTACTGGGGCACACCGGTACCTGTCTGGCGCTGCCGTGAATGCGCCCAGACCGAATGCGTTGGCGGCTTGGAAGAATTAAAAAATAAATCCGGATTTTCCGGGTTAACCGACCCGCTCGACCTCCACCGTCCCTATGTTGACCAAGCTGTTTATGATTGTTCCGAATGCGGCGGAAAAATGCAGCGTGTTGCCGATGTCATTGACTGCTGGTTTGATTCCGGGGCCATGCCGGTGGCTCAATATCATTACCCCTTTGAAAGCGGCAGTTCCGCTATTTTTGAAGACGGACGTTTTCCGGCGGACTATATCTGCGAGGCTATTGACCAGACCAGGGGTTGGTTTTACAGCCTGCACGCCTTGTCCACCCTGCTTTTTGAAAGACCAAGTTACAAAAATGTCATCTGCCTGGGGCATATACTCGACGCCAAAGGCGAAAAAATGAGCAAATCCAAAAAGAACGTGGTTTTGCCGGAAGCGGTTATCGGGAAATACGGTGCTGATGCCGTTAGGTGGTACCTGTTCACCGCTTCACCGGCCGGAAACGCCAGGCGTTTTTCGGAAAAACTGGTTGGGGAAGTATCACGATCATTCATGTCGACTCTGTGGAATGTATATTCGTTTTTCGTGCTTTATGCCAATATCGATGATTTCCGTCCGTCCGATGGAAATTCTAAACCGGCATCAGAGCTTGACCGCTGGATTCTTTCCGAACTGAATCAGCTTATCGCGGAAGTAACCGAAGACCTGGATAATTATGACCCGGTCTCAGCGGCTCGGGCCATTGAGGCCTTTGTTGACTACCTATCCAACTGGTATGTTCGGCGCTCGAGAAGGCGTTTCTGGAAATCAGAAAGTGACGCCGATAAACTGTCCGCCTACCACACGTTGTATGAATGCCTGGTTAAGACAGCCAAATTATTGGCTCCGTTTACTCCGTTCCTGGCTGAGGCCATATACTGCAATCTGGTTGTCTCCGCCGATGACAGCGCACCGGACAGCGTGCATTTGGCGGATTATCCCCAAGCTGACGCGGTCCGTATTGATACCGAGATTTCAACGGCCATGCGCCTGGCTATGAAAGTTTCCAGTATCGGTCGAGCGGCACGAGCGGAAGCCGGGATTAAGGTTCGTCAGCCGCTGGGCAAAGCCATGGTTGCCGGTCTGCCGGCATCCGAACAAAAAGGGCTTCAGGGACTGTTGGATGCCGTTATAGAGGAGCTAAATGTTAAACAGGTAGAACTAGTGGCCGAAGGCATTGAGCTGCCGGAAAACGTTGTGCAGGCAACAGAAAGTCAGTTGACTGTTGCCGTAGACCCAATTCTCACCCCGGAATTGGCTGATGAGGGACTGGTCCGGGAAATTACTCATCGCATCCAGGGTTTGCGGCGAAGTGCTGATTTTAAAATTGAAGACAATATCATTACCTGCTATCAAGCCGACCCGAAGGTGGAAAAGGTAATTGAGCAATGGGCCGGATATATCAAGAGAGAAACCTTAACTCGGGAACTCACCAAGGGTACGCCGGCTGATGATAATGAACTCACCACCGGCACCTACAAGCTGGAAGGGTATGCCATAGAAATCGGAGTGAAAAGAGTCTGAGGAATATTATGCTGAAGCCTGACAGGCCACGTTTAGGCGTAAGCCTGGTAGGCTTCAGCTATATTCACGAAATAACGGTGAAAACGGTCGTCACAGCCCAACTCCGGGTGAAAAGTAGTAGCTAAAAGAGTGTCCTGGCGGACAGCAACAATACTGCCGTTTCCCAATCGAGCCAGTACTTCAGCCGGTGGTTCAGCGCTTTCAATTATCGGAGCGCGGATAAAAACCGCCGGGAAAGATACCTCTCCCAAGGCCGGTATTTTAATCTTATCCTCAAAGCTGTCAACCTGGCGCCCGAAAGCGTTCCGGCGTATCTTAATATTCATCAGACCAAGTCCGGCGGGCATATTGGGGTTGGTATTGCCGACTTCTTTTGCCAGCAGGATAGCTCCGGCACAGGTGCCCCAGATAGGGAAACCGGAAGCCGCCATTTTTCGTAGTTCCTGGTCAAAACGGTAGGCAACTGCAAGTTTCATCATGGAAGTGCTTTCCCCTCCGGGGATAATAAGGCCGGCTAAGCCTTTTAGCTGCTCAATGCGCCTCACCAGAACAACATTAACCCCAAGTGCCTGAAAGGCCGCCGAGTGCTCCGCAAAGGCTCCCTGCAGGGCCAGGATGCCAATATTCATATTGCTTGTATAGCCGCTGCCCATATCATTCCTAAAGCTTAACCAGCTTAACCGAATTAACACCATCCAGCGAACTGACTGTGTTCATTTCCGCTGCTGAAAGCGCCTCATCCAGCGCCAGTACCATCAATGCCTGCCCCCGGGGTTTGAGCCGGGAAAGATGCATATAACTGACATTGACATCCGCTTTACCGGTTATATTTCCTACTGCCCCAATAAGGCCGGGACGGTCCGTATGTTCGGCAAAAAGAAAGTAGCCGCCGGGAGAAATATCTATCCAGTATTCATTAACCTTGACAACATGAACGGCCTCCCGGGTGTAGGTAGCTGCTACTGAAAGAGCCCCGGCGGTAGTGCCTGCTTCCACGGTAATCAAGCTCTGGTAGTTGTCGCATACCGGTTCATTCTGCTCAGCAATTGAAATGCCGCGTTTGCAGGCTACGATGTCGGCGTTTACCACGTTGACTCGTTCCTCCGAGATCTGTTCCAGTATGGCGCCGAGCACCGTGGCTTTGAGAGCCTGTGTTTCATAATTGGCGATTTCACCGCTGTATTTGATATTGATGTTTTTTACCTGTCCTTCAGCCATCTGCTGCACCAGTCGTCCCAGGGTGCGGGCTACTTTGACATAAGGAGAAATCACCGGCAGGCTTTCAGCCGGAATGTAAGGAGCGTTAACCGCGTACCGCGCCGGTCTGCCGGCAAAAACATCAATAACCTGGGCTACTACGTCCGAAGTGGCCATGTCCTGGGCTTCGGCGGTTGACGCCCCCAGGTGGGGTGTTACTATGATATTATCAACTCCGAAAAGAATGCTCTCCGTACAAGGTTCTTTAACAAAGACATCCACGGCGGCGCCGGCCAGTTTTTTGCTGTTGATCGCTGCTACCAGGGCTTCTTCATCAATAAGGCCACCGCGGGCTGCATTGATAATGCGGGTGGTTGGCTTCATCATGGCCAACTCTTTAGCTCCGATCATGTTCTCCGTTTGTGATGTTAATGGCACATGCAGGGTAATGAAGTCAGCTTCGGAATAAATTTTTTCCAGTGAAGCCAGTTCAACCTGCATACTTTTAGCCCGTTCTTCGGTAAGATAAGGGTCGTATCCCAAAACTTTCATTTCAAAGCCACGGGCCCTTTTTGCTACTTCAGAACCGATGTTGCCCAGGCCGATAACACCCAGCGTTTTGCCTTTTAATTCAGTGCCCATGAAACTGGAACGCTTCCATTGACAGCTTTTTAACGATACGTTGGCCTGGGGGATGTGACGGGCCAGTGAGAGCATCAGCGCTATGGCATGCTCCGCGGCGGAAATGGTATTGCCGGTTGGCGCGTTGACTACAATTATACCCCGTTCGGTCGCCGCGTTGATGTCAATATTATCCACGCCGACTCCGGCGCGGCCGATAATCTGCAGTTTGCTGCCGGCTTTAATAACTTCAGCGGTAACCTTGGTCTGGGATCTGACCAGCAAGGCGTCGTATTCCCCGATGATATCGACCAGTTCTTCGGGTTTTAAGCCTGTTTTGACATCGACGTGGGCAGCGGTCTTGATTCGTTCAATACCGCTTGATGACAACGCATCGGCAACTAATACCTTTTTCTGTGACACACTTTTCTCCTTGAATTGATATGATTCATCTTCCTGTGTAAAATCGTTTAACCGGTAAACCCGGCTTTGGGCAAGGCTATTTTCAGCGCGTCGAAAACCGCCTGGATATCGCTCTCCCTGACCATGCCGAGGTGGCCGATACGGAATATTTTACCTTCCAGCGGGCCTTGGCCGCCGGCCAAAACAATGTCAAATTCCTCACGCATTATTTTGTTGAGCTTTTTGGCATCCAGGCCATGGTCAGCCACGACCGAGGTGACGGTATTAGAAGCATATCTTTCGTCCGCCAGGAGGTTGAGTCCCAGGGATTTTACACCATCCCGGGTGAATTTTCCCATGCGTTGATGGCGTGAAAAAATATTGTCCAGACCCTCTTCCAGCATCATATCCAGCGCCACACGGAAAGCCAGTACCGCTGATACGTTTGGCGTCCAGGGTGTCTGCCCTTTTTCCGCGCTCTTCCTGGCCTTTCCCAGGTCAAAGTAAAACCGGGGCATTTTGGCTTCTGCATAAGCCTGCCAGCCGGCTTCGGATACGGCTACCATGGCCATGCCGGGCGGCACCATCCAGCCTTTTTGTGAGCCGGATATAGCCACGTCTATACCCCATTCATCCACCGGAACATTGACCGAGCCCAGTGAACTGATGCAATCTACCAGCAATAGCTTGCCTGCGTCCTTTACCACCTTGCTGATAGATTCCAGGTCATTGGTGATTCCGGTTGAGGTTTCGTTATGGGTAACCAGCACCGCTTTAACACCAGGATTGGACTGCAGCGCAGAACGAACCTCAGCTACATCAGCGGCTTGGCCGTGAGTAAAATTCAAAGGTATTACGTCGGCTCCATAGGTTTCGGCTATTTTTGCGAAGCGTTCACCAAAAACGCCGATAGAAACAGACAAAACGGAATCACCGGGTGAGAGCATATTTACCACTGCCGTTTCCAGTCCGCCGGTACCCGACCCGGTCAGCAGGAAAAGGTCATTCTCAGTCTGGAATACCTTTTTCATCTTGGTGGTGACGTCTTTGAGCGCCTCGGCGAATTCAACACCGCGGTGGTTGATCATCTGGTGTCCCATGGCAGTCAGTACTTCCGGGGGACAGGGAGTCGGCCCTGGGATTCTCAAGTTCTGCATCTTTAATCTCCTCTTTTAGAAATTGTTCGTATTAAGTAGAAACACTGTCTAGCTGTCGGTATTAATGATTCGGGCAAAACGGCGCTTGCCCGCCTTGATAACGCTGCCGCTGACGAGTTCGAAGTTGTTTTCCCCGGTCAGTTTGCGGCCTTGAATGGATACGCCGCCCTGTGAAATAAGCCGTTTGGCTTCCCCTTTGCTGCCGGACAACCCCGCTTCCACCAGCAAAGACACCAGGTCTATCCGGCCTTCATTTTTTGAGAAAAGTTCTGAGAATGATATTCGGTGTTCTTTTATCTCTTCAGGGAGTTCCCGACGCTGATGCACCCGTTCAAAGTGGGCCGCGGCATCTTCAGTTTCCTGATTTGTGTAGAGTTGGGCCAAAATTTCTTTGGCCAGTCGTTTCTTAATCAGCATGGGATTGGTTTGGCCGCTGTTGATATCGTTTTCAATCTGCTGTAATTCCGTATCGGAAATGTCGGTAAGCAACTCAAAATACTGGTGAATCAGGTCGTCGCCGATGGACATTACTTTTCCGTAGATCACCTCGGGCGGTTCGGCTACTCCAATATAGTTGTTGAGACTCTTGGACATCTTTTTGACTCCGCCGGTACCGGTAAGAATGGGGGTCAGAAACACCTGCTGCGGCGTTTGTCCTTCCATAGACTGGAGTTCACGGCCGACCAGCAGGTTAAACATCTGGTCATTGCCCCCGAATTCCACATCGGCATTGATAGCCAGGGAGTCGTATGCCTGGAGCAGGGGATACAGAAATTCAGTTATGGTAATAGGACGGTTGGAATCAAAACGCTTTTTAAAATCATCCCGGGCCAGCATCTGGGCTATGGTGAACCGGCTGGTGAGTTTGATGACATCAGCCAGGGTAAACTCCCCGAACCATTCACTCTGCCACCTGACTTCCGTCCGGGATTTGTCCACTATTTTAAAAAACTGGGCCAGGTACGTCTCAGCGTTGGCACGAACCTGTTCGGCTGTCAGAATAGGTCGGGTAACGGAAGCGCCGCTGGGATCGCCGATCTGCGCCGTCCAGTCCCCAACGATCAGAACCACCTGGTGCCCCAAGTCCTGAAACTGCCTCAATTTGCGCAAGCCCACCATGTGGCCAAGATGAATATCCGGTGAACTGGGGTCAAAACCTTCTTTGAGCCGCAGTTTTTTGCCTGATGCCAATAACTTGCGCAACTCCTCTTCCGAGATAATATCACTGACGGCGCGCTTGAGAATGAAATCTATATCAGGCATCAGGAGCACTCCACTTTTTCTAATATACGCCGGGCTTCCGAAATATCCTTTTTGATGCGGACTTTGAGGGATTCCGCTGAACTGAACTTCTGCTCCGGGCGTATCTGCTCTATTATAGCAACTTCCATCTGCTGACCATAAAGAGATTGGTCACCGCCGTAGTCAATCAGGTGGGTTTCAACGGTGCGCTGGCCGGGACCGAAAGTCGGCCGCGTGCCTATATTGGTGATGGCTGGTATCTTCCGGTCTTTAATCTCAGCCCAGCCGGCGTAGACTCCGTCGGCCGGCAGAGCCTGGTCGTGCGCGATTTCAAGATTGGCTGTTGGTATGCCGAGTTTGGTACCTCGGCCTTCACCGTGAACCACGGTACCAGTTAGAGTAAAACACCGGCCCAGCAAATCGTGCACTTTTTGCATGTCGCTCTCTGCCATGGCTTTTCTGATCAGGGTGGAGCTGATTTTTTGGCCGTTTTTATATTCCGGCGATACAACCGTAACAGTGAAGCCCATCTCATCTCCGATTGCCTTTAATGTGTCTGCGTTTCCTTCACGGTTTTTTCCCAAGGCGAAATCCGGGCCGATGACCAGCACCTTCATTGAAAGGTATTTTATTGCCAGGCTGATAAAATCAGCCGCTGATAAAGCTGCCAGTTCTTCGGAAAATGTAAGGCTTATGACCTTGTTTATCCCTGTTTGCCTTAAAAGCTCAAGCCGCTTTGGTAGTGTAGTCAGATGAGGCAGCTCACGGTGTTTGCCCAGCACCAGCCTGGGATGACCGGTAAAAGTAATCACCCCGCTGGTATATCCCTTGATTTGGGCCTGTCGAATCGTTTCATCGATTAAAGCCTTATGTCCCAGGTGGACTCCGTCGAAGACTCCGACAGTGAGCACTGACGGCTGTTCTATCCCGGCGGAAACGAATTCATTTTCTAATTTTGTCACACGCAATAAACCAAAAAAGGGGATACCCCCCTGTAAAAACACCTGAAAACTATAGTGTATCTTATCATGGTACGTTAAAAAGCTCAATCGTTGAAGCCTTAAAATAACCGGCTACTGATTCTTTATTATTTAGTTGCCATGCTACTGATGTGTGATATAACATTGTCTATCATGACACAGATTTTACAGGCCCAAAAGCGGGTCGCCGAATTAAGAGAACGCATAAATCATCACAATTACCGGTATTACGTTCTCGATGCTCCTGAGATTTCCGATGCGGAATACGACGCGTTGCTGAGAGAACTGCAGCAATTGGAAACAGATTTTCCATCACTGGTCGAACCTGACTCACCTACCCAGAGGGTCGGGGCTGAACCATTAAAAGCATTTGGCATTATCGAACATCGGAAGCCTATGCTGTCACTGGCTAACGCTTTCAACCATGAGGAATTGAGAAACTGGCACAAAAGGATAATGAAGCTGCTGCCGGAGGAAAAGCTGCAGTTTGTCTGCGAACATAAAATGGATGGTCTGGCTGTTTCTTTGACTTACAAAGACGGAAAATTGGACACCGGGGCTACTCGTGGCGACGGACTGCAGGGTGAGAATGTCACCCAGAACTTGCGTACCATACGCAGCATACCGCTCAGTATCAATGACGGTAATCTCAAGAATTTCGAGGTGCGCGGCGAAGTGTTTTTACCCCGGGAAAGCTTTGAAAAACTCAATCGGAGCAGGGAGGAACAGGGATTGCCGCTCTTTGCCAATCCACGGAACGCCGCCGCTGGTTCAATTCGTCAATTGGACCCCAGACTGACCGCCGCCCGGCCGCTGGATATTTTCATTTATGCCCTGGGCTGGGCTGAAAAGTCTGATGTCCCGGAAACCCATTGGGGAACGTTGGAATTGATCAAAAGCTTGGGATTCAAACTTAATCCCCACAACCGCCTTGCAGATAATATGGCGGATATTGAGGCCTACTATGATAAATGGCTTCAGGAGCGCGACAGCCTGCCCTATGAGGCGGACGGCATAGTCGTCAAGGTCAACAGCCTGTCACAACAGCAGCGCCTGGGTTCGGCCGGTCGAGAACCACGTTGGGCCATTGCCTTTAAGTTTCCGGCGCATCAGGCACAGACGCAACTGAATGACATCGGCATCAGTGTCGGCCGTACCGGAACTCTTAATCCATACGCCATCCTGGAGCCTGTGTATGTGGGCGGGGTAGTAATCCGGCAGGCTTCGCTTCATAACGAGGACTATATTCAAAAAAAAGATATCCGTGTTGGAGATACGGTTGTTATCCAGCGCGCCGGAGATGTAATTCCCCAGGTTATCGGGCCGGTAAAGGAACGCCGCCGCGAAAATTATCCGGTTTTCAGTATAAGAGAAAAACTGAAAGGCCATGACGGTGTAGCCAGGTGTCCGATTTGCGGCGCCGAAATAGTCCGCGCCCAGGGTGAAGCCATGTATTATTGCCCCAACGCGGCTTGTCCGGCTCAGCTGGCTGAAAAGCTTGAACACTTCGTCTCTAAACCCGGTATGGATATCCGCGGTATCGGCGAGCGTTTGGCGGCATCTTTTTTGGCCGAAGGCCTGGTCAGGGATATTGCTGATATTTACCAGCTTGAAAAACAGCAATTGACCAGTCGGGAAGGTATGGGAGAAAAAAGCGCTGATAATATAATAGCCGCGATTGAAAAAAGCCGCACTCGGCCGCTGCCCCATGTAATATATGCCCTGGGTATTCAGCATGTAGGCGAAGAGAACGCGGCCATCCTGGCCCGACAATTCGGCAGCCTGCAGCAGCTGGCTCAGGCCGGACAGGAAGAATTAGCCCGAATTCCCGGTATCGGCCCAAAAATCGCCGGCAGTATCGTCGGTTTTTTTGCTCAGCCGCAGAATCAGGATATCGTGGCCAGATTAAAAAAAGCACTGAACACTCCCGGCATGGCACAGGAAAAACCGAAAGCGGACCAGGCTCTAGGCGGCCGGGAATTTGTTGTTACTGGGAAACTGCAGACCATGACGCGCTCTCAGTCCTGGGAAGCCATAAGATCCGCTGGTGGCCATATAAAGGACAATGTTACTAAAAACACCGCTTTTCTGGTAGCCGGCGAAGAACCTGGTTCCAAAGTGGAAAAAGCCAAAAAGCTGAAGATAAAAATAATCTCTGAAGCGGATTTGCTGGATATGCTGCGCAAGGCCGATGAACCGCAGCCGAGGTTGTTTTAATGCGATTGATAATAGGGCTGGGTAATCCTGGCCGCCAATACTTGGGCACTCGTCATAATGTTGGCTTTGCTGTGCTCGGGGCTTTGGCGCGGCGGCATGGCATTAACTTTGAAAAAAGCTGCTGCCGCTCCAGGGTTGGTGAAGGCTATATTGAAGGCGTAAAGATTGTTCTGGCCAAACCCCAAACCTATATGAATCTGTCCGGGGAAGCTGTTGCCGCTCTGGTGCGCCGCTACCGAGTCAGCTCTGACGATATAATCATTGTTCATGATGACATTGATTTACCATTGGGCCGCATTCGTATCAGAGGTGATGGCAGCGCCGGGGGGCATAACGGAGTCAAGTCCATCATCGGAGCTTTGGGTACCAAACGTCTTGTTCGTCTGAAAATAGGTATTGGTCGTCCTGAAAGTGAAACTGTTGCCCTGGCCGGAGTGGTGGATCACGTTCTATCCGGTTTCAGTCCGGATGAAAGGCAGGTCGCTGCGGAAGCCGTTGCTAATGCGGTAAAGGCTTTGGAAGCTATTATTGGTTATGACCTGGAAACCGCCATGAACCGTTTTAACTGATTTGAAACAAAATTGCGGATAATTTAAACTGATGACCTTCGCCAAGTTTCGGAAAGAAAGGAAGTTGAATGGCCGAAGTTCGACCGTTTAGAGCCGTGCGTTATGATTCGCAGAGCGCGTCTATGCCCCAGGTTATTTGCCCGCCCTATGATGTTATTGGTCCCGAACGGGAGAAAGAGCTGCTCGCGTTTAGCCCGAATAATTTCATCCGTATTGAATACGCCCAGGCATCGCCCGGTGACAATGACAGCAGCAATCGCTATACCAGGGCCAGAGCTATTCTGGAACAATGGATGGCTGACGGGGTGCTTATTCAGGATGATGCCAGCGCCTATTATGTGCACGAGCATACCTTTCATTACGAAGGCAAAGCAGCCCGAAGACTTGGCCTTTTCGCCCGGGTAAGGCTGGAAGAGTGGGACAGGATGATCGTCAGGCCTCATGAGAGAACCCTGGCTGGACCCAAGCGGGACCGCATTAAACTTATCAGTACCCTCAAAGCTAACACCAGTCCTGTTTTCAGTCTTTATCATGATCCGGAACGTGAAGTCGCGAAGATAATCGAGCAGGTAAGGCTAAGGCCGGTGAATTCCGAGTTCCCCGGTGAAAATGGTGAATATCATCGCCTGTGGGTTGTAAATGACCAAACGGCGGTCGCCGCCATGGAAAAAGCTTTTGCCGGCAAGCCCCTTTATATAGCTGACGGTCATCACCGGTACGAAAGCGCCCTGGCTTATCGTAATGAAAGTTATGCCGAAAGTCCCGATATACCACCTGATGCACCGCTTAATTTTGTTATGATGTCCCTGACCGATATGGCTGATCCCGGAATGCTCATATTGCCGACTCATCGTTTATTGAAAGGTATTGATACCACCAGCCTAAAAATCCTGCCTCAGGAACTGGAAGAGTATTTCCAGCTTGAGCATTGCCGTTTAGACAAAAAGGAACCCTGGCGTGATATTGAGTCATTTCCGCTTGAACACAGTTCACGCTTTTTTGTTTACGGCTTAACCGGCCAAAGCCAACTCCTGAAATTGACGGTTAAAGATAAGTTGCGGATAGAGGCGTTGATGCCCCGGGAACATACACCGGCTTACAAAGATATGGATGTCAGTGTTGTTGACCACGTTGTGCTGGAAAAAGCGCTGGGTTTGAACCCCATGGATGAAGAAATGGTGGCCTACGACCATGATTTAAGCTCGGCAATCAACCGGGTGGATTCCGGGGAATTTCAGCTGGCTTTCATACTTAAGCCGGTTCATCCTGAAACAATCCAATCCATATCTGACGCTAAAGATCGAATGCCGCGAAAAAGCACTTATTTCTATCCCAAGATACCTTCCGGGATGGTGCTATACCGGCTGGAAGAATAAAAAAAGGGGGCTTTCAAGGCCCCCTTTTTTACGGCTGGAAATAATCGTTCCGTCTAAACTATACCGCGCATTGCGGCAGATCTTTCAGTGCCTCGGCAACCAGTTCTTCCGGATACTCGTAGTCTGTGAGTTTACCGGAAAGATAGGCATCATAGGCCGCCAGATCAAAGTGACCGTGACCGGAATGGTTGAACAGGATAACCTTCTCTTCACCGGACTCGCGGCATTTGAGCGCCTCGTCAATAGTGGCGCGGATAGCGTGGTTGGTTTCCGGCGCGCTGATAAAGCCTTCCGTCCTGGCGAATTGCACACCGGCCTCGAAAGTCGGCAGCTGATGGACAGCCTTGGCTTCAATCAGACCCAGCTTGTGCAGGTGGCTGACAATGGGCGCCATGCCGTGATAACGCAAGCCGCCGGCATGTACCGGTGGCGGCATGAATTTGTGGCCGAGGGTGAACATCTTGGCTATTGGCGCCATCCCGGCGACATCACCGTAATCATAGGCATAAAGTCCTTTAGTCAGGGTGGGGCAGCTGGTCGGCTCCACCGCGACTATCCTTGTCTTTTTGCCGGCGGTCAGGTTCTGGTGTACGAAAGGAAGTGCCATGCCGCCGAAATTGGAGCCGCCGCCCACGCAGGCTATTACCACATCAGGATACTCACCGGCCATCTCCATCTGTTTCAGTGACTCAAGACCGATAACCGTTTGATGCATCAAAACGTGGTTGAGAACGCTGCCAAGTGAGTAATGGGTATCCTCGCGCGGGGCGGCATCTTCCACCGCTTCGGAGATTGCCAGTCCCAGGCTTCCCGGATTATCGGGGTCTTCAGCCAAAGCCTGCCGGCCCGAATTGGTGTCGGGGCTGGGGCTGGGTACGCATTTCGACCCCCAGGTTTCCATCATCATGCGCCGGTATGGTTTTTGCTGGTAACTGCATTTAACCATGTAAACTTTAAGTTCCATGTCAAACTGTGAACAGGCAAAAGCCAGGGAACTGCCCCACTGTCCGGCACCGGTTTCGGTGGTCAGTCTGTTGGTACCCTCTTTCTTGTTGTAAAAAGCCTGGGCGACAGCGGTGTTGGGTTTATGACTGCCGGCGGGGCTGGTGCCTTCGTATTTATAAAAGATTTTTGCCGGGGTATCAAGAGCCTTTTCCAATGCGTGAGCGCGGTATAAAGTGGTCGGTCTCCAGGAACGGTAGATATCAATGACTTCGCCTGGAATGTCAATATAACGTTCCTGGGAAACTTCCTGCATTATGAGTTCCATCGGAAATAATGGCGCCAGGTCAGCCGGTCCCAGCGGCTGCTTGGTACCCGGATGCAGATAGGGCGGCAGAGGTTCCGGCAAGTCAGCCTGGATATTGTACCAACTGGTCGGCATTTCTTTTTCATTCAGCAAGAATTTTGTGTGAACCATGGTAGCCTCCTTCAATTGTATTGTTTCTTATGTGGTGCGGGTTACGCTACTTTTTTGCCGTTTTTCCTTTCTGAGGATAACAAAAAACCCTCTGCCTTTATTTAAGGGGCAGAGGGCTCCGCGGTGCCACCCTTATTAGTCTTGTGAAAGACCATCTCATTACGGGGAATTCAGCAACTTGCGCTAAACTGAAAACTCCAGGGATTTTAACGCCTCCCCCGCGGTTGCGCCTACTTTCCGTCTTTACGGCTTTCAGGCAACGGCTCCCGAGTCCATTCCGTTCCCGCCCCGGCGCCGGATCTCAGCTGTCCCGGCTCTCTGTGCCTGGCGGCTCGAACGTACTACTCTCGTTCACAGCCTTTTTTTATTCAATAAGGTTAAATATAGTCCAAATAATATAAAACTGTCAAGTGCCATGGGGTATTAAAACTTAAGTATTAATTTGATTTGGCAACTGGGCCGGGATTTGATAGACTTCAACGCAATTTACCAACAAGGAAACATATGCATTTAGTAAAATTCCTGGCTGATATTTCACGCAGCCAAAATGATAGGACGGCATTCACCCACGGTTCTGAAAACATAACTTTCCAGGAACTGGAAAGGCTATCCAACGGTCTGGCCGAGAGCCTGATCGCCATGGGTATCAGCTTCGGTGACCGGGTCGCTCTGATACTTGAAAACAGCCCGAAATTTGCTGTTTGTTATTTCGGTATAATAAAAGCCGGAGCCGTAGCTGTACCCCTGGACACCAAGTATAAACTGATTGAACTGGAGTCCGTTTTTGGAGATTGTGAGCCCGCGGCGGTTATTGCCGAAAGGCCGGCCATAAGCTTGCTTCGTTCTAAATCCCTCGTTTTTAAATCGATAAGGCATTTTATCTGTATACAGGAGTCAGATGATGTCGATATAATCTGTTATGACTCACTGGTGAAACAGGAGCCCGCGGCGCCTGCCGTCAGTGCATACCCCGAGATAGCTCATATCGCCTATACATCCGGGCCCACACTGCGACCTCACGGAGTGGAGATAACCCAAAAAGCGCTAGTCGAGGCAGCAGCCGGTGCCGCCGTCGGATTTCGGCAAAACGAAAACGATATTGCCGTGCTTTTCGCGCTGCCCCTGCACCATACCATGGGTATAGCCATTATCATGATGACTTCCCTTTATGCCGGCAGTCGCATCGTAATGGTTAATGGTATTTCCATTGATAATGCTTTTGGTGCCATTGAAAGGGAAGGCGCCACCATGTTCCACGGCGTCCCTTTTATTCATGCCATGGTTGTAAAACACCTCAGGGCTAACGGATTGACGTATGATCTCAGCTCACTGCGTTTCTGTGGCAGCGCCGGGGCTCCCATTCCGGTCAGTGTAATCACTGAGTTTGAGTCGATGACCGGTAAGAATCTTATCCAGTATTATGGGTTGACCGAATCAACCACGCATGTTACCTGCCAGGATACCAGTTCTTCTGGTCGCAGCGGTGGTGTCGGGTGGGCTATACCTGGATTTGCTGTTCGTGTAGTGGACGAAAACGGCCGTGAAACAGCCGTCGGCGAACCAGGGGAAATCATCATAAGCGGTCCGATAATGCGGGCGTTTCATAATCTGCCGCGGGAGACTGAGCGTTTTATCAGAGAAGGCTGGTTTTATACCGATGATATTGGTTTTATTGACCCTAACGGGGAATTATTTATCCTGGGAGTCAAAAAACCGATGCTGATTACCAAAGGGCAGAATATTTATTTTTCTGATATATCGGACGTTTTATTGAAGCACCCATTGGTTGAAGACGCGGCGGCGGCCGGTATTCCCGATCCTGATGAGATGAGGGGAGAGGTTGTGCTGGTGGCGGTAAAGTTGAAACCCGGCGCCGCGATGACCGAACAGCAGGTAAAAAAATATTGCTTGGACAAACTGGCTAATTATAAATGCCCTAAAAAAGTAATTATAGTAGACACGGTCCCGCGAAACGGCAAAGGGCAACTGGCCGTAGATCACCTCTCGGAAATATAGCCGACCGACGGGTGGGCTGCTCGCTCAATTTTAAGCTATAATATTTTTATGACCAGATTGCATGATGATGACGCTGCCGCGTTGCGACGTGAGCTGGTGTCTAAACTTCCGGAAAAATCAGATAATCCGCTATTTGTAATCTTGGTGGGTTTGCCCGGCAGCGGTAAAAGTTATTTCGCCGAGGAGTTGGCTAGTCGTATTCCATTGATAGTGCTGAGCAGTGATTTCACCCGAAAATTGCTGATTAAAAAGCCGGTCTATACTCAGCGGGAGCATGACCGGGTGTTCAGCGTGCTGTATTATCTGGCACGGGAGTATTTGTCTCAGGGATATAGCGTGGTTTTTGACGCCACTAATCTTAATAAAAAATATCGCCGGCCACTGGGGGCAATCGCCCAGGAAACCGGTGCTGTTGCCGTAAATGTTTTTTTAAATACACCCCGGAATACCGCCAGGAAGCGCTTGAAAAACAGGCTGTCAGGTTACTCAGACGCGGATTGGGAAGTCTATCAGATGCTGGAATCTGAATTCGAGCCGCTTAGCGGTCATTATTATGATATTAAGCCGGATATGGACATTGGGCCCATAATTGATAGAATAATAGGCGATATCAAAGCGAAAAGAACATAAAGCGAGGTCTTATGGAAATTCGACTGGTTACTGAAAGTGTAGCAGAATTAAAAACCGGAGCCATTATTGTCGGTGTGTTTGAGGATGATGAACAAAGTGATTCCGAACAGACCGTCGATAGACTGCTGAAAGGCGATGTCAGGCGCTTGCGGCAACAAAAAGAAATTAACGGTAAGCCAGGTGAGTTGACCATTTTTCACTCTCCACAGGGTTTTCAGGCTTCCCGGGTTGCTGTTTTGGGGCTTGGCAAAAGGCGTCAAGCCACACCGGCTTTAACACGGTCTGCGGTAGCCGACGCCTGCCGCGGTTTGCAGCGAAAAAATATTATTGAACTGGGACTGTTGCTGCCGGAACAATTACTGGCGGACATTGATCTTGGATTAGCAGTCGCCGAAGGAGCTTATCTTGGGGGGTATGAATTCCACAGGCATAAAACCACCCGGAGTGAATATGGAAAATTGAAATCACTCTCAGTGGTCGCGTCTGGAGCAATGGATGAAAATGCCTTTAAAAAAGGAGTCGAAAAAGGAACCGTAGTCGCCCGGGCTGTAATGCTGGCCCGCGATATGGCTAATGAACCATCCAACCATATGACTCCGGCACACATGGCAGAACAGGCTCGAGCGACAGCTGATAACTCCGGCCTTAAAATCACGGTGATGGAACTTGCCGAGATGGAAAATTTGGGCATGGGTGGTATGGTCGGTGTTTCGCGTGCATCGGCCGCCGTTAATAAGCCGAAACTGATTATCCTGGAACACCGGGGGCGACCCGGCGACGGCTGGGACCTGGCTTTGGTGGGCAAAGGGCTGACTTTCGACAGCGGCGGTGTTTCCATAAAGCCTTCAGACAAGATGGAGGAAATGAAATTTGATATGAGCGGCGGAGCTGCAACTATCGCGGCGATAGGAGCCATAGGTCAGTTGAAACTGGGACTTAATGTTATTGCTGTGGTACCGGCAACGGAAAATATGCCGGACGGCGGAGCTTTTAAACCGGGTGACGTACTTCGGATGTTCACCGGGAAAACGGTTGAAGTCATTTCTACAGATGCTGAAGGCCGCTTGATACTGGCGGATGCCATGGGCTTTCTCGACCGGGAAAAACGCCCGGCTGCCATAGTTGATACGGCTACACTGACCGGGGCATGCGTTATTGCTCTGGGCGATAAAGCCAGTGCTGCGGTAACCAATAATCAGTGCTTAATGGATAAGGTTATCAGAGCCGGTGAATCTGCTGGAGAGCGGATCTGGCAATTACCCTCATGGGAGGAATACCGGGAACAGTACAAAAGCGATATCGCCGATATTAAAAACGTCGGTGGACGTCCGGCGGGGACCATTACTGCCGGACTGTTTTTGTCTGAGTTTATAAGCCAAGATACACCCTGGGTGCACCTGGATATTGCTGGGACTGCCTGGGGCGATAAAGAAAAAGGGCACTTGACTAAAGGCGGCAGCGGCGTTCCGGTAGCGACGCTGGTAAATCTGGCGGAGATGCTGGCGGAAAAAACCTGAAATATCCTGGTAACAGGCATTAACATATAGAGATATGGGTGTTTTGAGACTAGTCTTAGTTCTTAAGACATAGCGTTATTTGACAGGTAATTTGGCTTATGTTACTCTAACGCGTCATGTTGTTTTTAGGTCGCTTCAGCTTTAACTTCGCCTTTACCAGGCGCACCAGGGTGCGCTTGGGCGGGTCGAACACAGACTGAATCAACTTAGAAGGCGAAATTAAAAGACCACCTCCCAAGCGGGGGTGGTTTCTGTTTATGGGGGTGTTAACGGCAATTGGAAGCGCAAACCGTACCCGCTTTAATCATGCGTAATGCCCGGTACTGGCCGGGAAACACGGCCATGTGCTATAAAAACTTTGGCATCTGGCACCGATATTCATGGCAGCAATACTATGACCAGGTGAAATATTTTTCACTGGGTCTTACTAAACTGGGGCTCAGAAAAAACGATGTTACGGCCATTATCGGCGACAATGAACCCGAATGGTTCTGGGGTGAATTCGCCGTTCAGGCAGCAGGGGCCATACCCACCGGCATCTATGTTGATGCTGTGCCTGAGGAGGTGCGGTTTATAGTAAACCATTCAGGGGCGTCTTTCGCCATTGTAAATGACCAGGAACAGGCTGATAAGTTTCTGGAAATTCGGGAACAAGCTCCCCAGCTCAAGAAAGTCATCTACTGGGACCCCAAGGGACTGAAAAACTATGATGACCCTTTGCTGATGAGTTTCCGGGAAGTGGTTGAGATTGGGCGACAGATTGATTTTGAGCAGGCCGGCTTATTCGAAAAAAACCTTTCGGAAATAGACGCCGGGGACACCGCGTTTATTTATTATACCTCTGGTACTACCGGTCAGCAGAAGGCGGCTGTTTTGACTCATCGGGCGCTCATCTCTACCGCGTCGGGATTTGTCACCCGATACCCGCTGGATGACAAGAGTGACCTTATATCCAATTTTCCAGCCGCCTGGGTGGGTGACAGCTTTTTTGCTACTATTCCACATCTTATTTCCGGAGCAAGACTTAACTTTCCCGAAGAACCGGAAACCATTGCAGCTGATACCCGTGAAATCGGTCCTCATTTTGTTATTTACGGGCCTCGGCAGTGGGAAGGCGTCGTTTCCGATATGCAGGTAAAGATGATGGATGCCCATCCTTTCAAGCGGCTGGCTTATAAAACTTTTCTACCGGTGGGTTACCGGTTGGCTGAAGCCAAGTTGTCAGGTAAGGATGCGGGGCCTTTTTGGAAAGCCCTGGGAAAAGTATCCGATGGTCTAATGTTCCGTCCTCTGAAGGATCGCCTAGGCTTATCCCGGGTCCGCTGTGCCGTCACCGGGTCATCAGTACTGGCACTGGATACCTTTAAACTGATTCACGCTATCGGCATTGAACTGCGCCAGAATTACGCCAGCACTGAAGCCGGCTTTATTTCATCCCACTCAGCCGGTGAAATCGCTTTTGAAAGCGTCGGTCGACCGGCGCTCAATACTGAGGTGAGGCTGACTAATGAGGGGGAGCTTTTTGTTCGGTCTGACTGCATGTTCTCCGGCTATTATAAAGACGAGGAAAAAACCAGGGAAACCTTCGCCCCCGGGGGCTGGTTCCGTACCGGTGACGCGGTCAATATCAATGAAGACGGTCATATTATTTTCCTGGATCGATTGAAAGATATGGGTGAGCTTAAAAGCGGTGTCAAGTTTGCCCCGCAGTATATTGAAGGACGCCTGAGATTTTCACCCTATATCAAGGACGCCATGGTACTGGGAGATAAAGAGAAAGAATATGTCTCAGCCATCATCAACATCGATTTCTCCATGGTTAGTAAATGGGCTCAGAATAATCGCCTTAACTATACCACCTATGTTGACCTGTCCCAGAAAAAAGAGGTCGCTGACCTGGTAATCAAAGATGTCTTGAGGGTCAACGGATTTCTGCCGGAGCATTCCCGGGTGAGGAAATTCGTGATATTACATAAAGAGTTCGACCCGGATGAGGCAGAACTTACCCGTACTCGGAAACTGCGGCGCGGGGCCATGTATGAACGTTACCAGCAGCTCATTGAAGCCATGTACGGGGAAAACCAGGAAGTAAAAGTAGAAGCTCAGGTTACCTATCGGGATGGACGCAAGGGTGTGGTAACTACTTCCATTAAGGTAAGGGAACTGTAATTATGACTGATTTGATACAGTTTGTGCTGACCGGCATTACGGTAGGACTGGTTTATTCCCTCATAGCTCTGGGTTTTACCTTTATCTGGAAGTCATCCAGCGTAGCCAATCTGGCGCTGGGGCAGATGGTGCTGCTGTTCTCCTGGATCGCTTATGGTACGCTGCACCAGGCCGGCATGCCTTTCTGGCTGGGGCTGCCGGTAACCATCGCCGCCGCTGCCGGCATGGGCTGGATACTGGAGAGGGTTGCTTTGCGGCCCCTGATCGGGCAGCCGATTTTATCACTTATAACCGTAACACTTGGTATTGCCTTCGTGCTTGAAGGACTGGTAACCATGATATGGCCTATTTCCACCGCTGCCATGCCGGGCTTTATTCCTGATGAGCCGGTGCAGATTCTGGGCGCCGTGGTTTCACAGGAATATCTCTGGGCTGCCGGTATCGCTTTACTGCTTTTTGTACTGCTGAGCTTGTTTTTCCGCCATCATCGCATGGGAGTCGCTATGAGGGCGACAGCTGATGACCAGATGGCGGTCTGGGCCTGCGGTATTCCGGTAACCAAGATATTTTCTGTTTCCTGGATGTTTGCCGGTGCCTTGGCGGCAGTTGGCGGGATTTTGATGTCCAGTATCGGCGGCATCACTCATGGTCTGGTGGAAACCGGGCTGAAATCATTTTCCGTGGTTATTTTGGGAGGCCTGGATTCTTTCCTGGGCGCCATGGTAGCCGGGCCTATTATCGGCCTGGCGGAAAACCTGGGCGGCGGATACCTTACGGAGATGACGTGGTCCGGAATCAAAGATGTCATTCCCTTTATCATTATTATTATTGTGCTGTTTGTTAAGCCTTATGGTCTTTTTGGCCAGGTCAGGATAGAAAGGATATAGCTTTTGGCTGCTGAAATCAGGACTCGCTTAATTTGTCGAAAAGGGGGCTCCACCGTATGAGTGCCGGTCTGCCTTGCGGAACTCGAAACTTCAGCTATGCTTCGGACATGGCGGTTTTCCGCACTAAGACCCACTGGGCATTGCTTATAATCGGTTTGGTGGTATTGTTCACTGCGCCCCTTTACCTGTCTGTCTACTGGCTGGGGGTGGTCAATCTTATCGGCATTACCATTGTAGCCGCCAACGGCTTGAATCTGCTTACCGGGTATTGCGGGCAGCTTTCAGTCGGTCATGCCGGTTTTATTGCCGTTGGCGCTTTTACCTCCGCTGTCCTGACCGCTCAGCTGGATTTGCCTTTTCTGGTAGCTTTGCCCGCCGCGGGGATAATGTCGGGGTTGATAGGTGTATTTTTCGGCGTCGCTTCTCTCCGGGTAAAGGGTTTTTACCTGGCTATCGCTACCATTGCCGCCCAGATTATTATCATCTGGGTAATAAACCACCTGGATATTACCGGCGGTTTTTCCGGTATGAGTGTGCCCAGGGCTGAAATCTTTGGCTTGACCATCCGGTCTCCGCAAAATTTGTTTTTCCTGATAATGCCGGTGACATTGCTGGTTATATTCTTCGCCAAGAACCTGGCTCGGACCCGCATCGGTCGTGCCTTTGTGGCGGTACGGGACAATGACCTGGCCGCTGAAGTAATGGGAATAAACCTTTTCCGCTACAAGCTGATAGCCTTTTTTATTGGCTGTTTCTTGGCCGGTATTGCCGGTTCATTAACGGCTCACTGGATAGGCTACGTCAGTACTGAGCACTTTGCCATAAGTGATTCCATTCTGTATGTCGGTATGATTATCATAGGCGGTGCCGGCACCACTCTCGGCCCCATTCTGGGAGCGGTGGCTATCAGAATGCTGCAGCAGGGAGTGACTTATATTTCACCTATCCTGGAGTCATCAATTGATGGACTGCCTTCCGGTTTTACCGCGGGACTGGCGCCTTTTGTTTTTGGTCTGGTAATCGTGCTTTTTTTGGTAATTGAACCTAGAGGACTGGCCCATCGCTGGCAACTCTTTAAAGCCTCCTACCGGCTGTGGCCTTTTTCACACTGACGGTCGGAGGATAGGAATATGTGACAAATAGAATAATGAAGCAAAAAGAAAAAATAATAATGCGGAGGAAATTATGAAAGGGAAAAAATGGACCAGTAAAATAACCGTACTGATAATCACCCTGTTATTACTCGTTTCGCCGGTTTTGGCCGCCGGTTGCAACGGCGAAGATGATCCCCCTAACGGAACCACTGATCCTACCAGCACGGTAAAAGAACCTCTAAAAGTCGGGGTAATGTATCCCCAGACCGGAGTGGCCGCTGCCAAGGGACAGCCCATGGCAGCCGGAGTCATTGACGCCATCAAATATGTCAATGAGGAACTGGATGGTGTAGCTGGCCACCAGATAGAACTCATCGGTCGTGACAACGGCTACAACTCTTCAACCGCCACAACTATTATCAACCAGTTCATTTCCAGCGAAGCGCTGATGTTCACCACCCAGGCATCAGCTATGATGACCGCGGTAATGGGCATCGCCAATGAGGCTGGGTTGCCCGGGTTTACCGTTTTCTCTTCTCCTTCCATCACCCAGCCGCCGCAGCATATCTATGCCCAGATGCCTGACTACGGTGACGGCTGGGCTGTTTTTGCCCAGTATTATATGAATAATATCTGGCAGGGCGATGGCGCGCCGAAGATGGCTTTGATGCTTTTGAACAACTCTACCGGCTCCGGAGCAAAAGATGCGGCTGATGCGCTTGCGGAAGATTTGGGTATAGAAATCGTAGCCACCGAAGAACACAGCTCAAATACCTCAAACGAAATTGAAACGCTGACACGGGTGGCCAACCATAATCCCGATGTTATTTTTATTTCCAGTACCCCCCAGCCAACCTCGGTAATAGTTGATGGCATCCGCGACCTTCAGTCTGCCGGTAAATTAACCGGAGTAACCATCGGCTGCGGCCACGCCAGTTTTACCAGTGAAATGGTAAATTTGGCCGGGGCTGACCAGGCCGAAGGCGTTTATGGTGTCTTTCCCACCGCCAAGTGGGGCGAGGATGTTCCCGGCATGGATAAGATGACAGAGTATGTTAATCAGCATCATCCGGAATTCGCCGACAACATGGACTATATCACCTCCTGGGCCGAAGGTTTGTTGATTGCTGAAATCCTTCGAACCGCCATAGAAAACACCCCCGGCGGCGCGGAAAATCTGACGCCGGAAAATGTTGAGAAATATGGTTTCCAGATGCTGGACTATGATGTTGAAGGTCTTCATGGACCGGTCAGCTATACCGAAGGTGATAACCGGTTGAGCAAAGGCATGAGAGTATTCCAGGTACAGGATGGTTCCATTAATCCGATAAGTGACTGGATTGACGCCGCTTATATTGACTACGGTTTCGAATAAAACAGTTGGGCGGGAAGTCGGTATGGCTTCCCGCCCGTATCTGCCAATGATCAGGAAAATGTTTATAAACCATGCTTAAACTTAACAACATAGAGGTAACCTACCTGAATGTCATCCGGGTACTGCACGGCGTTTCGCTCTCGGTTCCGGATGGCCAGATTGTCACTTTGCTGGGCGCTAACGGCGCCGGTAAAACCACCACGCTGAAGGCTATTTCCGGTTTACTCCATATTGAGGAAGGTGAGGTAACTGACGGCAATATCGAGTGGGACGGCGAGCGCATTGACCGCAAGAATCCTGAGTATATTGGCCGGCTGGGTATCGTTCAGGCGCTGGAAGGCCGCCGTGTTTTTGAGCACCTGACTGCCGAGGAAAACTTGATGGTCGGAGCCTTTAACCGCAAGGACCGACAGGCGGTCAAAGATGACCTGGAGATGGTATATAACTACTTTTCGCGCCTGAAAAACCTGCGCAACAATACCGCCGGATATCTTTCCGGAGGAGAACAGCAGATGGTGGTTATCGGTCGGGCTATGATGGCCAGGCCGCGGCTCATGATGCTGGACGAGCCTTCACTGGGGCTGGCGCCGCTGATGGTGGATGAAATATACTCCATTATCCGGCGTTTTAACCAAGAACAGCAGACTTCAGTATTACTGGTGGAGCAGAATGTCCGCATTGCCCTTTCGGTCGCCAATTACGGCTATGTAATGGAAAACGGCAGGGTGGTGCTGGACGGCACCGCGGACTTTTTGCAGAACAATGAAGATGTTAAAGAATTCTATATGGGACTTTCGGCGGTTGGAAAGAAAAAGAGCTATCGGGATGTAAAACACTACAAGCGCCGCAAACGCTGGCTGTAAATTAGACGGGAGATGACTGCGCTTAATATGCAAGACCATTATGACAGACTAGAATCAATGACTGATGAAGAACGCCGCGCTTTTCAGGAAAGCCGGTTGCGGCGGGCGGTAACCCGGGCTTTCAGGGGGGCTCCGGCTGCCAGAGAAATGATGCTGCGGGCCGGTGTTAAACCCGGCAGCATAAAAACGGTGGCTGATCTGGAAAAGCTGCCCGTCACCCGCAAGCCTGACCTGATTGAGCAGCAACAGCGGAATCTGCCCTATGGTGAGTATTACATCGGCAAATATGAAGATATCGAACGCGTATTTATCTCACCCGGACCGGTATATGAACCGCTTCACGGTTCAAGGATAAAATGGTTCGCCAAATCATTCTGGGCCGCTGGCTTTCGTCGTGGAGATACTGTTATCAATACCTTTACCTATCATTTATCCCCCGCGGGCACCCTCTTCGGTGAAGCGCTGCGGCAGTGCGGTGCCACGGTGGTAGTGGCTGGTGCCGGCAACACCGATGTGCATATCAAAACAATGAAAGAACTAAGCGTCAACGGTTTTGTCGGTACGCCGAGTTACCTGTTAGGGCTGATTAACAAGATAGAGGAAACCGGAAATTTTAATAAGGACTTTGGCTTAAAAAAAGCCTGGTTTACCGGTGAAATGCTGTCCCGAACGATGCGCCGGTCGCTGGAGCAGGACTACGGCATTGATACCTACCAGGCTTATGCCGTAACTGAACCGGGTGGCGCCCTGGCTTACGAATGCCCTCAGAAAGATGGGCTGCACCTGATGGATGATTATATTATCGAGATAATAGATCCGGCCACCGGTCGACAATTGCCCGCGGGTGAGATTGGGGAAATAGTCGTAACACCTTTACATAATCCACGCTGGGGGCTACTGCGCTTCGGTACCGGTGACCTGTCGCGCCTGGTAGTGGAAGATTGCCCCTGCGGGCGTACCGCGCCTAAGCTGGGGGGGCTTCTCGGTCGCTGTGGTGATGCGGTTAAAGTAAGGGGAATGTTTGTGGTGCCAAAACAGGTAAGGAGTCTGCTGGATGAAATCAGTGGAGCCGGCAAATTTCAGCTGAAAGTGTGCCGCCAGGGCAACCGGGATCACTTGACATTGCGGGTGGAAACTGAGCGCCCGGTTCACGATGCCGGGTTTGAAACGGATCTGTCTGCAGCTTTCCAACGCGCCTGCGTGATAAAATTGGACTATCTGGAACTAGTGGCACCCGGTGATATATCATCTGATGCTGAAACCATAATAGATGAACGGGTATGGGATTAATATGGAACTCGACAGCATGACAGCAGAACGGGATATCCAGAACCTGGTTAAGATAAGTATGCGCAATCTGACTCTTTCCTTTGGCGGTATTACCGCCCTAAAAGACGTCTCAGTCGACATCCGGGAAAACGAGATTTTAGCCATTATCGGACCTAACGGTGCCGGTAAGACCTGCCTTTTGAACTGTCTCAACGGTTTTTATAAACCCCAGAAAGGCGAGGTGGTTTTCGATGGTAAAAACATTACCCGCATTCGGCCGGATAAGGCGGCCAAGATAGGTCTGGCCCGTACTTTCCAGAACATTGAGCTGTTTTCCGGTTTGACCACGCTGGAAAACGCTATGGCCGCGCGCCATGTTTTCATGAAGCAGAACTTTCTGACCAGCAGTTTGTATTTCGGGCCGGCGCATAATGAAGAGATAAAGCATCGCCGCATCGTAGAAGATATTATTGACTTCCTGGAGATTGAAGCCGTTCGGCATAACGTGGTGGCATCGCTGCCGTACGGAATGAGAAAACGTATCGAATTGGCACGCGCCCTGGCGCTGGAGCCTCGTGTCTTGCTGCTTGATGAGCCCATGGCCGGCATGAACAGTGAAGAAAAAGAAGATATTGCCCGCTTTATTGTGGATATATTCGAAGGTCAGGGTGAATGCTACCCGGAAACGCCGGTTCTACGGGACGGCGTGCGCACTATTGTATTGATTGAGCATGACATGGGCGTGGTCATGGACCTGGCCGACCGCATCGTCGTTCTGGATTTTGGCCGCAAAATCGCCGAGGGTACACCGGAGGAGATACGCAATAATCCGGAGGTTATTTCCGCTTATCTTGGGGAAAGCGCCAAGCGCTAAATCCGCTCTTCTTCAGCCATTATCCGGTCGCGGTATTCAGTAACCCGCCGGCAGTCCGGCCCCTCGCATTTGGGTGTGAAACCCCGTTTTCCGGTTTTTTTCTGTAGCCCGGTTTGGGCGTTCTTATCCGTTGAACCATATCTCGCGTAACTGGCGCAACGGGCTTCACCGTCCGGTTTAACCATTATGGTTATCTCGTCATCCACCGCTTCGCATTTGATGGTGGTTGCAGTAAGCTGCCAGTCCGGTTTCTTCATGACGGGCAATTATAACATATTTTCCGGGCGCTTATAATAACTAATCACGCTGAACAACGTTATATCCGGTGAAAGCACTTATCCGGAGCCAAAGCAATATGAAACAGAATTATTTGGAAGAGAACGATCCCATCTACGCCATGGCCATGGCGGTCGACAGCCGCGAACAAGGCCGCTCGATGATTATCGGCGGCGGTCTGCTCTTTGCCCTCGCCGCGGCCGGATTGGCTATCGGTTATGTTTCTCCATTGGCGCAGTGGGCGGTTACCGGATTTTTAGCCATCATCGGGTTATTGTTTATCGTAAGCGGCATTGGCAAGCTGGTTGCCGGAAGATGAAACCGAGGGTGTTTTATTGTTTCAGCGGTATTCCGGTTCCGGTAGCGCTGGCTATTATTTTACCGTCGCTGTCCGTCACCTTGATCTCCGCGGTAACGGCCCGTTTCCCTGCCTTTATTACCCGGCACTCCGCGCTCAGTTCCTTACCCGGGGCAGCGGCGTTCAGGAAATGGGTATTGAACTGGGCGGCCACGGTCGGGTAGTTCAATGAATTTACCGCGTAACCAAAGGCTGAATCCGCCAGGGTGACGATAATGCCGCCGTGGATGCTGCCGATAAAATTGGTGAATTCGGGTTTCGCTTCCATCTTTACCCGGGCATAACCGTCGGTCAGTTCTTCCAGCTTGATGCCCAGCAGCTGCCAGGCCGGCTCCGTCAGGCAGCCGCGGCGCAGCTTGTCGATGTTTTCCCGGCTCAACTGGTTATACCTTCATTGAGGATACGGTAAACCGCTTCCATGTCGGTTGAACTCCTCACCAGGTCGGCAAGGGCATCGTAGTGTTTTTCTTTGTCCAAAGGGGCGTCATAGACCCGTTCCGGCAGACCCTTTCGCTTGCGCAGATTGTTCAGCAGGCCGCGTCGGAAACCATGGCTCAGGAATATGCCGTGAATATAACTGCCGAGGACCATGCCGTCCCCGCTGATGCTGCCGTCAGCGTAATCCGCCGTGCCGTCCTGCGTTTCGTTAATCAGAAAGGGACGGTTCGGGCTTACAGTACGCCCCATGTGTATTTCATAGCCGCTGATGATTTCACCTTTCAGCCCGGCCAGAAGCCCGCGGTCGTCGATTATGGTGCCTTTTACCTGGGTGGTAGCCTTTTCACAGGCAAAAGTTGTTTCGGCGTTGATCAACCCCAGTCCTTCAATGGTGTCTTCTTCTGATTCCACGTGGTCCGGGTCGTGAATTACCTTGCCCAGCATCTGGTAGCCGCCGCAGGCGCCGAATACCGGTGTTCCGGCTTTGGCCTTTTTAACCACCGCATCGGCTACCCCGGATTTCCTGATGGCCAGCAGATCAGGTACCGTCGTCTTGGATCCGGGAATAATAATAAGGTCGGGGTTGCCCAGTTCGTCCGGCCTGGTGATGTAGCGGATGTTGGCGCCGTCTTCCTCCAGCGCGTCGAAGTCATCATAGTTGGAAATGCGGGGAATGCGGATTATAGCAATATCCAGGTCGGTTTCATCCTGTCGGTTTTGGCGTTCATCCAGATAGACGGAGTCTTCCTGCGCTAGGAGAATGTCCCGGAAGTAGGGAACTACCCCAAGCACCGGGCGGCCAGTCTTATTTTCCAGGTAGTCGTTGGCGTCCTTTATCAGGCTGACATCACCGCGGAACTTGTTGATGATAAAACCTTTTACCAGCTTGCGTTCCTCCTCGTCCAATATCTCCAGTGTTCCGACGAAAGAAGCGTATACCCCCCCGCGATCAATATCACCGGCCAGCAGTACTGGAGACTGGGCCAGTTTAGCCATGCGCATATTAGCGATCTCACGGGCTTTCAGGTTTATCTCAGCCGGTGATCCGGCCCCTTCAATGACAATGACATCATAGCGTTCTTTGAGGTAATCCAATGACTCCTTAACCTTGCCTAGCAAAAACTGGGTATGCTGATAGTAATCGGCGGCTGAAGTGTTGTCATGGATCTTGCCGTGAAGAATAATCTGGGAGCGGGCGTTGGCCTCTGGTTTCAGCAGCACCGGATTCATATGGATACTGGGAGCTATTCCGGCGGCTTCAGCCTGCATGGCCTGGGCGCGGCCTATTTCGCCGCCCTCGGGCGTTACAAAGGCGTTGAGGGCCATGTTTTGAGACTTGAACGGAACCACCCTGTAGCCGTCCTGCTTAAAGATACGGCAAAGCGCCGCCACCAGCACGCTTTTACCGACATTGGATGATGTACCCTGGATCATAATAATTTTTGTTTCAGACATAATGTTTATTATAGCAATTACTTATCCCGCGGTATAGGCTGCTTGATTAAACGCAATTTATCTTGTCAAAAAGTCAGTGTGAAGGTAAACTGATTTCATGACAGAAAACGCTGCCGATATCAATGAAACTATCAGACGCCTTAAGGACGCCTATTCTCACAACCAGATTGCATTAAATTTTTCCAATCCGCTGGAACTACTGGCCGCTGTAATCCTGTCCGCTCAGACCACCGACACTGTTATTAACTCTGTTACGCCAACACTTTTCGTCCGGTATAAAACGGCGCGGGATTACGCTGAGGCGGATATTGAAGAGCTGGAAAGCATCATCAAGCGTACCGGCTTTTTTCATAACAAGGCTAAAAACTTGATCGGCATGGGCCGGGTGCTGGAAGAAAAATTCAGCGGAAAAGTACCGCAGACCATGGCGGAGCTGGTACAAATCCCCGGCGCCGCCCGAAAGACGGCCAATATCGTGCTGTGGAATGCTTTCGGCAAGATTGAGGGAATAGCCGTGGATACCCATGTGGTCCGCCTGTCGCAGCGGCTGGGCTTTACCCAGCAGAAAGATCCGGTCAAGATTGAAAAAGACCTGATGATCCTGGTGCCGAAGGATGACTGGGGCCGCTTTCCCCACCTGATTCAGGACCACGGGCGCAAGATTTGCTTTGCCCGCAAGCCTAAGTGCACCGAGTGTTTTTTGAAGGATATCTGCCCCTCGGCATTTAAGGTATAAATGAAATTAGAAATTGACAACCATCACCTAACGATCAAATTAAACCCAGTGGAAAAGTTCCTGGCTGTACATGGTAAAGACTTAAAGATACCACTGGACCGTATAGTATGGGCAGCCGCGAATTCTCTAGGCTGGCAGATGGCTGCGGTGCGGGCACCAGGCACCCATATCCCATTCCTGGTAAAGGCCGGCACTTATATATCAGCCACCGGCCGTGAGTTCTGGTTTGCAACCGCCGGACGAAAGCACCTGACCATTGAACTGGAGGGTTGGGATTATCAGCGGATGGTGCTGGCCCCAGGCAATCCCGCAGATATAGCGGAAACAATCAATAAAGCCTTACCATCGTTCAAAAGTGATAACACTGAATTATCTCAGTGAACTCCAATATTGAAAAGCCGCTCGGTATTATCCGTTGTCGCCTGCGCCAGTTCTTCAACCGTTATACCTCGTATATCCGCCAGCGCTTCAGCCGTCTGGGCAATATAAGCCGGTTCATTGCGCTGCCCCCGGTGGCGCTGCGGCGGCAGGAAGGGACAGTCGGTTTCCAGCAGCAGCCGGTCCAGCGGGATGTGGCGGAACACCTCGTGGCTTTTTTGAGCAGAAGGATAACTGACATAGCCGCCCAGGGCAATGTAAAAGCCGGCGGCCAGGTACTTATCCGCGTTGGTGATGCTGCCGCCGAAGCAGTGGATAACGCCGCGCGGGTGGCCGGGATTGCTTTCAGCCCATTCCAGCAGCAGCGGCAGAATGGCATCATCCGCCTGGCGGCTATGAATGACCACCGGCAGCCCGGTACGCAACGCCAAATCCAGGTGGAACTCCAGCGAGCGCCGCTGTGTGCTTTCGGAGTAAGGTTTGTGGTAAAAATCCAGCCCGGTCTCGCCGATAGCCACCACCTTGGGTTCAGCGGCCAGTTTGGCTATCTCAGCCAGTGCCTCATCGGTGACATCAGCACTGTCACAGGGATGTATGCCCACGGTGGCAAAAATGTGTTCATAACGCCCCGCCAGCTTGACGGCTTCCCGGCTGGAGGCTGTGTCAATACCGATGGTAATCATTTTTTCCACGCCGGCATCTTTAGCCCGGTTGAGTACATCAGAAAAATCCGGCTGGAATTCCGGCATATCCAGGTGCGCGTGTGAATCAATTAGTTTCATGCTGGTAATTATGACGCAACAAAGGCCTGCGGTTCAAAGGACGCTTTCCGCAAACTTATATCTGATTCCCGAAAACTATTCGAAATTTTGATATTAGAATTTCCCTTGTGGCCTATCCGCCAAATACACCCCCGGCCATTTCCGCTACCTTCATCGCCACTGCCGGCAGTATGCCGAACAGCAGTATGCCGAATGAAGAAACCGCCAGGGCTGTTTTCAGCGCGCCGGATGCCGGGACCGCTGTTTTCATACTGGAATCGCGCAGCCACAACACCTTGATGACGCCGAAGTAATAATAAGCGGAAATAACCGTGTTTATGGCCGCTACCACCACCAGCCACAGCAGGTCAGCCTGGACACCCACGGCAAAAATATAAAATTTAGCTAAAAACCCCGCTGTCGGCGGGAAGCCGATTAGGGAAAGCAGCGCCAGCGTCAGCATACCGCCGATGAACGGTGATGTCCTTGCCAGGCCGGCATAGTCGGCAAAATTGTCGCTTTTCAGTTTTCGGGAGATCGCTATAATGCTGATAAAAGCCGCCAGGTCGCTCACCGCAAAGGCAATGAGGTAAAACAGGATACTGCCTACCGCCAGGGTAGAAAGCTCCGGGGCGTTGCCCAGGGCCGCCAGTCCCACCAGTATATATCCGGCGTGAGCCACGGTGGAAAAACCCAGCAGTCGCTTGAGGTTTTTCTGTGGGATGGCTATCAGGTTTCCCAGCGTCATACCTATGGCAGCCAGAGCGGCGATGACCGGTGCCCATTGCTGCGCCAGTACTCCGGGGTCAATAAAAGATGTCCCCAGGATACGAAGGATTATGGCAAAGCCGGCAGCCTTGGAGGCAATTGACAGATACATGGTAATCGGTGTCGGCGCGCCTTCATAAACATCGGGTACCCAGAACTGAAAGGGAACCGCCGCTATCTTGAATCCCAGCCCGGCAATAACCAGTATCAGTCCCATCAACAGTCCCGGCGAGTCCAGCAGCTGTGCCGGGGGAATTGCCTGGATAACTCCGGCGATCTCGGCTAGGCCGGTAGTGCCGGTGAAACCAAATATGAGAGCCATGCCATAGACCAGTACCGCGGAGGCCACTCCGGAGAGCAGTACATACTTAAGCGCGGATTCGGTTGATTTTTTATCTTTCTGGATGCCTACCAGCACGTAAAAGGAAACCGCGGTTATTTCCAATGCCAGGTACAGCGTAATAAGGTTGGTAGCCCCGGCCATCAGCATCATTCCCACCGCTGCCAGCAGCACCAGGGCATGATATTCGCCGCGGTAGCGCCGGAACTTGTCCGTCCAGTCAACGGAAGCCATGATAACCAGCCCGGCCATCACCGGGAAAAATATCTTGAAGAACCCGGCAAAGGCGTCATGGGCTATCATGCCGCCGAACATGCTGACCGGGGAGTCCGGCCATTGCGTGATGGATGTTACCACCGCCGCTGCCAGGCCGCCCATGGCTATCACCGCCAGCGCTGTCTTGCGGCTGGTGAACAGGTCGGCCAGTATTACCGCAACCGCGGTACCCAGCACAATTATTTCCGGTATCAGGTAGCTGAAATCCACTTATCCCGCTCCAAACAGGCTGGCAATCGGCGCCAGCCCGCCTTCAAAAACGTCGGTGATAATTCTCGGATAAAGGCCTATCACAAACATGACAACAACAAACACCACGGAGAACATCACCTCCACCCGGTCGGCATCCTTAACCTTGGCAAAACGCGTCAGCGGCTGGCCGAAGAACACTCGCTGGATGGTCCAAAGGATGTAGGCCGCCGCCAGCAGTATCCCCAGGAGTGAAACCAGTGTATAGATTTCAATACCCGGCACCACTCCGCTGGAGAAGGCGCCGATGAAGGTCCATACCTCGGCGATAAAGCCCGAAGTAGCCGGCACCGCCATGGCGCCAAGTCCTCCCAGTATAAATACCACCGCCGCCCGAGGCATCTGGTTGGCCAGCCCCCCCAGCTTGGGGATGGAGCGCTCGTGAGAGTTGTGCATCACCACACCGGTGATGGCAAAGAGCAAACCGGTAATAATGCCGTGGGAAACCATCTGCAATGAGGCGCCTATCATGGACAGGTGCCCCAGGGCAAAGACGCCCAGCAGCACAAAGCCCATGTGGCTGATGGAGGAATAGGCTATAAGCCGCTTTATGTCCGTCTGTTTCAGGGTTACCGCGCCGCCGTAGACAATGCTGATTACCGCCAGCACCAGTATTATCGGGGCAAAGTCAAGCGCCTGCTCCGGGAACATGGCCGCGTTGATGCGCAGCATGGCGTAGCCGCCCATCTTCAGCAGCGTGCCGGCCAGTATCACAGAAACCGCGGTCGGGGCGTCGGTATGGGCATCCGGCAGCCAGGTATGGAAGGGGAAGACCGGCAGCTTAATGGCAAAACCCAGGAAGAAGAATACAAAAGTCAGCGCCAGCAGGCCAGGTTTTATTAGTTCCGGCAAATTGGCCGCGGCCATCTGCGTCATGTCCAGTGAACCGGTGCCAAAGAACAGTATTAAAATACCGGCCAGGATGAAAGCGCCGCCCAGCAGCGTATAAAGGACGTATTTAAGCGCCGAGTATTCCTTTCGTCCGGCGCCCCAGATGGCTATCAGGAAATACATCGGAATCAGTTCCAGTTCCCAGAAGATGAAGAACAGCAGGAAGTCCAGGGAAATAAACACGCCGGTAATGGAAGCCTGCAGCAGCAGTATCCAGGCAAAGTATTCCCGCACCCGGAGGTCTATCTTCCAGGAAATCAGGATAACCAGGAAGCCCAGCAGGGTGGTCAGCAGCAGAAACGGCAGGGAAAGCCCGTCCACTCCCAGGGAGTAGTTGGCGTTTATGACCGGTATCCAGGATACCTTCTCGGCGAACTGGACCACGCCGTTCATATCCGCCGAGCGGTCAAACCCGGCAAAGACAATGATGGAAAAGATCAGGGGCAGCGCAGTAGCCGCCAGGGCTATACCTCTGATGGTTTTGCTGCAGAGCCGCGGCCAGAGGGCGATTAAAAGCGCGCCCGCTATCGGGATTGCGATTGTCAGCGTTAAAAAGGGCATATCCAATTAACAAACACCTCCTCTAACCGGCGAGAAACACCGCTACGACAATAATTAATATACCGAAGGAAATAAAAAGTCCGTAAGTCTGCAGCTGCCCGGTCTGGGCGCGCCGCATTACCGAGCCGGCAGCCACCGTATTGTCGGCTACCGCGTTGACCGTCCCGTCCACCGCCTTTTCATCAAAGTAACGGAAGCGGCCAAATAGTTTTCTGGTAATAACATTCTGCACCAGCATCGTGTTGATACCATTGTCCAGGATTCGGCTGTCAAAATACTGCATACCGGCAAACAAGCCGCGCAAAAGCGCCAGTTCACCGATGATCTTTTCATAAAGCTCATCCATGAAATATTTTCGTTTGACCAGTCCGTAAAGCGCCCCGAATCGGGCGGCGATTGCCGCTGGTGAAACCCAGCCGCGAATGTACATGGCGTAAGCCAGGAATATGCCGGCGCCGGCCAGCGCCAGCGACAGCCAGGTTTCAATATGGGTAAAGGCGCCGAACAGCCCTTCCAGCACGCTGGTGGCATGACCGTGGCCGAACAGCGCTCCGAAACCTCCGGTAACGTTGAATAGTCCGGAGCCGGCCGCCAGTACCGCCAGGAAAATCAGCGGCCAGGCCATAACCGCCGGGGATTCATGCGGTTGTCCCTGGCCCCGGTACTTGCCGTGAAAACTCATAAACATCAGCCGGAACATGTAGAAGGCGGTCAGAAACACCGTAATCAGCGCCAGTGTGAAGAGTATCGGCTGGGACGAGGAGCCGGCCACAATTTCGTCTTTGGAAAAGAAGCCGGACAAAGGCCAGATGCCGGCCATGGACAGTGAAGCTATCAGCATGGTGAAATAGGTCTTGGGCATTTTTTGCCTCAATCCGCCCATCCGGCGCATGTCAAAGGTGCTGGTAGCGTGATTGACCGAACCGGAACCCAGGAACAGCAGGCTCTTGAAAAAGGCGTGGTTCATCAGGTGGAATATGGCAATGGCCACCCCGCCGGTGCCCAGCCCCAGCATCATGTAGCCCAGCTGAGATATGGTGGAGTAAGCCAGTACCCGCTTCATGTCATTCATCACCAGGCCCATGGTGGCGGCGAATATGGCGGTAATACCGCCGATAACGGCTACCGTGGTCATTGACGTAGCTGAATGCTCAAACATGGGATAGGCGCGGGCTACCAGGAAAACGCCGGCGGCAACCATTGTTGCCGCGTGAATCAGCGCGGAAACCGGGGTCGGGCCTTCCATGGCGTCCGGCAGCCACACGTGCAGCGGGAACTGGGCGCTTTTGCCTACCGCGCCCAGGAAGATGCCCAGCGTGCCCATCGTCAGTACGCCGCCGGCCAGCACGCCGACTACGGCCAGTTCATTAAGTTCGCGAATATCCAGCGTGCCGGTATTGGCAAACAGCAGCACAATGGCCGCCAGGAAGCCGAAGTCGCCGATGCGGGTCACGATAAAGGCCTTCTTGGCCGCCGCTGCCGCCGCCGGTCGCTCGAACCAGAACCCGATCAGCAGGTAGGAGCACAGCCCCACCAGCTCCCAGAAGGCAAAGGTAATAAAAAGGTTATCCGCCAGCACCAGCCCGATCATGGAAACGGCGAACAATGAAAGAAACGCGTAATAGCGCCTGTAGCCCGGATCGCCGTGCATGTAGCCCTGGGAATAAATGTTGACCATCAAGGCTACCAGGGTGATAACTACCAGCATGACTGCGGTAAGCCCGTCCAGGATAATGCCGAAATTAAGTTCCATTCCGGCCACCGAAGCCCACTGGAACGGTTCAATGAATATTTCATGATGTTCCGAGCCGGCCACCCCGGCCAGCGCCCACAGCGAAAGCAGCAGCGCTCCCCCGGCGGCGGCTATGCTGAAATAACCGCTCACTTCCGGCCTTGCCTTGCCGAATTTAATAAGCAGGGCAATCAGCGCGAAGGCGGCCAGCGGCAGCAGCAGAATTGCCCAGACAAACGGCGCCGTAATCACTGTATGTATTCCCTCTTTACCATTTCATTAAATCAATCTTGGTTGCGTCAATAGTATCGCGGCTGCGGTAGATGGACATGATGATGGCCAGGGCCACCGTAGCTTCGGCGGCAGCTACCACGATGATAAATATGGTGAACACCTGCCCGGTCAGTAGTTCCGGCGTAATATAGCGGGAAAAAGCCACCATGGCAATCGCCGCCGCGTTAAGCATCAGTTCAATACACATCAGGATAACCACCGCGCTGCGCTTGGACAGGGCGCCGAACAGCCCGATGCCGAATAGCACCGCTGAAAGTATCAGGTAATGATTAAGCCCTATTTCCATTCCTAATCTTTATCCCTTACTAAAATTATGGCCCCGATAATGGCCGTCAGCATCAGTACCGCCGCCATCTCCAGTGGCAGCATATAGCCCTCGGGGGAAAAGAGCAGCGCCGCCAGTTCCGAGGTGGTGTCTTCCACCGGCGCAGCGGTTGAAACATTCCAGTCGGTCAGGCTGGTGGTGATGATGAGCGCCAGCGTTACTCCGCCGCCGGCCAGCAGTGCCGGTGTTTTCAGCCGGTTGGAAAGGTTTCCGGTCTGTATTTCCCGGGTCAGCATGATGGCCAGGATTATCAGCACCGATATGGCGCCGACGTAAATCAGCACCTGGATGGCGGCCAGGAAATCGGCAAATAAAGTTACAAACAATCCGGCCACCAGGAAGAAACACAAAATCAGCATCAGTGATGCCCGGAAAATATTTTTCAGCAGCACCACCGCCAGCGCGCTGCCGATTATGCCGGCCGCAAACAGGAAAAAGGCCAGTTCCATTACTTAGCCCCCTTCCTTTTATTTTTCTTAAAATCTTCGGCGTAGGTGGTCTGGTTTAGAAGCAGCGTCTGCTCCGGCAGCTCCGCCGCCCTTTCGGCGCGGTAATACCCGGAACGCGGCCGTCGCTGGTCGTCCGGCAGCAGCTGGTCGTTGGCAAATATCATCTGCCGGCAGCGCCCGTCGGAAGGCGTTTCGCCGGTCTTGGCCGTGTCGCACTGGGAACAGCCGTAGGTGGTGTTGGTGTAATTGTAGCCCAGGTATATGGACTTGCCGGTCGGGCAGGACTCAATGCACAGTCCGCAGAAGATGCACAGCCCCAGGTCGGCGGTGATGTCATCGGTCTTGAGCTTCTTGTCTTCGCCGCGGGAAACCTGCATCTTAATGGCGCCCACCGGGCATGCCCTTTCACAGGCCTTGCAGGAAATGCAGCTTTCCCGGTCCCATATAATGTCGGTACCGCGCACCCGGCGGGACATGGTCAGCTTCTGCTCCGGGTACTGCACCGTAATCCACTTGCGGCCCAGGTGCTTTATGGTCAGCTTCAGGCCGCGAGCCAGCCCCTCGCCATAGTGCTTAAGTGAGAACATGGCCGCCTCCGGTACGGAATTGCCGGCTCAGGCCGAGTATCAGCACCAGCGCCAGAGCCAGGTTCAGCGGAATGGCCAGCCACAGCTCGCCGGACAGGCCGGAAAGCACCAGGCCGGCGGTCAGCAGCAGGTTGAGAATAGCCATCGGCAGCAGGAACTTCCAGCAGAAGCCCATCACCTGGTCAATTCGCAGCCGAGGGAAAGTGCCCCGGACCCATATTATCAGGGTGAATATCGCCATAATCTTTATAATAAGCCACATGAACCCCGGCAGGAAATCCGGTCCGGCCCAGCCGCCCAGGAACAGCGTGGCGGCAATGGCGGATACGGACAGGGTTTCCGCGTACTCCGTCAGGAAAAACAGCCCGAACTTCATCCCGGAGTATTCGGTATGGAAGCCGGCGATGATCTCGGAATCAGCCTCCAGCAGGTCAAACGGAGTGCGGTTGATTTCAGCCATGGCCGCGGTCATGTAAATCAGGAAACCCAGCGGCTGCAGCAGGATGAAAGGCACTTCCTGGGCCTTGACGATCTCGTTGAGTGACAGCGAGCCGGCCAGCATCACTGCCCCCAGTATGGAAAGCACCAGCGGTATCTCGTAGCTGACTTCCTGGGCGATGGTGCGCATGGCGCCGATGATGGAGTATTTATTGGAGGAGCTCCAGCCGGCCATGAAAACGCCGATGACAATCATGGAGCTGATGGCCATTATATAAAGTATGCCGATATTGAGGTCGGCCAGCAGCGCGCCGTCGCCGAAGGGAATGACGGCAAAGACGGCCATGGCCGGCACAAAGGCCACCAGCGGCGCCAGGAAATGCACCGGCTTGTCGGCCAGGGTGGGCACGATGTCTTCCTTCAGCAGCACCTTGAGGGCGTCAGCCAGCGGCTGCAGCAGTCCGAACGGTCCAGCGCGGTTGGGCCCCGGCCTTAGCTGAAAACGGCCAAGGGCGCGGCGCTCGTACCAGATGAACAGCAGCACTCCGGAAATCACAAAAGCAAACAATATCACGGTGAAAAGAATGAAATGTCCCCAGTCCATCAGCGGTCCACCTCACCCATCACAATATCCACGCTGCCGAAGATGGCCATAAGGTCGGCCACTTTCCAGCCCAGCAGCATCTCCCTTAGCGCGGTCAGGTTGATGAAGCTCGGCGCCCGCACGTGCCAGCGATAGGGGTTCTCCGTGCCGTCGGCCACGATGTAAAAACCCAGCTCACCCTTGGAGCCTTCTACCGCGGCGTAGGTTTCCCCGGCCGGCGGGCGGATCAGCTTGGGTACCTTGGCCATAATCTCGCCTTCGGGCAGCGCCTTTACCGCCTGCTTTATGATGCGTACGCTCTGGCGCATCTCTTCCATGCGCACCATGTAGCGGTCGTAGGTATCGCCGATTTTTCCAGTCGGTATATTGAAGTCAAAACGGTCGTATATGGAATACGGCTGGTTCTTTCTCAGGTCCCACTTGATGCCGCTGCCCCGCAGCACCGGCCCGGCTGTTGAGGCGTTGACAGCCAGTTCCGGCGGCAGGACGCCCACGCCCTTGGAGCGCACCAGGACGATTTCGTTGGTGGTAATCAGCTGGTCATATTCATCAATAAATCCCGGCAGTTCAGCCAGCAGCTTTTTCAGCGCCGGTAAAAATTCGTCCGGCAGGTCCATGGCTACGCCGCCGAATCGCATGTAGTTGTAATTGAGCCGCTGTCCGCACACCATGTCAAACAGCTCCACTATCTTTTCCCGTTCACGGAACATATAGAGCAGTGGCGTCATGAAGGCGCCGATGTCGTTCAGGAAAAAGCCGATGCCGGCCAGGTGGGAGGCAATGCGCTGCAGTTCGGCCATGATAACCCGGATGTGCTGGGCGCGCTCCGGCACTTCCGCTTCCAGCAAATCTTCCACCGCCATGCAGTAAGCCTGGTTGTTTATCATTGAGGAAAGATAGTCCAGCCGGTCGGTCAGCGGGATATTCTTGGTGTAGTTGCGTCCTTCGGCAATTTTCTCCATTCCCCGGTGCAAATAGCCGAATATCGGCTCGACATCGATGATGACCTCGCCGTCCAGCGTCAGCCGCAGGCGGAACACGCCGTGGGTGCTGGGATGCTGCGGCCCCACGTTAATTACATAATGCTCTGTCTTAAGCGTCACGGCTTACCCAGTCCTTTCTGAAAGGGTATCCCGGGAACCCGTCCCACAGGAAAAGACGCTTAAGGTTGGGATGGCCGCTAAATTCTATGCCGTAGAAGTCATATATCTCGCGCTCCTGCAGGTCGGCGCCGCGCCACACGCCGGTTACCGAAGGCAGCGCCGGTTTTTCCCGGTCGCTCAACACCACGCGCAGCACCAGCCGGTGTTCTTTGGACAGCGAAACCAGGTGATAAACCAATTCAAAATACTCTTTATAATCCACCGCGGTAACCGAGCTAAGATAATCCAGCTTGAAATCTTCATGGTCGCGCAGTACTTCGGACGCCTCGGCAAGTCGCCCGGCCTCTATGACCAGCTTGTCTTCTTTTTCGGTTACCGCGCCGGCGCCCAGTTCTTTTTCCAGCAATCCGGCGGCCGCGGCAAAGTCCAGCTCTTTCATTACGGCTTGACGGCCTTTCTGGTTGGACTCATTTTGTTTACTTTATTATGGATGTCCAGTATTCCCTGCAGCAGCGCCTCCGGACGGGGCGGGCATCCCGGCACGTAGACATCCACCGGAACCACCTTGTTGAAACCCGGTACCACTGAGTAAGACCCTTTGAACAAACCCCCGGAAATACCGCAGGAGCCCATGGCAATGACCCACTTGGGGTCCGGCATCTGGTCATAAATCCGCCGCAGCCACGGCGCCATTTTCCAGGTCAGCGTTCCGGCTACGATCATCAAGTCCGCCTGCCGCGGGGAGGCACGGAAGATTTCCATGCCGAATCGCGCCAGGTCAAAGCGGGAAGCCGCCATGCACATCATCTCGATGGCGCAGCAGGCCAGCCCGAAGGTCACCGGCCACATGGAATACTGCCGGGACCAGTTGACCACCTTATCCACGCTGGTAAGCAGCACGTTGTCAGCCAGCGGCGGCGCGTTAAGCCAGTCAATCGGGTCCGGTATGGCCGCCTGGTGCTGGGCCAGGAATTTCTCGACGATATCGCCTTCGCGATTATCCAGCTCCAGGTCAGAGTAGGCAAAGTTGTGCGGCTGCTCTATTGCCATTGCAGCGCTCCCTTCTTCCAGGCGTAGAAATAGCCCACGCTTACCAGCGCTAGGAAGAAAATCACCATGAAGAAAGCCCCGGTGCCCAGTTCTCCCAGCGAAGCCGCCCAGGGGTAGAGGAAAATGGCCAGCACGTCCATTACGATAAGCATCAGGGCGTAGATATAGTAGCGGAAATTGAACTGCACCCATGAACGCCCGGTAGTTTCCATGCCGCACTCATAGGTTTCCTGCTTCACCTTGGAGGGGTTTTTGGGCACAATCTTGGTCAGCCGGCTCAGCAGTACCGGAATCCCCAGTGTTGCCAGGATAAAGCCGATGGCTATAATTAAAAAAAGCCCGACATAGGCGAACTCATTTTGCATAGTTAGACAGCCCTCCGCTATGGTACTAGGCCAAAAGTATTAGATTATTGTACACCAAAAAGGCCTGAAAAGAAAAATTAAGCGTTGTTTGTCAGTATATCATACCGCGCTAAATAGTTATTACTTTTCGCGGTTTCCGATCACCCTTGGCTCAGTCCAGCAGAGAAGGCACGTCGCGCGCCGCTTCCTCCGTCAGGTCAGCCCGGCTGGCCTTCAGCTTCTGCCGTTCCTTGAACTCGGCCGCCAGTTCCTTGGAATCCTGGTAGAATTGCCGCAGCAGCGGCAGGTCGGAAAGTTCGGAAAGAATGATGCTGACGTCAATGACGCCGCGTTCCCTCGGGTAATCACCCAGGCGCTGCTGCGCCACCGGCGCCACTTCGCGCAGCCGTTCTGATAGGTCGGATATCAGGTCCACGCTGATTTCCTTGGCCGGGCCGGAAACTAAGAGCGCCGCTCGTCCGGCGTCCTGCGGGTTAATGGCAATCGACATCTCGGCCAGCGCCTCGTCCATGGCGTACAGCCCGCGCTGTGATTCCAGGTTCTTTTTCATATAATTATTGGTATCCCGGAACTTGGGAATTATGTCCACGTCAACGGTGCCGTAGCCGATGCCGGTCCAGCCCACCAGTGTTTCCCGTATATCGCCGCTGTCCAGCACCGAAGTGCCGATGGCCTTGGGCTTGCGCTCTTCGCCGGCGCACAGCAGGTTATAGAACGGCGCCACGATAAGCTCGTTGATCTTTTGGAAGTTGCTGGCCATTGACTGGCTCTTGCGGATGAAGCGCTGGTTGTCCACCAGTATCACCGCGTCGGCCACTTCATTGACTGACTTGAGGCACATGGCGGTGTTGAAAACCGCGCGCTCCTCATTGTGCCGCTCATGCTCGTAGGGCAGTGCTACCATGGCATAAACCGGCTTTTCACGGAAGTTGTCCCGGAATGCCTGGGCTATCACCGGCAGTGTACCGGAGCCGGTGCCGCCGCCGCCGGACGCCAGCAGCAATATGGCGTCGGCTTCGTAGAAGCGCTCATTTTTCTTTACTATGCCGATGAGATAGTCTTTCTCCGCCTTGGCGATCTCGGCGCCCATTTCCGATATCTTGGCCACGCCGTGCCCGTGGGTCTGGGCGCCGCCGATAAGAATCCGGTGCTGCTGGTCTTTTTTGACCTTTACCAGGGATGACAGGTCAGCGGTGTCGGTATTGACTGCCAGGATATCCGTCACGATGCGGATTCCGCGTTCGCGGCGGGCCTTGATGGCTATCTCGGCAAACTCATCGGCAATCCGGCCCCCGGCCTGCCCCAGTCCGACTACCACTAATTTCATCGTAGTTTTCCTCTCATTATTAGTCGATTTGAGTCTAAATGGATGGGCCGGCTTTGTCAATAAGAAATTGGTTTATTTGTTGACTGAATATACGCCGCATATTGACAAATAGTATCATTATTGGTACCATTTTGGAGATGAAAGGGTTGGAAAGACTCGTCAGCCTGATGCGCGCTAATCCGGCTGATGTGCGGTTCAATGATTTATGCAAGGTTTGTGACCATTATTTTGGGGAATCCCGGCAAAAGGGAAGCAGTCATAGGGTATACAAGATGCCTTGGAAAGGTGATCCCAGGGTCAATATCCAGGATAAAAATGGAAAAGCTAAACCTTATCAGGTCAGGCAGGTATTACAGGCAATAGACCGGCTGGGAGGTGAAAATGGATAAATACACGTATAGGGTTACCTGGTCAGAAGAAGATAATGAATATGTCGGATTGTGTGCTGAGTTTCCAAGCCTTAGCTGGTTGGCGGATACCCAGGAAGAAGCTTTAGTTGGTATCAGGGATACAGTCGGGCAGGTTGTACGGGATATGAAATCAAACGGTGAGGATGTACCGGAACCTATCGCTGCCAGGCCTAGTTCAGGCAAACTCCAGGTGCGTATACCTCCCAGATTGCATACGGCGCTTCGAATCCAGGCCGCCGAATCAAAAGTCAGCCTGAACCGCCTTATCAGTGATAAATTAGCTCAGTGCTGAAGCTTGAATAATGGAAACTAGTTATCCGTCATTGCGGGCATAAATATCAAAAAGTGTTGCTGAGAACTGAAAGCTAAAAACTGAAAACTGATAACTGAGAACTGACCGCTGCCAACTAATAACTGTGAACTTATCAACTAAAAACTGTTAACTGAAAACTGACTACTAACATACTAAAAACTGATTACTGAGAACTGACCACTAACTACTAATAACTGTAAACTTATCAAACTGAAAACTGACTACTGATTACTTTTAACTTTTAAAACTTTAGATATTGTTTAGTATTTCGATATTAGTGCTTAGATTTTACCGCCCCTGCTCGGGTCTAATCAGCAGCACCGGTATATTGGCATGCTTGATAATATACTCAGCATTACTGCCGATAATAAGCCTGTCTATTCCGTGATATCCGTGCGTCGCCAGGGCTATTAGGTCATAAGAATTTCTTTTGGCGTAATCAACAATCGTTTTTCCCACCGGAGTAGTAGTCAGGATTTGGTAATCAGTTTGAATTCCTTTGGCAGTCAGGCTTTTCGCTATCTCTTCAAGGTAGGCTTTGGCCTGTTCGTCCGCATTCTTAAATAGTTCACAGGCCGTTGAGCGCTTAATATTTTTTACCTCGGTGCCGACCAAAAAATCCACTATCCTGACCAATGTCACCTGGCTGCCGGAACTTAATGCCAGCTGCTCGGCATGAGGCAGAATCCGCTCCGACATTTTTGTTCCGTCAAGGCAAACCAATATTTTCTTGTACATTTTCCAATGCCCTGCCTGTGGCTTTGTCGTTAAAGCAACTTTACAGTTTTTTAAGTATGGCTTTCAGTGCGTTTTCCTTTTCCTGGAGCTGCTCTTTAAAATCATAATTCTCGGTTGCTCCTACTTCCATACGCATCTCTGAAATATATTCCTGGCGTATTTCCACCATAAGTTTACGTTCTTCCGGGGTGAGCTCTAATGTAGACATGCCGCACCTCTTTGACGGTTATTAACCTGTAGATGATTATAGCATCCGTGTATATATTTTCGGAGATTAAAGTCATATGACCATCCTTCGGTTATAATGTGATAATTTAAGAAGGAAAAACAATGATCAAAGAAGAACCAGGAAACGCAGCCAGGAAGCTTATTGAGTCACAGTATTTTGGTGTTTTGGCGACCGCCGCTTCGGGACGGCCTTGCGCCTATTTGATGGCCTTCGCTGCCAGTGATGACCTCAGGTATCTGATGCTGGCCGCTGATATTAACAGCCAAAAATATCAAGATATCTCCAGGAATCGGCAAGTGTCTTTTCTTATCGATGACAGGAATAACGCCGAAACTGATATTAAAGACGGGACGACCTTGACTCTATTCGGTATGGTTACTGAATCAGAAGCTGATATTGAACGTCAAATGTTAAAATTGTACTCTACCAAGTATCCATCTCTTGCCGGTTTTATGACGCTTTCGGATACAGCATTCATTTTTATAAAAGTGAGCAAGTATATTATTTCTGGATTTGATTATTCTAAAGAGTTTAAACTGGGTTAGGTTATTCAGCCAGGGACTAGCCGAGTAAAAGGAGCAACAATTGAGATACGATTTTGATTTAATTGTGATAGGTAGTGGGATTGCTGGCTTAACCGGGGCTTCGATGGCTGCCGGGCTGGGGAAGAGGGTTGCCATAATTGAGAGAAGCCATTTAGGCGGCAAATGCACTTGGAATAACTGTCTGCCGTTAAAAGCCTTAATAAGAGCCTCGCTTGCGGAAAAACAGCTCTATGAGCTGCCTGACTACGGGTTGGAATTGGAAGATTCAGTTCCTAAAGTGAGCCGGAAAAAAGTACTTCAGAGAATTAAAACGGTAATTAACAAAGTATCTTCGGTAGATACCCCTGACAGTCTCATAGAGATGGGAATTAAGGTGCTTTTTGGTTCACCCCGTTTTGTTGATCGACATAATATAGAGATAAATGGACAAAACATTTCATCCCAGTATTTTCTGATTGCCACCGGGACTTCGCCGGCTAAATTGCATATTGAGGGTATAGAAGCTGCTGATTTCTTGGATTGCGAAAATTTCTATGATCAGGAGTCGTTGCCAAAGTCCTTTATCGTTATGGGCGGCGGCCCGGACGGCGTTGAGTTTGCTCAAGCCTTAAACAGTCTTGGATCTAAGGTTACTCTGGTAGATATGGCGGCCAGTATTCTGCCTCGGGAAGACTCAGAGTTATCTCAGATGCTGTCAAAACACCTGGCTGATTCAGGCTTGACCGTGTTAACCGGTTATCGGGCAACTAATGCTGTTAAAGAAAATGGGGTAATAAAGGTCTCGTTTATTGACTCTAATAATGAAACTGTTACCATAAGCGCCGATAAAATACTGACTACGGTCGGCCGCGTCGCTAATGTTTCCGGTTTAATGTTGGAAAAAGCCGGGGTGACTTACAGCGACAGGCGAATTGACACCGATAAACGGTTGCGCACTACTGCGCCGAATATATATGCAACTGGTGACGTTACCGGGCCTTTTCAATTGGCCACTATGGCTGAATATCAATCCTTGACCGCGGTAAATAATATGTTTTTACCTTTGAAAAAGACCTTTAATTCTCGGCAATTGATTTCAGTTGTTTATACTGATCCAACATTTGCCAGTAGCGGCCTGACCGAGGTTGAAGCCAAAAAACAGTATGGTAAGAATATAAGGGTGTATCGTTATAATTATAATGACATCCGCCGGGCTGTTATTGATGGAAGCGAGATAGGAATTGCTAAGGTTATTATAACTTCAAATGGAAAGATCGCTGGAGCTCATATATTCGGTAACCATTCCGAGGAAATAATACACCAGTTGCATTATTTGAGATTAACAGGCAAGCGTCTTTCCAGCCTTCATGCCATAAGCCATGCTTATCCGTCATATGCTGAAGCAATCATAAAAAGGATCGCTGATATCAACTATTTGGATCAAATGCAGTCCAACCCGTTTGTCAGGCTGGCACTGAAAATCCTGCCCGGGTTTAAAAATAATTTGGAAGCAGTAAAAAATAAACTTTAACTTGCCCAAAGTAAAATTTTACCTTGTTTAAAAGGGTGAATAAATATAAGATAATTCATTATCCGGCAAGGAATAACCTTGTTTCGCTGAAATAAAGTAAGGGGGCACTCAAATGACTGTCAAGCGCATGTTCACTTCAGAAGAAGCGGAAAAAATTGGAACAGAACTGGGCATTGATTGGAGCAAATTTGGTGTTGAGCAATTCAGGATGGGGCTGGACGTTGAGCTGGAACACGGCAAAATAGACCCTCACACCAACGTGACTGATGATGACCCCATTAAAACCGGGAAGATTGCCTTAGCCCATCTTAATGAATTCGCGGATTACTATACCAGGCTGTATAAGATGGAGGAGGAGGCTGAAGCACACTTAACATAAAAGTGTTTATCTTTACTTCTTGAGAAATTTACTTTCTAAATATATCTGCTGTCGTATGCCCAGTGCAGCACTGCTTGCCTTTGCTTTCGCCTGCAGCCTAAATCTTCCGGTAGGCAATTGTTTTGTATCTGGGCAATATGCCGTTTGATTGCCTTCCATCTTCTGATCTGCCTCTGGTCGTCCTCGTGCCTTCTTCCCAAGAAGTACCGGCAATACCATTGAAACCAGCCCCTGGGATCATCCGGGTGTACCCAGCCTTTTTGACGCCATACCCAGAGCGGTTCGCTGGCGTTTATTCGGAATAGATTAAGCTCCGGGTCGTGCTTTTCAGGGCACAGTTTTGCCCGGATAAACCAATCATCGGGGAACTCATTGATGCAGTCTGTCATGTATTTCCCGCCTAACACACCAAGCGCCAGCATTTCTCTCGGCGTTAATTCCGGCTTAAAATCGGGAGCAAAGTCTTTCCCTGCGGCACAGGAAAGTTGATAGACATAATTACTTTGCATTTTGTCATTGACGATAATTTTTTTCATGCTACTGTTTTGGGTATATGTAAGATTATTTTGTCTCTGACCATTATATGGTGGCGCTATGCACACGGCAATACCCTGTAATTGTATTTTACATGTAGTTTAGACTGTTATTTGATGGTATAGCGATTTGTTGTTGATTTTTAGTGTAGATGGAGGAAAGGGGGGCTCTACTGAAAACATCGCATGTGATATCTAAAATGGGTTAATTGGGGAAGTGGAAGCAGGTGCTTATTTACATTCCCTAAGTTCTTTATCTTTGACCTTGATTTCAGTCGTATAATCAGTAATGATATCCTTCTTTTTAGTTTGCTGTAAATTATTAATTGAGGTTACTTAATGACGGATAGTTTTATGGATTCTTGGATTAATGAGACAAAAGCTAAAATAAAAGGTTTTGGTGGCGAATTGAAAACCAGAGCAAGCCAAGCTATACTCCTTGACCCTAAGGTCTATCGTGCTTTCAATAATATACTAATTAATAATGAAACAGGAACTTCCCAAATCGACCACATTGTGGTTTCTCGTTACGGGATATTTGTGATTGAGACCAAGGATAAAGGTGGTTGGATTTTCGGTGAAGAAAAACAATCACAATGGACACAAGTGATTTTTAATAAAAAATATCAGTTCCAAAATCCGCTTAGACAAAACAGTGGACATATTAAAAGCCTATCAGACAAATTAGGTATCAAGAAGGATAAATTCTTTTCATTGGTTGCTTTTTGGGGCGCTGAATTTAAAACTAAAATGCCGGAAAACGTTGTCAAAAACCCTTTAGAATATAGGAATTTTATTACACAGAAAAAAGCAGTATTGTTGTCGGATGATGAAGTATTTATGATAGTTAGTACCATTGAGAATATAGCAGAATCAACCAATTCTTCAGACCACACAACCCATGTCAATAGAATTAAGGAAAGATCATCGTGCCCTAAATGTGGCAGTCAACTTATTCAAAGAACATCCCAAACAGGCCGAAATCCCGGAAGGAAATTCCTTGGTTGTTCAGCTTTCCCTAAATGCTGGTACAAACGTGAACGGTTTTAATATACTTCTTAGTGAAATATTTCTACGCTAGTATCTTTGATGGTTGCGCATTTCTAATAGATAATTGGAAAACAATGTTAAAAGCTATATTGATATGTCAGTATAGTGCGTTCTTAATGTCATTTATCGATAGAATGGTACCCTAAAGAAACGCGGGGTACCCATTTAAGATGCTTTAACAGGTCAATTAATATTTCCTAAAAGTGTAACTTCTGCTTATTGACTATAATTGTTCATGCGTACTAATATACGCTTGATGTATAATAATATTAATTGTACCCCTGAAGTTCTTTCTGAAAGTCGTTCCCAATCCGGTGCGCCGCCGGGACGCCGGGGGGCGCCGCGCGGCAATCAGAACGCCCGCAGGCATGGTGCCTATTCCCGGTATTTTGAACAGGAACTGCGGGAAAAGCTTTCCAGGGCCGCGGACTTGCCGGCCCTGGACCGGGAGCTGTACCTGGCATTGATCCGTGCCGGCAGAGTGGTCCATAACCCTCCGGACAATGAACGGGTCGTGAACCGACTGACCGCCAGGCTGGTGATGCTTATATGCCTCAAGTATGACTTGAGTCCGGATGACCGTGAAGGCATAGTTATTGCCATTGACAAGGCCGCTGATAACCTTTCGCGGCTGGAGAAGGCAGTAGGGCCGTTGGCGGCCGGTTCCGCCGGGATGCCCCGGGGAATTGTTTGAATTGATTTGGTTTGAATTGGCAAAACGACTTACGTTTGAAGGGTATTTTTTCCGTAGCTGAAAATAAGAGTCGTTTCTGTGAGGAGCCACCAGGCTTGCGGAAACAAAAACAAATCGGCGCGAGCTATTGTCAGCCAAACCCCCGCGGATTGTCCGAAAAGGCGTTTCAGGGGTATAATGAAAGACTGTTTTCTAAGGAGTTTCCATGCCTCTGGATAAGATTGTCGTTAAGGGCGCGCGTGAGCACAACCTTAAAAATATAGACGTTACCATACCCCGTGACCAGCTGGTGGTCATCACCGGCGCTTCCGGCTCCGGCAAGAGTTCCCTGGCTTTTGACACCATTTACGCTGAAGGCCAGCGCCGCTACATGGAGTCGCTTTCCTCCTATGCCCGGCAGTTTCTGGGCCGCATGGAGAAGCCGGACGTGGATTATATAGAAGGCCTGTCGCCGTCCATTTCCATTGACCAGAAGGGCGCTTCGCGCAATCCGCGCTCCACCGTGGGCACTACCACCGAGATTTATGATTACCTGCGGCTGCTTTTCGCCCGAGTCGGACGTCCCCATTGTCCCGGATGCGGCCGGCCGATAGCCATGCAGACCATTGAGCAGATAGTGGATACGGTCAGGAAACTGCCGGCAGAGTCCCGCATTATGATCCTGGGCCCGCTGGTCAAGGATCGCAAGGGTGAGCACCAGGCCATGTTCGGCGAGCTGCGCAAGTCCGGCTACGCCAGGGTGCGCATTGACGGAAAGGTGCGGGACCTGGCGGATGAAATTGAGCTTGATAAAAAGAAAAAACACAAGATAGAAGTGGTGGTTGACCGGCTGGTCATTGGCCAGTCTGACGAACAGAGCCGCCTGGCGGACTCCATCGAGACGGCGCTTAAGCTGGGCGAGGGTAATGTCATGGTGGCTGTTATCGATGGGGCGGAGTACATGTTCTCCGAGAAATTCGCCTGCGCGGACTGCGGCATATCCCTGCCGGAAATAGAACCGCGCTCTTTCAGTTTCAATTCACCGCACGGCGCCTGCCCGGATTGCACCGGGCTGGGGGTGAAGATGGATTTTGATCCGGAACTGGTCATCCCCAATAAAAAGCTGACCCTGGCCGAAGGCGCCATCAGCCCTTACCAGTGGCAGACCTGGTATTTTTCCCAGCTGGAGGACGTAGCTCGTCGTCATAAATTCAGCCTGAACGTACCGGTGGAGCAGCTGACGCCGGAACAGCTTGAAGTGGTGCTTTATGGTGAGGGCGGGCGCAAATTCAAGATGAAAAATCGCTTCGGCAAGACGCGGGAATACACCGCCGGCTTCGAAGGGGTGATACCGCGGCTGGAGCGCCTGTGGCGAGACTCCGAGTCCGAGCAGGTCAAGTCCGGCATCGGCCGCTACATGGTCGCCAATATTTGTCCCACCTGCGGCGGGCAGCGCCTGAAGCCCGAAGCCCTGGGGGTGCTGATAGACAGCCGCAGCATAGCTGACGTTTCCGCCTTGTCGGTGGCCGACAGCTTGGAGTGGGTGGACGGCCTGGGCGGTGAGAAAACGGTCTTTTCCGAGAAAGAGCAGCTTATCGCCCGCCAGATTATCAAGGAACTGAAGTCCCGGCTGGGCTTTTTGAAAGACGTTGGCCTGGACTACCTCTCCATTGACCGGGCTTCGGCCACCCTTTCCGGCGGTGAGTCGCAGCGCATTCGGCTGGCCACCCAGATCGGCTCCGGCCTGATGGGTGTGCTTTACATCTGCGATGAGCCTACTGTCGGGCTTCACCCGGCCGATGATTCCCGGCTGATTGAAACGCTGAAGCGCCTGCGTGACCTGGGCAACTCCATTATAGTGGTAGAACATGATGAAGCCATGATGCGTGCCGCTGACTGGATAATTGACCTCGGGCCGGGGTCCGGAGAGCACGGCGGCCATGTGGTGGTTTCCGGGCCGCTCCAGGAAGTGCTGGAATGCCGCCACTCCATGACCGGGCAATACCTCTCCGGCCGCAAGACCATACCGCTTCCGGAGCATCGGCGAGAAGGCAACGGCCGGGAAATGGTCGTCCGCGGGGCGCGCCAGAACAATCTTAAAAATATCGATGTTCATATTCCCCTGGGCCGGTTGGTCTGCATTTCCGGCGTGTCCGGCTCCGGCAAGAGCACGCTGGTCAACGAGATTTTATTCAAGAAAATGGCCCAGGTCTTCAATAACGCGCGGCAGAAGCCCGGTGACCATGACGGTATCGACGGCCTTGAGTACATTGATAAAGTCATTGCCATTGACCAGTCGCCCATCGGCCGTACGCCACGGAGCAATCCGGCTACTTATACCGGCGCCTTTACTCCTATCCGTGAACTGTTCGCGTCGGTGCCGGAAGCCCGGGTGCGTGGTTACAACGCCGGGCGCTTTTCCTTTAATGTAAAAGGCGGCCGCTGTGAGGCCTGCCGCGGGGAAGGCTACATTGAAATAGAAATGCAGTTTCTGCCCGATGTCACCGTACCCTGCGAGGTTTGCCACGGCCAGCGCTACTCCCGTGAAGTTCTCGACATCCGCTTCAAGGGGCAGAATATCGCCGAGGTACTGGACATGACGGTGGACCACGCGCTGGAGTTTTTCACCAACGTCCCGTCAATTAAAAACAAGCTCAAGAGCATGCACGATGTCGGCCTGGGATATATCCGGCTGGGGCAGCCGGCGCCGACGCTCTCCGGCGGCGAGGCGCAGCGCATCAAGCTGTCCACCGAGCTGGCGCGCCGTCCATATGGACATACACTCTACATCCTGGACGAACCCACCACCGGGCTGTCCTTTGATGACGTGGCCGCTTTACTCAAGGTAATGCAGCGGCTGGTGGAAGCCGGCAATTCGGTAGTGGTCATTGAGCACCAGCTGGACATAATCAAAAACGCGGACTGGATTGTTGACCTGGGGCCGGATGCCGGTCACCGCGGTGGGGAAGTAGTGGCCGTAGGTACACCGGAACAAATCGCCGGGGTAGCTGCCTCAGCCACCGGCCGATACCTTCAAAAAGTGCTGCCCTGAAATAATTTTAGGACGTCTGTTATGCGGAGGCCGGAATTGGGGAGAGCTGCCGGTTCAGCCATTTGCCCGTTACCGCCAGGGCCGTGTCGCCGCAGACTTCGTTGAATATCTCGTGGTAGCACTCCGGGAAAATATGCAGTTCCTTATCAACTGAAGAAGCGTGCTCAAACAGCAGCTTTCCGCCGTCCGGCAGCGCCATGCGGTCTTCACCGCCGTGAAGTACCAGTATGGGCAGGTTTATTGCCGGCAGATTGGTACTGACTGCTTTGACACTGCGGAACATCTCGGCGCCCATGCGCGCCGGAATCTTGCCGGTATAAACCAGTGGATCGTTTACATAATCTTGTACCACACTTTTATCCCGGCTGATGGTATCGGAAGGCAGCTTCTGCAGTCCCAGTCTCGGCGCCAGTTTGGAAAACACGCTGGCCAGTTTTACCAGCAGTTCAGGAGTGTTGTGATGGATGCACAGCGGCACGGCGGATAGAATAGCCCCATGGATATCGTTGGCGCCGCCGGCGGCATAATCAGCCGCCTCAAGCGCTCCCAGGCTGTGTCCCAGCAGGAACAGGGGGGTATCCGGATGGTCTGATTTAACTCTGGCAATAAATTTAGCCAAATCGCCGGTAAGATCGCCGAAGTTATTGACATAACAGCGCTGTCCCGGTGAGCGTCCGTGGCCCCGCTGGTCGTAGGTCCAAACTGGCATTCCCTGGCCAAGCATATAGCTGATGACTGACTCGTAGCGACCGGAATGCTCCGCCAGGCCGTGAATGAGCAATATAACCGCCCGCGGCGACGCGTCCGGCTGCCATGCCCGGTAAAAAAGACCGCCGTCGCAGCCGTTGTCGAAAAAGCCCTCAATGTGCCGCATGGGCCTCAATATAGCAACAACTTAAGTTTTTGACAATGCGGCTTCAAGGTGACTAAGATACCGCATGGAGAACAAGATGAATAGAGAAGAAGCACTTAACGCGGTAAAACGTGAGGTTTCAAACTTGAACCTGGTCAAGCACATGCTGGCCACCGAAGCGGTTATGCGCGGCCTGGCTGAAAAACTGGGCCAGGACCAGGATGAATGGGGCTTGGCCGGCCTGCTGCATGATATCGACCTGGATCGCTGCGGCGGCGACATGAGCGTTCACGGTCGCATGTCAGCAGATATGGCGCGGGAGATGGGGGCATCCGAAGAAATCTGCCACGCCATCCTGTGCCACGGCATGCTTGGAGAGCCGCGTCAAACGATGATGGACAAGGCGCTTTACTGCGCTGACCCGGTAACCGGTCTGATAACCGCCGGGGCGCTCATCCGGCCGGAAAAGAAGCTGGACGTGGTGCAGGCCAAGTCTATACTGAAGCGTTTTAAAGAAAAAAGCTTTGCCGCCGGCGCCAACCGGGAACAGATTGCCACCTGCTCCGAAATCGGCCTTACCCTGGAAGAGTTCGTGGAATTATCCCTGAAATCAATGCAGGGTGTCGCCGCTGACCTCGGGCTTTAGTTGTAACTGATCTTGATGTCGCTGCCGTCAGCGGTTTTAAGCACCTCAATGCGGGCCGGGAAGGCTTCCTTGAACTCTTCAATGTGGGTGATAACCAGGATGCAGTCAAACTGATTCTGGATGCTGGAAATGGCCTCTTTGAGTTTATCAATGCCGGAAGTGTCCTGGGTGCCAAAACCCTCGTCGATGATAAGAGTTCGAAGCGGCGCGCCGGCCTTGCGGTTGACCAGCAGCCGTGAAAGAGCCAGTCTAAGCGCCAGGTTGATGCGGAAAGCCTCGCCGCCGCTGAAGAGGTCATAGTCGCGGGTACCGAGTTCGTCGGCGATTTTGATATCAAATGTTTCGGCCGTTTCTCCCTTGCGGGTGGTACGCTGCAGTTCCAGCTTGAGGCTCATGCGGTTGTCGGTCATCCTGGCCAGCAGGCGGTTGGCTTCGGATTCCATTTCCGGGATGGCGTTTTCTATGATAAGAGCCGGTATCTTTTTACCGAAAGCTTCCTGCAGCTCTTTGTAGATGCTTTCCGCCGCGGCGTGTCGGTTCATTTCAGCCGTCTTGTCCGCGATTTCCTTTTCCAGGTCATCCAGGTAAGCCAGGTTCTGCTTGAGTCCGCCGAGTTGTTCGGAAAGCTCACCCACTTCGGTGGTCAGTTTCTGGAGTTCGCGCTCGGCGCCTTCAATCTCGCCGGCCTCTATGCGCGGAAGCTCGTTTATTCTACCGGTCAGCTCACCGGCCTCATTGCGGCGGGCCTCCAGGCGCTTCTTGAGCTCGGCGATGGCGGATTTGCCGCTTCGGCATACTGACTGCTCCGAGGCCAGCAGTTTCTCAGCTTCCGATAGCTCCCGATGCTGCCGGTCGTAAATTTCCAGCGTCTTGATTTCAGCGCTCACCTGCCGGTGCTCCTCAGCATCGTAATCAAGCTCGGCAATGGCTTTGATAATTTCGGCGAGTTTGGTGTTTTCATCCGGGGCGTAGTCGCCCTTTTGTATCCTGGCCGATATCTCAGCCAGCTGCTTCTGGCCTTCCGGTAGGCGCTTGGCCGCGGCCTCGGCCTCTTCAATATTTTTTAACATAACCGCCTGCTGGGAGGATAGCTTGTTTCTTTCCGCTTTCAACGCGGATTCTGCCTCGAGTTCCCGTTCGATTTGGGCAATTTCGCCGAGTTTATCTTTCCTGTCAGTCTCCATTTTACCCAGCTTGCTCTGTTGTTCCGCCATTTCGGTTTCATACTTCAGCTTGACGTTACCCAGGCGTTCCTGGCTGAGTTCGGTTTCGCATACCGGGCAGGCCGCGGCTTCCGACGCCGCCAGCAGCTTGATCTTTTCCCTGATTTCCTCGATGTTCTGTCGGCCCCGGGTTACCTCTGAGTCTATCCCGGCTATATGAATTTTGAGTTCTTGAACCCTGCTTTTAAGGGTTTCCAGTTGCTTTTCCCGTTCCGCTAACTGACCAAGCGCTGAATCCGTTTCCTTCAGCGAGTTGCGGAGGCTTTCCAGTGCTTCCGACTTGGCGGCCAGGTCGTCATAAGCCCTTTTCCACTCATCGTGTTTGCGCTCCAGGCCGTGCCGGGCCTCGGTAATTGTCTGGCGCAGCGCTGCGGCCTGGGCTTCCTTTTGTCTCAAACCGGTCAGCTTCTGGTTTAGGACCTCATTTTTTTGCTTGACCGCCTGATATGCCGCAAAACCTTCTTCCACTCTTTGCTTTTCCGCAATGACCGCCTGGTAACTTTCAATCCGCTTCTCAGCTTTTTCCAGTTCTGACTGCTTATCGGCCATGTCCTGTTCTATCTCTTTTATGATCTGCCGGGTTTGCCGCAGCGAATCTTCCAGCCCGAGTGTTTTCTGGCGTAAGCCGCGCAGTTCATCCAGCCGGAGCTGCTTCTGATTCAGTGATTTACGGCTTTCAGTCAGTTTTTGACTGGTGGTATCCAGTGATTTTTCCAGTTCGGGACGCTGCTGTAACTTCTCCATTTCCAGCTTGATGCGTTCCGCTAGCAGCTTCCGGTAGCTGGCAGCTTCAGAGGCCTTGGTCTTGGCATTGGCCGCCAGCGAATCGTAAATGTCCAGTCCCAGGATATTGGCCAGCACCTCTTTGCGCTCATTGGGACGCAGTTCGGTAAAATGGTCGGCCTCTCCCTGCTTAAGATAGGCGCTGTTGATAAAGGTATCATAGTCAAGATGAAGCAGTTTTTTTATCTGTTCACCTGTTTCGCTCATGACGGAACCGGATATATCCTTGAATTCATCCCCAGCGCGATGAAACAGCTTCAGTTCTGATTGCCCGCTGCCGCTGGTTTTTTTAGGCTTAGTGCGTTTCCTTTCTACCCGGTACACCTGGCCGTCACCAGCCAGGAAGTCGAAAGCCACCTCCGCCGTTTGTTCTCCCTGGGTGATGAGGTCGTCATCAGTGGTGGACTTGCTCCTTAGTCTTGATTTGCCCCAGAGCGCCCAGGTAATAGCGTCAATAATGGATGTTTTTCCAGCCCCGTTATCACCTGAAATACAGGCCAGGTGTATACCCTGGAAAGAAAAGGGAAGTATCTCTCCGCGATAGGGCAGGAAGTTTTTTAATCTGAGACGCACAGGTATCATGTATGAATCCTTAAACGCTGTTCCGTTATATTCGCTTTCCCTGCCGGAAGCTTATTCCAGGTAGTCCTTCAGTTTCCGGCTGCGGGTAGGATGGCGCAATTTCCTTAAAGCCTTGGCCTCTATCTGACGGATACGTTCGCGGGTAACATTAAACTCCTTGCCGACTTCCTCCAGTGTTCTGCTCCTGCCGTCTTCCAGGCCGAAGCGAAGTTGAAGGACGCGTCGTTCCCGTGGCGTAAGGCTGTCCAGTACGTTATCAATCTGCTCCTTGAGCAACTGGCGCGAAGCCGCGTCAGGCGGTGGCAAGGCATTTTGGTCCTCAATAAAGTCACCAAGGTGCGAATCCTCTTCTTCGCCTATGGGGGATTCCAGGGATACCGGCAGCTGGCTTACCTTGGCTATTTCCCTCACCTTCTCCGGCGGCAGTTCCATTTCAGTGGCAATTTCATCCGGGGTGGGTTCACGTCCCAGTTTTTGTGACAGGGCTCTCGATATGGATAGAAGCTTATTGATAGTCTCCACCATATGTACCGGAATACGGATGGTGCGCGCCTGGTCAGCGATGGCTCGAGTAATAGCCTGTCGTATCCACCAGGTAGCGTAAGTGGAGAACTTGAAGCCGCGGTGGAAGTCAAATTTCTCAACCGCTCGGATAAGCCCTATGTTGCCTTCCTGGATAAGGTCAAGCAGCGGCATACCCCGTCCTATGTGTTTTTTAGCGACGCTGACCACCAGTCTCAGATTGGCCTGAATAAGATGCCTCTCTGCTTTTCGGGCCTCAATCTCAATGGTGTCCAGGTAGCTTTTAAACTGGTGTTCATAGTTGGCTAATCTGCTTACAAAAGCTGTGCTTTCTACCAGGGCGTTTATTTCCGACAGGTCGGTTTCCTCAGGGATACCTTCAAGCACTTTCTGGGGCAGCAATTCGCTGTTCAAAGACAGGTCAATCAAGGCTTGCTCTATCTGTGAGACCGGCTGGCCCTGCTCCTCAGCAATGCTCCTGGTAAGTTCCTGGTCTATTTCCTGGTCTATACTGGCTCGCAACTTGGGAGCGAAAACAGCCTCTTTAAAATTGGTAGAATCATCCAGCCCAAGCTGTTTTTGTAGCAGAGCAACTGTTTCCGCGGCTTTAACCAGCTCCTGGAGCATACAGACAATGACCCTGACTGAATTCGGATTTTGACCGTCAGTTTCGCGGCATACTTCTTTTATCTCGCGAATACGTTTACCCGCTTCCATCTTCTTAGCCAGCATTTTTTCGGTTTCCGCGTTAAGCAGAGGCACCCGCCCGATTTCATGTAGATACATGCGGACCGGATCATCAACGATTCCGTGTTCCAATTGCTCGGTGGCAACATTCAGACTAGTAGGCAGCATATGTTCGGCCTCTTCAGGAATTGAATCCGAGTCCGAATCTTCATCTTCACTCAAATCATCCCCGTTTACGTCATCAGCAGAAGGCGCCTTTTCTTTCTCTTCTTCCTCGTCATCGGATTCCTCACTGGGGATAACGGTTAAAGCTTTGGCCAATTTGCCCTCTTCATTATTGTTTAAGTGACTGGTGATTTCTTTTTCCATATCTATGTTACCTCTCCGGGCTGCGGCCCCTGTCTTCTTTTCGCTTGAATAAATCAGCAAGGCGACTGTCCAGTTTCAGGCCTTGTTCATGATACTTTAATATTTCCGCAGAACTTCCGTGATTTTCTTCGGCGTTCAATACCTCTTTGATTTTAGAAGCGGTATTTTTAAGATATTTTTCTTCTAATCTCATAACGCATTCGGTTATCCGGTCGTTCAGTCGATTGTCAGGACATTTCTGAGTTAATAAATAATCCAGCCGGTCGTGCAGCATTGAATCCAGTTCATCTGTGACAGATGTAATTTCTTTGTTTGCCAGTAAAGCTTCGAAAATAAGCCGGTTCTCTGTGTCCTCAAAATACTCCGGGCGAAGCAATTCGGCTTGGTCTTTCAGTTCGGGGTGTTTTAATAGGATTGTAAGCACATAACTTTCCACCGAATTTACCGCCCCGGTTTCGACGATGCTTTTCTCAGGGGTCGTGACAGCATCTCGTGCTTTGGGTGGTCGGGAGATATTCTTTAGTTTGTTCATCTTATACTGCATTTCAGTCGGCGATATACCCACTTTTTTCGCCGCTTCTGTTATATAATGACCGCGCCTGACCGGATCTTGTATTTCAACGATAACCGGCAACAGTGAATTCGCCAAGTCCGCTTTGCCTTGAGCCGTGTTTAGGTCATATTTGGCTGATTTTTTCATAAGTATGAAATCCATCAGAGGCACCGCAGAACCAATCATCTTCCTCCATTCTTGGTGATCACTACGGATAACATCATCCGGGTCTTGTTCTGGAGGTGATGTTATTACTTTGATTTCACTGTCCAGCAAATTTTCAAAGCTGATGCACCGTGAAACCGCTTCTTCACCCGCTTCATCGGCATCCATCGCAAGGACGATGTGTTTGGTCAGTTTTTTAAGTATTGCAATCTGTTTATCGGTAATCGCTGTACCCATGCTGGCAATGGTGTTGTTGAAGCTATATTGATGACTGATTACCGTGTCAAAATAGCCTTCGGTGATAATTGCCATATCCTGTTGACGTATAGCTGGAGCAGCCAAACCAATTCCAAACAGGGTTGAGCTTTTAGAAAATACCAGGGTTTCGGGTGAATTTAGATATTTGGGCTGGGAATCGTTAAGTACTCTGGCACCGAAACCGGAAATACGACCTCTAATTTCAGCAATGGGAATTATCAGTTGGTCTCGAAAGCGGTCATAGCAACGACCGGAATCGGAACTGCCTAATAATCCTGCTTCAAGTAGGATGCTATCATCAAAACCGGCTTCATTCAGGTTTTCTCTGAGGGCCTGCCATTCGGGTAATGCATAGCCTAATTGAAAATTTGCGATTGAGTTTTCGTTAACTCCTCGTTCCTGAAGATAAGCTCTGGCCTTAGCCGCCTCCGGTGAGTTCAGCAACAGGTTGTGAAAGTATTGGGCAGCGGCTGCGTTTGCCTGATAAATCCTGTCATAACGCTCTCTTTCCGGCGAAGTCGTTTTTTTCGATGAGATTTGAATGCCGTATTTTTCAGCAAGTCTGTCTATCGCTTCCGTGAAGGATAGCCCTTCTTTTTTCATTATGAATGAAAAAATATCCCCCCCGGTAGAACAGGCTCCAAAACAGTGCCAGCTCTGATTTTCCGGATACACGAAAAAGCTGCCGTGCTTTTCTGAATGAAAGGGGCAGAGACCCTTGAGGGTTTTCCCGGAACGCACCAGTTTAGTATATTGACCAATGAATTCTACAATATCGGCCTTAGCCTTAATTTCAGATACAGTATCCATATTAGACCAATCCAAATGACATGGCCATGCTTGAAGCGTAAAGGTCTGTCATGCCGGCGATATAATCCACCACTCCGCGCTCTGGATCATCTTCATAAATATACTCATCCGGAAGGCGATGGGGAAAGCGCAGTAAAAAACCGTATAATGATCTGACCATGTTTCGGGCGGCCTCAGCATCCGCATCCTGCCGTTGATATACGCGTTCAAACATAAAATCGCGAAGAATATTAGTCGCTTTCAGGACCGGTTCACTCATACCGATTACCGCGGGGGATTTATCATTTTGTTCTGAGATGCCGTGAGAAAAGTTGATTACGTCCTTAATCATTGTATCAATTCTTGCTGAGTGACAGCTACCGAGAACCTTCACCGCAGTAGCGGGTAGTTCTTTTTCCTCGATGATACCGGCTCGGACAGCATCACCAATATCATGATTAACGTAGGCCAAAGCGTCTGCTAAACGACATATCTCACCTTCAGGCGTTGACGCATGACTTGTTTTAACCGAAGTTATACCTGTTCTTGATTTTGAGTGGTTCAAAATTCCGTCTCTGACCTCCCAAGTGAGGTTTAAGCCGCGCCCCTTTTTTTCCAGTTTATCCACCACGCGAAGACTCTGTTCATGGTGCCGAAACCCCCCAGGGTAAAGTTCATTCAGGACTTCCTCACCGGCGTGCCCAAAAGGAGTGTGCCCAAGGTCATGGCCTAAGCTTATTGCCTCGGCAAGGTCTTCGTTTAGACGGAGACCACGAGTGATGGTTCGTGCTAGTTGCGATACTTCAAGGGTATGAGTAAGACGAGTTACATAATGGTCACCCATGGGTGCAATAAAAACCTGCGTCTTATGTTTTAACCTGCGGAAAGCGTTGGAATGAATTATTCTGTCACGATCCCGTTGAAATTCTGTACGAATAACGCACGGTGTTTCATCGACCATGCGACCGCGACTATCGCGAGATAGTGTAGCGAAAGGAGAAAGCCATACACATTCGCGTTCTTCAATTTCATTTCTGATGCTCAACTGATCATTACTCATTAATTAAACTCGAGAGTATTTCCGATATCATGCCAGTATGAAGATTGGCTTTCAATGATAGTATAATATCCGTGAATTGTTGTTGATTACAAACACTGGTAAAAATTGCTCTCAGTTTTAATTTTTCAACGGTATTATATTACTGTTAACCGTACATAAAAAGGAACCAACTTCATAAAGAAACAACAATATTATTTCTGTAACAGAAATACCGAAAAAAATTAGGGAAAGCTATTTTTTCAGTTTTGCTTCAGCTTTGGCGATAATTTCCCGCGTGGTGCCTATCATATCCGGGCTAACCGAAACTGAAGTAATTCCCCAGGCGACAAGCTTTTCAGTTAATTCCGGATATACGGATGGCGCCTGACCACAGATTGAGGCGGTTATGCCCTTGGCTTTGGCGGTCTTTACCGCAATTTCCAAAGCAGCCATCACCGCTTCATTTCTTTCATCAAAAGTTTCCTGTAATTTTTCTGAATCACGATCTATTCCCAATACCAACTGGGTAAGGTCATTGGAACCGATGGAGATGCCGTCAATACCAGCATCGATGAATTTGTCTATAAGGAATATATTAGCGGGTATTTCTGTCATCATCCAGAGCTTGAAATCCGGCCCGCGTTTCAGACCTTCTTCTTCTAGAATGGCGATTGTCTGCTTCAGCTCATCGACGGTTCTTACGAAAGGAATCATTACCCACAAATTGGGATAATTTTCACGCACCCTTTTTATGGCTTCGATTTCCATTTTGAAGCTTTCAATGTCGCGGATATAGCGAGATGCGCCCCGGTATCCCAGCATGGGATTTTCCTCGGATTGCTCATAAATATCCCCGCCTTCAAGTTCACGATATTCATTGGACTTAAAGTCAGTAGTCCTGTAGACAACGGGCCTTGGGTGGAATGCCTTGGCGAAGGGCAAAATCCCTTCATAAAGCTGCTGGGTGAATTCTTCTTGGCGTCCATTGTCCACCATGAAGTTCGGGTGCTTGCCGATGGCACTTATGATAAATTCTGCCCGAAGAAGACCCACACCGTCTACATTTCGTGCCGCAACAAGGTCAGCTAATTCTGGTTGCGCTAAATTAACGTAAACCTTAGTTTTTGTAGCTATAGCGTCCCGTACTAAACTCGCTACAGATGAAGTTTGCACTCGTCTGGTTACTTTGCCGTTGTAAACTTTACCGTGTGCCCCATCAACAGTGATCACCTGGCCGTCTTTCAGCAAAGAAGTGGCTTCACCAGTGCCCACTACGCATGGTATACCGAGTTCCCGGCTCACAATGGCGGCATGGGAAGTACGGCCACCACGGTTAGTTACGATTGCGGAAGCACGTTTCATGGCTGGGACAAAATCTGGAGTGGTCATCTCAGCCACCAGGATGTCTCCGCTTGAAACACGGTCGATTTCAGATGGGTTAAGGGTAATTTTTACAGGTCCCGAGGCTAAGCCAGGTGAGGCCGCAGCTCCAGCCAGTAGAATGGGCTGTTTTATTTCCGGTTCTACCTCAGAACTCTCTTTAAGAGCGGTAACCGGACGCGATTGCACTATATAAATATTGCCATCTTCTTTAGCCCATTCGATGTCCTGATGTGAATTATAATGCTTCTCAATGTGAACGGCTAGTTCAGCCAGTTTGATTATTTCTTCATCGGTAAGTTTTTGTAGTTCCTGCTTGGACGGCGGGATAGATTGCCAGTAGTTCGTACCTTCGGCACCCGGCTCGGAACCGGAAGTATTGCGTACCAACCTGCGTGTCTGCCTGCTTATTCGGCGGGATTGAATTGATGGGCCTGTTTTGTCAACAATAAAAAGATCGGGGGTAATTTCACCGGAAACCAGGCCCTCACCCAAACCGTAAATAACTTCTATAACCAGTTTTGAGGCATCGCTGGTAATAGGTTCAATAGTGAATATGACTCCCGATGTAACCGATTGCACCATTCGTTGAACCGGAACAGCTATTCCAACCTGAAAATGATCAAATCCTTGCTCGGAACGATAATAAACAGCGCGCGGCTCAAATAAAGATGCCCAGCATTTCTGCACGGCTAAAACTACCTCATCCGAGCCTGCAATATTTAGATATGTACTTTGCTGTCCGGCAAAAGAGGCCTCCGGAAGGTCTTCCGCAGTTGCAGAAGATCTTACAGCTACAAGACCTTCACCTAAATCTAGATAGGCCTGTTTTATTTTTTCCCCCAGCTCCGGCGGCATTGGGGTATCCATTATCAACTGCTTGACTTTCCCGGCGGCGCTAGATAGTTCCCGCGAGTCTTCGACGTCAAGGTTGTTAAGTAGATGTTTAATTTTGGGTTGTAATCCGGAGGCGCTGATAAAATCATAATAGGCGTTTGCGGTTACGATGAAACCCGGAGGAACCGGAATCCCGGCTCCGGACATTTCACCCAGATTGGCGCCTTTGCCGCCAACTACTGGGATATCATTTTTAGTTACCTGGTTGAACCACAGAATCGCCTCCGAAGTTTTTTGCATTTGTCTTTGTCTCCTTCCAGATAGCTAATTATCTTTCTTAAAACACAATGCCAGCATCTTTATAATACAGGGAACTGAATATGATTTGTAATTATAAGTGGGCTCGTTATTCTACTACAAAATGAACCATTGTTAAAGCCATTGTAAGGGTCCAGTACATATTGGACTTTTGCGGGTCAGTGATGAATTTATCCAGATAATAGCGTAGTGGGGGTATTTTGCCAATACCCCGGTGGGCCTTTTCGGTGTTGTACCAGATCAGGTACTCCATAAGCGGCCGGTTAAAATCATCCGGTTCATCTATGCAGTCGGTATGGTAATAGGCAAACTGTTCCTGTATGGTACGGTTAAATCTCTCCAGGTGGCCGTTGGACTGGGGACGGCGGGGATAGTTGAAATAATGGATGAGCCCCTGGTTTTGGGCGGCGTGAGCAAAATGCTTCAGGAATTCAGATCCGTTATCTGTTTGAAGCCTGGTTATCTTAAAGGGTGCTACCCAGTTAAGCTTGCCCAGGAAGTCTTTGGCTGAAGCTGATGAACCGGTCTTGTAGATAAAGGCAAAGGCAAAGCGGGTAGGCAGGTCAATAGCGGTAATCAGATACCGATTGAGACCATCCACAAAGATATCCACAGTATCTATTTCCACCAGCTCTCCCCGGTAGCTTTGGGGCAAAGCCTTTCCTTCTGGTTTTCTTTATGGCCTTACGGGGTGCTTTCTCGTGCAGTCTGCCGGTCCTGCCATTGATAGTGACCTTTGCCCCTTTGGGCAGCAGTCCATGTTTCTTGAGATCCCCAATGATTCGGCCGATGGTTGATTCCGAGGGCGGTTTAATGCCTTTAGCCTCACAGGCGGCTTTGAGCACCGGGGTTATGGTCATCTTGTCTACTCCGGGATGAATGGTGCGGTAATCCAGAATGAAGCTCTCAATAAAGGGGTCATGCCTGCGCTTTCTCCGGCTCTTGGGTGTCTTATCCCCTGGAGCCAGGCTTGAGAGTTTGCCGCCTGAGTTGTTGAGCTTCTGTTTCCAGAGGTAAATGGTAGAACGGCTCTTGTCGAAGGCTTTCCTGGCAGCTTCTGCACCATATTCATCAAAGAACTCGATGATTTTTATCCTTTGCTCAATTTCCCTGGACTTGGGGTGAGACAGGATATCGTTGATCTTTTGCATCCAACGACTATAGCCTCTACGGTAACAGCTTTCCACATATATCTGTTTCACTAAAAAGACTCCCGGGTTTCACCTCCCCGGGAGTCCAATATGTTTCTGAACTTTTTCAGCCATATTTCAACTCACTGAATTTCAGTTGGCACCATTTTATTTTGTTTGCGTTTCATTGACACTTAAAGAGCATGAAGGTAGAATTGCCTTGTTTATACTTATATGAGATAAGAGCAACGGAGGCCCTCGAAAAGATGATTGAAATGACCATTGAAAGCATTCGGGTTAGCTTGGTCAATTACCAGAGGGTGGTAATGCTCAAAGAAAAGGATACTTTGCGTTATTTGCCTATTTGGATTGGCTCAGCCGAAGCCCAGGCTATAGCCATCAGGCTACAAGAAGGGATTCAGGTGCAAAGACCTATGACCCATGACTTATTAGCCACCACCATTGAAGTACTAGGTGGGCAGGTGGAATATGTAGTTGTCAATGACCTGAAGAACGATACTTTTTATGCTAAAGTACTACTCAACGTTAATGGAAATCAGGTTGAAATAGACTCCAGGCCTTCAGACGCTCTCGCTTTGGCAGTAAGGGTTGATGTTCCCATATACGCAGATGATTCTGTACTTGATAAAGCGGGAATCGTATTAGATAGAGAAAATGAAAGTGAATCATTTGAAAGTATCAATGGAACAAGTGAAGTTACAGAACGGCGTAATAAAGCCAGTGAGGATGAGATAAATAAAATGAGCGCTTTCCGTGATTTTATTGACAACCTTGATTTGGAAGACTTCGACAAGAGAAAATCTTAAAACTATTGCGATGAAAAAAAGCGGGGCTTTTATAGCTCCGCTTTTTTTGTTAACGGGGTTTACGATAAACTCTCTCGAATCAATTCTGACTCTTGAATGTTGGTGGCGGAGAGGGTGGGATTCGAACCCACGGTCGGGTTGCCCCGACTCACGCTCTCCAGGCGTGCCTGATAGACCACTCCAGCACCTCTCCGCGACTTAGATGAGTGAATTCCGCCAATAATAAATAAATCGTGGCAGTTAGTCAAACAACCGGTTTTTTCAAAAAGTAACTATAAAAACCTTGGCGGAGAGGGTGGGATTCGAACCCACGCTCCGTATTAACGGAGATCGCTTTTCGAGAGCGACACCATAAGCCACTCGGACACCTCTCCTCTGATATTCTAAGATATTCTAACGTAATAGGACCACATTGTGAAGGGAATAGCAGATTGGAGAAATCCTTCGTAATCTGATAAAGTAAATCCCACCATGGAAACTGAACTGATATATTTTAAATTAATATTAACTTTTGGTTTGGTTTTATTAGCGGCTAGAATCGGCGGTGAAATTGCAGAGCGTTATTTAAAGCAGCCGGCAGTTATTGGTGAGTTAGCTGCCGGTATTATTATTTCCCCTTTTCTTCTCGGTGGCCTACTTAACGATCCGGTGATACTAAATTTTGCCACTATTCAAGGTCATTTTTTAAACGGCGGACTCGAAGTTGAAAATTTTAATCCACTCCAGATCGTTTCCGAAATAGCTGTCATCGCCTTACTATTTGTTGCTGGTTTGGAAACAGATGTGAGAGCTTTTGTTAAAAACGCTTTTTCAGGTGCTTTGATTGCTATTGGGGGAGTAGTATTGCCATTTGTGCTCGGATATTTTTCAGCTATGTATTTTTTCCCTGATATTGGTATTATCGGCTGGTTATTTACCGGTGCAGTTTTAACAGCTACCAGTATTGGTATTACAGTACGTATTTTAATGGATATGGGTAAACTTGGCACCAGGGAAGGTACCATTATTCTGGTTGCTGCTGTTATTGATGATATCTTAGGTTTGGTAATTTTGTCAGTAGTTATATCTATGGCGCAGACCGGTGAGCTGTCACCGGGAAGCGCTATTTTGACCGGAGCTATAGGCTTCGCAGTTTGGCTGGGCATCCTATTTTTTGGATATTTTGGCCATAAATATATATCAAGATTCCTATTAGCTCCTTTTAAAGATTCAGGACTGATGCCAGTGACCGCATTGGTTATTGGGATCCTGATTTCATATGGAGTTACATTGGTAGGTCTACATCCGGTCGTTGGCGCTTATGTAGCCGGATTGATGTTTGCAGCCACTGCCGAGAAAGAAGATATCATATATCAAACAAGGCCAATCATGCTATTCTTAGCCCCCTTCTTTTTTGCATATCTTGGTATGCAGGTAGAATTAGGGGCTATCGGGGCCGTGATTCTTCCCGCCTTTGCAATCATTATTCTGGCAGTCTTCGGAAAAGTAGTTGGTTGTTATCTTCCAGCCCGTTTTTTTGGCAAATGCGACCATCGTAGCAGTTTAGCTATTGGCGTCGGCATGGTTCCTCGCGGCGAAGTTGGTCTAATTGTGGCAGGTGCTGGCTTGCTGGTTGGAGCTATTAGCCGCGATATATTTGGTGTTGCCGTTGCAGTCAGTCTAGTGACCACACTCATTGCTCCTTCTCTTCTCAAGCCTTTGTTCAAAAAACAAGTTGGCTCTTCCTCGGGTAATATCGATAGTCATTAACATCAAAGCTGATTTCTTGTCAAGAATACTTTTATTAAGATAGAATATAAACTCATCTATTAGCCCCTGTAGCTCAGGTGGATAGAGCACCAGCCTCCGGAGCTGGTTGCGAGCGTTCGAGTCGCTCCAGGGGCATTTGAAAAAACGGGCAAGGAGGGCTCAGCTATAAAAACCAAACTTGCTGAAATAAGATGGCACGGTCGTGGTGGCCAGGGTGCTGTTACATCCGCCGAGCTATTAGCTCAAGCCGCAATATCCGAAGGGAAGTATGCTCAAGGATTCCCAAGTTTTGGACCTGAACGAAGGGGTGCACCGGTAATGTCTTTCAACCGAATAAGAGAAAGTGCCCCCATCAGGAATCGTGCTGGTATTATCGAACCTGATGTTGTCATTGTTCTGGATCCCAGCTTGATAAAAATTGGTGATGTCACTTCAGGTTTGAAACCTGGTGGAACGATTATTATCAATACCACAAAAACAGCAGACAATTTCCCGGATTTTGAGGGAAAATGGAGAGTCGCGGTAATTGATGCAAATCAGATCGCCAAGGAAGAACTGGGTGTTACCATCGTGAATACCACAATGCTTGGAGCTTTTATTAAAGCTACAGGATTGATCGGATTGGAAGCAATCAAAGAACCCATTAAAGCTAGATTTGAAAAATTATCTGATAAAAATCTAAAGGCCTTAACTCGCGCTTTCAATGAAACACGGGTGGAGGAGATAAAACAAATTGACTAAAAAAGATTTTGAATTAACTTGGAAAGATATTGAAATAGGAGCCGCTGTCGTCGATCCAGGAAATGCAGCTAAGAATAAAACGGGAGACTGGCGGTCGCGAAGGCCCGAATATGATTTTTCTCTCTGCGATAAGTGCGGTGCGTGCTATATGTTTTGCCCAGAAGCCTGTGTCAAAGAGAACCTAAAAGGGTTTTTTGTATTTAACCCTTATTATTGTAAAGGTTGCGGTATTTGTGCATATGAATGTCCTACAAAAGCGATCCAAATGCGAGAGGAGACTGAAAAATAATGTCTAAGCGCGTTGGAAAAGAAGTTTCTGTCGCTTTGGCTGATGCAGTAAAATTAGCTAATGCCGATGTCATTGCAGCTTATCCCATTACACCACAAACACACATCGTCGAACATCTCGCTGAACTGGTAGCCGACGGGGAACTAAATGCCGAGTATATCCCAGTAGAATCTGAGCATTCTGCCATGAGTGCTTGTTTGGGTTCAGCGGCCGCAGGGGCCAGAACCTTTACCGCGACAGCAGGGCAAGGCCTCGAATTGATGCATGAAGTGCTCTACGTTGCTTCCGGTATGAGATTGCCCATTGTAATGGCTGTTGTAAATAGGGCTTTATCCTCACCTTTGTCCGTATGGGGAGACCATTCAGATGTTATGGCTGTTAGAGACACCGGTTGGATACAAATATTCGCTGAAAATGGTCAAGAAGTTGTTGATCAAATTATATGTGCTTTCAAAATAGCGGAAAATCACAAAGTGCTTTTGCCGATAATGGTTCATTTAGATGGGTTCCATCTTTCACATGTAATTGAACCCATAGAGATGCCAGATCAATCCGATGTAACTGATTTTATACCAGCAGGTAAATATCCTTTAACTCTACATCCCTCTAAGCCTGTAGCGATGGGGGATTTTGCACCGCCCGTAATATTTACCGAAGCAAAATGGGCTCAGGTAAAAGCCATGGACGGCGTCAAAAACACCATAAATGAAGTTTGGAAAGAATTTCGAAATAAATTTGGGCGACAATATCAATCCGTAGAGCTGTACAAAGGTGAAGAGGCGAAAATACTATTGTTTACTATGGGCAGTTTTTCTGAAACCGCAATGACTGCTGTTGATGAGCTAAGAGATGAAGGCTTTGAAATCGGCTTAATTAGATTGAGGCTCTGGAGGCCCTTTCCTTTTGAGGAATTTCGAGCTGTAATGAAAAAAGTTAATGCATTGATTGTTTTGGATCGGAGTGTATCTCCTGGAGGACCCGGGGGACCAGTAGCTTCAGAAATAAAAGCCGCTCTGTACGATACTGAAAATAAACCTAAAATAATTAGTTATGTTGGTGGTTTGGGTGGACGTGATATAACTGTTGAAGATTTTAAAAAGTTAATCAATCAAGGTAAAGAATTAATAAATACAGGTTCTGAGTTTGAATATGAAATTTTTGGGGTGAGAGATTAATGGAAAATATGGATATATATGATCCCCGTATAGTATCTAAAGAAGAACCTTTTGCACCCGGGCATAAAGCATGCATTGGTTGTGGTGAAGCGTTAGCGGTACGATTGGCAGCTAAAGCTTTTGGCAATAATTCTATCGTGGTTAATGCAACTGGTTGCATGGAAATTGTGGCTTCCCAACTCCCCTATACATCATGGAAGCTTCCTTGGATACATACTTTATTTGAAAATACTGCCGCAGTGGCTTCCGGTATTGAAGCTGGTTTGAAAGTTCAAATGAGGAAAAACAAGATTCCTGATGAAGATATTAACGTGGTTTGCATTGCAGGGGATGGTGCAACCCTTGATATTGGTTTACAGGCCTTGTCTGGAGCATTGGAGAGAGGACACAATTTCCTTTATCTTTGTTTTGACAATGAAGCTTATATGAATACAGGAATTCAACGCTCATCAGCCACTCCATTTGGCGCTTCAACTACCACCTCTCCTGTAGGAAAAGTGCAATCAGGGCAAATGTCTTGGAAGAAGAATATGCCTGAAATAGCGGTTGCACACAATATCCCGTATGTAGCCACAGCATGTCCCAGTTATCCCATAGACTTGATTCAAAAGGTGAAAAAAGGTTTGGAAGTTGAAGGGCCCGCTTATATTCAAGTATTTTCAGTTTGCCCTACCGGTTGGCGTTGCGAAACTGATATTACAATAGAACTAGGACGGTTAGCTGTTGAAACTGGGGTTTTTCCACTTTATGAAGTAGAAGATGGTAATTATAAGATGAGCTTGACTCCAGAAAAATTGAAGCCTCTGGCTGAGTATACAAAGCTACAAAGAAGATTCCGTCATTTGAAACCTGAAGCACTGGATGAAATAGAAGAGCGTGTCAGTGCAGAGTATCAACGGTTGCTTTCTAAATCATTATCATAGTAAAAACCGAATTAGTAGATATAGGTATATGGGTACATAGGTTGTCGCTTTTGGTGCAGTATTATAATTCCACATATATTATTGGGATACATAAAAATTACAATATCAAGTAAGAACCCTTTTAGCTATTGTTAAATATTTACCGGTGATTGCTCATTATGATGCCAGGTATTATACTCAACTGCACGGGGTGTGGCGCAGTCGGCTAGCGCGCAGCGTTTGGGACGCTGAGGCCGGAGGTTCAAGTCCTCTCACCCCGACCATTTTAATGGCAGAAAGGGATAGAAAGATGTCGTCTAAAACGGTTGAGTTATTCGTTCAAGAAATAGATATAGAGCTTTCATCATTTGTTCAATTATATTTTAAAAATCTAATAAAGGCCATTTTAACAACCCTGGATTGTACCGTGAAACACGGTAACGTAATTATTGAATCAGGACAACCCGCATTATCATTATGTGTAGATGATGTCCCTGTTAATCTTAACCCATTTGTATCGAAAATGGTGTATAACACACTTAAAGGGATGATTCTAAGTTTGCATGATATTGGTTCCGCGGAAGATTATAGAATATTACTCAAGCTGGAATAAAAACCATTGCGTAAATATGATTATGACCTAATTGTCATCGGTGCTGGTATTGGCGGCCTTGCATCAGCTACTTTTGCTGCTGGATTGGGGAGAAAAGTGCTGTTGGTTGAGGAAGACCGCATAGGTGGAAGTTGTACTTTACGAACGTGTATGCCTACTAAGTCACTCATACGATCAGGAGTCGTGGCGAATATTTTACAAAGGGCTTCTGATTACGGGATTGTTTATAATTTAACCGATTACAATGCCGATGGTGTGTTTCCTTATATCAATAAAGTTGTTAATGATGTAAATGGTATTGATACACCAAATAGTTTTAATCAGATTGGAATAAATACTGCAAAAGGGGCAGCTAAATTTATTGATAGACACACCATCGTTATTAAAGAAAACAGATATTCTTCACAGAACTTTATAATAGCTACTGGAAGTATTCCGGCCAAACTTGGAATTGATGGTGAAGAAAACAAAGTTTGTCTTGATATTGAAGCTCTATTTAGGCTTAATAACCTGCCGCGATCTATTGTGGTAATAGGTGGTGGGGCCGCTGGAGTGGAATTAGGCTTAGCTATGAGACTATTGGGTTTGGAAGTGACTATTCTGGAGGTCGCTGATACCATACTATTTCATGAAGATAGTGAAATTGTTTCATATTTAACCGAGTATTTGCAACAGTTAAATATCAAAATATACAGTGGCTGCAAGATTTCTAAAATAACCGAAAATAAAGGCGGTGCGGTTGTTACTGTTAAAAATTCTAATACTTACCCATGGACAATAAATAGCGATGCAGTATTGATGACGGTTGGCCGTAAACCAAAAGCGGATGGTCTTGCACTTGAAAAAGCAGGCGTATCTTACTCAACCAAAGGTATATTGGTGAATAACCAGATGAGAACATCAAAATCTAATATCTTTGCTTGCGGAGACGTTACCGGAAAAGCACACAATGCTTCCATGGTTGAGAAGCAAGCTTTGATTGCGGCTAATAATGCAGTTGTTCCTTTTTTAAAGAAATCTATTAAGTTAGATAATGGGATTTCGGTTATTTTTACAGAACCTCCTTTAGCAAGAATAGGATTGACTGAGGATGATGCATATAGAAAATATGGAGATCAGATTAGGGTGTATAAATATAATTTTCGAGATCTTCGCCGAGCCAAGATGGAGCGTCAAGATTTTGGAATAGCAAAGATTATATGTAAAAAAAATGGTTCGATTATTGGAGCGCATATATTGGGAGAAAGGGCTGAAGAATTGATACACGAACTGCAGTTGTTGGTTGCAACAGGTAAACCGCTGCATTTTTTACACCAAGTTGGTCATGCGTATCCAACATTTTCCGAAGGTATTCTAAAGCGTCTTGGTGATATGGCATATATTGACAAGATGAGGAATAATATTATGGTTCGCATAGGGTTAAAAATACTGCCAGGTTTTCGAGATAATCTAGAGAGTATTAAGACAAAGCTATAATATGATAAGTAACTTTGACACTTATCGTTACACTTATTAAAATAGTAAATATCATCATGCGGGTGTAACTCAGTGGTAGAGTGCCTGCCTTCCAAGCAGGTTGTCGCGAGTTCGAGCCTCGTCGCCCGCTCCAGTTTTGAGCAACACCCTTTTATTTATTATTATTGCCATTACTCAAAAATAAACTGAAAATACAAGTTCTTATTACTCATTAAAAATTTGGTTTAAATTGAGTCCACTAATAGCTGATTCCGGTGCTTCAACTAAAATATCTTTTGCTCGTCTATAGTTGTCCATTTTTTTAAAAATAGCCAATTACTGTTTGTCTGAATCAAAGCAAAATTACCGTTAAGTTTTTTCCCTTCAAGAAACACTTCAATTTTTCCTTGTTTGAAGGCATCTCTCATAGAAACCGGGCGATTATTGTTTAATTGTATATTACGGTAAGTACTGATATCCCATACCATAACGGTACCAGCACCATATTCATTATTTGGGATGGTACCTTCAAATATGGCATATGATAACGGATGATCTTCTGTCAATATGGCTAAACGCTTTATGTGTGGGTCGAGAGATGGGCCTTTTGGGAGCACCCAGCTTTTAAGAACACCATCAATTTCCAGTCGCAGGTCATGGTGTAAATTCGAGGCCGAGTGTTTTTGAATGACAAAAATTTGCCCCTGTGTTTCAATTTCTACTTCCGGGCTTGGTTCATTAGTGAGTTTGAAATTACGTTTTCGGCTATATTCCTCTAATTTTTCGCGAACCCTTTTACTCATATTAACCTCATAACGATGTATATATCTATTATATTTTATCAATAGCACACATAGAATTGTAATGATATACTGGCGATATGAGCTCGCTGACTCAAGAAAATGTTAAACATGTTTTACAGGGTTGTCATCTCGTTAATTATATTTATACTTATTCATCAATCACTTCAACAATGGATAAAGCCAAAGAATTCGCATTGTTGGGGTATCCTGAAGGCACCTTAATAATTGCTGAAGAGCAGACTATGGGAAGGGGACGTATTGGGCGTAAATGGGTTTCCCCAAGAGGCACATTGGCTTTTTCTATATTATTACGACCGGACAAAGTAAAAATCCGTTATTTATCAATGGCAGCCGGAATTGCCGTAAAACACACTTTACAGAATATGGTAAGTAAAAACCGAGTGCAACTAAAATGGCCTAATGATGTATTAATTAATGGCAGGAAGGTTTCCGGCATTTTAGTCGAAGGTGGAGGTGCGCACGAACATCAATATGCCGTGATAGGAATAGGCGTTAACATAAATTCAAATTCAGGTCTTGAAATTAACGCAACATTTCCGGCTACAAGCTTGTCAAATGAGATGGGTGAATTGGTAGATCCGTTGATTGTGTTAAGGGATTGTCTTTTAGAATTATCTAACTTATATAAAGAACAAGAACCGGAATATATATATAATGTGTGGAGAGCTGATTTAAGCACATTAGGGCAAAACGTAAAAGCAAATACTGGCAAAACGATCATTCAAGGAATTGCCGAGGACGTCAATCAAGACGGGGCCCTAATTATCAAATCACAAGATGGAAAGAGGGTTATTGTAGCCTCGGGTGATGTCATGCTGCGTTGAGATGACTCGAACGACACAACCTTTGTTCAAATTATTTATGTTCCAATTCAACAACCCTAATTACATTTTTAGTCTTTATATACTTTATTCTATTTGAAGCATATTCTAGGCTAGTGTAAAATCTGTCTATTCGATAATGAGGGAGATAACATGACACAAGACAGGTGTCGCGGTTGCCGCGATCTTGGCCCAGAAGAAATGACAAAGTTTCGCTTGGCGGAATCAGTGTTCATTGATACAGCAATAAAGTGGGGTTATGAAGAAGTAAGAACTCCTGTATTAGAATATTTGCATTTATTTACTTCTGCGGGTACATTGACTCCAGGAATGTTAAGGCAGGTCTATTCATTCCTTGATTGGGATGGATGGAGTGGTGAACGCGTAGTAATGCGTCCTGATGGTACAATCCCCAGTGTTCGTTTTTTAACAGACAATTTGCCAAATAATGATGTAGATAGATTGTTCTATGTTATCAACGTATTTAGATTTAAGGATGATCCTGAAGAAAAAAGAGAGCAGTGGCAGTTTGGGGCCGAGCTCGTTGGTGGAAACTCTGAGGTAGCCGATGCTGAACTTATCAGCATGGCAACAGAAGCCCTTAACCTGATTGGTTTGGATACACATATTAAAATCTCACATTCTGGAGTTATCAGAGCAGTATTATCGCAATTGGAACCTGATTCGGAAACCCAGCATGAATTGTTTGACAAAATACTAGATGGTAACAGTTCGGCTTTGGCAAGTTTAAAAGAAAAGCAACCAGATCTTGTAAACGGTTTAGAGATGATGTTGAATGTTCAAGGAAAATCAAGCGCGTATGTTAACAACTTGAAAGCTCTTTTTCCTAAATCTATGGCCTTAGACAGCGCTGCCGAGGATTTTGGTAAGACACTGAGTATGCTGGATACCCTTGATATTAAATACGAAATTGATTTAGCTTCGGGTAGAGGGTTTGAATACTATACTGGAATAATATTTCACTTGTTTACCCGCAATAGTCTGGTTGGTGGCGGAGGCCGCTATGATAACTTGACTAATCACATGGGGGGAACTCCGAAACCAGCGGCCGGGTTTGCTTTATATGTTGATGATATGATTGAACTAGTTGATGTTGGGATATATAGTCTTGATGAACCTGACCGGTTTTTGATTAATTTTTTATCCGGCGATGAACTTCGTGCTTTCGAAATTGCGACTGAACTACGAGATGCTGACTACACCGCAGAGATAAAAATTGGTAATCCGGATATCACCCGCTATGACTGGTTATTAAATTTGAATGAAAATGGACGACTGGTATTAGCGGACACTGAAACCGATGAGGAATTTGAATTTGATAGTGTTGACGAAATAATCGAAATGATGGGCGGGGAGGCATCTGAAGAATGAGAATAGCATTGCCAAAAGGGAGGCTGCTATCTAATACAGCAGAATTGCTGGACAGAGCTGACTGGAAATTGAATGATTACCAATCTAAAGCTCGTCTTTATCGACTAACTAGTGTTAAGTTTCCCGAACTTTCCGCCAAAATGTTGCATGAAAAAGACATTCCAGTTCAGGTAGCAATAGGAAATTATGACTTAGGTATCTGTGGGGCCGATTGGTTAGAGGAGTTGGTTTCGCGTTATAGGCTAAGCTCTATAGTTAACATAAAAACACTTGGATACGGCGAAGGAGCAATATTTGTTGCCTCAGCTTCTGATGATGGTATAAAGAAAATGTCTGACCTGACGCAGAGTAATTATAAAATTAGACTAGCTTCAGAGTATCCAAACTTAGCTGAAAAATTAGCAATAGATTTGCGTTTAAAAAACTTTGCTATATATCCTTTATGGGGAAGCGCCGAAGCATATCCGCCTGAAACCGCGGAGGTTGTTATTCTACCACGGAAAAGCCCCGATGAATTGACATCAAAGGGGCTTAACGTATTAGGTAAAATAATGGATTTTAAAGCAGTTTTAATAGCCAATCGAGAAAGCCTGGCTGAAAAGGATTTGTCCGCTGCCATCTCTTCAATATTAGAATATGATTTACCGGTACAAAAAGATGAAGCCTTGGTTGGATTCAAAGCTACCACATCAGTAGAGGCTTCTCATAACTATAACGCAGACGCTGTGCGTTTAGCGTTGCCTGATGGACATCAACAACCTCACGTTCGTAAAATATTGGATGATGCAGGCATAAAAATTGAAGATTATCCTTCTAAACGAGGTTTTAGAAGACCAAAAAGTGATTTAGAAGGATTCCATATTAAAACTATCAGACCACAAGACATGACTATTCAGGTAGCAAACGGTAATTTCGACTTAGCAATTACAGGATGGGACTGGCTAAAAGATCACCTCACTCAATTTCCGACAAGTCCCGTGAAAAGATTATTAGACTTAAAATATGGTTGGGTGCGTATTGTAGCCGTAGTAGATAATAAATTGCCGGTTACCAATGCGGCAGAGTTAAAAGAATATTTTCGGGGTACAAATCTACGGGTGGCTACCGAGTATGTAAATATAGCTGATAGTTACGCTCGGAATAATCATTTTGGGCGATATCGAATCGCGCCAACTTGGGGTTCGACAGAAGCGTTTTTACCCGAAGATGCGGACCTTTTAATTGAGAATACCGAAACTGGCGGCACCATAGCTCGTCATAATCTACGAATAATTGACACTTTATTCGAATCGACTGCCTGCGTAATCGGCAACACTAAGGCTGTTGACAATCCGATTAAACGTCAACGCATAGAAGGCCTAATCTCCCGTTTAGCCGGTGCTTTGGAGAAAACGTAGTGCGAGTTTCGTCCGGTTTTGAGAATTCCAAAAAATTGTTGCTACGAAAAGCAAGCCATTTTACTGGTAATTCTGAAGTTGAACGAACAGTGGAAAAGGTTATCGCGGACGTTATTCAGAATGGAGATAAAGCTGTAAGAGAATATTCAAAAGAGTTTGATGGTGTAACTTTAGATGAGTTTGAAGTAACACCGGATGAAATACAGTTCGCAGTAAATAATGCGCCTTTGGAATTGGTCTCAGCTTTAAGAGTAGCTGGGGAACGTATCAGGAATTATCATCTGGAACAATATGAAGCTGTTGAAAAATCGATAACATTTATGAAGAACAGGCAAATGCTGCGTTCTTTAAATAAGGTAGGAATATACGCACCTGGAGGAAAGGCTTATTATCCATCAACCGTACTGATGACCGCGATTCCGGCTAAAGTTGCTGGAGTAGAAAATGTTATCTTGGCTACTCCGCCAGGACCCGACGGTAATGTGCCCGCACCAACATTAGCTGCAGCGGCAATAGCCGGCGTTGACCGTGTATTCAGGATAGGAGGAGCACAAGCAGTCGCAGCTATGGCTTTTGGTACAATGACAGTGCCTCAAGTAGATAAAATATGCGGTCCGGGGAATATATATGTAATGACAGCCAAACGACTAGTTTACGGGTCTGTGGCTATTGATGGACTACAAGGTCCCAGTGAAGTACTTATTATTGCTGATGAAACAGCCGATCCTGCGTATTGTGCCGGTGATATATTAGCGCAAGCGGAACATGATCCCATGGCTCAGTCTATTCTCATTACTACATCTAAAGAATTAGCTCACCGAGTTATTGGTGAAATCCGAGTTAAGATAAAGGGTTTAGAACGACGGGATATAATTGAAAAATCCCTGGAGGAACGGGGATTGATAGCGGTGGTTGATTTCATCGATGAGGCAATCGAATTATCCAATATATATGCTCCGGAACACTTGATTATATTTTCTGAAAAAAGTAGTGAATATTTACATAAAATAAAAAATGCCGGGTGCGTTTTTACAGGTAATAAAGCGACTGTAGCAGTGGGTGATTATATTGCCGGACCGTCTCATGCTTTGCCAACAGGAGGAACAGCGCGTTTTAGTTCCCCCCTAAATGTTCTCGATTTCGTGAAGTTAATTGATGTAGTTTATGTTGATGATACTATGCTTGATGCATATGGTTCAGCAGCGGTTATTATAGCTAGGGCTGAGGGATTGGAAAGTCATGCCCGTGCTATAGAAACAAAATTAGAGGCTGATACCAAATGATGGATATTAGCAAGTTCATGCGTTCAGGTCTGAATAAGTTTACTGGATATAGTGCTTGTAAATCACCTGATGTTTTGGATAAAGAGATACGCCAACTCGGCGTACTAAAAATGGATGCTAATGAAAATCCGTATGGACCTTCTCCGAAAGTAAAACGAGCATTATCCAATTTGGATGATATTCAGATTTATCCTGATTCCTGCCAAACGGAATTACGTGACGAATTATCTGCTTATACCGGGGTTGACGCTGAACAAATTGTTGCCGGCTCTGGATCAGACCAACTGATTGATTTGATAATCAGATTATTTGTTAACCCTGGTGATGAAGTAGTCAGTTTTACTCCTACTTTCGCAATGTATAAGTTTTTTACTGAACTTTCTGGTGGAGAATTCGTTCCCATACCAAGAGACGAAGAATTTAATGTTGTGTTAGACAATCTTTCTGAATACCTATCGCCAAAAACAAAGCTTATTTTCATAGCAATGCCCAATAATCCTACAGGCACCCAAGTTTCAAAGGCAACTGTTGATAGATTAGTTAATACAGGTTTTCCAATTGTGGTTGATGAAGCTTATTATGAATTTACGGGCCAGACTTTCTCCGGGGAACTTGGTAAAGCGTCCAATTTGATGATATTGCGTACTTTTAGTAAATGGGCTGGTTTGGCAGGATTAAGAATTGGATATGGATTGTTCCCACCTAGAGTTGCCGAACGTTTGAATGCTATTAGAGACCCTTATTGTGTAAATACCGCAGCGATGATCGCCGCAAAAGAATCTATTCGTGATGTAGAATATTTACAAAAAAATGTAAAATTGATAATCGGCGAACGCGAGAGGCTGTTTAGTGACTTGTCAAACTTAGGCTATATAAAACCATATCCATCGAGTGCTAATTTCATTTTGTGTAAAATTCACAAAAGAGATGCTTTTGAGGTTCAGAAAAGATTAGAAAGCCAGGGAATTCTCGTAAGATATTTCAATTCTCCATTAATGGAGAATACTCTACGTTTCAGTATCGGAAAACCAGAAGACAATGATAGACTAGTAAAAGAACTTCAAAACATTGGTGAGGAAAAAAATGACGGAACGTAAAGCTGTTTTGAAACGGGAAACTAAGGAAACCAATATAAATGTTGTGGTTAATATAGATGGAACCGGAGTGGATGAAATACGTACTGGTATACGTTTATTTGACCATATGTTGGCACAATTATCACGCCATGGGAGGATCGATATAAACATTTCGGCCACCGGTGATGATGTTCATCACCTAGTTGAGGATGTTGGTATAGTTCTGGGTAAGGCTTTTAATGAGGCACTAGGTGAAAAACGAGGGCTGGTGCGTATTGCGGATGCAACCGTGCCTATGGATGAAGCTATCGCAACAGTAGCGGTAGATTTTTCAGGCCGGGGTTATTCGGTTCTGAACGTGGAATATGAGACCAATGATATGTCCGGTTTCCCGGCTGATCTACTAAGGCATTTTCTTGAAAGTTTTGCTATTGAAGGTAGATTTAATCTCCATGCAAATGTAGCCTATGGAACAAACGACCATCATAAAGCCGAAGCTTTATTCAAAGCGTTAGGTCGTGCAATTGGCAAAGCAACGCGTATCGATTCACGACTGGATAATAAGTTACCCTCAACCAAAGAGTACATAGGATAGTAAAAACATTAAAACGCCTTACCTGTTAATGTTTCATAGGCGTGAATATAACGCTTGCTGGTGTCAGTAATTATTTCGGGGGGCAAAATCGGTCCCGGTGGTTCTTTATTCCACCCGGATGTTTCCAGCCAATCCCGAACCGGTTGTTTATCATAAGAATCCTGGGGTTCACCGGCTCTATGAAAGCGGTCATCCCAGAAACGAGATGAATCTGGAGTCAAGGCTTCATCGATCAGCATGAGATTACCGTTGTCCAGCCCAAATTCAAATTTGGTATCAGCGATGATTATACCTTGATTACGGGCATAATCACGAGCGAAAGCGTAAACAGCGGTGCTTATAGCCTTAAGTTTTAGAGCTAATGCGGCCCCAACAGTTTCTTCAACCTCCTGGTAAGTCATCGGAAGATCATGAGTGTTATCCCCTTTGGTGGTAGGTGTAAATATTATCTCTGGTAACATTTGACTTTGGCGAAGGCCTTCAGGTAATTTTACACCGCAAACAGATTGACTGCTTTTGTATTCTGACCACCCTGAACCTGCTAAATAGCCGCGAACAACACATTCAACAGGTAATCTTTCCACCTTTTTGACTATCATTGATCTGCCGATGAGATAATCAGGATAATCAAATCGGGCTTCTTTTGGTAGATATTCATCTAATTTATCTTTGTTGTCTATTACCGTAACTAAATGGTTAGGAATAATATGTTTTGTTTTTTCAAACCAAAAAGCTGAAATAAGATTAAGAACCTCACCCTTACATGGAATACCGACCGGGAGAATTACATCAAAGGCGGAGATTCTATCGCTCACAACTATTAGAAGATAACTCCCAAGGTCATAAGTATCTCGTACTTTACCTGATATAAATTTTTTGAGTGGTAAACTGCTATTTAATACAACCTGTTCTGACATAAAAAACCCTCAAATTATTAAATTTGCACAGCTAGTTCTTTAAAGTGAACGTGGCGAGAGGTTTTCGATATTAGACTCGGGATGAGCCTTCCATTGTGCTGCAGTTAACCCGAGTCTTTTAAAAATATCGTCAACGTGTCTTGTATAGTATTTGTAATCAAAAAGTTCATTTAGTTCGTCGCTAGATAATTTGGCACATACTTCCTCGTCTTTGTTTAATAGGTCAATGAAATTATTGCATTCACTGTTCCAAGTAGCCATGGCGTTTCGTTGTACTATTTTATAAGCAGACTGACGCGAGAGCCCTTTGTTGATAAGAGCGAGAAGTACTCGTTGCGAAAAAAGTAGCCCTCTTGTTAAACCCATATTTTCTTTCATGCGTGTTGGGAAAACATTCATTCCTTTTATTACAGAAGTAAATATATCGAGGGCATAATCTAATGCTAAACACGCATCGGGAAATATAATTCGCTCGGTTGAAGAGTGGGATATATCCCTCTCATGCCAAAGAGCTATGTTTTCAAGTGAAGTCATGGCATATCCTCTCAACAGCCTTGAGATACCGGTAACACGTTCGCATAATTCGGGATTTCTTTTATGAGGCATGGCTGAACTACCAGTTTGGTCTTTACCGAAAGGTTCTTCCAATTCCCGGAATTCGGTTTTCTGAAGTGCTCTGATCTCTACTGCAAACTTTTCTAAAGAACCACCAATAATAGCCAATGTACTGACAAATTGAGCATGCCTATCACGCTGTATGACTTGATTAGATATTGGAGCGGGCGACAACCCAAGTCGTGTGCAAGCGAATTCTTCTACTTCTGGTGGTACTGTAGCATATGTTCCAACAGCACCACTCATTTTTCCTACGGAAATAATCTTGATAGCATCAGATAATCGTTGACGATTGCGCTGCATTTCTTCCATCCAAAGAGCAAGCTTTAAACCTAAAGTGATTGGTTCTGCATGAACACCATGAGTGCGACCGGCCATGACGGTATATTTGTGTTCAATCGCTCTTTTTCCCAGGGCGGTAACCAATTCCTTAAGACCGTTTGCCAGCATATGTCCGGCTTCTGCTAACTGCAAGCTGGTCGCGGTATCCATAACATCGGAAGAAGTCAAACCTAAGTGAATGAATCGAGATTCTTCACCAACACTTTCGGCTACTGAGCCCAAAAAAGCAGTCATATCATGATGTGTTTCTTGAAGAAGTTCTTCCATGCGTTTGATATTTATGCGGGCCATTTTAATTTTTGGCAATGCTGCTCTTGGCACAGCACCCTGTTTTACCCATCCCTCTACGACAGCAATCTCGACATCGAGCCATTTTGAGAATTTGTTTTCATCACTCCAGATTTTTTTCATCTGGGGCCTGCTGTAACGTTCAATCATTGCTTATTTTCCTTTTAATTCCATGCGATAATCGTTGTAAGCTTTGTCGATTTCAGGGTATTTTATCCCAAGTATCTGAGACGCAAAAAGGGCCGCATTTTTTGCACCAGCAATCCCAACTGCCATCGTAGCTACGGGAATTCCGGCAGGCATTTGCACAATCGAATACAAAGAATCAATACCCCTGAGATCGCTAGAAGGAATGGGTACTCCGATAACGGGTATGGTTGTCCAAGATGCAATTACTCCCGGTAGGTGTGCTGCAGCCCCGGCTCCAGCAATAATGACCTCAAATCCTTCTTCTCGGGCACCAGAGCAAAATGATTGGACTTTTTCTGGTTGGCGGTGAGCCGACATCACAAATATTTCATATTTAATATTCAACTTTGATAGTATCTCAGCAGATTTTTCCATAGTGCTCATATCAGATTTTGACCCCATTACTATTGCTGCTTTTGTCATTCCATCCTCCAAGAATAAAAGTTATCCAAATTTATAAACTCTTCTATATAAGATAATTGTTCATGTAAACTCTTGATTGAAGGGTCTATTGAGCATGTTGAGCAATATCATTTCGGTAGTGAGCACCATTAAAGGCGATTTTGTTGATATTACTATATGCGTTGTGACGGGCTTCATCAAATGTTTCGGCGCAACTTGTTACATTTAGCACTCTGCCGCCTGAGGTTATTAATTGACCGTTGTCCAGGATTTGTGTTCCGGCGTGAAATACAATTGCATCATTGTTGATGTCATCAAGGCCTTTAATAACAAAGCCCTTGTTATAATGCTCGGGATAACCTCCAGAGGCCATAACTATATTAACGCATTTTTTATCTTCCCATTCAATAGCGCATTTTTCGAGCTCGCCATTAATGATCCGAACAATGATTTCTGCTAAGTCTGTTTTTAATTGGGGGAGAATCACCTGGGTCTCAGGATCACCAAATCGGGCATTAAACTCAAGAACCTTTGGACCTTGGTGAGTCAACATTAACCCTGCATATATGATGCCCTTGTACGAAATACCCTCTGAATTCAACGCGCGTATAATAGGATACATAACCGTTGATTCTATCTGGGTGGCCAAACGATCGGTAAAGAAGGGTGGAGGTGAATATGCCCCCATGCCACCTGTATTAAGCCCCTTATCACCATCGAATACTCGCTTATAGTCGCATACAGCTGGCATAGAACTTATTGTTTTACCATCAGTAAAGGCGAGGAAACTCACCTCTTGGCCTACAAGGCATTCTTCAATTACTACTTTGTCTCCGGCACTGCCAAAAACGCGATTACACATGATTTTCAACAATGCTGCTTCGGCTTCCTCTAGATTATTGCATATAATTACGCCTTTACCAGCGGCAAGTCCATCGGCTTTAATGACGAGAGGAAAATCTTGTGTATTGACATATGTCATAGCTTGATCAAATTCATCAAAATCCTGTCCCCTAGCACATGGTATGGTATATTTTTCCATTAGGAATCTGGCATAAGTTTTACTAGCCTCCAGCTGAGCGGCAGCCTTAGTAGGGCCAAATACCGGAATGAATCGAGATTGGAATTCATCGACAATTCCAGCAGCCAACGGGGCTTCAGGGCCAATTATTACCAAATCTATTTTATTTGTATCAACGGAAGCTAATATATGAGAATAATCCGTAGGATCAATATCCAAAATTTGGGCTAGGGAGGCAATACCACCGTTGCCCGGTGCAGCATAAATTTTGTTAACAATGGAACTTTGTTTTAATTTCCAGACGATTGCATGCTCTCTGCCGCCGCCGCCGATTACCAATATATTCAGGGCAGTCTCCTTGAATAGTATTTTAGAAAACTTATTATTTCTTCAGGGAAATTTTACTAGTTGCTGGTCCGTTGATTTAAAGAACGAGGGCGCCAATTATCTTGAGAAATGAACTGTTCAACACGGTCAAATAATTGCTTTAGATCGACATCAGTAGTGTTCAGTAATTTAAGGAGTTTCCCTTCTTCCACTTCTGCTGCACTACGAGAATGCTCGCTTTTTGTTTGCAATTCTTTTAAAGCCACGCTATCAACATCGCGTTTTTCCAAACGGGCTTCCAATGCTTCAGCTTGTGCTACAGCCCATGCTAAATAATCTATATAGGCAGCATGCCAGGCAAAAAAAAGAGAAGTCGCTTTATCAGGAACCGACGTGATTGCATCTTTACGACGAATCAATTCAGCGGCAGACAAAGCCAGTCGATTAGCGGCATCTAAAAGATGTTCGATTGACGAATCGTCTTTGGAATTATGGCTACTGTAACAATCTAATGCTTCAGTATAACGAGCAGCTTCTTGTTCTTGAAAGGCCTTCAATTTCCATTCTTCACCAAGGTAATCAAGATAATGCAATAGTTCGTCGCCCTGAATTTTACGCTTGCTAAAAAGACCCATAATAAAATTCTCCTGATAATTGGGTTATTCCCACTCAATGGTACCAGGTGGCTTAGAAGTTATATCGTATACAACTCGATTAACTCCGGGCACTTCATTCACAATGCGGTTGGAAATTCGCGATAGTAAATCATAGGGCAATCTAGCCCAATCAGCTGTCATGGCGTCATCACTGGTAACTGCGCGAATGGCTACAAGATGCCCATAGGTCCGATAATCCCCCATGACGCCGACGCTTTTGACATCGGTTATGATAGCGAAACTTTGCCATACGTGTCTATAAAGTCCGGCTTTCTTGATCTCATGCATTACAATCCAATCAGAAGCCCTCAACATATCAAGCTTCTCGCGAGTAACCTCACCTATTACCCTAATAGCCAAGCCTGGGCCAGGGAATGGCTGTCGCCAGACCATTTCCTCAGGTAAACCTAGCTCAAGTCCTACCTTTCGGACCTCGTCCTTAAATAGGTAACGTACTGGCTCTAATAGCTTAAGTGCCATATTTTCTGGTAATCCGCCAACATTATGATGACTTTTTATTTTTGCAGAAGCGCTACTAGTGGTAGATATGCTTTCGATTACATCTGGATAAAGAGTCCCCTGAGCCAAGAAGTCGACTTTACCTAATTTGAGAGCTTCTTCTTCGAAAACATTAATAAATTCTGAACCAATAGCTTTGCGCTTTAATTCTGGGTCAGTGATGCCGCTCAATCTATCTAAGAAACGATCTGCCGCATCTAAATAGATAATATTCATGCCAAGGTTCTGCCGGAAAACCTTCAAAGTTCTATCAGCTTCTTCACGACGTAGAAGCCCATTATTTACAAAAATACAAGTAAGTTGGTCCCCAATAGCCCGGTGAATTAATGTGGCAACAATAGAAGAATCAACGCCGCCGGATAAAGCAGCAATAACTTTGCCGTTCCCTACTTGGCTGCGGATTTTTTCTATACTCTCGGTAATAAAATGTCCTGGTGTCCAAGTCGGCTGGCAACAACATATATCATAAACAAAATTTTTCAGCAGTAAATTTCCATAAGGTGTATGAGCCACCTCTGGATGAAACTGTAATCCGTATATGTTATTGCTGTTACCCATGACGGCATAAGGGGAATTTTCAGTATATGCCAAGGATTTGAAGCCAGGAGGTAGTTGTTCAACACGATCACCGTGGCTCATCCAGGCTGTTGAGGTATCTGGTAGTTCTTTAAAAAACGGTTCATCTAATTCACTCAAATGCAGCACAGCGTGGCCATATTCACGTGCTTGGCCTTCAGCTACGATACCTCCGAGCTGGTGAGTGATAAGTTGCATCCCATAACAAACACCGAGAATCGGCAATTTTTTTTCGTAAATGTAAGCTGGAGCCATAGGAGCATCAGTAGTGTAAACACTTGAAGGCCCACCTGAAAGAATAAATCCTTTTGGATTGAGATGCGCGATTTTCTCCCATGGGGTATCATGTGCTACCAATTCGCAATAAACATTTAGTTCACGAATACGTCTGGCAATTAATAGACTGTATTGAGAGCCGAAATCAAATATTACGATTGATTCTCTGGATGCGCCGGAAACGGCTTCACCTGCTGCCTGAGGTTTACCTGTTGCTTGTTTGGCGATTTCCAAATAGGTGGATACTTCAATGTCCCCTGAAGTGGCGACACGGTGGGTAATGTGGGAATCAGATTCATTCGTTTCAGTCATATTTATAGTATAAAAGATTAGCATTCTGCTATACTAGCGTCAAGCAAATTAATAATACTTAACATAAGGTTATGTATTTGGTGAAAAAACAACCATTAACCATCAGTCAAGATTTAGCAACTGCAGTTACAGCTATCATAAATGGGGGTGTTGTCGCCTTCCCGACAGATACTGTTTACTGTTTAGCTGCCTCAATAAATAAACCTGAGGCAGTAGAACGTATTTTTTCTATTAAAGGGCGTGAAGCAACCAAAGCTTTACCTGTATTGGTTTCGGACATCCAGCAAATAAGGCAAATAGCCGAAGTATCCGTATTAGCGGAAAAATTAATCAGACAGTTTATGCCGGGTGCTTTGACCCTAATTTTAAAGAAAAACAATAGTGTTTCCGATATTGTTACCGGTGGCAGTAATAATGTTGCGGTGAGGATTCCAGGTAATGGAATTGCGCGAAAGATTATTGATAGTGTTGGAGCACCAGTTACCGGAACCAGTGCAAATTTAAGTGGGCGAGGAAGCGTGTGTTCCGCCATCGAAGTTAATAAACAACTCGGCGAAAAATTGGACGTAATCATAGATAATGGAAATTACCCTATAAGTGGCACTGAATCAACGATCATTGATGTCACTATTGATCCTATCCGGATTATTCGAGAAGGAGCTATTAGTGTTTATGAAATCGAATCATTTTTGTTGGGCAAATAAAATATGAAGGTTGCGGTTGGCAACGATCATCGCGGTTATAAATCAAAGATTCACGTTATTAACTGGCTTACGAGCCAAAGACACGAGGTCATCGATTGTGGTTCGAATGATGAAATCCCTTCGGACTATCCGGATTATGCCCGCAAAGTTGGTGAAGCTGTTTCAAAGAAGGTTGCTGACTTTGGAGTTTTAATTTGTGGCACTGGGATAGGCATGTGCATGACAGCCAATAAAATTAGAAATATTCGAGCTGCCTTATGTTATCAGCCTGAATATGCAGTTTTAACAAGAAAGCACAACAACGCTAATATTTTATGCATTGGAGAATTGAATGGTGATAGCCTCAACTTGGAAGTTTTAGAGTCATTTATGAATACGGATTTTGAAGGCGGAAGACACCAAAGACGAATCGAAAAAATTGACTGCAACTGTTAATTCTGATTTCTCAAATATCATTAATATTCAATCGTAATTTCTTGATAATTTAACGTTCCTGTGATAAGGTTAAACTTATCTGATTCATCCGTCCCCTCGCGGACGGATTTTAGTTAGGCGGACGTATGAGAAGTGATTCCATTAAAACCGGATTGGAACGCGCGCCCCATCGCGCACTATTGCACTCTTTGGGGCTAAGTTCATCCGATTTTAAGAAACCGTTTATTGGTATAGTAAATAGCTTTACTGATATTGTTCCAGGACACCGTCATTTGAGGGGAATTGCGGACTCGGTAAAAAAAGGGGTTTATCAGGCTGGGGGGATTCCATTTGAGTTTAACACTATAGCTGTCTGTGATGGATTAGCAATGAATCACGAAGGTATGAAGTATAGTCTTGCATCTCGTGAATTAATAGCCGATACAGTTGAGGTGATGGCCCAGGCACACTCCTTTGATGGGTTAGTGTTCATACCAAATTGCGATAAGGTAATTCCCGGAATGCTGATGGCCGCAGTCAGGCTTAATATTCCTGCTATTTTTGTATCTGGTGGACCGATGATGGCAGGCGATTTACATACTGAAGAAAATAATAAAAAAATCGATTTGAGCTCTGTTTTTGAGGCAGTTGGCGGATATATGAAAGGCACAGTAACAGAGGAAGAACTTGGTAACATCGAAAGAATGGCCTGTCCGGGATGTGGCTCTTGCTCAGGACTATTTACGGCTAATACAATGAATTGCCTCACAGAGGTACTTGGAATTGGATTGCCTGGAAATGGAACAATCCCGGCCGTGGACAGCAGGAGACAAGCACTGGCTAAAGAAGCCGGGGTGAAAATTTTAGATGTTATAGCGGAAGATCTTAAACCTAGGGATATCATCACCAGAAAAGCAATTGATAATGCTTTCCTGGTTGATGTTGCGCTTGGAGGTAGCAGTAATTCTGTTCTGCATTTGACGGCTATTGCTCATGAAGCAAAAATCCAATTCCCGTTAAGTCATATAAACACCATAAGTGACAAAACACCATGTTTATGTCATATCCGTCCGGCAGGAGAATATCATATTGAAGATTTGGACAGAGTAGGTGGGATACCAGTAATAATGCACGAACTTAAGGGAATGCTGAACCTTGATGTCCGTAGCGTTACGGGTGGTATTATCGGCGATATAATAAGCTCAGCACATCAAGTTGATGGCAAAGTCATTAGAAAATTATCTAACCCTTATTCTAATTATGGGGGCATCGCTATTCTATTCGGCAATCTGGCACCTGAAGGTGCTGTTGTTAAGCGATCAGCAGTGGCCTCAGAAATGTTGGCACACTCCGGACCCGCAAGAATTTTTGAATCAGAAGAAGATGCAACTCGAGGTATCAAGAATGGTGAAATCCAAGCCGGTGATATAATTATAATACGTTATGAAGGACCCCGCGGCGGACCCGGCATGCGTGAGATGTTAACCCCAACTTCTTTATTGGCTGGTATGGGGTTGGATAAAGAAGTCGCATTAATCACTGACGGTCGTTTTTCAGGAGCTACACGAGGAGCCGCCATCGGTCATGCTTCACCCGAAGCTGCGCTGAGAGGACCTATTGCCGCACTAAGAGATGGGGATATAATAGACATAGATATTACTCGGCATAAAATTGATGTCAGACTCAGTGATGATGAAATTACCGATAGATTGGCGCAGCTGGATGAATTTAAACCAACAGTAAATAGCGGATATCTAAAACGTTATGCCGCGCAAGTAAGCCCAGCCAGTTGTGGTGCAGTGTTTCTGGATTAGGAGCATGAAATGAGAAAAACCGGTTCACAAATATTATGCGAAAGTCTTTTAAAAGAAGGCGTCGAGGTTATATTTGGTTATCCCGGGGGGCAAGTATTGCCACTTTACGATACATTGACACAATACCCCAATCTGCGACATATTCTAGTAAGACACGAGCAAGGTGCTGTTCATGCTGCTGATGCCTATGCTAGGGTAACCGGGCGGGCGGGTGTTTGTTTGGCAACTTCCGGACCAGGTGCCACTAACTTGGTGACCGGTTTAGCTAATGCTTATATTGATTCTGTACCGTTAGTGGCTATCACTGGTCAGGTACCTCTGACGATGGTGGGGAGAGACGCATTTCAAGAAGCTGACATAACTGGTATAACCTTACCTGTTACTAAGCATAATTACATGGTAATGAACATAAATGATTTAGCTAGGACTGTAAAAGAAGCATTTTATATAGCCTGTACCGGAAGACCGGGGCCAGTACTCATTGATTTACCCCGGGATGTACAGCAAGATTTCGCCGAGTTGCTTTATCCCAACAAAGTTAATTTGCCCGGATATAAACCCACCCGGATAGGCAATCCAATGCAAGTAAAAAAAGCAGCGAAACTCATTGCCGAAGCAGAAAAGCCAGTAGTTATTGCGGGTCATGGTGTCCGAATTTCTAACGCCTATAAAGAGCTGAAACAGATGGTAGAAACCGCGCAAATACCGGTGGTGACTACACTACTAGGAATTTCTAGTTTCCCAGAAAGCCATGAATTATCCTGCGGTATGCTAGGGATGCATGGCCTTGCTTATGCTAATATGGCGGTTACAAATTCCGATCTTCTTATAGCAGTTGGCATGCGTTTTGATGATCGGGCTACCGGAAAAATTAACGCATTTGCTCCACACGCCAAAGTAATCCATATCGATATTGACCCGGCAGAAATTGGAAAGAACGTAAAGGTTGATATTCCGATTGTTGGCGATGTAAAAACTGTTCTTAAGGAGTTGAATAAGGAACTAATTCCCCATCGTCATGATGACTGGATTTGTCAGATACAACAATGGAGAAAAGAATTTCCTTCAGGTTTTGAAATACGGGAGTCAGACAGCATTTTACCCCAGTATGTAATCCGAAAAATCTGGGAAAAAACCCTGGGAAATGCCACTGTCGTTACTGGAGTTGGCCAACATCAAATGTTCGCTGCGCTGCATTATTTCTATGATAAACCTAACAGTTTTATTACATCAGGTGGTTTGGGCACCATGGGGTTTGAACTTCCTGCTGCCTTTGGCGCCAAGATTGGTTTGCCTGACGAAACGATATGGTGCATCGCCGGTGATGGTAGTATTCAGATGACCATCCAAGAATTGGGTACTATTAGGCAAGAAAATGCAGCGGTTAAAATAGCCATTATTAATAACGGCTATTTAGGAATGGTACGCCAATGGCAGGAATTATTTTATGAGAGAAACTATTCCTCAACTCCTTTGTGGTGTCCTGACTTTGTCAAAATTGCTGAGGGATATTCCATTCCCGCTAAGAATGTCACTTCTAAGTCTGAAGTTGAACCAGCAATCGAACAAGCGATGGCAGAGCCGGGTCCTTACATATTAAATTTCATTGTTGAACCTGAAGAAAATGTTTATCCAATGGTGCCCCCGGGGGCTGGTATTAATAATATATTGCATGAACCCCGAAAGGAGGCGTGCTGATGGCCACCGCTAAACATACGATAGTTGCGCTGGTAGCTGACAGACCCGGGGTTTTAAACCGTATGGCCAGTTTATTTAGACGCAGGGGATTTAATATTGATTCTATAGCTGTTGGCCATTCAGAAACACCGAATTTATCGCGGATGACAATTGTAGCAGAAGGTACTAACACTCAAGTCGAACAAATCAGAAAGCAAGTTGAAAAAATTATTGAAGTCATTCGGGTACAAGACATAACTAATCAAGATATCGTTACTAGGGAATTAGCTTTGATTAAAGTAAAGTCCGAACCGGAAAATCGTTCTGAAATAATGCAGATAGTAGACATTTTTCGAGCAAAAATTATCGATGTTTCAGCCGGATCTCTTATAGTTGAAGCGACCGGAGATGAGGAAAAAGTTGATTCCTTGTATAATCTGCTTAAGCCTTTTGGGATTCAAGAAATGACGCGTACTGGGCGTATTGCTATGCCGAGGGGATCCCAAAAAACAAATATGGGTAAAAATAAGATTCAATAATAGGAGTAATTATGGCAAAAATATATTATGAAAATGATTGTGACCACGGGATATTAAATGATAAAACCATTGGAATTATTGGATATGGTAGCCAGGGTCATGCACACGCACAAAATCTGCGTGATAGCGGGTTTAAGGTTATTATCGGATGCAAATCCGGATCTTTTACCGGCAAAAAAGCCGGGGCTGATGGTTTTGATGTAGTATCCAATAAGGAATTGACTAAACGAGCAGATATTATAATGATGCTTGCTCCGGACCAAGTTCAAGCGAGGATTTACCAGGAAGATATTGAACCTAATCTACGTCCCGGAATATCTTTGATGTTTGCCCATGGTTTTAATATTCATTTTAGCCAGATACTGCCTCCAGATGATATCGATGTTACCATGATCGCACCCAAAGGACCGGGACATATGGTGCGCCAGGTATACACCGAAGGTGCTGGGGTTCCAGCGTTGATCGCCGTATATCAAGATGCTACTGGAAAAGCTAAGGATACAGCCTTAGCATATGCTTATGGGATTGGCGCTGCTCGTGCCGGTGTTTTAGAAACTACTTTTGCTGAAGAAACAGAGACGGATCTTTTCGGAGAACAAGCAGTTCTTTGCGGCGGAACCTCAGCACTGGTTAAGGCCGGGTTTGAAACGCTTGTAGAGGCCGGTTATCAGCCTGAGGTAGCCTATTTCGAATGTTTGCACGAGTTAAAGCTTATCGTAGATTTACTTTATCAAGGTGGTTTACGCTATATGCGATATTCCGTCAGCGACACTGCTGAGTATGGGGATTACAAAACCGGTCCTAGGATTATTACCGAAGAAACTAAAGATGAAATGTGGCGCGTTTTAAATGAAATCCAAGATGGTACTTTTGCTCGTGAGTGGATTCTCGAGAACCAGGCTGGCAAACCTCATTTCAACGCTACTCGTCGCATAGAAGCCTCTCATCCAATTGAAATAGTGGGTGAGGAATTAAGAGGAATGATGAGCTGGCTTAAAAAACCGAAGGAATAGTAAATAACCAATATTATCAGAGAAAGTTTTTGTGTCATGAAATACATATCCGGGAAAATTCTCATCCTTAGCTGCCCCTCTTCTAGGTAGGAAGAGGGGGTAGCTGTTATTTTCGTTAATTATATAAAAGGGGGAGAATCTCGGAGATGAATAAGTTATTAATTTTTGATACGACTCTGCGTGATGGTGAACAAGCAGCCGGGGCATCGCTGAATATACAAGAGAAGTTAGAAATAGCGCGCGCTCTTGAAGCGTTGGGTGTTGATGTTATTGAAGCAGGGTTTCCGATTACTTCTGCGGGTGATTTCCAAGCGGTTAAACAAGTCGCGACAGAAATAAAAGACTGTAGTGTTTGTGGGTTAGCCAGGGCTAATCCTAAAGATATTGACAGTGCTTATGAGGCTCTGAAAGGCGCTGTATCACCACGAATTCATGTGTTTATTTCGACCTCAGATGTTCACATGGTTCACCAGCTAAAAAAGAGCCGTAGCGAAGTCTTGCATTTGGCTAAAGATATGGTTTCTCGTGCAAAAAACTATCTGCCGGACGTTGAATTTTCACCCATGGATGCATCACGTTCCGATCCCCAATTTTTATACGCGTTACTTGAAGCTGTTATAGAAGCCGGGGCAACCACGGTAAATATACCCGATACTGTTGGCTATGCCATGCCAGTAGAATTTGGAGGGTTAATAGGTGGTATCAAAAAAAATGTACCAAATATTGATAAAGCTATCATTAGCGTACATTGTCATGATGATTTGGGATTATCAGTGGCCAATAGCCTTGTGGCTGTTCAGCATGGTGCCCGCCAAGTGGAATGTACTGTCAATGGCATAGGTGAAAGGGCTGGTAATGCAGCCTTAGAAGAATTGGTAATGGCTATTAAAACCCGCCAGGATTATTATGAGGTTGCTTCTTCCATCAAGACTGAATTGATATATCCCATTTCACGATTAGTCAGTCAACGGACCGGTTTTATGGTTCAACCCAACAAGGCAATTGTTGGGGCTAACGCTTTCCGGCATCAATCCGGCATTCATCAGGATGGCGTAATAAAAATGGCCAAGACATACGAAATTATGGATCCGCGTTCCGTAGGTGTTCCTGCTTCTACTCTGGTATTAGGAAAACTGTCGGGTCGCCACGCTTTTAAAGAGAGGCTGGCAGAGCTTGGTTATAATATTTCCGGCGCAGATTTTGATCGTGTTTTTAATTCTTTTAAAGAACTGGCAGACAAAAAAAAGGAAGTTGCGGATCGAGATATCGAATCATTGGTAGCTGAGGAACAAAGGACGATATCTGAAGCATATCATTTGGAACGAATTCAGGTGACTTGTGGAGACCAGGGAGTGCCGACGGCAGCGGTTCGCCTTATTTCACCCGATGGGGATATGATCGAGGATGCAGCTTTGGGTACAGGACCGGTAGATGCCGTATATAAAGCAATAAATCGCCTTGTTGGTGTGCCAAATCGATTAACTGAATTTTCCGTTACTTCGGTAACTGCCGGTATTGATGCCATTGGAGAAGTTTTTATACGAATTGAGAGTGATGGGGTTTCCTACTCGGGTCGAGGTGCCGATACGGATATTATTGTGTCGAGTGCTAAGGCTTATATGAATGCACTCAATAGACTGTTGTCGGTACGAAATAACGCAGTTAATCCTAATAAGAAAGGCTGATAGTACGCTCTATAATGACTGAAGAAGTTACTATGGTTGTCAGATTGATGTTGGCCGGATTATTAGGGGCCGTGGTGGGGTTACAGCGGGAAAAGGCCGGTAAATCTGCTGGTGTACGTACTTTAGCGCTTATTTGTTTAGGAGCTACACTTTTTACGCTAATTTCCGTATTCGCGCTTGAAGAGGGGGATTCGTTTCGTATTGTCGCTAATATAGTAACCGGAATTGGCTTTTTGGGAGCGGGGGCAATAATACGCCGCGAAGATGAAGGGATGATAGAAGGGCTGACAACCGCGGCTACTGTTTGGTCTGTGGCAGCCATAGGTATTGCTGTAGGCGTAGGGTTATACTTGGTAGCCAGTGTGGCTACTATTATCGTGCTAATTATACTAATTTCGTCACGTGTTATTGATAAAGGGAGTAAATAAGGGTGAATTTAGCGGAAAAATTACTGGCTGATCACGCGGGTAAAGCAGAAGTAAGACCAGGGGATTTTATAAGTGCTCGTGTCGATGTGGTTCTTGCAAATGACATCACCGCACCGATCGCTATACGGGAATTTTGGAAGCTGGGTCAAGATAAGGTTTTTGACCCGAAGAAAATAGTTTTTGTCCCCGACCATTTCGTGCCGAATAAAGATATAGCCTCGGCAGAACAAGTTAAGATAGTTAGAGAATTTGCCAGGGCTCAAAGCGTAAATTTTTTTGAATGCGGGCAAATGGGTATTGAACATGTTATCTTACATGAAAAAGGCTTAGTAATGCCTGGTGATTTAATAATTGGGGCGGATTCTCATACTTGTACTTACGGAGCCTTAAGTGCTTTCGCAACCGGAATGGGTTCAACAGATATTGCAGCGGCTATGGCGACAGGTGATATCTGGATGAAAGTACCGCCGACTATTAAATTCAATTTTAAGGGTAAACTACCTAAGTATATAAGTGGTAAAGATCTTATTTTGTATACTATTGGACAGATTGGGGTGGATGGAGCTCTTTATGCGGCTATGGAGTTTGGGGGGGAAGTGATTGATAAATTATCAATGGATGGTCGTTTTACAATGGCCAACATGGCTATTGAAGCCGGGGCCAAAGCTGGGTTGTTTTATGCGGATAAGAAAACAATTTCGTATGCAAAAAACCGAGGTGACAGAAACCCTGTTGTATTTGAACCTGATTCCGAAGCTGAATACGAACGAGTTTACGAATATGATGTTAGTAAGCTTGAGTCACAAGTTGCGTTGCCACATTTGCCCTCTAATGTAAGACCTGTAAGTCAGGTTGGGCGGGTTTATCTTGACCAGGTAGTTATCGGATCGTGTACCAACGGACGGTTTGAGGATCTACAAGTAGCCGCCGGGATTATGAACGGGAAAAAGGTTAATTCAAATCTGAGATGTATCATTCTTCCAGGATCACAGCAAGTTTACCTTGACGCGCTTCGTTCCGGTTATATTGAGGTATTTATAAAGGCGGGTTGCGCGGTATCTACTCCAACTTGCGGACCTTGTTTGGGCGGCCACATGGGAATACTTGCTGCCGGTGAAAAATGCCTGGCAACTACTAATCGTAATTTTGTTGGGCGTATGGGAAGTCCGAAAAGTGAAGTGTATTTATCAAGCCCGGCCGTTGCGGCTGCAAGTGCCATCGCAGGAAAAATTGTTTCGCCGGATTATTAGGGGGTAATTTTGTTTAAAGGTTTTGTTCATAAATTTGGGGCAAATGTTGATACAGATGCCATAATACCTGCTCGGTATTTAAACGTATCTGAACCATCAGCTTTAGCAGAACATTGCATGGAAGATATTGACATAAAATTTGCCAAAAAGGTTAAACAAGGGGATATCATTGTTGCTACCTCCAATTTTGGATGTGGCTCATCAAGAGAGCATGCCCCAATTGCTATAAAGGCCGCAGGTGTTTCAGTCGTTATTGCTAAAAGTTTCGCTCGAATATTTTTTCGAAATTCTATCAATATAGGACTGCCATTACTGGAAAGTCCTGAAGCTGTAGAAACAACAGATACGGGTGATGAGTTAGAAATTGATATTTCAGCCGGAACAATCAGAAACATAACAAAAGGCAAAGTCTTCAGCGCCAAACCATATCCTGATTTTATGAAAAAGATAATTCAATCAGGTGGACTAGTTGAATACACACAAAATAGAATTATTGAAGGGGCTGTTTAGCATTGAAATATAAGATTACTATTCTTTCCGGAGATGGTGTTGGTCCAGAAGTAATGAAACAAGGCCTCAAAGTATTAGATGCAGTCGCTAGTAAGTTTGGGCATATTTTTGAATATAAAAATGAGCTCATCGGCGGGGTAGCAATAAATACTACAGGGTTGGCCCTACCTGAAATAACCTTGAAATCAGCCCGGGAAAGCCATGCTGTGTTATTAGCCGCAGTGGGTGACCCCCAATTTGACGATCCTCAATTACCAGTACATCCTGAGGACGGTTTATTAGCATTAAGGAAAGAACTAGGTCTTTTCGCTAACTTGAGACCGGTCAAGGTTTTTGATGAACTTGTTGATGCCAGTACCGTCAAACCGAGTGTTTTAAGGGGAACAGATTTTATTTTTATCAGGGAACTTACAGGAGGTGCCTATTTCGGGAAGCCTAAAAAAGAATGGTTAACCTCTCGCGGTCGAAAAGCTGTCGATTCAATGGTGTATTCTGAACAGGAAATTGAGCGCATCATGCGAGTTGGTTTCGAAATAGCGAGAAAACGTAAAAAGAAACTGGTGTCTGTTGATAAATCAAACGTATTGAAGTCATCACGACTTTGGCGGCAAATAGCTATAGAAGTATCTGTGGATTATCCAGATGTGGCTCTAGTCCATACACTAGTGGATGCATGTGCAATGCAACTTATACGCACTCCTGCCACTTATGATGTTATTGTAACTGAAAATCTCTTTGGTGATATTCTATCTGATGAAGCGGCTCAGTTAGCTGGTTCAATGGGTATGTTGCCTTCAGCAAGTCTGTCTGGTATTCCGTTAGCCGGAAGACCAACTTTCGGCTTATACGAGCCTGTTCATGGCAGTGCCCCAGATATAGCAGGAAAGGACATTGCTAATCCGATTGCAACCATATTGTCCGTGGCAATGATGCTCAGGTATTCAATGGCTTTAGAAAAAGAGGCTGACGCTGTCGAGAAAGCCATAGAAATTATATTAAAAAAAGGATACCGTACTGCTGATATAATGTCACCGGAAAAAAATATAATTGGCACGCAAAAAATGGGAGATATGATTGCAACTGAGGTCCGATGATATCTAAAATAGTCTTATACGACACAACTCTAAGAGATGGTTCCCAGCGCGAAGGGATTTCCTTATCAGTGCTGGATAAGATTCGCATAGCCAGGAAGCTTGATGATTTTGGTTTCCAATATGTTGAAGGAGGGTGGCCAGGAGCTAATCCAAAGGATAATGAATTCTTTCAGTGTATGCTGAATGAGGGATTAAAGAACGCCCGTTTAGTTGCATTTGGGAGTACCCGGAAAGCAGGAACAGCCGCAGAAGAAGATGTAAACCTTAGAGCGCTCTTAGAGTCTGGAGCTCCGGTAGTCACTTTGGTAGGCAAGTGTTCATCTAAACAGGTAACAAAGGTGCTAGGAACTAGTCTTGAGGAAAATCTTCAAATGGTGGCTGATTCAATAGCTTATCTGAAATCTAAAGGCAAGGAAGTATTCCTTGATGCGGAGCATTTTTTTGACGGTTTTAAAGATGATAAAGATTATTCATTAAAAGTACTTGAGGTCGCGACTGAAGTTGGTGCTGATTGTCTGGTTTTGTGCGATACAAATGGAGGTGCTCTACCAGAAGAAATAGCGAAGGCTGTAAAGGCCGTAATTGAACGATTCAATGTTCCCGTTGGAATTCATGCCCACAATGATGGTGAATTAGCCGTAGCCAATACTCTCGCAGCGGTATCTGCGGGTGCTGTTCATGTTCAGGGTACTATCAATGGATATGGTGAACGTTGTGGAAATGCCAATTTATGTTCTATCATTCCTGCACTAAAATTAAAAATGGGTTTTAATGTTCTTACTAAAGATAAACTCCAAAGATTGACTGAGCTGGCCCATTTCGTATCTGAGGCGGCAAATCTAGCGCCTGATCCATTTTTACCTTACGTTGGCCATAGTGCATTTTCTCATAAAGCCGGGCTGCATGTTTCTGGGCTATCAAGGTGGGTTTTTGCATACCAGCATATAGACCCGGAGACCGTGGGGAATAAGCCTCGCACGCTGGTATCTGAACTATCCGGGAAAACGAATATTATCCATAGAGCAAAAGAGATTGGAGTTGACCTGTCTTCAAAGGGAGGAGAGGTTAAAAAACTGCTTGAAAGAGTAAAAGAGCTGGAAAGCTTGGGTTTCCAATATGAGAATGCTGAAGCATCCTTTGATCTTCTAGTGCATCGCGCGTCACCGACTTACCAAGCACCATTTGAGCTTATCGATTTTATGGTTGTAATTGAAAAACGTCGTAGAACGCCGATGTTGTCTTTACCTCATGAAGAAATGATGAGTGAAGCGATAGTCAAAGTTAGAGTTTACGACCAGATAATGCACACCGCAGCCGAAGGTAATGGACCTGTTAATGCCCTTGATATCGCTTTACGAAAAGCTTTACTTCCGTCATACCCATCATTAGCCCATGTAAACCTCAAAGACTTCAAGGTGCGTATATTGGAAGAAAGCATAGGAACTGGATCCGTAGTAAGAGTTCTTATTGAATCGACGGATGGAAATGAAGAATGGCACACCGTAGGCGCCTCTTCTAATATTATTGAAGCAAGTTGGCTCGCTCTTGTTGACAGCTTAGAATATTGGCTACTAAAAAACCGTAATTAGAGAGTTACAGAAGTTAAAATTAAGCCCCATACTATTATGATAGTTTTGTTTTAAAATTTTGGATGACATTAACTTATGTACTATAAATTAATAGGGAAGTTGTTGAATGGGTTGTTTTATTGGTAAATACCTATCTTGTATAATCAGAATTAGTGTTAAATATGATGGGGGAAATAATGAGTGAAATCCGTTCTGCTCGGGAAATTGCGCTTGAAAAAGTAAACGAAATAGAAGACATTACGGAAGAAGATAGATTGCGATGGAAACTTGTGCCAATAGGAGAAAAATTAGCACAGCGGTATCTTACTGAAGATTTAGATTTGGAACAGGAAATTGCATCGTATAACCCTGGCGAATTATTGTATATTAAGCAAGGCATGATCCCAATAATAATCGCGGGATTGGATTTACCACGAACTGAAGTAATCAAAGATAATAATCAGAAAATTTCGACAGCCGTTATGATTCTGAAGGACGATAAAGAAGCTGTTGCGGAATTATTAGGTAAGTTGCAACAACTTTTTGACCATTATAAAAAAGTGGGTGACCAACAAAAACAACAAGCTTATCAAGCATTTAAAACAAATTTTGAAAATCGTATCCGACAAACTGTTAAAGAACAACAAGGTATAGAGTATTCTGGAAATATGAACGTTGAACAATATCCGCAATTTCAAGAAGAATGGAAGAGAGTTTCAAGTCAATATGATCGTCAATATATGAACTCTATCGACCGAATAAGGAAAGAACTTTTGGAAACAGCTTAGTTTTGAGTATGCAAGATTATAGCCACCATATCAAGCAGGCTATTAGTCACACTCAAGTTATCAGACCGCCCGAACAGTTGCTTGCAACATTCGGGCAGACAAGTATTCACTACTACATTCTGACCGAGCCAATTTACACTGCAATTGAAGATGGGAGCTCTTCTCCTGAAACGGTTCTCCGTCAAGGTATAGTAGTGGCTGAACAACCCAAATTAGTCACCCCATTTTATTTGCAGCGTTTGGAAGGTTTTGGTGATCAAGCTCAGGAATATTTCAACATGATTGCTGAAAGTATAGGACCAAATGCACCTGGCTTGCTTTACTCTTATAAAAATGAACCTGGCGACTTAAGTATTCTCAGTGGAAATCTACCTGAAGTTGCCGAGAGAATAAACTCTGATATTATTAAACGTGATGAAAAAAAGGCGGCAATTATCCGTGGTCTGGATGATATATGGGACGTATCGCTGTTTAAATTCATTTATGATCTGACTGAGAGTTCCATCAGGCAGAACATACTAGAACTACACCAAAAAGGTTATCTGTCTATAGATAAAAGAGGAATTACTGTTGAAACACGCGTGCGTATCGAACGATTGTTCGGACAACTGAGAAATGGAGAAATAGATCCCATTATTCTAAAATCAGAATTAGATCGTTGGGATATTTTTAACGAGTATCAAGATCGATTTTTTTCAACTATCCGTGATAAGCGAGTCTGAAAATACATAGTAGCAATAATCTGGAGTTGCAATGAAAATTTCAAGCCTAGTGGCTCGTGACCTGTCGGAATCATGGTTCGTATGTCTTCGTGAAGTACTTAAAAATGGTTATGAATATACTATTGAAAGGGGCAGTTATGCGGGCCAGCAACGCCGGGAACTTGATATGCTCACTATCCAGATAACAAACCCGGGTAACCGGCCAATTATACCTGATGTCCCTCCAGGTGTTCCGCCCCCAACTACTATGGGTTATTTGGATCATTATTTGCCATATCTGATGACTGCGCAGCGGGCAGAAGGAGAGCAATATACTTATGGTCAGTATTTGGAGAGCCAGATATCCGAAGTAATCCGTATGTATAAAGAAGAAGGTTTTAATACAAATCAGGCTTTCATGACTGTTGGAAATCCAGAGTCAATATTTTTGAGTGACCCTCCGTGCTTAAGAGGTATTGATACCCGTGTGAGGTATGGCAAACTGCATTTCATCGTTTATTTTCGATCTTGGGACCTCTGGGCAGGATTCCCATCTAATCTTGCTGCATTGCAACTCCTGAAAGAATATATGGCTTGCGAAATCGGAGTGGATGACGGAGAGATTATAGCAGTCAGTAAAGGTATTCATCTTTATGATTATTCGTGGGAAATTGCGGAAACCGCTTGTGGCTTATCATAATCTGCTTGCCGTATTATACTGATTTTGTTATGCTTAACACCTGTGTTTCCTGGGCCGCTAGCTCAACTGGCAGAGCAGCTGACTCTTAATCAGCTGGTTAGAGGTTCGAGTCCTCTGCGGCTCACCATTAGTTGTTTGATGCATTAGAATTCATTAGTTCATATTAAGCAAATATTTGAATATGGGGATATTTTCATTTTGACCAGTACTAAGCTTGATGTAGCCGGATCTTGGGTTTTTGGCATTGATGCAGAAGTATCTCTTTTTGAGCTTGTTTCTTTTTAAGGATTTTTTCTACATAAAGTTTTCTTCCAGTGAAGGGGTCAATTTCCGTGTGATACATAACACTGGACCAAGTAGATGGTGCAGGCAAAAATATTTGGATTTGTTCCGGATTAGTTTTCAGGTTTTGAGATACAAACTGTTTTAGTTTCTGCATATCATTTTGAGTGCAGCTTGGATGAGCAGCGATGAAATAGTATGTCAAAAATTGTTTTTTGCCGATTTTCGCACTTAAATAATCAAAGGTTTTTTTGAAACGTACCAAACTACTAATTTCAGGTTTGCCCATCAATTTCAATATTTTATTTTCACTGTGTTCCGGTGCAACTTTTAATTGGCCGGATATATGATGTTGTATTATATCTTTCAGATATGATTTACCGTGTTGACCGTCAGCTTCGATTAAATCATAGCGAATCCCGGAAGCTATAAAAATTTTCTTGATCCCTTTCAATTTCCGTAGTTTTTTAAGCAGATCTATTTGCCTAGAGTGGTCTGGATCTAATTTCGGGCAGACTTTCGGTGTAAGACAATGTTTATTTTTACAAGGACCATATTTAGCCATGCTTTTACAGTCAAAACCATACATATTTGCCGTCGGACCACCGAGGTCGCGGATATATCCGGTGAAATCTTTGTATTTCGTTAAGACTTTAGCCTCTTCAATAATTGAAGCTTCACTGCGCCAGTGTACAATACGTCCCTCATGTAAAGAGATGGCGCAAAAATTGCATTCGCCATAACACCCTCGATGAGAAACAATAGAAAACTTTATTGTTTCTAGGGCTTTTACCTTCCCAAATTTTTCATAATACGGGTGTTGGGCTCTTTCAAAATATAAAGAGTACACTTTATCTAACTCCGGTGTTGTAAGAAGTAAGGACGGTGGATTATGTACCAAATCCCGATCACCATGTCTCTGATAAAGTCCAACAGCGTCCATCGGATTATTATTTAAATAAAATTTGTGAAACATTTCTATGAAATTGTTACTATTACTGGACACTGCATCGAAAGATGGTAGTTTAATATAACCTTTCTCGATATGATCAAAATCATTTTTCCCGGCAACATAGCATAAACCACGTATGGATCGAGGATCACTACTTTTAGAAATCCTGGCAGCCAGTTCAATAATTGCTTTTTCGCCCATACCATAAACAAGATAGTCTGCTTTTGCGTCGATTAGTATTGAGCCTCGTATTCGATCATCCCAATAATCATAATGGGCAATTCTACGCAAGCTAGCCTCGAGTCCTCCGAGCACGATTGGGACAGTACTCTTAAAATATTTCCTGATAAGGTTGCTGTACACAATGGCGGCTCTATCGGGACGACGGTCATTTATGCCCCCCGGAGTATAATCATCCTTTCGGCGCTTTCTTTTTAAAGAAGTGTAATTGGCAACCATTGAATCGATGCACCCACCGCTTATACCCCAAAAAAGCGATGGCTCACCCAACCGTGTAATATCTGAATCAGTATTTATATCTGGCTGGGCGATAATACCGACTTTGTATCCTTCGGCAGCCAAGAACTTGCCAATCAACGAAATACCGATGAAAGGACTGTCAATGTAAGAATCACCAGTGACAAGGATGATGTCCAGCTTGTCCCAGTTTCGCTTTTTCATGTCTAATGGTGTAGTGACTAAAAACATTTTTAAAAGATTTTATAAATAGTTAAATTATGCTACTACTATTACTTTTTACGCGACTGTAAAAAATATGTGATATTTATCACCGCTTATTAGAAAAGGAGGATGTAACATTAACTATAACACAAATAAGGAGAAAATATGCCTATTTATGAGTATCAGTGTGAAGAATGCAAAAACAATTTTGAAATGTTACGACATTTCTTAGATAACGAAGAAATAAAGTGCCCTGAATGCAAATCAGGTAAAGTACAAAGAATTTTATCAAAATTTAGTTGTGGTAACAGCAGTTTTGGAGCGAGTGGATGTAATTCAAGCATATCCGCGTGAGGCTAATTTTTATGAACCAGTTCGGTTCTTAGAACATTAAAGCCCCCCTTTAGGTCAACAAAGGGGGGCTTTTAATATATTATGTACCAAGCTATATTAGAGTGCCTCGTTTTCTGATGCTTGAATTGCTTTTTGGAGCTCGATATTGAGGGTAGAAGGTAAGCCCTCAATATCAACTTTGAGAAAGCCGCGGATTATCGCGGCAGTTGCTTCATCTCTGGTGAGACCTCGCGCCATTAGATACTCAACTTCCTCCTCTGCTATTTTACCAACCGCGGCTTCGTGTGATAAATCCACATTGGGTACGGTAGCCTTTAGCTCCGGAATTGCATGAATACTTCCATTGTCTTTCAATATCAACCCTCGGCATTCAAGATGACCTTTGATATCCACGGAATTGCCTTCCATATAGCCGCGTGAAATTATTTCACCTCCGGAGGTAATAGCCCTGGCTATCATCTCTGTTTTAGCGCCAGGAGCGTTAAGAAAAGCCCTAGATCCTAAATCCATGTGTGATCCTGGGGAAGCCACCATTATAGAATTAAACCGAACGGTGGCATTTTTACCCACGCATTTAGCTACCGGCGAGGACTGTATAGAATGCACCGGTTTCATAATTACATAATTGGATAGAAATAATCCGTCCTCCTCAACAATCGCTCCGGTACGAGGTCTTACCTCTGTTTCGTTCGACCAATTATGTATCATACTAAAGGTTATCTTAGCCCCCTTTTTGATATAAAACTCAGAAACACCCAAGTGAAGACCCATTTCCTGTCGATGAGCTACCGAACAACCGGTAATAATATGGAGTTCTGACCCTTCTTCCGCAATGATAATATTATGCACGTCTTGTACAGCTTGACCATGCTGAAGATATAAACACGCTTGAACGGGATATTCAGTTTTCACTCCAGGAAGCGCTCTTATAAAGTAACCGTCAGCATTATTCAATTCGACATGAGCTGTGTATTTGTCGGCATCAACCTCTACTGCTTTCCAGAAGTAATCATCAACCCAATCATATTTTTCTCGAGCCTTACTAACACTTGTTACCTCAATACCTTCCTGAACAGTACTAAAATGGATCGGTGTGTTGTCTACTTGGACAAATGTTCCGGTTCGTTGGGAAAGGTCATCAAGTATGATACCGGACTCCAACATTCGGTTTTTATCTCTTTCATCAATTTTTTCCAAGTCGTTAAGGTAATGGTGTTTTTGTTTGTCTGGTTTCTGTAATTTTTCCAAGTCAATATCAGACCCGGAGGCCGCTTTTTTGTCAATTGCGGCTCGTGCTCGCTCTTTATCTCCCGAATTATTCATCTTTTGCATATTTGACATGAAGCGCAGTCTCCATAACCTTTAACTTTTACCGTTTCTAATATTTCATGAGGGTCACCCTCACATATAATATTCCCTTCGAACATTACATATCCAGTACGTGCATTGACGTAATTGAGAATATGACCAGTATGGGAAATAATCAAGCCACTTCGCGTGCGATTGCGCATGGGATGGGTTTTTTCTAAAAGAGCATTTATAAGTTCACCGATAAGAGCAATATTTTCTAAATCCACACCAGATTCAGGTTCATCTAACAGAACTAAATCCGGGCTCTGCGCTAAAAGTTGCAACAATTCAGACCTCTTTGTTTCACCACCGGAGAATCCATGATTGATATCTCTGTCGAGAAAACTGGTCATATTTGCCTTCTCGGCTAAATTAGCTAAGGTATCCTCGTGCTCACGATTGGCAAAACAGGCAGTAACCATGTCTTTCGTTTTTACACCCCGGACTATCGGAGGCCTCTGAAAAGACAATCCGATTCCTGCTCGTGCACGTTCGTCGAGTGAGAAATGGGTGACATCTTTGCCAGCAAAAATTATGCTTCCGGCAGTAATTTTATACTTTGGAAAACCCATCAATGTCATTAATAGGGTGGTCTTACCGCTACCATTTGGACCATATATTACGTGGGTTTCTCCCGGACGAATAGTCAAATCAATTCCATGAAGAATTTCTCTATTATCTACTTCTACCTTAAGACCACGAATTTCTAATAGATTACCATCCTCCATCAACAGCACCTCAAATGAATTATTTCAGTGAACTATTATCCGTTACCAGAGATAATCGGTCAAATGAAAACATTCTATCACGTTTAGTTTGAACTCAAATAGACCTTCGGATATAATCAAGTTTTACATTATTAAAACTCTGAATCGAGGCAATATCTTGATTAAGGATCACCAGTGCGGTGAAATCAGTGAAAAACATATAGGAAAAACAATCACCGTAGCAGGATGGGTACATCGCCGGCGTGACCATGGCGGTCTAATTTTCATTGATTTAAGAGACTGTTCAGGCATTGTTCAAACAGTATTTAATCCACAAGATGGAACTGAAGTTCATAAAATAGCTGAAAATCTTAGGAATGAATTTGTCATAAAATTAACCGGCACGGTTGCTCAGAGACCTTTTGGTACCGAGAACAGCAGTATGCCCACAGGTAAAGTAGAGGTTAACGTCGAGTCTGTTCAAATACTAAATGAATCAAAAACTCCACCATTCTACATAAATGAAGATCTAGATATTGATGAAACTCTGAGATTGAAATACCGTTATTTGGATATTAGACGTACACGCATGAAGGATAACCTAATTTTAAGGCATAAAGTTATTCGGTTTATGCGGCGTTATTTGGATGCGAGAGGTTTCATTGAAATAGAAACCCCTATCTTGCTAAAAAGTACACCTGAAGGTGCTCGTGATTACTTGGTTCCAAGTAGATTATATCCTGGAAAGTTTTATTCATTAGCTCAATCACCTCAGCAAATGAAGCAATTATTGATGGTTGCCGGTATCGAAAAATACTATCAAATTGCTAAATGTTTTCGTGATGAGGATTTGAGAGCTGACCGTCAACCGGAGTTTACTCAGCTAGACATTGAAATGAGTTTTATAAATGAAGAAGATATGATGGAGCTTCTGGAGGGTCTGTTTACCTCTTTGATTGAATCTGTTACCCCTGATAAAAAGCTGGTGAAACCCTTTCCGCGTTTTAGTTATGATGAAATCACAGAGCGATTCGGCAGTGATAAACCGGATTTGCGTTACAGCATGGAATTAGCTGATTTAACCGATATTGCCGCTGATACCGCTTTCGGTGTGTTTTCTAATACCGTTAAGAATGGGGGGGTAATTAAAGCTATATCTGCTCCGGGCTGCGGAAATTATTCAAAGAAACACATTGAAGGGATTATTGATAGAGCTAAACAACTGGGCGCAGCTGGGTTAGTGCCGGTCTCGCTTGGTACAGAAGCGGGGGGGATATCAGAAATACAAATGGAAAATGTACGGTCGATCGCCGCTAAATATTTAACAATTGAACAGGTTAAATCAATGGCCGAGCGCTGTGGCGCTACGCGTGGTGACCTCTTACTGTGTGTTGCCGGTAAACGCGAAAAGGTAAACTATGTTCTTGGAAATTTACGTTCTGAATTAGGTAGTCAATTAAAGCTTGCCGACGAAAATGAATTACTGTTTGCATTTGTTAAGGACTTTCCGCTGTTTACTTGGGATAATGAAGAAGAACGTTGGCAATCGACTCACCATCCTTTTACCGCGCCTCAAGAACAGGATATGTCTTTACTTGATACCGAACCAGGTAAAGTTCACGGCAGGCACTACGATCTTATTTTAAACGGCTATGAAATTGCCGGAGGTAGCATACGTATTCATCAGCCGCAATTGCAGCGGCGAATTTTTCAATTATTGGGTCATTCTGAAGAAAAATTACAAGCCTTGTTTGGACAACTGCTGAATGCTTTTGAATATGGAGCTCCACCTCATGGGGGTGTAGCTCCTGGAATTGATCGAGTAGTAGCTATTCTAGCTGGAGAACCTACTATTAGGGAAGTAATAGCATTTCCAAAAAATCAAGCCGGGATGGATCCCATGTTTGGGTCTCCTTCAGAAGTAACTGATGAGCAGTTGGACCAAGTACATATTTCTTTGAAAATACAATAATAGTTTATAATAACACTAATAATTAGTAGGGGTATTGATGAGAGTTACAGAAAAAACGATAGAGAATTGTCAGGCCATTTTAACTATCGAGCTTGATAGTGAAGATATGAAACTTGCGTTGGAAAACGCTTACCGCAAGTTGGTGAAGAGGACTGAAGTTCCGGGATTTCGCAAAGGAAAAACACCGCGGCCGATTCTCGAGCGCTATTTAGGGAAGGACCGTATTATTGAAGAGTCTTTTGATGAAGTTCTTCCGAAAGCCTGTTCTGAAGCCATTAAAGAACAGGATATAAAAGCTTTTGGAACTCCCGGTGTTGAAGTTTTGCAGAATGACCCTGTGATTTTTAAAGCTAAAGTGCCATTACCACCTAATATTGAACTTGGTGCTTATAAAGATATTCGCCTTGTCCCTGAGCCGGTTGAGGTCAAAGAAGATGTATTGGATGGCATGATAAAACAATTAAAGCATGAAAAAGCTACTTGGGAACCCGTTGATCGGCCTGTTGTAAACGGAGACCTAGTAGTGATGAATCTGCAAAGCAGCATCGACGATGTACCGTTTATTAATCAAGAATCCGCTCAGTTCGGCATAAATGTTGAGTCAGGGTATCCAGCACCTGGTTTCTCGGCTGAAATAATAGGGTTAAATATTGATGATGAGAAAGAGTTTATTCTCAAATATCCTGATGATTTTGCTAAGGCAGAATTGGCTGGTAAAGAACCAAAATTCAAAATTAAAATAACCGAAATCAAAGAAGAAAAGTTACCCGCGGAAGACGATGACTTTGCAAAATCTCTTGGCGTAGGTATTGAAACTTTCTCGGAGCTGAAAGACCGTATGGCTGAGAATTATCGCCAACAACTCGAAAAACGGGCCGAAGAAAAATATGAGTCACAACTTATAGACGAGTTGGTTGGAATAAGTAAAGCTGAGTTTCCATCGAATCTGGTTGATATGGAATATGAAAGGTTGGTTAATCAGCAGTTAGACCAGTGGCAACAGCAAGTTGGATCTGAAGCAGAGTACCAGGAATTACTTGGTCGTATGGACCCTCAAGCTTTAGCAGACAAACTTAGGCCTGCTGCTGAAGAAAGGGTGCGTAAATCTTTGATTCTGGGAAAACTTTCAACTGAGGAAGAATTGGAAATCTACGAGGATGATATTGAGAAGGAGTTAGATCTAATAATTCAATCATTTCCTGAAGAACATCGTGAGGAACAAAAGGCACGGTTTAAAAACCAGGAAGCCAGAGAGGATTTAAGTCAAGTGCTGCTGACACGTAAAACCTTACAGCGTCTTAAAGACATAGCGCAAGGAAAATATGCTGATGATCTTCAGCTGGAAAAAGCAAGCCAAAAAAAGGATGATATTTTACCCAATAGTATTGAAAACCATGAATTAGACAACAAAAAGGAGGATAGTAATAATGGCTGAGAATAATTCGAACATGATACCTATGGTTATTGAGAGCAATGCGCGTGGTGAGCGGGCTTTTGATATTTATTCCTTGTTGTTAAAGGAACGTATAGTATTTCTCGGCACTGAGATAAACGACCAAGTAGCCAATACAATAATCGCCCAATTATTGTTTTTGGATAGGGAAGACCCGGATAAGGATATAAGTCTTTATATCCACTCGCCAGGGGGGGTGATTTCTGCAGGATTGGCTATATATGACACTATTCAGTTGATTCGACCGGCGGTTTCCACTATTTGTGTTGGTATGGCTGCCAGTATGGCCACTGTGTTATTATGTGCCGGAACTACCGGAAAAAGGTTCGCTTTACCCAACGCTACCATTCACATGCATCAAGCTATAGGAGGAGCACGAGGTCAGGCATCAGATATCGAGATTGCTGCCCGTGAAATAATGCGGATGCAAGATATCATACGAAATATTTTGTCCAAGCACACCGGCCAACCAATTGACAAGATTATTCACGACAGCGATCGAGATTATTACTTGAATCCTGTTCAAGCGAAAGAATATGGTTTGGTAGATGACATCCTGAAAAAACCTGAAGAACAAGTATCTAGAGCCTAAGTTCTTCCTGGTAAATCTGAAAATACCTAGCCATAAGTTCACAGGCGCCAGGAATTGCATTCCTGGCGCCTTTTTTTTTGAAACAAAATTGTGCCATTATATCACCGAGGAAGCCACATCTGTCGATCGTAAAATTATTTAAGTATCCCAATAAAAACCCCGCGGCAAAGGCATCCTGAACACCGGTGTTTTCAACAATATTTGGCCATTTGCGAACCGCTGATTCAATCAGACACTCATATTCATGATTACGAATATACGCGGTCATTGCGGCTGCTATTCCTTTTTTGTTAATTTTTTTACAAGCTTCGCCGCAAAAAAGGAAAACAACAACTGTTTTCGATCCTAATTTACGAAGGATATCGATTGATTCTTTATATTTTTTACCGGTCAACCGTTCAATAGCATATTTACTCAGGAATATAATTTCAGCCTGTCGTATTAGTGATTCATAATGTTCAATCCCAAACATCGATTCTTGATCGCTGATAAATAAGCTTAATTTATAATGGCAGTTTGAGCATTCTATATACCTACTGATCACACTCAATTGTGATTTATTAATAATACCGCTGACGTATATTATTGACGCTGCCATAAGTTTAACTAAAATATGATCGTATATTTTCCATTTTGTACCAGCATCACGACACGTGAAATATACTGGATTAGTGTTTGGTTTCCTAAAAATCAGGTTAAAATCAGAGCTCGCTTTATCAATATGTTGTATATGAGATATATCGATCCCAGACGCTTTGAGTTGAGCGGTCATATCAAGCCCAACCTTATCATTGCCCGTAACCCCGATTAAACCGCATTTTATTCCAAGTTTATTCAAAGCAACAATAGTATTTACGGCTGACCCACTCGGAAATACGGCAGAAGAACTTATCCGAGATTTGTTGTCTCGCGATAAATCTTCGGCAAAAAAGATTTTATCTGTATATATTGCACCCAAACCGACCACATCTAATGAAGGCATCAAAATCAACCTTTAACCAGTCGATCAATTTCCTCACTTAAATCATAACCTTTAATAACATTCCCTTTTTGGTCCAAAATTTGATTGTTCGATATTTTTAACCGATTTTCACCAAAAGCCTTTAATGTATGAATAATAAGCGGCAACTCACGTATCACCCCTTGATTTCTGATATGTTTGAACAATGAATTTTGTTCGCCTTCCAAATTTATAATATTAGAAATGTCTCTATTTTCAATATTTTCCCAAAGGTCGGAAGAAGTATGGTCATTACAAGAAAAACGACAATAACTTACCACCGGCCCTCTATCAAGTTCCGGGGTGACCAGATGGGTCATCACCCCGGAATTATCGGATCTCTCTTCAATCAATTTCCATATAACATCTCGCCAAGTACCAGTTGGTCCATCCGGTGCTGCCGGATGAAGATTAATCATTTTAAAATAAGAACACATCACTTCACTCACTATAAGCATATATCCGGCAAGAACACATAAATCCGGTTTTGGATAATTCGAGAGCATCCGTATTACTTCACGATCATATTGTTTTCGCCATTCAGGCATAAAACCATTATCTAACGGCTGTGAACCTTTTTTTTCTTTATATCGCCGATATGAATAACTTATAACAGGTATATCGTAAGAATTGGCCAATTCTAAGAATTTATCGGTCTCAATCGCTTCACCAGGTTCCCTGCTAAGAAAAATAAATTCAATCTTGGCTTGAATTTCACCGCTTTGAATACTTTCATGGACAGCGGTAAGAAGATTACGTGACCCTGGGCCTTTGGCTGATGAAAACCACCCGATACTATACATTTAATGCCCCATTATTTTGTTTTTAAATTTACGCGCTGTACTTCCCAAATGTATAAGTGGACTTTGGTGTTTGCCATAAATTAAACTCGAGAGAAGTGACTCTATAAACTCGACCTTGTTGTCAAAATAATCCATCTTAAGAAAGACCCTGCCGATTTCATCGGCACTATGTGCGTCACTCCCGGCGCTTGCGGGGATAGCATACTGTTTGGCAAATTTTTTCGCCTTTTCACCGCTTGATGCAAAAACATACCGTGCGTTCTGCACTTCAATCAAATCTATCTGTCCTTTTTCGGCAAGCTGGTGAATAATGCTGATATCTAATGCAGATCCCCGAACAGGATCAAAGGGATGAGGTATACATACCAAACCTTCTTGTTTTTTTATTTCATCAAGCGTTTCATCCACCGAACCACCCGAGGGAATTGTTTTATTTAAAAACATCCCCATGATTTCTCCGTGGTGCGTAAGAATTTCCTGGGCAATTATCACATTAACAGGAGGGTCGGTTTTTATATATTCAAGAGCTCCCTCAATAGTACCGTGGTCGGAGATAGCAATGACGTCGATCGCATTGCTTATGCAGTGCTCGGTTAGTTCCTCAAAGGTTGTGGAAGCATCCATTGAAAAGAACGTGTGAATATGGAGATCAGCTTTTATCAAATTTCAGCCTCTTATTTTTGAAAGTGGGTTAATAGTTGGATTCTACCATAATCCAATAAAACATCATCCTCAATCCTAATGCCGCCCCATCCATGTATATAAATACCAGGTTCAACTGTAAATACCATGCCATTCCTGAGCCGGTCTTTTGAGTGACCGCTGATGTTGGGTGATTCGTGCACTTCCAAGCCTAAACCATGTCCCAAACCGTGACCAAACTCTGATGTAAAACCTTTTTCAACTAAGTATTTACGGGCAAATCGATCTGCGTCTGAAGCGAGTGTATCATTAGTAATATTTTTTATGGCTAAATTTTGTGCGTTCAACACCATATCATATAATTGCTTAAATCGAACATCCTCTTCCCCGAGCCACAAAGTGCGAGTTATATCTGCACAATAACCATTAAGTTTTGCCCCCATATCAATTACTATTGGTTCTTCCGATTGAATCTTACGATCGCTTGGTTGAGCATGTGGTTGAGATGATGATGGGCCGGCGACTGCAATAACCGGGAAAGCCAATTCCCCACCAGATTCTTTAATATATTTTTCAATTTCCCAGGCTATTTGATTTTCACTTATTCCCGGTTTTAAATAATTATTCCTTACATGTGATAACGCGCTTTCGGTTAATTCTATGGCTTTCTTGATTAAGATGATTTCTTCTTTACCCTTAATCTCACGTAATGTTTCTACAATGTTTTTGTGAGGGATAATCTTTGCGAGATGACTTGCAGATTTAAGACTGGTTTGCCATTTATCAAGACAACCAACTGTTATATATTCTGATTCTACACCTAGACGTGTTATACGCAATTCGTCTAATAATTTTGGTAACCAGGCATCAAATGGGCCTTCTGTACAGATTACTTCAATTTCATTTTCCGTTGTTTGAGATTCAGCTTGTTCATGGTAACGAAAATCGACAACTAATTTGGCTTTATTAGGAGTGATGATAAAGTAGGCTACCGATCCTTTGAATCCTGAAAGATAAAATAGGTTTTCTGGCTTAGAAACAAGAAGTCCGTCTATATTGTAATTCTTGAAACACTGCCTCATGCGGCATATTCTGTCATACTGATTAGTCACCATGAATCACTCTTCTTTCGCTAAGGGATGAGACGTTCGATATATTTTTTTTGCTTGCGAACGGCTTACGTGAGTATATATTTGCGTTGTTGATAAACTTGAGTGCCCCAAAAGTTCTTGAACTACCCTTAAATCTGCGCCTCCATCGAGCATATGAGTAGCAAAGCTGTGTCGCAATAGGTGGGGATGCACTTCCTGCCTGATTCCGGCTAGCTTGGCATACCTTAAAACTGTTTTCTGAACCCAACGTACTGTCAATGCCCCTCCTTGATAATTCAATAAAAGCGCTGAGTTTGGTTTACTTTTATTAACTAACTTGGGCCTCCCATTTTTTAAGTAAGCTTTTAAAGCCTTAATCGCTGGTATGCCAATAATCACTATTCGTTCTTTTTTCCCTTTGCCAATAACCCTTAATTCACGGCTGTAAAGATCCACTTGACTCTCTTTAATACTGACTAATTCACTTATACGTAAACCAGCTGCATATATCAATTCCATAATCGCACGGTCCCGTAATCCCTGTGGAGTATTAAGATCGGGTACTTCGAGCAATTGCCCTATTTCATCAATCGTCAAGAACGAAGGGAGGCGTTTATCTAATTTAAGCGAAAAAGAAGATAGCCTGCCACCATGTTTACGGACTACAGGTATTGGACTTTCAGTAATTAATTCTTCGCGTAACAAATAACGATACAATGACCGAATAGCAGACAATTTTCGAGCAATACTGTTTTTGGCTATTCTTTTTTCAAGTAGCCATGCTAAATAATTTCGAATTACGTATTTGTCTACGGAATCCGGAAACAATATGTGTTGTGAGTCCAAAAATTGAAAAAATCCTTTGGGCTCCCCCTTTTTTAAGTTACCGACCAAGTCGTTGACATAATTACGTACAGTTCGGGGAGAAAGATTTAATTCCGTTTCAAGATAGTGAAGAAAAGATTCGAAATATCGTTCAAACAGATGTGTTGTTGACATCGTGATCCAACTTGGCCTTATAATCACAATTTTTATTGGTACATTTCTTTTGCCCGCTCCGATATTCTGTTACCAAACCCCCACATTGTGGGCATGAGTCAGGGAGTGGACGTGAATTAATGGCAAACTTGTGCTTAGGGAAAGCAGCGCAACCATAGAATATTTTACCTTTCTTATTGTAGCGCCCAATAAGCTCAGCTTGTTCAGGGCAACCAGGGCACATAACGCCGGTTTTAATGCGAAATGATTGGCGGAAATTACATTGAGGGCATTCCATGTATTTTCCATAACGTCCTGTTTTTATAACAAGTTTATCCTTAGAACATTCAGGGCAGACTTCGTTCGATATTTCTGGAGGTAAAGATATTTTTTCCAGTTCCTCTTCTGCAATTTTGAGATCTTTCTCAAATGTAAAATAAAATTTACGAACGACATTTACCCAATCTATTCCTTTGGCAGCAATCTCGTCTAATTTAGTTTCCATATCAGCACTGAATCCCGTGTCAATAATATCCGGGAACTGCTGTACCAAGAGTTCACTTACGGTTATACCAAGTTCAGTGGGTTTGAAAATTCCTTTTTGCTTTGATACATATTCTCTCGTTTGGACAATGGACAATATTGGAGCATAGGTACTGGGGCGTCCTATACCGTATTGTTCGAGTATTTTAATCAAAGTTGCCTCCGTAAATCTGGAGGGCGGTTGAGTGAAATGTTGTTCGTCTTCCAGTTTTATTAATTCCAGTTTTTCTGTCTCAGATAACTGGGGCAGTGGATTAGACTGGATTTTTACTTCTTCATCTTGGCCTTCTGTATATATACTGGTAAAACCAAGGAACTTATTAATAGAACTTTGAGCTCTGAATAAATAGTCTGTCCGTGAAGGAGTTCTTTTGGCCTCAATGTCAACATTTGTCAAGTTAAAAACTGCCGCGGCCATTTGGCTGGCTGCCATGCGTTGCCATATTAATTGGTAAACCTTGAATTGACTGGGCGTTAAAAATTTTTGTAATGATTTAGGTTCTCGATTAATGCTAGTGGGGCGTATTGCTTCATGAGCTTCTTGAGCGCCTTTAACTTTTTTAGAAAACACCCTGGCTTTTTTTGGTAAAAATTCAGGACCATAATGTTCGGATATAAAATTTCGTGTTTCTAAAATGGCCGATTGTGCCACATTAATAGAGTCTGTACGCATATAGGTTATAAGACCAACGTTGCCATCGCTTCCAATTGAGATTCCTTCATACAATTGCTGCGCTAGTGCCATAGTTTGTTTAGCTGAAAACTTATGTTTTCGCCAGGCTTCCTGTTGTAAGGTACTGGTAATGAATGGTGGTGATGGCTGACGAAGAGAATCTTTTACCTGCACTTTTATAACGTTGTAATCAGCATTTTTAAGATCGGTTTTTATATCCGCAACAGTATCCGCATTGGGGATGTGGATATTTTTTTTATTGTCTTTTCCGATCAATAATGCTTTAAAACTTTTACTTTCTGAAGTGGATGATTTTTGCAACGAAGCTTCAATCGACCAATACTCTACCGGATTAAAGCCTAAGATTTCTTTTTCCCGGTCGACAATAATTTTTAAAGCTACGGATTGCACTCGGCCAGCTGAAAGGCCGCGTCGTACTTTTTGCCAAAGCAATGGAGATAATTTATAACCAACAAGTCGGTCAAGTATCCTTCTGGTTTGCTGTGCATTTATTAAGTTAGTGTTTAATTCGCGGGGTGATTCAAAAGCCCGTGAGATAGCCTCTTCTGTAATTTCATGAAAAACCACCCGGCTGTATCGTGCCTGAACCGTTTTTGTTGCTTCTTTTATGTGCCATGCTATAGATTCACCTTCTCGATCTGGATCAGTAGCGAGGATGACATCGGGAGTTTTTTTGACCGCTTCTTTTAATTCTTTGATTACAGAGCTTTTATCTCTTAAATTAACATATTTAGGGGAAAAACTATTTTCTGTATCTACGCCGAGTCTGCTTTTTGGTAAATCCCTGATATGCCCCATTGACGCTCTTAGTATATAGTCAGTTCCTAAGAAACGAGCTAAAGTTTTCGCTTTTGCCGGTGATTCTACTATAACCAGTTTTTTGGATCTTACCATTTCATTTTGCTACCTTAAAATTATTAACCGTTCGAGTTAAAGCATAACTCATGTTTCCGTACTGCCTTACTAGTCCCTTCAATTCCATCATAGTTAAAGTGCTGGAAACCGTTCCCGCTGGCAAACCGGTTGTTCGACATATTTCGTCTATGTGAGTAGGTTGGATGGTTAAACATTGGAACAGTTCATTTTCATTGTTGTTTTCTGGCAACCAATTATGGATTTCTTGTTGTTCAGCTATGCTTTCCAAATTCAATTCTTCATAAATATCATGGGGTTGCTGCACTAATTTAGCCCCCTGTTTTATAAGCAGATTAGTTCCCATACTTTGAGATGAAAGAATACTTCCAGGTACAGCAAATACCTCACGGTTATTCTCCAATGCGTAACCTGCAGTAATTAAAGCACCACTTCTTTTTCCAGCCTCTGTTACTAGAGTACCTAAAGTGATCCCCGACAAAATGCGATTACGTCTAGGGAAATTCTCCGCCCGTGGACGGGTATCGATAGGATACTCACTTATCAATGCTCCATTTTCTGTAATCTGTGCCGCAAGGTTCGCATTCTCAGCAGGATATATAACATTGATGCCGCTGCCTAATACTGCAAAAGTTTTCCCCCCGTTTTTTAAAGAAATCGAGTGTGAAATAGTGTCAATACCACGAGCTAATCCACTAAAAATAGCTATTTGGTTCCTGGAGAGCTCGGAGACCAATTCTTCGGTAATTTGCCGACCATATATAGTAGGTTTCCTAGTACCGACAACTGCTAATGACATAGCATCAGTTGTTTGAAAGGATCCTTTGACGTAAAGCACAGGAGGATAATCGTATATTTCTTTTAATCTGAACGGATAATTTTTATCATGGTAGGTAAAAACTTGTACTCCGCCCTTTTCAGCTTTTTCTAGTTCGTGTTCAGGATAAATATGTCGTCGCCAATGCAGTATTGATTGAACTGTAGCTGTATCAATACCAGTTTGCATATACTCCCGCTCTGGGGCTTTCCAAGCGGTTACTATATTGTCAAAATAGTTTTCTATTAGTGACAAACGGGCACGTCCGATTCCAGGAATCATGGTAAAAGCAATATAATAAGCTTTGGATAAAGAATCGCTCAAAGTGCGGCCATTCTAACACAGTAGTTTTGATTGAACAATCAAATATGCGAACGAAAACCAACTACTATTAATCTTTGACTAGGTGATTACAGCTTGCTATGATGAAAATATGAAAGCTTTATCTAATATTTTCCCAATCAATTCGGACATATCTGTTGAGGGGCACTTGGTGATTGACGGATGCGACGTTGTTGACTTAATGTCTGAATACGGTTCCCCACTTTATATATGTTCTGAAAAAGATTTAAGAAGCCGCTGCGGTGAATTTATTTCTGCTTTCCGACAAGATGATATTAACACGAAGGTAATCTATGCTGGTAAATCCTGGCTCAATAAAGCAATTTTGAAAATAATACACCAAGAAGGGTTAGGGTTGGATACAGTATCAAGTGGGGAAATAGAAATTGCTCTTGCTGCAGGATTTCCTATGGAGGAAGTATATTTCCATGGCAATAACAAGTCAGATAGTGAATTGTTACTGGCTCTAGAGAGTGGTGTTGCTAGGATAGTAGTTGATAATAAAGACGAATTGAATCGTTTGAAATTATTAGCTGCTAGAGAAAAATTGTGTCCTAATGTTCTTTTACGCATAAAACCGGGGATTGACCCTCATACGCATGCCAAAATTTCCACTGGTAACATAGACTCTAAATTTGGCTTTAGCATTAACGAAGCTTCCTCAATTATACCAAGCATATTGTCCGACAAAAACTTAAAACTAAGGGGTTTTCACTACCATATTGGATCTCAGATATTTGATATCCAACCATTCCTAGATGCCGCGACAACAACTATTACATTTATGGCGGATATAAAATCTCGCTACGGTTTTATTACCGAAGAATTAGATATTGGAGGTGGTTACTCTGTCAAATACCTTTCTAGCGATAATCCTCCAGATATTACAGAATACGCTAAATCAATAACCAATCATATTATTCAAAAATGTGCAGAACATAAATTAGATTTGCCAAAATTAGCCATTGAGCCTGGAAGGGCACTGGTGGCTCGGTCGACTGTGGCTTTATACACTGTCGGTGTAATAAAAGAAATTCCCGATATACGAACCTATATATGTGTAGATGGTGGCATGGCTGACAATATCCGGCCAACTCTCTATGAAGCCAAATATGAGCCATATTTAGCCAATAAGATGCATGACCAAGCGGAACACCTTTATACCGTTGCTGGCCGCTATTGTGAATCTGGTGATATTTTAGCCAGTGATGTCAAGCTACCCCTAATCACCACAGGTGATATTTTGGTTATTCCTGTCTGTGGCGCTTATTGCTTGCCTTTGGCATCAAATTATAACGCGTCAGTACGACCAGCAGTAGTAATGATAAATGATGGAAATCATCGGCTTATCAGAAGGCGGGAAACAATCAAAGATTTATTGAGATGTGATATGGACTAATGAATGAATTTTGGGGGATCATCGGGCAGGATAACAACATAAATACAATAAGTAGCATGATCAAAAATCGGCAGTTACCTCATGCGATATTGTTGGTAGGGCCTAGTAACTGCGGGAAGTATTCCTTAGGAATAAAAATTGCTCAGTCTTTGAATTGTCCTGTATCTTCTATGGGCTCACCATGTGGTACTTGTTATCAGTGCAAACGTATTTCCAGTTTGGGATATCCTGATCTAAACATTGTCAAATTAATCTCTACAGCAGAAGGGGATAAATCACGTGCTGAATTATCAATTGAGCAAATTAGGGAAATTCAACGATTAACCGTATTACCGCCATATGAAGGTAGGTATCGAGTTATTATCATTGAAAACGCGGATAAAATGTCAAATGCTGCCGCCAACGCTTTATTGAAAACACTCGAAGAACCTGTAGGTAATACAGTGTTTATATTAACCTCAACCACCGAAGACACTGTTTCAGAAACTGTACGCTCTCGATGCCGTTTATTTAAAATTAATCCTGTTTCACAAAAAGTAATACTCCGGTATTTGATGGAACAATTGGAAATACAGGAAGGAAAAGGTGTCTTATTATCACGCATATGTGAAGGGAGAGTAGGTTGGGCGATAACGGCTGCATATCAAGATGAATTAATGGAAACAAGAGCAAGTAATTGTAGAACGTTTTTTGAAATATTCAGCTCTGATTTTTGTTCTCGTTTTGAGTTAACCGGTGAGTTGATAAACCAATATACGCAACGGCGAAAAGACATTGATAATATCCTTATACAATGGCTCAGTTTATCAAGAGATATTGTATTACACCAACTTGATTTACGGGAATTGATAATAAATATTGATTATTCAGGAAATACCTTAAAATTGGCACAATTGTCTACGATAGAAGAAACAACACAATTGATTGCGGATATCATTGAAACGCAAAATAAATTACAATGTAATGGCAATCCTCGTTTAACTCTTGAGGTACTTATGATAAATATACCCTTATTGACTGAAAGTGTTGGCATAAATGGTTAAAATAGTTGATGTTCGTTTTAAAAAAGCCGGTAAAATATATAGTTTCGACACATCTGGATACGAAATTTCGCCAGGAAAATTGGTGGTTGTAGAAACTTCACGTGGAATTGAGTTGGGGACAGTATTATATGAACCTCGTGAGCTTAGTGATGAACAGATAGAAAGCCCCTTAAAACCTGTTATTCGCATAGCTACAGAAGCTGATATACAAAGCAAGCAAAATATTCGCCGTATGGAATCTGAAGCTCTTTCTATTTGTCGTGAATGTGCCAAACAACTCGCGCTACCAATGAAATGTCTCAGAGCTGAATACAACCTGGATCATACCCATATTACTGTTTATTTTAGTGCCGAAGGAAGGATTGATTTCCGGGAATTGGTAAGAGAACTGGGCAGAACACTAAAAGTGCGAGTGGAATTGAGACAAATAGGTCCACGTGATGAAACAAAGCTCCTTGGCGGATTCGGACGTTGCGGGCGTGAGTTTTGCTGCGCTAATTATTTAATAGAATTCGACCCCGTTTCGATAAAAATGGCAAAGGAACAAAATCTTCCTTTAAATCCTTTGAAAATTTCAGGAGTATGTGGAAGATTGTTATGCTGTTTAAACCATGAATATGAAACTTATAAGAAGTTAAACGCCGAGATGGCTGAATGTAAAGCCTGCCCTCAACAGGGCACAAATTGTGAGGCTAAGCCTTCGATTAAACGCCCTGTTACTAAAGAAGACGTGAAGATTGACATCCCTCCGGTCACCGAAGATGATGACAAACAGACATTATTATCGAAAACTAATGAAAAGAACACTAAGGAAAAAAGGCCACGCCGGAGAAACAGGCGGCGATGATGCACTTTTATCTGTGTTTAGATTCAGGGGGAAGATATTTTTTCCATTTAGCAACTGTAATGAAAACTAAGGACAAGAAACCAGCGGATGAATAATTTGGACGTTCCAAATAGTCCTGTTTTTCAGCATGGCGTTCAGTATGCAGAGCAATTTACGCATACAGGCTACCATAGCCACCTTGCGCCGTTTGCCCGAGTCCACCAGACGCTGATAGAATTCCTTGAGCAAAGGATTCCAGCGAACAGCCGAAAAGGCTGCCATGTAAACAGCGGCACGCACGCTGCTCCGGCCTCCCCAGACAGACCGTTTGCCTCGCATTTGCCCGCTGTCACGATTGAATGGAGCCAAACCGCACAATGCCGCAATCTGCTTCCGATTCAGAGTACCCAATTCAGGCAGGTCCGAAAGCAATGTAAGCGCCAGATTACGGCCGACCCCTGGTACGCTTTGCATGATATCACTTTTCTCTTTCCACTCAGGATTGGTTTCTATCATACTACCCGATTCTTTATTGAGATCATCCAGCTCCTGTTCCAGCCAGCTTATATGCTGCGTAATCCGTTCTTTTACATTATGGTTTGCTTGACCCAGTCGGTTCTTTTCCGCTGTCAACATAGCTACCACCTGCCTGCGCCGGGACATGATTGCCGCCAGTCTTTGGGCCTCCTCATCCGGCAAGACACGAGGTGCCGGCTTAATGGTGGCGGCGAAGCGGGCGATAACTCTGGCATCCAGGACGTCCGTCTTGGCCAGCAGACCGGTAGAACGGGCGAAGTCCCTGATATGGCGGGGATTGACCACCGCAACAGCATAGCCGCGGGCATCCAACTCATAAGCAGCTGCGACTTCATAGCTGCCGGTGGACTCCATGACAATCAGGCTGGGAGAAACCTTGCGCATCAGATTAACCAGCTTTTTGATGCCATTTTCATCGTTAGTAAAGGTCCAGTGTTCCTTGCTCTGGTGTACCGCTACATCGACAGAGGCTTTAGAGATATCAATGCCGACAAAACTTTCCATATCCATGCATCTCCTTTTTCCCTTATCCCATCCTTGCAGATGCGGGCTTGTTTAACCCTTGCAACTGTCCGGGCTTTCCGGGATTATTCGGGAGACGACCTTGCTAAATGACGGTGTTGGGGCACCTAGAAATTACCGATCTGTCTCCCATCACCAGATATTTTACTACTAGTTAAAGATACAAGAAATTGCGATATCATAATACTTGAAAAAGATTAACATAACAGGTTTTCCAACATGACGTCTAGGTAAAGTCAATAATTTCATATGAGCCTGGGCAGGAGTGCGTCCGGCTTTTTTTCTATTACACTCTACGCAAGCCGTTATGAGGTTGTCCCAAGAATAGCCTCCGCCTTGAAATCTGGGAATAACATGGTCAATAGTGAGTGAAACTGTTTTCTCGCCACAATACTGGCAGGTATTGTTATCCCTAAGGAAGATACTTGCACGGCTCAAGCGAAACACTGGCATATGATATTTAATTTGGTGCTGCAATATGATAACCGAAGGAATTTGTAATGCTAGATACCCGGATCGGGCCATACCTAAACCATTCTCCAGCGTTTCTGCCTTTCCTTGGACCAATAACACGACAGCTCTTTTTACCCGACATATGTTAATAGGCTCATGGTTTTGATTTAGCACCAATACCGGATGATTGAGCATATATGCCTTATCTCCCTTACCATTATTAACTGTATGATACTAGATAATACGGCATAACCTATCTATTTTTATTTAAAAGTTTACTTTTTCCCATAGTTATTACGAGAAGATTTGCTTTTGTTGTTGGTAGAATGTTTGGCGTCACCACGATAATCTGGTGCTATAATATTAAATACCAAACTAAATTTATGGTCGATGAAGCGCGAGCTTATTGCCGGATCAATTTCCTCGAGAGAGGCTCTAGATGTTATAACTGTTGGCAACTGTGCGTTATATCTGTAACTAATTACCTGATATAACTTCTCCTGGGCCCAAGATGTTGTTGCATGCTCGCCAAAATCATCAAGTACTAAAAACTGTGTTGTTTTTACCCTGTCGAAAACCTCATCGTATGTCACTTTACTATCTGGAGAAAATGTAGATCTAAGATGGTCTAAAAACTCCGGTACGACCACAAAATACGCCGGTTTCCCCTCTTTATAACGATGATTTACTATTGATGATGCAAGATGGGTTTTTCCGCAACCAGTATCTCCCTGTAAAATGAGCCATCCTTCAGGTGATAAGGCAAAATCGTACGCTACCTTGTAAGCACGGGATAGATTTTCCCGCTCCTCAATTGGAAGATTTATTCGATCATGGTCAAAATTATCGAAATTCATTCCCATTTGGAGTTGGAGACTTGTTGGCCAACTTAGATCGGTATTCTCCCGGTCGCGTAACCGGAGTATCTTTGAATCGGAAAAACCAATAATTCGGTGTTTAAGGCGATCATCAAGATTATTCATTGAAATCGCCAATATCAAAACAGTGGGCAATTGCTGGTGTCTTCGATATGTGAGCAACTGGTCTAATTTTTCCCTGGTCCAATTGGTATCAGACTGAATTCCTATATCATCCAAAACAAGTACTGGGCATTTTTTTATTTGTTCAAAAGCATCTGGGTGGGATGATTCAGCATCATTGAGAAATCGGCCTCGAAACTCATCCATTAAATCCGGGGCAGACCTGTATAATACCACGCGGCCGGCTTCGACGAGTTTATTAGTAACAGCAGCTGCGATATGAGTCTTGCCTGTTCCTGAAGGGCCAGTAATAATCAAAAACCCTTCCGGTTTTTGACTAAATGCATAAGCCACCGATAATACTTCTTTATAACTATTTATTAAATCTTGATTGTGTAATCCTTCTTTTGGTATTAATGTATCAAAAGATATACCTCTAAGAGTACCTAAACCGGAATAATTTAACAGTTTCTTTAGCTTTTCGTCAGCAATTGTGTCAGTGCATCGACAAATAACAATACGCGTATAATCTATTTTTCCGGAAGATGTCTTGGGATAGACAAATTTAGCTCCGTGACATAGGGGGCAATTACTAAACGATCCCAACGGGCTCTTATCCTCATCTTTGGACAAAGCGCCCATATCTGCCTTTGACATATCTGTCGTGTTTTTTTTCATTATGTCGTTGATATGTTCCATCATCCTTGCCTTGTGCGACCCAATTATCTAATATCTTGTTTATATAACGCCAATTACGTTTATTATACTTTGCGGCCTCAGTAATAGCTTCTTTAATCCACTCCTCAGGATAAGTACTAAGCGCTAATTTCAATTCTTCAGCAATAATCGGTGTGATTAAACCAATATTGTTCTCATAAATACTGAAAATATCAGGGGGTTGTTTGGTTAATGGTAAATCTTTTTTTGGTTCAGTCTGCTGAGAAAGCTTTTTGTCATTAAGGTATTGTTGATTAGCCATTGTATTCAATAAATATAAATGGTCATGTTGTTCTGATTGTACTTTTAACAAAGTCTCATGTTCAGTAGCCTTATTAAGTGCTGAGGCAAGCTCCATTTCAGAAATCCAATTAGAACTCTCATATGCGAGTTCAGTTAACGTAGCATAACGATTTTCCCCTTTTTTTTCGGAGATTATCTTGAAAAACAATATAATAACTTTAAGTTCATCTAGATCATCTATTTTAGGTAATATTTTAGAAATAAACGGTTTTGGAATAGCAGTGTATTCGAAATTATCCTGAAAACCCTTAAATGTATCCATTACAATTATGTTATCTCTGTTACGGTTTGAAGGTTTTCGAATTTAGTTAACGCATGCCGGAATCTGACCTTAACTGTCCCAATCGGGCCATTCCGGTGTTTTGCAATAATAATATCGGCTATCTCTCTAGGAAATTCTTCGTCCGGATGCTGGATTGCCCATTCTTCCTCAGTCTTATAATAGACTTCTTCCCGATAGATAAATATTACAATATCAGCATCCTGTTCAATTGAACCACTTTCTCTTAAATCAGAAAGTTGTGGGTGATGACTGGGGCGTCCTTCTACAGCTCGAGATAACTGAGAAAGTGCTATTATTGGAACATTAAGCTCACGGGCGATGCCTTTTAGAGAACGGGAGATATAACTAATTTCTTGAACTCTGTTATCACCACGGTTATTGTTTGAATCACCCTGTAACAATTGCAGATAATCAACAATAACGAGATCAAGTTTGTGTTCAAAATCGAGTCGACGTACTTTTGCTCTTAATTCAGATATCCTTAGCTGTGGACTATCATCAATATAAATCGGAGCCTCAGAAAGACTACCTATAGCATGCATTATTTTGTTTTCTTCTTCCGGGGTAGCTGAACCTGGTTGGAAATATCTTATATTGATTCCGGCTTCTGCAGAGAGCAAGCGCTGCACTAAAGATTCTGAAGACATTTCCAAGCTAAATACTGCCGTACAGGCATGGTGATCCACCGCAGCATTTCGGGCAATATTCAAACCAAATGAAGTTTTACCCATACTGGGTCTACCGGCTACGATGACCAGATCACCTCTTTTCAATCCCCCAATATAATCATTAAGTCCATAGAAACCAGTAGGTACACTTTCTAACTGATTACGAGCAGGAGGTGGTTCAAGATATTTGTCAAGAACATTTTTAATATGGGTAAAATCGAGAGTTGTGCGTTCATTTCTTAAATTGAAAAGCAGGGCCTCTGAACGGGAAATTATGGCATTTGGGTCAGGGTCAGCAGTATAACCTAAATCAGAAATTTGAGTACCCGCATTGATAAGCAACCGTGATACAGACAAATTATAGACAATACGTGCATAATGTTCCGCATCAAGAGATGTCGGCACTACGCTGATAAGATGAGTTAGATACGCTGCTCCCCCAATTTTTTCTAAGCGCTGCTGCCTTTCCAGTTCCTGTGCAACAGTAATTTGATTGATAGCCGAACCGCGCTGAAACAAACCAAGTGCAGCTTCATATACATATTTGCCAGCTTCTGAATAAAAATCCTGCGGTTTGAGAAACGTTGCCAGTTCATAGATTGTTTTCCCATCAATAAGTAGGGAGCCGTTTACCGCCTCTTCAGCAGCGATATCATTTGGTGGCAATCGTTTTTCGGCCAAATCCGTCTATTTCTCCTTCGAGATCACTTTTATTCTAATTTTGGGTATGAGCGCAGCTGAAAGTTTTACAGGTACAGTAAATTCCCCAAGTTGTTTTATAGGTTCGTCTAATTCGATTTTGCGTTTATCAAGTAAATAGCCGGTTTCTTTATGCACCGCTGCTGCTATATCGGCAGAGGTAACAGACCCGAACAATTTATCACCCGTACCACATTTTCCCTGCACTTCAACAACAATATCATTAAGCATTTCTGCAGTAGACTCTAATTCTGCAGCAATTTTTGCTTGTTTTTTTTGTTCGGCATCTATTTTAGACCTAGTCAAAGCGGTGGCTTTATTAGTTGCTGCTGCTGCGAGCCCGGATTTGAGTAAGTAATTACGCGCGTATCCGTCTGGAACCTCTTTTATTTGTCCTTTTTTGCCGATATTAGAAATATCCTTTAGAAGAATTACTTTCATAACTTTAAAAATCTTATTCCTTGATACTTTGATTTTTGGACAGATAGTCTTGAGCATAAGTGGCAGCAGTTGCTCCATCACCAGCAGCAGTTACCACTTGCCTGGCTGAATTCTCCCTCACATCTCCCGCTGCGTATATGCCTGGAACATTGGTTTCCATCTTTTCGTTGGTTATAACTGCACCATATTTATTAAGATTTACTACACCTTTAAGATAATCAGTATTAGGGATTAATCCAACGGCAATAAAAACACCACCGACAGCTAAATCCGATTCTTTCCCATCTTTGACATTTTTAATTATTATTTTATTAACCGAATTTTCACCCATGATAGCGGTTACATCAGTGTTCCAAATAAAGTCTATTTTACTATCAGCTTTTGCCTTATCTTGTAATACTTGAGTGGCTCTAAGTTTATCCCGACGGTGGATAACATAAATTTTACTGGCAAAATGAGTCAAGTGAATTGCTTCGTTAAGTGCACCATTACCGCCTCCGATAACTGCCACAATTTTTTCACGAAAAAATGGCCCATCACAAGTAGCGCAAAAAGATACACCTCGTCCAACCAGCTCTTTTTCCCCGGGTATTCCAAGTTTGCGTCGTTCCGAGCCGCCGGCAATAATAAGAGCACTTCCGGCGAATTCCCCCAGAGGAGTGATAACTATTTTCTCAGAATCCTTGACTTTAATCCCGGTAACACCGGTTTGGATGTGCTCAACTCCGAATTTAACGGTCTGTTCATGCATTTTTTGAGTTAAATCATATCCATTTATGGGTTCTGAAATTCCAGGATAATTTTCAATTTCCCAGGCTTCAGCCATCCTCCCTCCAACTCCACTGCCTTCGATTATCGCAGTTTTTAGTTTAGCGCGAGCGGTATAAAGCCCTGCTGTCAAACCTGCAGGACCGCCACCGATTATTAAGATATCAAACCTTGATTTTATCGGCATTAACTTTAACCTCCTCAGCAATTAACTCCGGTATACGTTGTTCCACAGTACGCTTGGCTGTGAGAATAGCGTTTTTAATTGCTTTAGCCCTCGAACGTCCATGTGATACAACAACCGTTCCCTTTACACCCAGCAAGCAAGCACCACCATATTCTCTGAAATCCATTCCTTTGGCCATGTGCCCGATACCTACATCGGCTAACAGCGCTCTTCCTCTTAAGTGTGATGCTGAGGAAACTGCTTGTCCGACTTGTCGTAATTTAATTATAGAATCACCTAATCCTTCAAATGCTTTAATTAGAATATTTCCTGTATAGCCATCAACCACAATTACATCAGCGGTATCTTTTACAAGGTCATGCCCTTCTATATTGCCAATAAACTGGATATTCGGCATTTTTTTTAACAGTTGATGTGTCTCAACAACTAGCTTGTTACCCTTAGTTTCTTCACTTCCATTGCTCATCAATCCGATCCTTGGTGATTCGATACCCATGACATATTTTGCATAGATATTACCGAGTCGAGCAAATTCAGCGAGATGTAGCGGTCGGCAGTCAGAATTTGCGCCGGCATCAAGCAATAAGGATGGTGAATGGGGTACAAGTTTAATAATACTGCCCAAAGCAGGCCTTTCAATCCCGTCAATTTTTCCTAGGAGTAAATATGCGGCACATAATACAGCTCCTGTTGAACCGGCTGAAACAAAAGCATCTGCTTTCCCTTCTTTTACCATCATCGTCCCGATTGCTATTGAGGACTTGGGTTTATTCTTTAAAGCTTCGACGGGATGTTCATGAAAATCAATACTCTGTGGAGCATTTACTATTGACAGGTTAAGTTTTTTTCTGTGTTTACCTGCCTGGACATGCAGGACTGGTCGCTTGCCGACTAATATGATCTCTACGCCCTTGTCTTTTAATTCTTGTGCCGCTTTTATCGCACCTTTTACAATTTCATAAGGGGCGTAATCACCCCCGGAAGCGTCAACAGCGATTCGCATAATTCACCTTTCTTCTCTTAATATGAGTTTTGTTTAAATAATGGTTGTTAGCTATATATTATGCTCCAAATTGTACTTTAGTAGCAAGGCAGCTCCCAGAGCTCCTGTATATTCCGGGTTGTCAGCAAGTGTCAATTTGAAATTGAGAACAGATTCAAATGCTTTGACTATAGCCACATTTCTTGCCACACCCCCCTGAAAAATTACTGGCGGATTAATATTTTTGGCGCGCCCTGTATCTCTCAAATAATTTTGCACTAAAGTAAAACACATTCCATAAATAATATCTTTAAGCTTTTCGCCCGATTGCTGGGCACTAATCATATCTGTTTCAGCAAAAACGGTACATCTGCCTTCAATTCTCGTCGGTGACTCGCTGTTGATCGCCATGGCGGCAAAAGAGTCGATGGTGATACCCAACCTATTTGCCTGATGAGACAAAAACGCACCGGTTCCTGCAGCACACACTGTGTTCATTGAGAAATCTCTCACCATCCCATTTTCGAGAATAATTAGTTTGGAATCCTGACCTCCAATCTCGATTACAGTCTTTGCATCCGGATGGTAATGCAATGCTGCTATGGCCTGGCAAGTGATTTCGTTTTTTACAATCTTCGCTCCAAGCTTTTTACCTACTATTTCGCGTGCGCTTCCAGTAACTGCGAGAACCTTATCGAAATTATAGCTTCGTTTTGAAAAACCTGAAATTTCACTTAGTACTTCGCATGCTGCTTTCACAGGGTTGCCTTGGGTGGATTCACAAACTAGAAATTCAATATTGTTATCGCTATTTATTAAAACGGCTTTGGTATTAACAGAGCCCACATCAAGGCCTATAAAAAAATCCATAAAATTTTCTCTTCGGACTATTGGCTTTTAAAATCTTGTTTAACTCTTTGAATTAAATCCGGTGTTGATAATAAATCAGCTGCCGTCATCACGAGTGCTTTAGCAGCGTCTAACATGCTATTCAACCCTTTTTCCGAAGCCGCTGAACAGGCAAACTCTTTGGTATGACCGATAACATCTTTAGGTGCTATCTGAATAAATCCATGGAGACTTGGGACTCGTTGACTCACATTTCCCATATCCGTGCTGCCGAATGATTGTTCGGTATCCTCAAAAACTATTTGCCTACCCAGATTTTTCATGTTATTTAAAAAAAGGTTTCCCAACGTAGTATTATTTTTTAATGGTTCGTATGCGATAGGGTCCCATCTATATTTTAATTTTGCTCCGGTAGCTAATTCACCGGATCGAAAACAATCTAAAACTCGTTCTTTCAATTCATTCAGGTAATCAAGGTCAGAAGCTCGTATTAAAAAATTGCCGGAAGAATACCCCGGCACTATATTAGCTGCTTTCCCACCTTCAACTATGATGCCGTGAATGCGTGCTGTGCTTTCAATATGCTGTCTCAATGTAGAAATTGCCGTATAGGCAATAACCATTGCGTCCAATGCATTCCTTCCTTTTTGGGGCTCCGCGGCTGCATGCGCTTCCTTGCCGAAATATTCCACATAAAGAGTGATGCATGCGAGAGACTTTGTTGTTGCAGTATCAACCCCGGATTTTGGATGCACCATCATTGCAACATCAAGTTCATCAAAGATGCCCCTTTCGGTCATTATGATTTTTCCGCCAAAGAGTTCCTCCGCGGGTGTTCCAATAAATAGTATCTGTCCCCCATATTTGTCAATTAGAGACTTCGCAGCAACCGCGGCGCCTGCACTTGCTGTCGCTATTAGGTTGTGACCACAAGCGTGTCCCAAGTCGGGGAGTGCGTCATATTCACCAATAAACGCTATTATTGGTTTATCTTTTCCGTAACTGGCTTGGAATGCGGACTTCAGCCCTGCGATGTTTTTAACAATTGTAAAACCGTTATTTTGCATATATTTTGACAACCATTTAACTGCCTGAGTTTCTTCAAACCCGAGTTCTGGTGTCGAATGTATTCTAAGAGACAATTGCTTCAAGGCATCAGCGTTGCGCTTGATATTATTCTGCAAGTCAGTTTTTAGTAAATCTAAAGCATTATTCATAGGTTAATTATAGCTGAATGTAATACGAGGGGCTAATTAGACCAAATATAAAATATGTATTAGTGAATGCGCATTTTCCTTTACGCTTCTATCTTACCATGTTATATTTATACGCTAATCCCCTTCGGCAACAAGAGGTAATGATGACTAAGACTATTGAAGAAATAAACGATAAAATCCGCCGGAATAAGGCAGTAGTCTTTACAGCTGAAGAAATAATTAATGTTGTGAAAGAAAAAGGGGTTAAACAAACACTGCGTGAAGTAGACGTGGTCACAACTGGAACCTTTGGCCCGATGTGTTCATCTGGTGCTTATTTCAACATTGGACATACAAAGCCACGTATTAAATTAGGTGGCGGAAGTATAACATTCAATGATGTAACGGCTTATGGTGGTTTTGCGGCTGCAGATGTTATGCTTGGAGCCAATGCCTTGGCAGATGCCGACCCGAGAAATCATTTTCACCCTGGTGAATTCAATTATGGTGGAGGGCATGTAATCGAGGATTTAGTAGCCGGAAAGGATATTAAATTATGTGTCCATGCTTATGGTACTGATTGCTATCCCCGAAAAAAGTTGGAAACTTGGATCAATTTAAGGGATATTAACCAAGCTGTCCTATTTAATATGCGGAATTCTTATCAAAATTATAACGTAGCTGTTAATCTTTCCAACCAAACTATTTATACCTATATGGGAACGTTAAAACCCAATATGGGTAATGTTAATTATTGCAGTGCCGGCCAACTCTCCCCCTTATTAAATGACCCTTTATATAAGACCATTGGGATTGGCACAAAAATCTTTCTAGGGGGTGCTAACGGCTATATAGCTTGGCCAGGAACACAATTCAACCCTACAGTACCCCGAGGAGTTAATGATGTTCCAAAGCGGGGGGCTGGCACATTGGCTGTTATAGGTGATTTAAAAGAAATGAACGCTCGATACCTGATGGGCACCAGTATGCTGGGTTATGGAGTGACATTATCAGTTGGAATCGGTATTCCAATCCCGATTCTAAACGAAGACGTTTTGAGATATGTAATGGTAGATGATAGTCAAATTTACGCTGCGGTAATTGATTACTCAACCGCATATCCTAACAACAACCCGGATGTTGTTGCTGAAGTTAATTACAGGGAATTACGCTCAGGGAAAGTTCTAATCAATAACCGAAGTATTCCAACAGCATCACTTTCCAGTTATCCCAGAGCCAGAGAAATAGCTCATGTTTTAAAATCACGCATAGAATGTGGCAGCTTTGAGATAACTGAAGCAGTTGCGCCTCTTTGGAATAAAGATAGTTACCTTAAGCCAGGAAATCTAAACGAACGTCCAATCAAAGCCGAGTAAATTATTATGGCTATAACAAGTAAGAAAATTTCAATAAGATTCCCACGGCATTTAGTAAGCCAACCCGTAGTTTATCATTTAATCAAAGATTTTAACTTAGAATTAAATATTTTAAGAGCTGAAATCAGCAGTGAATTAGGCCATATGGTATTAGAATTAACTGGAAACCGCATCAACTTTGATAAAGGTATTGATTATATGCTAAAAACAGGTCTAATAATCGATACTCTATGCCATGAAGTTACCCGGAATGAGGAACGTTGTACCGATTGTGGAGCGTGTGTTGCTATTTGTCCGGCATCAGCTTTTTCAGTAAACCCGGATAGTTATGAAATAGAGTTTGATGAAAGCAAATGCCTAGTGTGCGGTACTTGTATTCAAGCATGTCCATCACGTTCAATGGAATTACACTTCTGAGGATTTGAAGTGTACCAAGTTCGTACGTATCGCCAAAAAGCGAAAAGCCCTGACCTTATATCATTTAGCATAAGTCTTAATGAAACTAATCTGTTTATCAGCGCCAGCAAAGCCTTGAAGAGGAAAACCAAGCGCTTAGCAGTCAAATATCGAAGAATTATTGAAGACTATATTCTAATCCACCCAGAGTTCCTAACATCGCTCAAGCCAGTTGAGGTCAGGAGCGATGCCCCTTTAATAATAAAAAATATGGCTGAAGCCGGATTCGCTGCGGGAGTTGGCCCTATGGCCTCAGTAGCCGGTGCTATCGCGGAATTTATCGGCAAAGACCTGTCAGACTTCGCTTCAGACCTGATTATTGAAAATGGTGGAGATATATACATTCAAAGTTCTTGCGACCGTATTGTTGGCATACATGCAGGTGACTCGCCTTTTAGCGGCAGAATCGGTATCGAAATTAGGTCTTCATATACCCCTTGCGGTTTTTGCACTTCGTCTGGCACCGTTGGGCACTCATTATCATTTGGTAAGGCGGACGCTGTTACTATTGTTGCTCTTTCTGTTGCAAAAGCAGATGCGATTGCCACTGCTTGCGCGAACATGGTCTATACCGAAGACGATATAGGCCGTGCCATAAAGTTTGCTTCCGGTTTTATAGATGTTAGGGGGGGAGTAATTATTGTGGGGGGTAAAATTGGGGTATTTGGGGATGTTAAACTAACAAAAATTGATTGAATAATTCATATTTACCTCAAACTGGGACTCGTTGTAATTAAAAAATAGTACTTTAGTAATCTGCACAGTACTAAATACCTATTTACCAATTTCTATATTATGCTGTAAAGTATATCCGAATATAGCCGTGTAAGGTTTAATAGTATGACGTTAGTATTACAGGGTATTAAATATTACCGTACCGCCGAAGTTTGTGAAATAGCGGGAATAAGCCGTACAACTCTTTTCAGGTGGCTGAAGAACGATTTACTACCGGAGAACGTTGCTCGCGATCGACGGGGTTGGAGATTATTTACCGAAACTGATGTAGAATTGTTGAAAGCTGAAGCAAACCGGATAGATGACTCGGCAAGTAGTTAACATAATAATCCTAAGATTTCAGGGGATAATATGTCACAGATTGATGAATGGCTCAGGATACTGGTAGAGCAGGGAGGATCAGACCTACACCTTAGGGTCCCTAGCTCCCCGGTAATACGGGTTGATGGTGAATTGGTCATTTTGGAACAGTATCCCAGCATAAAAACAGCTGATCTTGAGCTTATTCTTGATGAAATCGCTAAGCCCGAGCAAAAAGAAACATTCTTACGTGAAAAAGAATTGGATTTCGCTTATGGTATTGCGGGTCTTGCCCGTTTTCGAGTTAGTGTTATGCGACAAAGAGGCTCTTTGTCTATGGCTTTCCGACAAGTTCCGTTCCAAGTATTGTCTATGGAGAAATTAGGAGTACCTCTGATATGCAAGAACCTCATAATGAAACCAAGGGGTATGATTTTAGTGTGTGGGCCCACCGGGTCAGGTAAGTCAACAACTATGGCAGCTATGGTTGATTATCTTAATCAAAATGTTGCCCGTAACGTAATTACTATTGAAGATCCTATCGAATATTTACATTCGAACAAAAAATGTTTGATTGCCCAGCGTGATTTAGGCGACGATACAAAAGCCTTTGCTGTTGCCTTGAAACACGCTTTAAGACATGATCCGGATGTTATTGTTGTCGGGGAAATGCGAGATTTAGAAACAATTTCTACAGCGATTTCTGCAGCTGAAACCGGCCATCTTGTGGTGGGAACATTACACACCACAGATGCAGCGCAAACAGTTGATCGTGTAATAGATATTTTTCCGCCGTCCCAGCAACAGCAAGTACGTTTACAATTTAGCCAAGTACTTGAAGCGGTGTTGGTTCAGACTTTGGTACCCAAACTGAATTCTAAAGGAAGGGTGCCGGCTTTCGAGGTAATGACAGCCAACTCAGCTGTGAGAAACCTTATTAGAGAGCAAAAAACCCACGAACTCACAAACGTAATTCAGCTCTCAGGCAAAGACGGAATGATGACACTCGACCAATCTCTTGCTGATTTAATGCGGAAAAACTTAATATCAAAAGAAGATGCGCTACTCAAAAGCAGTCATCCTGACAAACTACAAAAATTGTTACAATACCAAGCAACTGCGGGTTTTAGGTAGAATTTTTTATTTCATTTGTGTTTTCGTTGATCTTCTGAGTATTATGATAACGATTGGCTTTTTAGCTATTATCATTTTATAATGGCTTTATAATGGGGCATATAGATCATAAATCTCAAGCGCCTACTTCTGTAAAATTTGCCATTGTTACAGTTTCAGATTCCAGGACAGAAGATACTGATGAATCCGGACGCTACTTGTGTACCTGTTTACAAGAACATGGCCACAAATTGGGTTTTTACCGTCTTTTAAAAAATGAAAAAGCTACCGTTACTCAGACCCTCCAAAATTTAGACAATGATCTACAAATTGTAATTTTTACCGGAGGTACCGGTTTGTCCCATCGGGATATCACGGTTGAAACAATTACACCAATGATGGACAAACTGATACCGGGGTTCGGAGAATTATTCCGTTTATTGACTTGGGAGGAAATTGGCACTCCATCCATTATGAGTCGTGCTGTCGGAGGTACGTTAAAAGGCAAAATCATACTGTGCTTACCAGGATCTCTCAATGCTGTTAAATTAGCCGCTGATAGAATAATTCTACCTGAAATCGGTCATATGGTTCGTGAGGCTGCAAGATAATGAAGCCATTCGGCCAGTTATTGGATTTTGATGCAGCTTTATCAATAGTATTAGAAAATACTATTGGGATATACATGACCGAAATGGTTTCGGTCGATGAAGCATTTGGCCGGGTGCTTGCTGAAGATGTGAAAGCAGTTTTGTCCGTACCCCCGTTTAAGCGTGCTGCTATGGATGGTTATGCCGTTATTGCTGAGGATACTTTTGGTGCCGGGCGCCGCTATGCTAAAAATTTATCTCTGGTCGGACAAATATATGCTGGTGACGCTTCAAATCTGACCATAAAAAAAGGCCAGGCTATTCAAATTGCCACCGGTGCGCGCCTTCCGTTAGGTGCAGATGCTGTGGTTATGGTTGAAGAAACAGAAGAACTGGATAAAAAGGTAGCTATCTTTAAGGCAGTTTATCCTGGAGCGAATATCAGTCGAATCGGAGAGGATATAGAAAAAGGCGAAAATATACTCCGGTCCGGGACACATCTTGATGCCGGGAAAATTGGGGTATTGGCTTCACAAGGATTTGAGTATATTCGTGTATATCTTAAACCCAACGTAGCGGTGGTGCCCACGGGGCAAGAAATTGCTACCGTAGGTCATACATTAAATCCAGGACAAATTTACGATATTAATTCCCATACTATTGCCAGCGTTGTAAAGCAAAGTGGAGGAATTCCACTGAAAATGCCAATAGCCGAGGATAAGCCTGAAAAGCTTCGAATGGCTATTGAACAGTCACTCAGTAATGATATGATAGTTATTTCAGGTGGCTCCTCGGTTGGCGAACGGGATCTTATGGTTGAGATATTGGAAGATATGGGACAGGTGTTATTCCATGGCATTCAGATTAAACCAGGTAAACCAACTTTATTCGCAGTAGTTAGTGGCAAGCCAGTATTAGGGCTTCCAGGTCATCCGACCTCTTGCCTCATCAATTCCTATCTTTTATTAACACCAGCCGTAAAAAAAATGGCTCGTTTAATATTCAACAACAGGCAGTCCATAGAAGCAGTGCTTTCTCAAAGTGTGCCCGGTAGTATAGGTCGGAGGCAGTTTTTGCCAGTAAAACTTAATAATGGACAAGCTACCCCATTATTCAAGGAATCCGGAGCTATTACCGCCACAGCTGACGCTGACGGATTTATGGATATTGCTCAGAATATAGATATCATTGAAAAAAACGAAAAGGTTAGGGTATTTCTGTTTAACTGATAGTTTTTTTATCATCTCTTTTGGTTGCTGCGGCTGCTAAACAATTTCCAGTTCATCACCGCTAGCAACGTCGCCACCTTTTAAAACACGAGCAAAAACACCTTCCAAGGGCATAACACACATACCCACCTGTTGGTATATCTGGCAATGCTGATGACATTCCTTTCCAATTTGGGTAATCTCAAGCTCTACGCCACGTTTTGTTTTCAATTTTGTCCCTATCGGCAAACTCATAAGTTCAATGCCTTCGGTGGTTAAATTTTCTGCGAAATCACCGGGGCAGAGTGTTAAACCTTTGCCACGCATTTTTTCAATACTGGAGTTGTCCAACAAACTTACCTGTCGATGCCAATCCTTTTTTGCATGAGCATCGCCCTGCAGTCCGCGATTAGTTTTTAATATACCGAAACCGATATCCTTTTTTTTGGTGCCTTTTTTTGCACTAAGGCAAACCGCGATTATTTTAGCCATTGACCTGCCTCCGGTATTGACCGTTTTTTCCACCTTCTTTTGATTCAAGAAATATATCCTTAATGACCATTCCTTTATCCACTGCCTTACACATATCGTAAATCGTTAATGCGGCTACTGAAACTGCGGTCAAAGCTTCCATCTCCACTCCCGTTTGGCCATTGCACTTAACTGCGGCTGAAATCTTTATTTCATACGTACCAATAAATTCGAAATCAACACTTATTCCACTTAAGTGTAGTGGATGACATAATGGTATCAATTCAGGAGCTTTTTTCGCAGCCATGATCCCGGCAATACGGGCTGTTGCCAAAACATCGCCTTTGGCAACCTCGTTATTTTTTACCAGTTTAATCGTATCAGCTTTCATATTAACCCGCGCCGCGGCAACAGCTCTACGGTGCGTATTTTGTTTGTTCGTTACATCCACCATCCTTGATTGCCCCTGGTCATCCACATGCGATAAATTCATAAGCTCATCCTCCGATCTGACGCATTTGCCGACCGCTTATCGGCTCCTTTTCCAAATTATGGTGTTCGGGTTTGGCCATAATCGCCTGATGAAATATCTGTTTGATTTCTTCAATATTGCCATTATTTCGCAGTACTGCTTTGATATCCATTTCTTGATTATCAAGCAAACAAGGTCGTAATTTGCCATCTGCTGTTAGTCTTAATCTGTTGCATTGCCCACAAAAACGATGACTAACTGGTCGGATAAAACCGACCGTGCCGGGGCCGGAACCGAAACTGAAATAATTAGCCGGTCCTGAACCGTTAACGCAGCAAGGCCAGAGCTTACCTACATCAAATTCAATATTTTCTTTTATTTCGGCCACTGTAATCACCTCATCTCCGGAAGCTCGTTTAAAAGGCATATATTCAATAAATCGTATATGCCATCCCTCATTTTTTGCTTTTAAGGCAAAAGCCCTGATTTCATCATCATTAATCCCAGGCATAACAACCACGTTAATTTTTACCGGAGAAAACCCTATTTTGTGGGCCTCATCAATCCCCTCTAATACAATAGCGAGCTTTTCACCTCCAGTGATACGAGTAAATCTTTCGGATATAAGAGTATCTAAACTAATATTGATGCGTTTCAAACCTGCCTGCTTCAGGTCATTTGCTTGGTCTTTAAGTAAAATGGCGTTGGTAGTTAATGATATATCGTCAATTCCCGGTATGACCGTTAATAAACCGACCAAATTAGCCAATTGGGGACGCATAAGTGGTTCGCCTCCGGTCAGTCGTATATGTCTCACACCTAGCTGAGCAGCTGAATAGGCGATCTTCGCTATTTCTTCATAAGATAAGATTTCGTCATGATTAAGACACAAGTTTTCGTTATAAGAGCAATACAGGCAATTCAAATTGCATTTATCAGTAACGGAAATGCGCAAATAGTTAATGCGCCGGTTAAAGGTATCAAAGGTGTCTATCGAACAATTAGCCACGACCGATGAAGGTTACCTCGGAACGACACTTAAGCATATTTTTGTGGAACCTTTCTCTTTACTAGTAGTCAGTTGAACTGCTCTTAGTAATTTCTTATCAACAATTATTGTAGCACTTGGTACTAGTACCGACAAATAAGGAGTAAACAGTGGACATCAAATGGAAAACCATTCAAATAACCGTTTTTCATGTTGTTACTTACTATATTTTTATGATAAGTTAACCATGCTTGGTTTTCAAAAAAGTCCTAGTCCTACTTTGGCCAATAGAGATTGTCATTAAAATGTTTTATTGTGGGGATACTATGAGTAAAATTAGAGTCGGCGTTAATGGTTATGGAGTTATTGGGAAACGAGTGGCTGATGCAGTATCTCTCCAAGATGATATGGAAATTGTAGGAGTAACTGCAGTCAATGCTGATTATCGTATCCGAGTAGCTGCTGAAAAAGGTTACCCCATCTTTGCTGCCGTTCCGAATAAACTTGCCATGTTTCGTGAAGCCAATATTCCGGCTGAGGGTAATTTAGAAGATCTGTTAAAAAAAGTGGATGTCATCGTTGACTGTACGCCTAAAGGCATGGGTTCACAGTTGATAGAAGTATATGAGAAGGCCGGCGTTAAAGCGATTTTTCAAGGTGCGGAACGCCATGAACTGACAGGTTTGTCCTTCGTTGCGCAAGTTAATTATTCTGAAGCCATAAATAAGCAATTTGCAAGGGTAGTATCGTGCAATACTACTGCTCTTTGTCGAATAATGAATGCTTTCAACCGTCGTAACTGGGTTAAACGTGCCAGAGTTGTTTTATTACGTCGTGGTACAGATCCGTGGGAAAGTCATCGTGATGGCATAATCAATACTATAATCCCTGAGACAAAAGTTCCCAGTCATCAGGGGCCTGATGCCCGAACGGTTATTAAGGGGTTAGATATAACTACTATGGCCGGGGCTGGCCCCTTCAATTTAAGCCACATGCATTACGCAATGGTCGAAACCAACAGGCAAGTATCCTTGAAAGAACTTCGGCACGCGTTGTGGGAGGAGCCACGCCTTGCTTTCGTTAGATATGGTGATGGCTTAGTTGCTATGAATTCAGTTATAGAACTCATGCGAGATATGAATCGACCAAGAAACGATATGTGGGAGGTTGGAATATGGGAAGACGCTCTAGCCGCTGACGAAAGGGAGCTTTATCTTGTTTTTCAAGTACATAATGAAGCTATAACAATTCCCGAAAATATCGACGCGATCCGAGCTTTAACCGGAATCGAAATTGATGGTAGCAAGTCTATCAGTAAAACCAACAGGGCAATGGGGATAGTAAAGAGTTTTCTTCCTAAAACTATTCCTGAAGCTGAAACTCACGCGGCAATTGGTGAAGACCTTAAAACGGAAAGGGCAGACTTTTTAGATGAAGGTTACAAGGGAGCAGAGGAGCCCTTTTAAAGATTATTGTGAACCAGCAACAACGATAAACATTTCTATATAAGCTGGTCGGGGTGGACGGATTTGAACCGTCGACCACCTGAACCCCATTCAGGTGCGCTACCAGGCTGCGCTACACCCCGCATTAGGCTTACAGATGTTAGCATAGAAAATTTTTAATCGCAAACTGTTTGTTGTTATATAAAGCTTAAGTTATAATATTAACATAAAATTATCCGGACAGTTTAGGTATGTCATTAAGAACTATTCGTACTCATCCAGATCCAGCATTGCGCCAAAAAGCCAAGCGGGTAACTTTGATCGATAAGGGTGTACAATCCCTCATTGCCGATATGATTGAAACCATGAAATATCATAACGGATGTGGCCTGGCTGCACCCCAAATTGGTGTGCCTTTGCGTTGTATTGTATTAGGTATGCCGGAAGAAGCTCCATTTGCTATAATAAATCCTGAGGTAGTCAAACGTATCGGTCAACACGAAGTTGAAGAAGGATGCTTGAGTGTACCTTCGCTATACGGTGAAGTTAAGCGGTCAATCAGTGTTATTGTTAAGGGAATCGACCTGAGTGGTCGTCCAATTAGGATTAAAGGCAAGGATCTCCTCGGACAAGCATTAGAACATGAAATTGATCATCTGAATGGCGTATTGTTTATTGACCGTATAGAATCTCCTGAAAAGCTTCATAAACAACTCCCAAACGAAACCAACACGGCATAGATTTCGCATAGATTGCATCAGAAAAGGATTCAATTTAATTGGGTAAAGAGTATTTATTACAATGTGATTTTGATGGAACTATAACCGAAGTTGATATAAGTTTCTTGATACTCGAGAGATATGCTGAAGGTGACTGGCAATCAATATTAAAGGAATACCAGAACGGCATAATTTCTGTAGGTGATTTCAATAATCGTGCCTTCTCCTTAGTAAAGAAGGATCGGGAAACTTTAGACACTCTCGTTCAAAAAAAAGGGGTTCTTCGCCCCGGGTTTGAGGAATTGGTAAAGCACTGCCAATTACATAACATAAAGTTAACAATAGTTTCCAACGGTTTGGATTTTTATATCAAAAGCTTGTTAGATCATAATGGGTTTGGCGATATCAATATTATTGCTGCTCGCACGCTATTCACTTCCCATGGTATTGACGCGCGATATTACAATCATCACGGCGAAGAGATATTATCTCAATTTAAAGAATCTTACACCAGGCAATTTATTGAGCAGGGTTACGAGGTATATTATGCTGGTAATGGCCCTTCTGATATACCCGCTTCAAAACTAGCTAAACATACTTTCGCTACCGAGTCCTTGCTGGACTACTATAAAAATAATGGTCTTCCGCATACTCCATTTAAAGACCTAAATGATATTGTCACCAAGTTAGAAAAGGCTAATTAACTTTTCTATCAAATATAGCTTTCCCCAGTCGGATCATATTAGCTCCTTCCTCAATTGCTATATTGTATGAATCACTCATACCCATTGATAGATAACATATATCAGCGTTAATAGATTCAAGTTTCTTTAGACCGTCAAAAAGCCTTTTGGCTTCCGTAAAATAAGGCCGCAGACTTGAACTTATCAATCGGGGGCCCATAGTCATCAACCCTTGTAAATTTACGTTGCTTAAGTCTTTCAGTGATTCGACAAAACTAGCTAGCTCTTCAGGCATCACGCCGTTTTTCTGTGGTTCCCGTCCTATATTTACCTCTATCAATATTGGCATGATCTTCTCTTGCAATTTGGCTTGATAGTTTAAAGCAGTTGCTAAACTTAAGGAGTCTACCGTTTCTATTAAGTGAAATATTTCAACTGCCTTCTTAACTTTATTTGATTGCAAATGTCCGATAAGATGACATTGACCAACGTCGCCAATTTTGGTCTTGGTGGATAAAGCTTCTTGAACATAGTTATGGCCTATTGTGGTAATCCCGGCATCAATCGCAGCGACAATTTCTTCGGGTTTACGATTTTTAACCGCGGCAATTACGCTCACCTCAGCAGGTATTTCGGCTAAAATACTTGAAACATTCTTATAAATATGGCTATACATTTAGTTAAGCATTCTATATTGATTTACCACAATTAGGACAAAACCGCATTCCTCGAGTAATCGGCTGGGAACATGATTGACACAATAACATTAAACCGTTCTGATTACCTGCTATATCACGTATCACATTCTTTAGCTGTTTTTCTGTCATTAATCGTTTTGCGATTTCTTGTTTAAGTTCATCAGCAATCTCAAAACTTTCTCCGCAATCTCGACATGTCATATATTGCTTTACTCTATATTGCACTGTTGGTATGAAATAAACTGTTAACTTCTGCCGGCGCTGGGTGACATTAAATATCCTGTCGCTCTTACAATTCCGGCATTGGGTTACAATATAACCCAAGTGTTCCCCATAATTTTTATTGCCAAAAAGCAAAACCATATATTGAGTATGTAGAGGCTGGTTATATTTGTCAACCGATGACTGCTTTCAGACCTTGTGTTAAAATAAGCATTATCGTGGGGGAGTGCCGGAATTGGTAGACGGGCATGACTTAGGATCATGTGCCGCAAGGCGTCGGGGTTCGAGTCCCCGCTTCCCCACCATCACTAGAGTTAAATAATCCAATAGATAGTATTCATTCACCAAGGCAAATTGAAACATCCACCTTTCACCAATCCATGAATAAAAAAATAGGGAAAAATAATATAGATGCCTAGTTCAGCTGCTTGCGTAACTAAGGAACTGAGAACCTTAGGCTATAGAGCATGTATTACCTCAATAGACAAGTTGGATAAATTAGAGGCTGAATATACCACTTATACCTCACAAGCCGCTTGGAATGATTCCTCACATTTGCGACAGCATCTCTTTCAATTTTCTGCTCCATCTCAATTGCCCAACCCTGAATCAATTATCATTGTAGCGGTGCCTCTTCTACCAGTTAAAATGAAATTTATGTATCAAAATAAAGACTATATATTTGATGCACCAACCGTATTAAACAGCCTTGAAAATTCCAGGAAAATCATTGATATCATTGAAAATTGTAATATATCCCCAAATTGCTCGGTAGTAGAGGCTAAATTGCCAACAAAGATGCTGGCAAGCCATTGTGGCTTATTGGAAAATGGATTGAATAATATGGGATACATATCGGGTATGGGCAGTTTTTTTCAACTTACATCATTTTTTTCAGATATTCTGCCAAATCAAGATACTTGGGAGAATCATAAGTTAAGCAAAGCATGTCTTAATTGCTCGAAATGCATTGGGAATTGTCCTACGGGCTGCATCACGCCTGAAAAATTCGAAGTGTTACGTTGCTTATCCTTATTGAGCAAGGAACCTTACGACTTTCCCGACTGGATAAAAAGCCAATGGCACAACTCAATCATCGGTTGCCAGATTTGCCAATTGGTTTGCCCTATGAACCGTTCGGTAATCAAAGATGCCGTAATCCAGGTTGTTTTTAACGAAAAAGAAACATCCGCGATCCTTGATGGCGTACATTATTCTAAACTGGACTTGAGTACTAAAGTCAAATTACTACGATTTCATCTTGATGCATACTATCAAATTTTACCGCGGAATTTATCCCTGCTATTACAGAATAAACTTGGAGAAACGTTGAATGTCAACAACACATATAAGTGATTTGTTAAAACAAACCTATCTGTTCAGGTCATCGTACGCAGAAGAACTTGAAGAGATTGTGAGTAAGAGCCATACACATAAATATCAGAACGGAGAATATTTATTCTGGGAAGGGGGCTCTCCAGAACATTTTTATATTCTACTAAAAGGCCGGGCTAAAATTATCAAACACGGTTCACTCGGCAGAGAAACGGTTGTGGCTTTCTTCGGGCCTTGCGATATCTTCGGGGAAGTGGCCGTTTTGGAAAACAAACCTTACCCCGCTTCATGCCAGGCAGTTGAAGAAACTGAAGTATTATCAATTAACCGACAGTTTTTTGTTGAATTTCTAAAACGCCACCCAAGAATAGCACTGGCCATGATTGGAATATTAAGCACACGACTTAGAGAAGCACAGAGTCGGCTGCACGATCTTTCCGGAGAGAGGGTTGAACAAAGGCTTGCCAGGACACTAGAGCGCTTATCAAGTAAAATTGGAGATGAATTACCATTTACTCGTCAAGACTTGGCTGCTATGTCAGGTACAACGATGGAAACTACCGTCAGATTTCTCAGCCGCCTCAAGGAACGTAAAATTATAACGTCACACCGTGGATTGGTTATAATTAAAGATAGACAAAAACTAACATTGTTGGCAGATGGCCCCCCTCAAATGTAGATTTTAATAATTATTTATTGATTCATATCATATTCTTATTAGAACTTTTCAGATAAAGTATCTCCACATTATTAGTGAGGTTATATGTATGGAGTATAGATGTCCCGGACGCAATTTCCGCCAACTAAAAGTGGAATTGTATCTTTGTCCAAAATGCCATGGGGAGGTTGAAATATTCTCGGATGAATCGAGAGTTCGATGCCAACGATGTGGAGAAATTATAAAAAGAGCTCATCAACCTTCATGCGTGGAATGGTGCGCATCTGCCAGACAATGCTTGGGAATCAGAAGTCAAAAAACCGATATAAAGGAATAGGAGTATCTATTATAATGCCAATACGTAATATTGTTCGTTTCGACCAAGAAAAATGTGATGGATGTGGTCAATGCGTACCCGCATGCGCCGAGAATGCCATACAAATTATTAACGGTAAGGCTTGTTTAGTGAGTGAAGTTCTTTGTGACGGCATAGGGGCTTGCCTGGGAAATTGCCCAAGGGGAGCAATAAATATTGAACAAAGGGAAGCTCCGGAATTTGACGAAGCACAAGTTTTAAAGAAAGTTGTCAAGACAACAGAAAATATCAATTCATGTCCATTCACAAATCCTGAGGTTCTGGATGACCAAAAAAATTCTAATACCGATTATGATAAAGCCGATGTGAATTCGAATTTAAGGAACTGGCCGGTGCAATTAATGTTGGTGTCAGAAAATGCTCCATTCTTAAAAAATGCTGATATTGTGCTGTCTGCAGATTGTGTTCCTTTCACATATCCGAATTTCCACCGGGACTTTATTTCTAACAAGATTGTTTTAATAGCATGTCCAAAACTTGATGATTACCAATGTTATCTTGGGAAATTAACAACAATGTTTGAACAAACCCGTCCATCAAGTATAACCGTGCTACGCATGGAAGTGCCTTGTTGTGGAGGACTCACCAAGCTAGTTGAAAAAGCCGCAGACGCAGCTGCAATCATGATTCCCATATATGAAAGTACTATCAGTATAAAAGGTGAAATCTTAAACAAATAATACTACAAGATAACATAAAGGCACTTTGCGGCGAGGATAACCCTAATTTTTCAAAATAACCATTGACGTGACATCACCCCTCGACTAAACTAGTAGGAGTTTATGGTACTATCGTTATAAGTAACTGAAACCTTTTGTGTTTTTGGAACAAGATTAACCGTCATTTTGGTTAATGGGTCGGTATTCAGCGTTTATGAGCGGGAAAAATTCCGCTTGTATATACAAAACAAGGAGGTACCTATGGATACCGAACCTAATATTTTGGTCAAGCCATTACCTCAGATATTGGATGAAATGGACGCCAATATCAGGGCTGCTGCTGAAGCCGCAAAAAAAGCCGATGAGGCCGCGAAAAGCGCTGGTACGTCAGCAGATGCAGCCACAAAGGCTTCTTTAGTAGCTGAACAAAGAGCCGAGGAAGCCCGTAAAGCTGGCGAAGACGCGGCGGATTCTGCAACAAGAGCAGCTGCCCACGCAGCAGCTGAAGCGAAAAAAGCCGCTGAGGAAGCCGCTCATAAAGCTGAAGTGGCAGATACCACATCCACGGAGGCTTCCCATAAAGCAGAGGAAGCCAGTAAAATTGCTGACGAAGCTTCCGCGCGAGCCGAAGAGGCTGCCCATCGAGCCGAAGAAGTCGCCAGATCCGCTAAATACGCTGCCGAGGAAGCTTCAGCTAAAGCTGAAGAGGTAGCAATCGCCGCGCGCGAAGCTTCAATGTCACTTGCTAAAACCGCGGAGGAAAATGCCCTAAAATTGCAGGAAATGGCAATAGCTGCGAGCGAAGCTCTATCAGATGCCATTGAAAAGGCAAAGGAATCTTCAAAAACAGCTGCCGATGCGGCCTCAAAGGCTGCGACAGCTGCCGAAAACGCTCAGAATAATTCGAACAGTGAAACAGCAAGGCAAGCTGATGAATCTGGAAGACGAGCAAAACTTGCTGCCAACCAAGCATATCACCTGGCTGAAGAACTCTCACGAAAAGTTGAAACAGCCGAAAGAATCGGTGCCGATGCCATCGAAGCTGCGAATAAAGTCCCGGAGGACATATCTACTAAAGTCTATGAGGCCGGAAAAGCGGCTTCATCTTCAGCTGTTGATGGCCAGCAAACTGCTGAAGAGACCATTAAATCAGCAAAATTGGCTGATAAATCTGGGGATGATGCCATTCATGCGGCTTTGGGAGTGTTGCAAGACATGATCAAGCGAGCAGAGAGTGCAGGGGAATCAGCTCGGCTTGCCGCCGCGGATGTTTCAAAAGCAGCCCAAGCTCATGCTGACCAAGCAGCCAAAAGAGCACAAGAAGTTGCTGAAGCCGCCACTTTGGCTGCTAAAGAAGCTCTAAGCAAAGCTGAGGAAGCTTTATTCAAGGCCGTGGTCAAGAGACTCACTTCTGGTCAATGGATCACCTTACTTGTGGTCATTAATCTTGGTATCGTGATGGCAGCGGTCATGATTGCAGCAGCACTTGGAGCCTTAATATAGGCGATATTGCAGCCTTTCAAATAGAAGGGTTATAATTAACCTATCGTGGAGCCTCTCAATGGTATAGTGAGAGGCTCCATTATTCCAAAAGGTAATATTTACGCATGATTAATGATATCAAAGATGATCTACCCGCGGATATTCAAAAGCTTGATGCTTTACGTCATTCTACGGCTCATGTATTGGCTCAGGCAGTCACTGAGTTGTTTCCGGATGTGAAACTCGGCATGGGGCCTTCTATTGATAATGGGTTTTATTATGATTTTGACTTATCCCGCACATTAACACCAGATGACCTTAATGCTATAGAAGCTAAAATGTCCGAACTAGTAAGAAAAAACCAACCATTTATTAAAGAAACAATAAACCGAAAGACAGCTATTGAGCTTTTTGCCAATCAACCATATAAACTCGAACTTTTACATGAAATTCCCGAAAACGAAAATATCACAATTTATAAAAATGGGGAGTTTGTTGACTTGTGTAGCGGCCCTCATGTTTCCCACACTGCCCGCATTAAGGCTTTTAAATTATTGTCAATTGCCGGAGCTTACTGGCGCGGCAATAAAAATAATCCAATGTTGCAACGTATTTATGGGACAGCTTTCTTAAAACGTGTAGACCTTGATAAATATTTGGAAAAGCTTTCTGAAGCTGAAAACAGAGACCATCGACGCATTAATAAACAGCTAAATCTGTTTATTACGCCTGAGGAAGTCGGTGGGGGCTTGGTAATCTATGGGCCGAAGGCCGGACGTATCCGCACAACTGTAGAGGAATTTTGGAGGCGCATGCACTATGAAAATGGCTACGAAATTCTATACACGCCTCATATTGGCCGTTCGACTTTATGGCAGACATCCGGACACCTGCAAAATTATAAAGACATCATGTATTCATCCATGGATATTGACGGGCAGGACTACTATGTTAAGCCGATGAATTGTCCATTTCATATCATGTTTTATAATTCTCAAAATCATTCATACAGAGATTTACCATTGCGCTGGGCTGAACTGGGGACCGTTTATCGATATGAACGGAGTGGAGTATTACATGGACTGCTCCGGGTCCGAGGGTTTACTCAAGATGATGCTCATATAATATGCGCACCTGACCAAGTAGAGAAAGAAATTAAAGATGTCCTTCAGTTCTCCTTTAATATATGGCATACATTTGGCTTTAAAAACTTGAAACTTTTTTTGGCTACTCGTCCGGAAAAAGCCATTGGTACCGACGAGCAGTGGCAGCGAGCTTCCGACGCTTTACGCAAAGTGATGGATGCACAACAGTTAGAATACACCATTGATAATGGTGGCGGTGCCTTCTACGGACCTAAAATTGATATTAAAGTATGCGATGCACTGGGACGAGAATGGCAGATGACTACGATACAGTTTGATTTTAACCTGCCAGAATTATTTGATATGACTTATGTCGGTAAGGATGGACAAGAGCATCGTCCTTTCATGGTACATCGAGCTTTACTTGGTTCTTGGGAGCGGTTTTTCGGCCTTCTAATTGAACACTATGCAGGGGCATTCCCTGTATGGCTTCACCCCATTCAACTAGCAGTATTACCAATTGCTGACCGACATTTGGAGTATTCACAAAGAATTGCAGACGACTTTAAATTTTCCGGAATTCGTGTGATGCTTGACGAACGGTCAGAAACAATAAATCAAAAAATACGGCAAGCACAACTCGAAAAGATACCATATATACTCATTGTAGGGGACAAAGAGGTGGCAGATGATACTGTCTCAGTAAGGTTGCGTACTGGTCAACAGAAATCAGGAGTTAACCCCCAAGATCTAAAAATTATTATTAAAGATGTAATCGATCAAAAGCGAAATGATTTAATCGTCTGAGTTTGAATTTAATATAGTAATTATGTTATATTTGGAACTTGAATAATATAGTAATAATATTCTTGGAGGTATCTCACACATAGTTAAAGAACTCCGAATTAATGACAAAATTTTGGGCCGTGAGGTCAGGGTGGTTGGAGAAAAAGGTGAGCAATTGGGTGTTATGACCGTAGCACAGGCAAAAGAAGTTGCTCGCCGAAGCAACTTGGATTTAGTTGAAGTCGCGCCCACTTCCGCACCGCCGGTATGCCGTCTTATGGATTACGGTAAATACCGTTACGAGCAGACCAAAAAAGAACGGGAAGCAAAGAAAGGTCAAAAATTATCCTTATTAAAAGAGGTCAGGCTACGCCCTAAGATTGGAACACACGATTATGATGCTAAAGTCCGCAGTATTCGTAAACAACTAGAGGGCGGAGATAAAGTCAAAGTGACAATAATGTTTAGGGGTCGGGAGATAACCCACTCAGAACTAGGGATTAAGATTTTAAAACGAGCAGCCGAAGAATTATCTGATATTGCTAATGTTGAAGGACAACCAACGCTACTCGGTTCAAGAATACATTTAATGCTGGTACCGAAACCGGCCACTAAAGCAAAAGCAAAGGAAGGTCAATCTGATAATGCCGAAGATAAAAACTCATAAGGGAGCTAAAAACCGGTTCAAATTTACAGGTAATGGCAAAATGATGCGGGTTAAAGGCCCAAAGAGCCACCTGCGTCGCAAAAAATCATCTCGCACCAAGTCTTTGTTCGATGAAATGATTCCCGTGTCGAAAGTGGACATAAAACGACTCAGTCGCTTGGTACCTTACGGCGTAGATTAGAAAAAGGAAGTAAAAAAATGGCACGTATAAAAGGTGGGGTCGCCACCAAAAAAAGGCATAAATCTGTACTTGAATTAACTAAAGGGCATCGCGGCCAAAGAAATCACAATTTTAGAAGAGCTAAAGAGAGTATGACCCATGCTTTAGCTTATGCTCATGCCCACCGCCGTGACCGAAAAGGTGATTTTAGGCGTTTGTGGATTGCCAGAATTAACGCAGCTGCCCGCATAAATGGAATGACTTACAGCCAGTTCATGGCCGGCTTAACCAGATCTGGCATTACACTTAACCGAAAAGTCTTGGCTGATATAGCTATCACACAACCTGATACTTTTTCCGAATTGGTTAAAAGCTCTTCTAAGTGAAATTTAGTAAATGAGTTAAAAAAACCCTGAATACAAACGTTCAGGGTTTTTTGTTATATAATGAACACAACCCAAAGATATACAGCGAGGAAAGTGAAATGAGACTAGGTCCGACAGAACTAATAATAATTGTAGTTATTGTTATCGTGTTGTTTTTTATTTTCAAAAAACGTAGTTAAACGTCCCAGGAGGGATTCGAACCCGCGACCCGCTGCTTAGAAGGCAGCCGCTCTATCCACTGAGCTACTGGGACATGAAGCTAAAAACCCGCTATTTTGTTGTTAAAACTACACTCTTGCCGTTAATTTGACGTTAATTTTTTCTGCCAGACCATTTTGCCCGATAGGGATTACCTCGTCAAGTAAAGCCATAGCATCAGCTTGCATACCCTCGATTATATGAGAGTAAGTATCCATTGTAAAGGCTACTGAGCTATGTCCCAGGGCTTCACTTATTACTTTGGGCTTTGCGCCTTTCAGCAGCATAAGGCTGGCGAATGTATGCCGCAGATCGTGAAATCTGACGTTATACAGCCCGGCCTTTTTTACTAACCTGTTGAAGTTATGGCTCAAGACGCTAGGGTCAACCGGCTTGCCTTCTGTGCTGGCAAACACCAGCTCATCAAGACTTAAGTCCTTTCCAAGACCTTCATACAAGAGCTTTCTTTCCAGCTGATACTCTCTCAGAAAGCAAGCCAGCTTTGGAGTCATAGAAACCCGCCTTCGGCTGTGCTGCGTCTTGGGTTCAATGAACTGACAGACTCCCCGGCGCTTGTATAAAGCCCGGTTGACTGATAGGCAAAGATAATCAAGGTCAATATCCCGCCAGCGCAGCCCTAAGAGTTCCGCTTGCCGCAGCCCGGTTGAAACCGCCGTGTAGATGATAGGGTAGAACTGATTACCCTGGGCATATTCCAGCAGCACTTCCAGTTCACCCGGTGTCAGTGTCCGCATTGGTTTCTTTATCGGCTTGGGCGGGTCCACCATTTCGCAAGGATTCCGGCCAAGATAGCCTTGCCTTACTGCATACTTGAAAGACTGTTTGAGTAACCGGTGGTGGTAGTGAACCGAACGGCCGGACAAATTAGCGCAGGCTTTGCCGTAGTATTCTTGAATTGCCTGTGGAGTTAAGGCCTTCAGCTGAACCCTTCCCAGTGCTGGTATGAGATGGCCGTGGCATATACCGTTTATGGTTTCGTGCGTCCGATGGCTGCAATTGGTTTTGACGTATCCGTCAAGCCATCGTTGAAGGTGGTCTGCCACTGTGACCTTACTGGGTGGCGTATAGCCGCCTTTATCCAGGCTGGAAAGCAACTCAGTCAGTCTGCGCTGTGCGTCGCCCTTTCGGCCTCTGATGGTCTCAAAGTGACGTTTCCGGCTGCCGTCTGATTCTGTGCCGGTATAGACTTGGATTTGCCAGCTATCTTTCCCCCGGGCCCTTATGGAACCTCTCATCTGTATCACCCCCTTTCTTTATTGAATTACCGCTTATTGCTCTTTCTCACCCCCTTTCATTTGATTGTTAATACTATCATCTTTGTCTAATTGCTTTTCCCTCTCCTCGAGAGCCTGATCTTCCGGTGACAAATTTCTGTGAATGTTTTTATCAAAGCACTCCCAATCAGGTTTAAGATTAAATCTAGGTTCGGATAGGCGGTCCTTAGGGACGACACCAGTAGCATTAGGACCGGGATTATTAGGGTCATGAGGGAATCCTCTATAAGTCATAAGAAGTTCGTAATCATCCCTCCATAACCATTCAAAGTCCGTTATATTGTTAAACTCAACTCCGGCTAGTTGCATGGCCTGCTCTTCGTTAGCATATTTTATGGCCCTCTTCGTTATTGCATCTAAGTTCAAGTGTTTTCCCTTCTTAAGGTTTGAAAACCTTGCCACCCATTTCGCCTGTCTGACCGTTAAAGTATGCCCTTCCTGTCTGAGCATAAACCAGGCACCCATGACACTATTTAGAGCTCCCGACTCAATCTCGTAGTGTGATAATGAGTAAACAGTCCAGGGTTTATCTCTTGGGTCTAGCGGCTCATTTTCGTATTTATGGCGTATAGATGGTAAAAGTTTTTGAACGGCACTTAACCCCGGATAGTTGGGGACCGGGGATTTTAACCGCTTAACAACCTCCCGCTGGATTTGTTTGGCATTCCAATCGCGGTGCTCCTTCCATACATTTGCAATTAGAGTTTTTTCTTTGTCTCCGAGTGGTGGATTTTTTGCCATTTGTTTCTCCTATATCCGCTTATACATATTTGCCTATTCGTGATATCTACTTAAAGGGTCTTGCAGTGGATATCCATAAATTAGATAATTAAGCATAGATATTTAATACGATTCTTTTATCTTATCTTAATATCGTATTATATCACATTAAAACGATAAGTCAATAGTTTTTTTGGAGGACCAGATGGCCTTCCACCAGGAGGAAAGAAATATGAGCGGAGGAAGACGAAGCCAAAGAGTTAAACGGGCTTTTGAAAGAAACCGGCTAAAGTCGGAACCCGAACCCAAAGAGCCAACACGCAGCTCTTTCCCGACACCGGAAGAGCTGCAAGAGTTTCACTCAGAGGCTGAACTTAAACAACTTTGCTTCCGAGAGCACGATTTTTTACCAGGGGGTTAATATGGCAGAGAGAATGACAGTCAATGCAGAAGAAGCCTTCCAGAAGCTGGGTATCTCCAGGAATTGCGGCTACGACTTAATCCGGCGGAATGAGTTTCCGCTTCCCATTATCAAAGCCGGAAAAAGGCTATTGATACCCAAAAAAGCATTGGATGAACTGCTAGGGGCAGGGGCCAGCTCATGAGTTTACCACGGATTCTTGAAGCAATAAACGGTCTGGATTTCGACTGGCAAAAAGAGAAGGTCTGCATCGAGGTGCGGCGGCTAAAGTTCCATAGTGACGAACTCAAAGGCGAAATCACTGTGGCATCAACGGCACCAGGCCTAAAAGCTGGCCATTTACACCAATCGTCTTTTAATTTCAGCTCAGACACCACTCGAACCCGTCTTGCCACCAAGTTAGATAAGAAAACTAAAGGTGAGTTTGACTGGGATACTATGCTTGAGCAGGCCTGCTTCTATACCCTGAACCGTCAACGCCGTGGAGAGTCAGCGGTTGAAATCAACACATCAGAAGCCGAAATAGAGCCGCCACGCTACCTGCTCAGGCCGTTTCTAATCCAAAATTACCCGACTATATTCTTCGGCGATCCATCCAGCGGCAAGTCACTGGTAAGCCAGCTTGTCGCGGGAACTGTGACGCTACCGTGGCATCTTAACCCAATGGGCTGGGACGAACCGGCGCAACCGCTTAAAGTCCTTTACCTTGACTGGGAAACCGACCGCAACACGGTAACATGGACCACCAAGTGTATTGAGCAGGGCATGGAAACCGGCCCGCTACTCTTCTACTATCGCCGCTGCCAGCGACCGCTTGCCGACGACATCGAGCAGATCGTTGAATGGTGCGTCGAAACCGGTGCCGACATTGTTATCATCGACTCCCTGGGCATGGCCGTCGGTGGGGATCTGAACGCTACCGAACCCGCCCTTAACTTTTGGAACGCTTGGCGCAAGCTCAAAACCACGTCCCTTATCCTTGCCCACACCAAAAAGGATAACGGCGACAACAATCAGAAACGCACCGTCTATGGCAACCAGTACTACACAGCCGAGGCCCGGTGCGTCTGGGAAGTCAAGAAGGTCCAGGACGCTGGTGACGACTCCATCGACCTTGCCCTCTACAACCGCAAGCCACCACCGTTTGCCAAAATCCACGAGGCCATGGGCTTACACATTGACTTCGAGGACATCGACGATAACGGCATCGCCCATGCTCTCAAGGCCACTAATCAGAAGCCGGAGAACGTCAGTGGGTTTATGAAGGACATGGGTACTCAAGCCCAGGTGCTGGATTTACTACGTGAAGGAGCTCTGAATAATAAAGATATTGCAGCGGCACTTGATATTAGTGAGGCTAACACAAGGATGACAACCAAACGCCTCAAAGACAAAAACAAAATCATGAAGTTAAACGACGGCAGATGGGGGCTTTCTTATAGTGGTTAATCAAAATTGTTGTAACAGCGTAACAGGGTACCCCTTAAAAGGGGGGTACCTGTTACGTTACGCTAAAAGTAACCGTTACGTAACACCCGTAACACCTGTTACGCCTTTAATCGTAAATCATCATTACCAAGACCGTATTAGTTGGGGTAATTGGAACTAATTTTATGGATATTGAAGAAAATATTACTACTGACACTCAATGCTCCTTTATTAAGGGAAATGGCGAACGGTGCGCAGCTGCGAAGATGCGTGACTCTGACCACTGTTACTTCCATAGTTCACAAGTAGTGGTTGAAAGAGCTGAGGCCCGGCGCCGGGGTGGACTGAGCCGCCATGGTCAAAAGGGAGAAACCGGCTCTTATAGCATCAAGTCACCGGCTGACGTCCTGGTCATTATTGAAGATGCCATCAATGACGCTTGCGCTTTACCGAATACCCAGGGCAGGGCCAAGAGCATTGGTTATCTTTGCCAGATTATCTTGAAAGGCTTTGAGGTGACTGAACTGGAGAACCGGATCACGGCAATTGAGGGAAAGATTAACGGCAGAAATAACGGCAGCCACTCCCAGCAATAAGGGAATTTACGAATAAAGACAGCTATCTATTAGTTATATGAAAGGTGGAAAACGATGAATCAGACAACTTTAGAATCCAAACTATGGAAGCAGATTGACGAAATACTTAGTCTCAATGAAGATGCCCGGTGGAAAGAATACAGTGAAGCCCTTGACCAGCAGGACTGGAAGAAAGCGCATCTTTTATTGAATCAAATCACCACTGAGTTATTCAAAAGCAACGTATCGTTCATTAAAGATATGAGGGAATTATTGCAGCTCTTTACTCAAGATGTAAAAAAAAACAATGATAAATTAGCGGTAATACGTGGGTTAATTACATCCTAACCCGCTGTATTATAGGTTCCATTGGGTTCCTCCATAAGTGTGGGAAAAGGGGAGCCGGTTAATCCACTCCCCAATTCCTACGCTGTGCACTCGAAAGAGCCGCACTTAATAAAAGTGGAGTCGTGCAAACACTCAACTTCTTTAATGGAACCAAAGAAAAAAAGAAAGAAAGGAAACTAAACAAATGGACGTATTAAACAAAGTCGAAGAAGTATGTTCCCAAATCCTCGAAGGGGAGAAGAAGCGCAACGCAAGACTGGATCAACTGGAGTTTAAGTTCAACAAGCAAAACGCTGTCCTTAGCCCGGCAGGCATGATGGCAATGCCCAATGAGAGCTTCACAGAAAGTGACCGGGCATTGTTCAAGTATATCCGTAAGGGGTTACCTTCCCTGTATGCGGACGAACAAAAAGCCCTGGTTGAAGATTCTACCGGGCAGTATCTAGTATCACCAGCTCTTGAAACTGAGATTCAGCGCTCCCTTGAAGACCTGGTTGTCATTCGTCAGTTGGCTTCAACGAAGTCAATTGATAAAGACCGGATTAAGGTCCGTGACATCACTGAAGCCTCTGTTGACTGGGGCAAACTGGAAACCGGTACTGAGATCAATGAGTCTGATTTGACTCCTGGTGCTCCCGAATACAAGTACGTTGAAGACCTCTACGGGCTTGTTAAAATCGGTGAAGATATCCTGGACGATTCGGACTTTGACTTGGTGCGGATACTTTCCGATTCATTCTCCCGGGCGATTGCTGAGAAGGAGAACTTGGCCTTCTTGAAAGGTACTGGTCACGACAATGACCAGCCGGACGGTATCACGGTTGATACTACGCTGCTGGCAAACGCCAAAACCACCGCCGCGGCCGGTGCTGTCACCGTCGAAGACTTCATGCAGTGTATTTATGGGGTGCCTGCAAAATACCGGAAGGGTAGTTCATGGGTTGTGAACTCGACCACGGAATTTGAGCTGCGCAAGCTCCGTTCTGGTGGCTCTACTTCCAATGATGGGCCTTTCCTGTGGCAGCCGTCCGTTGCTGCTGGCCTTCCCAATACGTTCTTGGGCTATCCGATTTATACCCAGGACGATATGGATGACCTGAGCGACACTGAAGGCGTTATTGCCATCTTCGGTAACTTCAAATACGGTTATCGAATCTTGGACCGCAAAGGCGTTTCAATTCAGCGGCTTAATGAGCTGTATGCTGAGGCGGGGCTGGTCGGTTTCAAGGTTCATGCCCGTGTTGGTGGCTACCTGATACGGCCGTCCAATGAAGCCCTGGTGCTGCTCAAAGAGCACTCCTAAACAGTAGAAGGGGAGGGGCCTTTGTGCTCCTCCCCTTTGTTAATTGAGGTGTTATAATGGCTGAATTATCAATTCTTCTTAAAATGGAAGACCAAGCGACCAAGCAGCTTAAGGGCTTCAAGGGTGAAATAAGCAAACTTGGCCCCACTCTTAAAACTGTCGGCATTGGTTTGGCCGCGGCTGGTACTGCTGCTATTGGTTTTGGCGCGGCTTCGGTCAAGTCTTTTGCTGATACTGGTGACGCTGTTCAAAAGATGGCGCAAAGGACAGGTTTTGCCACTGAGGCATTATCAGAGCTGAACTATATAGCTGAGTTATCCGGGGCGACCTCGCAGGACTTGGAAGCCGCTATCAGGCGCATTTCTCGTGTTTCTGATATGGCCGGTCAGGGCGTGGAGAATAACTACACCCGCAGGCTTGAGCAGCTGGGGCTTAGCGTTGAAGAGTTTATCGCTTTGCCGCAGGAAGAGAAGTTTAATTCTATCCTTCACGAGTTGGCTGGGGTTGATGATGCCGCCCAGAGAACAGCCATAGCTTTTGACCTGTTCGGAGATGCCGGTACGAAACTATTGCCTATGGTTGAAAGCGGCTCTGAGGCTATCGCTGAAATGAGACAAGAGGCTCATGATCTGGGCATTGTGTTTGACCAGGAAGCCGCTAATTCAGCAGCCAGTTTCAATGACGCTTTGACCAGGGTGCAAGCGGCCATGAAAGGGGTCATGAATGAGATTGCACAAGCCCTCATGCCAGCACTTGAACCGCTTGCAGATGCGTTTCTTGACCTGATTAAGTCACTGCCGTTAAAGGAAATCAGCCAGCTGATAAAGGACCTTTTACCGCCTTTAGTGGAGCTGTTTGTTGAAATACTGGACGCAATACCGCTCGAAACTGTCATCAAGTTTGTTAAATTGGCTTTAACGCCTTTATTGAACGTGGTGAAGAACTTACTCCCGGTGCTTGAGCCTCTATTCAATATCCTCGAAAAGATATTGATTGTCTTAACACCTGTAATTGAGTTCATTGGTGACCTGATAGGTAAGATTTCAGAGCTGGCCGGTGGTGCTCTTGGAACGGTATTCGGTGGTATCTCTAACGTCTTGGGCGGGATAGGTGACTTCTTTGGTATAGGTGACGGTGATAAGAAGCGCATGGCTGAAGCCAGTCAAAGCATATCAAGTGCGGAGTTGGCCGGGTATCAATCTCAGTTCGATATGTATAAGGCACAATACGAAGCAGGGAAGCTCTCAGACGCCCAATGGGGCAACGTGGTTGGTCAATTTGCGCCTGTTCTTGGTGGCAGCGGCTCAAACACTAACGTCACCGTCAACGTTTCCGGCTCAATTCAGACAGAACGCGACATCGTTGACTCCATCCATCAAGGCCTCTTGCAAAAACAAGGAAGAAGCTTTAATCTAGGGTTAGCTTGATACAAGGAGGTGCGTAATGAGTTTTGAAAATCGTCTTAAACAACTTGAATCAAGATATGGCGGGTCTTTACCTAGCAGTATTCCTGAAGTGAGCACTGACGACGGAATAAGGAAGATGGGGTTTGATCCCGACGAATTGAGGGCAAAAGCAAAGGCTAATAATCAGCCAAGGGCTGAAGTACTGGCTAATGAGCTTGGTATGACCTTCATGGAGTACAAGGAAGCTCTTAAGGCTAGAGTCCGGGAAACTGGCTTTCTGTAAGCCAAATCTAGGGACGCAAAAAGGGGGGCAAGGGTATTTGTATTCACCACTTGCCCCCCTTTGTTTGTCTAAGCAGTTACAAGGGAAGAGGCCAGCCAGCCTTCTTCAAAACCGATAACTTCTAGAGCTAAGTTTGTATCGGTTAAGCCAGGAACGGCCGCTATTTTCTTGGCGCAGTACTCTCTTACTGCCTTTTGCAGCTCTTCATTATTCTCATCCGCACTGCCCAGGTCTGCCAAGAACTCTTCAATTGCTTCCGGGGTGTTAACCATAAGTTTCTCCATTAGTTTCCTCCTGTTATTTTTGACGTTAATTTGCCGTTAAACTGTTTGGTATAGGCTTGGACTAATGGGGCTTTTAGCTTTGAGAAGAGGTTTTGAGGGTAACACCAAAATATACCGTTTCAAACGTAAAAGTATGCTTTGGTATTACTGGCTCGGAATTAGAAGGCAGCCGCTCTATCCACTGAGCTACTGGGACATGATTTTATACTAACACTGGCTTTATATAAGGGTCAAGAAAATATCGTTTAAGCTCTTATAGACTTAAAAAGCAGCAAGGCTGAAAATACCAGGACAATAATCAACACCCCATACCATCCCATAAGTGAAAGAGCAGTCACAATTATACCGGCTGTAATTATTCCCAAAGCTATATATATTAACGATTGCCAGATAGGGAGACCAAGTAGTACCGCTGCAATGGATCCTGTCCAAGCGCCGGTTATGGGCAAAGGGATGGCAACAAAAATGGTCAAACCAATCCGTTTATATCTTTCAATTACTCCGGTACGCTTTTTAGTATGATTGAAGATCCAGAAAATGAACTTTTGGAAAACAGCAATGCGGCTTAGTATACTGGTTACCCAGTTCAGGAAAAGCAGAATAAATGGTATAGGTAATAAATTCCCTAATATCGCCAAGAATAATGCTGTCAGCCAGGAGAACTCAAAAACACTAATTGCAATCGGGATCGCGCCACGCAACTCTAAAATTGGCATTGCAGCAATAATAATGACCACCAATGCTGGAGGGAATCCTAGATCAGTAAAATATTGCTGTATTTCCATGTTGTGCTTGGGAGTCTATCAGAGCTTCATACAACCGTCAACACGAGTGGTTTAGCTTGACAGCGCTATTGTCCGCTGTTAGTATAATCGCTAGTCCATACCGATTTTTAAAGGCGGTTTGTTGTCAAATATACTGGATACGATTAATTCCCCAAACGACTTAAAGCATCTCGACGATGAAGAACTGAACCGTCTGGCTTGTGAACTTCGGGAAGAGATGATCACCCGAGTAACAGCCAATGGAGGCCATTTGGCATCCAGTTTAGGTGTCGTCGAACTTACTATCGCACTACATAAAGTATTTAACTGCCCAGAAGATAAGATTATCTGGGACGTCGGCCATCAAAGTTATGCGCATAAACTGCTAACGGGACGCAGGGAACAATTCGCTACTCTAAGAAAATATGATGGCATGTCTGGGTTTACTTGCCGTGATGAGAGTCCATACGATGCATTTACTACCGGGCATGCCTCTACATCCATTTCTGCCGCGTTAGGGATGGCTATAGCCAGAGAGATTAATAAAAACGAGAATCATGTTATAGCTGTTATCGGCGATGGTGCAATTACTGGAGGAATGGCTCTTGAAGCCCTTAACCATGCTGGACATCTCGGTAAGCGTTTAATTGTTATTTTAAATGATAATGGCATGTCCATATCACCGACAGTAGGGGCAGTATCACGTATTTTCAATAAGGTAAGGTTTGACCATCGTTATTATCGTGTAAGTGAAAAAAGCCGCAGTATACTTAAAAAAAGTAGGTTAGGCAGCCGTTTATGGGAATTTGGTCAACGCATCAAGGGTAGTTTTAAACGTATGGTTATGCCAACTATACTATGGGAAGAATTCGGTTTTGCCTATATAGGACCTATTGATGGGCATAATATTACAGATGTAATTTCCGCTTTGGAACAAACCAAAAATTATTCGCATAAACCCACATTGATTCATGTCATTACTACTAAAGGAAAAGGCTATGCTCCTGCCGAAATCGATGCTGTTCATTTTCACGGAATATCTCCAAAGAAAAGCCCAACAATTGATAACAAAAATGAAGCCGAGATACTTAATTACAGCCAGGTGTTCGCTAAAACGGTAGAAAAAATAGCTAGCAATAACCCTAAGTTGGTGGTTATTACAGCTGCCATGCCTGATGGATACAGTTTGGTTAATATGCAAAAGGCAAAGCCCAACCAAGTTTATGATGTCGGCATTTGCGAACAGCACGCAGTTACCTTTGCTGCTGGGCTCGCTTCTGAGGGAATGGTTCCAATTGTAGCGGTGTATTCCACCTTTCTTCAGCGAGCGTTTGATCAAATAATTCATGATGTGGCATTGCCAAATCTACCTGTAATTTTCGCATTGGACCGAGGGGGAATTGTTGGGGAAGATGGAAAGACCCACCAGGGTATTTTCGATATTTCATATCTTTCTCTTATTCCCAACCTTGTCATTGCAGCTCCGGCTGATGAAAACGAACTACAGCATTTACTTTATACAGCTACTGTCTGCAACCTTCCAATGGCGATCAGATACCCCCGTGGAGCAGGTATCGGAGTAAAATTAGATAGCGAACTGCGGATACTTCCGATAGGTAAAGCTGAAGTTATAAGATACGGAGAAAGAGCAGTCCTATTAGCCATTGGGGTTAGTGTTAATATGGCAGTGTCCGCCGCAGAAAAACTGGAAAAAGAAGGCTATCCTGTAACCGTAGTTAATGTAAGATATATTAACCCTCTAGATAAAGAATTGTTGCTACAACTGACAGAAGAATCTACTAATTTTATGGTTATTGAAGAAAACGTAATACAAGGAGGGGTAGGTAGTAAAATCGCACTTTTCCTTGAACATGAAGGCTTAAACGATATACGGTTAAAATGTCTTGGTATACCTGATGAATTTGTAAAACACGGAACCCAGGATCAGTTACGGAAAGATTACCACTTGGATAGTGAGGGTATTTATCAAGAAACCTTATCCTTTATTTTAGACAAGAATGACTCAATATCCGAAAACACTTTACCGACTCAAATTATTTAATTTCATTGAAATTGTTAATTTCAAGGAGACCAAATGAAACCCCTGACTATACGTGATATCGATGCTAGCAACAAACGTGTTTTAGTTAGAGTTGATTTTAATGTACCTTTGAATTCCAAAGGGGAAATTACCGATGACAGCCGTATCAAGGCTGCAATTCCGACCATAGAATATTTGCTTGAGCAAAGATCTAAAGTAATATTAATGTCTCATATGGGGCGTCCTGATACAAAAAGAAACGATTCACTCAGTCTAAAGATTGTTGCTGATAGATTATCTCAATTGATGAGGCACCCGGTAAAGTTTATTAACGAATGCATTGGATCCTCAGTAGAAAAAGCAGTAAAAACAATGAAAAGTGGTGACATTGTTCTGCTTGAAAATTTACGATTTCATCCAGAGGAAGAAGGTAATGATCCTGCATTTGCTGAGCGTTTATCTAGTTTGGGCGAAATTTATGTTGATGACGCTTTTGGGACTGCTCACAGACGTCATGCCTCAATAGTAGGGGTAACGAAAAAATTACCAGCTGTGGCTGGATTGTTACTGGAAAAAGAAATTGATTCTTTAGGACACATATTAGAAAACCCTTCTAGACCATTTTGCGTGCTTTTTGGTGGTGCCAAAATTAGTGATAAAGTTAAACTCCTTGAAAATATTATAAATAAAGTCGATACAATTCTGGTTGGCGGCGGCATGGCAGCCACTTTTTTAAAAGCCGATAATTATGAAGTAGGACATTCGATTATTGATGAAAATCTTGAATCTGCTATTAAGATTATTGCCAAAGCAAAAAAATATGGTATAAGACTAATATTGCCAAGAGATGTCATTGTAGCGAATGGTTTATCACTTGAATCAGAGGGTACCTGTGTTCCGATTGAACAAATTTCCATAACAGATCGAATTGTTGATATAGGTCTTCTAACGATTAGTTTGTTCACCAAAGAGCTAGAACGTTGTCGAACAGTGTTTTGGAACGGACCAATGGGAATATATGAAATACCCCAGTTCGCCCAAGGCACCAAATCAATGGCAGAGGTGATCGGGCGTCTGCATGCTACTACCATTATTGGAGGTGGTTCCACAGCTGAAATTGTTTCAGAGCTTAACATGGCCCATAAAATGAGCTTTGTTTCTACAGGTGGGGGATCATCAATGCTGTTTCTTTCAGGGGAAAAACTACCTGGAGTAGAAGTTCTCTTAAAAAAGACTAATATTTCAGACAGGAGTGTTACCCAGTGATTGGACAAATTTCATTAATGCGCGAACTATCAATAAAAACTGATAGTAAGATCATAATGCTTGTATTAGACGGGCTAGGAGGGCTCGAAGACTCCAGTACTGGTAAAACCGAACTAGAAATATCTTCCACCCCAAATTTGGATTTTTTATCATCCAAAAGTATTTGTGGTCTTTTGGACCCAGTGGCTCCTGGGATTACTCCCGGAAGCGCTCCAGGCCATTTGGGATTATTCGGTTACAATCCACTTGAATATCAAATCGGACGCGGTATACTTGAGGCTTTAGGAATTAATTTCCACCTCAAAGAAGGTGATATAGCCGCCAGGGGTAATCTATGTACATTAGATAGTGAGGGAATAATAACCGACCGCCGTGCCAACCGCATTTCAACCGAAAAAAGCCTCGAATTAGCGAGTATTTTGGATGGAATGGAAATTGAGGGAACAAAAATAATCATCAGGGTAGTCAAAGATCATCGATTGATAGCCGTTTTTCGTGGTGCGGAACTTTCGGACGAAATTACAGATTCTGATCCTCAAAAAAACGGTTTAAAACCAGTCGGAGTGCAAGCTCATGCAAAGCAAGCAGAAAAAACGGCGAATATTGTTAATGAGTTTAGTAAAAAAGCGCAACGAGTATTAGCAGATAAATACCCAGCTAACGGATTGGTATTACGAGGCTTTTCCAGGAAACCGAATTTTCCTGTTTTTGATGAGATCTACAAACTCAACGCATGTGCTATAGCCAGTTATCCGATGTATCGCGGACTTGCTAATGTGGTAGGAATGGACACTATCCAAACGGGAACCACCTTCTCCGAACAAATAGACACACTGCAGGAATCTATCAAAGACTATGACTATTTTTTTGTTCACTATAAAGACACAGACGCAGCCGGAGAAGATGGCAATTTTCAACAAAAGGTCCAAGCCTTGGAAGATTTGGACAGGTTTCTCCCCAGAATAATATCTATGCAACCGGATGTATTAGTTATAACAGGGGACCATTCTACACCAGCCACACTAGGTGGTCACAGTTGGCACCCCGTTCCTGTGATGCTTCTTTCAAAACATTGCCGGTCAGATAATGTAAATAAATTTACTGAAAAAGAATTTCTTAATGGTGGATTAGGCAGAATATCAGCAGCACAACTTATGCCAATCATTATGGCTAATGCCATGAAATTGAAAAAATACGGGGCTTAATAACCATGGATCATCGCAGAAAAGTAATAGCGGGCAATTGGAAGATGAATACAACATTGGATGAAGCTGTTGAACTCATCAATGAAATGCGTTATGAAATTGAAGAAATCGTAAATGTCGAAACAATTATCTGCCCTCCATTTATTTCCTTATATAAACTAAAAGAATTGATTTGCGATACTCATATCAAACTTGGCGCACAGAATGTATATTTTGAAGAGCAGGGAGCATTCACCGGAGAAATATCCCCACTGATGCTTTCCGAATTATGCCAATATGTATTAATAGGACATTCGGAAAGACGCCAATATTTCCAAGAATCAGATAAAACGATCAATTATAAAATCAAAGCTGCTTTGAGGCATGGAATAAAACCAATAATTTGTATCGGGGAAAACTTATCACAAAAAGAAGCCGGAGCCACACGCAATATAATTCATACTCAATTGACACAAGACCTCGCTGAAATTGATGCACCTAATGTACTAATAGCGTATGAACCGATTTGGGCGATTGGGTCCGGCAAAGCTGCCGACGCAAAAAACGTAAATAGCCTTATGTCCGAAATACGCCACTTACTGGCTGAAATTTACAACCAAGAAACTGCGAATCAAATACCTCTCTTATATGGAGGTAGTGTAAATGCCAGCAATATTAGTGCATTTTTGCAACAGTCGGAAATAGACGGTGCGTTAGTAGGGGGGGCGAGTCTGAAACCAACGCAATTCGTGGAAATAATAAGACAAGCCTCATTAATTAGTTGAAAGCTACTCCTTTTTCAGTAAAAGTAATAATGTGAATAAACCTTTAGTTACAATAGTTGGGCCAACGGGTATTGGCAAGAGCAAACTAGCAAATGAATTAGCGCAAATAACCCGAGGGGAAATAGTTAACGCTGATAGTCGCCAAGTATACCAATATTTAGATATTGGAACAGCCAAACCATCAGCTATAGATTTTAAAAATACCCCTCATCATTTGTTCGACATAATATTACCTAACCAGATTTTTAATATCGCTGAATACCAACAGTGTGCATATAAAAAAATAGATGAAATTCAATCACGTTCAGGTATTCCGTACTTAGTAGGGGGCACGGGACAATATGTGTGGTCAGTTCTCGAAGGCTGGTGCATACCAAGAATAGCCCCTGACTGGGATTTGCGAAAAAAGCTAGAAGTACATATTGAGACATATGGAAAAGAGTCTCTGTTTCAACAGTTACAAAACATTGATGCTTCAGCTGCCCGAGAAATTCACCCAAACAATACCAGGAGAATCATTCGAGCCCTTGAAATTCGAATAAATTCCGGGCAAAAATTAATTCCGAACAAAAAGATACCCCCGACATATAATATTTTAGTCCTTGGATTGACTACCGATAGACAAACTCTTTATAACCAAGTTGACTCTCGTATTGATAAAATGTTAGAAAAAGGTTTTATTGAAGAGGTAAAATCTATCCTAGATAAAGGTTTCCCAAAAAATGCCCCAGCGTTTAAGAGCGTTGGATATGAGGAAGCACTCAATTATATAGAAGGCAAAATGAATCTGACTGATATGATTAACAAGATAAAAACCAGGACACACAAATTGATAAGACAACAATACAATTGGTTCAGATTAAATAATCCAAATATACACTGGTTGGATTTAAAAGAAGACTATATTTTCCATGCAGCACAGTTAATAAACTCGTTCATTGAAAGCGATGAGATAGAAAATGGATTTTACTAAAGTTCAGAGCATCGGTAACGATTTTATCCTTATTGAAGCAACCAATGAGGAGATTAACTGGGCCGATCTCGCTAACAAAATGTGTCAGAGGCATTACGGCGTCGGCGCAGATGGCCTTTTGCTACTGTTGTCTTCAAATAAAGCTGATTTTCGTATGCGAATATTTAACAGTGACGGTTCCGAGGCTGAGACCTGTGGTAATGGTCTGAGGTGCCTTGCAAACTATGTTTACTCTCGAAGTTTATCAAATTCTCTAAATTTTACTATCGAAACGATTGCGGGCATACATGAAGTTGTCATTCAAATTAATAACGGGGTTACTAAAATACGTATTGGTATGGGGGTACCTGAATTTAGTGCAACACAAATACCATTATCAATAGAGCCTGATATAAAATATTTAAAATGTGGAATGATAGCCAATTACCCATTGGCTATTGAAGATACTACTCTGGACCTTTCCTTTGTTTCAATGGGCAATCCACATTCGGTCTGTTTCGTTGAGAATAATGTGGAAGAATTTCATCTAACTGAATATGGACCTCTTGTAGAAAAAAATCATCTATTCCCACAACAAACCAATTTTGAAATTGCACAAATTATTGATAAGACTAATTTGGAAATGCGTGTATGGGAAAGAGGCGTAGGGGAAACACTCGCGTGCGGTAGTGGTGCCTGCGCTGTGACAGTTGCCAGCTGGATTCTAGGCTATACAACCAGCACTGTTAACATAAAACTTCCCGGTGGAGAATTAACTGCTGAATGGAATGGTCCAGGAGAAGATATCTACCTAACTGGTAAAGCAGAGATATTATTTTTCGGAAATTGGCCTAATTAATATTTAATATACAAAAATAGTTAACCGTACGAAAGGGTTTATCTTTAATGAACATCGCAGATAGAATCGTAAATTTACCACCTTATCTCTTCGTCACCATTAGTAAAAAAATAGCGGAAAAAAAGGCCCGTGGAGAAGAAATAATCAGTTTTGGAATAGGTGATCCAGATTTACCTACTCCGTCAAATATCGTTGATAAACTATGTGCGGAGGCAGCTGTAGCTGGTAATCACCGTTATCCTGAATCTGAGGGGTTACCAGAATTGCGGAAGGCAATAGCTAACTGGTATCTAGAACGTTTTGGTGTTGACTTAGACCCTGAGACCGAGGTATTACCATTAATTGGTTCCAAAGAAGGTATTGGGCATATGGCTTGGTGTCTGCTTAATCCTGGTGAGATCGCATTAGTGCCGGACCCTTCTTATCCAGTGTATTCTATCAGCACAGCTCTAGCAGATGCACAACCATATATGATGCCATTAACTGCTGGGAATTCTTTTTTGCCGGATTTAAATATTATTCCCCAAGATGTGCTAAAAAAAGCGAAGGTAATGTGGTTAAACTATCCCAATAATCCCACCGGAGCCATAGCAGATTCTGAATTTTTCAACAGGGTGGTTTCGTTCGCGAAAAAAAATGACATTGCTGTGTGTCATGATGGGCCTTACACTGAAATCACATTTGATGGATATACAGCACCAAGTTTTTTGCAGTCTACAAGCGCCAAGGATATAGGGGTTGAATTCCATTCACTTTCTAAAAGCTACAATATGACAGGCTGGCGTATTGGAATGGTAGTTGGCAACGCAATAATGATAGACGCTTTAAAAAGATTAAAATCAAATCTCGATTCCGGGATTCCCCAAGCAATCCAATGGGCAGCTATCGAAGCATTAAACAATTCCCAGGAGGATATCTCTAAAAATAATGCCATATATAAGCGAAGGCGTGATTTAATTGTGGAAACCCTTCATGATATGGGCTTGGAAGCCGATGTCCCAAAAGCAGCCCTTTATATCTGGGCAAAGGTCCCCGCTGGTTATACGTCAGCCTCATTCGCTACGGAATTACTGGATCAAGTTGGTGTTGTTGTTACTCCGGGTAATGGCTATGGGGAATACGGAGAAGGATATATCAGATTATCCTTAACCGTACCGGATGCTAACCTAATTAAAGGACTATCTAAACTTTCTAACTGGCGAGGAATTACCGGCAGAAGTAAAAAAAGATAAGCCAAAATAGCGACAATGTTTATGTAAACTTATTATTAAATATCAGTAACACTATACATAACATATATAGTGCGAACCTCCTTTGCTTCCTAGTGTTTACATAATACATATTAATTTAGTATTTGACTTATTTTTTTTCTCAATTCCCGCAAACCCCAACGACAAGTTGTCGATGTTAGTACCGAATCTGCAGGTGGATATTCCCCCAAACCTACCAAATACTGTAAAACTTCACTTTCTTTCCATTCAATTGATATCCCAGGTAGAAGGTCTACTTTATTATAAACAGTTATTCTAGGCTTATTTGAAAGCTTAAGATCTTCCAATAAATTCTCCACCATACGAAATTGTTCAGTAGCTTTAGGAGATGTGACGTCTATAACATGAACGAGTATTGTCGCTTCGGATAATTCCTCAAGTGTAGCATGAAAGGCACTAACAATAGTTGGTGGAAGTTTTCTAATAAAGCCAACTGTATCAGTAACTAAAACCGATTTCCCGTCATCAAGCCTCATGCGGCGCGTAACAGGATCTAGAGTTGCAAATAGTTTATCTTCAACCAATACATCAGACTTGGTTAAAGCTTTTAGTAAGCTGCTCTTTCCACTGTTGGTGTACCCAACCAAGGCAATAATGGGTATTTGCTCCCTGCGTCGTCGGTCTCTATATAAATCACGTTGTTTAGAAACATCTGACAGTTTTTCTCTACAAGTGATTATCCTTTTTTGTAGCAGTCGCCTGTCTGTTTCTATTTGAGATTCTCCAGGACCGCGAGTCCCTATCCCACCACCCAAACGTTCAAGATGACTCCATGCCCCGGCTAATCTCGGCAATAAATACTGGTTTTGGGCTAATTCAACCTGCAATTTTCCTTCCCGGGTTCGTGCGTGCTGAGCAAAAATACCCAATATAAGAGATACTCGGTCTATTACTTTTACACCAATTGAGTCTTCAAGGGTTTTTTGCTGTATTGGCGTCAATTCATCATCAACGACTAAAGAATTAAACCCTAAATGCTGTTTATTATTAATTAATTCCTGTATTTTCCCTTTACCAAGATAAGTGTTTTTTTGATAAAATGGCAACTTTTGGATCATCCTGCCGACCACAGTACCCCCGCTTGTCTCAACCAATTGCTCTAGTTCTATCAGCGAGTCTTCCGCGGTCCATTCATTATCTTTTCTATTTTTGGTTATATCAACGCCCAACAGCATTACCTTTTCAGGTTTTGGGCTAGCATCCAACAATGTTTTAATGTTAATTGCACTCCTTCATATATTAGTATACCTGAAGATTATACCATCTACGAGTTTTATGTAAAACTATGAGTTGGTCCCTGCCGGCTCACTGCTGTACAATTACAAGGTCAAATTAATCTGGGGATTTCTATTTTTTGAAGGAGATAATGAACTTTAACGGTTTATTTGAATTATTTTTTCAAGATCCTGATTATCGAGTTTTGGCAAAGGATCACGCAAGTAATTCAAAAAAGACCATAAATAAATTATCCGTCATTGAATCAGCAAGGCCCTTTTTAATATCCTCTCTCAATTACGAGTATAAAACACCCATTATAATCATTGTATCAAGTGCTGAAAAAGCTCGACATATGTACGAACAAATTCGAGTATGGACCGGCAAGGAAAAACCTGTTGAACTATTTCCTGAACCAGAATTGTTGCCATACCAAAGAGCCTTAATCGACAATAATACTGAATTAGATAGTGCCAGAATACTAACCAATATATTGAATGACCAATTGTCAAATAGACAGGTTATTGTCGCGTCCGTCAATTCAATTGTGAAAAAACTACCTGATCCCACCCTTTTTCTTCAAACACGGCTTTTTATAACAGAGGGTCTCAATAAATCCCCTTCCGATATAGCTGATAGCTTGGATAAGCTTGGTTACATATCAGATTATCTTGTAGATAAATCTGGTACATTTTCCCGACGCGGAGGGATTATTGATGTCTTTCCTATTACCGAAAAAGCCCCTGTACGAATCGAGTTTTTTGGAAATTCCATTGATAGCTTAAGATTTTTTGACACTGTCACCCAGCGTTCTTTCAAACACAGTGTTGAATCAATATGTATACATCCCGCTACATTGATACTTGAACCAAAAAATGTTCCCAATATAAATCTAGCTAATCTTAATGACGAATTTAATACAGAACTTGCTGAAGAACTGGATGGTCTAAAAAATGGTTTCCGACCTTGTATGCCCGATTACTGGGCTCCCTACTTCAACAATAATAGTATTATCGACTACCTCCCTAAAAATACACTAGTTTTAATGGATGAACCGGAGTCAATTGATCAAGCTGCTGAATTTCATCACATAGAAGCTGAAAGCTTTAGAAAAATTAAAATTGCGGCTGGTGAATTGCCGTCCAAATACCCTACCCCGTATCTAAACTGGAATATCCTAAAGATGAATTTACGGGAATTTCAGAAAATTGAGTTGTCTTCTTGGGGTTTAGATCGAGATCAAGTTAAGCAATTTCCGTTTACCACAACATCCAACTATACAGGCAGTTTACCAAAATTCATTGAAGATGTGGGAGATTTATCGAGTAAAGGAAACCGTGTATTGGTATTTTCATACCAATCAGACCGATTAGCAGAATTCTTACGCGAGAGGAACATCTCATTTTCGCGAGTCGATAATATTGAGACAATCCCTCTATCTGGTTCAATTACTCTTATCCACAGCTTAATATCAAATGGCTGGATATTTAAAAATACAACTTACTTATTCACTGACAAGGAATTATTTGGATTTTCCAAAAAACAAAGAAAACCAATTATACAAAGAAATTCTTCCAAACTATCGTTACCTGAATTAAGAAGCGGTGATTACGTTGTACATATTGACCATGGGATAGCACTATTTGTGGATGTAATTACCATGGAGGTTTCCAAGATTAAAAAGGAATATATTCTTCTTGAGTATTCTAAAGGAGACCGGTTGTATGTACCTACCGACCAAATTAGCCGAATCAGTCGTTATATCGGCGCAAACGATGATAACCCTAATTTAAATAATCTTGGTTCACGGGAATGGTCACTAGCCAAGGAAAACGCTAAAAAAGCTGCTGTAGAAACAGCTCAAGAGTTGATAGAGCTATATGCCACAAGACAAACTGTTCCAGGTTATGCATTTTCAACTGACACTCTATGGCAACAGGAACTTGAGGGATCATTTCCTTATGTAGAGACCCCGGACCAAGCTTTAGCTATTTCAGAAATAAAACATGATATGGAAAAAGCCCAGCCCATGGACCGATTGATATTAGGTGATGTTGGCTATGGTAAGACTGAAGTAGCTTTGCGTGCGGCTTTTAAGGCAGTAATGGACGGCAAACAGGTAGCGATTCTAGTACCCACAACTATTTTAGCACAACAACATTATTCGACCTTTAAAAAAAGATTAGCCGCATTCCCCATAGAAGTTGAGGTCATCTCCCGGTTTCGCAATCACAATGAACAGCAAAATATTTTAAAAGCTTTAAAAACCAACTCTATAGATATTATTATAGGTACGCATCGTTTAATCCAAAAAGACGTCAAATTTTTAAATCTCGGCTTGCTTATTATAGATGAGGAACAAAGATTTGGAGTGATGCACAAAGAACTCATCAAAAACATGAGTAAAAATATTGATGTTCTAACTCTATCAGCCACCCCTATTCCCAGGACATTGTATTTTTCACTCACAGGGGTAAGAGACATGAGCGTGATTTCTACCCCACCCGGCGAAAGGCTGCCAATCAAAACGTTTGTTACTGCATACAACGAACAACTCATACGTGAAGCCATATTGCGTGAATTTGAACGCGATGGACAAGTATATTTTGTCCATAACCAGGTTAGAAGTATTAAATCAATTGCTGAGAAACTGCAAAACCTAGTACAAGAAGCATCATTTATCGTAGCCCATGGCCAAATGCCTGAAGAAGAATTGGAAAATGCCATGGCTGACTTCACAGAAGGTAAAATAGTTGTTCTCGTTTGTACAACTATTATTGAAAGTGGACTTGATGTCCCCAATGCCAATACTCTAATTGTAAATGATGCAGACAGATTTGGCTTAACGCAATTATACCAACTTAGAGGTCGAGTGGGCCGTGGAGTCAATCTTGCTTATGCGTACTTTATTTACGAAAAGAGCAAGCAATTAACGCGTGATGCTGAACAGCGCCTGCGTACAATTTTTGAAGCGGGGGAACTTGGGGCAGGCTATGAAATTGCCATGAGGGACCTTGAAATTCGCGGAGCTGGCACTTTATTAGGAACCAAACAAAGCGGCCATATAACAGCAGTTGGTTTCAATCTTTATTCCAGTCTTTTGAGAGAAGCCGTATCAGATCTGAAATCCAGAAAGGGTTCCTATCAATCTGACCGTGATTACACAACAACAGGAGACCATATACCCATTATCGACTTGCCCCTATCAGCATTTGTCCCTGATACCTTCATAAGCAGTATAAACGCTCGCATTGATCTATACCGACGCCTAAACAACCTGCAGGAGAAGCAGGAACTCAACGATATGGAGTTGGAAATAAAAGATCGGTTTGGTATATTTCCTGTTGAAGTTAGCAATCTTTTATATATAATTAGGCTAAAGCTACTATGTAAATCAACAGAGATACATAGAATTATATTGCAGGAAAACCAAATAGTAATTAGCTTTAATAAAGAAAATAGAAGCATTGACATTAATGCGATATTGTCGGCTGACCGAACTGTGAGAGCTTCCAATAATAAAATCTGGATACCCTATACAGAATCTGATTTTACTTGGACAGATAAACTTGAAAAAATAATTTGGAAACTAGCGAAAAATGGGAGTAATTAGCGGAAGCATCTTTAAGACGCTTCCGCTATTCAATACAAACTTATTTATGGTGGGCTCGGCAGGTTTCGAACCTGCGACCAAGCGGTTATGAGCCGCCCGCTCTGCCACTGAGCTACGAGCCCAGTTGGCACGCTACAAGTACTGCTCGTTCTCAGGAATCCCTTCTTCTTCATCCAATCCAGTTTTCTTCTTCTTTTCGAAGCGGCTTCCTTTCTTCTCGCCACGAGGCTTGAATACGGGCGGATAATCAAATTCGGCTTTATCTTCTTCCCAAGCTTCAGTCAGAGGATTCCATTTCATCTTCTCTTTCTGTGCCTGTTCCTCGGCTTCTATCTTTTCCAATTCTTTAAGAGCTAAATAACGTTCCTTCTCCTTGGGATCAACACTTGTAGATTTTAAGGCCCATTTAGCGTAATCTTGTTCCGCGGTCTCTTTAGTTCTCTGTTCATCAGCCTCTTTTTCTTTTCTGGCCATTTCTTCTTTTGCCCATTCCACCCAGGCTTCGGGGCCTCTGCCACATGCCTCTTGTCGCTCTTGTCTCCAACGTGCGAGAGGGTCAGGGTCTTTAATTTTTTGTTCTTCCATTTTGCGCTCAGACAACCACATCTTTTCAGCTGCTTTGTCCTTAGCATGAAGATAATGGTCAGGAGGAGTGGCGGTTACATGTGAAAAGGCTGATATGATGCGGTCACACTCGACATTGCATTTTTCACATAGAGTTACTGCATCACATTCGCTGAAAGGTCTTCTTAATTCAAAAGTTTGACGGCACTGAGGACAAATATACTCATAGATAGGCATGGTGCTTACTCCCTCTGATACGAATAATACGATTAAATTGTAGCACTAATAGAACTTCTACGGCAAGCAGAACAATATCATAACTTTGCCATGAATAATCCTATAAACTATAATTGTGAGAATTCACAACGGACCCAAAACATTGAGAGAGTAATATGACTTCACGATTCGACCGAATTACCGATGACCGCTTAGAGAAATTAAACCGACTTAAAGAATTGGGGATAGATCCATACCCTCCCCGTTTCCAGCGGAGTCATACTAATAAACAAGCGGTTACTCTGCTAGAAAATGCCGAACAAAACAACGTTAAACCTCCAGAAGTTACATTAGGCGGTCGGATTATATCACGTCGTGGCATGGGTAAATTGAGTTTCTTGGACATCAGGGATGATGGTGGAAAAATCCAATTATTCTGCAGCAAAGCCAATCTTGTTGAATCCAGCAATAAAATTATAAATCTCTTAGACATTGGTGACATAATCGGAGCAAAGGGTACATTAATACGTACTCGGACCGGAGAAGCCTCTGTTAATGTGCAGACCTTAACTGTTTTAAATAAATCATTACAACCATTGCCCGAAAAATGGCATGGACTTCAAGATATTGAAAAACGTCATCGGCAAAGATATCTTGATTTAATATCTAATCCGGAATTAAAAGCTAATTTTCGGAAAAGGGCTCAGATAATAACAAATATCAGGCGATTTCTTGACTCAAAAGGATTTACTGAAGTAGAAACGCCTGTGCTTCAATCATTGGCTTGCGGGGCTGCTGCCCGACCGTTTATCACCCATCATAATTCACTGCAGCAAGATATGTATCTGCGTATAGCCCTCGAGCTTCATCTCAAGCGTCTTATTGTTGGTGGTTTCGATGGCGTATATGAAATAGGTCGCATATTCCGAAATGAAGGTATATCACATAAGCACAACCCAGAATTTACCATGCTTGAATGCTACCAAGCCTATGCTGACTACAACGACATGATGACTTTAGTTGAAACTATGATATCCCATATCGTTAAAGAACTCACCGGCACATATACTGTTGTCCGTAATAATGTGAAACTGGATTTTTCGCCACCATGGCCAAGGTTGGATTTGAAAACTATTCTGCTTGAAAAAACCGGCGTGGATTTTGTAAAACACCACAGTTCAGATTCACTGAAAAAACGAATCAAGGAACTTGGATTGGATGTTGATTTATCTAAAGACAAGGGCAAGATTATTGATGAATTATTATCACATTATGTAGAACCTTATCTTATTCAACCATGTTTTCTGATTGATTACCCGTTAGAAATGTCCCCCTTGGCAAAAACAAAACCGGAAGAACCCAAAATCGTTGAGCGCTTTGAAGCTTTCGTTGATTGCATGGAAATTGCAAATGCGTTTTCGGAACTTAATGATCCCATGGAACAGGAACGACGCTTCTCTAAACAATTAGAACAGAGCGGGCACGTTAAACAGAGCGATGATACTGAAACAATGGATGAAGATTTTATTACCGCCCTTGAATATGGTATGCCTCCGACGGGTGGTTTAGGGGTAGGCATAGACCGATTGGTTATGTTACTTACCGACAACAATTCCATAAGAGAAGTTATCCTCTTTCCGACACTTAAGGAAAAGGAGTAAATAATTATGATAGACCTAAAATTGCTTCGTGAAGAACCGGATAAGGTTAAAGAATACATGGCAAGCCGTCAATCATCCGCCCCGATTGAAGAGATACTGGAAAATGACATTTTACGGCGTTCAAAAACCCAGGAATTGGACGAACTAAGAAGACAAAGAAAAGAGTTGGCTAAACATCGTCCATCGGACCCGGAAAAAGGTCGCTCGATACGAGAAAAACTCAGCCTTCTAGAAGAAGAGCTACGCGAACTTGATAGTACCATTCTGAATTACCTGCTTCAAATACCTAATATCCCTCAAAATAGTACCCCATATGGTAAAAGTGAAGCTGATAACGTGATACTCAGGTATGAAGGACAGAAAAAAGATTTCAATTTCAAACCAAAGCCTCATTGGGATATTGGAGAAAATTTAAGAATAATTGATTTCGAACGAGGCGTTCAGCTTTCCGGTACTCGCTTTTACATTTTAAAAAATGATGGAGCCAGATTACAGAGAGCGTTGATTTCGTTTTTCTTAGATTTGCACACCCAAAGGCATGGATATAATGAAACTTACTTACCATTTCTAGTTAAAAAAGAAGCCCTTTACGGATCAGGTAATTTACCAAAATTTGCTGATAACCTTTATAGGGACGCGGTCGATGATCTATGGCTCGTACCTACCGCCGAAGTACCGCTAACCAATTTGCATCGCAACGAGATCATTGATGAGGAACAGCTTCCTCTCAAATACTGCGCCTCAACCGCATGTTTCCGCAGAGAAAAAATGAGTGCCGGAAAAGATACTAGAGGTATAAAACGAGGGCATCAATTTGACAAAGTTGAACTTTATAAATTTACTAGTCCGGAAAATTCCAATGATGAATTAGAAAAACTATTAAATGATGCTGAAACCGTAGCCCGAATATTGGACTTGCCATACCGAATAGTACAATTGTGTACGGCAGATATTGGTTTTGCATCAAGCAAGAGCTATGACATAGAAATTTGGGCTCCCGGGATTGAAGAGTGGCTCGAAGTTAGTTCGTGTTCTAATTGTTTAGATTTTCAGGCCAGAAGAGCCAATATTAAATACAGACGAAAAACCGACAGCAAAGTAGCTTACGTTCATACCTTGAATGGCTCCGGTTTGGCATTGCCACGAGTGATGATTGCTGTATTAGAGAACTACCAGCAATCGGATGGTTCAATCATTGTCCCTGCCGCATTGAGGCCATATATGCAAAAGGACATTATAAAATAATACAGCGCTAGCTAATTATCTAATATTGGAGCGGGTGACGAGACTCGAACTCGCGACAACCTGCTTGGGAAGCAGGCACTCTACCAACTGAGTTACACCCGCATTCGGGTTAAACCTTATATAATCGATAGCTATTGGGTGTTTTTTAGGTGTCATCCGATTCAGAATAGCCCCTTACTGGTTCAGCATCTCCCTCTGTTGAACTATTCTGTACTTCAGCTTTTGGACTATTATCCACTGCAGCAGTTGCAGTCTTCACTTCCTGAGTTATATCTTCCTGCGTTTTTCTAAATGACCTCAAGCCTTCACCAAGAGACTTTCCCAACTCAGGCAACTTACCAATGCCAAACACCAGCATTACTATTACTAAAATTATGATAAGTTCTGTTGGCCCTATTCTCATCTTACTCTTTTAACTCCTAGGAAACATCTAACGCATTATACCATATACTTGACCGCTGAATGGTTAATATTGCCTTATATTTTTAGTTATTTTAGCAAATTTACGTTCATATGTATATTAGACAACTATCTTTGTTCATTACCGGATTCATTTCAACCAATTACTCCTTTTATGAACGTCTGACTCTTATAAGAAATGACAACGATACCTGATTTATTGCAGCTTGAAGGTTTGCTATAATCAGGCCTATTCTCTTCAAAGGATATACATGTCAGTTCAAAATTGGCGTTCATCCCCTAATCTGGCTTCCATTGCCCTACTTGGCGTAGCTGCAATTTGGGGCTCAACTTTTGTTGTTGTCCAAGAAGCTGTCTCAAAAATGCCAGTAATGGATTTTCTATCTATACGTTTTTTAATAGCCACGATCGCCTTATTTCTTGTCCGGCCAAAATGCTTGCAAAGTTTAACAAAATTGGGGTTTTTTCGAGCTATTATTTTGGGACTGATCTTGGGACTAGCATATATAACACAAACTTTCGGTCTACAGCATACATCCGCGGCCATTTCCGGATTTATCACTGGATTATTCGTAGTTATAACTCCACTATTAACGGCAGCATTATTACGTCATCCAATTAACCGCAATATCTGGATTGCTGTAGTCTTAGCTACAATTGGATTAGCTTTACTTAGTTTAAGTAGTTGGTCAATCGGTAAAGGCGAATTTTTGACTTTATTATGTGCAATATTTTTTGCATTGCATATAATCGGCTTAGGTGAATGGTCTTCCAAGCACGAAGTATATAGTTTAGCAATAATACAAATAGGCTTCGTTGCAGTAATATCTTTTATCGCAGCTGTCCCTGACGGTATCGTTCTGCCACCCGATAACGCCACCTGGGGGGCTGTAATACTAACTGCCGTGTTCGCCACAGCAGCGGCTTTTTTCGTTCAAACATGGGCACAATCAATGATTTCACCTACGCGTACAGCAATAATAATAACCATGGAACCGGTTTTCGGAGGCATATTCGCTGTATTGATTGCGGGTGAATTAATCACTTTGCGACTTCTTCTGGGAGGGGCTTTGGTAATAGGAGCAATGTTGTTAACGGAATTAAAGCAAAAAATCCCCCCTGCCGCTTCACAAACCATCGTTATTGCATCTGAATCTAATTTGAAATGCGAGGACTAACACACTTTGATAAATATTCAACATCCCCAAGCAAGGGAACTAAATTGGTTTTAATAGTACTCGAGCCGGGGCGCCATCTCCATTGCGAATCTTAAGTGGTAAGCATATAAATTGATACATTCCTGGTTCAACCGATGACAAATCCAGGCCTTCAATTAACCATATACCCGACTGCAAAAATATTTTATGCACTTTGCCACCGTCTTTCTTGTACCCCCCTACTGAAAGATAATCTACACCAATAACTTTAATTCCGCATTCAATCAGATAACTAGCGGCTTCAGATGTTATAAATACAAACTCTTCACTGAAACTATCTTGCTGCCATAAGGATGAATTCAGTGTTTTAAAAAGTATTCTTTCTCCCTTTTGAATTTTATAGCTTTCAAGTTCTTCGGCTTTTATACTTTCTGCATCTTTAATTTGTATAACCCTGGCATTACCTAACAGAGTTTCTGGGTTGACATCGCTGATCGTTAATCCATTTCCGAAAAAATGAGAAGGGGCATCCACATGAGTACCAGTATGTGACCCTAACGTTAATTTAGAAATGGTATGACTATCACCTTTATCCAGATCCTGTGAACGTTCAATTTTAACTCCAGGATCACCAGGCCAATGAACCATATCGCTATATATAGCCACGGATACATCAATCCACCCTTCGCCGGAAAATTCAAGTGAAATTTCTTTATTCATGCCATCTCCTCCAATCTGTTACCGCTAATGATACATCACAAATGATAGTTAATATATATCAATGAGATTTACCGTGAATTCCTTTTATGAGTTATAATGAGTCGCGTATATTTGTAAAATAAATATTTACTCTATGAAAACTAAATTTTTAAATAACCGACGCTCACCTTGCTATTCTTTATTTTTTCTCATTATTCCTTCATTGGTCATTTTTATTAATCCAACAAAGATTGAAGCTCTATCCTTTAACATTAACAGTATTACTGCGTCCTATATTAGTGTAATACAAATGGGGCATGGTCATCACCTCCTATTTGGGAGTATTAATCTACCGGTACCATCAGACTGGTGGGTTAATATGTTGGCCGCGGGACTCGGGGTGATAATTGCCTATATCATTTATTATGTACGCTTGAGAGCAATAGCTCACCAAAGAAAAATTTTGGAAGTAGAAGTTTTTGAGCGCACAGCTGAACTCAAGCAACTTAACAAAGAGCTTGATTATGAGATTCAAAGAAGAGCAGAGTTTAATCGAGCATTAGTTCATGAGTTAAAAACACCCCTTACAGCGATCTTGGCTTCTACGGAACTATTTTTAGATGAACTAGCCGACGACCCAAGATTGGGCTTAGCCAAAAATATCTACCAGGCTGCTAGAAATCTGGACCACCGCACCGACGAATTATTAGATGTTACCCGTGGAGAAATTGGCTTATTAACCATACATCCACAATCTATTGATATCTGTCCGCTTTTACATAGCACCCTAGAAACATTGAGACCAACCGCATATCGAAAAAATATTTCGCTTACATTGGAGATCAAAGGTACCATTCCCAAGATTTTTGCCGACGAAGAACGTTTAGGTCAGGTATTGTACAACTATTTAGCAAATGCGATTAAGTACACGCCTGAAGGTGGCAATATAATATTAAAAACTTTTCAGAACAATGACATGCTATCTATTGAAGTGATTGATGATGGGCCTGGAATAAGCTGCGACGCTCAAAAGCGTCTTTTTGAGCCCTACTACCAAGTTCCCTGCAGTGGTGGGGAACGATTGGGTGGAATGGGTTTAGGTTTATCTCTTTCCAAGATGATAATCAATCTTCACAATGGCGAAGTGTGGGTTGACAGCCGATTAGGTCAAGGCTCCAAATTCGGTTTCTCTTTGCCTGTTATATCCAAGGAGGCTAATAAATGAAAGCATTGATGATAGAAGATGACCCCCAAATAGTTGACTCGGTCGGATGGGCCTTTCGAATGCGTTGGCCCGACATGGATTTTTTATCTACTGATTCTGGAATTCAGGGCATTAATCTTTCCAGTGAAGCGCAGCCAAATATAATAATTTTAGACTTGGGTTTACCAGATATTAGCGGTTTTGAAGTATTAAAGGGTATTAGAAAATTCACGGACATCCCAATAATTATACTCACCGCTCGTAAGGATGAATTCGATATTGTAAAAGGACTTGAAGCTGGAGCCGATGATTATCTGGTTAAGCCTTTCCGGCAAATGGAATTATTATCCCGCATCAAAGCTCTCCTGCGGCGTTCATCAACCACAAATACCGATACTATTCTCACGGCCGGATGGTTACGTTTGTCTCCAGCTACTGGCATACTCCATTATCACAAACAGGAAATACCATTAACACGAACAGAAGAAATAATAATGAATAGACTCATGAAAAATGCCAACAACGTAGTTACTTATACAGAACTGGCCGAAGCTCTCTGGAACGACTATTATCCGGAGAGCATAGCTGCTTTACGAGTATATATCCGCCAATTGCGTCACAAAGTTGAACAGGATGTTGATAACCCTAAACTAATATTGAATAAGCACGGTACAGGGTATATGTTAATAATGCCAGAAGTCGATTAAATTCTGGATTGTAGTTTGAATATCTCTTCATAAGGTTAATTGATAAAATGGCTTTTATCAGTCTAATAATAGGTTTTATATGTATCATTGCCCTCGTTGTTGCCTTTTTTCCTTTCCTTGGCTTTCTTCATTGGTTTATCGTTCCTATGGCAACAGTTGGTGTTATTTTAGGCCTTGTCAATCTCGTAAAAAAAAGGGGTAATTTTCTTTCAGCTAGCGGTATAATGTTGTGCACTATTGCATTGATTATAGGTATATTAAAAATTGCGGGTTTTCCTGACATGAACATTTAAACACCCTGCTATCACAGCACAGGAGGAACATATGCTCGACCAAAGCAATTCGGATTCAATAGCATCAGTTCATGGTCCACTGAAATTCGATTCTAGTAAATTCCGGCAAGTTGAGGTGTACATATATACCATGAATGGCATATTCATAGGCTCAACTCTCTGCCAGCACCAACAACGCCTGCTGGATGCATTGAATAAAGGTTTCTATTCACCAAAGCTGCAAACATTTACAGATTTCATGCCTGTATTTAATGTAGTTCTCAAAGATAATACTGAATCAAAACAACGCATGGATACAGTATACATTCGTAAAAGTAATATTCTCTTTGTTGGTGAAATCACCCCGGAACACTCTGCGGTTCAACCGAATGTCTATCCGGTACGCCGTAAAAAACCCCTTCAGGCGATTATAAATCTACCTCAGATCAGCTTAAGAGGGAATATGCACAGTGAGATGTGGGAGGAACTTCAAGAAGCACTTAACCGAAGTGACCAGTTCATACCAACTACTGATGTTAGTTTCAATCCACCTTTACTAGGAAACATTAAAAGCTTCCCTTTCGTTGCGGTGAACAAAGACCACATCGTATACGTTGGAAAATAATAACGCTAACCAAAATCATTAACAAGAAACTACTAAAGTTAGCCAATTATTATTAACTTATGGATTCAATACAATAACGCAATACCCTGTTGGGCGCCACCACTTCCACGGTTTCACCCATCTTTTTTCCAAGTAAGGCCTTACCGATTGGAGATACCAGTGATATACAGCCTTTTTTTATATTGACATCTCTTGGTATTACCAATTTGTATTCAGATATTTCCCCCGTATCAACTTCCTTAACGGTAATACTGCAACCAAGTACTACTCTGTTATTATTGATCTGCGCTGCATCATGAGAGATTTCTGCATGTTTTAACAACAATGTTAATTCATTAATTTTACCATCTAATTTTGCTTTTTCTTCCCGAGCAGCATGATAGGGAGCATTCTCTTTCAAATCTTTGTCGGCTGCAGCGCGTTTTATATCATCTATGACGATTATTCTTTTTTCTTTCAATCCGGATAGTTCTGTTTCCATTTCCTGTTTCTTCTCTGGTGTCAATACTAATTTTTCAATGTCATTAGGTCGAGTAACTTTGACTGGCTTCTTTTTCACTGTTGTCTTTTTAATTTTAAGGTGAACCGGTAATTCTTTATTAATCCAGCCTTTTTTTACGGCATGTTTCATAAATTCGCGGACAGCTTTTATTTTGTTTGCTCCATCTTCCGCCGATTGTTGTGCGCGAGAATATTCCTCAAGTTTGTAAGACGATAAATTTACAATACATTGTGTAGATCCATACCATCGTACAAAGTTCCTCACTGCAGAACTGTTTGTCTCCTGTTTAGATTTTGATAAACCAGCCAGATAATCAGCTGCAGCATCACCCAAATTTAATGTTTCTTTAGTCATAAACCCTCATTTCATTTTTAATACATAATCTCAAACTGTATTGATTTTATTAATTATTAACCAAGTCAATCAAATCGTCCAGAAGCACTATCCCGATAAATTCGTCTTTTAATGAGCGAACTGCCGTAAAATCCAGCCCTGATTCATTCATTTTTTGCACTGCCAATAGCAGATTATCATTTATATAAACTTGTGCATCCATGTCAATTTCTCTAGCCATATCCCCAATTTTAATTTCACCATGAACAGCGGTTGATTTTTCAACCCAAGCTATCAATAATTTATCCTTTTCATCCCCAACTAAAAAACATTTATGTCCCGGATATCGATTTAAGATTTCTGTAAGGCTAGTTGCCACAGAAACTCTGGGACAATTGTGCCTAATAACCTCTGATACTTCCCTCCCTTTCAACCAAATCTGTAATTCAAACTGGCTCAAGCTTTTTCGAGCTGTGCTTTCTAAATACCACCCCAGTATTAAAAGCCATACTCCAGCCATCCAATCGCCTTGCGCTATAATAAAGTATCCGCCTGAAGCTATAATAAAAAAACCTATTACGCGTCCATAAAATATTGCTCCACGAGTGGCTTTTTTGTAGTCCCTGCCTAAATTCCACCAAATACCCCGAAGTACCCTCCCTCCATCTAATGGAAAACCCGGCAATAAATTAAACAGAGCTACTATCAAATTAATTTGAGCAAGCCATAAAGCAACAGCAGCCCATGAAACAAATATGTTCAAGTAAAACGAATAAATAATCCAGCATATGCCAGCTAATAGCAAACTGGTAACTGGGCCAGCCAGTGCCATTTTTAATTCCGCACCTGGGAACTCAGGTTCTCTATCCATTTGAGCCGCGCCCCCAAATAGATAAAGAGTAATACTTCGTACCGGTATACCATTAGCTCGGCCTACGAGACTATGTGCTGTTTCGTGAAGCAAAATGGAAATAAAGAATAATAATGCAGTCACACCACCCATCAGCCAGTAGGTAACCAAACCTTTTCCAGGGACTGTTATTGGAAAAACCTGCCACGATAAAAAAACAGTAACAAGTAGAAAAATGAAAAACCAACTGAAATGAATTCGAAACTGTATCCCAAAAAGACGGATTAAATTATATCCACTATCCAATTAACCTGAATCCATTCGAAATGGAATTAACAACGTGTTGTCGATATTCCAAGATATTTTTCAGCTAATTCCATCGCGCAAAACTCACCACACATTGTGCAAGCCTTTCCCGAAGTATTTGCCGGCTGATGTCGCTGGATGCTAAGTTCAGGGTCAATGGATATTTCAGATTGTGATTGCCAATTGAGGCTCTTCCTCGCCGTAGCCATTTTCAAGTCCCAATCCATAGCTCCAGGTACCCCTTTTGCTATATCTGCCGCATGAGCCGCTATACGAGAGGCCATTACACCATCTTTCACATCTTGTACTCCCGGTAATTCCAAATGTTCAGCAGGAGTAACATAACACAAAAAATCAGCTCCATTCATAGCCGCTAAGGCTCCACCTATGGCAGATGTAATGTGATCATATCCAGGAGCCACGTCTGTCACCAATGGTCCAAGCACATAAAAAGGTGCGCCCTGACAAACAGATTTTTGCAATTCTACATTCGTTTTTATCTGGTGAATCGGTATATGCCCCGGACCCTCAACCATTACCTGGACATCAGCTTTACGGGCTCTATCAACCAATTCACCCAAAATTATTAATTCCTCAATTTGAGCCCGGTCAGTCGCGTCCGCAAGACAACCTGGCCGTAAACCATCTCCTAAACTCAAAGTAACATCATATTTAAAGCAGATTTCAAGCAAACGGTCATAGGTTTCATAAAGAGGGTTTTCTTTTTCGTGATGAATCATCCAGCCGGCTAAAAGAGCTCCACCTCGAGATACTATATCCGCAATTCTGCCCTGCTCTTTTAAACGGGAAAGAACACCTTGTGTTACCCCACAATGTACCGTTATAAAATCGACTCCATCAGCAGCATGCTGTTCTATTACTGTAAGTATCTCTTCCGCCGTTAATTCAACAATCGAACCTTTAGTCTTTCTGGCTTTTATCCCGGCTTCATAAATTGGGACAGAACCAAAAACAATTTTGCTCTTTCTCAACAATTCACGGCGGATCTCCGGTAAATCCCCCCCGGTCGACAAGTCCATCACTGAGTCAGCTCCCGCTTTTTGAGCAGCTGACAATTTATTTATTTCTACACTGACATCAGTGCAATCAGAGGATGTTCCAATATTTGCATTAACTTTGGTCCGTAATCCTTTGCCAATTCCGCACGGCTCCAAATTATGGTGATTTATATTGGCAGGAATTACAATTGATCCTTCAATAATACCGGCGATAATTTGTTCGACCGATACTTTTTCCATTTCTGCAACCGTCTGCACTTGGGGAGTAATGGTTCCCTTGCGGGCTTGATGGGTCTGTGTTGTCATAAATAACTCTTCAATGTTTTCCAGACCACCATCAGGCCTTCCGCCTTCCCTATGCTCGTATTGTGGAATTCAGGTGCCAGGGTTGACTTAATTTAAAGACTCTCAGCACTCTAATCCCTTGCGGTCTGGTACCTAAGCATAGCACACAGACTAAGTTATAAACAAAATGATATAATCTCAACAGTGAATACCAAACCGCTCGTATTGCGCCAATATACAACTGAATTAGGACTATCACTATCCGACTATCAGTTGAATTTATTCAATGTATATCTACAGCAACTCACGTATTGGAATACGCATTTTAATTTAACATCAGTTACTGATACAGACGAAATACAAACCAAGCATTTTTTGGACTCCTTAACATTGGTATTGAGTAATATTTCTTTTAAAGAACAAAATATGATAGATATAGGCAGTGGTGCCGGCTTCCCAGGATTAGCACTGAAGATAGCCATTCCATCTATTCATATGTCTCTGCTGGAAGCCACAGGTAAAAAGTCGAATTTCCTTAAACAACTGATTAAATTATTAGATATGGACAACACAATAGTCATAAATAAACGAGCTGAAGCTACGGCTCATGAATACAATCACCGTGAGAGCTACGATATTGCTGTTTCACGCGCTGTTGCTCCATTAAATACTTTATGTGAACTATGCCTTCCTTTTTGCCGTGTCGGAGGAACTTTTATCGCCATGAAGAAAGGTGAATTGAATGACGAGTTAAGCTTGAGCCAAACCGCTATTGATATTCTAGGGGGCAAACTAACGGCAGTTGTCCCGTTAAAAGTAGATATTTTAAACGATGACCGAAAATTAATCATAATTAACAAGATCAAGCCTACACCGGATATTTACCCCCGTCGCCCCGGCATCCCTGCAAAGAAACCAATTGTGTGAACAATTTGCCCAGGCCATAATATCAATTGTAGAATACGGCTGATATACACTTATGGAGACAATTGTTGCCTAATTTGATTACCGATGATCTGGGCGCTCTCCTGGATATCCTGCCCCCGGAGATCCGTCGCCCTCTTAATAAACAAACCGATCTCAATCAGCTATTAGAAGTTATTATGGACTTAGGACGTCCTCCGGAGGCCCGCTTTCCCAACAATGAGATGGTTTTGAGACCGGAAGAAGTAACTGAATCCGATATTGACTATGTAACTACCCGAATCAGTGATTTTGGTGGTGATAACCGCGCTGGAATTGAACGCACCTTACACCGTATCTCAGCTATCAAAAACCGCAAAAACAAAGTTATTGGTCTAACATTACGTGTCGGACGAGCGGTATTCGGCACTATAAAAATTATCGAAGACCTTATTCAATCGGGTAATAGCATTCTCATAATGGGCCGTCCAGGAGTCGGTAAAACCACTATGTTACGGGAAGTCGCCAGAGTTTTGTCTACCGATTTTAAAAAACGCGTTGTTATTGTTGATACTTCCAACGAGATTGCCGGGGATGGGGATATTCCGCACCCAGCTATAGGTCGTGCCAGACGCATGCAGGTCACCGCACCGGACATGCAGCACGCAGTTATGATAGAGGCTGTAGAGAATCACATGCCTGAAGCAATTATCATTGATGAAATAGGAACTGAGCTTGAAGCTCAAGCTGCTCGTACTATTGCTGAAAGAGGAGTTCAGCTTGTTGGCACCGCTCACGGTAACACATTAGCAAACCTGATGCAGAACCCTACTCTGGCCGATCTCATAGGAGGGATTCAAGCCGTAACCTTAGGTGATGAGGAGGCTAAACGCCGGGGTACCCAAAAAACTGTTCTTGAACGCAAAGCCCCACCCACATTTAATATTATCGTTGAAATACAAGAAAGAGCACAAGTGGCAATACATAGTGATGCCACTGAAGCGGTGGATGCCATTTTAAGAGGTAATCCTCCTGATACCGAAGTGCGTTCAATTGATGAAGATGGAAATATTAAAAAAACATTTCGAACTGCCCCTAGAGAAAGCAACGAGAGAACGTCTGGGCAGAATCTCCATGCCGTAAATGAATCTACCCAGATATATTTATTCGGTATCAATAGAGGTCGCCTTGAAAAGGCCGCTGAAGAAATGGGCGTTAAAATCTCAATAACAAATAAAATTGGGAGCGCGGATATTTTGCTTACATCGAAAAATTACTTCCGGCGCCGCCCTCAGCGGATACGGGAAGCGGAAGACCGCAATATACCTGTATATGTTCTTAAGAGTCACACCCCTATACAGTTCAAGCATTTTCTATCTTTACTTAATCGGCGCAATGGGAGTATTGATAGTCTAGAAGAATCAGTTGACACTGCTTTATCTGAAGCCAAAAAAGCTGTTGATGCAGTAAATAACGGAACACGCAAAGTTGCATTATCTCCGCAGACATCCTATATACGGAAAATCCAGCATCTAATTGCAGAACGTAATCAACTGACTTCCGCAAGTAGCGGAAAGGAACCAAAGAGAAAAGTCAACTATTATAAGGACCCTTCTTAATATGCCTCTGTTTATCACATTCGAAGGTTGCGAAGGTTCAGGCAAAACCACACAAGCCGCTATCCTTTTCGAGAGAATGCTTAATGCTGGCTACAAAGCCGTCTTGACACACGAGCCGGGCGGAACCGAGTTCGGTGAAGAGATTACCCGTATATTAAAGTGGGCTGAGCATGACCCAATTTGCCCATTGTCTGAACTATTATTATTCAACGCTTCCCGTGCGGAGTTGATTGCGAAAATTATCAAGCCTTCACTTGATAATAATCAGACAGTTATTTGTGACAGATACACTGACTCTACAATAGCCTACCAAAGTTTCGGGCGAGGTCTTTCGCTGTCCTCGGTGCAGGCTATCAATACCTTAGCCACCCAAGGATTAATTCCCGACATCACAGTTTTGCTGGATATGCCAATCCAAACTGGACAATATCGAAAACGAACACATAAAACCGACCGCTTTGAACAAGAAAATGAGTTTTTTCATCAAAGAGTGCGCGATGGCTATTTGCGTTTGTCGAAAGAGTCCCCTTCAAGATGGTTTGTGATTGATGCTGGTCAATCACAAGAACAGATCTCCAATATGATATGGAATCAATTGAAAAGCTATTTCGACCGTTTTACCTAACAAAATAATAAATATCTACCAAATGAAAGGTGCACAAGTGAAATACTTCATTATCCTGTTTCTTTTTTTGACATCCTTTTTATTTCAAGCAGACTCCGCGTTTGAATTCTCCAAAAATTTAGATACCGGTATCCATTCCAGCCATGAATTGTTAGGCTCAATCAATAAACAGAGATCAATTAATCAGGCATTAGCCAATTCTCTCATCCCTGCTGGTCCAGCAGTAAATTATAGGTATTTACATCAATCTACTGAAGGCGCCGTTTTTGCGGTTGATTCGGTAAATCCCGAACCTAACCAAAAATCTATCGCAATAGACTCCAGTATCATTATTAGCTTCAATGAATCTATCAATGAAAATACTGTTAATTCAAACACTTGCGCAATATTCGGTTCCTTTTCCGGGATAGTCTCGGGAACATTTTCAAAAACATCTGCCAATACAATTAGATTTACCCCCGACTCGAGCTTTTATCCGGGAGAAACAGTAAGCGTTATTCTAACAAAAAGAATAGAAAGTCAGGACAATAATGCTTTGGTTGACTCATTCAACTGGCAATTTATCACCGGCGGTGTTTCGGGGCCTGGTAATTTCCTTCAAGGGCAGTCAATAGGAGATACTAAAAGCAATGACTTGTCTCTCGGTGACCTTAACAAAGATGGCTTTATTGATGTATTTTTTGCGAATGAAGGTAAAAATGAAGTCTGGCTTAATGACGGAAATGGTAACTTTTCACTTCACTGGGTTTCCGATGATTCCAATGACAGCCGTGCTGTTGCCTTGGGGGACATCGACGGTGATGATGATCTTGATGCTTTCATAGCAAATGATGGAGAAAATTTCATCTGGCTAAATAATGGTAATGGTACTTTTATCGATTCCGGTCAGTCTATCACCAGCAGGGCCAGCAGAGATGTAGCGCTTGGCGATATTAACGGTGACGGACATTTAGATGCAATCGTAACCAACTTCGAAGATGCCAATATCATATCGTACAATGATGGAACTGGGAACTTTTCTATTGAACAGTCTTTTTCCAATACAAACAGTAAAAGCAATGGACACGCCATCGGAGACCTGAATAATGATGGACATCTCGATATCTTTATCGCGAACACCGGTAGTAATGAAATATGGACCAATGACGGCGACGGGACTTTGACACCATCCTGGACTTCAGAAGATTCAATGATTAGTTACAATGTCGAGTTGGTTGACTTAAACAATAATCAGTTTTTGGATGCTTTTGTGGCTAACGGAAATGCCAATAACGAAGTCTGGTTGAATAATGGCAACAACACTTTCGGGAAAAGTAGTCAAAATATTGGCGATAATACGTGGAGTACTGACATTGTCCTTAATGATTTTAACGGTAATGGTAATATTGATGCTTTTGTAGCTAACGGTATACTCGCTAACCCAAACAGTTTCTGGGCAAATGATGGCGATGCTACATTCGCGGATAGCAGTCAATCGCTGGGACAATCCAGCAGTTTAGGAGCAGCCGGAGCTGATCTTAACGGTGACGGCACAATTGACGTTATGACAGCAGAAGGCGGTGCCAACCAAATCTGGTTTAATGCCTCACCAGGTATAACGTTGATCTCCCCTGAATCAGGCGAAAACTGGTCTCTTGATTCGGAACAAACCATTCAATGGACCTCATTTAATGTCAATAGTGAGGTAGCGATAAGAGTATCTTATAATGGCGGGGCGGACTGGACAAACATAACCACCGGCACATCTAATGATGGAATGTTTACATGGACAGTCAACGGTTATCCCACTGAACAAGCCATGATTTCCGTATCCCCGACGGCAAACCCCGAATTGGGGAGCGTTTCGGATGCATTTCAAATATCCAGCCCCCCTCCTGCCGCTTATGATGATTATTATGACGTCAACCAAAATATGACATTAGAAATCCCTGCGACTTCCGGCCTATTACGCAATGATACCTACTATGATATAACCAACTTAAGTTTCCATATTATGGAAAGTCCAACCCAAGGCAGCCTTAACCTTAACGATGATGGTTCATTCACCTATACTCCAGTAGCTGGCTATAGCGGAGATGACTATTTCACGTACACTATTTCAGATGGGATAAACGTATCAAATATTGCCACAGTAACCATCACGATAATTTATATGAACACTCCTCCTGTTGCCCATGATGATAATTATACGGTAAATGCAAATGAATCCTTAGTGGTTAATCAGGAGGAAGGTGTTATTGCAAATGATACTGATATTGACAGCGATTTACTAACTCCAATACTGGCAGAAAATACTTCACATGGCGTTCTTGTCTTAAACAACGACGGTTCTTTCCATTACACACCCGATGCAGAGTATTCAGGCTATGATACCTTCACCTACAAATCTCATGACGGTACTGAATATTCTAATAAAGCCACGGTGCTGATCCATGTTGAGAATAAATCTCCGATTATCAAGATGCAGCCTGCAGATATCGACCTCATCTATGGTGAAGATGCTTCCTTTGAAATATCAGCGGAAAGCGATTCGGAAATATCAATTGAATGGCAATTCAGCGCTGATGGTGGAGTTACGTGGACAACTATTACAGGCGCTGATGATTACTTATTGTTAGTTGAAACTCCTAGTATTGAGCGCACCAAGCATCAATTCAGGGCTGAATGCTCAAATTCATATGGAACTGCCATCACATCTGCCGCCGAACTAACGGTAAACCCGAGACCAATAACGATAACCGCCAGTAACCAAACAAAGATTTACGGTGAAGATGACCCTCCCCTTGGCTATATCATCACCGAAGGAACGCTTGTTGGTAGCGACAATGTATCAGGATCTCTTATCAGAAATACCGGTGAGAATGTTGGAGCTTATACAATCAACCAGGGAACATTATCCCTGAACCACAATTATAGCATCACGTTTATTGAAGCCAATCTAGTAATTGAGCCAAGGGAAGCATCGGTTATCCCAGAAAATAAAAGTAAGTTTTTAAACGACCCTGACCCGGCGTTAACTGGAACTCTCAGCGGCTTTTTATCGAATGACCACATTGCCGTAAGCTATAGCCGCTCTCCCGGCGAAATTATTGGCAACTACGATATTTTCGCCGAACTAAGCCCTCCTGAAAAATTGCTCAACTACAACATCACTTACCACACAGGCACCTTTTCAATTGTAAAAGACCCCACTCCATCAATAACTGTTCTACCGGCAGACCAATCAATCATATACGGAGAAAACGCTCAATTTTCCGCGGTAGCATCGGGAAATCCCAGCCCAAGTATCCAATGGCAGCTGAGTACCGATGGGGGTAATAACTGGATGGTTATTAGTGGAGCGAAAAACACCTTACTAAATATTTCCAAACCGTCAGTTGATATGGATGGTTACCTCTACCGAGCTGTGTTCAATAATGATCATGGTTTAGTTAGTACCGAACCTGCAAAATTGACTGTAACTCGCAAAGTGGTAATACCAGTCGTCACGGTACAAGATAAAGTATACGATGGTTTTCTGCCGGCTACAATCATATCGAAGGAACTGCAGGGCCTTATTGATGGTGATAATGTTTATTTGATTTGCGGACAGGCAGTATTTAACACGAAATCAGTTGGAGATAATAAAACTGTCGAAATATATGATCTTGAACTATCCGGGCCCGACGCGCACAACTACATGCTTGAATCCACATCCACATTAACCCAAGCATCTATTCTTGCCCCAATTTTTGATAGTGATGACTTTGATCTACAAAAATTGACCGGCACCGGTATCTTGGGAAATTTGCCATACATTGATAACAGTGGAAATACACTGAGTACTGGAAAAGTGATTACCCACGACGGCCACCTAGAGATTATCATTGAAGCTGACACATCACTAATCAATAGTTCCGAGTTACCTATATCATCACTTTCAGTTGCCCCCATCCAAGAATTACCAGAGATTCCTGGGCAACAATTACTTCTCGCATATCAATTAGGCCCCCGAGGAAGTCATTTCAATCCCGGTATTAGTTTAGAATTCAATTATGAGGGAGTGGTGCTGCCAGACACTATTGATGATACTGATCTGTATATCGGATATTGGGATGGTACTAAATGGAATGAATTAAATTGCCAGGTTGATACTAACAACAAAACTGCAACTGTTTTGATAGAGCACTTTTCGATATTTGGATTGCTGGCTACTGTCCCACCACACCAAGATAGTGAAACCCCCCTACCTACATCTAATCCACCCCCCACCCCAACTGACAATAAGCCAACAACAAAACCTGATTCAGATGCCACAAACCCAGCACCAATTTCAGAACCGACCAATTCAGTGTTCAATTACTTTCTCGCAGCATTTTTCGGTGCTTTAGGGGTTGGAATTATCTTGTTACTAACCAGACCCCGATGAACTAGACAATTTGCGAAGACAAGCTCATTTTGTTAAACTCATCAGTGCGCATGGGCCGTTAGCTCAGTTGGTAGAGCACCTGACTTTTAATCAGGGTGTCACAGGTTCGAGACCTGTACGGCCTACATCTTTCTCCCTCCTGTATTTTGAAAGGCTACCATGTCTGATATATTACAAAATAAAAATTCCGCTACTAGATTTCAGATATTAGTTGAAATTGCTTCCAAAGGACCAGCAGTTGAGCAAAAAACAATAGCTACCCAGTTAGATATTACCCCGCAAGCCGTTTCTGAATATCTAAAACACCTTATTGCTGAAAAACTAGTAGATGCCGAAGGTCGTTCTCGTTATCGTTTGACTTCCGACGGTGTAAACTGGATATTAAAACAGCTCAGAGACCTCAATACTTATATTGATTTAGCGGAAAAAGCCGTCACTGATATATCTGTTAACGCAGCAATTTCATTAGATGATATCAAAGAAGGGCAAGAAGTTGGCCTTTTAATGATGGACGGTATTTTGGTAGCTGGCAACAGTATTATTGATGCTGGAGCTAAGGGAATTGCCGTAAACTCCGCTACAAACGGTGAGGACGTAGGGATTACCGGAATACACGGCATAGTCCCTTTGAATCAAGGATCTGTTTTTATCGCTGCTGTACACGGTATTAACAAAGATGGGTCGCGCAAAACAGACCTGGAACGTCTAGCCATATTGGTCAGGGGGCAAAAACATATAGCCGCTATAGGCATAGAGGCTTATGCATCACTACAGAAAATTAATATAACACCAAGATATTTCTATGCCGTGACTGAAACAGTAATTGAGTCATTCCGATATGGTCTCGAAATTATTGTTGTGGTTGTTACTGAGGAACTACCTGACTTAATCAAATCACTAAGCGAAGCTGGCATTGAACCTAATTTTATTGATCTTCGTTCCGATTAACTTCTATTCACTGTTGGCAGAATCATGTCATACAGCTTGACCGAAATATTTGGAACGGCTACAATATCATGCGTTGTCGTAGCGCCGAGGTAGCTCAGTCGGTAGAGCAGCGGACTGAAAATCCGCGTGTCCCCAGTTCAAGTCTGGGCCTCGGCACCAGTTTGTTCTTTAAAATAGTTCGGCTGAAATATGCCGGAGTGGCGGAATGGTAGACGCGGCAGTCTCAAAAACTGCTAGGGGGCGACTCCTGTGTCGGTTCGAGTCCGACCTCCGGCACCAAGCATCTGCCATTACCAGTTTTTTGCCGAGTTGTGTAGTGGTAGCACGAAGGACTTTGAATCCTTTTGCCCAGGTTCGAATCCTGGCTCGGCAGCCATAAAAATAAATTTTATTTATTACATACGTTCCCGAGTAGCTCAGTGGTAGAGCGGTCGGCTGTTAACCGATTGGTCGAAGGTTCGAATCCTTCCTCGGGAGCCATTTTAATACCTGCAGCTATTTCGTAAATTTCCTTTATCCATATTTTCTAATTATTTACGACCACTACTATTTGTCTATGTTTAATGATATACTTGGTGAATTATTGGTGATTCACTTTCGGGGAGGGTAAATGCCGTGTCTGATCAAACTTTGAGTATCATCTATTTTTCGATTTTCATTATTGTCTGCGCGGCATTAATATTTGGCATTGCCAAAGGGTTGATGAAACGTTCCAAAAAATGACTAATATAACGATTGACCCTTATATCATTATTATTTAGGGCTTGATTATCGTTTTTAGTTTAAGTCACCAATATCCGTTAAAGTACTCCGTAAAGAGTGAAAACTAAAATTACTATTCCTGCTGAAGCTAAAGCCCCGATGATGACTTGCCCCAAAGTATGCTGTGCTAGACGCACCCTAGCCCATCCCATTGCTGGAACAATGAGTAACGAAGGTACAGCCCACCATCCGTATATAATATGAAGAATAACCACCATTGCGGCAGCAGTTGAGGTGTGCACACTTATTTTCCACCATAGATTCACGGCTGCAAAAGTTACTACCGTAACCAAGCTGGAGACCAATAAAGCCAATATTTCTGTGGGAGCTTGAAAATAATTCAAACACAACATAGTGATAACAGTAAAAAATATTCCAATTACGTATATCCGATGTCGTTGATGACGTCGATTAGAAAAAAGTGTGTCCATACGTCCTGTACGAACCATTAAAATAGCTATAAGCAAAACGGGTAAAATATTTAGGGCAACAACTAACGTAAACCAGCCTAAGGCCGCCAAAGCATTAGGTGTAGTATTAATCGAAACAGCCGCTAACAGGATGAGTGATATCACCAAAGGGTTTAAGTAATCAGATATATTATTAGCTATTTGATTTTTATTCAATGTAATCACTCATATTAAGAATGGACAAGATCACAGTCATTTTATCAACTCTATCAGAAATCGCACCTTTCTTCCATTAAATTGAATACCGTAATCAGAAAAATTTATTGATCAAAAATCTTAACTAAAGTTTCAGTTGACGAAGATTATATTACTCAATATACTTGAATTAATCTTAAAATTAAAATACTGAGTCCGTACATCTATGTTTACACTCTATACTTGACTCCCAACAAATCTTACAAAAAAACCACTTAAAGGAATACGAATTGGTAAGAATGGACCCCAACCATTTCAAAGACTGGCAAATAGCTGAAGAAGCCGAGAAAACCATGAAGAGAGTGTGCCGGCTAGCTGGGGATTGGGGCATCCTTGATGATGAGTTGATTCCATATGGTCATTATCTGGGCAAACTGGATTATGCGGCTATTAACCGGCGGCTAAAGGGAAAGCCAAATGGTAAATATATTGACATCACTGCCATCACCCCAACACCACTTGGCGAGGGGAAAAGCACCACCACAATAGGGTTGGTACAGGGTTTAGCCAAGCGTGGAGTTAACGTTTCAGGGGCGATACGCCAACCATCAGGCGGACCTACTTTTAATATCAAAGGTAGCGCAGCCGGAGGTGGATTGTCTCAATGTGTTCCACTGGCGCCATTTTCCCTCGGACTGACAGGTGATATTGACAGTATTACCAACGCGCATAATCTGGCAATGGTAGCACTGACCGCTCGTATGCAGCATGAAGCCATCAACACGGATGAGTTTTTAGAAAAACGAAAATTAAAACGTCTCAATATAGACCCCCATAACATCAGCATGCGCTGGGTTATAGATTTTTGTGCGCAATCCTTGAGAGATATCATCATCGGTATTGGCGGAAAAAGTGACGGATATATGATGCGTAGCGGCTTTGCCATCACCGTCAGCTCGGAAATCATGGCTATCATGGCCGTATTTACCAGCCTTGCAGATCTTCGCGAACGTGTAAGTCGAATAGTAGTTGCTTATGATCGCCAGGGTAGTCCTATAACCACCAAAGATCTTGAGGTGGATGGTGCCATGACCGCCTGGTTGGTTAGAGCCTCAAATCCCAACCTGCTTCAGACCATTGAAGGGCAGCCGATTTTGGTACATGCCGGTCCCTTTGCCAATATTGCAGTTGGCCAATCATCCATCGTTGCCGATCAGATCGGCCTAAAGATGTCAGATTATCATGTAACAGAAAGCGGTTTTGGTGCTGATATCGGATTTGAGAAATTCTGGAATATCAAAAGCCGTATCAGCGGATTGAAACCGAATTGTGCGGTAATTGTAGCCACTGTGCGTGCCCTCAAGATGCATGGCGGCGGCCCCAAAGTAACACCTGGCAAATCACTGGACAGTGAATATACCGAGCCGAATCCGGAATTGGTCGAAAAGGGAACAGCAAACCTAACCGCTCATATTGAAACGGTAAAGAAAGCCGGTATGAATCCGGTAGTTTGCATCAACTATTTTAGTTCAGATTCTAACGATGAAATTATGTTGATCAAAAGAGCAGCAGAGAGCGCTGGTGCCCGTGTTGCGGTTTCCAGTCACTGGTTAGAAGGAGGTAATGGGGCACTGGAATTGGCGGATGCTGTAATTGACGCCTGTGAAGAAGAAAGCAGGTTCAGTCTTCTCTATGAAGACAGCCTGCCATTAAAAAGCCGGATCTCCAAGATTGCCCATGAGGTATATGGTGCTGAAGGTGTGACTTATACCTCGGAAGCACTAAGTAAAGCAGACAGGATTGAAGCAGATAACACTAAAGCCGGTTACGCCACCTGCATGGTTAAGACCCACCTTTCATTATCACATGACCCTTCACTTAAAGGCAGGCCTGAGGGTTGGGTATTACCGATTAAAGATATACTTGTATATGATGGCGCGGGTTTCATAGTTCCGGTTGCCGGAGATATCAAACTCATGCCTGGGACTTCATCTGATCCTGCTTTCAGAAGAATAGATGTAGATGTTGAAACTGGTAAGATTAAAGGCTTGTTCTAGAGAATCATATCATGACTGATAGAGTTACGATTTTATTCAAACCTAAAAACTTAAAGACAACTGCTGAAAAAGGGGCTAATCTATTAGAAACAGCCAGACTTGCCGGTATCAATATCACCGCTTCATGCGGTGGTGATGGAGTATGCGGTACCTGTAAGGTAATCATTGAAGAGGGTGATGTTGAGGAAATCGGTACTAACCGACTGAGCATCGACCAAAGAGAAAGTGGGTTCAAGTTGGCCTGTCAGTGTCAACTTTCAACCGACCTGGTAGTAAACATTCCTCCTTCCTCGCTGATGTCAGTAACTGATGGCCACCTTCAATCACTGATTACTAATGCCGAGATCAAATCAGCTAAAAATTGGCGGTTTGCCCCCCTTGTCTTTAAGCAATTATTAACAATACCGCCGCCTCAACTGGCTGACAATTCCAGTGATCTTAACCGACTGAAACAAGCACTTGAAAAAAACGGGGTTTCCAATATCCGATTCAGCCTGGATATCCTAAAAAATTTACCTTCAATTTTACGCGAGGGCAAATGGTCGACAACTCTGACCCTTTCAAAAGAACCAACAGGACTCCGGCTGGTCAACTTAGAACCCGGTGACACCAGAAAACAATGCTTCGGGTTGGTTTTCGACATTGGCACTACCGGTATACGCGGAGAGTTGTTGAATTTAAACGAAGGCCAGGTTTTAGCTCAGGCGGTCGAATATAATAGTCAAAGAAAATACGGCGATGACATTATCAGCCGCATCTCATACGCAGGTAAAACCAATGGGTTGGCAAATCTGAATCAAGCGGTAGTGGCCACCATCAATCAAATGATATCCAATATGGTCAGACAGGCCGGCATCGCCCAAACAGAATTATGCCAGATAGTTATTGCCGCTAATACCACCATGGTTCAACTTCTGCTGGGGATTGAACCTAGGTATTTGCGGCTGAATCCATATGTTCCTGCCGTATCAGTACTGCCCCCACTATCGGCTGGAGAGATAGGTTTGGCCGTTGGAGTTGATGTACCGGTGAATATTGCTCCATCCGTAGCCAGTTATCTGGGTGGTGATATTGTTGCCGGTGTTGTCGGAACCGGTATTTTTCAGCAAAATCAAACCGCGTTATATATAGATATAGGAACAAACGGTGAAATCGTACTGGGTAATTCCGAATGGATGATAGGGGCATCATGTTCCGCCGGCCCAGCTTTTGAAGGGGGTGGAATAACAAATGGCATGTTGGCTACCAGTGGCGCCATTGATTCCCTCCGCATTGAACCGTCAAATGGGCAACCGAGGTTTACTACGATTGGTGGTAACAAACCCAAAGGCATATGCGGCGCGGGAATAATCAGTGCGGCTGCCGGTCTGCTAATCGCCGGTATTATTGATCAAAAAGGACGATTGCAGCCTTCCCAATCAAGATATATCCGCGAAGGTGTTAATGGGTTGGAATTCCTAGTTGTTGGAGCGGAATACACTGAAACAGGCCAAGACATCATAATCACTGAAGCTGACCTGGATAACTTGGTACGCGCCAAAGCAGCAATGTACGCCGGATATCAAACACTGATACAGAGTGTAGATATGACTTTTGACCAGGTTGATGAAGTTATCTTAGCGGGGACATTCGGCAGCCATATTGATATTGAAGACGCGGTAACCATCGGTCTTCTGCCGGATATAGATAGAAATAAGTTTTTGTTTGTCGGCAATGGTTCATTACTTGGCGCCCGTTTGATTAGTTTCTCAACCGAGTTAGAAGAGGCAAGCATAAAAGTAGCCCGCATGCTGACTAATATGGAGTTTTCCGAAAATACATCATTTATGGATAATTATATGGCAGCTCTATTTTTACCTCATACTGAGACAAATCTTTTCCCCAGTTTTGTGAGAAAGGCATCTGATTCGCCGTGACAAGATCAATAGCCATGGCCGGCAAGGGCGGGACAGGTAAAACTACCATCGCCAGCCTGATTATCCGTTACCTGCTGAATCACCAAAGCGAACCAGTACTTGCGGTTGACGCTGACCCGGCAGCCAACCTGGGGTTTGGTTTGGGTATTAACGAAAATATCACAGTCGGTACGATTCTCGCTGAATTCAATAGAAACAAGATAACAATTCCGTCAGGTTTATCAAAAGAAGCGTTCCTCAACTTGAAATTAAATGAAGCAATCGCTGAAAGTCGCGGTATTGACCTTATTACCATGGGACGAGGAGAAGGTGCCGGATGCTACTGCTTCCCTAATAATGTTCTGAAAAATTTTATCAGCAAGCTTATGCCGAACTACAAATATCTGGTATTAGATAACGAGGCAGGGTTGGAACATCTTTCCCGTGGTATGACAGATAAAATTGACCATCTTATATTAGCTTCCAATCATTCGATAAAAGGAATACGGACGCTGGATACAATTCGTCATCTGATAGCTGAGTTGAACCTGAATATTAAACGAATATGGATTGTAATAAACGAAGCTCCGGAGAGTTTGGATCCGCTGGTCAGCGCTGAAATGACTAAACTTAATATGACTCCGGACTTCCTGATCCCCCAAGATAAATATGTTGTCGAATACGATTGGAAACAGTGTTCTTTATTGAATATGGCCGGCGATTCAAAAGCAGTGCAGGCTGTTGACAGCATGATGGATAAAATATCAAGTTTTCATACAAGTGAGGTTAGAGATGGCGGCTAGGGTTATCAGTGGTACGGATATAGCCCGACAAATCCGTGCGGAGTTAAATCAAGAGATACTGGAGTTAAAAACCAACCAAGGTTTAGTACCCTGCCTGGCAACCATTATTGTTGGAAATGACCCTGCTTCGCAAACTTATGTCGGAGCCAAAGTTAAAACCTGTCAAAACCTGGGTATTAAGTCCGCTAATTATCCGCTGCCAGATACAACATCGGAAACAGAATTATTATCTTTGATTGCTGATTTAAACAAAGACCCTGGTATTCACGGGATCTTAGTGCAGGTCCCGTTACCCGGTCACATTGATGAAAACAGGGTCATCATGGCCATCTCTCCCGAAAAGGACGTCGACGGCTTTCATCCGGTCAACGTAGGCCGAATGGTTATCGGGCAATCCTGTTTTCTACCCTGTACACCGCACGGCGTACAAACTCTCTTATCTAAGGAAGGGATCAGTATTGAAGGAACCGAAACAGTTATTGTCGGGCGTTCTAATATAGTCGGCAAGCCTTTAGCCAATATACTGATGCAAAAGGCTCCCGATGCTAATGCCACAGTAACTGTCTGTCATAGCGCTACTAAAGATATTTCTTCCCACACCCTCCGGGCTGATATTCTTATCGCTGCTATCGGCAAACCAAAATTCATCACCGCTGATATGGTTAAACCGGGAGCTGTAGTTATTGATGTTGGTACTAATGAAATTGGACGGACTAGTGAAGGCCGAAGAATCTTGTCCGGTGACGTTGATTTTGATAAGGTAAAAGAAATCGCCAGTGCTATCACTCCAGTACCTGGAGGAGTAGGCCCTATGACAATAGTCATGCTTATGAAAAATACGTTAAAAGCGGCTAAGATTGCTCACGGAATTGATTATCAGGGATATTTTCACACCTAATAAATGATACGGAACTGGAGGTAAAATGACCGTTGAAATACCTAAAATAAACTATAATGGCTCTATACGAACCATCAGTTTTAACAACAATGATAAGGCGGTAGATGTTGGCGGCCAAAACAGCTACCCTTTTTATACATTTGAAGGCAGCATGCCGAATATGCCTCGCATTGCCATGGAAGTCTATGACGAAGCACCGTTAGATTGGCCAAGCGATGCAATGGCACCTTTTACGGATGTTTTGAACGACCCCATTGCCTGGGCAAAAAAATGTATTGAACAATACGGAGCTGAAATGATATGTCTGCAGCTTCAAAGCACTGACCCGAACGGAACAAATAGAAGTGCGGAGGAAGTTGCCAAACTTGTACAAGCCTTGACCAGCGCTGTAGATGTACCTCTAATCGTTTGGGGAACCGCCAATCATGAAAAAGATACCGAAGTATTACGAGCAATAGCCGAGACAGTACAGGATAAACGGCTTGCGCTGGGACCGGTAGAAGAAGGAGATTACAAAAAGATCAGCGCCATGGCCATGGCTTATAACCATATAGTTATAGCCTCCAGCCCAATAGATATCAATTTGGCCAAGCAACTTAACATACTCATGTCCAATCTAGGGGTCAAGGAATCTGATTTAATAATGGACCCAACGGTTAGCGCTATCGGTTACGGAATTGAATACGCCTACTCGGTGATGGAACGCATCCGTATGGCGGCATTAACCCAGCAGGATGAGAAGTTGCAATTCCCTCTGATCTGTAACATTGCACGCGAAACATGGAAATCAAAGGAAGCCAAAATCGAGGAGGCTGATGACCCAGCGATGGGGGATGCGGAGAAACGAGGTATCACATTGGAAGCAATGAGTTCCACATTGTTGCTGATGGCGGGTGCTGACATTCTTATCATGCGTCATCCCGAAGCAATATCCATGGTTAAGGAGTTGATTTCAGAACTTATTTGACCATTCAGCCGAAATGAACATGAAAGAGAGAACACTGGATAATGTCTAGGGTAATCGCAGAAGGCGCTATTAGGGGAGCCCATCAATTGGTTGGGGAAGCCAATACTGCCTGGCAGCAAGCCATAAAAAAAAGAAACGGCAATGAACCGGTCGGTTTTCCTGATACCGCCTACTATCTGCCAGTAATCTATGGTGTCATGGGCCATAAGGTTGAAAAGCTGGATGATATAAAATCGGTTTTGACGCGTTGTACCGAAATTCTATCTCCTCAAATGACAGATAAACAGGCCTTAGAATCGTTAGCTCCGGTTTTTAACGCTGGAATCGCCGCTCTTTTTGCTTCTGAGATAATTGAAGCCATCCGCTACTTGGAAGATCCGGATTTTTATACAGGCAGGGAAAATCCATCATCGGAGAATCTTTGGCTGGGTGCAGCGGATGACATCATACTGCGAAAACGAGGGGTAGAATTTGTTGACGGCAGTGTCCCCGGTTTTGCTGCCGTTTTAGGTTCAGCACCTGATAAGGAGACAGCTAAACTAATTGCCGATGAATTACAGAAACGGAACCTATACGTCTTTATGAGTACAGGGTCAAATGGTCAGCATTTCTGCGAACAAATTCAACTATCTGGATTCCAATTAGGTTGGCCAACCAGATTAGTCCCCTTTGGTCCTGATGCCTCATCAACTATCTTCGCTATTGGTTTTGCTGTTCGAGTAGCACTATCATTTGGAAATATTTCCCCTGGTAATTCCACTGAGCTTTTTGCATACGCCAAAGACAGGATTCCGGCATTTGTAATGCCTTTAGGCCAGGTAACCGACACGCTGTTTGCCCTGGCAGCCGGTGCATTGAACTTCGGCTTTCCTATTATTGCCGATACTCCAATACCGGAACTGGCTGTTGGAGATCCGCCGGTTGAATTAATTGTCGGCAATGTGCCCTATGACAATATTGTAAATAGAGCTACTGAAGTCCGGGGTATTAAAACCATCATAACCGAAGTCCCTGTGCCAGTAGGATATGGTCCGGCATTTGAGGGGGAGAGGGTTCGTGGCGAAGATATATACCTTGAATGCGGCGGCGGTCGTACCCCTATGTTGGAATTGGTGTCATCCAAATCAGCTAATGAAGTAACTGATGGACAGATAATGGTAGTTGGTCCTGATATTGACGAATTACCTCCTGGTAGCAAGCTACCTTTGGCAATCGTAGTTGAAGTCAGCGGCCGTCAAATGCAAGAAGACTATGAACCCATCCTGGAACGACAGATTCACCATTTGGTTAACTATGCCCAGGGGGTAATGCATATTGGCCAACGTGATATTGCCTGGCTTCGTATCAGTAAAGACGCTGTATCGAAAGGCTTCAGACTGGAGCATATCGGTAGACTTATCCACGCCAAGCTGCATCAGGATTTCGGTCGGATATTTGAAAAACTCCAGGTTACACTATTCACTGAAGAAGCTAAAGTAATTAGTATTTCTGAGCAGTCAAAAGTCATCTATGCCGCTAGGGATTCCCGTATTGAAGGTATGACTGATGAAACAACAGATACTTTTTATTCATGCCTGCTGTGCCAGTCATTTGCCCCATCCCATGTTTGCATTATCAGTCCGGAACGTACTGGGCTATGCGGCTCATACAACTGGATGGACTGCAAGGCTTCATTTGAAATAAATCCCACCGGCCCTAATCAACCGGTACCAAAGGGCGCAACCATCGACGGCCGCTTAGGCCAATGGCAGGGTGTTAATGAATATGTCTTTAAAGCTTCCAGGGGTCATATTGACCATTACAATCTCTACAGTATCTTATCAGACCCGATGACAGCATGTGGCTGCATGGAATGTATCTCAGCGGTATTACCGCTTTGCAACGGCATCATGGCAGTAAACCGGGAACATACCGGCATGACTCCTTCAGGGATGAAGTTCACCACCCTGGCTGGTACTATCGGTGGCGGTGTTACAACACCGGGGTTTTTAGGACACTCTAAGTATAATATTACCCAACGAAAATTTTTATCCGCTGAAGGTGGAATCAAAAGACTGGTCTGGATACCTCGTTCGTTGAAAGAAGATATTGCCGACAGGTTTAACAAGCGAGCGATAGAAATTGGTATTCCTGACCTCCTAGACCGTATTGCGGACGAGAGCGTCGGTACTACCGAAGAAGAAATTATGGCTTTCCTGAATGCTAAAGAACATCCAGCCCTGAATATGGATTCGCTTATTTAAATCAAGGAGATAACTCATGGGTCTTTCCGGAATTGAAATTTTTAAATACCTACCTCGAACTAATTGCGGTAAATGCGGAGTGCCAACCTGTCTGGCTTTTGCCATGAGCCTGGCAGCGGGCAAAGCAGAACTTTCAGCCTGTCCTTTTGTCACTGATGAAGCCAAGGCCAAACTGGAAGAGGCCTCAACACCTCCCATTAGACCGATCAGCATCATGACAGGTAATCAACCACTTAAAATAGGCGGCGAAACAGTCATGTTCCGCCATGAAAAACGATTTGAAAACCCGCCAGGGTTGTCAGTTATTGTTAGCGACACGATGGATGATGAGGAAATTTCACGTCGCTTTAAAAGTCTGAAACTATATCGTTTTACTCGAGTCGGAGCCACCCTGAATCCAGAATTGCTTGCGCTTAAATATGAATCTGGAATAGCCTCAAAATATACTGACTTGGTTTCAAGAGCAATAAAAGAAACTGACGGCGGGCTTATTCTCATGTGCCAGGACAGTGCCGCAGTAAAAGCTGCTGTTGCCAAATGCGGAAAGAGAAAACCATTATTATATGCCGTCACCACTGAAAACATTGAGACACTGGCAGCTTTGGCTGTCAATTCAGAACTGCCGGTGGTAGCCCGCGGCAATAATCTAGATGAACTGGCGGAACTGACCAAAAAGCTTAACGAAGCTGGCATCAAAGATATTATACTGGACACTGGAAGCCGCAGTTTAAAACAATCTCTAACAGACCAGGTAGCATTACGACGCCTGGCTTTATCTAAAAAATATCGGCCACTAGGCTATCCCACAATTGTTTTCCCATCAGAGATGACTTCCAACCCGCTGAAAGAATCTCTTATTGCCGCGGCGTTAATGGCCAAATATGCCGGTATAATCGTCCTTTCCGATTTCAAAGGAGAAACACTTTTCCCACTCCTTGTAGCGAGGCTAAATCTCTACACAGACCCACAAAGGCCATTGGCGACTTCCGAAGGGGTATACGAAATTAACGGTCCGGATGAGAATTCACCGGTAGCCGTGACCTGTAACTTCTCTCTGACCTATTTCATAGTTTCAGGTGAAATAGAGAATACCAGGATGCCGGCACATCTGCTTATTAAAGACACGGAAGGATTGTCAGTCATGACCGCCTGGGCAGCCGGAAAATTCGGCGCTGATAATATTGCTAATTTCATCAAGAAAAGCGGTATAGCTGAACGTGTTAAACATCGGAAACTCATTATCCCGGGTTATATTGCCATGGAAAGCGGCGGGCTTGAAGAAGAATTACCTGAATGGGAAATTATGGTCGGTCCACGAGAAGCAGCACATCTACTTTCCTATTTGAAAACTAACTGGGAAAACAAGGATGACTAATGACCATACTTGTTGGCGAAAACATAAACATTATGTCACGGCACTTTGGGGTTGCGCTCAGAGAAAGACAAGCTGAACCAATTGAGAATTTGGCCAGGAATCTAACTGCTTCCGGGATTGACTACCTCGATCTCAATATCGGACCAGCTAGGAAAAGCGGTGCGGAACTCATGCAATGGTTGGTTTCTGCAATCCAAAAGATAACCAACCTGCCGCTTTCACTTGATACCACAAATACAGAAGCGATTGAAGCCGGATTAAAATTATGTCAGCAACAAACTCTGATAAATTCCGTATCTCTGCAACCAGAACGAATGGAACGGCTACTACCGATAGCGAAAGAATACAATGCTGAAATTATTGGTTTACTCTGGGGTCCCGAGGGAATGCCACGCGACTTGAATGAGCGCTGCATGTTAGCAGTGGACTTGGTATATAAAGCCAATCAAGCCGGTATTCCCAATGAGGACATTTGGATAGACCCTATCGTTACTCCGATTAGTGGAGATATCAACCAGCTGAATTCCTGCCTGGAATTTTTGGAGATGCTCCCGGAAATTGCGCCCGGATGCAAATCAATAGTTGGCTTGTCGAACGTTTCCAACGGTGCGCCCTCCGAATTGCGTGCCATACTGAACCGTACCTATTTCATGATGCTGTCTCGTTATGGTCTTTACGCAGCCATAGTGGATGCTTTTGACCATGAGTTGATCGATATTGCTCGTGGAAAACGGCCTGACCTAATTGCACTTGTACATAGAGCCATGGACGATGGAGATGAGACGAACTTCGGTTATTTGAACAAACAGGACCAGGATTATGTAAAAACTGTCAAGGTACTCACGGGGAAATCTTTGTATTCCGATTCATGGCTGATGATATGATGTCATCAGCCCATTTACCCGGTACAGCAATGCAAGGTTTCCAGAAAGCTTATAATGAAGCTGCACAGATAGCTTTTGAAACACTGCAAAAAGGTGATATTGATCAGATATGCCACAGGACAGGAGCAATTAAGGGCAGTCAAGCCACGTTAAGCATCAACTATCTGGGAAATGTTTATACTATTGATTTAGAAAAACGAACATTCATCAGTGATGTTAAGGATATTGAACTTGCCGATAAGCTGATCATACTTCATTATTTGATGGGTTCGGATAAGCATCAGTCACCATCAAGTATTATCACTTTTAAAGATTTACCAGAAGGAACTATCTACTTCCCTACTTTCCGTAAAAGAGTAATTAATCCGCTGTTAAAGGCTTTTGAAAATAAAACCGATAAATTTATCGAAGCTTGTTATCGTTTAAACGGTATACCGGCATCAAAGGGTGATGTTGCCTCATATTTTCAGGTTCTGCCCAGAATAGGCATGACTTTTGTAATGTGGAACGGTGATTCGGAATTGCCCGGCGAAGGAACCGTTTTATTTACTAAGGATATAATAAACTATCTGCCAATTGAGGATATTACCGTATTATGCCAGATACTTACACAAAAACTATCAGAATAGACATGCAATACGCTGCCATGCCTCGCATGAACGGAATTGAAGCTACTAAAGAAATCAAACAATTTCTACCAACCACCGCGGTTCTTATATTGACTGCGTATGACTCTGACCAGTATGTTATGGCATTAATTGAAGCTGGAGCTGCGGGTTACATGTTAAAAAATGTCCGCGGTAATCAATTACTTGATGCTATACGAGCTGTTCATTCAGGGGAGTCCATACTACAACCGTCAACCACCCGTAGAGTCATAGATCAACTGAATAAAACGAACAACTTCATTTCAAAAGAAGAGAGTTCACCATCACATTCACTTACAGAAAGAGAGATGGAAGTCTTAAAGTTGGCGGCAAAAGGAGTCAGCAACAAAGATATTGCAGAACAATTATATCTGAGTAGCCGTACTGTTCAGACACATCTGTCAAACATCTTCAAAAAAATTAATGTCGCTTCACGAACTGAAGCGATATTATACGGACTTAAACGAGGTTGGTTCTATATGGAGGAATTACCCTGAAAATACCGAAAATAAAACCAACCCTTTTTCTTAACACCCACGGATGGTGGCATGGTATTTTTAGGGTATTTGCGAATTTCCATCTGTGGCTTTTGATAATATTGCTCGTCATCGGATTCTTACTGCAATACCCCCAGTTTATCCCTTTCATAGATATTCTCGATCCCAATAGTTTTTTCTCATTAAGCCGTCATTCCTTTGGACGTCTTATCATGTTATTGCCGATAACATACGCTGCTTTGGTTTTTGGTATAAGGATTGGACTCTTTGTACTCTTAATATCAATAGCTATAATCTTACCAAATCTTTTCATTTTTGAGGAACCGGTCACACCCGATGATATTATCGAAATTATTGGGATTGTTATTATTGGACTGGTTGTAAATTTCTGGCTTGAAAGCTATGAAACTGATAAACGTTACCGACAGATGGCATATCTGAAATTGGAGAATACACAAAGAGAATTACAGAGGATGCAGCAAAACCTCAGATTTTATCTCAAGCAAATAACCATCGCCCAAGAGGAAGAAAGAAGGCGTATAGCTCAGGAGTTGCACGATGACACAGCTCAAGATCTTATTGCCATTTCACGTAAAATTGACGGTTATATGTCATTACATCCAACCCTGTCATCTTCAGACGAAGCCTATTTTGAGGATGTCCACCAACATATTAATCGAACTTTGAGCGGTGTACGACGTTTCAGTCAGGACCTGAGGCCTTCAGTTTTAGATGATCTTGGTTTAATTCCTGCCATCGAATGGCTTACACCTGAACTAGACAAGCACTTTAAATATAAAACCGAAATTAAAGTGATCGGCAGCCCAAAACGCTTCCCGGTTGAAACCGAGCTGGTTCTATTTCGAATTGTCCAGGAATCAATGAGAAATATTGGCAAACATGCTATAGCTAGTAAGGTATGGATTACTATTGACTTTTCACAAAACAATACTGTATTAACCATTAAGGATAATGGTCGAGGATTTCAGCCACCTGAACGCATAGGAGATCTCGCTGTCAGCGGTAAACTTGGCTTAACCGGTATGCAGGAAAGAGCCAGATTAATCGGTGCCAAACTTGATATAAATTCAATTCCTGGACAAGGCACCATCGTAACAGTTGCCTTGCTGTCTCCTGATACCTCCGAACATAATTATTAGAGATTCAATCTATTGCTGTTGCACATTAATATGTTATAATCCAAAATATTGAATGCTTGTTCAATATCAATCAGGAGGTCTGACTCATGTCCACGAAATCACCGTTCCCGGAAGTTGCCGAGCTAATTAGAGAAAATGGTGGTGAAGACATCAACGAGTGCTTTCAGTGTGGATCTTGTTCCGCATCTTGTCCTTGGCAGGATTATATAGCTTTTCTTCCGAGAAAGATGTTTCAGGAAGCCAAATTGGGTAATACTAACTTTGAATCTGATAATTATTGGCGCTGCGTAACATGTAACAAATGTGTCCAGCGTTGTCCCCGTGGAGTTTCGATCATAGACATTATGCAGGCATTCAGACGCACCATCATTGAAGTAGGAATTGCAGAAACCCCGTCAGCCTTGACTGCGATATCAAAGAATTTAAATTCTACCGGTAATCCATTGGGGGAAGCTTCAGAAAAACGCAATAATTGGGCCACCGATTTGAACATAAGCGAATTCACCAACGAAACTGAATTTTTATTTTCTCCCTGCTGCATAAGCTCCTATGACCCTTCCCATAGGAACAGTGTCACAGCGGCTATTTCTGTTATGAGCAAAGCTGGTGTAGATTTTGGCATATTGAATGACGTTAATTGCTGCGGAGAAAGCGTAAGGAAATACGGTGATGAATCACTTTTTCAGCAATTGGCTGGAAATAATATTAATCTATTCATCCGACAAAAAGTGAAACGCATTATAGTTAATTCTCCTCATTGCTACCACACTATGAAAAATGAATACCCGGCATTAAGCGGTCAATTTGAAATAGTTCATACTAGCCAATTGATTGAGAACTTGTTACTAAAAGGGCACCTCAAGTTATCCAATGAAATTTGGCGCCGGGTGACCTACCACGACCCCTGCTATTTGGGACGTCACAACAACATCTATGAAACTCCAAGAAACATAATAAAGGCTATACCCGGCATTGAATTGCTGGAAATGAATGCTTCTAAAGCAGACAGTCTATGTTGCGGCGGTGGTGGCGGGCGTATCTGGATGGAAACACCAAAGGAAGAACGTTTTAGCAATACACGATTGCAACAGGCACTAAACACCGGGGCTGACACTCTAATCACCAGCTGCCCCTATTGTCTGTCCAATTTTAAAGATAGTGCTTTGAATCAGGCTGTACCGGAAAGTTTTTCGATTCTCGACATCAATGAATTAGTCGCGCAATCTCTATTAGCCTAATTAGGATGCAACAATGACTGAAAAAATTCGAACAGGAGTTTACGTCTGCCACTGCGGGGTAAACATTGCCGGCATGATTGACGTGCTTTCAGTAGCCCAGTACGCTGCGGATCTGCCTAATGTAACCATAGCGCGAACTAATAAATATACTTGTTCCGATCCCGGTCAGGATATTATCAAAAATGATATTCGGGAACATAACCTGAATAGAGTTGTTATTGCCGCCTGCTCTCCGACAATGCATGAAAAAACATACCGAAAGGCACTTTTATCCGCCGGTCTCAATCCTTATTTATTGGAAATGGCTAACATTAGAGAACACTGCGCATGGGTTCATAACGACAAAAACATGTCAACTTCTAAAGCTAAGGATTTAGTAAGAACCGCTGTTAAAAGAGTTTCCATGCACCAGCCTTTAGAGTCCCAGGAAATCACTGTGAATCCAAATACATTGATAATCGGCGGTGGTATAGCTGGTATTACCGCTGCACTGGAAATTGCGGAAGCGGGACATCAGGTATTTTTGGTAGAAAAGAACCCCAGCATCGGCGGACATATGGCACAATTAGACAAAACATTTCCCACTCTCGACTGTGCTGCTTGTATTTCCACACCTAAAATGAGCCTGGTTGGGCAACACCCCAAAATTACTTTGTTGTCATATAGCGAAGTAACCGCATTGGAGGGCCACACCGGCAACTTCAAAGCTAATATTCGCCGCAAACCGCGTTATGTAAATGAAATTGACTGCAAAGGATGCGGTGACTGCGCATCTGTTTGCCCAGTAACTCTCTCATCAGAATTTGATTTAGGCCTGGCCACAAGAAAAGCGGCTTACCGGCCATTCCCCCAATCAGTACCCAATACCTACACCATCGACCGTCGTGGCTCTCCACCTTGTCGTGCCGCGTGCCCCGCGGGCGTTAATGCTCATGGATATACTACCTTAATCGCACAAAGTAAGTTTTCTGAAGCTATTGAAGTAGTTCGACGTACAATGCCGTTCGTTTCTGTTTGCGGCCGAGTCTGCACTCATCCCTGTGAGTCTGATTGCAGTCGTGCTCAACTTGATGAAGCGGTTTCCATCCGGGCATTAAAAAAATTTATTGCCGACTACGAAATTAGTCATGGACGAAAAACAGTTAAAAACGAAATCAACCGGACTGAAAAAATAGCAGTAATCGGTTCCGGGCCTGCTGGCTTGAGCTGTGCTTATGACTTGCTGAAGCTGGGGTATCCAGTTACTATTTTTGAAGCGGCGGAAAAAGCCGGCGGTATGCTCCGCTACGGGATACCATCTTACCGTCTGCCCGATGCTGCGCTAGATAATGACATTAGTTATATTCAAGAATTAGGTCTGCAAATCAAAACAAATTATCGAATTGAATCTATTGAGCGTCTCAAAAATGACGGTTTTAGTTCAATTTTTATGGCTGGCGGTGCTTGGCAAAGCCGAAAGCTCGGCATTACAGGTGAAACGGCTAACGGGGTTTATTATGCTCTGGACATTCTTAAGCAATCGAGAAACAAAGCTTCGATCTCACTCGGAAGAAAGGTGATTATAATCGGGGGCGGTAATGCTGCTATTGACTCAGCGAGAACCGCGGTTAGACTAGGTGCGACCGAAGTTAATATCGTTTATCGTCGGTCACGGGATGAAATCCCGGCCATTGCCGAGGAGATTGAAACGGCTGAATCAGAAGGAATTAGATTAACCTTGCTTGCTGCGCCAGTTGCCATCAAGGAGAAAAACAATCAAGTTATGGGGGTCCGCTGTATACAAATGGAATTGGGAGAGCCCGACATAAGCGGCCGACGCAAACCTTCAGCGATAAATAATAGTGAGTTTGAGATACCTGCTGACAGTATCATCATAGCCGTCGGGCAAACTTTTGAAGGACATGGTTGCTTTGATGATCTGGAATATAGAACTGATGGCATGATCCAAACCGACCCGCTGACTCTAGCCACTAATATTCCCGGGGTATTTGCCGGCGGTGATGCTGCAACCGGTCCGTCTACCGTAATCGAAGCCATTGCATCCGGTAAAGAAGGAGCTGTTTCTATTGACCGTTATCTAAACAAGCGAGATATGGTATCAAACCGCAAACCTGAACTTGATATCACTCACCCCGATCTTAGAGGAGTTCTGCCAAAACCGCGGACCAAAATTCTTCGCACCAATTCAGAGACCAAATCTTTCGACGAAATCGAATTGTGTCTTAATGAAGAGCAGGCAATTGCTGAAGCTTCCCGTTGCCTGAACTGTTCCGGCTGTTCCGACTGCCGCCAGTGTGTCACTGCTTGTGAGCCTGGTTGTATAGATTTTAATCAAAAGGCTGAAGATATTGTTATCGAGGCTGGTAATATTATTATTGCTACTGGTTATGAAATGTTTGATCCCTCTGCGATAACTCAATATGGTTATGGTAAATACGAGAATGTCATTACCAGTTTGGAATTTGAACGGCTGGCAAATGCTTCAGGTCCCACTAACGGAATGATACAACTTAAGGATGGTCGGAAGCCTGAAAGTGTGGCGTTCATTCATTGCGTCGGCAGCAGAGATAAAAACTATCATGAATATTGTTCACAAATCTGCTGTATGTACTCGTTAAAACAGGCTCATATTGTCAAAGAACGTTCCGGAGCACAGGTATATCAACTTTATATTGACTTGCGTTGTGCCGGTAAAGGATACGAGGAATTTTCCAACCGAGTTACCGATAAAGGGGTAAATCTTATACGGGGCAAGGTTGCCGAAATAACCGACCAAACCATCAACGACGAGCCGTCAGGTAAACTTATCGTTATAACTGAAGATACCCTGCAAGGAGAAATACTCCGTATTCCGGCAGATATGGTAGTACTGGCCGCAGCAGTAGAACCGCAGAACGATGCAGAATATAGCGGGCGACTTTTTAATACCCCTCACAGTGCTGATGGTTTTTTCTTGGAGAGGCACCCCAAACTTGACCCTGTGGCTACTATGAACGACGGTGTTTTTATTGCTGGCTGTGCCCAAGGCCCAAAAGATATACCTCAGACCGTCTCACAAGCCCAGGCAGCGGCATCAAAGGTTCTGGCGACCATCACCAAGGGTAGCATTTTGCTTGAGCCTTGTATATCTAAGGTTATTGAAGAGAATTGTGACGGCTGCGCTTATTGCGTTGAACCTTGTCCTTATAATGCAATCACTCTTATAGAATACGTTAATAAAGGTGAAGTCAAAAAAACGGTTGATTCCGACTCAATGAAATGCCGAGGTTGCGGTGTTTGCATGGCAACATGTCCTAAACAAGGTATCGTGGTGAATAATTTCACCACCAGTCAATTGCAGTCAATGGTAGATGAACTTGTTACCATCTAAAATTCAAGCTGAACGAGTACATTGGTTTGACCTTTATTCAATTTAGGGGTACCATTCTAGTGTAGATTATTAATAAAAGGGAGAGTATTTATGCCTCTGGAAATTACCGATGATACATTTGAAACGGAAGTGACTGAATCTAAATTGCCGGTTCTGGTAGATTTTTGGGCCCCATGGTGCGGCCCCTGTCGCATGGTGGCACCGGTGGTTGAAAAACTCGAAGAAAAACATAAGGAAAAATTCAAATTCTGCAAAATGAATGTGGATGAGAACCAAAAAACAGCTGGGAAATTCGGTGTCATGTCCATTCCCACTCTTATGTTTTTTAAGGACGGAAAAGCAGAGGAAACCGTAGTTGGAGCTGTTCCAGAAAGCGCTCTACAAGAAAAAATCGACAAACTTATCTAAGCAGAAACTATTAATTTAGCAAAGAGGCGGCTTTATGCCGCCTCTTTTGTATTACCACAATGTTTAACGCGTAAAGGAATTCCTGCCACCATCAAATATACTTCCGAACAGGCTGCAGCCAGCATCTGGTTCGCTCGGCCCAACACATCCCGATAAATCCTGGTTGATGAACCAATAGGGATTATACCTTCTCCGACTTCGTTAGTGACAATAATATATGTTGCGCTAGTTCTTCGCATTTCACTTTTTATTGTCTCTATTTCGGCTTTTACATCTTCTTCTACCAATTGTTCGCTGACCTGATCGCCGTTTATAACCATATGTTTACATAGAATATTGGTTACCAGTAATGTAATACAATCCAAGATTACAACATTATATCTGTAACCGGATTCTTGTATCGCTTTGCCTACATCACAGGGAGACTCAAGTGTGTGCCAATTAGACGGCCTGGATAGCTTATGCGCCTCAATACGCCGCTTCATCTCATCGTCCCCAGCTTCTGCTGTAGCAACAAATAATACTCTACTGCCTTCTTCACTGGCTAAAACTTCAGCATAGTTGCTTTTTCCACTGCGGGCACCGCCGATTAGTAATATTGATCTCTTGCTCATCACAACCTCTATTTTCTTAATAACCAATGGGACATGTCATTGAAACTTTCCAGCACTGCTCCTGAGGAATACAATTGCATTACGCTCACTGACCCACGAGTAATATTGAATTGCCAATGGTGCTTAACAGGAATGCCTAATAAATGACAAAGCATTATCCGAAATGGTCCGCCATGACCAACAAGCATAACAGCGTCATCGTCATTACTTCCTGATATTAAGCTGTCTAAAAACTGAATAGACCTTTCGGTTAAATCCCCAAAACTTTCACCTTCTGGAAAACACAAAGCTGAATCCCCGCAGCGCCATAGATCCGCTATCTTAGGGTACATAAGCGCGGCTTCTTCAAAAGTTTTTCTTTCAATAAGACCAAAGTTAACCTCATTAATATCTGAAGAAGTGATAACATTCAGACTGCGTTCAGCGGCAATTATTTCCGCTGTTTTTCGAGCTCTTCGCAGGGAACTGGTATATAGTTTATCTATTTTTTCTTCTATAAAACGCCGCCTCAGCGTCTCAGCTTGCTGATATCCAACTTCAGAAAGGTCAATATCAGTAATTCCATGACATCTGCCGGGTTCATCGCTGGCGGTTTCTCCGTGTCTTACCAATATCAGACGCAAATTTTACTCTCCTAAAACCAGTTATTGAAAGAGAATAGCACGACTAAAAGCAGGACAGCAAACTCATTAAATTCGTTTATTGTGCCGTAAGTATCACCGGTTAATCCCTGAAATTTCTCCTGGAAAAAATGCGAGACGATAATCGTAAACAGCCAAATGAGACCTAAAATTATAAATCCCTGCCAGCCGCCGATCAGCGTAGCAACAATTATTACCGAAAGACCGGCAATGAAAGGTGCGCCTTTCCCTGAACCTTCTTTAAGAGATTTCCCCATGCCCGTCTGGCGTGCATAAGGGTAATTAAAGACGGCATACACCATTGACCAACGACTAACAACCGGCATTAGAATCAAAGCGACGTAAATAATATTTTCAGGAACACTTATCAGCGCCGCATATTTCAGCAGTAAAATCAATACCGCCGCCACAACACCTATAGCCCCGACTCCGGGTTCTTTCATTATCTGTTTGCGCCGCTCGGGTGACCGATGCCCCCCAGCTAATCCGTCAAAGGTGTCTATAACTCCATCGAGGTGTATCCCGCCGGTCAATGCAACCATACAGACTAAAAGAAGGGCTTCCGCCATTAAATCCGGCAACAAAAGACTGAATAGCCAATACAGCCCGCACAGTACCACACCTATTATTAGTCCGATGAACGGATAATAAACCAACGAGCGAGCAAATTGTTGCTGACTTAAAGGTCGGTCCCAGTCCTCCTTTCCGAACGGTACTGGAACACTGGTTAAAAATCTCCACGCCGCAATAAAAGACATCATTGCATGCTTACCTTCTCTCCAATTCAATCAATTGAAACTTACATCTATGATGATTCGGAAACTCCCGCCTCACCGAAAGTTGCCATCTCCGCAAGTATTTTAACCGAAGTTTCCGCAATAAACATCCCTATCGCGGCTCCGGTTCCCTCTCCCAACCTCAGATCCAAGGTTACAATTGGCTTTAACCCCAGTTGCTCAGCCATAATAATATGGCCGGGTTCAACTGATAAGTGGCCCAAAAACATATAATCCTTTACTCGTGACGATAATCCGGCGGCAATTAACGCCGCAGCTCCTGAAATAAAGCCATCAATTACTACAGGAACGCCTCGCGCGGCGGCACCTAAAATAACACCGGTAATACCGCCGATCTCAAAGCCCCCTACTTTAGCTAATACTTCAAGAGCATTACCAGCGTCAGGATTATTGACGGATATGGATTGTTCGATAACCCGTATTTTATGCTCCAGCTGCTGATCCGAAAGTCCTGTACCACGGCCGGTAACTTTTACCACACTTTGACCTGTCATTACTGCACAAATAGCGGCTGAGGGGGTTGTATTACCAATCCCCATATCACCTGTTCCGACAATATCTAAACCTTTATCTATTTCATTATTAACCACTTCAATGCCTGACTCAATAGCCTGAACAGCCTGGGATTCAGTCATAGCTGGTCCTTGAGCCATATTAGCTGTACCCTTCGCAACCAACTTATTAATTATCGGAATATCAGCTGGCAAATCATCGGCAACACCCATATTAACAACTACAACTCTAGCCCCTATTTGTCGTGCAATAACATTAATGGCTGCCCCGCCGGCGACAAAATTCAGCACCATCTGGGGTGTCACTTCCTGGGGGTAATTTCCTACTTTCTCCGCGACCACCCCGTGATCTCCGGCCATAGTGATTATCGCCTTATGCTTAATTTGCGGTAGAATTCTACCTTGAATTCCGGCCAATTTTACTGAAATATCTTCCAGCTTTCCTAATGCTCCCTGGGGTTTTACCAACGAATCTTGCCGAGCCGCCGCACCTTTCATGGCTGATTCATCCAAGGACTTGATAGATGCCAGTGTTTGTTGTAACAGATTTCCCATTTCTAACTCCTTTATATTTTTAGCTCACTTAAATTAAGACTGTCAGTAATTCTTCCAATTTCCTCAGTCCTGCATCTGAATCTTCATTCTGTGCCAGGACCCATTCTTTAAGCTTTTCAACTGCTCTACCGGTTTTTATTAGATCTACGGCCATATGATAACCATCCCGCAGGTTTTTGACCTGCCCGGTAATATAGAATATTGGTGCGGCATTGACACATACCATTTGATAATCCGCCCCGTCACGACGACCGGATAATATTTCTAGCAAACGGACAGCCTCAGCACGAGAGGTACCAAAAGGATGGATTTTCGTCTCGTCAGCATCCAGTACCCCGAAATTGTCCGGCATAATACTGTATGTGCGAATTTCTGAAGAGTCTAACTCAGCGAAATATGTTTCACCAAATATGGATATCTCATCCATCCCTTTGCCGCAACCATTTGAACCATGAAATACCAGTGCTCTACCGTAGCCGATTTCCCGCATAACTTCAGCAACCGGCAATACCAGTTCACGCGCATAAACGCCCCTGACTCCAAGGCACGGCAATGCCGGATTAGCCAATGAAGCGGAAATGTTCAGTGTTGTGCCGAAACGAATCTGAGATAAAATGCGGAATAAAGCCTGCGGATGTGTTTTCGCACTCATACCATTGAAAATCCCTATTCCGGCTCGCTCAATTGATCGGTTTACGATTTCAACATCACATTCAACGTCAACACCCAGAGCTTCAATAACATCAATAGTGCCACAGCTGGAAGTCAGTGCGCGGGCGCCATGCCGCGCCATAAAATTACCTCCGGCAGCCCCTATAACAGCCGCAGCGGTACTGACATTGAATGTGTTCAAGCTGTCCATACCGGTACCGCAATTATCAATAAGAGGTCTGGGCGTTTTAGGAGTTACCTTTACCGTGTCACCTTCGTAAATAGCTTCCCATGCGCCGGCTATTTCTGCTGCCGTTTCACCCTTGGCAGTCAACGCAGCCAAAAAGGCACCCTGTTGCAGTTCCGGCTGGGCATTTTTCATAAGCTGATCAAACATTCCCTTGGTTTCTTCTCGGCTGAGGTTCTTCTTACTTAGCAATCTAGCAATACCAGTCCCGAATTCTTTCAAATCATTGTCCAAATGGTCCTCCTTTATTTTTTAATCAATTAATAACAGATTAACGCTTTTAAACCCAGGCAGTCCGCTGTATATTTGAGACTATTATCAATAGATTCTAAGGGAAAGCGCTTCGTAATCAAGTCATTTACCGGAAAACCGACTGCAATTAAATTTAATGCTTCGCTATTTTGCGCCGGAGTGGAGCCATAGGCACCGCACACGGTTAATTCTCGATAATGAATCTCATTTATATCTTTTAAAGCTAAACCGGTGTTGTTCCTACACCCAGAAAAAAGCGATAAGCGCCCTCCATGATTCAGCAGTGGCAATAATAATGCGGTAGGATAATGACTGGTGGCCATAATTATTATATCTGCTCCATATGCGTAGGTATCTGCCATCATTGTCTGATAAATATCGTTATCAGCAGTATTAATAACCATATTTGCTATACCAGACCTCAGCGCCCAACTTAGTCTGAATTCGGAGCAATCAGCTATAATAATTTTTCCGGCCCCACGGTGGCGCCCCAGCCGGGCATGAAGCAAACCTAATGGACCAGCACCGATGATAAGTAGCGTTTCACCTTGATTCAACCCGACTTTTTCCTGAGCATTAATACAACTGGCCAGCGGTTCGGTCAGCACGGCTTCAGTATCGCCTACAAAGTCAGGGATACTATTTATACCACCAGCTGTAATCGCTGGGTAAGGAACAGAAAGATACTCGGCAAAACCGCCGTCTATACTAAAACCGACAATCCTTAGTGAATTGCAGCGGCGGCTTTCACCACTGATACAAAAATCACATCCACCGCATCCCAGGCCAGGATATACTTGAACACGTTGACCGGTTTTGAAATGTTCATTTTGACTTTGAACGATAATTCCAACAATTTCATGACCCAAAATTCGCGGATACACAAGATCTCGATGACCGGACTCAAACACCTTAACATCAGTGGAACAAACGCCGCAGGCGATCACCCTAAGTAGCAACCCCCCAGCTGGACAAGATGGCTTCTCAACCCTCTTGAAAACTATCTTGCCGGCAGATTCAAGTACCGCGGCCTGCATTGTTTCTTTCAATACAAAAATCCCCAAACCGTTATTTCGGTCCAGGGACTATTATTAAACGCAATAATCCCCGAACCTTTTTTGGTTCAGGGATTTACCATTTCCCGAACCCTTCCTCGAGGGCTATAACACTACGGCAGGTCTTCTGGCTTCTGGTTCAAACCTAATTTCAGCGCCTTCCCGTTTTATCATTAAAACAAAACAGTGGCTCAATGCTGATTTCGTACCATCTACAGCGGCGGGACCGCATCCGATTTACACGGATTTCCCAATTAAGCTCCTATGAGCGCCGTAAGCCCGATATTAAATTGTTTTTTATTCTAATCCGTACACAATTAGCTGTCAATTATTTTTTATCGCCTGTACCAATTTTCGGCATTCCGGTAAAGTACGAGGGGCTATACGTACATATTCGGGAAGGCCAAAGGATGCACAGTCACGGACAATAATGCCGTGGCTCATTAAAGCTTCCCGAAAACTATGTGCGTCACCTACTTTCAACAGGAAAAAATTAGTTCTTGTGTTTATCGGATGATAGCCAATACTATTTAGTTCGAACAACAAATAATCTCGGTTGTGTCGTATCTGCGCTTCGCTTCGCCTGATATAAACCCGATCTTCTAGCGCCTGTTTGCCGGCACTCTGAGCTACCACATTAACATTCCACGGAGGCTTAACCTTCATTAGCTGGCTAATAATTCCTGCGCATCCAATCCCATATCCCAACCGCAGTCCGGCGAGAGCGAAATCCTTTGTCATGCTGCGAATGATAATCAGATTCCCTTGTGACACCAAATCAGTAGCTGCCCAATGCATTTCAGTGAATGCTATATAAGCCTCATCAAGAACAACCAACGTTTCATCACCGGCAGTATCTAATATCAGCTCTATATCTGACTTTGACAGGTATTGTCCAGTCGGATTATTAGGATTACATACAAATACCAATTTGGGTTTTAGTTGGGATATTAAATCAGCACATCTTTTTACATCGAAACAAAAATCATTCTTTTCTTCCGCCCAGAGTTCAACAACCTCTGCCCCTGCTATACGACAACCGAGTTCATATTCTCCAAAAGTCGGCTTTAATACAAGGGTCTTGTCCCCTTCCCCTAAATAGGACTGTGTTATCAACCGGATGATTTCCATACTACCGGCACCGACAATTACTTCATCTACCGCAATACGATTTTGACCCGCGATAAGCCGGCGTAATTCAGTCGAATCTGAATCCGGGTAGTGATCGATAACAACATCATCGAGGGTAAAACTCAGTTTAAATGGATATGGGTTGGAGTTCGAGCTAAAGTCCAAGACATCATCAGGTCGCAGACCCAGCTTGTCTAATTCAGCATAGTCAGGTCCGCCATGATAACAGCGATTTATTCTAACAATATTTCGTTTAGGTGACGGCAAATACAATACCTCCAGCCGTGAAACAAATAACGAACCAAACCAGTGTAGCCTTGTTAATGAGTCGAAGGGAATCATCAATTATACCCGGCGTCATCGGTCGGTCAGGTCTGCCTAGTCGATAACAACCGATTTTTTCGAGCTCAACACCAAGCGCACCCGCCGCTGCCGCCATAGGCCATCCGGCATTGGGGCTTTCAGTTTTATTGTGGTCTTCCCTCGCAATTCTCCAAGCCCGATTCGCTTTCCTTCCATTAAAATAAGCTGCAATCACTATAACTAAAGCTGATATTCTGGCTGGGATATAGTTCAATACGTCATCCAAGTAGGCTGAAAATTTTCCAAAATATTCATATTTACCCCTGTAACCGATCATGCTGTCAAAGGTACTTATAACTCGAAAGAATAAAGCTCCCGGCAAACCAAATAATAAAAAATAAAATATCGGAGATACCAGGCTGTCACACAGGCTTTCAGAAACCGATTCTACCGTGGCTGATACTAGATACGGCTTGGGAAGCTTGGAGGTATCACGGCTGACCAGCGATCTCAATTCAAAACGGCCCTGATCAATTGTCCTTTCGCTTTCAATCAAATTCTTGATATGCAGAGCTGTCTTCCGAAGGTACACAAAGCTAAAACTTGCTTTTAGTAATACGCCGGCAAAAACAATATATAATGCGTAATTATAATCCCTCAGCCATACAACAATAACCCATGTGATTGCCGCTACCCCCAGTGCCAGAACGAGGGTTAACAAAAGGCCATATATAAATTGAAAATATTTACCGCCTTTCAATCCTAAGCGCTGAAAAAATGAAATCACCCGGCCAAGCCAGGCTACCGGATGAACAATATTAGGCGGATCACCGATAGTAAATTCTATCAGTAGCGCAACCATTAAAATAAGGATAATATCCAATACTGCTCCTAAGAATAAAGCGCCTTGCGTCTTTTGATAATCGCTTCTTTAGTAGCCGCTGTTATCGCCTTTGCTATTAATTCCCCTATTTTAGTATGCCCGCTTACATAAGCGCATCTTTCTTGTTTGCCGGAGACTATTACGATTTGATCGGTACCAGTACCAGTAGCCTGATACGCTGGAGTATAACTGCTTTTAACGCCCAAGTCCTCCAAAGCAATTACTTTGGCCTCAGTCGCTGTAATAAAAGAGGACGCCATAGCCGCTTGGGTCAGTTCAGTCGAAGTAACAACAATTGTATTTATTGTGCCGATAGGATAATGATGTTGTCCGACGTCTACCCCTATGCGTAGGGCATTACTTTCAACCCCGGCTGTCACTAAAGCTAAAGCCCACAAATTACCGTGTTTCATCTCCTTTATCGCCAGATGTTCCATAGTAACGCCTGTTGTAAGTACAGTAGCATTATCCAACGATAAATGGGGTTCAAATTCGCTGGATCTTATTACATTTCGGTAATATGCCCGCCAATCAGATTTCGGGTCAAGGAGTTTCTTCCACAATGCCTGGGGAATGTAACAGTTAACTACTACCTTTACATTCCGATATCCCTGCATCCCGGAAAGGGTTCGACTTTTATCAGGAAGATGCACCAGAAGTGCATTAGCCGGTTCATTCCATATCCGGTGATGTATCACTTCTATAATAATGCCATTAATAGTGGCGATAATTTCCGAACAGCACCCCATTAAATTTTTTCCTTTAGCAATATGAATCTCCATTTTTTGTGTTACCTACACGTGGCAACACCGCCGGAAGCCCTGTTAAAGGATGTGAATGAACGTAACTGCCCGGACCATACACCTCGCAGATATTTTCGGTGGTTATAACTTCATCGGGCATACCGAAAGCATAAAGCTCCCCATTCTTTATAAGAACTAATTTTTCACAATAATGGGCTGCTAAATTAAGGTCATGAATTGCAGCAATAACCGTTAAGTTTCGTCTGTGGCATTCTTCTTTTATTAAATCCAGGACTTCAATCTGTCTGCCTATGTCAAGATTGGCGGTGGGCTCATCCAGTAGTACACCTTCAGTTTCCTGGGCTAAAGACCGTGCAATTAAAACGCTCTGAATTTCACCACCTGATAATTCAGAAATTCTTCGTTCGGCAAACTGTTGCACTCCGGCTCGCTCCATCGCGTCCCAAGCAACAGCAAGGTCCTTCTCACTTTCATATTGAAATGTTCCCAGGTGAGGATTTCTACCCATGAGCACAATTTCAAAAGCGGTATATGCGCTGGGCAGCCATGGAGTTTGCGGTACAACACTGATAAGACAGGCTAGCTCTCGTCTGCTTAGCCTAGAAATATTACGCCCATTAGCCATAATATTGCCTCTGACAGGCAGCAATATTCGGCTTAAAGATTTTATCAGGGTAGATTTCCCTGATCCGTTCGGGCCCACCAAACCAACCATTTCACCGGGAACCATGCGGAAACTCACGTCACGCACAACTTCTTTTTCCCCATAAGCCAGTGATACTCTGTTTAATTCCACAGTAAGCATGATTAGAACAACACCTTGGTACGTTTTCTAAGCAGATAAAGAAAGAACGGTGCCCCGCACAATGCTGTAATAATACCAATCGGAATCTCGGTCGGAGCAAGCAGTGTCCTGGCTACAATGTCAGCCAGTATCATGAATATTGCCCCAACTAAAGCCGAAAGAGGCAATAGAAACCGATGGTCAGGTCCCCATATCAATCGAACAGCGTGAGGTACGATAATACCAACAAAACCTATTATGCCTACAAAGGAGACAGCGGCCGCAGTAATTAATGTGGAAACAGCCAGCAAAATTATTTTTACTTTTTCAACATCAATTCCAAGTTGCTTAGCCTGCTCTTCCCCCAGCTGCATAATGTTTAAAGCCCTTGCAAACAAAAATATAACCGCGATACCAATCAAAATTATTGGCCAAGTTATCTTGACTTCATCCCACTGGCTGGAAGAAAAGCTGCCCATCATCCAGAAAATAATTCCGTGGATTTTATCGCCGCTGATGGTGATTAAATAGGACACCATGGCAGAAAACAGAGATCCCATGGCTACGCCTGCCAGGATAAGAGTTGTGACTGGTATCATACCGCCTACTCGAGCCAGCATATACACCAAAGCAACACTGAATAAAGCACCCAAAAAAGCAAAGATTGGGATTATGCCGGTTACCCCACCGAAAATAACAATCGGGAATAAAAAGCCGATTACCGCGCCGAGTGCTGCCCCTTGTGCCACACCAATTAAGTACGGGTCGGCCAATGGATTACGAAACAAACCCTGGTATGTAGCTCCGGCTACGGCTAAAGCAGCGCCAACAATGCATGCCAGCAATACACGTGGCATCCGAATATTCTCAATAATTATTTCAAATGATGCCGGCCAATCCGGTGTAATCTCGATAAAAGGAAGTTTGGATAACAATATGCCGAAAGTGGTACCAAGCGGGATGCTTACGCTTCCCAGAGTAGTAGCAAACAAACCAACAAATACCAGTACACCCAGTAATATGGAAATAGCAATTAGCCGCGCTGTCCATGACCTGGAAATTGCGGCAGCTCGCTCCTGGATGTCGGATATGGTCAATACACTATTTCCTTTAATTACCTTATTTTACCGGGCAACTGGGGCGGGCATTATGACCCGCCCCAGTATATATATTCTACCCGAAAAGCTCTGGATGAAGCATCTCGGCAAGTTCTTCCAAAGCGTCAGCAATCCTTGGGCCGGGGCGGCCGACTACATCAGATATTACTCCAAATACTTTTTCATTTTCCCGGGCACTCACCTCAGCTAACAAAGGTTCAGTCTGAGCATAGACCAATGGCGCGTCCAGGCCGGACCCCATACCTATCTGCGCGATTATAACCTGCGGATTCTCTCCGATAACCGTTTCTAAGCTCATTTTAGGATATTTTTCTTCGATTTCAGCCGCGATATTAACCCCTCCGGCTGCTTTAATTAAACTGTTTATGAAAGTGTTTCCACCTATGCTCTGCAAAGGGTCGTGCCATACAATATAAAAGACACTGGTCAATTGTTCATCACTTAAAGATGATGTCTTGTTCAAAACCGCGTCTATGCGGTTACTAAGGTCGTCAACTAAATCTTGGGTCCGCTGGTTAACATTTGCTGCCTCTCCCGTCATGGCAATGGCTTCGAGGACCTCATCCAGATTGTCAGGACTAAGCGCAAGGACTGTGTATCCTAATTCCTCGAGCTGAGGAATGACTTTACTGGCATGTATGTTGCCTGCGATAATAAGGTCAGGTTCCGCATCAGCTACCAATTCAACATCAGCCGTAGAAAAACCGCCAACTTTGGGTTTATCCAATGCTACCTCAGGATAGTTGCAATAATCGGTAACCCCCACCAGTCTATCTTGCAGGCCCAAAGCATAAACAATCTCAGTGTTGCTTGGTGAAAGGGATATTATTCGCTGCGGTTCAGACTCTATAGTAACAGTTCTTCCTAATTGGTCGACAATATTTAAGGGATATGTGGTTTCCGCTATGGGATTTGTCGTAGTAGGTACTATTGCATCATCTCTATCCCCGTCACAAGCTACGGACAAGCTAAAACCGCAGATTAGGGTTAATGTCATCAATAATGCAAATCCTGTTTTTCTTATATTCATGCGATATCCTTAACTTGATAAATTTTTATGATTGTTTTCTGTTAAGTAATTCTTCTGTATCAATATTTCGAATTTATCATTATTGCCTCCTCAACCGCGGAGTTTTCTAGCCTGAGCCGGGGTTCTGACTCCCGATAGTTTTTATCGGTTACAGCAGGCGGTACTGTGCCGGACTTGCACCGGACTTGCACCCGTGCACCTGAAATCCAGGTTACTCTGTATGTAAATAGTGTCTCGCTTTATCTTATTTAATCGAACAATTCGGGATGCAATAACTTGGCCATTGCCTCAAGTCCTTCAACCAGCCTTGGCCCGGGACGCCCGGTCAAATCATCATCCATTCCATAAATTGCATCATTAACTCGAGCTTCAGTATTTTCCAAATTCGGGTCGTTAAGGGCAAACTGGTAAGCCAAATCACCCATACTCTCACTGGCTGAAGCCAAAATCACCTGAGGATCGCGATCAACCAGTTCTTCCAGCTGTACTGCATCGCCTTCGTTATCAACAAAGATATTTGTTCCGCCGGCTGCCTCAATTAATGCTGAGCCGAGAGCATCTCCCCCATGAACATACAAAGGCTCATGCCAAATTATGTAAACCGTTTTTACCTTTTGCGCTTCAGTCAATACATCGGTTTTATCTGTCACTGCCTGAACACGATTTTTCATATCGCTCACTATTTTCTCGGCTTCATCACTGCTATCCGTAATCATACCGATCAATTCTATAGTTTCATATACTTCCTGGAATGAATTAATCTTGGTCCCTTTCACAACAACTGTATTACTTTCGGGTAACAAAGTGGTCAATTGATCCACAACACCAAGGTCCACGGCAGAAATATCGACCAGTATAATATCTGGATTAGCAGCGACTATTTCTTCATAATTTACAGCATACAGATTACCAACATTTTTTTTATTCAATGCAGCATTTGGATAATTGCTGTATTCATCTACACCCACAACCTTATCACCCAAACCCAGGGCAAAAACTATTTCAGTATGACTGGGTAAGAGACTGATAATTGTAGCCGGCTCGGCATCTAGAGTTATATTGCGGCCGGCATGGTCAGTAATAGTCATTGGATAAGTAGCCTGATCGGTAGTCTGCGGAGGTGCTTCCACTTCTTCATCACAGCCGGTCAACACTCCGGATAAGACAGGCATCACAATAGCTAAAACCATTATTCCTAAAAAGCGCTTTGCATACTCGGCTGTGTTTCGTAAAATCATATTTTCTTTCTCCTTTAGGCCTCTTTTAAATCAAGTGTACTTGTATTTATTAAGTTACATTTGTCTATAATATAACGCAATAAACTCTCGCTGTCAACAATTAAAGTGATGAAAGACTACCTTCTAGTAAAATACGAGGTGACTAATTCAACTCCAGTATCACCAGTACATAGAGGCTGCAACATCCTGCTGTCATCCCGGTAAACAGTTATCCCCTTGAGACCTGACTCATAGGCCATCATAAAAACACTGCTCAGGTCTTCACGGGTGGCGTATCGGGAAAAATTAACGGTTTTAGAAACAGCGTTATCGGTAAACTCCTGAAAAGCAGCCTGTATCTTTACATGCCACTCGGGACTCACTTGATGCGCAGTAACAAATGTCCGTCTAATTTCCTCGGGAACATCCAGTTGCTCATGCAGGTGATTACAGCGAACCAGCCTTTGCATTAAGTCCATAGTGCAGACGCCGGCGGCACGTGCTGCTTTTTCAAAATGTGAGTTAACTTCAAGAAGATTTTCGCCGTCCAATATATTTCTAACAAAAACCGTGGAAAAAACTGGTTCAATACCGCTTGAACAACCGGCAATAATGGAGAGAGTTCCAGTTGGAGCTACTGTGGTGCAGGCGGCATTACGCATTGGGGTTTTACCTGTAGCGTCATAAACACTACCCTTGAAAGCTGGAAAAGAACCTCGCTCTTTACCTAATTGGCGGGAAGCGTCATGAGCTTTATCACGAATAAACTCCATGATCTGCCTAGCTGTCTCAACAGCCCCGGTAGAATTATATGGTATTCCCATCTGATACAACATATCAGCAAAACCCATTACACCCAAGCCGATTTTTCTGGTTCTCTTGGTCATTTCCTCAATTTGAGGTATGGGGAATTGGTTAATATCGATCACATTATCAAGAAATCTTACGGCTAAAGGTATGATATCTCCAAGCTTCTCATAATCAACTTCTACGACACCACCATTGATTCTTAGTATGCGGGATAGATTTATTGATCCAAGATTGCATGATTCATAAGGCAGTAAAGTCTGTTCCCCGCAACCACTTATAATTTCAATACGACCAAGTTTAGGTGTTGGATTGTCTCGATTTATTCGGTCAATAAACACAAATCCCGGATCACCTGTATTCCATGCTTGGTCAACAATTCTTTCGAATACCATTTTGGCATTAAGCTTACCGGTTACTCCACCATTACGGGGATTAATAAGTTCATAATCTTCGGCTTGCTTGACCTTTTCCATAAAATCATCGGTCACAGCCACGGAAATATAGAAATTGGTTAGAGACAGAGGGTCCGCTTTAGCTTTGATAAAATCCATGATATCAGGATGATTGACAGGCAACACCACCGAATTACACCCTCGGCGAATGCCGCCCTGCCGTACATAATCAGCAGCCTTTGAAAATACATCAATTAGAGCAACTGGCCCAGTCGCCGAGCCATAACGCTCTTCCACCATATCTCCCGAAGGCCTGATATGAGCGAAGGAAAAACCGGTCCCTCCACCACTTTTATGTATCAGAGCGGTGTATTTTACAGCGTCAAAAATAGCATCTATTGAATCATCAACCGGTAAAACGAAACAGGCAGCCAACTGTCCGCTTGTAGTGCCGGCGTTAAGTAAAGTGGGTGAATTGGGTAGGAAATATAGGCCTGCCATCAGGTCATAAAATTGTTCTGTTAAACTATCTACATCAATATTTGAGTCGTAATTATTCTCAGCTTCAGCAACCGCAACAGCAACACGACGAAACATCTCCGCAGGAGTCTCTATAATATTTCCCTGTTGGTCACGCCTGAGATATCTCTTTTCCAATACCCTCGAGGCGTTAGGTGTCAATTCAAGAAGACCGTGTTTTGACACGTTGGTCGTCATTAGTAAACCTTTACCGCCTTGTCTCCAATACGTTTCATATCCAGCGTAAGAATAGTAACATTTTCCATATATTTTCTCGCGCGATCAGCGGCTTCTTCAACTTCAGCATTTGTTGCTGCCCGCCAGGGACATTCGGGCACCGGGAAATACGCGTCAATGCGGAATGGTATCTTCGGATCTACGCTTGAAACGAATTGGGCTACCTTTTCTATCTCGTCCGCTTCAATAAGCTCCGGAATGAAAACTACTTCAGCATGTAAATTTTTTCCGGTTTTAGCTATATTGGCGAAGTTCTCGAGTGCTGTCTTGTTGGACCTGCCAGTGTAGGCATTGAAAACTTCCTCAGTATATGCTTTCAGACTAAATATAACCTGGTCAATATCATCCAGATTAGGCATAACTACGCCATTGGTTAGCAATATGTTGTAAGAATTCCAGTTCTCGTGCAGTTCTTTTGCCAGTTTAGGCAACTCTGGATCGAGAGCCGCTTCAGTACCCATAAACACAGCGTATTTTATTTTAAGAGGTTTTAGGTAATTGATAACTTCATCGTATGAAAGAAACTTGTCCGGGGCGACGGTACGCGTGCGGTTCTTGATATCCTCTAGAGCATCATCATACAGTCCAAAATCATAAAGCTCCCAGTTGGTATAACACGCTCGACAGTTCAACGTGCATTTTGTCCAAATGTGAATATCAACTGAGCCATACGAGGGCTCATAAGCAATATGATAGACTTTCAATACCCAGACTCCTAATAAAGATTAACGAACATCTCAGTCCGTCAAATATACATTAAATGGCCATATGGTAAACCCATAATATCATAGATTATATCATAAGTTACGTATTTTAACATCATCAAGAGATTACACCATCGAAAGTATGATATTTTTGATTATCCGATAACAGCCGTTATAATTAGTCTGTTTTATGGAAAATCCAAATCTGGTACTGGCATTCAGTGGTGGGCTTGCTGCCTTTATATCTCCTTGTGTTCTACCAATGATTCCAGTGTATTTTGCAGCTTTAGTCGGCCCCGAATTTCTTGACCACTCCAAAATAGCTACAGTCAAACGTTCAGTGTTTTTTTTGCATTCTGTCGCATTTATAACCGGGTTTGGTTTGGTTTTTACCCTGCTAGGAATTATCGCCGGCTTTACCGGCAGTTTCATTAGCCCTGATGAACCGGTGGTACGCAACATAACCGGGTCGATATTGTTGATATTCGGATTATACATGTTAGCTGCTGCCCGTTTTCCAAGTCTAAATTTCGAAAAAAGGCTGAATATTACTTTGGGTTCCGAGGGTTATGTTCGTTCTTTCCTCACCGGTGCTGTATTTACGTTCGCCTGGACCCCCTGTGTAGGCCCCATTCTTGGCAGTATTTTGACACTGGCCATAGCAGGAGAAAATACCGCTCAGGCTGGTGGTCTGTTGTTTGCTTTTTCTCTTGGTATGGGTATACCCTTTATAGTTATCGGTCTGTTCATAGGCTCTGCCCTACCGTTAATTCGCCGCATAAACCGATATACGTTCCTTTTCTATATCGCCGGCGGTTTCGCCTTGGCTATGGTGGGGGTTCTAATATTGACCGGAACAATAAATATAATGGTATCATAAGACACCAAAGAGGATTCCATCATGAAACGCAGATTAATATCATTATTTTTGACTGTTGCCATTTTTACAATGGCTGGTTGTTCCAGCGATTCATCCGACGCTTCCGCATCGGATTTCACTCTTAATGAGTTAAACGGCGAACAAATCTCGCTGAATCAATTTTCCGGACAGCCTGTGTTGATTAATTTTTGGGCATTAAGTTGCCCGGATTGCATTAAAGAAATGCCCTATATCCAAGCTGCTTATGATAATGAACACTCAGTCGCAATGCTCACAATAGCTATCCAGGATTCAAAAGAGGACCTGCAGGCATTTATGTTTGATAATGGATACACTTTCCCGGTGCTCTTGGATTCAAACGCCAGTGTTGCGATTGAATACGATGTCAGATTCACTCCAACCACCTATTTTATTAACAGCGACGGAAAAATCACTGATATTAAACTTGGTCCGTTCTTAAACCAGTCGGAATTAGAATTTGCTTTAAAGAAATTAGGCTGAACCCTACTGGGTATCCGCTCTTTCAACATAAATGCAACTACGCCATATGTGAGTCAACCAATATGTTTATAGTATAATGTAAAGCGCAGTTAAACATGTTAATGAGGTGCTTTTATGACAGACGATATACTTAATGAAGCCAGCAATATAGCTCAATGCCGAGATTGTCCATGGTATAAATCATGCGTTATGCCAATGCGTTTCTCACCGGAAGATATCCAGCGTCAACTGGAATCACAGCAGGGGACTGGAATCAACATCCCTGATGACACCGTGATGCAGGGCATGATGGCCAACATGGCTCAAGCTGTTCAAAATTCCATGGTCGAAGCCTGCCCGGTATTTATCCAGCGCTTGCGTAACTCACCAAAACTGGCTGAACGCATTAAACGCATCATGCAGAACTGGTCCGACGAAAACGCTTAATCTGTTATTTTGAAGTAGTTGCTTTCTATATAGTGCGCGGCTTCGTGCACCGCTGTCTGTATCCCTTCGGATAAACCGCCAGTGACAATTTCTGGTATCGTTTCGGGTTGGCAGGCTAATATGGTGACCTTAACGCCGGAATTTTCCTCTAGTTCTTTCAGCAGATTAAGGGAAGGAGCCAGATGTAACGAAAAATCATGCCGTTTGATTGATGGAACTTCATCAATTTTTACCTTGAAAATTTCACCTGGTTCCCGGCTGCACTCCAACGCATCAACTATCACTACTTCCTCAGGTCTTTGCTGACTGATTATCAAGTCAAACAGAATTTCCCGAACCCCGGTTCCAACATCCAGGACAGCCGCAAAAGACGGAACCCGGCCGCGACGTTCCAATTCTTCCGCCACGGCCGGGCCAAAACCATCATCTCCGAATAACGGATTACCCACTCCCATTATCAATATTTGTTTTTTGTAGTAATCCGGTACGTATTCCATTATTGATTTGTCAGCGTTTCGATGAGTTCACCGTCCGCAGCTACAATATCCAGCTTACAAGCCATCTGACCATTCAAATCATGACTGGCACATGAAAGACAGGGATCATAAGCCCTGATAGTCATTTCCACTGTATTCAGAATACCTTGGTCGTACTTTCCGTCTTTTATCAACATTTTGGCTGCCTGTTTAACCGACATATTAATCGGCGCGTTATTCATACATGTCGCCACAATGAGATTGGCGGAAGTCACCAAGCCTTTTTCATCGGTGGTATAGTCATGAATGAGAGTGCCACGTGGTGCTTCAGTACATCCCACTCCCCTAGCGGCTCTGGGAGTAACCGCAACCCTGGTTTCCGTGGATGTGATTTCAGGGTCATTAAGTAGTTCCAATGCCTTCTCAGCGTTGTACAAAAGCTCAATAAGACGCGCCCAATGATAGAGCATGGTTTGCTGAGCTGGTCGACCGAAAGTGTTCCTGAATTCTTCGAGTTCAGCCTGGGCTAAAGGAGTGCTGAGCTTATCAGCCACATTCATGCGAGCCAATGTATTAACTCTGAATATGCCATTTGGATTTTCTGGGTCCATGGAGAATTCGCCCCACTTTTTGTTATAGGGGAATTTTACGTAAGACCATGGCTCAATATGTTCTGAAATGTATTCAAGGTAATCCTTAGGTTCAAACTCCTCGTAATTACCTTCAGTGTCCATCATCCGCAGCTTCCCGTTGTAAAGGTCCATGGCACCGTCATCCTTAACTGTCCCTAAAAAGCCGGTTTTGATAACCCCTACCGTTTTTACCACATCAAGATAAGCCGGGAAAATATTCTTTTTTGCGTAATCAATGGAAAATTTTGCCAGTTCGAAGGCTTTCTCAGCCATGGGAATAAGTTGTTTCCGTTCATCCTCGGTCAAGGGCTTGGAGAACCCACCGGGGACAGCGGCTGTCGGATGAATAGCTTTACCAGCAATAATCTCCAACATATGGGCGCACATGTGTCTAACCTTAACAACATTCCGAGCTACGTCCGGTAATTTTTGCGCTATTCCAAAGACGTTCCTTAAAGCATAGTCTGAGTCAGGGCCCATAACAAAATCACCGCCGCCCAAGAAATAGAAATGAAGTATATGTTCTTCCATGTAGGCAATACTGTTGCATAGCTCCCGTAGCTTACGTCCAGCCGGGGCCGGCTCTACTCCGAAAACCGCGTCGCATGCCTTAGCTGAAGCTAAATGATGGGACCAGGGGCAAACACCGCAAATTCGTGTAGTGATACGAGGCATCTCTTCGACCGGGCGGCCAACACAGAATCTTTCAAACCCGCGCAATTCAAGTACATTAACCTGGGTGTCGGCTACATTTCCGTTGTCATCTAGCTTGATCGTTATTTTTGCGCCGCCTTCAATACGTGAAACAGGTTGAATAACTATCTCTTTCATATTTAACTCCTTATATTATTTGCGTGTCGGCATGGGCCGTAATCGCCCTGCCCCGATGAACCGGTTAAAAGTGGCCATCCGGTCTTCAATCTGCTTCGGATCCAGTCCTACTGAAGAAAGAGCACCCATCATATCTACCATCGGATTAGCTCCAGCGCGAATTGGACCGTAACATCCGCGGCAGGGCATATAAGCTTTTATACAACGAGGTGTTTTTTCCGAACCACCACATCCGGTTCGTGTGGCTGGCCCCAAGCATAAAATACCCTGTTCATTCATGCAGCGCATATTATCGTATCGGCCGGGTGTAAATTCCGCTGATTGCAATGGTCGGCGGATATCAACCTTAGCCTTTTTTTCCCTGACTACGGGGCAGTCATCGCAAACACTGCGCTCAGGCAAACTAAATGTCTTGCCTTCCAACAAAGCTACTAAGGCATTAGCAATCCATTCTGGCGTGGGGGGGCAGCCGGGAATCGAAATATCTACTTTGATTACTTCATTCACAGAATAAACCCGGTCAGTAAAGGCCGGCAAGTCCTGAGTCGGATTCTCTCCAGGTTCAGTACTGGAACTCTGGCGATAGCTATTATCAAATATTTCTTCATTGGAATACATGTTACCCAAGGCGGGAATACCGCCAAAATTAGCGCAAGAACCCAAAGATATAATAATTTTACATTTGCGGCGCATTTCCTCAGCCAGTTCTTTATTTTCCTGGTTGCGGATACTTCCGCTGATAATCCCAACATCAGCATCGGGAATTTCCATCTCTGATTTTTCACCGGTTTGACCAAACAATTTATGGTCCATCAACACCGGCATGTGTACAAATTCCAGACTAGGCAACAGGTCCAGGAGTGGTTCTCCAATATCTAAAATTGATACCTCACATCCTCCGCATACCGCAAACCATTCCTCTGCGACACGTACCATATTCTTATCCTCCTTGTTTTTTGGTTGAGCACTTTATAAACCGGTTATCCGGGAGCCGGCGTAGTTGGTCTATACCGCTATGTCAGTAACAACGCGGCGCGTAAATATATAATATTTACCATCCTCGTGGGCTGTTTGCACCTCAAACCCATCGGCAGTATATTTCTGAGCTTGCCCCTTAACTCCAGCTTCATCATCATAAACCTGCCCGTCCCACATAAATTTTTTACCATCGAACTTTCGAGCTAATTCCATACTTCTCCTTACATCTTATATGGGCTTGGGCCCAAAGCCTTCAGTTGATCCACCATTTCGGTTACTACTTCGGCAAATTTAGCCCCTTCGGAAGCGGATACCCATTCTAAACGGTATCTTTCTTCTTCTAAACCAAAATCCTGCAGCATCAACTGGATTGCCTCAGCCCTGGATTCAGCCCTCAGATTACCTTCACGATAATGGCAGTCCCCCGGATGACAACCGCACATCAGAACACCATCAGCGCCCTTGGTCAGTGCGTCAATAACCAAGTTAGGGTGAACCATCCCGGAACACATCACCCGGATAATACGTACATTGGGTGGATACTGTATACGTGATACTCCAGCTAAATCGGCAGCTGCATAGGAACACCAGTTACAGGCAAAGCATATTATCAGCGGTTGATACCCAGCTTCCTGGGCGGATTCTTGTTCAATTGAGGTAGATGTATTCATACTCATTATATCCTTTTATACCGGAGTCAATAAGGAGGCTACCATATCGGATAATTCATCTAAATAGAAATTTTTTACCATAATACCTTTCTTGGGACAGGTAGCCATACAAACCCCGCAACCCTGGCATTTTGCGGGGTCAGATTCCACGGTCTTTTTAGTATTTCCATTAGACACATACTCAATTAAGGTAATTGCGTCATAAGGACAGGGGTCAACACAGTAAGCGCAGCCATCGCAATTCTCGTCAATAACATCGGAAACACATGCTTCAAGCTGTTTTTCATCTTTAGACAATATCGCGGCGGCTTTAGCCGCTGCGGCTCCCGCCTGCATGATAGATTCATCAGCCAACTTGGGGCCATGAACTAACCCTGCCAGAAAAACACCTTCAACTGGTGAATCTACCGGTCGTAGTTTGATATGAGCTTCCATTAAAAACCCGTCTTCCGATTGAGGTAATTTCATCATTTTGGCTAAACCCTGTTCCGTATTTGGGGTTACCCCGGCTGACAATACCACTAAATCGGAAACAATATTTAATCTGGCGTTCAACATGGGGTCGATAACTGTGACTTTTAAACTCTCATCTTCTTCGGAAACAACAGGTTTCTCTGTTTCATCATAGCGAATAAAACGTACTCCGAGTTTACGGGCACGGCTATATTCGGCTTCATGCAGGCTATAAGCCCGGATATCCCGATAGAGTACAAATACATCCGTTTCCGGACGGCGGGTCTTAACTGCAATAGCGTTCTTAATAGCTTGGATACAGCATAAGCGGCTGCAATACGGATGTTCTTCATCACGAGAACCCACACATTGAATCATAACCAAAGTACGAGCAGCAATCTGGTCGTTAACCAGTTGTTTTTCCAATTCCAGTTGGGTCAACACCCTTTGATTATGACCATACAAATATTCATGCGGACTATATTCAGTTGCGCCGGTAGCCACGACCACCGCCCCTGCCTTAATATGGTTTGGGTTCCCTTCTTGGTCAAAATCGACAATGAAATTCCCCGCAGAACCTTCAAATTTTGTTACTTCAGTATTAAAATGCAGTTCAATTTTCGGATGGCGTTTTACTAGTTCCGTTAGCTCTTCTAGTTTAGTTTGCGGTTCCTCCCCCGGTTCGCCGAATTGAACCCGTTTCAGATTGCCACCCAAGCTGGATGTTTTTTCCAGTAGATAAGTTTTATAACCGGAATCAGCCAATCTTAAAGCGGCGGTCATCCCAGCTAGTCCTCCGCCAATTACTAATCCGTCATGAGAAACACTCACCTGTCCGGGGTAAAGTGGTTTCAGATGATTTACTTTAGCAACTGATAATGTAATTATATCCTTTGCTTTAGTCGTAGCTTCAGAAGGTTCATTCATGTGAACCCAGGAGCACTGATTCCTGATATTGGCAATCTCTAATAGATAAGGATTCAAGCCCGCCTCACGCAATGTGTCCTGGAATAAACCCTCATGAGTTCTTGGAGTACAAGCTGCTATTACTACCCGTGAAAGCTTATGCTCCAGTATAGCCTGCTTAATGGTTTCACCCGCATCGGAAGCGCAGGCAAATAATGTGTCAGTTACGTATGTGACATTAGGTAGTCTGTTGACATGTTCCACTACTTCAGCTATATCAACAACAGAAGATATATTCTTCCCGCAGTGGCAGACAAATACACCGATTTTCTGCTCTTCATCACCTAGTTCCCGCTCTTCCGGATATGTACGTTCTTCCAGCAGTTCTCCCTTTTGTTCTGCAAGCATCCCAAGCACTCTGGAGGCGGCAGCGCCTGCTTGTATTACTGTTTCGGGTATATCCTTAGGTCCGGTAAAGACACCTACTGCGAATATCCCTTCTTTATTTGTAGCTACAGGGTCCAAACCATCAGTGACGCAAAAACCATCAGAATTAAGAGTAATACCCAACTGTTCAGCCAATTCTTTACCGGCTTGAGCCGGTCTCAAACCGCAGGAAAGCATAACCATTTCAAATTTTTCTTCGTTTAACCGCCCTTGTTCATCCTGATAGCGAACAAGAATCTCATTATTATCTGGTATTTGCTTCAGTGAGGATGGCTGGCACCGGACATATCTGACTCCGGCTTTTTGTGCGCGTTCGTAATAAGATTCGAATCCCTTGCCATAGGCTCGGATATCAATATAAAAAACTGTTACTTCCATTTCCGGATGATGTTCTTTTAAAATAAGAGCTTCTTTTGTGGCATACATGCAACAAACCGCTGAACAATAATCGGCCGATGTTTCTCTTGAGCCAACACATTGAATAAATGCCACTTTTTTTGGCAGGCTATTATCCGAAGGCCGCATTACTTTACCGGCGGAAGGTCCGGATGCTGAAAGCATGCGCTCAAATTGCAGACTGGTTAATACATTTGGAAACCTGCCAAAACCCAGCTGCGGCTTCTCCTCTGCGTTATAAAGATCGTATCCCGGAGCAAGAACTATGGCTCCTACTTCCAATTCAATTTCTTCATCCTGCTGCTCAAAAAGAATAGCTCCGGCTTCACAAAATTTTTCGCAAGCGCGGCAGCCTTTTCCTTTTTTGAAGAATATACAATTAGCCTGGTCAATGATGGGCACATTCGGCACCGCTTGTGCGTAAGGCGTGTATATCGCTTTGCGCTCAGAAAGCCCATTATCAAATTCACTTTTAGTTTTAGCCGGACATTTTTCAATGCAGACATTGCATCCGGTACACTTTGCCTCATCCACAAACCGGGCTTTTTTTAATATTTTCACCCGGAAATTTCCTGCCGAGCCTTCATAACTAATAACTTTTGAATTGGTCAGTAATTCAATATTTAAGTGCCTGTCAATGGTTACCAATCTGGGTGAGACGGTGCACATAGCACAATCATTTGTTGGAAATGTTTTATCCAGCTGCACCATTTTTCCGCCAATAGCCGGAGCTTCATCCAGTAAATATACTTTTATGCCGGCTTCAGCCAGGTCCAGAGCAGTCTGCATCCCGCCGACACCGCCACCGATTACCAGTGCGGCACCTATTTTTCTATCCCCTGTCATCAATTAAGATTTCCTCATTAATACTTTTTCTGATTCAACAAAATGCTTGTTCAGCATCAAGTCTTTCTCGGCTACGCCGATAGCAAGCGCTATTAGCTCGGTAAAATAATAAATCGGCAAATCATATTTTTTACCCCGCTGAACTAAATCCTTTTGCCTGATATCCAGGTTCAACTGGCAAAAAGTACACGGAACTGAAACTGCGTTAGCCCCTACTGACTTAGCATCGTCAAGAATACGCGATGTCAGGCTGATAACCGCCTCAGGTTTTGTTATTGCCAGAGATCCGCCACAACATTCTACTTTATGTGACCAGTCAACCGTTTGGATACCAACCGCATTGAGAATTTTGTCCATGGTGACCGGATATTCAGGATTATCTCTGAAGCCGGTTTCTCTGTGCGGTCGAACCAGCAAGCAGCCATAATAACTGGCAATCTTTAAATATGAAAGATCACGTTTAACCAGCTTCCTTAATTTCTCCAGATTTTCTTCAGTCGCAATTATTTCCAGCGGATGTAACACCGTAATATCTTTTTCGAACTTATGCTCAATAATATCTTCGATTTCACGTTTTAACCTTAAATCATCCTCATCTTCATATTGAGCGATTTTGAAACGATTATAACAGGCGGTACATGGTACCATTACCTCGCTGTGCCCCGCTTTCTCAATTTCAGCCAGGTTTTTCAGAGGTAAGGTATCAGCCAGAAGCACTGAAGCATTATGAGCCAGGGTTGAACCGCAGCAGGTCCAATTCTTTAGTTCTTCGAGTTCAATATCCAGGGCTTTGAATACATATTGCAAAGAATTATGATATTCTTTTCCAGTTGAACGTAAGGAACAACTATTATAATATGCGTACTTCATGAACCAGCCAACTCCCGTTCTTTCTTAGCCACCCTTTCGAATATTTTTTTAACTTTATCCGCATCCTGTGAATGTGGCAACACCGCGAGTTTGCCCTTTTTAAGCATTCGTATTCCCATACCCATATCACGCTTCAGTGTCCCGGTTTTAAGCGTCAATAAACCGGCAACACCGGCCTCATACATAGTGCCGTATTTTTTGATAATGCTCAAACCAGTTCGGTAAAACTCAGCAATAGCTGGTTCCTTGGGAATTATGCCCTCTTTGATAGCGATATTCGCTAAAGCGTCCATCACTTTTAGCAGTCCCGTTTCCTGCGGGCATCTCCCTGTACATGTACCGCAGGCCACACATAGCCAGTAAGTATTAGTATTCAATACCAAATCCTTTAACCCAAGTCTTACTGCATGTACCACCTGGGCCGGATTCATATCCATAAATTCAGCTAGAGGGCAGCCACTGGTGCATTTACCGCATTGGTAACACATATTGGCGTCGACGCCATGAATTGATTTAATATGAGAGGTAAACTCACTAATGTGGCCGGGGATTAGTTCTAATTCGGGAATGTTTGTTGTTTCATTCATTATCTATTTACTTCTATTTCATTTTCATTATTCGATGAAATACTGTCTTTTATATATCTAGTCCTGACTAGGACAGCCCAAGCGCTCACCAACCTAAAGGCGGGAGAAAATAATAATAAATGCTGGTACTATATCTAAAGTACCATGTTTGGAAATATTATCTCAAATTTAATTCATTGTCAATTCAAAATACGCCCAGTAAGCTCTTTTACCATATAACCCGATACCATCTTAAAGCCCAAAGATCGATAATAAGCCCTCGCCCCGACACCGGAGAGTACACCAACCCTGGATAAATGATATTCTCTGAAAACTATACGTTCGGCTTCTTTTAATAAACCTCTCCCTAAACCTTTATGCTGGACGCTATTTTCATCACCCTGGGTACCTATCAACAATTCTGACCCGAATACGTGCAGTTCTCTTATTAAAGCCAATTTATTTTCCCCATTCGATAAAACCTTTGGGCCACCATGTTGCATCCTCAACCTTAGTAACCCGAATAAGGTTCCATAATCATCTTCAAAGGAAAGAAAAATCTCAGTTCCACCTGAGGCTTCATATTCTCGTCGTTTGAGAAATGGCTTACCAATATCAAGTTTACGACGCGCTCGATGCCCATACTCACGACACCTGATGCATTGGCAAGATAAACCGGCATATTTCAGCTGCTCTTGAACATTGTCTCGCAGAGAATTCTTTAGCCCTCCCGTGATGTATTCAGCCGGTATGTCCCGCAGTACTCGAGAAATGCGAACATAAGGGGGGACAGTACTTTTTATTCTAGCTAATAGATTGGTCATATCTGCATTGGAATATGGTTTATATTTTCCGTCACGGTACCAGTCTTCCAGTTCAGTCCCTTCTACAACCATTGTAGGATATATTTTCAGTCCATCAGGACGGAATTTGGGATTTTTAAATAATTCTTCTGTCATTGCCAGGTCATGTTCGGGAGTCGAACCTGGCAGACCAGGCATCCAATGATAATGAACTTTAAGACCTGCCTGCCTTAACATTTTGGTTGATTCAACCACCGCTTCAATGTTATGTCCGCGTCTTATTGTTTGGTAAATACTGTCATCAATAGTTTGGACACCTAATTCCACCCGTGTTACTCCCCAGGAAACCATGCGTTCAATTTCTTCTCTGCCGCAAACATCCGGCCGCGTTTCTATACACAATCCCACAGCTCGATATGACGCTGATTCATTAATCTGTTGAGCGAAATTCAAGCTTTCAGCGGCTGTTCCATTCAGCGCATCAAAACATGCCTTTATGAATTCGTTTTGATAATCAATTGGGGTTGAGAGAAAAGTACCCCCCATTACTATAAGTTCCACCTTATCGGTAGGATGTCCCATATCCTGAAGAATACGTAATCTTAGTTTAACTTGTTCAGCGGCATCGTAACCCCGCGTTGCGGCGCGCATTACCGCCGGAGAATGAGGGGTATAGCTCCGCGGCACGTCTTCAAATTGCGGACAATAAACACAATTACCCGGACAACCTGATGGTTTGCTCATAACAGCTATCGGTGTAACCCCGGAAATTGTGCGGGTGTTCTTTTTCATTTATACTCCATTATAACTCATTGAAAACAAACCATGAAAAATACTGAGTTCGTAAATAAAACGCCTGATTTTGACCCGATCGCCGCAGGATGGTATAACTTTCGGCATTACACTATATTCAAAGATGAGCTTGACCGTCTTTCCATGCGTTGGGGTGAAGGAAAACTGCTCAATGCAGGCTGTGGACATGGAGCTGATTTTTTACCATTCAAAGAGGCTTTTCAGCTATATGGCATCGATATTTCGTTGGAAATGCTTAAACAGGCCGAGCGATATTTTAAAAAGCACAATTTCCATGCTGAACTTAAACAGGCTGATATTCGCTTGATTCCTTACCAGGATGATGACTTTGATAATGCAATCGCAGTAGCCAGCCTGCATCATATTAAAGATTACCGAGAACAACTAAAAGCTGTATTAGAGTTAAAACGAGTCGTTAAACCTGGTGGTGAGATATTTATAACTGTATGGAATGCCCTTCAACCTCGGTTCTGGCTTACGAGACGAGATACCTTTATCCCTTGGAAGAATGGCGATCAAACAGTATATCGTTATTACCATCTTTTTACTTACCGAGAAATAGAAAAACTGGTCCTATCTGCTGGATTAAAAATCGTTAGTATAAATCCAGAATCGAAATATAAAGGTTGTCTGAAGCATCTCTCCCGCAATATTTGCCTTCTGCTGAGGGTGCCCCATTCTTAATTTGTTTGACCTATTATAAACTGCTAACATTTAAGACAACATATAGCTATACTTGAAAAAGGAGTAATATTTATGCTTATTAATATCACCTGCCCCAGCTGTAACACCAGCGGTGGATTTTCTATCGCAGATGAGCGGTATATTGGCCCTTATCGCTGCTGGAAATGCCGCGCCGCCATGAAAATACATCTGGAGCAAAACAACCTTGAAAGCTGCGAATTAATGAGTGAAGAAGAATTTGAGCGCTTTGAACAGGAAATGGAGATAAAGCGTCGTGCCCGAGGTGGTCGTTAATACCGTATAACAGCTTCTGACATCACATTACAGTTCGTCAGTTAATAAGCTTGGGGGGGAATATGCCTGTTGTTATCATAAAAATGCATGAGGGTCGAACCATCAGCCAAAAAAAACAACTGGCCGCGGGTATTACCGGCGAGTTCGAAAAAATTGGAACACCAGCAGAAAAAGTTACCATTATTTTTGAAGATACCCCTAAACATAACTGGGCTGTTGATGGGCAATTGGCAGCCGAGACCTCAAAACAGCAACTCTAACTCATGGATTAACCTTCGCCCGAGCTTTATTCAGCTTATCCCGCCAAGCGACTGATTCAATATTCTCAATAGTCATTATCAGTGCGTCCTCACGATTGTCGGTATAATAAGCTTTTCTTATACCTTTTTCAGAAAAACCGTTTTTTATATATAAACGCTGTGCCTCATAATTCGAAACTCTGACTTCCAGGGTCAGAGTAACGGCGTGCCTTTTAAATGATTCCTCCATAAGTTCCAACAATAGAAATTCACCAAACCCTCGCCGACGATATTCTTTTCGTACGGCTAGACTGATAATATGAGCTTCATCAGCCATCATCCAAAAACCGGCAAAGCCTATAATTTTTTCCTTGGGTTTTCCCCCGTTAGGAGTAATCCAGGTTTTTACTTTCTCCACCAGACCAGGGTTCTTCTCTGTTTCAATCCCACCCTGGCTGATTCCAGAGACTTGCGATAAAACCAAATAGCAAGCGAGTTGATTTTCCATCTCTCGATGATAATTCATTGGAGGCCACATGGTGGAAAATGCTTCCCGGTCTATTGCCGTTACGGGGTTAATATCACTACGGCGCATTGATCGTATAATATAATTCATCATTAAATCAATTAAACATTTATGTTAAGTATTACTTCAACTCTTACCCAAAAAATCAAATGACATCAGAATTACGATACCTCTCGTATTCACTAAAAAGGCAACCGCAGTATTGCTGCCGGTAAAGATCCAAAGGTTTTGTGATTTTTCGGCTCTCTGAATACATCTTTCGCAGGTCATCGTATAGAAATCTGACTCCAGATAATGCCTCGGATTCATTACCCGCCGCGATTATACTCTTGTGATTCTGCTGGGGACTGATAGTCAGGCTGCTGGAAAATGCTTGGAAACCATTAGCGGCAGCGAACAATGCTGTTCTTTTCATCCGGAACAAATAACAGGAATAGCAACGTTCACTCGTTGATGAATTTCCCACCGTAGCCTTTAAATAAGCATCAATCGGGTATTCATTTTCTTCAATAAACTCAAAACCTTCCTCCAACATGAACTGACGCATGGACTTTAAACGTTTCTGATGTTCAGTGTAAGGATGAATGTTGGCGTTGCACCAATATGCGCTAACATCGTACCCCTGGTTCTGCCAGTACTTAAGCGTATATGCCGCGCAGTGCGCGCAACAACAGTGAACTAATAGCTTAATCATTATTCAACATCATAAATACTTCGTAACTGAGAATTAAAGAAAGCTGTTCTGTTGCGTACTCCGTCCGTGTTTTCTCCTGGCTTGCGGATATTCCAGGTTCAAATGATCATAAGCGCGGCGGGTCACCATGCGGCCTCGAGGTGTACGCTCTAAGAAACCAAGCTGCATAAGGTACGGCTCGTAAATATCCATAATAGTATCTGTATCTTCACTGATGGCTGCAGCAAGCGTCTCTAAACCAACCGGACCCCCAGCAAATTTTTCCACAATAACCCTGAGTAACCGATGATCAGTGTTATCTAGCCCAACACCGTCAACTTCTAATTGACCCAACGCTGTTAGAGCAATTTCTCTATTAATAACCCCGTCCCCTCGCACCTGAGCGTAATCTCTGACCCTTTTGAGCAACCGATTGGCCACCCTGGGTGTCCCTCTGGCTCTGCAGGCTATCTCTTTTAAACCATCGGCGGCGGATTCTACTTGCAGTATCTTAGTTGACCGGTTGATAATAGTTTCTAAGTCTGTTTCGGTATAATACTCCAGGCGATGAATTGAGCCGAACCGATCACGCAGTGGCGAAGAAAGCATGGCGTAACGGGTAGTAGCTCCGATCAACGTAAACGGGGGCAACTTAATCCGTAGACTTTTAGCACCGGGACCTTTGCCGATAACTATATCCAGCGCGAAGTCTTCCATGGCGGGATATAGAATTTCTTCAACAGTCCTGCCTAATCGGTGTATCTCATCAATAAATAGAATATCATGAGGTTGGAGGCCAGTAATAATCGCGGCGAGATCACCCGGTCTTTCGATAGCCGGCCCGGCGGTAATGCGAATGTTTACTTCCATGCTGCGGGCTATTATATGTGCCAGTGTCGTCTTGCCCAATCCTGGCGGACCGTATAATAATACATGGTCTAAGGACTCACCACGTTCCTTCGCCGCGGACATAGTGACTGATAAGTTATCTTTAATCCTTTTCTGCCCAACAAAATCAGAGAGGGATTTAGGGCGTAAACTTTTGTCCAGCCCCGAGTCTTCCCCCCCTGAATCCTCGGAAATAACGCGTTCAGTCATAATTAAATGGCATTATATCATATCAATTAGTGCAACGGGGGCTTGAAGCCCCCGTTGCACTAAAACTTAAAGCGCGAATATTATTGGAGTTCAACAACCGGTTCTTCCAATTTTTCGAGTTGTATCGTCTTTGCGGCCTCAATTTCAGCAGCCCTCTCATCGGTCGCGTCCCGACATGATTTGCACTGCGCCGGAATTAGTTTACCGATAATAACATTTTCTTTCAGGCCGGCTAGATTATCCTTCTTACCGTAAATTGCGGCATCAGTAAGAACCCGTGTTGTTTCTTGGAATGAGGCCGCTGCCAACCAGCTTTCAGTAGAAAGGCTGGACCTGGTGATGCCCATCAATACCGTATGTGCCGTAGCCGGCTCGCCACCTTCAGCAAGTATTTTATTATTTATATCCTCAAAACGGAATTTATCGACCAATTCTCCGGGTACCAAATCCGTATCACCGGAGGTATCTATACGAACCTTATTCATCATCTGCCTGACAATCACTTCCACATGCTTATCATTAATATGAACGCCCTGAGAATAATAAACTTTTTGCACTTCTTCAACCAGATAACGCTGTACTGCTTCTCTACCGAGAACAGATAGAATGTCCTGGGGATTAACAGACCCATCAGTTAATTTCTGGCCCGCTCTCACTTTATCCCCATCCTTAACCTGGATATGGACTGAAGCGGGGACCATGTATTCCCTCTCTTCAATATCTTCGGAATTGATAAAAATACGCTGACCTTCCATCTTAATATTCCCGCCTACCCTGGCAATCAACGCCGCCTCGCCATCAACAAGATGGACTGACTGGTCATCAACTTCCGGCGCGGTAGCCAGAACTGAACCCATATCTACTATTTGGCCTTCTTTGACTTCCACTTTCCAATCTTCTGGTAAAGTATATTCATCTTGGTACACCTCTCGAGCCGTAACATGGATACTACGACCTTCATCACTTTCTTTTATCTCGGCAATACCATCAATTTCAGAAATAATCGCCTGCGCTTTTGGAGGCCGGGCTTCAAAAAGCTCCTCGACTCTGGGCAGACCGGTAGTAATATCGGTGCCAACCACACCACCGGTATGGAAGGTGCGCAATGTTAACTGAGTTCCCGGCTCACCAATACTCTGTGCCGCCAGAATACCTACAGCTGTATAATGTTCAACCGGTTTGCCGCGACCGAGGTCACGCCAATAGCATTTTTGGCAAATACCACGTCTCGAACCGCAGGTCATCGGAGACCTGACATAGACCTCGGTCACTCCGGCTCGGCTTACTTCTCTTGCTTTTTCCTCGTCTATTTCCCCATTTCGGTCAACAATGACTTCACCGGTCTCGGGATCTGCAATAGGCATAGCCGCCAATCTGCCGGCAATTCTTTCCGCGAGAGGAGGCAAGATCCCTTTTTCTTTTGGTTCTTCAATCCACAAACCATCCATGGTGCCGCAATCATCTTCATAAATAATCAAATCTTGCGTAACATCAATAAGACGTCGGGTCAGATAACCAGACCCTGAAGTGCGCAGAGCTGTATCGGCCAGACCTTTTCTGGCGCCATGAGTAGAGATAAAATATTCTATGGTTGAAAGTCCTTCACGTAAACTGGATTTGATCGGAAAATCTATGATTTTACCCGAAGGATTGGTCATCAAACCTCTCATGCCCGCCATCTGCCGTATCTGGGAAACATTACCTTTAGCCCCGGAATTGGCCATCATATAAATATTACCGACATTATCCATGCCTTTTGAGATTGCATCACCAATCAGCTCCGATGCCTTCATCCATATCTCAATAACACCGGAATAACGTTCATCATCGGTGATAAGCCCTTGAGCGTACTGCTGTTCAATCTGGGTTGTTTCATTTTCTGCATCAGCAATAATTTTCTTTTTAGGAGCTGGAATAGCGATATCACTCATCGCAATGGTAATGCCCGATCGTGTCGCGTATTTAAATCCGAGTTGTTTGATCTTATCAAGCGACTCGGCCATAACCTCATCACTCGCATTGCGCTTGCATTCCGTGATTATCTTCCTCAAAGTTGACTTGTCGACGGGACGATTAAAAAACGCCACACCATCCGGCAGAGCCTCATTGAACACAACCCTGCCAGCGGTCGTCTTCACCATCTTGTCGGTAGCATCAGCATCCGCCATAAATACTTCTATTTCAGCCCGGAGGTCGATAAGTTCCAGTTCATAATAGCGTTTAACCTCTTCTACGTCCCGGAATCGTTTCCCTTCACCTTTAAGGCCCGGCCGGCTGGTGGTTAAATAGTAACATCCAAAAACCATGTCCAGGCTGGGAGTCACCCCAGGGTCGCCACTTGAAGGCAGCAGCATATTGTGAACGGACAACATTGCTTCTCTGGCTTCCTTTACCGCCGCCCGCGATAGCGGTAGATGAACCGCCATCTGATCACCGTCAAAGTCCGCATTAAAGGCGGCACACACCAACGGATGAATCCTTATTGCTGATCCCTCAATAAGTACCGGTTCAAATGCTTGTATAGAAAGACGATGCAAGGTGGGAGCGCGATTGAGCATGACCGGTCGTTCTTTAACCACATCTTCTAGGATGTCATAGACTTCGGGCCTGGCTCGCTCAACCAGGCGGCGCGCGCTTTTAATATTCGGCGCCAACCCATCCGTTACCAAACGATGCATTACAAAAGGCTTAAAAAGCTCCAGCGCCATTTTGCGTGGCAGGCCACACTGATGGAGTTTAAGTTCGGGCCCAACAACAATAACACTTCGGCCGGAATAGTCTACCCGTTTTCCGAGCAGGTTTTGACGAAAACGGCCCTGTTTACCTCTGAGCAAATCGGAGATTGACTTAGCTTTATGGTCACCGGATACGGCGACACTTCGTCCCCGTCGACCGTTATCAATCAATGAGTCAACAGCTTCCTGCAGCATCCGCTTTTCATTACGGATAATAATCTCAGGCGCGCCTATTTCCAGCAGGTGGTTCAAACGGTTATTCCGATTTATTACTCGCCTGTAAAGGTCGTTCAAATCAGATGTGGCAAACCGACCTCCGTCAAGCTGCACCATGGGTCTTAAATCAGGCGGCAATACTGGCAAAACAGTTAATATCATCCACTCCGGTTTATTGCCGCTGCGGCGGAAAGCTTCAACAAGCTGCAGCTGTTTGCTCGCCTTTTTCCGCTTTTGACCTGAAGGGGAACGGGTATCCTGAACAAGCCGGTTACGCATTTCACCGAGGTCAAGTGTACGCAACAGGTCCAGGATTGCCTCAGCGCCCATCTTGGCTTCAAAAACTTCCGGATACCTGACATTCAATTCAAAATACTGGCTCTCGCTAAGCAGACTGCCGCGGCGCAATTCACGCAATTGGTCTATTATCCCTGTCGTCTGCTCTTCAAGCTCGCCCCGGTCTGTTTCAAATTCTCGACGCAGATTATTGATACTCTCAACACCTGCTCCGTCAGCTTCTAGCTTTTCTATTTTAGAATTCAGTTCAGCTTCTTTATCGTCGGTTTCCTGCCTTCGTCCCTGCTCTAACATTTCTATAGCTAATTTCCGGGCATCATCATCCACTTTCGTGATCACGAAATGAGAGAAATAAATTATTCTGTCTAGATTGCGGGTAGATAAATCCAGTAAAAGCCCTACTCGGCTGGGGATACCCCTGGTGAACCATATATGACCAACGGGACAAGCTAACTCAATATGCCCCATACGCTCACGACGCACCTTTGAACGAGCGACTTCAACACCGCATTTATCACAGATTATTCCTTTGTATCGAATACGCTTGTATTTTCCGCACTGACACTCAAAATCTTTCGTAGGTCCGAAAATACGCTCGCAAAACAGACCATCACGTTCGGGCTTAAGCGTACGGTAATTGATAGTCTCCGGTTTGGTGACTTCACCGTATGACCAGCCTCTTACCTGTTCTGGCGAAGCTAGGGAGATTCGAATAGCATCAAAATCAATTACTTCATTCATCTTGTTGTTTTGTTTCCTCTTCCGTGTTTTCTGCACTGCCATCGAGTAGTCGCGCGGTTAGCTCACCGGCTAAAGCTAGCTCAGAAGTATCCTCGGCAACCGATGACTCATTAAGATGTTCCGCGGGTAGCAAACGTTCCTCTTCATTAATAACTTCAACTGCCAAACCCAGGCTTTGCAGCTCTTTAACCAGCACTTTAAATGACTCCGGTACGCCTGGTTGAGAAACATCCTCACCTTTAACAATAGACTCATAAGCTTTAGCACGCCCGGTAACATCATCACTCTTAATCGTCAGCATCTCCTGGAGATTATAAGCTGCTCCGTAGGCCTCCATAGCCCAGACTTCCATCTCGCCGAATCTTTGTCCGCCAAACTGGGCTTTACCACCAAGCGGCTGCTGACTAATTAAAGAATAAGGACCGGTAGCACGAGCATGAACTTTATCTTCAACCAAGTGAATAAGTTTGAGAATATACATATTTCCAACAGTTACGGGCTGGTCAAAATAATCCCCGGTCTTGCCGTCCCTCAGTCGCATTTTGCCGTCGAAAGGCAATGGTATATTCAACTCTCTACCGAGTTTGAAAGCCTGGTCAAAAAGCTCATCGGTGGAAATATCCTTAACTCCGGCTACTCCGTGGGCTTCCAGCCACAACCGCAGGCAGACTTCTTTAGCGAACCCGGGTGAAGTCGCATCAAATACCTTCGGCCCGTCATAACCACGGGCCTTAAGCCATTCGGTAACAGCTTCGATTATGGCTTGGGTGTTTTTTGCTTCATAATCAAGTCGAATAAGACCGGCCATTTGGGCAATCGTTGCCCGTGCCAGGTCATCCTCTATGGCTGAATCCGAGGCCCCATCAAAAACTGGAGTCTTAACTCTAAAGCCCAGCAGATGTCCTGCCCAACCCAAGTGGAGCTCGAGAATCTGACCAAGGTTCATGCGGGAAGGCGCCCCTATCGGATTTAAAATTACATCAACAGGAGTACCGTCAGGCAAATATGGCATATCTTCAGATGGAGCTATGATGGATACGATCCCTTTGTTGCCATGGCGACCGGCTAGTTTATCGCCAACAGAGATTTTGCGTTTCTGGGCTACCCATACCTGTACCCATTTGTTTACTCTGGCCGGAAGATCATCACCATCATCGCGGGAAAATACCTTTACTGCAATAACCTTGCCCCATTCGCCATGGGGCATTCGCAAAGAAGTGTCTTTAACCTCACGCGCTTTCTCACCGAATATGGCACGTAAGAGCTTTTCTTCAGCTGAGAGTTCCGTTTCACCTTTCGGAGTAATTTTACCCACCAGAATATCATCCGGGCCAACCTCGGCTCCAACCCTTATAATACCCTGTTCATCCAATTCACGAAGTGATTCCTCACCGACATTGGGAATATCTCTTGTAATCTCCTCGACTCCAAGCTTGGTATCCCTCGCTTCAAGTTCATGTTTAGTTACATGAAGTGAGGTCAGCCGATCATCTTTTACCAATCTCTCATTCAGAATAATTGCGTCTTCATAGTTATAACCATGCCAGCTCATGAAAGCACATATCAAATTCTGGCCCAACGCCAATTCCCCGTTTTCAGTAGCTGAAGAGTCAGCTAACACCTGTCCTGGAAGAACGTTATCCCCTTGATTAACCACCGGTCGTTGATTGATGCAAGTGCCTTGATTTGTGCGCATGAATTTTGCAAGTTTGTATTCATCATGCTGGCCGGTACTATCCTTTAGGATTATTCTTTCACTGGTAACGGATTCAACCTTGCCTGCCCTCTTGGCGAAAACAACATGGGTACTATAACGAACGGCTTCTTTTTCCATTCCGGTTGCCACTAACGGAGCTTCAGGCCTCAATAATGGAACCGCCTGGCGTTGCATATTCGCTCCCATCAGAGCGCGGTTAGCATCATCATGCTCAAGAAATGGTATGAGCGAAGCCGCTACGCTGAATATCTGCTTTGGTGAGACATCCATAAACTCGATCTTTTCCGGAGGCTCGTAAAAATAATTCTCACCAAAACGGGATTCAATGCGCCCGTCAAGGAAGCGTCCTCTGGCATCCAATCTGGCGTTAGCCTGCGCAATCACATATTTATCTTCCTCGTCAGCTGCCAGGTAGTAAATTTCATCGGAAACAAAAGGTTCTACTTTAATTGTTCGCTCCGGTAATTTGGCAATCGTCTTAAACGTCTTTGCATCAACAACCGAACCGGCCGGCAGTATCTTTTTGGACCCGTCGAGCAGTTCTTCCTGTAAAGACAGCCCTATCAGACGATCATCATAATTATTAAGTTCGCTAACCACTTTTCGATAAGGTGTTTCTATAAAACCGTAACGATTAACTCGACCGTAGGCGGCTAAAGAACCTATGAGACCAATATTGGGGCCTTCCGGAGTTTCAATTGGGCAAATACGGCCGTAATGAGAAAAATGAACATCGCGCACATCAAATCCGGCCCGGTCACGGGAAAGCCCTCCCGGGCCCATGGCGGAAAGTCTTCTCTTATGAGTCAATTCAGAGAGTGGATTGGTCTGGTCCATGAATTGCGACAATTGCGAACCGCCGAAGAACTCTCGAATCGCCGCGATAACCGGACGGATGTTGACCAATCCACCCGGGGTAACCTGGTCAAGTGGTACAATGCTCATGCGTTCTCTGGCTACACGTTCCAAACGCAACAAACCGATACGGAACTGATTCTGAATCAATTCACCAACGGTTCTAATACGCCTGTTTCCCAGGTGATCAATATCGTCGGCAAAATCCACACTATTATTGATCTTAATAATCTGTTTTATAATAGCGACTATATCTTCTCTGGTTAGGGCCCTGTTCTCTTCACTGACTTTCTGTTCCAAGTTCAGACGGCGATTAACCTTATATCTTCCCACCGCACCCAGGTCATAGTGGTCAGGGCTGAAAAACATTTCATTAATCAATTTGGTGGCATTATCAACATTGGCCGGGTCACCGGGGCGCAAACGCCCGTATAGGTCTATAAGGGCAGCCTCGGTATCTCTGATAAGCGAGTCTTTCTCAATGGAAGACTGAATATAGAGATGCTCCATCGAGTTGTCAACATCAGAAAAAAGGTTTACCAGTTCCTGGTCGCTGCCATAGCCTATAGCTCTTAAAAAACTGGTAACGGGAATTTTCCGACGGCCATCTATTTTTACCGATATAACATCTTTATTAGAAGTTTCAAATTCCAGCCAAGCACCTCTGGTGGGAATCAGGCTGGTATGGCAAAGTGGACGCCCGGTAGCCGAATCTTCCTGGACAGTAAAATAAACACCGGGTGACCTCAGCAACTGGCTGACTACCACTCGCTCGGTACCGCTGGTGATGAAAGTGCCATTGGCCGTCATCAACGGTAAATCACCAAAAAATATCTCGAATGGTTCCTTTATTTCACCAGTAGCTTTGATAATGAGTCGCGCTTTCACATAGAGCGGAACAGAGTAATCTTTATCGCGATGCTGGCATTCTTCTTCGGACAGCCTGGGCTCCCGGAATTCATAACCGATAAACTCCAGTTCCATTCGATTGCCGTTGAAATCCTTGATCGGCGAAAGTTCTGCTATAAGATCTCGGAGGCCTTCTTCCATGAACCACCGGAAGGATGACAATTGAAGGTCAATAAGGTTGGGAACCCCGATCACCTCAGGTATTTTGGAATAAGATTTGCGGGTGGCTGCCACTGAAGCTGCGTCAGCAGTCGGTAAAATTGAAGCCATGTCTACTCCTTAAAAAGTCAGATTATTACTTAAGGAAAAGGACAGATTACTGCCAAAAAGGTAAAATACCGGAAAGAACTTCTATAAAATAAATTTGGTTAAGAGGCATAATTAACAACCATTTAGTGTACAGTAAAATTTTTAATATGTCAACTTAAACAGGTCGGTTTATTGATGAACCACCGCTTTTTGGTTTCTTGGTTTATTTCAGGCTGGATCGTATACATTTATCCTTTCACAAAAACAGACGGTGATTATTTAAAAAATGTGTCGTAATCTGTGCAATGAATATCCGTCCGTGTTAAAATAACCGCCGTATATTCGTCCTATTCATTGATCAAACATGGAGGGTTGTCCGAGTGGTTTAAGGTGACGGTCTTGAAAACCGTTGTTCCTGCAAGGGAACCGTGGGTTCGAATCCCACACCCTCCGCCGCTTGTTTCTATTTACAGCCAATTAGATTGCTGCTTGGCTATCCCGAATTTGATTGATACTCGGCTAACTTACAGTTAAATTAGTCGGCACATCAACAGACCGGTCGATGCTAACATCTTTCAGCAATGGTACTCCCAATGGATTGAGCTCGTAGCCTTTGATGTAGGGTTTAACTAGGATATAGCTGCGTCCGAAATAGTAAGGCCATAAAGCCGCCTCTGAAATCAGTATTTGCTCCGCTTGCTGGTAGATAAGCTCACTCTCACTTTCCTCGGTCATCGTAGCAGCCTGTTCAAGTAATTCATCGACCTGTGGATTGGAATATTCTCCCCAGTTATTATCGGCTCCGGTTTCAAAAAGTATTTCCAGGAAATTTTGTTGATGAGGATAATCCGCTATCCACCCCTGGTAGAATATCTGGTCTCTTTCTTCTTTGAGGCTGTATAAAAATACTTCCGGTTCAAGCTGCCGCACGCTTACCTCAACACCCAAATTATTAGACCATTGATAAACCATTGCTTCCAACTCAGCTGAAATCAAACCTCCGTAACCCAGGGTTGTTAATGTTATATCAGGCAAATTTTCCGCACTGCCGTAAGAAGAAGCCTCTAATAATTCCAGGGCTTTTCCAGGGTCATACCCCAACCCGGCAATACTCGGGTTATAGCCTGGAATTCCAGGCGGCACTATACCTTCCGCTGCTTGATGCATATCATTAAAAACCAACTCAACCAGTTTGTCTCGGTCTAACGCCATTGAAAAAGCCTTCCTGACTAGAGGATCATCAAAAGGCGGCTCGGCACTGTTAAAGCCTAGAAAATACAAGCTTAACTGAGAAATTATTTGCGCCTGGCCAGAGAAAGCACCGTCTGTATCTAAAGCCCGGTCTATATACGCCGAGTCAACTGAGGCAATATCAATGTTGCCCATTTCATACAAGTCGATTGGCCGACCGGCCAGGAAATTAAATACAACACTATCAAGCTTGGGTTCACCATCATAGAAACCAGTGTTTTGTTTCAGTCTAATGTAAGCATCATTCGTCCACTGGTCCAGTATAAAAGGTCCGGTTCCGTTGGGGTTACGCCACCATTCATTACCCTCAGCTACATTTTCTCTATCCACGACATACGCGGTTGCGTAAGTCATTTTTGACAAAAAATATGACTTGGGGCTATCAATAGTGACCTCAAGAGTATAATCATCAATCACCCTAACTCCCGATAAGGTGGCCATTTCACCGGACCTTACGGCTGCTGAACCGGCTATATCACCAAGATACGTACGGGCGGTACTGCTCCCTGTTGCCGGGGCCAATGCCCTCTCCCAGGAGTATTTAAAATCATCGGCTTTCACTTGGCGGCCGTCATGAAAAGTAACATCAGGCCGTAAGTGGAAAGTATAAACAGTTCCGTCCTCACTTACTGTCCAAGATTCAGCTATATCAGGTACAATACCTTCATCAGCTACCTTAACCAATCCGCTGAAAATCTGCGCGATAAAGGTCAATCCACCGGCATCTCCAATAATAGCGGGATCCAGAGTATAAGGCTCCGTTGCCGTCAGGTTCAACTGTCCGCCGGCAGTACCAGGAAGAACCGAATCATTTTCATTTTCTGGTGCACAACCAGAAACTATGGGAAGAAGCAACAATACTAAGCTAGTAAGAGAAAACAACAATCGTTTCATTAATTATCAACCTCTTCATTCCGGGCAACTGCCTGGGGATAAAAGAGCCAAACCCCAATTACCATTGATGCCCCGGCCACTAATACGATTAAAGCCACCAGCCATGGTGTCCAAATCACCGTTTGCGGCGACTGACCCGGTACGGCACTGTATGCGTATTCCCTCCACTCCTTATCCAATCTGTCCATTTCAAAACCATAAACTTCCATCAAAGCGCCGTCGGCACTGGCTCCTTCAGCAAAGGTCTGCAGCAATTGGCTCATTTTATCCTGTCCATATTGGTCTATCAGGTACTTGACGATATGATAGCTTTCAGCATATGAAAGGTATGCTAATTCAGGTGACGCCGAAAAAGGACTTGCCAGACTGCGAACGGAAATAAGATTCTGCTGGTCAATGGCCTGTTTGTAAAAAACAGCATATATAGCCCCAAGATTACCTTCAGCATACATAGACAGACCTTCATTTAACCAAGTCGGAATGGAATTATATGGATTGCCAGTCATCTGATTGGTTACCAGATGCGCCAATTCGTGAACTATCGCTCTTTTACCCCATGCCAATTCAGATGTCTCAATACCGATAGCTATGGTATTGAAATTGGTAAAAGCAACTCCTCCAGTCCACTCTTGGGGGAAAACCATTGAACCCTGAAGAGCTTGAGAGCTGTCATAGATATATAGCGAAACAGGTTCCATCAGTTTGGCTCCGGTATCAGTTTCCAGCTTTTCCAGGGCCTGCCGCGCCGTATTCATTAGTTCATCGGCAAAGGAATCATCCCCTGAGTACCAATAAAGGCTGATTAGGCCTTCGTCCATTTCTCGCCACTGATAACGTTCGTCGTCAACAATCAGGGTATTTTCCGCAGTGACATATTCACGCCCCTTATCATTATAAAGTGTCCACCAATAACTTACTTTGGTTCCTGGTGGCAGCCCACCGACCCTTCTAAGATTCAAGGAATAGCTTAAGTTCACTTCCTGTGCCGGTGAAATACCAACAATGACTTCATTGAAAATTTCCGCGAAGCTTTGGCGGTCCACCTTATAGTTTAATCTTGCGTCAACTATATCGGCATCGGTGGTGGCGTCCAGTTGAAAACTTATGGAACCGGGGAAACTAACCGTGTGATTGAGGTCGTTGATAGTGAACCCATCTTCCGCAGCAATACTTGACACCGGAATAATTGACCCTGCCGCAAATACACCGATAATAAAAAACTGCAATCTTCTAATCACTGGAAATTTGCCCCTTCAAATACGCATTTATAAACGAATCTATCTGGCCGTCTTCCAACACCGCCTGGGTGTTGCCGGTTTCTATTCCGGTTCTATGATCCTTAACCATTTTATACGGGTGAAGCACATAGCTTCTAATCTGACTGCCCCATTCCGCGGAAATATGGGCGCCTTTTATCCTGGCTCTCTCAGCCTCATTTTCATTGATTTTCTGCTGCAGCAATTTCGCTTTAAGCAAACCTAGAGCTACTTCCCGGTTTTGATGCTGGGAACGTTCCGTCTGCGCGGTCACCACCATTCCGCTGGGCACATGCGTAATGCGGACTGCGCTGGAAACTTTCTGTACATTTTGACCACCGGCGCCGCTCGCTCGGAAAGCTTCAAGTTTCAGTTCATCGGGATTAATCTCAATATCAGTGTCCTCTTCCGCTTCAGGCATAACCTCTACCAAAGCAAATGACGTGTGACGGGAATGGTCAGAATCAAAGGGCGACAATCTTATCAAACGATGAACACCATGTTCACTCCTCAGATTTCCATAAGCATAACGACCGCGAAAAATAAGAGTCACGCTCTTGATCCCGGCTTCATCGCCTACTGAGGTTTCCAGAATTTCGATATCGTAACCACGCCGTTCTCCCCATTTCACAAACATATTTAACAGCATTTGAGCCCAATCTTGACTTTCAACACCACCGGCTCCGGCATGAATACTCAATATGGCGTTCCGTTCATCATATTCTCCGCTGTACGCCAACTCAAATTCTAGTTGATTCAGTTTTTCTTTTAATTCCTCTTTGTCGGCATCAATATCGGCGGATAAATCAGGGTCATCTTTAACCAGAGCATCCAATTCGGCCAACTCAAATACACGATGCTCAAGTGCCCTCCATTGTTCAACCGTTTTCTTCAACTCAGTAATCCGACGCATAACTTTTTGCGACTGTTTGCTGTCTTCCCAAAAACCATCTTCGGTGATAAGGTTTTCAAGGCTAATCACTTCTTTTTCTTTTTCCTCTATGTCAAAGACACACCATATCGTGATTAATCCGCTCAGAAAGCTCTTTAAATTCTCCAGTCATTTCCATCATAATTACTCCGTATAACGTTTATTTCACTGCGAAGTTAGGTTGCTCAATAGCATTCCGGCCGGCTGATAAATGGGCTTGCCTTATCGGTTCCGGTAATCGATACCGCCCTGTGAGTTTCAGAATCCAATCAACAGCGGTTCCCAGACTTATATTATTCCCCGCGGAAATAAAAACCGGCTTGCATCCTTCTTTGGTACGCACTACCCGGCCTATAAGTTCATTATTATCAGTTAGATCCGCCGTACTACCCCTGGATTCACCGAGAACTCCGTAATGACCACAGAGTCTGTTTTTAGCGCAACCAATAGTCGGGGTATTGGTAAATAACCCAAAATGGGACGCTAAACCCAAGCGTCGGGGATGGGCGATGCCCTGACCGTCAACAATGAATAAATCTGGTTCAACCTCCAGTTTCCTAAATGCTCCAAGAATTAAAGGCAGTTCTCGGAAAGACAGTAACCCAGGAACATAAGGCATTACAATCGGTCCTTCATAGCACTCATCCGTCACGACACTGAGCGAAGGGAATTCTACTACCGAAACAGCGGCTCTTCCAAATTTGCTATTCCTACCCATTGATACATCGATCCCGCCAACCAAAGAAATATCTTTGTCGCATGGCCTATCTTCAAGAGAGATCTTTCTAGCCAAGCTCTTCTGTAGCTCCACCGCATTTACCGTAGAGATATTAAAACCATCGTACTGACGGTTGATATTCCGCATACAAACTGATTATACTTGCTATAGGTTTCAACTGCCAAACTTGATTGCATTTTTCCTTATTAGCACTTATAGTTGACACCATAGCTGTCATATTGGATAATACCCTAAAAATACAAGTGAGTTTTCCTGAACACAATGCTTAAAATCAAACTTAGACGAATGGGTGCCCTTAAGAAACCAAGCTACCGACTGGTAGTCGCTGATGCGCGTGATGCCCGAAACGGTGGATTTCTGGAAATCATCGGTCAATATGATCCGATGACAGATCCGGAAACAGTCAATATCGAAACTGACAAAGCCAAGGATTGGATTAAAAAAGGTGCTCAGCCTACTGAGACAGTAAGTAGACTTCTCAAAAAGGCCGGAGTTATTTAATATAGTCTAGTCACAAAGGAGCCACCATGAAAGAATTAGTCGAGTACATTGCTAAATCACTGGCGGACAATCCTGAGGCAGTGGTGGTAACAGAGGAGCAGGAAGAAGAAGGGCTCAAGATAACGTTGCAGGTTGACGATGCCGACAAAGGCCGCATTATCGGTAAACAAGGTCGTATCGCACAGGCAATGCGCACTTTGATCCGGGTAAAAGCCGCCAAAGCTGGAATCAAGGCACGGCTTGAAATTTTATAAGTTGTGTAATTAATCCAATTTAATATTTGTTAAAAAGGGCGCTGAGATAGCGCCCTTTTGTTATTCCTTTTATTGAGATCATATATATTTGGTGATAGTAGTCATAAAAAAAGCCCCCGCATACAATCGGGGGCTTTTTGTTTAGTTTATTATCAGCCGACTTTTGGTGGTCCGCCGGTAGACCTTTTACCGCGTCTTTTTGCTTTCTCAGCTATAGCCAGCCTAGCCATAGCGCGATGTAAAGCTGCTTCGGATTCAGCAGCATCAACACCAGGTTCATACTTCTCAGCCATTCTTTGCTCGGCTTTCTTTCGAGCTTCTTCAGCTCGTGAGAGATCGATTTCCTCGGCTCTTTCACAAACATCCGCCAAAACAATAACTCGATTGGGTCTAACTTCCAAAAACCCGCCGGAGACTAGCAACAGGAATTCTTCCGACCCTTTACGGGCACGGAGCTCCCCTGTCTTTAGAGCGGTCATTAAAGGAGTATGGTTAGGCAATATTCCTAATTCACCTTCAATTCCGGGAACGACAACGATATCAACATCATCTGAGAATACCTGACGTTCCGGTGTTACTATTTCTAATCTTATAGTCGCCAAAGCAGCACTCCGTTAGCTATCTGACTTATCTTTCACGCCTGGTTAACTACCTTTTTCGGCCATTTTTTCCGCAGCAGCAACCGCTTCATCAATGGTACCCACCATATAGAAAGCCTGCTCCGGTAAACTATCATGTTTGCCTTCAAGAATCTCTTTAAAACCACGTACGGTTTCGGCGATGCTGACATACTTGCCGGGACGACCGGTGAATATTTCACCGACAAAGAACGGCTGAGTCAGAAAACGCTGAATCTTGCGCGCCCGAGCTACGGTCGCCTTGTCTTCTTCGGAAAGTTCTTCCATACCGAGAATGGCAATAACGTCCTGCAAATCCTTGTAACGCTGGAGTACCCTCTGAACTTCACGGGCAACGTTATAGTGCTCTTCCCCTACCACGATAGGATCAAGAATGCGTGAGTTGGAAGATAATGGGTCCACCGCCGGGAAGAGCGCCTGGGCTGCCAGGGAACGCTCAAGCGCGATAACCGCATCAAGATGACCGAAAGTAGCCACCACACCGGGGTCAGTATAATCATCCGCTGGCACATAAATAGCCTGAAAAGAAGTAATAGACCCATTTTTAGTAGTAGTAATGCGCTCCTGCAACTGGCCCATTTCGGTGGCCAAGGTGGGCTGATAACCTACAGCTGAGGGCATGCGTCCCAGCAAAGCTGATACTTCCATGCCGGCCAGGGTATAACGATAAATATTGTCAATAAACAGCAGCACGTCGCGGTGTTCCATATCCCGGAAGTACTCAGCCATAGTCAGGCCGGTTAACGCAATCCTAAGGCGCACCGCCGGCAATTCATTCATCTGACCGAAAACCAGAGCGGTCTTTTCAATAACGCCGGAGTCTTTCATTTCATGCCAGAGGTCATTGCCTTCACGGGAACGTTCACCGACACCGGCGAAAACTGAAAAACCACCGTGTTCAGTAGCAATGTTGCGGATAAGTTCCTGAATTACAACTGTTTTTCCCACGCCGGCACCACCGTAAGCCCCAATTTTACCGCCGCGGGCAAAGGGGGTAATCAGGTCAATAACTTTGATACCGGTTTCTAATACCTGGGCGCTGGTTTCCTGCTCTTCAAAAGGAGGAGCATTACGGTGAATAGGCCAGCGTTCGTCGGTTTTAACCTCGCCTTCATTATCCAATGGTTGACCTAAAACATTAAAAATACGACCCAGGGAACCCTGACCAACCGGAACACTGATCGGTGCTCCGGTATCGGTCACCTCAGCTCCCCTCGCCAGGCCATCGGTAGGCATAAAGGATAGGGCTTTTACCCAATTGTTGCCGACGTGTGCTTGAACTTCGAGAACGATTTTCTCACCATTGTTGTCGATCTCAAGCGCGTTAAAAATCCCTGGCAGCTCCGATGGCGGAAATTCGACATCAACAACTGACCCGATAATTTGTACAACTTTGCCTTTGGACATTCAATCCTCCTATTGAGTTAAGCCAGCGCAGCCACACCACCGACTATATCAAGTAAATCGCCGGTGATGGATTCTTGTCGGGCTTTATTATATTCAAGTGTTAGTTCATCAGTAAGCTCGTTAGCATTCTGTGTGGCATTACGCATCGCCACCATCCTGGCTGATTGCTCACTGGCAATTGATTCCAATAATAACTGGTAAATTTTCATTTCAACATAGCTGGGTAACAATGACCCCAATACAGTGGCCGCATCTGGTTCATAAAGATATTCAACATTATGCTGCGGTTCAATCTCTGCGGGTTCCACAGGAAGTAATTTTTCCAAAACGGGCTTTTGCACCATGGTTGAAACAAATTGACTGTACGCCACATATACCTCATCAACCAACCCGGCTTTAAAGTCATCTATTACAATACGTGATATAGGAAGTGTTTCTTGAAGAGTAGGTTTATCTCCCATTCCCATGAATTCAGCAGCGATATCACGTTGAGCTCGCCGCATAAAGTCCAGGCCCTTCTTCCCAATTACGATAAAACTCATTGGGGTGTTTTTGTTGTCCTGCACAAACGACAGGGTTGCCCGGTTGATATTGCCGACCAATCCCCCGGATAGCCCGCGGTCAGGAGTTACATGAACCACCATAATCTTCTTAACCGGACGTTTTTCCAGTAAAGGATGAGCTGCCTCACCGCCCGAAACGGCGGATAAAGCCGCGATGACTTCAGTTATTTTTTCACGATACGGCCGCCCTGCTAAACCTCTTTCCTGCGCCCGGCGCATTTTAGAGGCGGCGATCATTTCCATGGCACGCGTAATCTTGGCGATATTTTTAACGCCCCGTATGCGTAACCGTATGGCCCTCAGATTTGCCATTAAGCTCCTTCCCTTCTCCGGTTAAGCGATAAAGCTCTTTTTGAATTCCTTAAGAGCCGCTTCTAAAGCTTTTTCTGTTTCTTCGCTGAATACTTTTTCATCAGCAATTTTCTTAGTTATGTCAGCGTAATTAGCCTGTAAAAATTGATATAAGTCATCTTCAAACTTGGATACTTTGTCAACTTCAACATCATCAAGAAATCCGTTAAGCAACGCATAAAAGATAACCACCTGATTCTCCATTGCTACCGGCTTATACTGCAATTGCTTTAGAACCTCGGTGATGCGCTGCCCCCGGTCTATTTGGGCACGAGTAGCCTTATCAAGTTCGGATGTACCAAACTGGGCAAACGCGGCTAAAGCCTGGTACTGGCTCATTTCCAGTTTAAGTTTACCCGCTACCTTCTTGATCGCTTTTGTCTGGGCGGCGGAGCCAACGCGGGATACAGAAATACCTACGTTAAGGGCGGGCCGGACACCCGCGTTAAATAAATCGGGCTCCAGATAAATTTGCCCGTCGGTAATAGAAATAACATTAGTGGGGACATAAGCGCTAACGTCCTGAGCCTGGGTTTCAATAATTGGCAAGGCTGTCAGAGAACCGCCCCCGTGTTCCTTGTTGAGTTTGGCGGCACGTTCCAGCAACCGGCTATGCAAATAAAAAACATCCCCGGGGTAAGCTTCGCGTCCCGGAGGCCGACGCAGCAGTAACGACAACTGCCGGTAAGCCCATGCATGTTTTGTTAAGTCATCATATACGATCAACGCTTCTTTGCCGTTGTCCATGAATTCTTCACCCATGGCACAGCCGGCAAATGGGGCGATATACTGGAAAGCTGCCGGATCAGAAGCTGAAGCTGCTACCACAATGGTGTGTTCCAAGGCACCGTATTTTTCCAAAGTACTGACCAATTGGGCAATCTTGGAAGTTTTCTGTCCAATAGCAACATAAATACAAATCAGGTCGCCACCCTTTTGGTTAATAATGGTGTCAATGGCAACCGCTGTTTTACCGGTAGAACGGTCTCCAATAATTAACTCACGCTGTCCCCGGCCGACCGGTATCATGGAGTCGACGGCTTTGATACCAGTCTGTACGGGAGTATCAACACTTTGACGAGCAACAACATTTGGAGCCACCCGTTCCACGGCACGTTTTTTATTTGTTTTCAGGGGACCCTTTCCGTCAATGGGTTGGCCGAGCGGGTTGACAACACGACCGATCATTTCTTCACCGACCGGCACCTCAATAATACGGTTGGTACGCCTGACTTCGTCGCCTTCTTTAATATAAGTATCTTCCCCAAGAAGTACCGCCGCGACTGAATCCTCTTCAAGGTTCAGGGCAATGCCCATTACTCCGCCTGGAAACTCCAGGAGCTCGTTATACTCCGCGGAGGCGAGGCCGTGAATGCGGGCAATGCCGTCGCCAACCTCAATAACTGTTCCCACATCGGCTACTGCAACATCAGAGCCAAAATGCTCTATCTGTTCCTTAAGTACAGCTACAATATCAAGTCCTCTTTGTGACACTTTTACAAGCCTCCTTCCAGGAGCAAAACAAGTTTACAGCCTGGCCTGATTGATTTCCTGTTTTAAATTATTGAGACGGCGAACTAAACTGCCGTCAATTACTTTATCCCCCACCCGTGCGATCATGCCGCCCAATAGCGATTCGTCCACCTTTGTAGACACTTCCACATCTTTGATGAACATCTCACTGAGTTTCTTCCGAATATCCGCCACGTCTTTTTCGCTCAGTTCTATAGCTGAAGTAATTTGCGCGTGAGCGATACCACGCTTATCGTCCAAGCGTCTTTTAAAGTCATTAAGAATATCCGAAAGGATACCCAGGCGTCCCCGATTAGCCAACGACAGCACCAAATTAACCGCCGCTGGTTTGACCTCAGTCACTTTGTCCGCCAAAATATCCTTTTTGCTTCCCATGGATACCTTGGGGCTCTCCAGAAAAAATGATATCTCTTGGTCACTGACAACCTGATTAAGTAACTCCAGGTCATTCAGCCACGGTTCAAATTCATTTTTCGCTTCGGCAATCTCATAGACCGCCTGTCCGTAACGCAAAGCTAATGCAAAGGCTCGTTTCGCCAATAGTCTCCCCTAATTCTTTCTTAAGCTATCGCTTTCTTCGAGTACCTGATTAATTAAATCCCGATGTGCGGCTTTATCCAGCGTTTTACCGATAACCTTGCCGGCCGCCAGGACAGTCAGGTCCGCGAATTCTCTGCGCAGTTCATCAATAACTTCATCTCGTTCTCGATTGATCTCAGCTCTTGCCCGATTGACCAACGCTTCGGCGTCAGTTTTGGCCTCGTCTTGCGCGCGTTGCCGAATTTCATCAGCTGTTTTGGATGCCCGTTCAATAACCGCTTGCCCCTGCTTCGAGGCTTCGGCAATCTGTTGCTTGAATTCTACCTCAGCTTCCTCAGCCTGTTTTTTCATTTGTTCAGCCTGTTCCAGGCTTTCTTTAATACGGGCGGCACGTCCGTCCATCATTTTCAAAACAGGCTTATAGGCCACCAGGTACAACACAACCAGCAATATGCCGAAGTTTACCAATTGGGCTATAAAACTGGCAAGATCTATCCCCAGTTTTTCCACTAGTAGAACCTCCCTCTAGGACAACTAGGCTACAAATATTAAAAGAATCGAAACAACCAGAGCGTAAATAGCCACAGCTTCGGCCAACGCTACGGCGAACAGCAGGTTGGTAAAGATGGGACCACGTGCTTCCGGATTACGGCTTACCGCGTTTACCGCGCCGCTGCCCAGAATACCGATACCGATACCGGGGCCAATAGCGCCGAGGCCCATAGCCAGGCCGGCCGCTAAAAGTCTTGCTGCATCCAATTCCATGTCATTTCTCCTTTTCTTTATATAAGCTTAATTTGGTAACTGTCTAATGTTGTTCCGAAGCTTCCTCGGAATGCGGTGTAACGGCAATATGAGCAAACACCAGTGTCAGGCCAGCGAATATCAATGCCTGAATAAAGCCCACCAGCAATTCAAGCCCATAGAAAGGCAGTGCCAGCAGGAACGGCATTAAAAACAGCATGGAAACCAATAATATTTCGCCGCCGGTCATGTTGCCGAAGAGACGAAAAGTGAAAGAGATAATCCTTATAAATTCAGCCATAAGCTCAATCAATCCGATGAAAATGGCAATAAGCCCATTGAAGACCCCCATAGGACCTTCCTTCCGGAAATGTCTAATGCTCTTGATAAAAGGGCCAAAATTGAAAAACTTACCCATATAATGAAGAACCCCTATGGTTTTCAAACCCCAATATTCAACCATCACAAAAGATATTACCGCCAGAGCCAGGGGGAAATTCACATCCGTATTGGCGCCTCGCAGTAAATGGGTCGCGTGAGAACCTTCACCAATTAATATAGAATTGTATCCGGGTATCAAATTCATCAGCGCGTTGGTTATAACAAATAGAAATATAGTGGCTACCAGCGGAAAAAATCGTCGTCCGTTTTTCTCGCCGGCAATATCGGTGCAGAAATCGTAAAGATAACCGATAATGCTTTCAGCAATTGCCTGAAATCGCCCGGGTATGAGTTTCATTCGGCGGGTGGCCGCCCAGAAAAGCCCACCCAGTAAAATAATGGATATCCAGGCGGTGAAAATGGTATTAGTTACGGCAAAGCTGCCTATATGAAAAATCTCTGATGGCGGCAGGTGAGGTTCAGGCTGATTGACTACCAACCAATCCGGAAATTCTATGCCAAATAAAGCCCTGCCTATACCTCCGGCCAAAAAACTGACAATACTGAGGGCTAATAAACCTAACAGCACGGCAATGAAAACCGGCTTGGACATTCCCATTACTTTCTTGGCTTCAGTCACTAATTGGCTTCCTTGTAATTCAGTTTTTGCTCTTGGGTACGGCCACCAACTGATAGGTGCCATAAAACGCTACAGCAAGACCCAGAAACAAACCAATAATTAAAAACAAGGGATCGCTATCCAGACATTCATCAACCCAGCGCCCGAACAGTATGCCTCCCAAGATAGATAAGCTAATGAACCATCCGATCCCAATGTATTTTAGGGCAGTCAACCAACGGTTCATTACACTCAAAAAACCCGCCAAAGCATAACAGAACTCGGGAATATGGTCAAGTCTTAATTGCCGGTGATTAAAACTTGATAATCAATGTCCCACCATTTTATCGTCTTCATGAAATAACAGCCCAAACAACTTGCCTCTGTTTCATTTAAAGCCTATTTTTGTTAAGCTTATCCTTAATAACCGGTATATCTGAAATTATCGTCCCATAAGGAGCCTAATTTGATTAGAACAGTTTTCTTTGACCTTTACCAAACACTCATTAGTTATGATCCCCCGCGTGAAGAATGGGAAGCCCGGGTTTTGGATGAACTGGGGGTTAAAGCTTCTCCCGAGTCATTCAAACGTTCTTTCATTCTTGCTGATGAATATTTTTACACCGAAAACGCTAAAAAAGCTATAAGTCAGCGTACGCCGGAAGAAATTAGCGCCGTTTATGCCCGTCATCAATCAATCGTTCTGAAAGAAGCCGGCATTGAACCCGACCCTAATTTACTAAGGTCAGTTCTACTGCGCTTCCGCGACACCAAATTCGGACACAAGCTTTTTGATGACGTTGTACCAGCCTTAACTGAATTACAACGTCACGGGCTGGTATTGGGTTTAATTTCCAATATAGATAAGGATATCATTCCATTATTGGAAAAACTGGGCCTGGATACATTTCTCAACATCGTAGTTACATCACAGGAAACGGGTTTTACTAAACCCCACCCGGAAATTTTCAAGGAAGCGCTCAGGCGTTCCGGTAATAATGCGGAAAACACTATGTTCATTGGTGACCAGTACCAGATAGATTTTCTGGGAGCAACCGCGGTAGGCATGAAAGGTGCTCTGATTGACCGAGACGGACTAATTGAAGCACCCCAGGAATGCCCTAAGATTACTGATCTGGTACAAATAACCAATTTACTTGAGCAATAATCTGGAGGTCTCAGTATATGAAAGTTTTAAGCTATGGAATTGAAGAAAACACAACAATTCCCGCTAGATACACATGTGACGGACCGGGTATGTCCCCGGAGATTACTTGGCAGCAAATACCCGAAGGTACGCAAACCATCGCTCTGATAATGGATGACCCTGATGCACCCGGCGGTACCTTCACCCACTGGCTGGTATGGAATATCCCTGCAGACACCAGCCGTCTTCAATCTAATCTACCACGCAAAGCTGAACTACCCAATGGCATCAGGCAGGGAGTGAATTCCGGTGGAACTTACGGTTATTATCCTCCATGTCCACCACGTGGTCCGACTCACCGCTATATTTTCCGCCTGATGGCTTTAGACAATATTCCTGATATTACCGGCGGAGCAAGTCGTGAGCAGTTTGAACAGGCTCTGTCCGGTCACATCTTGAAAGAAGCTTCGATAACCGGTCTATACAGCCGCTAGCCTCGAGGTGTTCCCGGTACCGGGCCTATAAGTACCGGCACCGGCGACTGATGCAGTACCTTGTCGGTAACACTACCGAAAGCCCATCGTGATAACCCGCTGCGGCCGTGGGTTGCCATGGCGATCATATCAACTTTGTTGGTCCCAGCATATTCAATTATTGATTCAGCTGGTTTACCCCGTCGAGCAACTGTTTCTACGTGGGAACCTTGCTGTTTCAACTCTGCAGCTTTTTTATCAAGATAATCTTTAACTTCATCTTGATTGACAGCGTCTAGTTTACGGGCTAAATCGTCCCCCATTGCGTCCCGGACACCCTTATCCATTTCTTCCAAAACTCTGAATAATACTACAACTGCCCCGACAGGTTCGGCTATCTCGGTCGCTTGAGGAATAATTGACTGTGATAATTCAGACCCATCCAAAGGCACCAATATCCTTTTAATCATTCTTCCTTCCTCCAATTAATTATTATTGAACCGTAACGCTTTTAGCTAAATGACGGGGTGTATCGATAGGGCAGCCATTATGCAAAGCGGCAAAATATGAAACCAACTGCAAAGCTATGGTGTTTAACACCGGCTGCAACATGGAATTTGTCTCAGGGACAAAAATTGCTTTATCAGCCAATTGAGCGGCTCTATCATCATCTCCCGGGATAATAGCCAACACCATCGCTCCTCTAACTTTTACCTCGCGTACAGCTGTCAACATGGCCTCCCGAGTGTCATCACCTCCAAAAACGGCAATAACCGGCGTATCAGGACTCACCAGAGCCAACGGCCCATGTTTCAATTCACCGGCGGCACACGCTTCAGCGTGTATATAAGATATTTCCTTTAGTTTGAGCGCTGCCTCAAGAGCAACAGGATATTGTATTCCACGCCCTATACAAATAACATTGCGGTAATCGGCCAACCACCTTGCTTCTTCTTTTATATTATCCTGTTGGTCCAGTATCCGCTGTACCAAGGCCGGCAATTCCCTTATCTTTTCCTCCAAGAGAATACGCTGACGATAAATCAGCTCATTTGCTCCCATCATCAAACACAAGAGGCTCATTATCTGGGCAATATAGGTTTTGGTTGCAGCAACACTGATTTCCGGACCGGCTCCTAACAACAGGGTTCTGGCCGCGATTCTTGATACACTTGAACCCGGAATATTGGTAATAGCCAGTATCTGCGCACCATATTGCTGCCATTTTTTAAGACCTTTAATTGTATCAGCCGTTTCCCCGGATTGGGTCAAACCTATTATCAATCGTTTGCTATTATCTGCCGCGGAAATTTGATAATTGAACTCAGACGCCAGCTCTATCCTCGCCGACGTTCCTGTGAGATATTCCCAAAAATATTTACCCGTCAGAGCTGCGTGATATGAGCTACCGCAACCGACAATGATAGGTACCTCTTCTGTCTCCCGCCATAAGCTGGAGATTTCAGAGTCCAAACCTTCATTCAGCCAATAACCGATATTTTGACGCAACACTTGAGGCTGTTCATGAATTTCTTTAAGCATATAATGCTCGTAACCGTTCTTACCAGCTGATTCTATAGCCCAGTCAATGTAATCGATTTCCAGCTCCACTGACTGTCCATTCCGGTACACTTTAACCTGACTCCCATCCATCTCAACCAAGTCAGCATCTTCCAAGTATATAACCCTGCTGGTATATTCAAAGAATGCTGTTACATCAGAAGCTATCCAGTTTTCACCATCACCCAGCCCCACAACCAAAGAACTTTCCCGGCAGGCGGCAGCCAGACAGTTCTCGTCTTGATGCACGGCCACAATCCCGAATGACCCCTGTAGCTCTTTTACCGTGTCCTGCAAAGCCTGAATAAGGTTGTCGCGGTAATTTTGTTCAATAAGATGTGCCAGTACTTCGCTGTCAGTATCTGACTTAAAAAAATGGCCGATGCTTTCCAGCCGGTTTTTCAAATCCAGGTAATTAGTAATATTACCGTTGTGAGCGATAGCGATTCGCCCGCAGCAGTCATCATGAGGGTGGGCATTTTTGCGGTCAGGCGAGCCGCAACTCGCCCATCTGGTATGACCAATGCCGGCGGTGCCATTAACGGATAATGAGGCCGATATTAATTGAGACACCCGGCCAGTGTTTTTCTGTACCGTCAATCCGCTCTTTCCAATGACAGCAATACCGCAGGAATCATAACCCCGATATTCAAGTCTCTCTAAAGAGTTATGTAAAACGTTCTGAGCGGAACGGAAACCTGTATAACCTACTATACCGCACATCTACATCACCAACCCACAGTCAGGAATAGTTCCCCTGATCATCTTCTGAGCTTCCACACGGCATTGATTCCCGATAATACTGCCCGGCATAGCTGTCACATTACTTGAAATCCGGCAATTACCACCCATCATTACACCCGTTTTGAGTTGAAAAAATTCACCCGCCAGAAACACCTCTGCATCGCCTGCGGACGCATTGAACCCGGAATCAATCCTACAGCCGGAATCAATCACCGTATCTTGAATCAATGCGCCTGTCCCAATACTTACATCACTGCCGATAACACAGTTTTCAATAACGCTGAATGGTTTTATGATAACATTGTCACCCAAGGTAACTCCGGGGCCAATGACCGCAAACGGACCTATAATACAATTTTCACCCATTTTAACCGGACCGTGGATATAAGTACCTGAGCGTACAACACTGCCGTTTCCAATCGAAACAGCGCCTTTGATAAAGCACCCTGTTTCCACAGTGCCGCCAATATTTAAATTGACGGACTGTAGCAAATGTTCGTTTAGATTCAGAATATCCCAGGGGTATACTATGTCGAGCCATGGTCCCTGGCTTTGAATCGTTTTAAAATCGATACCTGCCCCTATCATTCGGTTGATTACGGCTGGCATGTCAATATCATCCTGAATGTAATCAAACACAGCCCTGCTAAGGGCAAATATCCCGGTACTGACCGGAGCACAGCATTGTTCTTTAGGTTTTTCAATAATTGTGTTAACCATTCCGTTTTCTTGATTTACAACACCATAACGTACCGTTTGTTTTTCCGGAACCATACAGGTGAGCAGTGCCTGCGGTTCAATTGTAGTAATACTGCTTATAGTTTCAGCATTGATAAGGTGGTCGCCCGGTAATAGTAAAAACTTTTCCGCGGCCAGTGATTCTGCCTGACGCAAAGCGTGAGCTGTACCCGCCTGACATTCCTGGACCGTATAACTTATGTTAACCCCCATTTCAGAACCATCCGCCAAACCGTCAAACACTTTCTCGCGATTATAACCCACCACAATAACTACATCTCTTATGCCAGCCTTCGCCAACGCACGTATAACATGCTTAAGCAATGGCTGGCCACCAACACTAAGCATCACCTTGGGTGTTTCGCCGGTGAAAGGTCGCAATCTCTGACCTTCACCGGCCGCAAGAATAATTGCCTGTTTCATAAATCCATTATATACCGCGTCTAAATTTCTTGGTTAAAAACTCCGGGCACCGTCAGTAATGATACCGTTTGCCACTGCTCCTGGACCGATAAAAACTCCTTCACCTATTATTGTTCCGGGGTTGATACTTGAGTTGATTCCAGTAAGCACTTTATCCCCCATGAGAACACCCAATTTATTTCTACCGCTTTTTTCTTCACCGACATCAATGGTACGGTTATCAAGTCTAAGATTTGCCACTTGAGTGCCGGCTCCTAGATTGCATCTCTCCCCTATAACGCTGTCGCCGATATAACTCTGATGAGGTACTCTGGTGCCTGCCATGATTATTGAGTTTTTAATTTCAACACCGGATCCGATGCGGCAATTATCTCCTATAACCGTATATGGGCGTATATAACAGTTGGGCCCGATATCACAATTGTCTCCGACAATCACCGGACCTACTATATAAGCACCGGACCGCACCAAAGTATCCCGCCCAACTACAACATTATTCTTTATGGTAGTGTTTTTTTCGATCACTCCTGCATTTGATGGTTCAATTCCATATAGCAATTTTGCGTTAACATCCAGCAGTTCCCAGGGAAAAGTTATATCATGCCAACCGCGGCAAAAATGGTAACCCACGGAAATACCGGAATTAATCATGTACTGCAGGGCATCAGTAATTTCATATTCACCCCGGATTGAACGAGGTATAACTTCAATTACCTCAAATACATCCCGCGTTAGGTGATAGGCTCCCGCGTTGACCAGTCGGGTCGGCGGGCTAGGTGTTTTTTCATAAATGCGAACTACCTTATTATCGGACAGTTCTACAACACCCTTTCCGGAAACGCTTTCCATTTCAGTAAGACACATCACAGGATCATTTTGATGGCGCAAAAAAGATATGTCACCCGACTGCGGAATAACATCACCATTGACCATAATAAAAGGCCCTTGAATCAAAGACCGGCATTGTCGCAGAGCGTCAGCGGTTCCCTGGGGTTTGCGTTGCACGGCATAGCGAATATTTACCGCCCAATTTGTCCCATCCCCAAAATAGTTGCGCACGACTTCTTCGTAATAACCCACAACAAATACAAAGTCAGTTATTCCGGCTTCCCTGCAGTTGCCCAACAAATGCTCCAATATTGGTTTACCGGCCAGGGGAATCATCGTTTTTGGGCGGGCATTGGTCAACGGGTACATCCGAGCACCCTGGCCAGCAGCTAAAATCACGACGGTAGAAGTTAAAGACAATTGATACCTCGGCACTCAGGAATACGTCAGCACGCCGACGCTAAGTCATTCTAACACAGCCATCATAGCTGTCAATGCCGCACAGCCCGTTAAACTTGTCGAACAACCACCGCGCTGATTTACCTTCCGCATCAATTCGGTTATATTAAGTATATGCCGGTTGATAAACAAAAGACAGTACTTCATTTGGGAGAAGGTGTTCCTGGGAACAGCATGGAACTGCTGTCAGGACTTGCTGATTTGGGCTGGCAAGTCCATCTTATCTCCCATAAAACCCTTAAGCCCGGTAATCATAGGGGAATCATCCTGCATTCATTACCTTTGAGCCCCTGTTACCCTTTATCATATGCCGCAATTGCTTTCGCGACTCCAAAGATTATTTCTATCAAACCCGATATTATCCATGCTCATCACCTGACGAGTTACGGCATCATGGCAGCAGTTTATCGCCGTTTTCTGCGATTCAAACCCATGATTCTTTCGACATACGGGGAGGACGTTGTTTTGGATACAGCAAAAGGTATGACCCGGTGGTCAGCCGAACACGCGGTAAAGATGTTTGAAGCTGTAATCGCAGAAAACGGTACTGTTTATAAGGCATTACTACAAATGAAGCTTCCCGCTGATCAGCTTCATCAGCTTAGTATTCATCAAAAAGGAACCGCCGCCAAGGCCGCTGCTGAGGAACTTAGCACTTTATACAACGGCCTCATCAGGCACAATCGAACATGATCCGGGCTGAGCAAGCCGAACTAAATCCGGCTGTTGCCCAACTCTTTTAAGTTATCCTGGTAGCGCTTCCGTGAATCTATTACCGCCTTGATAGCGGATTCACGGTCTTCCCAACCCTCTACACCGGTCTTCTTTTTCTCAAGCTCTTTATAGATATTGAAAAAATGCTCAATTTCTTTCAATATGTGAGTCGGCACATCTGACAGTTCTTTGATGAAATTCCAGTGCGGATCACCCATGGGAACACACAGTATCTTTTCGTCAGGGCCTTTCTCATCCCTCATCCGAAACAGGCCTACCGGCTTGGCTTCTATCAAACAACCGGGAAAAGTTGGCTCTGATACCAATACCAGCGCGTCAAGAGGATCCGCATCTTCCGCCAATGTCTCCACGATAAAACCATAGTCAGAAGGATAATGCACCGCGGAAAAAAGCATCCGGTCAAATTTTATCACCTTGCGTTCTTTATCATATTCGTACTTATTGCGGCTGCCTTTAGGGATTTCAATAAGGATAGTTAAAATCATCTCCTCCCGCTTGGACAGACGAGTTCTCTTTTGTTTGGGACAAGCCTCTTCTTCGCTACATCCGGTGACTATCCTTATTTGATTGGAATCGGAACTGGAATCTTTATTGCTTAATGACATTTTTTCTCCTTAACCAAATTATTTTACCAAAAAACTGGAATTTCATCTAAAAACATAATCGGCTGAAATTCACAGCCGATTATACAGTATCTGATATTCTATCGCTGATATTGACCCGGCACAATTTTTGAAATCAGTATTCGATCCCCTTCCTTGCTGGGATACCCCGGTCATAAGGATGTTTTACCTTCCCCATATTGGTAACCAGATCAGCGGCTTCAATAATTTCCTGTGGAACCAAACGACCGGTCAGTATCAATTCGACATGTTCCGGTTTATCCTTTATCAACTGAATCACATCCGCCGTTTCAAGCCAGCCCCAGCCGGTAACGATATTGATTTCATCCATGATAATAATATCAAAATCCCCGGACAACATGGCACGACAGGCTTCAGTTAGTGCTTGGGTTGCCTTTTCCTTGACTTCAGGAGAGGGATTTTCCGGATGACGAATCAATCCGGGACCAAACGCTGCCCATTTTACTCCGGGGAGCCGGTACAACACCTCTTGTTCACCAGAGTCGTAACTGGTGTTCATGAAGTAAACAATGTAAACACGATAACCGCGGCCTGAGGCTCGCAAGGCAGTGCCAAGACCAGCGGAAGTTTTTCCCCGGCCTTCCCCGGTAAAAACCTGTACCAATCCTCGTGCCAACGGAATATAATTCACAGCCAATCCATCGCTGGTGTCCGTAGGCGGACTTGTATTCCCCTCCGATACCATTAAACGCAGCACTCGTGCGGTGAAGGGTTTTTAACGACCATGACTGACGTCAAACGATAATCAGTCTTGGCTACTTCTGACAGCGTTGTGTAATAAACATGTTCATCTTCCATGGTCAGGTATTCACAAATAAGCGCCGGTGTTTCCGCTGGTAAACCTTTTTCAAGCAGATAAGTCGCTGTTTGTTTGGGAACTTGCGTCTCATTGGTCAGCATCAGCAAGTTCCGCCCCATGTTAAAACTATCAACCAAAAACTTAAGTTTAAGCTGCTTCACTTCTTCCCGTCCGTCATGAAAAGAAACCAGCACGGATTCGTCAAGGCATATCTGTGCTTTGGCGGCGGCGAACTGAGCCGCGCCTGCTGAAGGGATAATGCGAACTTCAAAATCCTTAAATACATCGAGTACCTGTGCCAAACTGGAAGACACGCAGGGATCCCCAACGCGCAACACCGCTACGCTCTCCCCAGTTTGTATAGCCCTTTCAGCCGCGTCCTTTTCTTTCTGTAGATAATCTTTGGTGCCTTGAAAAAATATTACTTTTCCATTGACCAGATCTTTCACTGGCTTAAGAGACCAGTCCCAAGCCAGGATAATATCCGACTCTTTTATCGCCTCTTCCGCGGCGTGGGTCAGCCATTTGGCTGACCCACCGGGTCCAATACCAACTACATAACAAATGGGCTTCTTGGTTTGATTCATCAATTAAACTCCGAAAATTATTCTGTAATCCCGTTGAATTTTATCATAAATAGTCCCGGTATTAAACACCCGTTCAAATCACCGGCATCAGGTTTCTGTTTTCAAAACACTGAAAAAGGCTTCTTTCGGCACTTCCACCTGACCTATGGTTTTCATTTTTTTCTTACCTTCTTTTTGCTTTTCCAGCAATTTGCGCTTGCGTGTTATATCACCACCATAACACTTTGACAGCACGTCTTTTCTTTTAGCTGGAATATCCGCCCTGGCTACAATACGCCCGCCAACGGCAGCTTGAATTGGGATCGTAAAAAACTGACGCGGAATCACTTCTTTAAGCTTGTTAACCAGTGACTTACCGACCTCCTGCACCTGCTCAGGAGGAACAATGCGGCTGAAGGCATCTACCAATGTATTATTGACCAGGACATCTATTTTCACCAGCTTGGATTCCCTATAACCTTCAAACTCGTAATCAAGGGAAGCGAATCCGTTGGTACGACTTTTAAGCTGGTCATAAAAGGTAGTCAGCATGGATCTTAAAGGCATGTCATAGTCGAGCTGCACTCTCTGCGCTGCATCGGATCCACCCACAGAATGCCCTAAATACTCGATGTGCTGGTAAACACCACCGCATGACTGTTCGAGTTCCATCACCGGTCCGATGTAGCTAGATGGGGTTAATATTCTGACTTTCACCCATGGTTCCTCGATGCGGGCAATTTCACCCGGCTGAGGTAACTCGGATGGATTAACCACGGTAACAACCTCGCCATCAATTTTGGTAATGAAATAACTGACCGCGGGTGCTGTGACTACCAATGATAACCCAAATTCCCTCTCCAGGCGGGCATAAACTATATCCATGTGCAACAATCCCAAAAAACCACAGCGAAAACCATGTCCCAGCAGCGGACTGTTTTCCATCTCGTATGATAATGCTGCGTCATTAAGCTTGAGCCGTTCCATCGCCTCGCGCAACTCGTGGTAATCACTGGCTTGCGTAGGATATAAACCGGCAAAGACCATCGGCTTTGCCGGCCTATAGGCTGCTAAAGGCCCGGATGCCGGTTCTGTCTCTGATGTTACCGTGTCACCCACAGAACAATCACCGACCGTTTTCAATCCGGTTGCAATGTACCCCACTTCCCCGGCGGAGAGTGACTCAACGGGACATTCACGGGGATTAAAATACCCCACCTCTAAAACATCCATGACAGTTCCCTGCCCCATCAGCTTTAATCGGTCACCATTATTTATTACTCCGTCCACTACTCGGAGATAAGCAATAACTCCTTTATACTGGTCGTAGTGAGAATCAAAAATCAACGCCCTCAACGGACTATCCGCGTTACCGTAAGGGGGAGGAATTCTGGCAACAATAGAATCCAGCATTTCGGGAACACCCTTACCTGTTTTACCGGATATCTTCAGTGTTTCACTTTCAGAATAACCAAGAACATTTTGAACTTCATCCATAACTCGCTCAGTTTCACCACTGGGCAAATCCACCTTATTCAATGCTGGAATTATTTCCAAATCATTCTCCATAGCTAAATAAACGTTAGCCAGTGTCTGGGCCTGGATTCCCTGCGTCACGTCAACTAACAATACCGCGCCTTCGCATGCTGCCAGAGTCCGGGAAACTTCATAAGAAAAATCAACATGCCCAGGGGTATCAATCAGATTCAGCAAGTATTCTTTGCCGTCTGCAGCCTTATAGTTGAGACGAATAGCCTTAGCCTTTATGGTAATGCCGCGTTCTCTTTCCAGATCCATACGGTCCATTACTTGTTCGTTCATTTCTTCCAGCCGCATGGCACCTGTAATTTCTATAAGACGGTCGGCAAGTGTGGATTTACCGTGATCAATATGAGCGATAATACAAAAATTTCTGATAAAATGCTGTTCCATGAAATTCCTTCACTAATTTTCAGGATAAAAATCTGATAAAAACTTCGTTTCCAAGTAGTCGTCCGCGTTCGGTAAGCTTCATCTTACCATCGTTGATTTTCAAAAGATCGTAACCCTTTAACTCGGCTATTTCCGTAGCAAACTCTTTCAAAATATCCAGATTAAACTGCGTCCCAATTTTAGAAATATCAACCCCCTCATTTAACCGCAGACCAAGTATTATTGATTCTGCTAGAGCCGTCCTATCATCAATGAATTCAGAGTCCGATACCGGACATATCCCGCTATTAATAATCTTAATGTATTCATCCAAATCACCCGTATTAGCTGACCGTCGGCTATCGATAAACGAGTGAGCCCCGGCCCCTAGTCCGAGATACTCACTCCGACGCCAGTATATCAGGTTATGGATGCTTTCAGCACCCGCTGATGCCCAGTTAGAAATTTCATACTGTCGGAAATAAGTTGCGGAAAGAAAACTACTAACAATCTCGTATTCTGCTGCCGCTTGGTCCTGGTTTACCGGGGCAATCTTACCTCTGGCACAAGCCTCACCCATAGGAGCATTTACATCCATGGTTAACCCGTAAAATGACAAATGTTCGGTACCCAGGTTTAAAACGCGTTCCAACATATCTTCCCACCGAGATAATTCACGACCCGGTATAGCGTAAATTAGATCCAGGCTCATATTATCAAAACCGGCATCCCGAGCCTGGGAGATTGCTTTCAATCCCTGGTAACTGGAATGGCCGCGGCCAAGCAAAGCCAGTTCCCGGTCATCAAGACTCTGTAACCCCAGGCTTAATCTGTTAATCCCAGCATTTTTAAGTCTTCTTAAATATACGGCGTCAAGCGTGTCCGGGTTGGCTTCCAGCGTTATTTCCGCGGACGAATCGATTGTATAGCAATTAGAAACCTGGTCCATTATCTTTTCTATTGCCTCCGAGGGCACCAAACTTGGCGTACCCCCGCCGAAATATATCGTCTTAACTTTTCTCCCTTCACGGCGAGTTAGCTGGATTTCTCGTAACAAGGCATTAACATATGGACTTACGGACTCCTCGCGGCCGGCAAAAGAAACGAAGGAACAATAAGAGCATCGCCGGGAACAAAACGGTATATGTAAATATAGTGAAATATCAGTCATTGGTATATTATTATGTAAATAATAACTACAATCAAATATACCTCTTAAAAGGATAAAATTATTTTTGAAAAACAGTTGACAGTCGCAAACATAAGCATTACATTAAATTCGATAAGCTGATTGAATTTTTCCTTTTTATATAATAGTCAGGCTGCGGCCGAAGGAGGCAACGAGGGTGTCAACAAAAAATAATCCAGAAACGAACCCGATGGAAGAGCCACAGATTTTAACCAAACCCCTGCCGCAAATCCTAGATGAAATGGATGCTAATATAAGAGCGGCCGCCCAGGCAGCTCTCCAAGCGGAATCCGCGGCGAAGCAGGCTACTGGCGCAGCTGGTAACGCGACACAGGCTGCTCATGAAGCTGAGAAGCGAGCCGTTGAAGCTAAAGAAGCCGGCGAAAAAGCTGCTGAAGAGGCCACCCGGGCTGCGGCAAGTGCGGCAACTGAAGCCAAAAAAGCGGCGGATGAAGCGGCAGGGAAAGCTGAAGATGCCAAAAAAGGAGCCGAAGAAGCGGCCAGGGTTTTCCAAAAAACGGCTGATGAAGCCACTAATAAAGCGGAAATCGCTAGTACCTCAGCTAAAAGCGCTGCCGAAGAAGCCGCCAAAATATCCGATGAAGCCGCCAAGAGAGCCGAAGCTGCTGGATTGTCAGCCGGTAAAATGGCCGAAAAAGCTAAATTAGCCTCAGATGCAGCTCGTACCGCTGCGGAGGAAGCGGCCAAAAAAGCTGAAGAAGCTGCGAAAACAGCTCAAAACGCTGCTGATGACGCGATGAAAAAAGCACAAGAAGCGGCAAATCGTTCAGAATCAGCATCCAATAGCGCCAAGGACGCTGCGGAGCAGGCCAGTCAGATAGCTTCTGAAGCCGCACATCGGGCCGAAGAAGCTGCTTCCCAGGCAGAAAAAACCGCTCGCGAAGCCAAATACGCCGCTGAGGAAGCTACGGCGAAAGCTCAGGATGTGGAAATGACCGCACGAGAATCAGCGCAAGCCGCTGCCCGCGCAGCCGAGGACGCTGCTTCCCGCGCTGAATTATCTGCATTATCCACCCGAGAATCATTGGAGCAATCTATTGAAGCAGCTTTAGCCGCTGGTAATAAAGCCGATGAATCCGTAAAAATAGCCCGTACTGCTGTAAAGGAATTACAGGAAAAACCAAATCGAGAAACAGTGTCGGAGGCATTAAAAGCCGGCCGCGCTGCCAAATCCGCCGCTGGAGCTGCTTTCCGCGCGGCCGAAGATACCGCACGTCGTAGCGAACTGGCCAATATTGCCGGTGATGTAGCCCTTGAAGCGGCTACTCACGTCAGTGGTGATGCCGCTAAAGGAGTAAGTGAAGCCGGAGCCTCAGCCAAAGAAGCTGCCGTGCGTGGCTTCGAAGTATCCAGCCAAACTAAAGAAAAGGCGGAAAATGCGGATTCCACAGCAGATGAATTAATTGATACATCCGGTGAAGCCGCTGACAAATTGACAACCAATACTGTTGAATCCGCCAGAGTTCATGCAGAATCAGTTAAGAAAGCAGCGGAAGAATCAGCTGCTAAATCCGCAGAGGTGTCCCGTTTAGCCCATTTGGCTGCCGAGGAAGCTTCCAGTAAAGCCGAAATCGCGCAAAACAATGCCGAAAAGGCAGCCGCTGAGGCTGTTAAACAAGCGGAAAATGCCAGTTCAGAAGCTAAAAATGTTGCAGAGCAATCTTCCCAATCCGCCAAGGCCGCGGCGGATGAAGCCGTTCGTACTGCCGAAGAAGCCATCTCTAAAGCCGAGTCAGCCGCAAAGACCGCGGCCGAAGCTGCGGCCAAAGCTGAAACGGGAGCCAGGGAAGCTATTGAAAAAGCTTCTCTGATGGCAACAGATGCGGCTAAAAGAGCCGAGGAAGCGGCCAAATCAGCCGAGGCTACAGCCACAGCCGCTAAAAAAGCAGCCGATGAAGCCGGGTCTCGCGCTGAACATGCGGAATCCTCGGCAAGGTCCGCCGCTGATAAAGCGGTCCAGGCTGCTGAAGATTCCGCATACTCATCCAAAGAAGCATCGGAAAGGGCTGCTGAAATAGCCTCCTCAGCCCGCCAGGCCGCTCAGGAAGCCATGAGCAAAGCTGAGGAAGCTATGGTCAGGGCTGTTATTAAAAGGCTCACCAGCGGTACTTGGATTACTTTGCTTATAGTTATTAATCTAAGTATCGTGTTAGCCGCGGTTATGTTTGCCGTCGCTCTGGGCGCCATCAGATAAATAAATCATATATTGCAATAGTACAGGCCGTTGGGGGAGGAGGAGTCCCAACGGCCTGTACTATTTATAAACGAGGCGGAAAAATCAATCATAAAGACGCTGGATAAACTCGATAAATTAACAAATCTAATTTCAGTTTTTCCAGGCGGGGTGGCGGTAACCAGCCGCCACCCCGTAGTCTAAGGGAATATCCAGGGTTACCAGCGTTTCTGATAACTATGTGAAGCGGGAGCAGTCGGTCGAGTCGGCTCCGGGCGGCGTGAACTGCCTAGCAAACCACGTTGCCGCAGAAACGCCGGTATCTCAAGTTCTTTCTCGGTTTTAATATTTTTTAACAGCCGCGTTATTTCTTTATCGCGACTATCCAAAGTAACACTGTGATCAGCAAAACCGGTAGCGATCAGCGTCAAGCGGACTTCATCTTTCATTGATTCGTCCACGGTGACTCCAAAAATAACATTGGCATCCGGGTCAACTGATTGACGTATGACATCAGCAGCTTCATTTACTTCGAATAGAGAAAGGGAGCTATCTCCAACAACATTGAAAATACACCCTTTAGAACCTTCAACCGAAACATCCAGCAACGGACTGGTCAAAGCTTGTTTAGCCGCCTGTACGGCTCGGTTTTGTCCCTTACCGTGTCCGATGCTCATCCAGGCTGGGCCGGCGTCCTTCATAACGGCGCTGACATCGGCGTAGTCAAGATTAATAATACCGGGCACCGTGATCACTTCAGCGATAGCCTGGACACCGTGATGCAACACTTCATCGGCCATACGGAAAGCTCCGTCCACACCGGTTTTCTGGTCACAGACTTCAAATAGTCTGTCATTGGGTATCAGGATCAGGGTGTCTACATTTTCCATTAGTTCATTTATGCCTTCTTCGGCCACTTTAGTCCGGTGAGTACCTTCGAAACTAAAGGGCTTAGTGACCACGGCTATGGTCAGCGCGCCGGTTGCTTTAGCGGCGGCGGCCACCACTGCTGCTGAACCCGTGCCGGTACCGCCGCCCATACCGGCAGTTACGAAAACCATATCCGAATCGCCAACTACTTGCTTGATTTCATCTTTGCTTTCCTCAGCGGCTTTTCGGCCCATTTTATTATCACCACCAGCCCCGAGCCCGCGGGTGCATCTCTCGCCTAGTTGCACTCGCAGAGGAGCTTCTGTTACCGCGAGTGCCTGAGCATCAGTATTCATCGCTACAAACTCAACACCGCGGATTTGTTCACGGACCATTCGGGTTACAGCGTTGCAGCCTGCACCACCGCATCCGATAACCTTAATCCTGGCGCCACTGGGAACGTAGATCGTCTTAGCCATTTCTTCTCCTTCTTTAACACCCTTTATTTATTTTTTTTGAACAAACCAAGGAATTTTCCAGGTCCTTCCGAACCCCCGGCTTTCACCGGAATACCAGTGCGCTCGTTAGCTTTCCACATTATCAAACCGATAGCCGTTGCAAAAGCAGGGTCCCCGAGACGCTCAGAAACACCATACATGGTAGGCGGCATCCCAACTCGAACCGGTAATTTGGTAACTTCGGCACCGAGTTCAGCCAGCCCGGGTAGATTTGCGCTGCCACCAGTTAATACCATGCCGCCACGTAGCAGATTCTGGTAATCTTCTGTAGGAACTTCCATGAGTATGAGACGAACCATTTCTTCCAACCGCGACCTAATTATTTCAGTTAGTTGTGAGTGCGGAAAAGAGTGTCCACCCTCGGACAGCATTTGTTCATCGTCATCACCGGCAACAGGGAAAACCGATCCATATCTCATTTTGATCTCTTCGGCCAATTCCCAGCTTACTCCAAGTCCTACGGAGATATCATGCGTAATCTGGTATCCGGCTACCGGCAAAACAGAGGTGTGGATTATGTTACCGTCCTTATAGACGCCAATATCAGTAGTCCCACCGCCGATATCAGCCAATACTACGCCGTTTTGCATCTCATCGGTTGAAATGGTAGCTTCAGCACTGGATAGCGGACTAAAAACCATCTCATCAACATTGATGCCAGCCCCTTTTACACACTTCACCAAATTCTCCAGTGAAGTTGCCGAAGCCGTAACCATGTGAGTTTCCACTTCAAGTTTGAAACCATGCATACCCACTGGATTTCTTATACCATCCTGGCCGTCAACCGTATAGCATAGTGGTAATAAATGAAGCATTCGCCGGTCTCCCGGAATGGTAACATTTCGGGCCACTTCCATTACTCTGTTAACATCAGCGGGTCTGACAGTCTCTTCCTTGCGGGAAATGGCGACGACACCACGGTTATTCGCGGAATGTATATGACGTCCTGTAATACTGACGACAGCTGAATCAAGCTTGTAACCAGCTGATTGTTCCGCCATACCGACAGACCGTTTAATGGCATCACGCGCTTCGTTCAGGTTGACCACCATTCCCTTCTGCAGACCACGAGACGGCGTAACCCCAACGCCGAGAACCCTTATTCCGGCTTCATCAGCGTCAGCCATAATAGTACACACTTTGGTAGTGCCGACATCAATGGCCGATAGCCTCGTTTTTTTCATATTTTCTCCTTAATATATTGGTTGCCTAAACTGAATATGGAAACCCGATGCGTTCCTATTTACCGCCGGTTTCCCGATAACGTACACTCCATTTGGCCGCCACGCTTTCAATGAAAGCCCTGGTGTTGGCGTCCGGAGCTCTCTTGAGTTCGGCCAGAAAGCCGTGCAATAATTCGCCGCCACTCATTCCCGGTTGTGGTTCCTGTGGTCCCGGCAAATTGATAAACACAATTTCCGTCATTAATTTCTGATAATCAATCGCTGTTCCCATGTAATTTTTCCCGCCTTTCTAAAAAAGTTGTCGCCATCTTAATCGTTGCCAAAAGCACCCGTCAATAACTGTCCAAATTCGTCCTGGCTGTTTCCAAAAACAATTGCTTTTTGTCCTTTTATCTGAAGTGAAGCCTTGTCATTTTTGTCCTTCTGGCATAAAATGATGCGTATCAGCTATGAATTTACCTGTTACCAAATCACTGCCGCCATATGTGTCATACCGGACATTTTGGAATTTCATGGACGGGCTAAAAGCTGCTATTCCGGCGCGCATTGACCGCAGTTACTGGGGAGAAAAACTCTCCGGCAGCACTGGCGGGCAATTGATAGCTGCATTGAAATACCTGAAATTGATAGACGCGCACAATACGCCTACCCTGAGATTGCGCCAAATCGTATTTGCTAAGGGCCCGCAGCGCTCTGATTTACTGCAGCAGCTCACCCAGGAAGCATATCCATTTTTCTTGAACGATCTTGACCCGGCATCAGCCACTTATGCCCAACTGGAAGAAAAACTCAGAGAGAACTTTCAAATTACCAGTGATGTCAGCCGAAAATGTATAAAGTTTTTTATCGGTATATCGGAAGAATCTGGTATTATTCTTTCCCCTTTCATCACCCGAAAATCTAAAACAGCGCGCAACACAACTCAGCGCAAAGTTAAAAAAACATCAACCCTCCCGATTGCAAGCGAGGCATCCCATCAGGATAACCAGCCTTCCAACTCGCAGAGCTCCATACCTAATTCTTCAACTGATATGAACCAAAATTTGTTAGCCAAATTCCCTTCCTTTGACCCGGCGTGGTCCGACGAAGTAAAGCTGCGCTGGTTCAAGGCGTTTGAAGAACTGGTGCAAAGAACTTCCCCACCGGACAAATAACCCATTGAGATTCTGGGCTGTTTTTTTATTATATTTAATTTTACAGAAAAATTACTGGTTCGCAATATATAAATACTATTCGTGTTTATAAATTTTTATGTAATATTTTCTTGTTCAAAACCAGCATGCCAATATGTATTATTTTTCAACTGAGTAAAGTAGCAACTCCACTGACTGGAATTTTCAATATTTACAACATATTTGATGCCATAGAGAAGGAAGACATGATATGATAGAGAAACATGCAGCAATATCGTGGCATTCTAAACAGGCTGAATACGGATTTGCCGGAAGTAATTCCATCAATAGGATTGCTGGTTTTAGCTGTCGTTTTCGGATTACAGAGCATCCGAGTTATGGTTGCCGGACTCACCTGGACATTGGGTGACACATACGGATTGGGCGCTCCCCTGCTGGGAATAACCGCCCTGGGTATATTCGGTACTGCTTTTTTATCCGGTCCTCTGCGCCGTTTTCTTGACTTCCGAAGCAGTATCTTGCTGACCCTGGGCTTATTGATTTTCTTTAGATTGATGATGCAATTTTGGTCCGGTATTCCTTTATTTACTTTATTATTTGCTTCCCTGGCCGTTATCGGCTTTATTCTGTTTTTACCCATATACCTGGACGAAACACGACGACAGGGAAATTCCACAATGCCTCTCTTCGCCGGCGGTTTTCTGAGTGGCATCATCCTGGACACATTGATCTATGGTGCTGCCGGCACTTATGACTTGGCATGGCAGCATACATTCTGGCCTACTATCGTCACCATTGCTTTTTCTCTTGTTTTTATCTATTTAATATTCAGGTACTTCCAAAACTGTCAGTTCAGCACATCGTTTAACTTCAAGGGTAAGGCAGGGGCATGGCTGGCGGTCGGGCCTTTTATCTTCCTTCAGCTCATGCTGCTGCAGAATATTCCGGCCTTGGCCTCTCTTACTGGATGGAATACACCAGCGGCTTTCCTGTGGCTTACCGGGGCGCAATTGATCGGATTTATAGCAGCCTTTTATTTTCACAGCCTTCAGGAAGATACTATTTATTTCATCACTCTTCTTTCCGCGGGCGTTCTAATTACTTTTTCATTGTTCCCCTATTTATCAGGCTGGCTTGAGAGTATTTTATTGCTATTAGGCCAGATAGCAGCATGCCAGTTATTTTTCGCCATCATCATCGGAATGGCTGCCGGCGTCCGGCGGACAGGAACACTGAGCTTACCGATTTCCCATGGCATCGGCATGCTCTTACTGGTTATTTTAATTCTCGGTTACTACGCTTCATATCAGATAGCCCTGCCCTATAATAACTCCATCCTGCTGGTAATGGCAGCGGTCATAGTTGCCGGCGGAGCTATGACCTCACTCCGCCATATGGGGCCAAGGCTGCGCATCGGACGTCAGAAATGGCTGTACAGCGGAATTGTCGCTCTGGCAATTATGATGATTCCATCAGGGATTTTTTTATCAACACCATCCCCGGATTATTCAGCTAATCAAGGCTTTCCGGTGCGTGTCCTTTCATATAATCTGCATAATGGTTTCAGTGCCGAAGGTGCATTGGATCTTGAAGCTCTGGCTCGCAATATAGAGGAAAGTGGCGCTGATGTGGTAGCGCTGCAGGAAATATCTCGCGGCTGGCTGATCAGCGGTCGTATTGATATGCTTGAATGGCTATCGCAGCGCCTGGACATGCCCTACTACTTCGGACCATCATCAGGACCGTATTGGGGAAATGCTATTCTGTCCCATTATCCTATCAATTCAGTAGTCAACATTCCGGTTCCATCTGAAGGGTTGCCGCTTGAAAGGTCATTTATTTCCGCCTCATTGGAAATAGGTGATCATACTATTCAATTTATCGCCGTTCACCTGCATCACGTAGAAGGTGACTCAGAAATCAGGGTTAATCAAGTTTCCGCCGTCTTGAGCTATTTTAATGACTTCGAAAACACCATAATTTTAGGGGATTTCAACGCCGAGCCCAACGATCCGGAAATCAAACTGATGAGATCAGCCGGTTTCCGCGACGTGCTGCTTTCTATAGAACCGCCTCCGGCGTATACGTTTAGAGCTGATAACCCCTATCAACGTATTGATTATATCTGGGTATCGCCGGACCTTAGCTGGTCAAACGCCGGGCTGATTGAGAGTACTGCTTCAGACCACAATGGTGTATTAGCTGATATTGATGAATAATCGCCCCATGAGTTGTACCCTCACCCTATTTGTGCCACAATTAAACTTGAAAAAACACGGCAGATTCGAAACGTGCTGTTAAATTTACGTGTCAAAAATTTCGGTATCATTGAAGATTTTGATTGGTCTCCCGACTCCGGTTTTAATGTTCTTACCGGTGAAACCGGGGCTGGCAAATCACTGGTAGTAGATGCGGTAACCGTTCTCCTTTCCGGAATAACGGATGACACCACTATTCGCCACGGCGCTGATGAACTCCGAATCGAAGGTTTATTTGATGTTTCCAATCGGCTTGATGTAATCCAATGGCTGAAAGACAAAGGACTGGATCCTAGCGATGGTACTGCTGTGGTTTCTCTGAACCTCCGGCGCAGCGGCCGGACTGTATTACGGCTTAATACTCATACAATTCCAAGGAACGTAATTGCTGAGTTCGGTCAAAAATTGATTGATATTCATGGTCAGAGCCAGCACCTTTCCTTACTGAATAAAAGCAGTCACCTTGATTTCCTTGATACTTATGCCGGCACCCTGAAAATAAGGCAGGAATTTACCCAGAAGGCTAGCCAGTTGGCTCAGCTGAAACAAGAGATTAAGAAGCTTGATCAACACAATTCCGAGCGCCTAAAACAAGCTGATTTTCTGAGATTTCAACTCCAGGAGATTGAACAGGCTGAGTTGCATGAAGGTGAAGACTGGGATTTAGAGCGGGAACAGCTAATCCTGGCTTCGACCGAAAATTTGAAGGATCTATCCTTCAAGGCCATTCAAGCACTGGACGGCGATGATATTTCCGGCGAATCATCAGCCGCCTCCAATCTCTCCCAAGCCGTTTCGGCGGTGGAGAGCCTGTCGGAAATAGATAATAAAATTCAAAATAGCGTCGCGCCGCTGCGTGAAGCCCTCTGCAACGTAACTGAAACACTTCGTGAATTACGCTCATATTATGCTTCACTTGAATTTGATCCCAAGCAACTTGAAATTACTGAAAACCGCCTGTCTGTCATCAAGGAGTTGAAGCGAAAATACGGTTCAACTATTGCGGATATTATGGCTTATGCTGAAAAGGCGCGTAATCAGCTTAATGAAATTGATACCTTTGATGAGCGTATAGAATCATTGCGGCGTAACAGTATCTCCTTGATGAAGGAAATGGGACAGATCGCTTCTGAATTATCCTCGGTAAGAAAAGCTGCCGCATCCAGGCTTATACAATCAGTGAATGAAGAACTCACTGATCTCGGTATGGATAAGGTTAAATTCGATATCAGTTTATCGGTTGTTGAAAAACCGGACGGGGTGCCTTTACCGGATGGTCTTAAAGCCGATTACAATAACCATGGTATAGACAACGTCGAGTTTTTGGCATCCACAAATATCGGGGAACCGCCGCACGCCTTGGCAAAAATAGCCTCCACCGGCGAACTTTCCCGTTTTACCCTTGCGGTAAAAACGGCATTATCTGAGTCGGACAAAACTCCGGTTCTTATTTTCGATGAAATAGACATCGGCGTTGGCGGACGGTCCGGAGATGTGATCGGGCGCAAGCTGGCAACCCTGGCGTCCAATCACCAGGTTATCTGCGTCACCCACCTGCCGCAAATAGCCTGCTACGCTGACCACCACTACACCGTTGATAAAATAACTGAAGGTGGACGTACCCACAGCCGTTTGAAAACCACTGACGCTGATACACGCATCAGAGAGTTAGCCCTTATGCTCTCGGGAGACAAAAATTCGGAAACCGCGGAAGCTGGTGCAAAAGAATTAATAAATCGGGCTAATTCATTCAAGGGCCGGAACAAAAGGTCCATGACTTGAACTATCTTTCCGGTATAGATAAAAAAGCCCTGCTGGCCATAAGTATAACGCTGCTCTTCTGGGCATCATCATTCGCTGGAAACCGCGCCGGCCTGGAAAGTTACAGCCCCGGAGCGCTGGTATTGTTCCGGTTCCTGACGGCTTCCGCCGTGCTGGGTATTTACGCCGTAATTACCAAAGGCATCCGGTGGCCGCGGAAATCGCATCTGGGTTGGATTATTTTCGGCGGACTCATCGGTATCACCGGGTACCACACGCTTCTGGCTCACGGTATGCTTACTGTTACCGCTGGTTCCTCCAGTTTTATTATTGGTGCTGTACCTATTTTTACCGGGCTTTTGGCTGCCATTACCTTGAAAGAAAAATTAAGCCCCAGGCAGTGGATGGGTATAATGGTCAGCTTCGGGGGCATTGGTCTGATCGCCTTCGGTGAAAGCGGTAGAATGGAGCTGGAAAGCGGAACTCTGCTCATCATGCTGGCGGCTTTATGCACTTCAATATTTTTTGTTATCCAGAAGCGGTTATTAAAGCATTATAAGCCCCTGGAGGTAACCTGTTATTCCTTCTGGGCCGGGACGGCTCTGATGCTTGTATTTCTTCCCAACCTTATATCTGATTTTCCAGTGGCCGAGACCGGGGCTACAGTTGCCGTACTTTACCTGGGTATTTTTCCAGCCGCCCTGGCTTACCTGAGCTGGAATTACGCTTTCACCCTGACACAGGCTTCGGTTGCCACCAGTTTTATGTACCTTAATCCTATTGTTGCTACTCTGATAGCTTTCATATGGCTGGGGGAAATACCTACACTTATCGCTATTTCAGGGGGGATTTTAGCTCTTATAGGCGTAATAATAACCGCGCGAAGCGTTCGCTGACGTTGTGCCAGTCTCTAATTAACAAAAGGGGCGGCTATTTTGCCGCCCCTTTTTATTACTATCCTTCAAACATCAATCGAGTTCAATAACCCCATAACCGCGTTCAGTCATTGAGGCTGTAATATCATCGGAATAACCATACGCCCATATGAACAAATTTGGGCCCGGCAATAATCGGACATCATTATTATCACCGGTATCCAAGCGACGACGGAATTCCATCACGGTGGTAGCGGGCTCTTCCTCTTCCTCTTCAATGGCGGCTATTTCTTTAATCTCCCACTCCAGCAGACTGAATTGACCGCCTGATTCTTCATCCTTTTGCAACTCACTCGTCGTTCGGTCGGCTGAATACGAATCAGAAACGTGCGCCTGCCCGGCTTCATCAACAAAGCCGTATATAGTATCCATCCCCCCATCGCGCAAATCATCAATAAAGCTTAAACTAACCCAACCCTCGGTACCGGCTTGCACGCCAACATAAACAAACTGAGAATCGCTTTTCCAATAGATTTGATAACCAGATCCGAAGCTGAGGTAGTTTTCATATTCTCCGGATGAAATTTCACCATCTGCCTGCCAGTCCACCGGTCCCGGCGGCGACAGATTACTGTCTCCTCCTCCGGGATTAAGGTCGGTAATATCCGGTGCTGTCCCTATCACTGAAATTATGGTGTAACTGACGGATAAAAATAGCCCGATTGAACTCAGCACCACCCCGCTTATAGTCATAGCTTTTTTGGCCGGACGCCGCCGGAGTATCATAATTCCCCAGACCAGACCGATTATCGGAACCGGTAACCCGAAGAAAGGAATCAGCCAGGTACCCATCGCGATGATTCCAAGAACCAGAACTTCGCCGCCCATTGGTACCTCCTGTAATAAAAGCTTGAGTAATCACGGAATTACTATCATTATTATATTAAAGGATTATAACTTAAAATAAAACTATTTTCTTCTCTGAGATATCTCAATTCTAAAAAACCCCAACTTCTTGACAAAAGGTAGTTTTCATTCTAGAGTTAATCAAGTTACAAAACTGGAAAATAAAACCGCGTCGGGGGTTTCTCGGATGTCTGATGATGCTGTAGTTGTCAGGACAACTGACCTGACCAAGGTCTTTGATGAAACCGTAACCGCGGTGGATTCACTGAACATTACCGTACGCGAAAACGCCATAATTGGCTTCTTGGGCCCTAACGGTGCCGGGAAAACCACCACCATTAAATTACTTCTCGGTTTGCAGCACCCCACCAGCGGTTCCGCCTCTGTTTTCGGCATGGATATCGCCACTGACTCTTTGGATATCCGCAAAAGAGTTGGTTATCTGGCGCAGGACCCTCGGTTTTACGATTATATGTCAGCCCGGCAGACATTGAGATACGTCTGCCGTTTTTTTTATGCCGGCCCCAAAAACATGATTGAAGAACGCATAGAAGAAACCCTGGCTATTGTCGGCCTCACCCATATAGCCGATCGCCGGGTAAAAGGGTTTTCCGTCGGTGAGCGGCAGCGGCTGGGGATAGCCCAGGCTTATATCCATGCCCCTGACCTTCTTATCCTTGATGAACCGGCAGCATCCCTAGACCCCATGGGTCGCCGTGATGTACTGGAACTGCTGATGCAGTTAAGGAAAAAAACCACTATACTTTATTCCACCCATATCTTGAGTGATGTCCAGCGTGTCAGTGATGAAGTTATCATCATCAATAAAGGCAAGCTGGTTGTCCAGTCAAATATTGACAGACTGCTCACCGATAAAGATTCGTCCTATTCACTCATCACCAGGGGTGAAGCAGATATACTTCATGATATCTTCAATGCTCAGGATTGGATAAAAAGAGTTATTCATAGTTACGATAATGGTCAATCCCATTGGGATATTACAGTCAAAGATATTGAAATAGCCGAAGGCCACCTGTTGAAACTGGCATTGAACGCCGAAGGTGTTTTTGTTATTGATTTTGGAAAACGTAAGCATCAGCTGGAAGAAGTATTTATGGATTTAGTTGAAGGAGATAAAAGTGGCTGAAGTGACCGTTTTTCACAATTCAGCAGACCTGGAACCGGAAAAAGCCAAAGGTTGGCGCGTCGGTTTTTCCAACATACTGAGCCGGGAGTTGGAAAGGGTGTGGAACGTAAGATCATTGTTAATCCACAGTCTTATCTGGATGGTCCTTATTAACATGATCCTTGCCCTGGTTATTGAGCTGGAATCAACCAGCGGCATGGTAACAACAAGTTTTATTACTTATGTTTTATTGTCCGGTGTTCTGGCTCCCATGGGAGCCGCCGTCATTACTGCCGGTTCACTTATCGGCGAAAAAATATCGGGTACCGCCGCTTGGATTCTTTCAAAGCCGGTATCCCGTACCGGCTTTGTGCTGGCCAAGTTCATCGCTATAAGTTCCAGTGTTTTAATTACCGCGGTTGTTTTGCAGGCGGTCATCGCCTATGCCCAGTTGTCATTAGCCCAGCAGATGTTTATACCATTCGGAGCTTTCATCGGGGCTTTCTTTACCATCGTTCTAGCGGTTGTTTTCTACATAGCCATGTCTCTTATGCTGGGCACCATGTTCAGCAGCCGCGTACCGGTGATGGGTATCCCCCTGGCACTCATACTTATTCAGATTTTTTTAATCGGTGCGTTGGAAAATATAGCTAACTGGCTGCCGTATATACTCCCCGGCAGCTTGCTTTCTGTTGGTTCATCTCTGGTCACCGGAGAAGTATCGGAATACTGGCCATTGACTATTATCATCACTCTGGGGCTTTCGGGACTGTTTATCTATTTGGCTCTTCATCGCATGAACCGTGAAGAATTATAGGTATTACCCCCTTTTCTTCTTATCCGCTTTACGGAAAAACTAATGCGCTCCCCGTAAGACGGGTTATCACCGTTGCCGGGCATTCACTGGTTCTTCTTCACTATGCAATTTCACACATTAATTTCTTCCCAGCCAAGTCAAAATATACCCATAAACAAATCCGCCGCCGGTTGAAACCGGCGGCGGATTTGCTATTCATTTGCTAGCTTGGGTTAATACTATTTGGCTTTGCCTGCGGCTTCATCTTGTGCCGCGAAAGAAGCGCCCTCATCGTCAATGTCGATGCGGTTGGTTTCTTTAAGCAGCAGGGAACCGACAATAGCGCAGGTCGCGGCAATCAGCATTGGATACCACAGACCGGCATAGTTGTTTCCGGTCATATCGATCATCTGCAGACCGATAATGGGTACCAGGCCGCCGAACACGCCATTACCGATGTGATACGGCAGTGACATGGATGTATAGCGAATCTTGGTGGGGAATAACTCCACCAGGAAGGCGGCGATGGGACCGTAAACCATGGTCACATACACAACCTGGATGAAAATCAGGACCGATAACATAACCGGGTTGTAGCCGATGTAGTCAAACAGGAATGGCTGACCAGTATCTACCGGGGCGAAAGCCGCCATGGCGCCATAGATGGGATAGTAGGTCAGGGCAGCCAGGGCCATACCGGATAGCATGATTTTCTTACGCCCGATTTTATCCGACAGCCAGCCGAAGAAAATAAACAATGGCGTGGCCACCAGGATGGCGCCACCGACCACAAAGTTGGAGTCAACCAAGGTAACCTTAAAGATGTTCTGCAGGTAGTAGAGCGCATAGAACTGCCCGGTGTACCAGACAACACCCTGGCCCATGGTAGCGCCGAACAGTGCCAGTGCCACCCATTTCAGGTTATATGGGTTGGTAAAGCTTTCTTTCAAAGGATTCTTGGATACCGTCTTGGTGTCTTTGAGTTTTTGGAACATGGGGGATTCGCGCAGCGACAGTCGAATCCACAACGAAATAGCAACTAGTAGAATGGAAATCAGGAACGGTATACGCCATCCGTATTCATCAAACGCGGCATCGCCTGTCGCCAGCCGGGTACTCAGAATGACGAAAAGTGAGATGAACATACCCACCGTTGCCGTGGTCTGAATGAAACTGGTGAAGAAACCCCGCCGGCCATGGGGAGTGTGCTCGGCAATGTAGGTGGCCGCGCCGCCGTACTCACCGCCCAGCGCCAGGCCCTGCAGTATGCGCAGGGTAATCAGGATAATACCGGCGAATTCGCCCAGCACTTCCTTGGTAGGCAGGATACCTACAATGAAGGTCGCCAGACCCATAATGGCCATGGTGATGATAAAGGTAAATTTACGGCCGACTATGTCACCGATTCTTCCGAAGAAGATGGCGCCGAAAGGCCGCACGATAAAGCCTACCGCGAAGGTAGCCAGCCAGGCGATGATGTCGCCCAGCTCAGTGCCGGTCGCGTAAAATTTGGGAGCCACCACGGTTCCCAGCGAACCAAAGATATAAAAGTCGTACCATTCGATCATGGTACCGGCTGATGACGCGAAAATGACCTTTTTCAGGCTTTGCGCGCCATTTTTGGCAGTGTCAATAACGTTTGCCATGATCCCTCCCTTCTAAAATTTGGAGTATTAAAAAAATTGATTGTTAGTTATTTTTTCTTGTCTGCGCGGATCATCAAAACGGGTATTTTGGAATGTCGGACAACCCGTTCCGCCACGCTGCCGATGAGCCAGTTGGCCGGCCAGTTTCGGCCGTGAGTGGACATGGCAATCGCGTCTACGCCCATCTCTTCGGCCACATGGAGGATAGTGTTGGCGGGAGAGCCTTCCCGCATCTGACAGGAAACCTTGAATCCCCCGGCCTTAAGCTCATCACAGACCCTGTCCATGTAAGTGTTGGCCTTTTTCTCCTGCTCGGCGATGGAATAACCGGCAATAGACGGGTCTTCAAAGGCGAATTCCTGGGCTGGGTTTGACGCCACATTTAATAAAATAATTTCGGCGCCTTCCGAATATGCCAGAGCCTTGGCATGCGGTAAAACCCCTTCAGCGGTTTTAGACCCGTCAAGTGGTACTAAAATCTTTTTGTACATGCCTCCCTTCCTTTCTTCGAGATTTGGTCTTGCGACCGGTGTTTTTTCTTTTGGTGTCAGGACTAGAGCGGAATTACTCGATCGGACCTTGCCCTTAAATTAGGCCCTGAGGTTGTAACTTCGCCTCCTCCGAAGATTTAATGGTGGTATCATACAGGAACTAGTACCCAATTGCAAATAATATTTTTGGGGTTTTTTGCACTTCTGCCATTTTTAAAGACTTCTTTCTGTTTCTTTACTTTTACTTACTTATCTTTAGTCTTTTTAATGGCTTATTTTAGCAACAATCAGCCATTTTAAGTTCTCAGTGTTACCGTAGTTATTTTTTGGGATTATTAAATATTTTGCTTTATTTTCATTATTTTGCTCACTAAATAATCTGACTGAATTGATTGGTCGTCCGTTTGCCACTTGAAATAGCTGATGCTAGAATAGCTCGGTATGGATTACATGGAACAGGCTCTGAAATTGGCCGGCCTGGCCGTTGGTGAGGTAAGTCCCAATCCGGCGGTTGGCGCCATCGTGGTCAACAAAGATGAAATCGTAGGCCAGGGTTACACCCAGCCACCCGGAAAAGACCACGCTGAGATCGTAGCCCTGAAGCAGGCTGGTAAGCAGGCTCAGGGAGCCACCATGTTTATTACCCTGGAGCCATGTTCTCACCACGGACTAACCCCGCCCTGCACCGAAAGTATAATCAGTGCCGGGGTAAAAGAAGTTCATTTTGCCACCCTGGATGACAATCCCCTGGTATTCGGACAGGGTAAAGCAGCGCTGGAAGCCGCCGGTATTGAAGTCCATGTCGGTGAACATCGAGAAGAAGCCAGGCAACTGAATGAAGCGTATTTTAATTACATTAATAAAGGTACACCTTTTGTTATCGTCAAATATGCCATGAGCCTTGATGGTAAAATAGCCACCCGTAACGGTGATTCAAAGTGGATTTCCAATGATGATTCCCGGGCTTTTTCCCACGCGCTGCGCCATGACGCTGACGCCATTATGGCCGGAGTCGGCACCGTAATAACCGATGATCCCAAATTGACTGCCCGATGTTGTGCCGGCCGCGGCGGCACATCGCACAAGCAGCCGGTGCGCATAATAGTAGATTCAAATGGAAAAACGCCGCTTGACGCGTGTCTGTTCAATGAACCGGGGCGGACGATTATCGCTTTCGGTGGTCCGGTAGCCGAAGAAAAAAGACAGGCCTACCAGAAATCCGGGGCGGAACTGGTTGATTTCCCGGATGGCACAGGCAGGGTGGACCTGGCAGCCCTGGTCCATTACCTGGGGCAGCAAAAAATGACCAGCCTGCTTGTAGAAGGCGGCAGTTCAATTATCGGCAGTATGTTCGACTGTGGTCTGGTAGATAAAGTAATCGCCTTTATCGCCCCTATGGTAATCGGCGGAAGTACTGCCCTGACCCCCGTGGGAGGCACCGGGGCCGCCTCCCTGGATAACGCCTGCCGCCTTGAAAATATCCAGGTGTCCCGTTTTGACAATGATACCGCCATCACCGGTTACGTGATTAAGGACTAAGCAAAAATGTTCAGCGGCATAGTGGAAGAGACCGGCAATATCATCAGCATTACCCAATATTCATTATCTATCATCGCTGAACTTATCTTATCCGACCTTAAGCCCGGTGACTCGGTGGCTGTTAATGGCGTCTGTCTGACAGTCAAGCAGATCAACGGAAAAACATTTGATGTTGATATCATGCCGGAAACCCTGCGCCGTACCAATCTGGGCGAGCTGAAAAATGGCAGTGGCGTCAATCTGGAACGCGCCCTTGCCTATTCTGGACGCGTCGGCGGCCATCTGGTCCAGGGACATATTGATTCCACCGGCAAAATATCGCGTATCGAACGGGAAAATGACTCCGTCCTGCTGACAGTCAAGGCCCCGCCCGAAGCCCTGCGCTACATAGTTGAAAAAGGGTTCATTGCCGTTGACGGCCTGAGTTTAACCGCTTTTGATATCTCTGATACCGGCTTTACAATATCTTTGGTAGCTTACAGTCGCATTCATACGACAATAGGGCAAAAAAAGGTTGGCGACCGGGTTAATCTCGAGGCGGATATCATCGCCAAATACGTGGAAGCTTTCATCAACAGCAGACCGAAAAGCCGGATAACCACTGATTTCTTGGCCGAACACGGCTTTACTTCGTAATAATATCGGTTTTATTGTATCATTAAAGGTACCATCTGATTGATGCGGGTACTTTAATCCCTTTCAGGAGTTGAAAAACAATAATGTCCTTTGCACCCATTTCTGAAATTGTAGAAGATATTAAAGCAGGTAAAATGGTCATCATTGTCGATGATGACGATCGTGAAAATGAAGGCGACCTGGTAATTGCCGCTGATAAAATAACCCCTGAGGCGATTAACTTCATGGCGGTCAACGGCCGCGGCCTTATCTGCGTTTCCCTGCCCGGCAACAGGCTGGATGAACTTAGCATCCCTTTGATGGTACAGGAGAATCATTCCCAGCTCTGCACCGCCTTCACCGTCTCAGTGGAAGCCAGGCACCGCGTCAGTACCGGTATCTCAGCCGCTGACCGGGCAGAAACCGTCAAGGTACTCGTCAGTCCTGATTCCAGGCCGGAAGACATTCAAAAACCGGGGCACACTTTTCCGCTGCGCGCCCGTGACGGCGGAGTGCTGGTTCGAGCCGGCCACACCGAAGCCTCAATGGACCTGGCCCGGCTGGCTGGTCTCTACCCCGCCGGCGTCATCTGTGAAATCATGGCTGAAGACGGCACCATGGCTCGCTTGCCTAAATTGAAAACCCTGGCTGAGAAATGGGGACTGAAGATCGGCAGCGTAGCTGACCTTATCGCCTATCGCCGCCGTACCGAGAAACTGGTCCGGCGGGTAGCTGAAGCCAAACTCCCCACTCCTTATGGTGACTTTACCGCCGTCGGCTACAAAAGCCAGGTCGATCCCGGGGAACACCTGGCCATGGTATATGGCGATATTTCTGATGCTTCGTCGCCTGTACTTACCCGGGTGCATTCGGAATGCCTCACTGGAGATGTCTTCGGCAGCCTCAGGTGTGACTGCGGAGAGCAGCTTGATTTCGCCCTGAAACAGATTACCGCCGCCGGACGCGGGGTGCTGCTGTATATGCGCCAGGAAGGACGCGGCATCGGTTTCCACAATAAAATATGCGCCTATGAACTGCAGGACCAGGGATTGGATACCGTTGAAGCCAATGAAAAACTGGGCTTTGCCGCCGACCTCAGGGATTATGGCATCGGGGCGCAGATACTGGCTGACCTGGGCTTGAGCCAGATAAAATTATTAACCAACAATCCCAAAAAAGTAGTCGGACTTGAAGGTTATGGGCTAAAAGTGGTAGAAACTATGGCAATTGAAATGCCGCCCAATGCCCACAATAAAAGATATCTGGAAACCAAGCGACAGAAAATGGGACATACATTTAAGCAGGCCGAAAAGGCTGAAGGAGTGATAGATGGCTAATTTTGAGGGTTCTCTGATTGGTCAGAATTTGAAGTTTGCCGTGGTCGTATCACGGTTCAATGAATTCATGACCGGGAAACTTTTATCCGGAGCTAAAGATGCCTTCGCCCGGCATGGAGTGTCTGAAGACAGCGTCGACCTGGCCTGGGTACCCGGAGCTTTTGAGATTCCGATGGTAGCCAAAAAACTGGCTAAGAGCGGACGCTACGACGCCATAGTCTGTCTTGGGGCTGTTATAAAAGGAAACACTCCCCACTTTGATTATGTCGCCGGAGAAACAGCAAAAGGCATCGCTGCCGTTAATCTAGAGGTCGGGGTTCCAGTCGCTTTTGGGGTAATTACTGCTGATACCCTGGAACAGGCTATTGAGCGCTCCGGTTCTAAAATGGGTAATAAGGGTTTTGATGCCGCGGTACAGGCCATTGAAATGGCTAATTTGCTTAAAGAATTGGAATAGTATCTCTAAAAAAATTTTAACACCCGGGAGATGCGGTAATCCCAACCCCCGCTGGCAAAGGCCTGTTCGCCTGCCTTAATTTAATTGCCGTCTTATTTGTTTGATACCGCGTTCTTTTGACACTCCCGGTCCTAATACATATAATGAAGCGACTCTGAATTACCGGAGCATATTTTGAGCGATAGACCAAGAACCAACGTTAACCGCCGTGAAGACGCAGCCACCCTTGAGGAACTGGCACAGCAGGTGTCTGTATTGGATGAACGCCTGGACAATATTGATTCTATCGTCACTAATGTTGCCGAACGGGTCATGAGCCAGCCTATTACCATCTCCGTAACTTGCTCCGGCTGCGGTAGGGTCAGTACTTACAACCTGTTGGCCAGTGAAAAACCGACCATCGGGCGAAAATAACTTCTGGAGTTTCGTATGGAACTGCTATCTCATTTTGAACAGATTAAATATGATATTTTTCGCCGTCGCCAGGCGCTTTCCATCCCAGCCAAGATAACACTGGCTGTCGGATTCGCTGTGCTGACCGGCCTGCTGGCCCAGGTTAAATTTTCCTTGCTGCCCTTCTCGCCGGTCCCCGTCACTCTGCAGACATTCGCCGTCCTTATGGCTGGTATTACCCTTGGCCGCTGGTGGGGCGGCGGTTCTATGGCGCTGTATGTCGGTCTGGGTATCGCCGGCGTCCCCTGGTTTGCCGGCGGCGTGGCCGGTTTCGGCTCTACGTTCGGCTATCTGATAGGTTTTATCATGGCAGCTTTGCTCATCGGTCACATTGCTGACCGATATGCTGTATCTCGCACTATACCCCGAATGTTCGGTCTGATGGGACTGGCTACACTGCTGTTGATCTATGTCCCCGGCGTTATCTGGCTGTATCTATGGTTGGGTATTGTCGGACAGACACCCACCATAACATCGGTTATCGCCATGGGAGTCGCGCCTTTCCTGGCGGGTGACCTGGTAAAAACAGCCGCCGCTGCGGCGCTGGCCCGAGTCATCACTCCCGGACGTGATTATTTAAGTTAAACGAATATTTTCGGCTTAAGGCAGCATTTGCCATACCAGGCCGCTTAAGTTAAAATCTTAGCGCTTCATCAGGGGCGGTTAGCTCAGTTGGTTAGAGCACTGCGTTGACATCGCAGGGGTCAGTGGTTCAAATCCTCTACCGCCCACCATTTACACCGGCCCTCACTCAGGTCAATCCACCAGGTTATCCGGAGTTGTCTTGGCCAAACTAACCTTGGACCTACATGATATCTTCAACAAAGGCGCCTCAATTGACGCCGAACTCAACCGTGTGATCGAAGAAGCCTTAGCTAAACGGATAAGTCCGGTGGAAATCATCCCCGGCAAGGGTTCCGGACAGCTTAAAAAACGGGTTCTGCGTTTTCTCGCCCAACCGCACGTCAAAAAACTCTACCATCGCGTGGAAAAAGATGACAAAAACTTCGGGCGAATTTTTGTTCATTTTCGGCATTGACCGGCAGTCGACCTCTTTCTGGTTAACCGATTGCGCTGATTCTGTTTTATAATTATTCCGCGAGGTGTTTTATGACTGAAAAGGAAATTATTATGTACGGGACACAGTGGTGTCCGGATTGCCATCGTTCCAAACGGGTCTTAGAATCCAAGGATATCACTTTCAAATGGGTAGATATTGCCCGGGAGCCGGATGCCGCTGCTGAGGTAGAGCGTCTGAACAAGGGTTATCGCAGCGTCCCCACCATTGTATTTCCCGACGGTTCAATCCTGGTGGAGCCATCTGACGCCGAACTGGAGAAAAAACTAGCCGCCTGAAACGCACTAGGTCAATTGGGTAATCAAAATAATTCAGCCGCTGCCTCGCTCCTCCACCCGCAGCGGGTAAGGACTTAGGGATGTCTTTGCTTATCGGAATCACCGCCGGATTGTTCGATGGACTGGGCATCAGCCTGTGGCTCAATGGCGAAGCATTGATGGGCGCCGCCTGGATAATTTTGGGGCTGGCAGTATCCGCGATGCTGTACCTGAGATTGGTAAAAGACGCGGACCAGAAAAACCGGCGCCCTTAGCCCTTTCTTTTGTCCCGCTGCTTATCCAGGTTCTCCAATATGGCATTGGAAAGACCCACCATTAAATTATTCATGGTAACCTTTTCATCTTCGTCAGCCGGTGACATCAGCGCGCTGTACCAGATATCCCCGGACAGACCTACCACCGCGTACACATCAAGAAATTCCTTTGTACCGTCTTTATAATTGATGGAAACACTGGAAATGGGTTTTTCTATTTTCATCATCGCCTCCAGCCTGATATAAATCAGATTATATAGTTTGTGTGACCCATTTTATACCCCTGATTTGGCAACGGACACTCTTTTCCCTTATCATTAAAGCTGATTCTTGAAATTCTGATGAGGCTGGATGAAACATTTAAAAACCTGGCTGCTGGTGCTGCCGCTTCTTGCTGTTCTGGCAACCACCGGTTGCAGCGCCGCCCCTCAACAGCAGTACGCTGTCATTGAAACCAACCTGGGTACTTTTAAGATCGAATTCTTTACTGAAGACGCCCCCAATACTGTCCAAAATTTCATTGAGCTTGCCGAAGACGGATTCTATGACGAAATCATTTTCCACCGCATTGTTGATAATTTTATGATACAGACCGGTGACCCTAACGGTAATGGTACTGGCGGACCCGGTTATACTATAGCAGATGAACTCCCGGTAAAACGTTCCTATGAACCAGGCATTGTTGCCATGGCCAACCGCGGCGCACCGGATACCGCAGGAAGCCAGTTCTTCATCTGCACCGGTATCCAGGCCCGGAACCTTGATCAGAATCCAACTTATACCCAATTCGGCCGGGTGATTGAAGGCATGGACGTAGTATCGGAAATTGCGACGGTGCCGGTAACGCGGTCTCCCAACGGAGAGCTTTCCCTGCCAGTGAACCCGCCTTACATGGTCAGCGTTACCATCACTTCATCATAATAAAATATCAAAAGTCATATTGAAAGGAAACAGAATGAATTCAAATCAAACCCCTAAGCGCTGGACTGCTCCGCCGGAGATGACAATCGATCCGGCTAAAAAATACCGGGCGGAGGTAGAAACCAGCCTGGGCAGCTTTACCATTGAACTACTGGCCGATGAAAGCTCTCGGACGGTCAATAATTTCGTCTTCCTGGCCGGTGAAGGCTTTTATAACGGAGTTATATTCCATCGGGTCATCAAGACCTTCATGATCCAGAGCGGCGACCCGACCGGTACCGGAGCCGGCGGCCCCGGCTATAGATTCGCCGATGAGCTTCCGGCCAAGCACTCTTATGACCCCGGTATAGTCGCCATGGCTAATGCCGGACCTGATACCAATGGCAGCCAGTTTTTTATCTGCACCGGCGCTGATTCCCGGGGCTTAAACGGTGCGCCCAACTATACCCAGTTCGGCCGGGTCATCGACGGAATGGATGTCGTCCAGCAGATCGCCTCTGTTCAGGTCGGCCGCTCGCCCCACGGCGAGATGTCCAAACCGGTTGAACCTCCGGTCATCAAAAACATCACCGTAACTGAAAGCTAATAAATGAAATCGTCACAGTATCTGCGGGAGATCCAGGTGGTGAGCGATGGCACGCCTAGAGCCGATTGCCGTCATACCGGCTCTTGCTCCTGCCCGCAAATAAACTGTTCAAGATACAATGATTGTGATGCCTGCCGGGCTAAACACCGTAGCACTCTGCCACATTGCGAGCGGCAGGTTGAACGTTAAAACCATCGTTCAGCTGGCGGTCTTCGAATTCCCGGCGCGTGAGGTATTTCGAACCCTGACCGATAGTGACCGCTTTAGTGCTTTCAGCGGCAACCGGGCGGAAATAGATGCCGTGGCGGGTGGCCGCTTTTCCACTTACGGCGGACATGTCACCGGTACTTTCCGCGAGATTGTCCCCAATAAGCTCATCGTCCAGGAGTGGCGCGCTTCGGACTGGCCGGACGACGCTTCATCTCTGGTTACCATTGAATTTCAGGAAAAACGCGGCGCCACCACCCTGATGCTGAACCAGGAAGGAGTCCCCGGGGAATTTGCCGAAACCGTAGCCCAGCGCTGGCACAATAATTGCTGGGACCCTCTCCGTGACTACCTGGAAGACCGTTAAGCCCGGAACTACCAGGCACTGCTCAGTTGTTTTGGGGTATTTCTTTTTCTCACTGCTTGGTCTATAATCAGCAGTTGAAACATCTCTGATGCCGGGAGGGTTGTATGACTGATGAACGTCAATACGAGATAGTGGAAACCAAGTATTCCCCCAAAACAGTAACCCGCCTGGATTACCTGGGTAATTTTGAACAGGCTAAACAAAAAGCTATTGAACTGGCTCAGCAGAATATCGGTGTGAGATATGCGGTATTCCCGCAAAACGGCATCGTAGCTGAATATCAGGCTTATTTCCGCACCACCATGAAATGTCCCCACTGTGGTGAAACCATCCCGGTTGAATAATCACTCCTGGCAGTGCCTGGTTATACCGGGTTTTCAGCTGCCGCCGGCAATTCCACTATAAAACGGGTTCCCTTGCCCACTTCGCTTTCAGCCCTGATGCATCCTCCATGACGGTTCACTATTCCGCGGCATATTGAAAGTCCCAGGCCGGTACCCTCGCCATTTTTTTTAGTGGTAAAAAACGGAGAAAATATCTGTGATAGCTGTGACTTGCTGATGCCGGGGCCGTCATCTGTTATAACAACTTCCACTCCGTCGCTTCGCTGTTGCGTGGTAATCGTCAACCGACCTTCCCCATGATATTGGGACATGAAAAACTCGGCGTTGATGATGAGATTGATGAATACCTGCTGCAGTTCCAGGGCATCAGCAGCCACCAGGGGCAGACCGTCTTCCATTTGGGTCTCAACCGAAATATTTTTAATCCTCAGCTCATATTCTCTTATCTGCAGTACAGCATTGATAACAGCGTTTACCTCGACCGGCCCGTACACCGATTCTCCGCCGCGGGCGAAATTCAATAATTTCCGCACAATCTCCGCCGCCCGCTTGGCTTCACTGGCAACCAGTTCCAGGTCCGGCCTGAGTTCCGCGGGCATCTTATTATTATCCAGCAGCAGCTGAGTGAATCCGATAACCCCGGTCAGCGGATTGTTAACTTCATGAGCCAAGCCTGAAGTCATCTCTCCCAGTGAAACCATCCGGTCGGTTACCAGCAGGTTTTCTTCCATCTGTTTGCGCTCGGTAACGTCTTTGAGTATTTCCACCACCCCTACCATTTTGCTGTCATCATTCAGTAACGGAGCCAGTGTTATTTCCATGTAGCGTCCCCGATGGTCATCATAGTGTTCCCGTGTTACCGGCCGGTAGTCCATCATTACTTGCCGGCGCGGGCATTCCTCCGGCGGCTCATCAGTATTGTGAACAACCCGGTAACAATATCGGCCCAGGCAGGAAGATATGTCGTTATTACCGTAATGCCGAGCAAAAGCCTTGTTCAAACGCACAATGCGGTATTCGTTATCATATATGGCAATCGGGTCAGTAATTGAATCAAACGTAATTCGCCACTCCTCGGCGGCACACCGCAGGGCTTCACCCGACGGCTGATTGTTGACTGAAGACTGCTTCATAACACCCTGCAGCGATAATAAACAAAAGTCACAGTTAATTACTATAGTAGTTATGAACGCTAGTGTCTATAATACTATCTGGCTATACGCGGCCATTATCGGATAGATTTGGTATAGTATTTTCGTACTATTACCAAAGGCTAACCCCTACGATAGTCCTGGCTGGCCTGCGGAGAGACGGCCGGTAGAGCTGTCAAGTTCCCGTCGTATACTACCGATAAAAGCCGACAGTCTTTCCAGGGTATTATCTTCATCAATCAAGTTAATCAGCCGGCTGCCGATAATCACTCCATCAGCCATGCCGGCTATAGCCTTTGCCTGTTCCGGTGACGAAATACCGAAACCGATTGCCAGGGGCTTGGTCGTCTTTGCCCGGACTTTGGCGGTAAACTCCTGCAGATAATCCGGTACACCCTGGCGGGCGCCGGTGACCCCGGACACCGATACCAGGTAGATGAAGCCTCGGCTCTTAGTGGCCACCAGTCCGATGCGTTCATCGGTACTGGTCGGCGTCAGGAGGTGTATCAGGTCCATTCCATTATCCGCCGTCGCCTTATCCAGGATTCCGGATTCGTCCGGAGGCAGGTCCGGCACTATGAGACCATCAACACCGGCCGCCGCGCTCTGGCGACAGAACTCCGGTGGACCGTAGCTGAGGATGGGGTTGTAGTAACCCATAAACACCAGCGGTATTCTTACAGTCCGGCGTAGCTGTCGTGCCAGTTCAATGCAGGCTGCCGGGGTCACCCCGTTTTCCAGTGCCCGGAAACTGGCTGATTGGATGACCGGTCCGTCGCCGATGGGATCGGAAAACGGAATTCCCAGTTCCACGATGTCACAGCCGGCCTGTTCCAAACATTCCACCGCCTTCAGTGTGGTACCCAAATCCGGATAGCCGGCTGTAAGATAACCAACAAGTGTTTTTCGCCCTTTTCCGAACGCTGTCGTAATCCGACTGCTCATTGCTTTACCTCCAGGCTGCTCTTCACAATATCCATGTCTTTGTCCCCGCGGCCGGACAAGCAAACCAGCACAGTCTGTTCAGCGCTCATGGCTGAAGCGGTCTTAACCGCCTGTGCCACGGCATGAGCTGATTCCAGGGCCGGCATGATACCCTCGGTCTCGGACAGCAGCCGAAAGGCTTCCAGCGCTTCAGCGTCAGTTATGGCAGAATACTCGGCACGCAGACTGTCTTTAAGATAACTGTGTTCCGGCCCCACGCCGGGATAATCCAGGCCGGCGGAGATGCTGTGCGTTTCCGTTACCTGGCCATGCTTATCCTGCATCAGGTAGGACATGGCACCGTGCAGCACACCGGGCCGTCCACCGGAAAGCGTAGCCGCATGCCGGCCGGAACTGACTCCGCAGCCGCCGGCTTCAGCCCCAACCAGCTTAACCCCGGCGTCACTGACGAATGGATAAAAAATACCCATAGCGTTGCTGCCGCCGCCGACACAAGCCACCACCTGGTCCGGCAATGCCCCGGTTTTCTCCAGCATCTGCTCCCTCGCCTCCCGGCCGATAACCGCTTGAAAATCACGCACCATCATCGGATACGGGTGCGGCCCGACTACCGACCCGATAAGATAATAGCTGTCATCGGGATGACTGACCCAGTCCCTCATGGCTTCGTTAATGGCGTCCTTGAGTGTCCGGGAGCCTGAATCCACCGCAATAACTTCGGTACCCATCAGCTCCATCCGGAACACATTTAAAGCCTGGCGCTTCACGTCATCCGCTCCCATATAGACCACCCCGGAAAGCCCCAGCATGGCGCATACCGCTGCTGTAGCCACACCGTGCTGTCCGGCGCCGGTTTCGGCAATGATGCGACGCTTGCCCAGCCGCTTAGCCAGCAAGCCCTGCCCCAGGGCATTGTTGATTTTATGAGAACCGGTATGAGCCAGGTCCTCCCGCTTGAGATATATTTTGGTGCCGCCGCACCTGGCCGTCAGGTTAGCGGCGTAATACAGCGGCGTCGGTCGCCCCGCATATTCCGACAGTAGCCGGTCAAGTTCCTGGTGAAAGGATTCATCGGCTTTTAACATTTCATAACCGCGCACCAAATCAGTCAGCGCCGGAACAATAGTTTCCGGGACATACCTCCCGCCGTATTCTCCGAAATACCCCCTATTATCTGGCAGCATCATTAACTCCTTGTAAAGTCTTTTCGGCTTCTCGCACCGCGCGTATAAAATCATGTATTTTTGTGGCATCTTTTCCTCCATTGCTTTCCACCCCGCTGGAGACATCCACCCCCCAGGGTCGGTGCCGGCTTATCAGATCGTTCACATTATTAGGATTCAGACCGCCGGCAATCATCACCGGCATCGAAGGATCCAGTCGTTTCAACAGATTCCAGTCGAAGCATTCACCGGTACCGCCGTATTTATCAGTCGACTTGGTATCCGCCAGGTAGATGCTTCGCGCCGGACTCGCAGTCATCATGGCATTTATTTTTTCAGGCATCATGTCTTTATCAATCCGGACCGACCGGATGACCGGGCGCTCAATCCGGCGGCAATAATCATCGTCTTCATCACCGGACAGCTGCACCCGGTCCAGACCGCAGTATTCGGCAATACGGTTGACCTCCGGTGCCGGCAGGTTAACAAAAACTCCGATTATCTCCGGCCGCACCGCCTGTCTCACCAGGTGCTGGGTTATTTTTACCGCCCTCTCCGGCGTAATCTGGCGCGGGGAAGCGGCAAAAACCAGTCCGATGAAGTCTACCTCCAGCCGCCGGCACAGGTCCGCTGTTGCTATGTCGGTTATCCCACAAATTTTTATTCGTGTCATTTCGTAATAAACACCGGTTCCAAATTTAATCCTTTTATGTTTAAATATTCATTATTAGAGATTCTATTTTACTCCCCGTCATCAGCGCTTCTCCCACCAGCGCCGCGTCAACGCCGCATTCTCGCAGGTACCGGATATCCCCCGATGAAGAAATGCCGCTCTCGCTGACCACCAGGCGATCACCAGGAATCAACGGCCTTAATTTACCTGTAATATTTATGTCAACTTCTAATGTTTGCAGATTGCGGTTGTTGATACCGATGACCCGGGTACCGGAACACAGTGCCCTATTTATCTCGTCTTCTCTGTGTACCTCCACCATGGCGATCATACCCAGCTGCCGCGCCAGTTCCGTCAGCTGGTTCAACTGTTGTGACGTTAGAATAGCGGCAATGAGCAATAAGGCGCTGGCGCCCCAGGCTCTGGCTTCATATACCTGGTAAGGGTCGAGGATAAAATCCTTGCGCAGCAGCGGCGGCCGTCCGGGTCCCAGTTCTTCCGCAATCTCTTTCAGGTACGTTGGGCTGCCCAGAAAATATTTCTCCTCGGTCAGCACCGATATAGCCGCCGCGCCGCTTGTGGCATAGGCCCGGGCAATTGTTGTAGGCGCGAATTCCTGGCAGATGACACCTCTTGAAGGAGAAGCTCTTTTAACCTCGGCTATTATGCTGACACCGTCCCCGTCGATAGCCGCCGCGAAATCCGGCGGCGCCGGGCGTTTCTCGGCCAGACTTCTAATCTGCTCAAGGGGTATATGCTGCTTCCGCGCCGCTGTGGCCTGCCGCGTCGCCAGGACAATATCGTCCAGTATCATCGCCGCGCCTCCAGCATCTGGCTGACTTCGATGAATTTCTCCAGCTTAGCCAGCGCTTTGCCGCTGTCAATAGCATCGGCAGCCGTGGCTACCCCTTCAGCCAGGGAATCGGTTATGTCAGCCGCTTTCAATGCCGCCGCGGCATTAATTATCGAGGCGTTTCGCAATGGTCCCTCTTCTCCCTGGAGCAGCCGCAGCATAGCCGCGGCGTTCCAGCGGGCATCGCCACCTTTTATGGCTTCAGCGCCGCATCTCTCCAGGCCGAATTCCGCAGGATCAATGTCATAGCATTCCAACTTATTGTCGCGTAGCTCGCAGATATGAGTCACGCCGGTCAGCGTAATTTCATCCAGCCCGTCAGCACCGTGTACCACAAAGGCGTGATGGCTGCCCAGCTCCTTAAGCACATTAGCAATGGTCTTTACCAGTTCACGGCGTGGTACTCCAATAACCTGCGCCGCCGCACCGGCCGGATTGCATAAAGGACCCAGCAGGTTAAAAACCGTTCGGATGCCGATTTCCCGGCGTGGCGGTCCGGCATGCTTCATGGCCGGGTGGAATACCGGCGCAAACATAAAGACTATCCCGGCCTGTTCCAGGCACTGCACCGCCTCCGCCGGCAGGAGGTCTATTCTGACTCCCAGTGCCTCCAAAACATCGGCTGAGCCGCATTGAGATGACACCGCCCGGTTGCCGTGTTTGGCTACCTTCACCCCGCAGCCGGCGGCGATAATGGCCGCCGCGGTGGAAATATTGAACGTGCCGGCTTTATCTCCTCCGGTACCACAGGTATCTACCAGCGGCCCGGCCGCGCTCATCGGCAACGCCTTAGCCCTCATGGTCCGGGCCAGCCCCACCATTTCCTCCACTGTTTCCCCCTTGCATCTGAGAGCAGTTACAAAGGCCCCGAACTGTGCCGGTGTCGCTCGTCCTTCCATTATTTCCCCCATAACCGCCGCCGCTTCTTCACTGTTCAAAGACCTGCCTGATACCAGTGTTTCAATGGCATCCCTGATAACCATTTTGCCCTCCGTTGAGAAAGTTTTTCAGAATATCCCGGCCGTATTCCGACATGAATGACTCCGGGTGGAACTGCAACCCTTGAACTTCATATTCCCTGTGTTTTAGTCCCATAATCTCACCGTCAGCAGTCCAGGCCGTCACTTCCAGGCATTTCGGAAGCGTCTCCCGACGCACTGCCAGCGAATGATAGCGAATTACCGAAAACGGTGACGGAACATCTTGGAAAAGACCGCGGCCGTTGTGTTCCACCATGGATGCTTTGCCGTGCATCACCGCTCCGGCTCTGACCACCTCTCCGCCGTACACCTGGCCCAGGCACTGGTGACCCAGGCATACGCCCAGCACCGGTAGCTTCGGCCCGAAGTGCCGAATTACGTCCATGGAGATACCGGCATGGTCCGGTGTTGAAGGACCGGGTGAGACAACTATCTTCTCCGGCTTCAGTAATTCAATGCCGGCCAGGTCTGTCTCATCGTTGCGCCTGACTTCTACATTCGCTCCCAATTCACACAGGTACTGGTACAGGTTGTAGGTAAAACTGTCGTAGTTATCAATGAGAAGAATCATTATTCCCTATCCTTCAGCTTCAGCCTGGCTGACTGCCTTGAACAGTGCCTGGGCTTTATTCAGCGTTTCGTAATACTCCGCTTCCGGCTGGGAGTCATATACAATACCCGCCCCTGCCTGGACGTAAGCGTTTCCGTCCTTGGTCAGCATTGTGCGGATTGCGATTGCCATATCCATATTGCCGTTGTAGCTAAAGTAGCCCACCGCCCCGGCGTAAGGCCCGCGCTTTTCCGGCTCATGTTCCGCTATTATCTGCATCGCCCGCATCTTGGGCGCTCCAGAAACCGTTCCGGCCGGAAAGGTAGCCCGCAGCGCGTCGTAAGCCGTAAGATTTTTCTTTAATTTGCCTTTGACGTGGCTGACTAGGTGCATCACGTGGGAATAGCGCTCTACGTTCATCAGGTCGGAAACGTTCACTGTACCCGGCTCAGCAACCCGACCTATGTCGTTCCGTCCCAGGTCCACCAGCATTATATGTTCCGCACATTCCTTGGGGTCGGCTTTCAGTTCCGTCTCCAGCGCCAGGTCTTCTTCCAGTGTCTTCCCGCGCTTCCGAGTGCCCGCCAGCGGCCGAGTAACAACTTCACCGTCTTCCACCCGGACCAGTATCTCCGGTGAGGCGCCGATAATCTGGAATTTGCCGAAATCAAGGAAAAACATATACGGCGAGGGATTGATGCTTCGAAGGGAACGGTAAATATCAAACGGCGCAGCCGTGGTTGGCCGCGACAGTCTCTGCGACAATACCACCTGGATGGCTTCCCCGGCGGCAATATCCTCCTTGATGGCGGCCACACTGGCTTTAAAAGCGTCTTTGGTAACGGAAGAGGTGAATTCAGACGCAGATTGGCTCTTGCTTTTTGATTTTTGCGCCAGCGGTTCATTCAGCCGCCGGCACATTTCTTCAATATGGTCTGTGGCAGTTTGGTATGATTTTTCCAGGTCCCCTTCCAGCGGCATCAGGGAGATCACCTTGATCCGGTGGGTCACATGGTCAAACACCAGGAAAGTATCCGTCAGCATGAACATAGCTTCCGGCAGACCCAGGGAGTCAGCGGCCGGAGAGGGCAGCTTTTCAAAGCGCCCGGCAGCCTCGTAAGCAAGATAACCGACGGCGCCGCCGCTGAACCGCGGCAATTCCGGCTGCGGCGCAATATAGCGGTCTTTCAGTGCCAGTTCCACGGCTGCCAGCGGATCGTTTTCGGAAGCGGCATCGGCAATAATAACCCGGCTGGGTTCGGTGCCCAGGAAGCTGTAGCGCGCCATCCGCTGTCCGCCTTCAACACTTTCCAGCAGGAATGACGGACCGCCGCGTTGTATCTTCAGAAAAGCGGAAACCGGCGTTTCCAGGTCAGCCATCAGTTCCCGGCTGACCGCCGCCAGTTTACCCTTGCCTTGCAGTTTTTTAATTTCTTCCAGGGTTGGCTGGTACATTTTTCTCTCCCGCGACCAAATAAAAAAGCTCCCGCCCGCTAGGGGCGAGAGCTTTGTATCTCGCGGTGCCACCCTGGTTCGATCTACTAATTACGGCTCGATGCCTTGGTAATAAACCATCTCATTCGCAGGTACGGCTCGCACTCTGCGGTACGGCGATACCCTGGGCCAGCTAACGGCGCCCTTTCCGTCAGAGCCTACTCGCTTAACGCTTTCGGTCTGAAGCTCCCCAGTCCATTCGGCTCCTGCGCAACTACCGACTCACACCTTACCCGGCTCTCTGAAGTCCGCCGGAAGCGTACTCGTCTGGATCAAAGCTTTTTGAATTTTTAAGTTAATTAAAGGTACCGCAAACAGCGCGGCCTTGTCAAATCTGATTAGTTTCCAAACCTGTTGTATCGAACAGCATTGATGCACCTTAGAGGCCTTTAGCTACCATGACCTCGGTTGATTTGATGATAGCGGTAACAGTATCTCCAACCTTCAAATTCATGGATTCCGCTGAAGCGCGGGAAATCACACTTACAACCTCCAGACCGCCGGTTTCTACCACCACTTCGGCCATTACCGTTCCCAACTTCACATTCTTAACCGTACCCTTGAATTGATTCCTGGCGCTAATCATAACTTCCCCCTTATCGTTGTTATACAACGATTAATATATATTATACACCCGTTAATACTATCCATTGCTTGACTCGCAGATAATAATAACTGACAGCTGACACCTCTATCCTGTAAAATCAATCCATGCCGATTCATATACTCGATCCCCGCACCGTCTCTCGCATCGCCGCGGGTGAGGTCGTGGAGCGTCCGGCATCAGTGGTCAAGGAACTTATTGAAAACGCGCTGGATGCCGGGGCTGGAAATATTGATATTGAAATCAGGGACGGCGGCACCACCCTCATCCGCGTCAGTGATGACGGCTGTGGGATTGCTCCGGCCGATTTGCCGCTGGCACCGACCCGCCACGCCACTTCCAAGATAAGTTCTTTTGAAGACCTGAGCACCACACTCAGCCTGGGTTTCCGCGGGGAGGCCTTGGGCAGCATTGCTGCTGTTGCGGAGCTGGAAATTCAGACTGCCGTCCAGGGTGAGACCGCCGGTAATATACTCCTAAACCGAAATGGTCAGGCGTCCGTCAAGCCGATAGCTCGCAGCCGCGGCACTACCGTCAGTGTTTCACGCCTGTTTCAATCTGTGCCGGCTCGTCTGAAATTCCTGAAAACCAGTGCAACCGAAACAGGCCACGTTGTCAGCGTAATCAGTAACTACGCCCTGGCACGGCCTGATGTTCGCTTCAGCCTGGCGGTTGACGGACGCCGTGTTATCTCCACTCCCGGCAGTGACTTGCGGGCAGCGGCGGCGGAAATTATAAGCCGCCAGACAGCCGCCCGTATGATTGAAATCAGCGCTGCTGATGAGTCGTTTTCCGTTACCGGCTTGGCTGCCCCTCCGGATATCAGCCGCTCCAACCGAAACGGACTCTACTTTTTTGTCAACCACCGCTGGGTTAAAAGCCCTATGCTGTCCCGGGCGCTGGAAGAAGCCTATCATGGGTTGCTGACCGTCGGCCGGCATCCCGTCGCACTCATCAATCTTACGCTGCCGCCGGCTGAAGTGGATGTCAATATCCACCCGGCTAAAACTGAAATAAAATTCCGTCAGGACAACGTTGTTTTTAATTTCATACGTCGTTCGGTGCGGGCGGCATTACTAGGTGACTCACCCGTTCCGACTATCCGGGAATCAGCACCCGAATACCGCCCCTCTGATTCCCACCGGACGATAAAACCTTCGGTGGAAAATCTATTTCCGGAAAGCGCGTCAATAAAGTCTTCCGCCGATGAAACATCTTTGACCACCGCCAATGTGCTGCCGGCGCTTCGCCCTGTTGGTCAAGTAGCCGGATGCTATATCCTCGCTGAAGGGCCGGACGGCCTGTATATTATTGATCAGCACGCGGCGCATGAGCGTATCATGTATGAAAAAGCCCTGGTCTCCAGCCGAGGGCGCACTCCCGCGGTGCAGTCATTGTTGGAACCCCGCAGCATTGAACTTTCCCCCGCTGAAGCCGCAAATCTAGCTCGTGTTTCCGGTTTGCTGGAAGCATTCGGTTTTGCCGCCGAGGCTTTCGGCGGCCGTACCCTGCTGGTCAGGGCAATACCTGCGGTTTTGTCCGGTAGTGACTGGGCAACCGCCCTTCATGAATTCCTTAATTCACCGGAGTCCCGCAGCCGCGGTCATGAAAAATTGGCGGAACTCATTGCTTGTCATTCCGCCGTCCGCGCCGGCAAGACCCTTACCCCGGAGGAAATCAGGGCCTTGCTGACTGATTTGGAAAAAACCGAAACCCCCAATACCTGTCCCCACGGCCGTCCCACCCTTATGAAACTGGAAATTTCAGCGCTGGAACGCCATTTCAAGCGAACCTGATATTAATCGTTCTTCAGTCATATATATGCGCTTGTTATTTCCCAGTCCCGGCGCTAGAATCACTTCTCTACTGTAATGAGAAACGGGGTATTGATGAAACTCGGAAAAATTATCGTTGTTCTGGTTATTGTACTGGCCGGTTTCGGACTTTCATCCTGCGCTCCCGCACCCAAAAATGACGCCCTGACCCAGGTTTCCACAATAGACGCGTTGCTAAACGGCCTATACGACGGCATGATCTCCCTGGCTGATTTAAAAGCCCACGGCGATTTTGGCATCGGCACCTTTGAAGGCCTGGATGGCGAAATGATCTTTTATGACGGCGTTTTTTACCAGGTCAAAGCCGACGGTATCGCCTATATACCCGAAGACAGCCTCACCGCTCCCTTCGCCGTTGTTACTTTTTTTGATACGGATAAGGAAGTCCGGTTGGCAGACGGCACGGATTACGTGTCTTTGCTAACTTTTCTTGACGAAATCCTGCCTACCGATAACATCTTTTATGCTGTCGAGATTACCGGCACCTTTTCTTATGTTCAGACCCGCAGCGTTCCGGCACAGCACAAGCCATATCCACCGCTGACTGAAGTTACAGAGGGTCAGACTGTATTTGAATTCACCGATGTCGAAGGTACCATAGTGGGATTTTTTAGCCCGCCTTACGCGGACGGTATCAATGTCCCCGGCTACCACCTCCACTTCCTGACCGACGATAAACAATCCGGCGGCCACATACTAGACCTGGAAATATCGCGGGCAACCGCTTCAACTGATTATATTTCCGAATTCCATCTAATCCTGCCCGACGATGAAAGTGATTTTTATGACCTGGATTTAACGCCGGACCTGTCCGGTGAACTGGACAAGGCAGAGAATTAGGTACCTTAATAAGAGTTACTGCCATTGCTCAAATGTTATAAATTCCATAATTGTAAAAGTAGCATCTGGTGTCGATACTGCTTCTTTTTAGCAAGACCATGAATCATTCTGAAAAGAAAAAATATAGTTTCCGAAAAATCCCGGCTTAAGTATTGGCCGGTTATATTGTTCCTTCAAACACTTGCATAAAAATGTAACTTTTGCCTCTTGAGCAAACCCAAATATTATGTTATCATTTGTTCGTTATATTAACTATGTTTTTACAAGATTAAATGAACGACTATTTGTTTTTACCAGCAACGATTAGTCTAAACCCCTTGTTTTAATCGTGAAAAATAGAGTCGTTTCTTTCGTTTCAGGGGTGAAAAACTAATAATAGTACAGTCACTCAAAGCCCTGCCCGATAACCGGCCACAGATTTTAATCATAAAAATACGCCCGCTTCCTTCAGCCGGAAAATCGGGAATACCCCTGCCGAAAATCTTATTCGATACACATTTTATCCCCAATTTGGTTGCGTCAGACATTCTGGGCTAAAATAACAACATGCAAATGAGGGGGAAATCATGATTAAAGAAATTGCCAAAAATGTGTATTGGGTTGGGGCCGTTGACTGGTCATTGCGCAGTTTTCACGGGCATGAACTTTCAACCCACCGCGGGTCAAGCTATAACGCTTATCTGATCGTTGATGAAAAAGTCGCCCTTATTGACACGGTGTGGCAGCCATTTCGTAAAACCCTGCTGGAACACATCGGGGAAATCATTGACCCGTCCAAGATTGATTATATGGTAGCCGCCCACGCCGAAACTGATCACTCAGGGTCTCTGTCGGCGATAATGGAACGCTGCCCGCAGGCTGAAGTTATTGTTTCCCAGCGAGGCCTGGACAGTATCCCGGGACATCACCACCAGGACTGGAACTTCAAAGCGGTAAAAACCGGGGACAAAATCAGTTTGGGCAAAAAAAGCCTGACTTTCATTGAAGCCCCGATGTTGCACTGGCCGGATAACCTTTTTTCTTATCTTGACCAGGAAGCAATACTGTTTTCCAGCGACGCCTTCGGACAGCATTATGCCGCCTCAGGGCATTTTAATGATGAGGTTGACAACACCGAACTGTACCAGGAAGCCATCAAATACTATGCCAATATCCTGACTCCTTTCAGCCCCATGGTTACTCGGAAAATAGATGAAGTCCTGTCGCTCAATTTGCCCTTGAAGATGATTGCCCCGAGTCATGGAATTATCTGGCGTGATAATCCCGAACAGATAGTTGAGAAATATCAGGAATGGGCAGCCCAGAAACCAGAGCCCCGGGCGGTCATTATCTATGACACCATGTGGCTTTCCACCCGGCACATGGCCGAAGCTGTCGGCGAAGGTTTGACAGAAGCCGGCGTTGACTACAAAATCTTCAATTCGGCTACCGCCGATCGCAACGACATCATCACCGAGGTCTTTCAAGCCAAAGCGGTAATACTGGGATCACCGACTTTTAACCAGGGCGTCCTGCCCACACTGGCACCGGTACTTACCGACCTGAAAGGCCTTAAATTCAAAAACAAGATCGGCGGCGCTTTCGGCAGCTATGGCTGGAGCGGCGAAGCCGCCGGAATTTTGGAGGAGCACCTTAAATCATGCGGCATTACCCCAGCAGCAGGCGGAGTTAAGGCAAAGTGGAGACCTAAACCGGATGACCTTGCATCATGCCGCCAATTCGGCCGGAGTATCGGTCAGGCCTGTCTGAACAGCGGTGACTGATCTGCCGAAATATATGACCACTATGAGATAAGGTGAAATGCCATGCTGAAAACTGACAACACTCTGCTCCTGGTAATCGATGTCCAGGAAAAACTCTTCCGGGTAATGCCGGATAAAGAAGCCTTAGCCGCTAGTATAACCAAGCTTATTCGGGGCTGTCGATTGCTGGAAGTGCCGGTAATAGTAACCGAGCAAAATCCTGCCGGCATCGGCCCAACCATCAGTGACCTGGACGCTGACCTAAGCCAGTCTACCCGGCTCATTAAATACGCTTTCAGCTGCTGCGCCGAAGAAGAGTTCCTGCAAAGCCTGGAAAGAACCGGCCGCAAGCAAATAATAATCTGCGGTATTGAAAGCCATATTTGTGTATATCAGACCGCCATGGACCTGCTCAAGCGTGGTTATGAGGTATATGTTGTCAGTGACGGTGTCTCTTCGCGCACGGCGGAAAACCGCAGTCTGGCATTGCGGCGCCTGGAAAGGGAAGGGGTGAAACTCACCGGTGTAGAAATGACCCTGTTTGAGCTGTTACGCACGTCCAAATCGGAGCAATTCAAAGCGGTCAGCAGCCTGATAAAATAGCGCTTAAATTCCGTATTCCGCCGGCGATGTCAGCTTTGTTTTTTCTTCTTAAGCGCATCTCCGGCAATAGTGCGTTGGCCGTCCGACTCTTTTTCAGCGGTGAAAGGAGAATAGCCTTTAGTAATATGACGCCCGTCTTCAGTGATAATAAGCCCGGTGCCGCAGCGGGAACAGCACTGGTGACGCGGAAATCTCAATCCCCAGCCGGTGCACTCATATCCACATTTAGGGCACTTTCCCTCAAGCATAGTACTATATTACTACTGCACATGCTTAATGTGAAGACTTTTTTTGAGATTGGTGCCTGAACAAAGAAAAGGGCACCGATTGGTGCCCTTTTCTCCCTGCTTTAACAAGTTTTATAGGATTGACAGGTAACGGTCTCGTTCCCAGTCAGTGACATAGGCACGGAATTTGTTCCATTCAATCTTCTTGTTTTCGATGAAAGCATCAAAAACATGGTCGCCCAGGGCTTTGCGCACCAGGTCGCTCTTCTCCAGAATACTGACCGCTTCCTCCAGGCTGGAGGGCAGAGTATCGATGCCGCGTTTTGTCCTTTCTTCGAGGGACATTTCGTACACATTCTCTTCAACCGGAGCCGGTACTTCATATTTATTCTCAATACCCTCGAGGCCGGCGGCCAGCATCACGGCAAATGCCAGGTAAGGATTACAAGCGGGATCCGGAGAACGCAGCTCAATGCGGGTGGAATTCTCCCGGCCGACCCTATATTCAGGAACCCTGACCAGGTCGGAGCGGTTGCGGCGCGCCCAGGAAAGATAAATCGGCGCTTCATATCCCGGTACCAGTCGCTTGTAGGAATTTACCCACTGGTTGGTAACCGCGCAGAATTCGGGAGCGTGCTTGAGAATACCGGCGATATAATGGCGGGCGGTATCGGACAAGTGATAAGGGTCCGAGGCGTCGAAGAAAGCATTGCGCTCGCCCTTGAACAGAGACTGATGCACATGCATACCCGATCCGTTGACTCCGAATACCGGCTTAGGCATGAAAGTAGCGTAGATACCGTTTTTCAGCGCGATTTCTTTAACCACCAGTCGGTAGGTCATTACATTATCGGCCATCGTCAGGGCATCGGTATAGCGCACGTCAATTTCATGCTGTGAGGGAGCTACCTCGTGATGAGAATACTCTACCGGAATGCCGACATCTTCTAACGTCAGCACTGTCTCTCGTCGCCAGTCGCTGGCAACATCACGGGGCGTCAGGTCGAAATAACCACCATGGTCCTGAAATTCAGTAGTTTTCTCGTCCTTGAAATAGAAATACTCCAATTCCGGACCGACGTAGAAAGTGTAGCCGAGGTCACTGGCTCGCTTGAGCATCCTTTTCAGTACATAGCGGGGATCACCGTCAAATTGTTCACCGCCCGGCTTTTTTATGTCGCAAAACATTCTGCCGACGTTTTCATCTCCGTTTTTGCGCCACGGCAGAGTAGTAAAGGTATCAGGATCAGGCAATGCCATCATATCGCTTTCATCAATCCGGGCATAACCTTCAATTGAGGAACCATCAAAACCCATACCCTCATTCAAGGCACCTTCAAGTTCATTGATAGTAATGGCAAAACTTTTCAGATGACCCAGGATGTCAGTGAACCATAATCTGATAAATTTTACTTTCTCGTCATGGGCTCTTTTTAGTACATATTCAATTGCTTCAGAACGCGTTTTAGTCATATTCTCCTCCGAATTATTATGGTTTCATTCTACACTATAAATATTTCCAAATTATTACAGAAACATGATTTGTCTATATTTTTTGGCATGCTGCCGGCCATTACAAGCGGCCGGCTCGGGTTTAGAAAACGTTTTCGTAACATAAGATGCTACTATTATGCTTTAAGATTGCCGTTAAAAGGTCGTTCAATCCAAGTCAGCGGGAAGCCCCGGCTATTTCTGGGCTTCCCGCTGACTTAAACTTTTCCCTAGATTACAGACTCCCCTGTCTCTCCGGTCCGGATGCGGTAGACCGCGTCAACCGGCATGACAAATATCTTGCCGTCACCGATTTTACCGGTCTTGGCAGCTTTCAGAATCGCTTCCACCGCAACTTCACAGTCATCGTCATGGCAGATCATTTCCAGTTTCAACTTGGGTAAAAAATCCACCCGGTATTCACCGACGCGCCATTGCAATGGAATTCCTTTTTGCTGCCCCCGGCCGGAAACTTCAGTAACTGTCATTCCGATAAGTCCTTTTTCCTCCAGGGCTTTTTTAACTGCGTCCAACCGTTCTTCACGAATAATGGCTTCTATCTTTTTCATCTTACTTTATTCCTCCATAAGCACGTTCACCATGCTGGGACAAGTCCAGACCGACGATTTCCTCGGTTTCCTTAACCCGGAGTCCCATGGTCTTATCCAGGATTTTCCCTATTATCAATGTTCCGATAAAAGCGTAGGCCATTGTGGCGGCTACGGCTATGGCCTGAATACCTAACTGTTCCCAGTTTCCGGCTAAAGCCCCGTCTACGCCACCAACCGCGGCCGTGGCGAAAATACCTGTTGCCAAAGCACCCCAGATACCGCCGACACCATGCACCGACATCACATCCAGGGAGTCATCAAATCCCTTGCGTACCTTGAAACTCATCGCCCAATAACAGACAGCCGCAGCGACCGCACCTATAGCCATTGCGGCCATAGGACCTACAAAACCGGCTGCCGGAGTTATGGCCACCAGGCCGGCCACGGCACCGGTCACCGCGCCCAACAGAGTTGGCCTGCGGCTTCGCCATGACAGAAGTATCCAGGTAAAGGCGGCCGCTGCCGCCGCGGTATTGGTGGTAACAAAGGCATTAGCTGCCGCTCCGTCAGCCGCCAATGCACTCCCGCCGTTGAAGCCGAACCAACCGAACCACAGCAAAGCCGCACCCAGCATTACCAGTGGGATGTTGTTCGGTTCCATGGGCTCTTTGCCCAACCCTTTTCGGGCACCCAGCAAAACTACCAGAGCCGCTGCGGAAACACCAGCGTTAATATGAACTACCGTTCCCCCCGCGAAATCCAAGGCACCGAGTTCTCCTATCCAGCCGCCTCCCCAGACCCAGTGAGCTACCGGACCGTAAATAAGGGCAAGCCATACCGCGGCAAAAACCAGTAGCGTACTGAATTTTATCCGTTCTACTACCGCACCGGTAATAAGCGCTACGGTAATTATGGCAAACATCCCCTGGAACATCATAAATAGTAGATGCGGGATGGTTGACCCTTCAGTCGGGTCCATACCAACATTGCCAAGACCGAAAAACTCCAGACTGCCGACAAAACTGCCGATACTGGAGCCGAAGCCCAGTGTGTAACCAAAAACCACCCATAAAATTGAAACCAGAGCCAGCACGGCAAAACTCATCATCAGAGTAGAAATGAGATTCTTCTTCCGCACCATGCCGCCATAGAACAACGCTACGCCGGGCGTCATAAGCATCACCATGGCGGTTGAAACCAGGATCCAGGCCGTATCACCTGAGTTCACTTGCGCACCTCCTTAATATTGATACTGCCAGTTTATCAAGGTGTTATTACCTGGTAATTACATCTGTATTACAATTTGGTTAACGGGATATTTCCAACATATTTCACCGGGCTTCACTTATAAAAAAACCCCACGGTAAATCACTGGATGTTCATCTTTAATTTGCGCCGCCCGGTTCAAGTGCCTATAATGATATCTCCCAATGGCTTATCCAGGGACTAATTTAATTTAAGGAAGATATCTGATTTGGAAATATCTGAAGTAAGCAAGAATAACAAATTGCTGGTTGACGGTGTGCCTTACGCAGTTGAAAGCGTTAATTTCGTCAAACCCGGAAAAGGCCGTGCCATCTACCGGATGAAGCTCAGGAATTTACTTACCGGAACTCTTTCGGAACCCACTTATCACTCCGGTGATAAATTTGATGAAGCGAGCATCAGCGTCAGAGATATGCAGTATCTATACGAAGAACACGGTCATTACCATTTCATGGATACTGAAAGCTTTGAACAATATATTATGGAAGAAGCTAATGTTTCCGATAAAAAGTTTTATCTCAAAGACAGTATTGGAGTGCAGTTGATGATGTGGGAAGATAAGCCCATTGACCTTATTTTACCCAAGGCAGTAGAACTGGCTGTCGTAGAAACTGAAGAAGCCATGAAAGGCGCTACGGTTACCGCCCAGCAAAAAACCGCCAGAATGGAAACTGGATTGGAAATGGGAGTTCCTCCCTTCATAAAAGAAGGTGATATTATCAGGGTAAATACCGGAACCGGCACCTACGTCGAACGTGTCGGAGGATAGTAATTATTGGACCTGGACAGATTAGTCGGTAAAAAGCCTAATCTAAGATGCCGCGCTGACATCACACTGCTCATCAGACAGTTTTTCCGCAAAACCGGCTGTTTAGAAATAGACACTCCTCAACTATCAGCCTATCCCCTGCCGGAAGCCTTCATCAATCTGATATCAACCGAGCGCGGTTGGCTCCTGCCGTCACCGGAAGTATACATGAAACCGCTGTTAGCGGCTGGCTTCGGAGACATTTTTCAAATCTGTCGTGCTTTTCGCAAAGAAGAGAGCGGCACACAGCATCTCGAAGAGTTCACCATGCTTGAATACTACAGAGTAGGTAAAAACTACCTGGAATTAGTTGATGAAACTGAAAAACTGATCTGCCATATCGCTTCATCGTTGCATGATTCATTGATTCTCAACTACCAGGGTGAAAGGATTGACCTGTCATCACCATGGATGCGGTTAACCGTCAGTGAAGCTTTCTCCGAATTATGCGGATGGGACCCCTTGAACACCAGTGACCCTGAAAGATTTGACTTGGAACTGGCTACCAGAATTGCTGATATAAGCAGAAAGCGGCCTCTAGTAATCTATGATTTCCCGGCCAAGATGGCTTCGTTATCCCGCCTGAAAAAGGATGACAATCGGGCAGCGGAGAGAGCGGAAATCTTCATTGGTGGCCTGGAACTGGCCAATATTTTCAGTGAATTAACCGATCAGGCCGAACAACGCTGCCGTTTTACCCAGGAAATCCAGACTGCTGGCTCCAATGAACGCAAAATAGAAATGCCGGAAGATTTCCTTAGTATTTTAAACAAGCTACCGGAAACTGCCGGAGGAGCATTGGGAATCGACAGATTGGTAATGCTGTTCTGCGATACGGTCAACATTAGGGATGTAAACGCTTTTTAACTTTAAGCCTCTACAACCGCCAATATTTCTCCTGATTCCGGGCCTTCCCAGATGGTACCACTGGGAGTAGTCACCGCACTTCGACTAGCCAATATCTTGCCGTTAAAAACTCCCATCCGGGTAACTTTTATCACGGTGGTGTCATGCTTTTTGGCGATAGCTTCGCATAGCGGGTGTCCGCTGAACGACGGATGATTGGGGTCGGTTAATGATACCGGCAATAAAACATATTTTGAACCAGATGCTACTGCATCCACTATTTCCCAGGAAATACAGTCAGCACAGATTAAAAGACCTATTTTCCCGTAAGGAGTATCAAAAGTGACCGTATCCTTTCCTGTACAGATATTCAGATCAACTTCTTCTTGAGTTATTTTTATTTTCCGATATCGCGTTATTAACTCTCCGTTTTTCCAAACATAACACGTGTTGTAATAGCATCCCTGGTCCTGTTCTACGATGCTACCCCCGACTAAATAACCTTTGAATTTAAGGCTGGCTTTTTGCAGCATCTCATACGCTGGACGCCCGGTTTCTTCATAACAACTCTTCAGGGTATATGTTTTCCGATAATCGCCTCCGGGAATGGCAAAAAATTCCGGTAGTATAAATATCTCAGCTTCCGTATTTACTATGGCATCATAAGCTTTTGCGATATTAGCTTCGGCATTGCCGGTATCGGCGATTTGATATATGGCGGTTTTCATAGTGGTTAGGCTGCGCCCTGTCCGAGAGATTGGGGGCGCATTAAATTGTTGAGATACCGGGTCATCTGCTCCAGCAAAGCTTGACCGGCGGCGGATTTGTATTCTTTTACCAGAGACTCCATCAGTTTCTTTACAGGTACAATCTCTTGTACCCGGTGCACATTTGCCCCACAGAAGGCGAACCCCCCGTTCAGACGTCCTTTCTGCGCGTTTAGTAAAGCGATAAAAATGCAATAGGGGCTTGTCTGGTAATCACATGTCTTAACACAATGCTGCGGACATTTAAAAGGCTTCTTTTTACCGGCGCTGACACTTTCGATATATGAATTGTTCAAGGCTCTGCCCGGCAGGCCCACCGGGCTTTTAATGATTACCGCATCCCCTTCTTTTGACTCCACGTATGCTTGCTTAAACTTGGGAGAAGCGTCACACTCCTCAGTAGCCACAAAGCGGGTGGCCATTTGCACACCGGACGCCCCCAGTCTCAGCATCTTAAAAATATCCCCACCTGAGTACACCCCTCCAGCGGCTATTACCGGGATTGGCTTACCTGCTTTTTCAGCGAATGGCTGAACTGCTTCAATAACATCAGGAACCAGTCTTTCCAGCTGGTTTTCCGGAGATTCCAATTCGTCTGCTTTAAATCCCAGATGTCCACCGGCTTTGGGGCCTTCAACCACAAAACCGTCTGGCGTGTAATCAAAATCTTCCTGCCATTTCTTACACAGAATCTTAGCAGCCCTTCCGGATGAGACTATAGGTACTAATTTTGTATGCCTGTTCTCACCCAGCAGTTCCGGCATCCTTAGAGGCAAGCCCGCGCCTGCGAATATAATATCTATTTTTTCTTCGATCGCTGTCTTAACCAATTCGGCAAAATCGGTCAAAGCCACCATAATGTTTACTCCCAACACCCCAGCCGTCAACGCGCGGGCTCGTCGAATCTCGTTTCGCAGCCCTCGGATATTGGCGGCAAAAAAATTCTTATTGAAATCAGGTTCAAAAAGCCCTACTCCGGGAGCCGCAATTACCCCAATCCCCCCAGCATTGGCTACGGCTGAAGCCAGTCCGGAAAGAGAAATGCCTACAGCCATCCCGCCTTGTACAATAGGTAGACGCGCCCGATGATTCCCAATACACAATGGGGGCGGTTTATGATACTTGGTTAATTCTTCTATTTCAGCTATCACTGAATGTCCGGTCTTATTTTCCAATACAATCTCCTAGAACCGACGCTATATTGAAGGTTATAGTATTTATCCTTAAAGCGTCAAGTCAATACTAGGAATTCTCAGACTGAGCAATATAGTACCCCAGGCCGGGTTTACTCATTATAGATACCGGGTTCAACTTGTTTTCATTTAATTTTTGCCTCAATCTACCAATGTACACACGTAAAGCATTGATTGACCCGGGATAATCTTCTCCCCAGATAACTTCCGCTAATGTTTTATGGTCAACAATTCGGCCTTTATTTCGCATCAATTGAGCTAAAATCAAACCTTCTGTGCGCGTCAACTCGATATTATCCTCTCCGTTGTTACTGAATAATAGATTCTTACCCGTATCCAACCTTAATGGACCAAAATGGAGCATCACCGGACCGCTGGAAACACTCTGGCGACGAAGTAAAGTTCTAATTCTAGCCAACAGCTCCATTTGACGGAAAGGCTTGACCACATAATCATCGGCTCCCCATTCCAATCCTTTAACAATATCCTGTTCATCCCCTCGTGCGGTAAGCACCACAATAAGTACTTGAGAAATTTTTCGTATTTCTCTCAAAACGTCAAAGCCGTCTCTGTCCGGTAGCCCAAGATCAAGAACGACTATATCCGGGGATTCATTCTGGGTCAGTGCCATTCCTTCTTCTCCAAAACGCGCAATAATCAATTCAGCTTCGGGCATATTCATATTAAAAGCTAATTCCAGGTAGTCAATGATAGTTCTGTCATCTTCAATGATGAGAATCTTCATACTGTTCTCCTTTTATTAATTACCCTGCCTTTTTATCGGGACCTTGACTATAAAAGTACTTCCGGAATTTACTCCACTATTCACCTCAATAGTTCCCCCGTGAAGTTCAATCAACTGACGGCTGAGAGCCAATCCCAAGCCTAATCCGCCGTGCCTCATATCTTTGCGGCTGAGACGTCTATACGGCAAGAAAATATCTTCCTGTTCCCCTTCAGGAATACCTATACCGTTATCTTTGACCTTGATCACCAGGTATCCTTCCTCAGTTTTGGCTGAAAGTTCAATGCGGCCATTGCGTTTAGTGAATTTAAAAGCATTATTAAGCAAATTAAGCAAGACTTGCCCGAGACGGCTCGAATCTGCCCACACTCGACCTAAATCATCCGGCAAAGCAACAACAAATTCCTGCTGATTAGCCTCAGCCTCCGGTAGCGCGTAATCTGCCATATCACGCAATAATCGGACGGCGTCAATATTAGAACAGTTCAATTCCAAAAGGCCTATTTGGCCTTTCTCCAGGTCAAATAATTGACTCACGGTTTGGTTTAATTTTTCCGCTCCCATACGGACACTTCGAGCCATCCTCTGCCATGGCTCTTCGGTTAACCCGTTTACCAGTGCTTCGCTAGAGCCTAACAATGGAGTAAGCGGCGTTTTTAAATCATGCACTAAGGCATGAGTAAACATTTTGCGTTGTTCTATCTGTTCAGTTAATTCAGCGTTCACTTTGGCAAGGTCCGCCGTCCGTTCTTCAACCAGCTTTTCCAGTTGTGTCTGATGGAGTAAAAGTTCCTGTTCCATCATTTTGCGCTCAGTAACATCAGTTGCGATAATACCCAGCCCTTCCCCGACTTTAAAGATCTTGACCTCCAGGTATTGTTCACCATACTTATCATTCATATTTGAGGTCGAATAGCTGACTGAGCCGCCATGTGTTAATACATCCTGGTATTTATCGGCATGTTCGGCAAAACCCAGCCGCCCGCCTAATTCAAACAGGTGCTTACCTAATACTTGTTCGCTTGTAACATGAAGAAAATCTAATGCCGCCGGGTTTATTTCCACTAGTTTTAATTCGGAATCATACAAGAGGAAAGAATCAGAAGCGGAAGAAATAAATGCAGAAAGCCTTTGCTGTGATTCCTTAAGAGCGTCCTCAGCTTTTTTACGCCTACTAACATCCCAGGCAAAAACAAAATTATATTCTTTTTCCTGATATTTAACATAGCTGCCGCTTATTTCAACCGGAAATTTACGGCCGTTGTTGGCTTTGAAAACAGATTCCAAAACATTATTCTGAACTTTTTTAAAATGTTCCCACATCATCGGCCAAAGACTCGGGGGGAAATTGACGTCCACATCATGGATGGTCATATTTAACAGTTCATTTATTGAATATCCAAGTTGCTGTGCTGCTCCCTCGTTGGCGTAAACGATCTTACCGGAATTATCCACCCAAAAAATTAAACCGCTGGATTTATCCATGAAAAAACGACTTACAAAAAGAGCTTCCGTCGTCTGCTTCCTCCGGGTAATATCACGTACAAACACCGCAACACGGTTGCGACCGCCAATGGTCACCTTCCGGCTGATAATCTCGACTGGAACCTTAGTTTCATCAGGACGAACCAGCTCTGCTTCCTGTTCATCTTCAGAAAAGCTCAGCCGTCCCTTAGATTCCCCGGACAGCGTCAATTGGGGTATAATCTGTCCCAGATTAGTCGGCAGAACTGATGTTGAACCAATACCGGCTAAACTAGCCAATGACGCATTGACTGCCAGTATTTTCCCGTTCGCTTCTTCAACCAAAGATACACCCCAGGGCATGACCTGGAATAACTGATGAATTTCAACAGCAGAACTATCAGCCGAAAAAGGTGCTTTACCCTTTGGCAAAGCACCAATGGCATCATGATGGACGTTTGCCTTTTTCCCTTTCATCAACAGGGATTATAAACGATAACGTTGCGCTTGTGAATATTTTTTTAATTCAAATGGACTGATTAATTTAATTAACCATCGTTCTTTTCTGCATTAAAAAGGGCTCGTTGCACCAGTTCCGATAAAGCTGGATGTATATGAAGCCCTTTAGCGATGGCATCAAATCCACTCCCATCAGTCATGGCGTTTATTATTTCCTGAATGAGCACTGAAGCCCAGGGACCAACAATATGTGCTCCCAGTATACGATCAGTTTCCTGTTCCAGAATGATTTTCGCGAAACCTTCCCGGTCGACCATGGCTATCCCCAGGGCTGTATCACTGTAATTGGCTTTACCTACTTTTATATTAAAACTTTTTGCCGCATCTGCCTCTGAAAGTCCTACAGAGGCAATCTGAGGATGGGTAAAAACCGCATGGGGGGCAGCCTTATAATCCATCTTGTTTCGCTGACCGTGAATACCGTTACTTCCAGCCACCGCGGCTTCTGCATGAGCTGTGTGAGTAAAAAGTTCACGTCCATTAATGTCCCCGACTGCAAATATTCCTTTTATATTAGTTTCAAGATATTCATCAACCTCAATAAAACCACGGGCATCGGTGTTTATCCCAGTCTTTTCAACCTTGAGAAGGTCTGCGTTTGAACGCCTGCCGGTCGCCAGTAATAGCTTCTCCGCTGTAATTTCCCGTTTTTCTCCGGTAGATCGGTCGCTACAGACCACCACTATTCCACCGTCTGAAGCGGTCTTGACCTCCTGGGCTTCCACCCCTGTCATTACCGTCATCCGGTTTTTCAACGCTTTTTCAACTACTGAAGATATCTCGGGTTCTTCTCCCGATAACAACCTGTTTTCCATTTCCAGCACTGTTACTCGAGTTCCCATAGCCTCAAAAAAATGAGCGAACTCAACACCAATATAACTGCCACCTACTATTATCAGACTTCGAGGCGCTTTCTCCAGTTGCAGTAGTGTCTCATTATTCAGGTGCTCAACACTGTCCAACCCCTTGATTGGAGGTATAAAAGGTCTCGTTCCGGCGGCAATATATATTTGCTTAGCCCGAAGTGTCTGATCTCCTACTTTCAAAGTATAACTGTCAATGAATTCCCCGGTGTCTTCATAATAATCAATGTCATTGGAATTCTTGAGAGATTTTCGAATATTTTCAGAATCGGTATCTACTTCATCATGCATCCGTTGCATTATAGCCTGGAAATCAATATCAATGACTTCAGCCTTTACTCCCAGTTTTTCCGCCTCCCGAATTTCCATTATCCGGTCAGCGGGGAAGATCAGCATCTTGGATGGAATACAACCCACATTTAAGCAAGTACCTCCCGCCGGACCACGGTCAATGAGGGCTGTTTTCAACCCATGTTCCGCCGCTGTTTCCAAAATATCCAAGCCGGCGCCCGACCCTATAACAATGACATCGTATTCTTTCATTTAGCCCTCCAAAACCTGTTTTACTCATTGTATCATCTGTTTGAAAAAACGGATAAAGACAGCTTTGTTTTATAATTCACTTGCAGCAATTTTAATAAATTTATTGTGTAAATCCCAGCATCGGCTTTATACTGGGATATCAATGTCCGCATAGTTACTATATATTTGGAGTGTGCAATGAAAATAGGCATGATAGGTTTGGGTAAAATGGGAGGCAACATCACCAGTCGTCTGCTCAAAGCTGGCCATGAAGTTGTTGCTTTTGACCCTGATACGTCAGCGGCTGCTACAGCCGGTAAAAAAGGCGCCCAAGTTGCCTCATCACTGGAAGAAATGGCATCCTGTCTTACTCCGCCAAGAGCTATATGGGTCATGGTCCCATCAGGCGTACCCACTGAAAAAACCATTGCTTCGCTGGCGGATATTCTTAGTTCAGGTGATTTGATCATCGATGGCGGCAATTCTAATTACAAAGATAGTATGCGTCGGGCCGCCTCTCTTGACGCCAAAGGCATTACAATGCTGGATATAGGCACCAGCGGAGGAGTTTGGGGCCTTGATGAAGGGTACTGCCTGATGGTTGGCGGTAAAAAAACCGCTTTTGATGCGCTTGTACCAATTTTTCAAACCCTGACACCCACTCCGGAACATGGATACGCCCTCGTCGGACCATCCGGGGCGGGCCATTTTGTTAAGATGGTTCATAATGGCATTGAATATGGATTGATGCAGGCTTATGCAGAAGGCTTTGAATTAATGAAAGCGAAAGAGGGCTTCGATCTAGACATGAGTCAGGTAGCTGAGTTATGGCGCTATGGCAGTGTCGTTCGTTCTTGGCTGCTGGATCTGGCGGCAAAATCCCTTAAAAAAGATCCGGATCTGGAAAATCTAGCCGCCTGGGTTGCTGATTCAGGAGAAGGTCGATGGACTGTTGTTGAAGGTGTGGAGTTGGGTATTCCGCTGCCAGTAATAACTATGGCACTTCAAGCTCGCTTCCGCTCCCGCCAACAGCAACCTTTTTCCGCAAAATTTTTAGCGGCGTTGCGCCAGCAATTCGGCGGACACGCGGTTAAAAAATTAAATGATTAACACATTGAACGGAGGCCGCATGTTAGGCATAGGTATGAATCGCGGGATAAAAGACATATCTGAACTGCAATTATCATATCCCGTCATCAACTCTGATGATGACGTATTGATCAAAGTAAAAGAAGTAGGCCTTGACGGCACTGATTTTGGTATTCTCCAAAAGGGTGAGCCGGATTTTGCTCCGGGGCAGGATAAAATGGTATTGGGTCACGAAATGACCGGAGTAGTTGAACAAATCGGCCCATCGGTAAAGTCACTTAAAGTTGGTGACTTAGTCGCAGTTACTGTTCGGCGTGGCTGTGGCATCTGTCATCCCTGCTTGGAAAACCAAAGTGATATGTGCATGACCGGGCTGTTTACTGAACGCGGCATTCATAAATTGGACGGCTTTCTTACCGAAATAGTAGTGGATAAAGAGCAGTATGTCATCAAAGTACCTTCAAATTGTTCCGATATGTCCGTGCTCACCGAACCTCTTTCTATTGTAGAAAAAGGTATCCAGCAAATACGGCTTATCCAGAGCCGAATGCCCTGGAGCTGTTCTCATCCTGAACATAGTTTCGATTCATCTCAATGGGGCGGATGTAAGATTGCCATGGTTATCGGTGCCGGCTCCTTGGGCTTGATGGCTACTGCTTTATTAAGGCTAGCCGGGGCGACTGTCATAACTACTGACATCGTGGCAGAAAACCATCCTAAAGCTCTCATGGCTCAATATTTGGAAGCTCATTATATTAACGTAAAAGGTCTAAGTGCTAAGCAAATTATGGAACATGAAACTGTTAAGGGTGAGAGGCTGGATATTATTTTTGAAGCATCGGGCGCTACCGGGGTGGCCTTGGATATGGTTAATTATATGTCACGCAGCAGTATATATGTTATGACCGGTATTCCCAGGGAAGAGTCAATAGTATATGTCGACGCGGCCGCTATTCTTAGACAGATGGTGCGCTTTAATCAAGTAGTAGTCGGCAGTGTTAATTCTAACCGAAAGCATTTTGAATCCGTCATGAAGACAATACCGGCACTTAAAGCTAGATATCCGGAATTCAGAAACCGTATCATAACTGACCGGTATGATTTCAATAGCTATAAAGAAGCATTCATGAAAAAGTCACCTGACAGTATCAAATCCGTCATTCAGATGAGTTAAATACGCCGGCAATTGTCTGGGTATCTTCTGGAATAGACCCTTTTAACATCCTGATACAAGCAGAGGAACTGCTTATATTAAATCTTCCTCTTCTTCGGTATTACACCGTCTTTCTATAAGTTCCCAGCGTACCATACCATCCTCGATAAGTTGACGTATCCTTCTTTGAGCTGGAGTCAGTTGAACGTTTTGCCCGCTTTTGATTTCCATTATGACAATTTCCCGCGGATCACCGGATGAAAGGCCTGGGAACACCACCAGGTCTATCGGACTACCGATAAAACGGGCTTCAGTCGGGTCGTATCTAAATTCAGGTAAATACGGCGCCATCTGCTCGGTAAAACGGCCACCCAACACCGCCCGGCTCTGAATAATTGCCTGTCTTGAAGCGTTGGCGATTTCATTTTGCCAAAATTCTTGTTCCAGGGCCTGCCACTGTCGGTAACGGGCTTCAAAGCGAGTTTTAATGAGGTAATAATTTACGGTTATAATCAAAAAAGCAGCAACAACTGCAATAATTAGAATTATCGCAGTGTCCATCAGCTGCTCCCAGGCTTGGTTAATGGCTCGCCTGACTGACACAGAGGGCACTTATCCGGTTGGTAGGTTTGAGTAACAGACCGCAGACAGGAAAATAACGGTGCACCGAAATCAAGGCCAGAATCCGAACGGTCCACCAGTACACCAATCCCCGCGATAATACCGTTTTTTAATCTAACCGCATCAATGACCTCCCTGATACTTTTACCGGTAGTAAGCACGTCATCTACAATCAGTATCCTGCTTCCCGCCGCAATCTTAAAACGCCGCCTGAATTCCCGTTTCCCGGGACTAGTCTTTTCGGCAAAAGCGGCCGGTAGTCCCATTTGTCGGGCTACTTCAAAAGCAAGGATAATCCCACCGGTTGTCGGCCCAACAATCAGGTCGATTTTTGCATCCTTAAATTTTTCAGCTATCATACCGCATAAAGGCACCGCCGCCTTTGGGTTTTCAATAATACGGAATTTTTCCCAATAAACAGGTGAATGGAGTCCCGATGTCAGCTGAAAATGCCCCGTAAGAACGGCACCGGAATTCTTGAATACTAGTTCAATCACCTCTTTATCCATATACTGCATCCCGTCTTAAAAATATTATTGGCAACAAATAAACCGCTTCAAACTTCAAATCCTCGAAATCATGGTTCGGGGCACCGCCAATGTTACCCAGTGGCCAGTAAACAACCCATGCTTTACCGCGTATATCATCTTTTTTAATTGTCCAGCCTTCAGATGAATCCAAACTGACCGGGCGATTATCCCCTCTAACATAATATTCACCTTCTGGGACAGTGATTGCCCCAATGGTTCGATTATCGCGATTAACGATATAAGGTTCCTCCAGTTTTTCTCCATTGATATAAATGTATCCATTAACCACTTCAATAGTTTCACCTGGCATTCCAATAATGCGCTTAATGAATTCCCGACCGTCTCCATAAGGTGAAGGAAACACAATAATATCACCACGCTGCGGCTCCCCGAAAGTATAGGCAACTTTTGCGACAAGGAGTCTGTCGGCGTCCATCAGGTTAGGCTCCATACTGGTTCCATCAACAATAGAATTCTGCATGGTAAAGTTGAAAACAAGGAGTATTATCAGTGCCCCAGCCAGGACATAAGCCATTTCTATAATAAGGTTTTTTATCGTGTTCAAAATCCCCCCAGAAGATGACCTATTATAACAGCAGCTGGTTTTCCATCAAAGAAATTAACTACTCATCGTATCTATTAAAAAACCATTAATATTCTATTGACACAATAATATACCGGCCATAGAATATGTGAGTAAGCCATTTCACACACCAAAGACTGATTTCCCTTTTGGAGGTATCGTCATGAGTACCGGATTTAAAAATTTTGTTATCATCGCTCTAGTGGTATTGCTGGGAATCAGTGGTTTCAGTAGCTTTACAGCATTTCAAGGCAATACAGAACTCGAAGACGCAAAAGAAGAAATATCCAGTCTCTCAACCGATTTGTCTCAAGCGCGTAATACCATCAGTGGTTTACAGGGACAGTTAGAAGGCCTCAACAATGAGGTCAGTACCCTCCAGCAACAAACCAGTCAATTGCTGGAAAATGCCACAGCTATACAGGATGCTGCGGCTAAAGTGCTGCCATCACTAGTGTATATTGAAACTCAATCCGGTTCCGGTTCCGGTGTTATCATGGATAAAGATGGTTATATCCTCACCAATAAGCACGTTGTTGAAGGCGCCAGCCAAGCTACGGTAATAACCCAGGATCGCCGCATTTATGAAGTAGTAAATATATGGACAGACACTCTCATGGATCTGGCGGTAATTGAGATAGAGGCGGAAAACCTCACCGCGGCTGAATTCGGTGATACTTCAGATTTAGCAAATGGTGATACAATAGTTGCTCTGGGCAACCCTCTTGGCTACTCACCAGCCGACTACGGCAGTACCGTTACCGCAGGCATCGTCAGTAACCTGCTAAGTTACTGGTATATGAGTGCAGATTACTGGTATTCTGACCTTATTCAATTTGATGTGTTTATTACCAATGGGAATAGCGGAGGGCCTTTGATAAACCTTGATGGTGAAGTTATTGGTATCAACAGTCTAGGTGAAGAACCAGGGATCAATTACGCCATTAATACTGCTACTGCCGAGCGGGTTTATAACAATCTGGTGGATTCTCATCAGAGCTCCCATCCGTATTTGGGTATTGATATTTGGGATTATGAGCAACCCATATCGGGTAATTCCTCAGCAACCCAATTGCTGGGAGCTGAGATTTGGGAAGTTATCTCCGGCTCCCCGGCGGATGAGGCCGGGCTAAAGGTCGATGATGTTATCACCAAGGCCAACGGTCATACCATCGGTTTGTCGATTGACTTTATCCGCTTGCTCTGGCGTTTGGAAGTCGGAGAAACCCTGACCCTGACTGTTGAACGAAATGGCACTGAGATGGAATTTACCATCACGCTTACCCAGAGGCCTGCGGATACCGAGCCCTATTTCTTCTAATTTATGCCGAATTCTGATTGGATGAATGGCTGCAGTCCAGCAGCCTCAAGTACTTGTGTTGCTTTTTCAAACAAGGTATCAAAGTCAGCACAATAAAATAGATGTGATTTGCAGCCACAATCGCTGCAGCCAAATCCAGTTGGTCCGCTGAATTTGGATAATTTTAGTGCGATTTGGCACTCAACCTTATTATTCGTTTGAGCAGAAAGTACAGTCTTTATCTCTGTTTCTTCCAGCAAGTAGTCAATATGCCAGTGCTTGCGTTTTTCTTTGGCAAGGTGACGGTTAATCCTTGCTTTAAGCCCGCCCATGGCGGAACCGACATAAGCGTAATAGCCGGGGTCAAGCTTGAACTTCCGGGACCGAGTCTTGATAGCCGCACTTTTATGCAGCCTCAATAACAGAATATATACGCCTTTTTGCTGCATTAATTTATATTCATTTAATTCAATTAGCGTATCGAGGTATAACCTCCGGTTACACCTTTTTTGGAAAAAACTATTTGCCACAATTGATTTTTCCTGGCTCTGAAAGAGCCGGCACAAGAAAGCAGATAATAAACCCACATGCGGTAAAATCGTTCACCATAATGATTTTTTAATTTATGCCAGTTGTTTCTAAAATTATGATACCAGGCCATTAAGGTTCTATCATAATCAGCTCCGAAATTGTGAATGTCTTCCACCACGAACAATCCTTCAGCGGCACTGGTTAGCTGAGGCAGTGATGGAAGCATCGAGTTGGGGAATATATATTTTTGTATCCAGGGTTCACCGCCTTTACCGGACTGGTTTGTACCAATCGTCTGCAATAAAAAAAGACCGTTTTCTTTTAACACACGGTGTACTGCCTTCATAAACGTCCGGTAGTTTTGAAAACCAACATGCTCAATCATACCTAGAGAAACCACATGGTCGTAGGTGCCACAAACTTCACGATAGTCCTTGAGCCAGGTGTGAGCCGGTAGACCACAGCACATTTCCTCAGCTAAAGACTGCTGCTCTTCGGATACTGTGATTCCGTCCGGTTCAGTACCAAATCTTTCAGCGGCATATTTGATAAAACACCCCCAGCCTGAACCGATATCCAATATTTTTTCTCCGGATTTCAAACCGAGTTTGCGGCACACCATGTCCAACTTGGATTCTTGCGCCTCATCCAAGTTTGCAGCATCTTTCCAGTAACCACAGGTGTAAGTCAGACGCTTGTCGAGCATGCACTGGTAAAGGTCATTACCAATATCGTAATGGCGGTGCCCTATTTCAAAGGCTTTGGACTTACGCCCTGGATTAAGCAAATTTTCCCATGCGCCGGTTATAATGGTTGACCAGCTTTTTTGAGCTTTCTTGTCAATATTCTTTGATAAAAGAAAGTAGAAAAACTGGTCAAGGCATCTGCAATCCCACCAGCCATCCATATATGATTCACCCAACCCGAGTGAACCTTCCGTTATAATTCTTGTGTAAAACCTCTCATCATGAATTTGCGGGTCCCAATCATTTTTCCCGTTTAGGGTAATACCAGCTTCAGCTGCTAATTGTTGGATAACCTCTTTTGCCTTTTTCATATCGAATTCCTCCAAACATCGCGCGCATTAGTTTTCGGGAATTGGATGAATTTCCAATATTTAACATTCAAATTATAACATCACACGCAATTCTTCAATTATGTATTTATCGCGCTAATTTTAAAGACCATGTTTACAGCGGTGGTATGAATATTGGTATAATCAGTTCTGGAGGTACCGCATGACCGAAAAACACAGGGATTCAGAGTGGATTGAAGGATTCAATCGACTGCTCAATAATATTCTTACACATGTAAAAGAAGTCCATGATGCTATAAAAAGTGAGGATGAACTAGCCACGACAGAAGCTCTCAAAAACGCTCAATGCAACACCCCCGGCATTCTGGATGAACTGAAGTCTTTGCCTTCACCAAAAGATAAAAAGCTTAAAGATTCCCATAAAAAGCTCAAAAACGCGGTTAAGGTATTTCTCGATGGCTGTAAGTACGGTGTCGAATACCTTGAAAAGCCTACACCCTGGAATCGAAGTGTATGGTGGATCACCGCTGAAATAGCTGAAAACAAAATTGAAGAAGCTAACGCGCTTTTCTGTTACTGCTGCCCCGATAAGACGGAAGACAAAGACTCATCGGAAACTCTAGAAAAAGAATCATAACACGGGCTTAATAGCTATTTTCCCCCACCGACTTTGAAGCATTGGAAACTAAAAAATAATAGCATTTATCAGCCTGTTTTATATTGGTATTAACAGCCACACTGAACTAAACACAAACACGTCAGTACCGAAATTCTTATGTTATTCGTTCAAATAATTTGTCGTTGTGCGAAAACTTTTAAGCGTAATTTCTCCCCGGTATTATCTGCCACAGCCACCAACCCTCTACCTTTCTGATGCAGTTTATATACGCCACTCTCATCCATAGATGATGCAACCTCTATTGGAATGACGCCGCAGATTATTTTATCAGCAGCAGCCGCATCTAGTTCAATAACAGGTAGATTCGTCAGTGCTAACTCAAGCGGCAATAGATTGTTGATAATGTCATCTATCGAGTAAATTGTTTCTAAGGCAACTGAATCTTTTATGTTAAATTCCCCGTACTCAACCCGCTTCAGGTTTTTCAGGTGTGCTCCCACACCTAATATCGCCCCTAGATCATGAGCCAGTGACCGGATATAAGTTCCGCTGCCGCATTTTGCTTCAATATTAACTAGTGGGTTATTGAATTCTATGAGTTTAATATGATGGATAAACACCGGCCTGGCGGCAATTTGAACAGCTTCCCCCCGTCTGGCTAATTCATACAAGGAACGACCATTTTGTTTGAGGGCACTGAAAGCCGGGGGTATTTGTTCAATAGCACCAATAAAACCCTTTAGAGTTTCTTCAACAGTTTCGCTGTCAATTAATGAAGGATCATTCGTGGCTATAATTTCCCCTTCGGTATCATAGGTATCAGTCGTCACACCAAGTTCTATTTCAGCCACATAAGTTTTGGGAAACCTGTGCATGAATTCCACGGTCCGAGTGGCTTTTCCTAGAGCCACCGGCAACACTCCTGTAGCCAAGGGATCAAGAGTGCCGGCATGACCTATTCTAATAGGTCCGACATATCTTTTTAATTGGGATATCACCTGATATGATGTCAAACCTGAGGGTTTATTGACATTTAGCCAGCCTTCCAGCTTCATGACAATGAGTCGTTGACCTCTTCAGATGACTGATTCGCTGCGTCAATAAGCTGGTCTAATTGAATCCCGCGTTCAATAGAATCATCCCAAAAAAAAGTCAATTCCGGCACGTGCCGAAAGGTCAGCACCTTCCCCAGTTCACCTCGAAAATATCCGCTTGCTCCCTTCAGAGCAATCAGTATTTCTTTCTTATTTTCTGATGAGTACAGGTGGCTGACGTAGATTTTGGCAGATTTAAGGTCAGGCGCTGTATCTACTGTATTAACCGATAATAACGTAAATCTCGGATCTTTTACTTCACGCTGCATGATCCGGCTTATTTCTTCACGAATAAGCTGATTGACCCGGGCCATGCGGTAACTCACTAGCTCTTCTCCCGCCGTACGAATTCAAGTAGGTCTCCTTCTTTGAATTCATCAAAATTGTCCAGACCTACACCACCCTCGTAACCTGCAACAATTTCTTTCACATCATCCTTAAACCGTCTCAACGAGGCGATTGCACTTTCGGCTAGTATTTCCTCACCCCTTAGTACACGAACCCTGGCACCTCTGGTAGCTTTACCTTCAAGAATATAAACACCGGCCACTTTGTTCTTCTTCCCAGCCGAAAAAACAGCACGGACTTCAGCACGGCCTTCAACAATTTCCTTGATTTCCGGTTCCATGAGCCCTTTAAGGGCTTTATCTACATCCTCGACTACATTATATATAATATCGTATTGCCTGATGTCTATTTTCTCAGCATCAGCCAGCCTTTGGGCTCCGGCTTCAATGCCAGTAGAAAACCCAATAACAAGGCCGTTTGAGGCAATAGCCAGCATCACATCATTTTCAGTAACATTACCAGTGCCGGAGTGAATAATATGAACTGTCAAATTCTCAGTAGCCAGTTTTTCAAGCGAGTCACGGATAGGCTCAATACTGCCTTGAACGTCCGTTTTAAGAACAATATTAAGTTCCTTTACTTTGCCTGAGGCTATTTGGTCATGCAGACTGGACAGGCTGACTGTTGCCGGTTTACGTTCCGCCTTTTGACTTATCTGGATTCGAGCTTGCCGTTCATTTGCTGCCACACTCAGAACATCACCAACACCTGGTACAGCTGGCAATCCTAAAATAGCCGCTGGAGTGGAAGGTTCCGCTTTTCGAATTTGTTTGTTTTGGTCATTGAACATAGCTTTGACCTTGCCATAGACATTGCCGACAACCACTATATCACCGACTTTTAGTGTTCCATTTTGTACTAGAACAGTAGTCATGGCTCCCCGGCTCTTATCCATCTCGGCTTCAATAACAACACCGGTTGCCGAAGCACCGGGGTCGGCATGCAGGTCTTCGATTTCGGCAACGAGTAAAATGTTTTCCAGCAGATCATCTATTCCAGCACCATCCTTGGCAGATGTGCTTACAGCAATAGTCTCACCACCCCATTCTTCAATAACTAATCCCTGGTCCGCCAACTGTTGCTTAACCCTGTCAGGATTAGCTCCTTGCTTATCAATTTTGTTGACGGCTACAATTATCGGTACCTGAGCGGCACGGGCATGGTCAATAGCTTCTAAAGTCTGCGGCATTATACCGTCATCGGCAGCAACCACCAGCACAGTAATATCGGTAGCGCGGGCACCACGGGCTCGCATGGCGGTGAAAGCCTCATGACCGGGAGTGTCCAAAAAGGTGATTTTCTGCCCATTGACTTCTACTTGGTAGGCTCCAATATGCTGGGTAATACCCCCAGCCTCGCTTTCCATTACATGGGTTTTTCGAATAGCGTCCAAAAGCCGGGTTTTCCCATGATCAACATGGCCCATGATAGTTACTACCGGAGGGCGCAGAGGCAAGTGCTTAAGCTGTTCATTTTCCGGGCGTTTGCGCTTCTGAGCCGCAGATCTAACTGGTTGTGGCTTCGCCTCTATACCGAAATCAGCCACTAGTTGTGCTGCCGCTTCATAATCCAGGACTTCGTTAATATTTACCATCAGCCCGTTTCGCATAAGCTGCTTAATAACTTCCAATGGATGCTGCCTGATGGTTGAAGCTAATTGTCTAACACTGATTGCCGAGGGTAATTCCACTACTGGACGGGAGGACGATTGCGAATTTATCTCTACCGAATTATCTAACTTTTCTTCAGACACTGGACTGCTCCTTTATCATTTCGCTGATAGCCGCCTTAAGTGCCTCACGATCCTCTTTACCAAGCTTAACCTTTAAGACGTGTTCTAATTGATTTCCTTTAAGGGCAGCGGTTAAACATGCAGTGTCGGGGCATAAATACGCGCCCCTGCCTGGGGCTCTTCCGTTCGAATCGGCTAATATCTTACCATCAGATGTACGTACAAAACGCAATAATCCTCGCTTGCCGTCAACTTGACGGCAGGCAACACACGTGCGCTGAGGTTTTTTCCTGTTAGTAATCATCTCCAAAATCAAATTCCCCGGCACCGCCGCTGCGGCGTTTTCTAGGCCGGTCACTGTCTTCAGTATCCCGTCCGCCCTTACGTTTCTTTTTCTTTTTATCAGGCTTTCCCTGGGACCTTCCTAAAATATCTTCTGCAAACCTTACGCCTGACTTGCTTTCCGTTGCCGGCAAGCGTTCCGCCATATCAAAGGATAATTTTAAGCCTCCTTCTTCTGGCTCTGGGGGAGCCTCGGCTGGAGTATTAGCCAAGACCGGCTCCAATATCTCCGGGCTCGTTTCCGTTTCAGACTTTTCCGCAGGCTTTTCGGTAGTATCCTGTGTTACCTTCTCCTTTTCGACTTCAGAAGGTGCGGATACCACTGGTTTCTCCACCGGTTTTTCCTGAACCTTAACTGGCTCATCTATCTCAATAGAAGGTGGTACGTTTACCGGATGTTCGGTTTCATATTCAGAAACACTCATTATGTCGATACGCCAGCCGGTTAGTTTAACCGCCAAACGCACATTTTGACCCTCTTTACCAATTGCCAGGCTCTGCTGACGATCCGGTATCACCGCTATTGCTGACTTTTCGGTTTCATTGATAATAACCCTGACTACCTGCGCTGGGCTGAGGGCGTTGGTTATTAAAACTGCGGGGTCGTTACTCCATGAAATAACATCAATTTTTTCACCGTTTAGTTCACTGACAATGTTTTGGATGCGGATTCCCCTTAACCCGACGCAACAACCTACCGGATCAATACCTGACTGCCGGGCGGAAACTGCCACTTTTGAACGTGCTCCGGCTTCTCGTGAAACTGCCTTAATTTGCACCATTCCGGAATATATTTCCGGTATTTCCATTTCAAAAAGACGCCGCAATAATCCAGGATGTGAGCGGGAGACTATAACTACCGCGCCCTTAATTGTCTTAGCTACCTCAACCAGGTACACTTTAAGTCTCTGACCAGAACGATAACGTTCTGTCGGCACCTGTTCCATAGGCGGCATTACAGCTTCAGCCCGGCCCAGGTCTATAATGATCTGCTTAGGTTCAACTCTTTGGATCATACCGGATATAATATCTCCGGCCTTATCAGCGTATTCATCCACAATCGCGGTGTTCTCCGCTTCATGCAGACGCTGCAGGATAACTTGCTTGGCTGTCTGAGCGGCTATACGTCCGGCATCATGAGGCGTATCTTCCATTAAAACAGGCTCGCCTAGTTTGATCGCCGGTTGTACTTTTTGGGCATCAAGCAGAGTAACCTCAGTACGTGGGTCGGTGACTTTTTCAACAACGATTTTTTCAGCCCACACCTTTACCTGACCAGTATGGGGGTCCATCTTTGTCTGAATATTCTGATTGGGAACAAAGTGCTCTTTTCGATAAGCGGATACAAGGGCTGCTTCAACAGCTGCTAAAACTACCTCTTTTGAAAGGTTTTTTTCAGCAGCTAGTTGAGTGATAGCGAGCAAAAAGTCGCTTTTCATCTCGTTCTTTGCTCCCCCCTTTTAATTTTTGCCTGCAATAAAAAAGTGGGACTCCAACCCACTTTACAGGTCCTCTTCAGCTAGGTTAAAGTATATCACTTCAAAATTCCTAGTGCAATAGGTTTTAAGCGTTCAGTATAACACAGATTTAGCTAAAAAAACCCAACATTTTACCTTGCAGACTGTCATTTACCAGGTCATTCAACATGTTCTTAGAAACGATATTTTTCTAATCCGACAACAAAAAGACTGTCAAGTTTCATATATTTTATTCACTTCTTAATCGTCTATCCGGTATTTGACTCAACCCCAGTCAAATGTTAATATGCTTATATGCGCATTTATGGATGTTCCCTATGAAGGAATTGGTAAAATTATTCAAAGCACTGTCGGACGATAACCGGATCAGAATCCTCAATTTACTCCTTGAACGCGACTGCTGCGTATGTGAGGTTGTTCAAGCCTTGTCTATTTCCCAGACCATGGCGTCACGCGGTTTGACTCAACTCTTCGAAGCCGGCTTGTTGGAACAGCGGCGAGAAGGACTTTGGACCATTTATTATCTTTTGCCAGAAAAGTCTCAAGATTACCGCAGGTTGATCATCAGCGCGATTGAAAATAGACTAAAAAACGATACACTTTTAATGAAAGAGCGAAGCACGTTAAGAAAAGCTGGGCGTCTCTGCCCTGCTAAAAAGCAAAGCAGGGAAAAGGCTTGCCATAATAAATCTGAACCGGAGATATTGTCTTGAGTTCTAATGCCATTGTCTTTATCTCCGTAGCCATAGCATTGTCACTTTTGTCATTTATTATGGATCGAGACAAAACCCTTACCGGTTTCAAGAAGGGCTGGCAGATGTTCAGTAAGCTGCTTTTGCCCTTTTTAAATATCCTGATTATCGTTTCCATTGCCTTATATTTAATCCCTCCCGGTTCCATTGAGCAATACCTTGGACCGGAATCCGGATTGGGTGGATTTTCCATTGCTGCTGTTATCGGATCAGTAACTCTGATACCAGCTTTTATTTCCTATCCCATTGCGGCTGGACTACTTCAAGCAGGATCCAGCTATGCAGTAGTAGCTACCTTTATGACCACATTGATGATGGTGGGCATCGCTACACTACCCCTCGAAATTCAGTATCTGGGACACCGGGCAGCTATATTCCGGAACGCGCTTAATTTTATTGCTGCCATCATCATAGGAATAACCATAGGTGTTATATTGTGATACGAGTATGGAGAAAGTATCAATCGTATATCTGGGTTGCTGCATTTTTTATTGCAACCGTTACTTCTTTTGCTCTGGGTTTCAATCCCGGCCAAACGGTATTCACTAATTTCCGCCTATCCTTCATAGAAATGATCTCATTTGTACCGTTTCTCTTCATCATTGTTGGGCTGTTTGATGTTTGGGTCCCCAAGGAAAAATTACAAACACACCTTGGACCGGAATCCGGAATCAAAGGAATAGCGTTGGTCGTACTGCTAGCAATGCTCCAAGCCGGTCCGCTTTACGGTGCTTTCCCTGTCGCATACGTTCTTTATAAAAAGGGAATAAGTATCCGTAATCTGTTTATCTATTTAGGTGCTTTTTCATCCATGAAGATACCTATGTTGGGGATCGAAATCGGTTACCTGGGAATAGAATTTACTCTGGCACGAACCCTTTTATCTCTTCCGTTATTTATTATTATCGGTTTCTTAATGGAACGTTTACTCCAGCCTCATACTTTTAAAGTAAGCAACCCTGGTGAATAAACATTTAGATGTTGAACCGCTCAGCTATTACTATACCGAAAGGAAACAATAAATAAGCGATGTCACCTAAAGAATCAGTCCTCACATCCCCGTCTAGAGCAGACTGCCGTTCTTCTTTATCATTCCTTGATAGGTTTTTGACCTTATGGATATTCCTGGCGATGGCTGGAGGGGTGACACTGAGTTTTCTATTGCCGGGTTTTGGTAGGTTTATAGAATCTATGTCCATTGGCACTACATCAGTACCTATAGCCATTGGGTTAATACTTATGATGTATCCGCCACTGGCTAAGGTTAAATATGAAGAACTCGGTAAGGTTTTCCGCAACTGGAAAATCTTGGCTTTATCACTAATCCAAAATTGGGTCATCGGACCTATTCTGATGTTTGGACTGGCGGTTATGTTCCTCGCTGACCTCCCGGAGTACATGGTCGGGCTTATCCTGATCGGACTCGCCCGTTGTATCGCTATGGTCATAGTTTGGAATGAGCTGGCCAAAGGAGATACGGAATACGCGGCTGGCCTGGTCGCTTTTAATTCTGTATTTCAGATTGTGTTTTTTTCCTTCTACGCTTATGTTTTTATCACTCTGGCACCCGGCTGGTTCGGATTGGATGGGGCTATTGTTGATATTACAATCGGACAAATAGCCCAAAGTGTTCTTATCTATCTGGGTATTCCATTTTTTGGTGGTATGCTGACACGCTATATGATGCTTAAGAAAAAAGGCCGGGAATGGTATGAACAGCGTTTCATTCCCCGCATCAGCCCATTAACCTTGATAGCCCTGCTTTTTACCATCGTGGTCATGTTTTCTCTTAAGGGCGACGTCATTGTTGAGTTGCCGTTGGATGTATTACGAATCGCCATTCCTTTATTAATATATTTCGTTTTCATGTTTTTGATCAGTTTCTACATGGGACGCCTGGTCGGGGCTAATTATCGTCAAACGGCGGCAATTTCCTTTACAGCAGCCTCAAATAATTTTGAGTTGGCCATAGCCGTTTCCATAGCCGTTTTCGGAATCAACTCTGGAGTTGCTTTTGCCGCTGTCATCGGTCCTCTTGTGGAAGTCCCGGTTCTGGTCAGCTTGGTAAATGTAGCTCACCACTTCCGAAAAAAATATTTCAGGCCTACAAATATCGTCCCTAGTAATTTCTAATTTTCAGGAGATATTTATTAATTGAACATGATATTAGGTATGCTCTTTGGTGGTATTGACGCCATTTTCGAATACCTGTCAGCACATGTTTTGACCTGCCTGGTACCGGCCTTTTTTATTGCCGGTGGCATCGCTGTATTCATCTCGGCCCCCGCCGTCCTAAAATATTTCGGACCACAGGCTAATAAGTTTTTAAGCTACGGTGTTGCCTCGGTTTCCGGCAGCATCCTGGCGGTATGCTCTTGTACCGTGTTGCCGCTTTTTGCTGGTATCTATAAAAGAGGCGGCGGCATCGGTCCGGCAACTGCTTTTTTGTTTTCCGGACCCGCCATCAACATTCTCGCCATTACCTATTCAGCGCGGCTGTTAGGCTGGGATATCGGTCTGGCCAGAGCTTTGGCTGCGGTATCATTAGCCATTGTAATCGGCCTGATCATGGCCTATGTGTTCCGAAAAAATAATGGATCCCAGGCAAGTCCTGAACTGTTCACCAACGGAACTGCTGCCGACAAACCTCTTTGGCAGAGCTTGCTGTTTTTCGGCAGCATGGTCGGTATCCTGATATTTGCTTCCGCCGCCAACTGGTCGGTCACTGCTGGCCTGCTAGCCGCTTTAGGATTGATACTATGGCGCTTCTTTAACCTGGATGAAATTAAAGACTGGCTCCGAGAGACCTGGTCCTTCGTTAAACTGATTCTTCCATGGCTTATAGGCGGTGTCTTTCTTGCTGGTGTCATCAAGGCGCTGATTCCGGCGGACCTTATCACCGACGTGGTTGGCAGCAATAATATTCTTTCCAACACACTGGCTTCCTTGTTTGGTGTGCTGATGTACTTCGCTACCCTGACTGAAGTACCCATTATAAAGGCTTTCCTGGAACTGGGCATGGATAAAGGCCCGGCGCTCGCTTTACTGTTGGCAGGCCCCGCACTCTCACTCCCCAGTATGCTGGTTATAAGAAAGATTATGGGCAATAAGCGGGCTTTCACTTATATCGGGTTGGTAGCCATAGCCTCTACCCTTGCTGGACTGATATTTGGAATGATTTAATACTAACAGGAGGCATTTATAACAATGGAAATTAAGATTCTGGGTACTGGATGCACTAAATGCAATCAATTGGAATCACTTGTCCGCGAGATAATTAAAGAAGAGGCCATTGATGCGACTATCGAAAAAATCAAAGATATAGATAAGATAATGGCTTATCCGGTATTGATGACGCCAGCCCTGGTTATTAACGAAAAGGTTATTTTTTCCGGCAAGGTTCCTTCGAAAAAAGAATTATATGACGCCATCAGCCAGGCTATCTAAAAGTCTAATCGGTATCCGGCCAGGAAGTCTTATACAACAAACAAGCCGCGGAATGACCGTCACCACAATCAGCAAGAAGTGGACCAACCCTGGAGCATGCTTCAAAAGCCTTTGGGCAGCGGGGATGAAAAACACAACCGGATGGCGGATTCTCCGGGCTTGGTACTTCACCCGGCAGTATTATACGTCCGCGCTTACGGGTCGGGTCTGGTATAGGTGTAGATTGAACTAGAGCTTGGGTATAGGGATGACGCGGCGAACTAAACAATTCAGTAGCGGTGCCTATTTCCACGATTTTACCCAGATACATCACGGCAATAGAATCACAAACGCTCTCCGCCACCCTCAAATCATGGGTAACGTAAAGATATGTCAGGTTTTCTTCAGCTTTAAGTGTTTGGAGCAGGTTAAGTATCTGCGCTTGCACCGACACATCAAGAGCGGAAGTAGGTTCATCAAAAACCAAAAACCCCGGCTTAGTAGCTAGTGCCCGGGCAATCGCTATCCTCTGACGTTGCCCGCCGCTGAACTGGTGAGGATAGCGTGTGAGATGCTTGCTGTTCATCCCCACTTGCTCAATCAGCTCAATCGCTCGCTCTTTTCTTTCGGCGGATTTCATCAATCGGTGTACAATTAACGGTTCCCCGATGATGTCCCGGATTTTCATTCTAGGGTTGAGGGAATTATAAGGATCTTGGTGAACCAGTTGTACCTGTCTACGTAAGGCTTTGAGCTTTTTACCCTTGAAAAATGCCGCGTCATTGTTTTTTCGAGTATTTTCTAATTCAGCTGAACGGAAGTTATTCATCTCCCAATTCTCTATTTTGCTCTTTATTTCATCGGTAACACCAAAATAAATATGTCCAGAGGTAGGATTTATGAGACGCACCAACGTTTTTCCTAACGTAGTTTTACCGCAGCCGGATTCACCTACTAACCCCAGCCATTGTCCTTTAACAATTTTCAAGTTTATTCCGTCCACCGCTTTTACTGCACCGGCGGTACGTCGTAATAAACCTTTGACTATCGGAAAGTGTGTTTTTAATTCCCGAGTTTCAACCAGTGTTTCCAAAGTCTTCTCCTAAATTAAAACAGGCTACTGAATGCCCATGGTATGCCTCAACCAAGGGAGGCATGCTCTGTTTGCATTCCGGCAAAGCTCGAGGACAACGGGGATGAAATCTACACCCGGAAGGCGGCTCAATTGGGTCTGGAACTGATCCCTCAATGGACAAAGGCTTAATTCCCGGTTTGGGCACTGCCGCAAGTAAGGCTCGAGTATATGGGTGCAGTGGCTTAAGGAATATCTCTTCCACCGTAGCCATCTCAACCAAAGTTCCGGCATACATTACCCCAATGCGGTCACATATCTCTGATGCTACTCCAAGGTCATGGGTTATATATAAAATTGAAGAGTTAAATTCATGCTTCAACTTGTTCAATAAAACTAGTATCTGTGACTGTATAGTGACATCCAAGGCAGTAGTCGGTTCATCAGCCAGCAAAAGCTGAGGCGAATGCGCCAGTGCCATAGCGATAACGGAACGCTGTTTCATACCACCTGAAAGCTGATGCGGATATGATTTAACAACCCGCTCGGCATCCGGAATATCCACTTCTTTCAGCATGAATACCGCCTTTTCCAGTGCTTCAGCTTCCAAACGCCAAAGAAGTCCCCTGACAAGCGGAATTCGACCAACCAATCTCGGCCACCAGGCTTTGGGTTTGTTGCCAATGGTTCCATACAGATACTTTTCGATCAACCTGAATGGTTTTAATAATTTCGATTTCAAGCCATGCCCCTGCAAATCAGCAACAACCGAAGCCAAAGCCCGCTGTGCCATTTCACGACGGCCATGCACAAGTACCACCTCGGCGATTTGGTCACCAATAGTAAATACCGGATTAAGCGCCGAACTTGGTTCCTGGAAAACCATGGATATACAATTGCCTCTTAGTTTACGAACCTCTTTTTCTTTAATGGCCAGGATATCTTTAATATTTCCTTCACCTGCATCAAACAGGATGCTCCCTCCCTCAATTTTTCCTGGCGGAGGAATAAGCCTCAGAATAGAAAAAGCCGTCATCGTTTTTCCGCATCCGGTCTCACCTACTAAACCAACGGTCTCCTTACGGCCAATGGTAAAACTAATACCGTTAAGCGCCTGGACCACCCCTTCTTCAGTATGAAAACGGACTACCAGATCTTGTATCTTCAATAATTCATTCATCGTTTTTTGCTCATTCGAGGGTCCAGAATATCGCGGAACGCATCACCCAGCAGATTCCATCCCAATACGAAGAGGAAAATAAAAGCGCCCGGAATCATCACCGTATGCCAGTAGGCAAACACGCTTTCATTGGTACCGGTAATCCAGTTTCTGGAAAAACTAATCATTTGGCCCCAGTCGGTATACCCTTCAGGTGCCCCGAGTCCCAAAAAACTAAGCGCCGCCGCAGCCAAAACCACCGCCCCAATTTCTAATGAAGCCATCACCAGGACTGGATAAATAGAATTTGGTAATATGTGTTTGGTTATTATCCTCCAATTTGAACTGCCGAGCCCTCTGGCCGCGCTTACATAATCTTCTTCTCTTACCGCCAAAATGTCACCCCTTATAAGACGGGCATAACTGGGCCAGGATACCAGGATAAGCGCCAGCATAACGCTGGTAATACTAGGACCCAGGGCGATAGTTATGGCCATTGCCAGTATCAGTGATGGGAAGGCCAGGAAAATATCGGTAATACGCATGATTATGTCATCAATTAATCCACCAAAATAGCCGGCAATACTGCCCAGCACAATGCCTATAGCCATGACAGAACCAATAACCACTAACCCAATCTGAAAAGCAGTCCTGGTGCCCCAGATAACCCCATAAAAAACATCGTATTGACCTTGGGTAGTACCCCAGATATGCTCTTCACTTGGTGGCTCAGGTGTTACGGAAAACCCGTCACGCGGAATCATATATTCATTAACGTGATTTTCAGGCGGCGGAGCGATAAACGGAGCAAATAAAGCAACTAATATAAACAGAAAAATAACGACTATACCGACAAACGAAAGAGGGTTTTTTCTTAGTCGATTAAAAAAAGTTTTTAGACCTTTCACGCTGATTTCCCCCCGACTCTAATCCTGGGGTCAATTCGAGCATAAAATAAATCCACCAGCATATTTGTAATTACAAACAAAACGCCATTGAATAATGCGAAAGCTAATATTGATGGGATGTCTATTTGTACCGCCGACTGCCAAGCCCACCATCCAAGTCCCTTGTAATTAAAAATTGTCTCCGTTATAACTACACCGTTGACTAGCGAAGCAAAAAGAAAACCGGAAATCGTAAGCACCGGGATCAAAGCATTCCGTCTGGCATGCTTATTAACAACAGTATTCTCATCCAAACCTTTAGCTCTGGCGGTTACAACATAATCTTTTCCAAGTGATTCCAGCATACTGGAACGCATCAGCCGCATGATGAAAGCAAGATTAACCACGGTGAGTGTAATTACCGGTAATACCATGTGCCTTAAACTATCTAAAAAAACATCCCAGCGACTATTGATAATCCCATCCAAAAAATTCAAACCGGTATAGCGTGTAAATTCCGCTGAATTAACCACCACGTTCATTTCGGTACTTAGCCTCTCAGGCGGCAGTAATCCGGCGAAAACACCATAAAAAACCATCAGGAGTACCAAGCCGAACCAAAAGGTAGGTAATGACCAGCCAACAATTGCTCCAAAACGGGTGGCATGGTCCAAAAATTTATCTTTGTGAGCCGCTGCTTTAGACCCTAGAAAGATGCCCCCGATAACAATCAGAGGCGTAGCAAAAATCGCTAATTCAAGTGTAGCCGGCAAAAAATTCAGTATGGCATCGGAGACCGGCATGGAAACCACTCGAGACCACCCGAAATTACCCTGAAAAATTTCACCCATCCAGGTAACATATTGTTCCCAGAGTGGAGCATTAAGTCCATACTTTTCGATGATTTCATCGATGTGCTGAAATTGAGCCGGATTTCTGACATATAAAGCTGCTCTTTCGATGGGCGAAAAAAGCTGCAACAATGCAAAAATCATAAGCGTAACCCCGAATAAAACGGGCACCAGCATAGCTATTCTGCGAATGAGGTAAGTTCTGAATTCCAAAATCGCTCACCTTGTAAAGTATTCAGGTGGCCCCTTGAGGGGTTAAAGAAGTAGGGGCCACCTGATATATATCCGGTCACAAACTATATTTGTAAAAGGACGCTAATCGTAACTTTTACTCAGGAGATATATGTTGCACATTTCCCCGGGTATAGCCGGATTGAAAACAAATCCCTGAACCCAATCCTGTATATATCGCCGACCTAAAGGTTGAGCCAGCAAGATGCCCGGTGCGTCATCATAGTAGATTTGAGCCAGTTGGTCGTATATTGCCTGGCGTTCATCTGGATCGACTGAAGCGATACCTTCTTCTATTAAAGCATCCGCTTCGGGATTATTGTAGTTCTGCCAGCCGGAGAAAGTGCCCTGGCTGTGCATATAGGGTACGGCAAAGTTGTGGGCATCTGAATAATCAGCTTGCCATCCGATCTGGAACATCGGGAGTAATCCGGTGTACATTCCCCGAAGTAAAGTCGGCCACTGCATTACCTGGATATTGACTTTGAAGTTGGGATTGATGGCAAACAAACCCGCCTGCAGTATTTCACAAGCCAGTTTTCGGGGAGTATTTCCGGAGTTATAGGCTAAAGTTAGAGTGAAACCTTTCTCCCATACTTCTCCGCCCCATGCCGCTTTAAGATGCTCTTCGGCTTTCTCTAAATCTAAGCTATATTTAGTATCAAGGTCAGGGTTGGCATAAGACAGCCCTTCAATCACCGGTGAGTTGGCTTGGACGCCTTCACTTGCCATAGCGTCCTGGATATACGTACCGAAATCAAAGGCATAGGAAAAACCTTTGCGTACATCAATATCTTGGAAGAAATCGTGTGGTATACCCGCTCCGTCGAGTTGGCCGGAACCAACGAAGGTGCTCTCTGGGTTAATATCGAATTGGAAAAAGAATGAATCTACAGTTAATTGAGGCAGGTCTTTTATGATTGTAAGGCCTTCAACACCTTCTAGCTCGGCAATATTCGTCCGAGGTACATAGGCGTAGTCCACATCACCATTCTGCAGCATCAATTTACGGGTTGACCATTCTTCTACTGTCTTTATGATTACGCGTTCAAAGTTAGCCGGGTCTCTCCAGTAATCATCATTTTTCACAAAGGAAATTTCTTCGCCAGCATCCCATCTTTCCAACGAGAAAGGGCCGGTTCCGTTCATTACCTCTTGCAGAGGAGATGCTCCGGCATCAGGGTTGTTGAGCTCGGCGTATGATGCTTCAGTTCCATCCCAGTCCCCTTGCTCAATGCACCATTCTTTGTCAACAATCGAACCCCAGGGGCCGCAAAGTATTTGCAGGAACGGCTCATAAGGGGTCGCTAAATTGAATTGCACCCAATTTCCATCGACTTCAACGGTATCCGTAATTTGCTCCAAGGGACGACGCGGTTCAATATCTCTCGAACTGTATCCGCCCAGAAGAGGTTCAAAAAACATCCACTGGGGACCTGCACCATAGTCTTGAACCATCCCTCGTTCGAAACTGTATTCAACATCCTCGGGTGTTAGCTCGTTCCCATTGTGAAAGGTCACACCCTCTCTGATATTGAAACGATAAGTCAAACCATCTTCGGAAACCGTCCATTCGGTTGCTAATAAAGGCACAAAATCAGTAGTGCTCTCCCCATCAAAAGTAATCAGGGTCTCATAAACCAGCTGAACTGACTCGCCGCTGGAAGTATCATAACCGTAAGCCGGGTCAAGTGAATCAGGGAAACCAATAGTAGCCATGACAAAGGTATCAGGATTCTTAATATCAGCATTAGGATCAGTGGTAGTAGTAGGAGTTGTGGTAGGAGTTGTGGTGGGGTCCGTATCCCCGTTGCATGCGGGTAGGAACATTGCCAGTGCCAAAATTGTGGCAAGCACGAGACTCGCCCTGGGTCGCCACCTGTGTTTCATAACCTTCTCCTTTGTAAATTTAGTTCGATCAGCATAGCCGACCGATAATAATTGGTCTAATTATAACTTTGATTTTTTCTTTGTCAATACATTTATATACTGTTTTCTATTATATACGTTCAAATTGCTTGATTTCACAACCCACTGAAGTTAAAGTAAGGTTATGTGTCAGTTCTGTCACCAGCATGGCGAAGGAAAGAAATGGTATCTGAATGCCGCTAACTATTCGGAGGAATTGCTGAGTGATATAAAACGTCGCCAATATATCACAAGCTTCTTTCAACATCCGGAAGGCCTTTTAAACGGAGAATCAAATCTTAAGCGGCTGCAAAAAATGCCGGCGATTGTTCACCACTTGGTCACACCACTTGTCTCTGCCCGCCAGAAAAAACATCATTTCGGGCAGGTTTTGCCAATAGAGGATGTAGAAAAGGTTCTTTCCATAACCACCTCCGTAGTGCGTCTTGAATGTATATGTCGTCATGCCAGATTCAGCAGAAAAGAGGCAAGATTTTGCTATGGATTGAGCCTTTCACCGGGTGGCGGTCGGATTATGGAAATTTTAAACGAAATTGATGATACTTTTTTACATGGCCCGGACACTGCCGGTTTGGAAGTTATGACACCGCAGCAAGCTATAAGGGCCATTGGCCAACACGAAAACGACGGATTATGCCACACTATCTGGACATTTATGACTCCTTTCATAGGAGGTATTTGCAACTGCGACCGTGCCGACTGCCAGGCTCTTAACATCAGCTTAAACTTGAACACTCCGGTCTTATTCAGGGCTGAATATGTCGCCAGGATTAATGAAGTGGATTGCTGCGGTTGTAGGGACTGCTTTAAGGTATGCCACTTCGGTGCATTGGAACATAGCAACGCTTCAGGAGTAACTCGAGTTAATCAGCTTAAATGCTACGGCTGCGGTATCTGTCGCGCTGCCTGTCCGACCAAAGCGATTATCCTTGAAAATCGAAATGATTCCCCAGTCAACAACCTATGGTAAAATGCCAAAATATTATGAAATATAAAGCAGTCGCTATATAATCTAGAAATAGAGCACAGGATTTCCTTGGTAGCTGTTGGTGAGGTGTGTATTAATGATAAAGGTAATAACCGATAGCACGGCGGATATTCCAGAAGATCTAGCTAAAAATTTAAATATAACAACTGTTCCTATATATTTACGTTTTGGTGATAAAACCTATCGTGACAAAGTGGATATTACAACAGATGAATTTTTCTCTATTCTTGAAACATCCCATGTTCATCCTGCTACATCCCAACCCAACCCGGAGGACTTTCTAAAAATATACAATGAACATTCTCCTCTTCATGAAGGTATAGTATCCATACATATATCATCCAAGATAAGCGGTACCTATAATTCTGCCAGACTGGCTCGGAAATCCATTGGAGAACAATATCCAATAGAAATCATAGATTCCGAATTCAATTCCGCGGGACTCGGTTTGGTAGTTATCGCTGCCGCTCGTAAAGCAATGTCCGGCGCTAATTTCCAAGAAGTAGTGACTGCGGCTAATAGCGCGGTAAATCAGGTTAAAATGTTCGGCATGTTTGAGACCATGAAGTACCTGGCACGCAGTGGCCGGATTAACAAGACTATTGCATCCGCATCCCAATTTTTAAATGTCATGCCCCTGCTGACTTTTCATGACGGAGAAATCACTCGTGCCGGTTTATCAAGGACAGTAAATAAATGTTTGAATAAAATAATCGCATTCGTAAAAAGTAATACCCCCGTAGAAGAAATTATTATAGCTCATAGCGCCGTCGCGGACAGGGCAACCTATTTAAAAAAGTTCTTAGCTGAAATTGTAGATGAAAAGAAAATACTTATTGCCGAATTGGGGGCCGGACTTGGTGTGCACGGAGGTCCAGGGGTTCTGGTCGTGGGTATAAGAATATCAGAAAAGACTAAATAATATGCCAAAGCCAAATAAAATGCTGCTGTTGATTAATCTCCTCGGGGGAATAGCTGTTATCGGCAGTTATATTTTAGCTTTGAATTCTCAAGAGAGCGGAGCTGACGCACTTTGGGGCGGTGTTCCGGAAAAGATCATTCCGCTATACGCTGTATCCATGGCACTGGCGGCAATAGGGTATCTTCTTTTCCTTTATCTTATTGTCATCAGGTTGGACCCTGTCCGGTTTTCTATTGAGACCGGATTTACTTATTCTTTTCTTCATCTCGTGTTCATAGCCATACTGATTCCATCAGCGTTTTGGATGCCTTTAACAAATCTTTATCTGGCTTCCCCTGATACCTTTTCATGGCTACTTGTCCGCACTGTTCTATTTATTGTCGGTTTTGCTTCCTTGATTCTATTTTGGATAATATTCAAAATACCCCACAGGTCTACCGGACTTTCTTATCTACTTGGCCTTGTCGGCAGTGGTTATTTTGCTTTTCACACTCTTGTCCTTGATGCCATTATTTGGGCGGAATTGTTTAAATAACCATTTCTAACTTCACTCAGTATTAATGTGGCCAACCTGTTTATTAAAGATATCTGTAGCTTCGACTTCAATAGCCAGTAAAATCTTTTTTGCTGGCTATCCTAACCGTATTTTGGTCGTTATATAGCATATAAACCAAAAAGGAGAATAGTTGAATGAAAAAACCTGTATTGATAGTCATTTCAATGATAATGTTGTTAACGATAGGCTTCGCCGCAACCGGGTGTAGTTCAACACCCGTTGCGAACACGGGAAACCAACAAACCGGTATCTGGGTTAGCGGAAACGGGAAGATAACAGTAACACCTGACACGGCTAATCTTTCACTAGGTATTCAGGTAGAAGCATCCACTCTCACTGAAGCCAATGAGCAGGCCGCGCAGGCAATGAATAATGTGATTGACGCCATTAAAGAAGAGGGTGTGGCTGATGGAGATATTAAAACCCAGGGGTTCAGCGTTTATCCGGTATATGAAACTGACAAGGACACCAATCGCAGTTATATACGCGGTTATCAGGTAACCAATACTATTAATGTCAAAATACGTGACATTGATAATACCGGAAAAATTATAGATGTTGCGGCAATTTCCGGTGGTAACAAACTCCGTGTCCATAATCTGTATTTTAGTATAGAAGACCTGAATCAGGTTTTGGAAGAGGCCCGGGAACTGGCTCTGTTGGACGCCAAAACCAAAGCTGAACAAATCGCCCGGGTCACCGGCGTTGACCTGGGAAAAGTTAGTTTCGTGAGTGAAACGTCAAGCGGAGGCGGACGGACCGAGACCCCAGGCGCTATCGATAAAGATAACGCAACTACTCCTATTCAACCCGGTGAAACAGAAGTAACATTGACCGTACAGGTTATTTATTCCATAGAGTAGTGTTCCCGCCTTCTGGAGAATGAGAAGCGCCCCGATCAAATCGGGGCGCTTCTCATTTACACAGGAAAATCCTGTAAAGATTATGTTTTAACTTTCTTTACTTACAATTTTTTCAATCTGGCCATACTGAATAGTAATTTTTTCAAACCAACTGTTTCAAAAGAAACCACAATCTCATGGTCATCCTTTACAGGCATAGTACTGATAACCACTCCATCATTGAACACGGGATGGCTTACCCGATCCCCGGTTTTAAACCCCGGCTCCTTATAACTATTTGGGGATGGCATAGTTGCTACGGGGCATAGACTATCATCATGTTTATTATAAACCTTATTATTAGATGCAAGACTTGCAGAAAATTCTGCACGGTCTAGAGTACTGACCGTTAAATGCTTAGGGATTGATTCCAGAAAACGAGATGGCTCATTAACCATGCTGGCTCCCATTAAGCTCCGCCTGTAAGCTCGTAATAGATACAATCTTTGCTTCGCGCGGGTAATCCCAACGTAACACAAACGCCGCTCCTCCTCCATCTGGGATAAATCATCCATAGAACGGAAATGAGGCAACACCCGCTCTTCCATACCGACAATAAACACTACCGGAAATTCAAGCCCCTTGGCCTGATGCAGCGTAATCAAGGTTACACCGCCTTCAGTCTCATTAAGGTTATCCAAATCAGAAACCAGACTTACACTTTCTAAGAAATGCAGAAGAGCCTCACCGGGCGGAAGGTTATTGAATTGTTCAGCAACAGCCCGTAACTCCGCTATGTTTTCCAACCGTTCCTGACTATCTTGTTGAGATTTTAAATAGGCTTTATACCCGGTAATTTCAGGCAGTTCATCGAATAACTCAAGCAAAGGCTTACTGCGGTTAATCTCAATCAAGGAATGGATTACATTATAGAAATGATTGAACGCTGCTGACGCCCGGGAATTAAGCGGTGACGTCTGAATGCCTTGACCGAAAACCATCTCTATTGCCTGCCAAAGGGTTAGATCCTGCTGACGCGACCACGCCTGCATTTCTATAATAGAACGCTCACCCAAACCTCGAGGAGGTGTATTGATAATACGCATCAAACTGACTGAGTCAGCTGGATTATGAATTAGTCTTAAATACGCAATAAGATCTTTCACTTCACGGCGTTCATAGAAACGGGTGCCGGCAACTAGTTTGTAAGGAATACCATAACGGATAAAGGTTTCTTCCAGAACACGGCTTTGCGCATTAGTACGATATAAAACTGCCATATCAGACAAGCGGTATCGCTTTGATGCGCTAAGACGTTCGGCCTCTCGAACAACAATCTGGGCTTCTTCCTGCTCATTATAAGCTTCAATAGAGCACAACGGGTCACCAGATTTATTGTCGGTCCACAGTTTAATCGCCTTGCGCTCAAGATTATCAGCGATTATTCCGGAAGCTGCCTCCAGTATTTTTGCGGTAGATCGATAGTTTTGTTCCAAATAATGATTGACACGGTCAGGGAAATCACGCTCGAAATTAAATACATTCCTCAGGTCTGCCGCCCGCCAAGAATATATCGACTGGTCAGGGTCGCCGACCACAGTAATATTGCGATGGTGTGCTGATAATAATTTAACCAATTGATACTGAGCCAGATTAGTATCCTGAAATTCATCCACCATAATGTGGACATATCGCTCCTGGTAACGCTTGAGCACTCCGGGCTGACGCTGAAACAGAAACACCGTTTTCAATAGTAGATCATCGAAGTCAAGTGCATTATTGGCTTTAAGAAGTTTTTCATAATGTTCATACATTCGGCCAACAATTTCATCAAAATAATCGTGTGATTTTTCTCGGAATTTTTCCGGTGTCATTAATTGACTTTTTATATGTGATATTTTAGAACCTATTTTTTTTAGCGGAAATTGCTTGGGATCGATTGAAATCTCCTCAGCTACCCTTTTCAATAGTTTTTCTTGGTCATCCGCATCAAAAATAACAAAATCTTTCCTTACTTTTATGTGCTCGCCATCCCGACGCAGGATGCCCGCACAAATAGCATGGAAAGTTCCCATGGTGACGTCTTTACCCGAACCGGGTACCAGTGTTTCCAGGCGCTCTTTCATTTCCCTGGCAGCCTTATTGGTGAAGGTCACCGCCATGATGTGATGAGGGTTTACCCCCACAACTTTCAGTAAATACGCAATACGATATGTAATAACTCTGGTTTTTCCGGAGCCTGGACCGGCAACAATAAGAACCGGACCGTGTATTGCTTCAACCGCTTTGCGTTGGGCAGAATTCAAATCGTTTAATAGGTCTTTATTTAACATCATTATTTTTTTGACTCTAATCTTTTGTAGTAGTATCCGACACATCTTAGTTGTTCTTCATAATTTGCGTCAACAAGCGGATATACTGGATAATATGAGAGTGGAATTATTAATTATTTTCGTTATACTGTTTATCGTATTCATGGTGATGTGGATAATTTCTGGAGTATATCGCCACCTGCAATGAAGAGTTTTGTATGCATCTTTTTCCAATTTAGGAGCTAATATTTGAGAGTACTGTTAGTCAATCCCGCTCGCAAAAATTTTGATGCCTTCGGCCGCCACAGTGTTTTTCCTAATAGCTTGTTATATATTGCTGCGGTATTGGAAAAAGGTGGGCACGAAGTAAAAATTTATGATAATCAAGTTGACCTTCGTGACCCTGTCGATTTTACCGATTTTAACCCACAGCTTATCGGTTTTTCGGTTCTTTCGGGGCCTAATATTACCGAGGCTATTCAACAAGCAACAGAATTCAAGTCACTATTTCCAGACGTAAAAATTATCTGGGGAAATGTCCATCCGAGTGTTCTTCCAGAGCAAACTATCACCGAAGAATACATCGATTACATATGTATCGGCGTCGGTGAATATTTAATGTTGGACTTAGCAAACCATCTTGAAATTGATACTCCCAATATAAATGATATCAAAGGCCTGGTTTGGAAAAATGGTAGTCAGATAGTTTTCAATGAAGCCGGTGAATTCATTAAAAACCTTGATGAATTGCCTGACCCTGCATGGCATTTGATAGATGTACTCAGTTATTGGGAAAAATCACTTAACACTTCTCGAGGTTGCCCATCTAAATGTACTTTTTGCTATTCACCTCTCTTTTATAAAGGTTATTCCGGTGACCTATCAGCCGAACGAATTGTCAATCAGGTCGAATATCTAAATAAGAAGTATGGCATAACGTTTGTCCGTTTTTTTGAAGATACTTTTACCTGCAACCGCAATCGATTGCGTAAATTTTGCGAATTGATGATAGAACGAAAATTGCCAGTTCAATGGGATTGTGATTCCAGGATTGGATTGGCCGATGAAGATATAGCTCTCATGTCACGGGCTGGGTGTCTATCAGTTGGGTTAGGAATAGAAAGTGGTTCCCCAAGAATAATAAAGTTTATTAAGAAAGGCATTACAGTAAAATCGGTTGAAGATACTATCGAGCGGTTGGCCCGACATAAAATTATGCCACGGCTCTATTTTATTGCCGAAATACCTACTGAAACGATAGATGAGTTCAATGAAACTCAAGACCTTATCAAGAGATTAGACAAACCACCTTATCAATATATGCCTTATATGCCATTTCCGGGAACTGCATTATATGATTTTATACTTAAAGAAGGCTTAATGAAGGAACCAGCCAATTTGGCCGAGTGGGCTAATATACTGACTTTGCGCTCAATCAATCCTTCTTATTTGAAGGTACCACCAAAAATGCTGGATAAGGCACTCGATGATTTGCGACACTTCTACTTTTTACGCCCCTTGCGTTTCGCGATGCGTCATATGCCATTATATTTTACTCGATTGAAACCCACGCCAGGGGCTCTTATAAAAGGAATGAAACGATTCTTTTTGTACTTCAACACACGGCCTCTCCCTGAAGGTCGCATCAGAGGTCAATTAAGATAGAGTTTTCGTCAAAATATTGTTAAACATTAAAAGCTGTAATCAATGCTATTTCATTGTATTCATGTTGAAAATAAGGTAAACACTTAATGCGTATTCTCTTAGTAAACCCGGCAAAAAGATTCAAAAGCCTATTCGGTACCCGGTCATTACAACCTACCGTGTTGCCTAATTCACTTCTTTACATTGGGGCGGTTCTCGAGATGGCCGGACATGAAGTGCGCATCTGGGACCAACAAATAGATGCTAAAACAGCTACGGATTATTACCACTATTTTCAACCGCAGCTTGTGGGCTTTTCTGTTTCGGTGGGTAGTATAATATACGAGGCAATAGAGCAATCTAAAGAATTTAAACGTCTTGATCCAAAACTTAGCATTGTTTGGGGTAATGTTCATCCGAGCATGTTGATTGAGCAGACTCTTGCTGAGCAATATGTGGATTTTGTTATTGCCGGCCCAGGCGAGTATACCCTATTGGAACTTGTGGATCATCTTGAGAATAACCACCCCGTCAATCTTGATGATATTAAAGGATTAGCATTCAAAAAAGATGGGCAAATTGTCATTAATCCAGATAGGCCGTTCATAAAAAATCTTGATGAACTCCCAGACCCCGCTTGGCACCTGGTTCCGATGGATGATTACTGGGAAAAATCATTGAACACATCACGTGGTTGCCCATCGCAATGTATTTTTTGCTACAATCCTCCCTTCCATAAAGGACAATTAGGCGAGTTTTCCGCGGAACGCATAGTTAATCAGATGGAAACTCTTAAAAATAAATATGGGGTCACTTTATTCCGCTTTTTTGAAGATGATTTTTGCCACAATAGACCGAGGCTACACAAGTTCTGTAAATTAGTAATCGAAAAAAAATGAAAATCCGCTGGGATTGTGACGCCCGCGCCGGCTTAACTGAGGAAGATATTAGCCTGATGAAAAAAAGCGGTTGCGCTTCAGTTGGGTTCGGAGTAGAAAGCGGGTCACCGAGATTATTACAATTTATCCGGAAAACAGCTAAACTTGAGGACATCAAAGAAACATTCAAGCTGTTGGTCAAATATAAGATACTGCCTAAACTTTATCTTATTTCAGAGTTGCCCACCGAAACAATAGATGATTTTGAGGCCACAAAAAGATTGATTAAAGAGTTGGGCAATCCACCATACCAGTATGTAAGTTATATACCATATCCAGGCACAGAATTGTATCGTTATTGTGTAGCTAACGGGCTTAAACCACCAAAAACAACAGCACAATGGGCAGCGTTTATTTCTCAGCCAGACTGCGGAATACAATGGAGTGAAGTGCCTAAAGAAATGACTGCTAGATTTAAGGATAACTTGGTGAAATATTACTTCTGGCGGCGCAACAGCTTTGCTCTGAAGCATGGAATGTTCGCTTTTTATTTACCGGTCAATAAAAGTCCACGAGAATTGTTACGGGTTATCCGATTCTGGTGGCGCTATTATATAACCAGGCCTCTTCACGGATAATAATAATGAGATCAATGTCTAAAATAATTTCACGTGAACGTTTAGGGGAATTTCACGACATCAATGCTGAGATCGTGAATCATGCTGTCTGGCGATGTCCTGCAAACACACTTGTTTTACATCTACCTGCACCGACAAACGTCCTCTGTGCCTATCAGGGATACCGTAAGGTAACAGCTGTTCTTAATTGTTATCATCCTAAAGAATCGTGGCAAGACGTAGATAACACCACACGATCTTATGAAAGTTATACTAATTCAGTTCACCGTGAAATGTTGCGTCAGATTGTTCCTGGTGAGCGAGCAGCTCTTCTATACACTGGAGTAGACATGCACAAGCATGTAATGGTGGAGGAAAATTACGAAGAACAATGGGCACAAGCATGGGTAACAGCTGGAGTTAAAACAAACGCCATTAGGGTAGGAAAAGATAAATCATTCGGTATTGAACGGGGGCGGTTATATAAACCGTTTGACAATGGAAATCCCGAACAAATAGGCACCATAAACATAATTGTTTTGACTTCAGCAGGTTTAAGTCAGGCTGCAATGGCTTCAAGCTTCATAACCATTACTGAAGCTAAAACAGCAGCTCTGCAGGATTTGGATATTAGAAGTTCTTATAATCCTCATTGGCAGGCTACAGGAACAAGTACTGACCAGATATGCATAGTCCCTGGTCCAGGCGATCGATGTTTCTACGTTTCCGGACAAGTCAAACTGGGCGAACTCATAGCTAAAGCAGTAACAAGAGGTGTTATAGAAGCTATCAATAAAGTTAGGGCAGATAGTCAGCCCTAAGTGTTTTCATTCCTAATCTGCTTTAAATATTTTTCGTATAAATTATAAGTTTTCAACTATCAATGCGCTATACAGATTCCACATACAATCTTTCTTTATAAACAATCTTTGATTTATTCTGGTTTCTAAATATTGGCGCAAGTCAGTAAATTAAATAGTACTAATGATATTGTTCAACTATACTTAGGTACTATTGACGGCAACTTAACAGACTGCTACCTTTAATCAGGAGGAAAGCCATGACGGTTCCCCTGGAAAAACTGCTTGAGTTTATTGTCGCTAGAAATGCTACCGACTTGCATCTGACCGTGCCCAGCGTGCCGATACTGCGCATAGACGGCGAGTTGATCCCATTGCCAGAAGTCCCACCTCTCACACCGCAGGAACTCGAAAATATCTTTGACCGCATAACCACCGAAGAACAAAAGGCGGTTTTCCAAACCCGTCGTGAAATGGATTTCACTTACAGTCTGAGCGGAATTGCCCGTTTTCGTATCAGTGCCATCAGGCAACGCGGCTCTATAAGTTTGGCTGTCAGACCGATACCATTTAAAATCCCATCAATTGATGAATTTGAACTACCACAGATATGCAAATCACTTATTACTAAACCAAGAGGCTTGATTCTGATTACCGGAGCAGCCGGAACCGGAAAATCAACAACTCTGGCGGCAATGATCAATCATCTGAATGAAACAGTAAAAAGAAACATTGTTACCGTTGAAGACCCGATCGAATTTCTATTCCCTAACAAACAATGCTTGATCCGTCAACGTGACCTCGGGGATGACACCCGGACATTTGCTAATGCGTTGGTCCATAATTTGCGACATGACCCGGACGTCCTGGTGATCGGAGAAATGCGTGACCTGGATACAATGAGTACCGCTATCACCGCTGCGGAGACAGGGCACTTGGTAATAGCCACTTTACATACAGTAGACGCAGCCCAAACAATTGACCGCATAGTCGACGTGTTCCCTCCGGAACAGCAACGGCAAATACGCTATCAGGTGTCCCAGGTACTATTAGCGGTATTATCACAAAAACTATTGCATCGCATCAGCGGTGGACGTATTGCGGCATTTGAAATAATGCTTAATAATCCGGTGATTTCCCGTTTGATCCGTGAAGAAAAAGTATTTGACCTGCAAGCTAACATTGAAGTCAGCACCAAAGAAGGAATGCAGACTATGGATCAGGCTTTAGCCAAACTTATCCGAGATAAAATAATCAGCCGGGATGAAGGAATATTATATAGTTCCGTCCCAGCCAGGCTGCAACAGCTTCTGCAGTCAGACAATTGATTGAAAAAAGACTTTTCAAGCTGAAAATAATTATCCAACCATTTTCTGTTCACTCCCCAATAAGCTATTATCGTTTTCTCGTTCGTCTTTATATTCAAATGACTCCTCTATACCGGATAAAATACGGTCAACTATTATTGCCAGGAAAGCAGCTGGTATCACACCCTGGAGAATATACAAGATATTATCCTGAGCTAATCCCGCAACAACCGGAGCCCCCAAACCACCAGCGCCAATAACTGCCCCAATCATAGCTGTTCCGATATTTATTATCACCGATATCCTGATACCAGCAATTATTACTCTGGCAGCAAGAGGGATTTCTACTTTATAAAGTGCCTGAAACGAGTGCATACCTATTCCGTAGGCCGCATCCAGCGCTGAAACTGGAACTGACTGAATACCGGCTATCGTATTCCTCACAACGGGTAGCATACCGTATAAAAACAACGCGAAGACCGTAGGTTCAAGCCCGAACCCTAAAATAGGCACTGCCAGAGCCAAAACCGCAATAGGAGGAAAAGTCTGCCCAATAGAAACGAGATTATTTACAATTGGTTGAAAACTTAGGCCAGAACGGCGGGTTACCCAGATCCCTAACGGCAAGCCTACTATTATGGTAAAACTGCTGGAAATAACTACTAATCTGAGATGTTCACTCACTAGAGTTAATAGTGAGGAGCGTGTATAAAGTGCTTGATTTTCGTCAGGGAACAGTTGATGCAAAAGACCCACCCACCATTCCGGACTGGCCACAATCAGAATAAATATTAGAATGATCAAGCCAATCGAAAACCATCGCTTTATTCCGTGTTTCATGCATCGCTCTCGTCTGTGGCTTTTTCAATGGCAGACATGCTCAGCTCACCCACAAGCAACCCTTTGTCATTTATAACCGGTAAATTTTTAACTCCCTGGCTTAACATACGTGAAAGTGCTTCCCTGAAGGAAGCGCTTTCCAATAAGGCGAATTCTTCTCTTGTGACTTCTTCAAATACTTCAGTTAATGTTTTATCTTCTTTCAGTTCGAAGCAATCCAGCCATCCCAGCAAAATACCTTCATTATCAGTAACCCAAATCCAACGTCGTTGATCGCATACTGCCCTAATTCTCTCCATAGTTGAATCAATAGATACCGAAAAAGCAGCACTGATAAATGGTCTTATATTTATACGAGAAAGCCGTTTAAGCGCCCGATCTGCTCCTACAAAGTCACGTACAAATTTATCAGCCGGGTGCTTGAGTATAACTTCCGGCGTATCATACTGGATCAGTTTCCCTTCCCGCATTATAGCGACCCGATCAGCCAAACGAATAGCTTCATCCAGGTCATGTGTAACCAGGATTACTGTTTTTTTTAGTTGTTTTTGTATGCTTAAAAACTGCATCTGGAGTCGCTCACGGGTTAAAGGATCCACAGCACCGAATGGTTCATCCATTAGAAGTATTGGTGGGTCAGCGGCTAAAGCCCTGGCAACACCGATACGCTGAGCCTCACCGCCGGATAATTGATGGGGGTATTTGCCTAAATATTCTTCCGGATTGAGTCCGACTAAATTTATTAGTTCAGCTACTCTGTCTTCGATACGTTCTTTCCCCCAGCTCAATAGTTCAGGAACTACCGCTATATTGTCAGCAACTGTCATATGCGGAAAAAGTCCAACGCTCTGAATGGCATAGCCGATAGATCTCCTTAGTTCTTCCGCGCGGCGCTTTCCCGCGTTATGTCCATCTATAAATATTTCACCGGAAGTTGGTTCGATCAAGCGGTTAATCATACGTAGTGTAGTAGTTTTACCGCATCCGGACGGACCTATCAGAACAGCAACCTCTCCACTGTTAACGCATAACGACAATCCATCAACCGCAGGGTTTAAGGCCTGGTGATATTTTTTGGTGATATCTTTGAGTTCAATCACGCGTCACTCCTCTTATTGCCCTGAGGTGAACCAATACTAACCACTAATCGCATCAAACCATCTATGACTATTGCCAAAAATATAATAGGCAAAGTGCCTAAAAGTATCATATCCGGTGCGGCTTGACCTAAACCTTGGAAAATAAACCAACCCAAGCCGCCGGCACCGATCAGAGCGGCTACGGCAGCAAGCCCGATCGCCTGGACGGAAGCAATGCGTATACCTTCCAGCACTAGCGGTGCTGATAATGGTACTTCTATACGACGAAAAATTTGTCGTTGATTCATTCCCATACCGCTGCCGGCATCAATAATACTTTGATCTATCTGGCGTAAACCAACGTATGTGTTGCGTACAATGGGTAACAAAGCGTAAATAAAAAGAGCGATAACTGCAGGCGCGGTACCGATCCCCCTGATACCAAGATCCCTTAAAAAAGGAAACTGGAAAGCTAAAAAAGAAAGTGGGGCAATCATTAAACCAAAAAGAGCCAAACTCGGTATAGTTTGAAAGACACTGGTGAGACCAAAAATGTACCGTCCGGCCTTCCTGCGCCTCGCCGCCCAGATCCCGAGCGTCACCCCTGCTAATCCTGCCGCGGATACGCTGATGCCCGCTAGAAAAAGGTGTTGTATCAATTCCTGGTTAAAGCGTTCCTGGTAACTCGCGTATTCCATCATTACTGATAATTGGTCGAATGCACCGGTGAAAAGCATAACCATAGTTACTATAATTCCTGGCAAGGTTATGGCGAGTTTATACAGGACTCTTTTTTTGATACCTTTATATGCAGCGAAGATGACAAAATAGATTGCTAAAATTGACAGCCAGAAACCACCGCCAAGAGATACTCTGGCAGATGCGGGGGTGTCCTGAAGCAAGCTAGATGCTGATGCTGCCACAATAATAGCTGTCATGAGAAGGATAATATTAGAAATAGTACCTAATAAAATATACGACCAGTTGTGCTGGGAACGGAAGGATAAACCAAGACATACCAGCCAGAGCAGCGCTAAAAAAACGGATGATTCAATCCCGATAGCTTCATATAAGGTGAAATGCTCACCCTGAGATAAGCGGTTTATCTTAAACGTAAACCAACCGTTTAGAAGCGATATTAAGCCAAGCGAAACGCCGGAAATCGCTATGACGTCAGCCTCAGCTACAAGTATCGGTAACCTGGATTTCACAGGCTCTCCCGTTTAACTCTATTCGATAAAACCTTCTGCTTGCAGATACTCCTCGGCGACTACCGCCGCTGAACGCCCGTTTACCACTATCTCACCATTCAATTCCTGTAGTGTGACCAGGTCCAGGGAAGCGAAAACAGGATTCAATACCTGGGCAATTTCCGGATATTCATCCAAAATATCCCCTCTGACAATTGGTGCCGGCTCATAAATTGGTTGAACACCCAGGGTATCTTCAAGGATAACCAGGTTGAAAGCGGCTAAACTGCCGTCTGTACCATAAGCCATAGCGGCATTAACCCCATCGGTGCCTTGAGAAGCAGCTTGTTCTGTCTGAGCGGTATCACCGCTGCCTACAATAACCATCTGCTCTGAATCCAGTTCAAATCCATAGGCTTTCTCAAATGCCGGCATGGCTACTTCACTGTCAAAAAACTCAGCTGAACCGGCAAGTTTAAAATTCCCGCCGCCATTAATATAAGCAGAAAGATCTTCCATGGTTTTTAATCCGGCTGTATCAGCCAATTCTTGAATCACAGCAATAGCCCAGGTGTTGTTAGCCGGAGCCGGTGTCAGCCATTCAATATTGTTGGCTGCCTTATCCAGTTCCTTAACCCGCAGGTATCCTTGTTGAGCATCATTCCATACCGATGAATCGGTTTCATCAAAGAAAAAAGCCCCGTTTCCCGTATATTCCGGATAGATGTCAATTTCACCGGAATTGATTGCGTTTCTTACAATGGGCGTAGTCCCTGTGCTAGTTTTATCATTTACCTGAAATCCCGCGTCTCTCAACAGTAGAATAATCATTTGGCCTAATAAAGGCCCTTCAGTGTCAGCTTTGGAACCCACGGTAACCGGGCCTTTTAAATCCTGGGTGCTTTCATCCTCTTGGTTATCGCATCCAACCGCAATAGCCGAGATAATAATCAGTAGACTAGCTATAGAAAACATCAATTTATGCCTCATAGCACCTCCGAGTTTTTTCATTTATGCACAAGTAACCCCTTTTAATGTATGGTTATTTATTTTGTATGTCAACAAAAAAGAGCCGCTGTCATAAGACAGCGGCTCTTTTACCGTCCAGGCGGTAATTGTTTTACCAGCCTTTTGTCCCGAAACCTAGCAGTGAGTCTTCTTTCCAAGTACTCATGTCCCGATACCACCACTGCTCATGTTCTTCAGCACTGCGCTGCTGCCCATAACCCATCACTTCATCCATATTAGCAAAAAATCCATTGAACAGAGAGGTTGTACCGGCTGTGGCCCTGACCACCGGATGAATAACTGCGTCTTCAGGATGGTTCATCGGGCATATAGCCTGACAGTTGATACAATCAAAAGGCCCGCCGTATTCGCTGCAGGTACCCCAGTTCATCGGCCAGTGTTTGATACCTTCGTTGTTGCCTGGGTGCACGGTTTCCCAAGTTTGTTCTTCTTCAAGTGAAAGGGATTTAGATGGACAATTCTCGGCACATCTTTTGCACTTGGCACAGAAAGGTATTAGCCCAGCATCAATTGGACGAGTAGGTGCCAACGGCATATCGGTGACAGCAAAATCAACGTAGCGTATCATGTTTCCATAATCTGGAGAGCAAGCGTGACTAGCCCTTCCCTGTTCCACCAATCCGGCAAACACACCAAAGGCAACATTCTGGCTGGCAGCTGGCTTTAGGGCATAATAACCTAGACCCTTAATAAACTTGGTTATCTGGTTCCTCACTTGAGGCCCATGTGAATATGCCTGGTTTTCACCGGCCTTACCCTGCCGGAAAACGGTATTATACCAGGGGTCATCAGGATCATTGCGAAGAGATAGCTGGCTCATGTAGTAGTTCTGCTTGACAATCCAAACCAAAATATAACGGCATTTGTTGGGAATGTGGTAAATGTTGCCGTCATATAGAGGTTCATCAATATCTTCCCAAACAACGTTGGTGTTAAAAAGGCGTTTCATGTGTTCGTTTATTTCAATGGCACCCACCTTGGGAGCTCCATAAAAATGGGCGGCGGCACGACATGTCTGCAAATTATCTTCCGGTGTAACATCCCAAGGGCCGGTTGCCCCTCTGGACTCAGGTGTATCCGCGTTGTTTGAATCCCAGGGTATTGAAGGCGCATTGCCTCCGGTAGCCCCGTCAAGAGCCAGGTCCCGAAGAGTGCTGCCAGGCCAATTGTTTAAAATACCCTGCTTGTGGCGCTCAGCCCGGGCTTCTCTTTTAGCTGGACTCAAAGGCCCATCAAAAAAACTCGGCATAGGATGAGCGCTGGGGTCATAGGACCTCCAGACATTCCAATCCACCGGCGAGGTTATGTCTTCAAATTCCCTTTCTTTAACCCACCAACGATGCTGATTGGCAGGAACAGATGAAGCCAGATCATCCATATCCTTGAAACCTGGAGTTAACAAAGACGCAGCTCCAATCCCCGCGCCAGTCAAACCAAGACCTCTCATGAAATCTCGCCTACTCATTGTTGTATGAAACTTTGACATTTTGTAATTCTCCTTAAATACTTAATACAGACTTATATATTCTGTTTTTTTATGGATATATTTTTTTTTATTCCTCCTATATCTTATAATTTTTCTTTTTAATTATTTATAGTTCTTTATATGTTAACTTATGTTATGGCTTTTGTCAACCTTAGGTCTTCTATATTTTAGTTGATATATTCGTTAAATTTATGTATAATCACCTCAATTAAATATATCCCTACCTTTAACAAACAGTCCTGTGAGGCTGGCAAGGGAGATTGGGAATGGTTAGTATCAATTCACCTCTTGCCGGCAAAAGTTGGCGAGAGGTTTTTAATGCCTGAAAAAGTTGTACTGAATCATGAAGACATGCGCCGTACCCTGTCCCGCATGGCCCATGAAATAACTGAGCGCAACAAGAACACTACCGCGTTGGTTCTAGTCGGGATGCAGACCCGCGGAGTACCATTGGCAAATCGACTAGCCGCCATGATTAGTGAATTCGAAGGCGTGCAAGTACCTGTTGGTGCCTTGGACTTCAGTCTCTATCGAGATGACCTTAACCGGCGAGATTTTAATCCCCAGGTAAAATCCACCAGTATTCCAACAAGTATTGACGGAAAAGCTGTTATCCTTGTAGATGATGTGCTGTACACCGGACGGTCTACCCGGGCTGCTATGGATGCGCTTATTGATATCGGACGGCCACGAGTTATCCAACTGGCAGTTTTTATCGATCGCGGGCATCGTGAATTGCCTGTTCGAGCTGACTATGTCGGCAAGAACATCCCATCTGCCGTCACTGAGGATATCAAGGTAAACCTTATTGAAACTGACGGAATAGATCAAGTAATAATTGCGACAGGTAGTCAATAAGATGTCGAACGAAACACCAGGATTAGCCAAAGCAGCGAATTGGAATCGCCGTCATCTGCTTGATGTCAATGATTTTTCACCTGATGATTTTGAGTTGGTATTTCAGACAACGGACGCTATGATGGAAATACTGACCCGGCCTATAAAAAAAGTGCCGGCACTCCGCGGCACCACTGTGGTTACCATGTTTTACGAAAACAGCACGCGTACCCGGGCTTCGTTTGAAATCGCGGCCAAGAACCTTTCTGCTGAAGTTTTAAATATAACTGCCTCTGCTTCAAGTATCGCTAAGGGTGAAAGCCTGGTTGATACACTTAAAACACTGGAAGCGCTTGGTGGGCATATAATAGTTATGCGGCATCAGTTATCCGGAGCCCCCTACTTGGCCGCGAAAAACAGCATGGCCAGTATCGTCAATGCCGGGGATGGCTGGCACGCTCATCCCACTCAGGCTCTCCTGGATCTCTATACCATAAAAAAACATAAAAAAAGCTTAAAAGGCCTTAAAGCCTCCATCGTGGGCGACATCCGGCACAGCCGGGTAGCTCACTCGAATATCTGGGCCATGACCAAAATGGGGATAGAGGTAACCCTGTGCGCTCCGCCGACGCTTTTGCCGTATAGTCTCGCAAACGATAATAATAATCAATATTTCCCAAAAATCACTGTGGAATCAAATATTGTCAAAGCCGTTTCAGACTCTGACGTTGTAATGGTACTCAGACTACAAAAGGAACGTCAGCAAAGCGGGTTGCTCCCTTCTATTCATGAATATTCTCAAAGATATCAGGTCACAAGCGAAATTCTCAAATCGGCATCCCCTGATGTGCTGCTGATGCATCCCGGTCCGGTAAATGTGAATCTTGAACTGGCTGCCGACGCAGCTTACGGAAATAACTCGGTAATCAATGAACAGGTCAGTAATGGTGTAGCAGTTCGCATGGCCATACTCTATCTCATGTCCGGCAAGCAGGGAGAACTATGAAGCGAATACTAATTAAAAACGGGCTTGTTATTGATCCTTCACAGCACGTCAACTGTAAATTGGATTTAGCCATGGGCGACGGCAAAATTACCTGGATAGGTAACGGCAACCCACCTGAAAAGGATACTTATCATGTAATCGACGCCGCAGGAAAAATTGTTACACCAGGCTTCATTGATTTGCACTGTCATTTACGGCAACCTGGTTTTGAACAAAAAGAAACTATAGCCACCGGAAGCAAGGCAGCGGTATGTGGCGGTTTTACCACTATCTGTGCCATGCCCAACACTAACCCTCCGATTGATAATGCGGCTTATGTGAATTATGTCAAACAAATCGCTTCAAATGAGTCGTTTGCCGATATATTGCCCATCGGATGCATCAGCAAAAACCGCCAAGGTGAAAGCCTGGCCGAGTTGGGTGAAATGGCGGAAGCCGGTGTCATCGGCTTCTCTGATGATGGTTCAAGCACTCCATCCGCTTGCTTGCTTAAACAAGCCATGGAGTATTCGCTTGCTCTTGATTTGCCCATTATAGAACACTGTGAAGATGCAAATTTAACCCAGTTAGGTCAGGTTAATGAGGGTATCATCGCAACCCGCCTTGGGTTAGCCGGCATCCCTAACGCGGCTGAAGATATAATCGTTGCCCGTGACCTTTCTCTGGCAGATTTGACCGGGGCAAGGCTTCATCTTTGTCATATCAGTACTAAAGGCGCGGTAGACCTGATTCGGCTGGCTAAAAAAAGCGGAGTTAGGGTAACCGCGGAGGTCACCCCTCATCATCTGACAATGACTGAGGAAAGAGTATTAAATTACAATACCAGCGCCAAGGTTAATCCTCCATTGAGAACCAAAAATGATGTTGAAGCGCTAATCGGGGGATTAATAGACGGCACTATCGATGCTATTGCCACTGATCATGCGCCTCACACTGAGAATGATAAAAATTGTGAATTCGCAATTGCCCCTTTCGGAATTTCCGGTTTTGAAACGGCTTTCGCCAGCTTGATGCAATTAGTACATAAAAATCAGCTTTCACTGTCAATATTAGTTGAAAAACTAACCGCTTCACCGGCCCGTATTATCGGTAACAAACACGGTATTAGCGGAGCCTTGAGAACCGGAGACCCGGCTAATGTTGTCATCATAGACCCGGATGTTGAATGGACGGTAATTCCGGGCAATTTTTATTCTAAAGGGAAAAATACCCCCTTGGCAGGCGAGAAACTCAAAGGCAAGATATGTACCACCATACTTAACGGCAAAATCGTGCATCAAGAGGAAATCAGAGATAAGGAAAATATATGCTGAAACATGCTATTTTAGTACTTGCAGATGGTTCGGTCTATGAAGGAAACAGCTTTGGAGCGACAGAAGACGCCATCGGCGAAGTAGTGTTCGCCACCAGCATGACTGGTTACCAGGAAATGCTGACTGACCCTTCTTTCGCCGGCCAAATCCTAATCCCCACCTACCCACTCATCGGTAATTACGGTGTTAACCATAAGGATTGGGAATCAGAAAGATTGCAGGTACGCGGTTTTGTCGTACGTGAATCGTGTGAGGAACCATCCAATTATCAAAGCGCCGCTACCATTAACGATTATTTAAAACAGGGCAGCATCCCCGGTATCCAGGGACTGGATACCCGTGCTATTACTCGTAAATTGCGAACTTACGGTGTCATGATGGGAATGATCACTTCAGGAAAGACTCCGGGGCAGGCACTTGAAATAATACGAAAGGCACCTAACTATGGCAAGACTGATTTTGTAAAAAAGGTCAGCACTAAAATAATTTATGATTGGGATGCCGAAAACCTAAGGGGATATAATTCTCCCCGCATCGCACTTTTGGATTTGGGGTGTAAATTCAACATCATGCGGATACTCCGAAAGCATGGCTGCCACGTCACCGTCTTCCCCTGTACTGCTTCGGACAAAGAGTTATTATCAATCAAGCCTGACGGCATAATGCTGTCCCCCGGACCGGGGGACCCGGAACTGCTTGATTACGCTGCCGATACCGTAGCCTCCCTCATTAAAAGCGGCAAACCGGTAATGGGTATATGCCTTGGTCACCAATTGGTCGCCAAAGCCTGCGGGGGGCATAATTTTAAGCTCAAGTTCGGTCACCGCGGTGGTAATCACCCGGTTAAAGACCTGTTGAGCGGGCGGGTCCATATCACAGCACAGAATCACGGCTATGCCGTAGATGCACAATCAATCGAAGGCAGCGGCTTGGAGATAACTCATATTAACCTTAATGATGGTACTGTCGAAGGCATGAGGCATAAATCACTGCCTGTTTTTACCATTCAATATCACAGTGAAGCTTCACCCGGACCGTTGGATAATATCTATCTGTTTGATCAATTTATGGGAATGATAGGAGCCGCCGGATGACCAAACCCTCTAAAGTATTGATTATAGGTTCAGGCCCAATAGTTATCGGACAAGCGGCGGAGTTTGATTATGCCGGTACTCAGGCATGCAAAGCTATGCGCGAAGAAGGGGTAACATCCGTACTGGTTAATTCTAACCCGGCTACCATCATGACTGATGAAGAAATAGCCGATGTTGTATATATCGAACCATTAACTTTGGAAGCCGTCAGCCGTATCATCGAACAGGAAAGGCCTGACGGCTTGCTGCCGACACTGGGCGGACAAACCGGTTTGAATCTGGCTATTGAATTGTACGATGCTGGAATTCTTGATAAATATAATGTTCGAGTTCTGGGTACGCCAATCGAGACTATACGCAAAGCTGAAGATCGGGAACTGTTTAAAAGACTGTTGCTTTCGATCAATGAATATGTCGCTCCATCTCGGACAGTAACCACAATGGAGGAAACTAAAGAAGCGGCTGATGAATTGGGGTTGCCCTTGATTATCCGTCCCGCCTATACATTGGGGGGGACCGGAGGCGGCATCGCAAGTACTCAAGCAGAACTTGAAGAAATGACCGCCAATGGCATCGCCTCCTCACCGATCCGACAGATACTCATTGAAAAATCGGTGGCCGGCTGGAAGGAAATCGAGTATGAAGTTATGCGGGATGCCATGGGTAACTGCATTACTGTCTGTAATATGGAAAACTTTGATCCAGTAGGTGTACATACCGGTGATTCCATAGTTATCGCCCCGTCACAAACACTGACCAATAAAGAATACCAAATGCTGCGGACAGCCAGCATCAAAATCATCCGCGCCCTCGGTATAGAGGGCGGGTGCAACATCCAATACGCTTTAGACCCTTTATCCGATACTTATTATGTCATAGAAGTCAATCCCCGGGTCAGTCGAAGTTCAGCTTTGGCTTCAAAAGCTACCGGTTACCCAATAGCCCGGGTAGCGGCAAAGATTGCTGTGGGCAAGACGCTGGATGAAATCCCCAATGCCGTTACCGGTAAAACCGTCGCGTCCTTTGAGCCGGCTCTGGATTATGTTGTGGTTAAAATCCCCAGGTGGCCCTTTGATAAATTCGCTACCGGAGACCGCATTATCAATACCCAGATGAAGGCCACTGGTGAAGTAATGGCCATTGACCGTACATTTGAAGCAGCTCTGCAAAAAGCGATAAGAAGCTTGGAGTTCGGCAAGAAATCGATACTTTGGGAAGATCCGGAATGGTCAATAGATAAAGAGGATATAACCGGATATCCATTAAAACCAACCGACCTACGCCTCTGGGTTATCATGGCCGCGTTACGGCGCGGTATAACACCGCAGCAAATCTTCAACACCACCAAAATAGACCTCTGGTTCCTGAATAAATTGGTTAATATAGTAAATATGGAAAAACGCCTGCTGGCGGAAACACTCAATCCAGAACTCTTGAGAGCAGCCAAACGGCTGGGTTTTGGTGATGATCAAATTGGTACCCTCGCTGACCGTCTGCCGGAACAGGTAAGAGAATTACGCCGGCAATGGAATATCCTGCCCACCTATAAAATGGTAGATACCTGCGCTGCTGAGTTCGACGCCGAAACCCCTTATTTTTATTCCTGCTACGAATCAGAAAATGAAGCAGAACCTGACCAATGCAGCAAAGCTTTAGTTATTGGTTCAGGCCCCATTCGCATCGGTCAGGGCATTGAATTCGATTACTGCTCGGTACATGCGGCTATGTCTCTCTCAAAAGCGGGATACCAATCAATCATGGTCAATTCAAACCCGGAAACTGTATCTACCGATTTTGATACATCAAATCGTCTGTACTTTGAACCCCTGGATACCGAAAGTGTGCGGGATATCCTGGAAAATGAGAATAAGGGCAACGACCAGACGACAGCTTCAATTGTGCAATTCGGCGGGCAAACCGCTATAAATCTGGCTGACCCGCTGACCCAAAGCGGTCACCCAATAATCGGGTCATCTTCCGAAACCATTAATATGGCCGAAGACAGGCGCTGTTTTGAAGCATTCCTTTCCGAGCTTGACATACCACAAGCACCGGGGTCAGCTGTAACATCCCTGGATGAAGGTCTTAAAATAGCCAGTCTAATTGGTTATCCAGTTGTGGTTCGCCCCAGTTATGTGTTGGGCGGCCAAGCGATGGAAATCGTCAACGACGCCACCGAATTTGTACGTTTTATGAAGATGGCTATTGATCTGCAAACGGGTCATCCGGTTCTGATAGATAAATACCTCATCGGCAAAGAAGTTGAAGTGGATGCTATAGCCGACGGAGAAAGAGTGCTGGTGCCTGGCATAATGGAACATATAGAACGAGCTGGAGTACACTCTGGTGATTCTATGGCCGTTTATCCGGGTATCAACTTATCAAGAGAAGAAACTGATGTCATTATTGATTACACTACCCGTATCGGACTAGGCATGAATATAAATGGTTTGATGAATATTCAATTCGTTATCACTAAAGAAGATGGTAAGAGCAAGGTTTACATCCTGGAAGTAAATCCCCGCGGTTCACGTACTGTTCCCTTCCTTTCTAAAGTTACCGGGGTGCCCATGGTAGACGTTGCCGTCAATATCATGTTGGGGAAAAACCTTAAAGAACAAGGTTATGAAGGTGGTTTATGGCCGGAACAACCGTTGGTAGCTGTTAAAGCTCCCGTTTTCTCAATGGCCAAGCTTGTTGGTGTCGATACTTACCTCGGCCCGGAAATGAAATCCACCGGTGAAGTAATGGGCATTGACAAAGAATTTAACGGCGCTTTAATAAAAGCGCTTCAGGCAGCCGGCCTTGACTTACCTCCACAAGGTAATATTCTACTTTCTATCGCGGACCGGGATAAAGCTGAAGCCTTATCCCTTATCAGGGAACTTCACGCTGCTGGTTATAATTTCTACGCCACCGAAGGAACCGCGGCCATGATAGAAACAGCAGGTCTTCCTGTAAAACTAATCTCCAAGAAAATGTCCGAAGGCCACCCTAATATTGTTGACATTATTAGAAATGGTACGGTAAATGGGGTTATCAATACAGCTACCGGAGACCGTACGCCATTAAGGGATGGGTTCCATATCAGACGCGCTGCCGCTGAAAAGCGTATTCCCTGTTATACATCATTGGATACTGCCAGAGTAGCTATTAAATCTTTAACTAATAAAAACAGGCAATTTAGCATAAAACCAATGGTCGAGTACCGCAATGGTTAACAATGACAAGTATCTAGGCCATGCCGAAGTATTAGGGAATACTCCTGTAATGCCCGGTGTTTTTCAGTTAAAGCTGTACTGCCCCGATATTGCTGTTTCGGCACGACCTGGTCAATTTGTTATGTTAAATTGCGGTGATGGGACATTTCTGCGACGTCCGGTGAGTATCGCCGGAGCCGATACAACCGAAGGCGTGATCAAACTACTTATAGCCAACATAGGCAGAGGTACTGATTGGCTTTCGAAGAAAACAGCCAAAGAACAGTTAGAACTTATCGGACCTCTTGGTACCGGGTTCAGTATTGACGGTTCAACCCAGAAGTTACTGCTGATCAGCGGTGGAATGGGGATAGCTCCTTTAAATTTTCTAGCTCATTGGGTGGTAGCTTCGGGGAAACAAGTAACGCTAGTGGCCGGTGCCCGAACCGGAGATCTTTTGTATCCAACATCTCATTTGCCGGAGTTGGATGAATGTATATTGTATACAGAAGACGCATCCGCCGGCACCCGGGGCTGGGTAACCGAATGCCCGGAAAACTATATTGCTCAGGCAGACCAGATATTCGCCTGCGGACCGATTCCGATGTACCGTTCGCTGTTATCAAAAGGGGCCATAAAGCATAAGCCAGTCCAAATATCACTCGAGGTTAGAATGGCTTGCGGCATAGGTTTGTGCAACGGTTGCACTATTATGACTAATAATGGCCCGAAACAAGTATGTCATGATGGCCCCGTATTCGATATGAGCGAAATTTGCTGGGATGAGTTAATCGACTTGTAATTAATAAATTATTACCATTTGATGAAGTCCAACCATTTAAAAACCAGTCATACTATATATCATGTCAATTAATTATTAATGAATATACAGAAAAAAGAAATATCTCCCCCCGCCAAACAGGTCGTGGTTATCGGCGGCGGAGCCGCTGGATTAATGGCAGCCGGACGTGTGGCAGAACTCAACATTCCGGTCACCTTAGTTGAGCGTATGGAAATACCGGGCAAAAAATTGCTTATTACGGGCAAAGGTCGATGTAATATCACCAATACGGCCCCATTGAAGGAACAACTGTCTGCTTTTGGCAGGAATGGCAAATTTCTTCATGGAGCATTCCACCGTTTTTTTCGAGATGAGTTGTTGTCATTTTTCCACAGTTATGGTGTTGCAACCACGATCGAAAGAGGAGGAAGGGTTTTTCCTGTTTCTGAAAAAGCCGCTGATATCGTCGCTGCATTGGTTTCTCATCTGAAAAATAAAGGTGGACGGCTTATTACCGGCGGCAGAGTGGCTGATATCGAAATTTACAACGGAAGCGTTTCCGGTGTTCAGCTATATGACGGCACTAAAATCCCGGCGGCAGCTGTTATCCTGGCTACCGGTGGTTTATCTTATCCCAATACCGGTTCCACGGGTGATGGCTTCAAGTTAGCTAAACAATTGGGTCACAGGGTCAGTAAATTGTATCCTGCGCTGGTACCACTTCTGCTGGAAGAAATAGAATTCGCTCAGGCATGCCAGGGGGTGAGTCTAAAAAATATTCGACTTACCGCCTATGCCTGTGATAAAACATCAATTCCTAACTTGACCATTAACCACGACTACGGTAGAGGTACCGGATATGAAAAGCCACCAACGCCGATAATAGAAAGCCGTTTCGGAGAAATGCTTTTCACTCATTTTGGCATTGGAGGCCCGGTGACACTGCTAATGAGCAATGCAGTGGCTCAGGCACTGGATAACGGAAAAGTGTCCGTCACCATTGACCTCAAACCAGCTCTGACTCATAAGGAACTTGACTTAAGACTGCAGCGGGAATTATCTGTCAATTCCAAAAAGCAATTACCGGCTATCCTCAAAGAATTGCTGCCCTCAAAAATGATATTGCCCGTAGCAGCGATTTCTGGAATAGAAAGCGGAAAAACAGCTGCCATAATTACAGCCAAAGAAAGACGACAACTGGTTAAAATACTTAAATGCCTTTCATTTAATGTCCGGAGCCCCCTGCCTTTGACATCTGCAATGGTAACCGCCGGCGGAGTGGAACTTAATGAAATAGAGCCTCGTACCATGGCCTCAAAACTTGTAAAAGGGTTGTATTGCGCCGGGGAAATACTGAATCTCGACGCTGATACTGGTGGCTACAATCTTCAGGCGGCCTTTTCCACAGGATGGTTGGCCGGAGACTCAGCTGCCCGTTTTGTAAGATCCCACCCAATTTAACTATTGGGGAGGCTTACATTTTCCGTACACGAGCAGCTATAATAGATTGAACCAAATAAAAGGATTCAATATGAAAAAAATAGCTGTCTTAACCAGCGGTGGCGATGCGCCAGGCATGAACGCCGCTATACGGGCGGTAACACGATGTGGTATAGCCGCTGGCTGGGAGGTCATTGGCATCTATCATGGCTACGATGGAATTATCAGCGGTAAATTCACTCATTTGGGACCCCGTGATGTTTCCGGGATTATTCAAGCTGGGGGCACAATTCTAGGTTCAAGCCGCTCAGTGGAATTTAAAAAAATTACGGGCAGGCAAAAAGCTCTTCATAACCTTCGTGATTCTAATATAGAAGCACTGGTAGTAATTGGGGGTAACGGGTCGCAAACCGGAGCCCATCTCCTTAATGAGATGGGTTTCCCAACTGTGGGAATAGCTTCTACAATCGACAATGATCTCTTCGGCACTGATCAAAGCATAGGTGTTGATACTGCTTTAAATATCGCTCTTGAAGCAATAGACCGGTTAAAAGTCACTGCATCATCGCATCAGCGCGCTCACATCGTTGAAGTCATGGGAAGACATCAAGGTTATCTGGCCCTGATGGCAGGAATCGCCGGCGGTGCTGAATATGTAGTTATTCCTGAAATTGAAACCAATCCCGACATAATTGCCGAGGAAATAAAAACAACCTATCACCGAGGCAAATCACATTGTCTGATAGTGGTCGCTGAAGGTGCCTATTGGAACGCTGAGAAGCTTCTCCGTCATTTTAACCATAATACTGAACTGGGTTATTCACTCCGGGCAACTATCCTGGGGCATGTACAGAGAGGCGGCGCTCCTACCGCTTTTGATCGATTACTGGCTACCAGAATTGGAGCCGCCGCGATAGCTAGTCTTGAAGCGGAAGTTTACGGTGTATTAATGGGTCTGTCCTGTGGAGACATCAAGGCGATACCTTATCAGAGCGTAGTCAGTAACACCAAAATACTTGATCTGGACTTACTGGATACCGCGGACAAATTAACTACCTAGAACTATAAAGTGATACCAGCACCTGGTCCGTTTGACAACCGCCTTGATACCGGATTAGAGTAACCGAATGTCAACGATTATTCTCACCAGACAAGATATTTTAGGTCTTATTACTATGCCCGAAACTTTAGAAGCTGTTGAAGCGGCTTTTACAGCCTACGCCGCAGGGCAAGCATTGATGCCTCCTAAAGCTTATCTGACTTTGAAATACGGTGATTTCCGAGCCATGCCGGCCGCAGTACCCCAAGGTGCCGGGGTCAAATGGATTAATGTACACCCTGACAACGCTTCGCTAAATCTGCCTTCCATCATGGGAATCATTATTTACTCAGACCCGGATACCGGGTATCCACTGGCCATAATAGACGGCACTGAGATCACAGCGTATCGCACCGGGGCCGCTGCCGCTATCGCCAGCAAATATCTGGCGCCAAAAAACGCAAGGAGCCTCGGTCTGGTCGGCGCTGGGCATCAGGCCGATACCCAGCTTTCAGCTCACTGCGAATTCTTTGATTTTGATGACATCAGGGTTTACGACAAATCGATAACAGCGGCGGAGAGTTTCAAAATGCGTCACCCTGAATTGCCGATAAGTATAACCAGCCTTGAAATTGCTTGCGGGGCCGATATTATCTGTACTTTGACACCCTCCCGCACCCCTTATCTTAAACGGGAGTGGATTAAACCAGCGGCACATATTAATGCTATAGGTGCCGACGCCGCAGGTAAACAAGAGTTGGAGCCTGAAATATTACTGGAAGGAGTAGTAATAGTTGATGATATATATCAGGCCACCCATGCTGGTGAACTGAATGTAAGCTTCACCAGAGGCATTATTACCAAAAACCAAATCTACGCCTCACTCGGGGAAATTACTTCAGGTCAAAAGCCGGGGCGTCAGGACAATCAAAAAATCACCATATTTGATTCAACCGGGTTAGCCATTCAAGATATTGCCTGCGCTAAATTCATATATGAAAAAGCGAAGGACGCTGGCATCGGTAAAACTATAAATTTGGTCAGTTAACAACAGGGCATCATTCAAACCGGACTAATATAGTCGTTCGATGAATTGATAAATTCTTTCTCTTATTAGAGGGTAATCATTCCAGTTATAGTCATGACCCGGAGCCCCAATATAAAGCAGGACTTTACCCGGAGCCCTAGGGTTTCGACCAAATAAAGCTCCGATATTAGCTGTTATCGCCCGTTTCCAATGGCCATAGCTGAAAGAGTCGGGAACTTTACCATTTGAGCGCATATTCAAAATCCGGTCATTCAAAAAACTCTCATACCAGAAAGGTGGTCCAAGTTCCAGGCTAAACAGTCGTGCTTCATCAGCCAGCAAACGCATCACCTGATTCGACATCACCGTGCCGTTACTCTCAGAAGTCATTAAAATTCGAATATCTGGTAAGTGCCTCAAAAGAAAACTCAATCTGAGTGCCAGTTCTTTAGGCTTAGCAATCGATTTTGCACTGGCATTAAGCACCTCACTGACATAACCGCGCATGCTGCGGTAAGCCCTTTGGTAACTCAGCACCACTACTTTGCTGCCCTTATTTACCAATTTTTTTTCTACTGCGTCAATGATAGTTGCGTAACCAGAGGATTTATCTAAATTTGACCATCCGTAGCCTCCGGAGTTGAACAGTATAAGCAAATCACTCGCTTGTACTTCTCTGTAAGTAGCCAGCATATCTGCGGCCAGGCGTAACCGTTTCCCTTTATTTCGTCGATACAGTTTTCCGGCTGTGACCATGGCATCTTCCCTTACAGATTTTGGAAGCTCCTGGGGAACTCCCGCAGTCAGAGAAGTCCCGTTGCGCGCCTGCCGCATTGTTCCTGGCTCTGGCACCTGCCAGGAAAAGACTGTCAGAACAATAATTAACGCAATAAGTATTATTAAAAGAATAAGCATTAATACATTCAGCCTCGTTCCTGGTCAATGAAGTCAGTTATCGCCTTGTCCAGTTTTTCCAGTGCCTCATCCAATTCATCTCGGCTGATAGTGAGCGGCGGCATTAACCTGATCGCGTCAGGTTTTACGCTGTTCACCAGCAGTCCGTTTTCCTGGCAACAGCGGTTTAATCCAGGGGCAATTTCCCTATTCAGCTGAACGGCCATCAGTAAACCTTTACCCCGGACATCCGAAATAACTGAAGGATGTTTTTCCTTCAAGGCCAGGATACCATCCGACAAGTATTGGCCCATTTGACCGGCCTTGCCGGATATATCATTGTCAATGATGTACTTTACAGTAGCGTAAGCAGCAGCGGATGATACCGGATTTCCGCCAAAGGTTGAGCCGTGTTCTCCCGGGCTGAAAACAGCGAATTTATCTTTAGCCATGATGGCGCCAATCGGTAAACCACCCCCAAGCCCCTTTGCCAAAGTCATGATATCTGGTTCAATTTCAAATAATTGGTGGGCAAATAATGCGCCAGTGCGTCCGATACCTGTTTGTATCTCGTCCAGTATCAATATCAAACCTTTCTCATCACACCATCGCCTTACTTCCCTCAAATAACCCGGAGATGGTACATTTACCCCTCCTTCTCCCTGTACCGGTTCCAGCATTACGGCGCAAACAGTATCAGATGTAGCCTGTTTAATGGCTTCCAGGTTATCAAACTCTACATTGATAAAGCCCGAAGGTAGGGGGGTATACGGCTGCTGATACTTTGACTGGCCGGAAGCAGACACCATTGCCAGCGTTCTGCCGTGAAATGATCCGGTGGCGGTAATAACTTCATAAGCCCCTCCTAGATAGAGCTTGCCATAGCGTCTTGCCAGTTTAACCGCCCCTTCAGACGCTTCAGCTCCGGAATTAGCCAGAAACACCTTATCCAGGCAACTGTTATTCACCAATAGTTCAGCTAATAATAACTGGGGAATGGTGTAATAGTTATTCGAAGTTTGAATTATTTCCCCTACCTGGCGACGCACTGCGTCAGTTACCACTGGATGACAATGCCCCAGGGCGTTAACCGCCCAACCAGCTACTAAATCCAGATAGCGACGCCCTTGTTCGTCCCAAACATAACTACCCTGGCCTTTTAAAAGTGTCAATGGCGCCCTTTGAAACGTGCGCATAAAATATTTTTTTTCCAGAGCTACCCAATCCATATTAATCTCCCGATTTCAATCGGCAATAGCCGTACCGCAACCCCCTTCAATAATTTCATTGTATAAAATATGAGGTTGCCTACCGTCAATTATACTGGTAACTGTTCCAGCGGCACTGGCTCTACGGGCGGCGCGTATCTTGGGAACCATGCCTCCAGTAGCCACACCCGTAGTAACCAGAACTTCCGCGTTCCTGGCGCTGATAGACTTAATTAATTCATTTTCTTTGTTTTTGATCCCTGGAACATCAGTCAAAAACACTAATCTAGATGCCTGGAGCGCTGCCGCAAGCTCCCCTGCCACCGGGTCTCCGTTTATATTCAACAAACGAGTGCAATTATCACCGGTATTCAATGAAATAGGTGAAACCACGGGTACCATGTTATCGGCTAACAAGGTATTTAAAACTGATGGATCTACTAATTCTGCGTCGCCCATAAATCCCCAGTCAGCACCTCGCGGCTTGCCGCTTATCATGCCACCGTCAACTCCGGAAAGGCCAACAGCCTTTACTCCCAGATTTAACAACACTGCCACTGTTTCTTTGTTGACCAAGCCAGCCAGCACAGCTGCCACAACTTCAAGTGTCTCTTTATCAGTAACCCGCTCTCCATCATGAATCCTGGTTCCTATATTAAGGCGGGTCAACCAATTGTTAACCGTAGAAGCCCCCCCATGAACCACCACGGGTAGAAAACCTTCCTTTTTCAGGCGCACTATATCTTCAAGAGAGGTATCTCTGTTGCTTAATACTGAGCCGCCTAATTTGATAACAATCACTTTGTTCATAAATTACCATCCGTTAATTGCATGTATCATCAAGTAGTATAATCGGCATTAATTTTTATATAATCAGAACTGAGGTCACATCCCCACCCGGTCAATGTTGCTGACCCTAAACCGACGTCAAGCACCACCACTACTTCATCTTTCCGCATACTGGATACCGCTGCCTTCTCGTTAAACTGCAGCGGTCTGCCATCCTCTAGCAATTTTTCATCACCGATAATCAAGCTGGTTCGCCTAAAATCAAACTTGGCGCCACTACGCCCCGCAGCGGCTATGATACGGCCCCAATTAGGGTCGGAGCCATGAAAAGCGGTTTTTACTAAAGGAGATGAAAGTACGCTATGTATTATCAGCCGGGCGTCTTCAGTCGTAGCCGCACCAGTTACTTTGAATTCTATCAGCTTATTGGCGCCTTCACCATCCCGGGCAATAGATTGGGCTAAGAAAACACATACATATTCAACAGCTGCAGTGAATGCCTTCTCTTCAGGTGTTGCGTCACATATTCTGTTTCCAACACTGGCGCCATTGGCCAGCAAAAACACACTGTCATTGGGAGAAGTGTCACCGTCAACGGATATGAGATTGAAAGACCGATCAGCCGCGTTTTTCAAAACCTTATGTAATAAATCAGGAGCTACATCAGCATCTGTAGTAATAAAAGCCAGCATCGTGGCCATGTCAGGATGTATCATCCCCGATCCCTTTGCGCAACCCCCGACGGTAAAACTAAATTCAGGTACTTTCACTGCCACTTCTTTGGCTACCGAATCGGTGGTCATAATGGACAGAGCGAAATCATGTCCGCCTTCTTTTGATATCCGCAGCCGGTCTATCCCGGACTTAATCATGTTTACCGGTAGTTGCGGACCTATAATCCCGGTACTGGCATTTAACAAAGAATCACTGGGAATTTTTAATTTTTCGGCCGCGTATTTCAACAAAGTCACTGCGTTGGAATACCCGGTATCACCAGTCCCCGCGTTGGCACATCCGGAATTAACCAGAATACCTCTGGTATTTCCATTTTGAATCAACGTTTCACATAGAATAACCGGTGCTGCCCGGAACTGATTACGGGTAAAAATACCGGCTGCCACTGTAGGTAAATCCGAATACAAAACACCCAAGTCAAGAGCACCCGGCGTCCTCTTTATCCCGGAGCAAACCGCCCCTGCCCGAAAGCCGGTTGGAGACGTTACGGACCCATTTGTGATTATATTGAATAAATTACTCATCAAAGTGATTTTAGAATATAGCATAGCCCACCAATCTGGGCAAAAACCATGCCTGAATGGTAAAACTGGTGAATTGATTCAATATACGGCAGCCGTATTCCGTTAATTTATATAATTATATTCGTCATATTATTTTTTTCATAATAATTTTACGGTGTATTTTATATTTTTATTCCGTCTTTCTAGTAGTAAAGAACTAGTCAATCAACACACGGTATGATATACTCAAAAAACTTTTTTAAATTCTGACAATGAGTAAGCATTAGAAGCAACTTTTTTGTTAGAAATACCGATAATCAACATTGTTTGGGGGTTTTTAAATGCCGCAGATTTCTATATTAATTGTAGACAGCGACCCCGCTATAAAAGAAACCGCTGAATGGCTAAAAGGCGCCGGTTTCCGAGTTGTGGCCACCACTACCGGAGAGGAAGCTCTTAACCTGATTGATACCCAGGATTTCAATGTCTTGCTGCTTGATATGCGTCTGCCGGGAAAGCATGGACTCGGTATTTTAAGGGAAGTCAGGACTAAGAGACCCTGGATTCAGACAATCATTACCACTGACAGTCCGTCTATAGAATCAGCCACGGAAGCACTTCGCCAGGGAGCAACAGACTACCTGGTTAAACCCATTGTTCCCCATGACCTGGCTCAACAAATAAAAGACATCGTTAAATCTGCGCCCAAGAACAAAGCCACTTCGATTCAAATCAAGGCCAGAACAGCACCTAAAAATATATTGCCTCAAGCAGTTTTTGTGGTCAGTCGTGATAGCTTGAAAAATATGGTAAACAGCCTTGCTAAGGAAAGAGAAGCCATCGGGGTTAAACCCAAAAAAGGAAAGTACGCATTTGAAAAGATAAAAGGTTTTGATGAATTGTCCCTTGACTATGACGTAACCATCAATCCACCTACCGCTTTCTTTATCCCCGCCTGTGAAACTATTCTGAATTACAAAATGGGAGACCAGCCGGAAATAAAACCGGTTACTAATAATACACAGCGTGTATTAATTGGTGTTCATCCGGATGACATAAACGCCATCAACTTACTTGATGAAGTTTTTATGACCAATAATCCAGACCCGAATTATACTGCCCGACGCGAAAACACCTTGATCATCGGGGTAGATGTCATAACACCACAGCCGGTTTCATTTGCCCCGAGTATGGGAGCACATACCGCTGACAGCGGCTTTGACCTTCTGTTGACAGACATCGGCAACTCCAGTTATATGGTAACTGTAGGATCTGAAGCCGGTGCTCAGATTTTAGCTAAGTACGCTCAAGTGAGGGAACCTACCGTAGCTGAGATTGCCCGCCAAAAACAGTTACGAGATGAAACTTTAGGCAAATACCATCTGTTTCTTGATATGCCGCGGGATAAAATCCCTAATTTGCTGGACAACAACTATGATAATCCTTATTGGGCATGGCGTAGTGAGAATTGCCTCAACTGCGGTTCCTGTATCATGGTCTGCCCAACCTGCTTCTGTTTTGATGTTCAGGACGATGTTTCCTTGAATTTAGTTGATGGTGAACGGATACGCAAGCCCGATGGCTGTATGCTGGTAGATTTTTCCCGGGTTGCCGCTGGTGCAAACTTTCGCGGCGATAAATTGAGTCGTTTCCGGCATCGAATGTACCACAAAGGGAAATACATTCTTGACCGATACGGCAAATTCGGATGTGTCGGTTGCGGTCGCTGCTCAATAGCCTGCCTGGCTGAGATTGCGAGTCCCCTGGAAGCGTACAACGCCATTTCCGCCAGTGAAAAAAGCAAGGAAAAAGCCAGACGTACCGTAACCAATACACGTCCCCAACCAGAGTTATACTTGCCGCACTTGGCTAAAATAGAAAATATTTCACCGCTTTCCAGCCGTGAAAAACTTTTTGAATTCCGACTTAACAACGGCAACAAACTTGGACACCGACCAGGACAATTTATTGAGGTATATGTATTCGGTATCGGAGAGTCCCCCATCTCTCTGACATCATCACCTACCCGTGACCATACATTTGAAGTGGCGGTTAGAAATGTAGGTAATGTAACAGGTGCTTTACATGAACTCAAGCCAGGTTCCTCAGTAGGCATCCGCGGCCCTTTCGGAAATGGCTTCCCCCTGGAACAACTGGAAGGTAAAGACATACTTTTCATCGCCGGTGGCATTGGCATCTTTCCATTGCGTTCCTTAATCCAGTATGTTTTGGATAATCGGGAATCTTACGGCAAAATTAACCTTTTATTCGGATCCCGTTCACCGGCAGAGAGAGTTTTCTCTGAGGAAATGGCTGAATGGTCTTCAGCTCCTGATACTAATTTCCTGGAAACAGTAGACCGAGGAGATGAAAATTGGACCGGCAATGTTGGGGTTATTACTACTTTGATACCCAAAGTCCAATTTGATCCCCGTAAAACAGTCGCAGTCGTAGTCGGACCGCCAATAATGTATCGGTTTGTTATAAACGAATTGAAAAAACGTGACCTGACCGATGATAACATTATTGTGTCACTTGAACGAAAAATGAAGTGCGGTGTCGGCAAATGCGGTAACTGCCAAATCAATGGCGTGTATGTGTGCCAGGAAGGTCCGGTGTTCAGTATGACTCAGTTAAGAACACTAAGGGAGGCTATCTGATGAAACCCAGAGTGGCATTTTTTGATTTCACTAGCTGTGAAGGGTGTCAGCTGGATGCCCTGAATCTTGAGCCTGAAGAGCTATTAGGATTGCTGGGAGCGGTTGACATTGTAAATTTTCGTGAAGTTAAGACAGACCGTTCTGATGAATACGATATTGCTTTTATTGAAGGCAGCATCACCAGGGAATCGGAGATTCCACGGCTTGAAGCTATCCGAAACCAGGCTAAAGTATTAGTCGCCCTGGGTGCCTGCGCCTGTACCGGAGGCATCAATTGCATCAAGAACACATTCACCATGGAGGAACTTTTAGAAGGCGTCTATGGCGAATGTGCCGGATATTACGATACCATACCAGCCCGACCGATAGACGCGGTTGTCAGTGTTGATGCCTTTATCCGGGGCTGCCCTCCGACCACCGATGAATTTGTAAAGGTAGTCAAGGCGATGTTACTGGGAAAGAAACCGGACTTGCCCAATTATCCTGTTTGTACTGAATGCCGCCGTGCTGGTAACGTATGTGTATTTCAGCGCGGCGGAACCTGCATTGGCCCGGTAACCCGCGCCGGCTGCGGAGCGCTTTGCGTCAGTGCGGGACGTTTTTGCTGGGGCTGCCGTGGATTGGTAGACGACCCCAATACCGGTTCGGAAAAGGATATTTTAGCTCGATACGGTTTGACCGTTGACCAGATATTAGAACATTTCAGGATTTATAACTCCTGCGCGGAGGCTTCTAAATGTCAGAAATAAAAATAAAAGTTAACCAATTGACCCGGGTGGAAGGACATGGGAATATCCATCTGGAAGCCACCAACGGCAAATTGGAACGGGTTTTGTGGGAAGTCACCGAGTCACCAAGGTTCTTTGAATGGATGCTAAAGCAACGCAACTACGAAGACGTATCCATAATTTCTTCTCGTATTTGCGGAATCTGCTCCATATCCCACACCACCGCATCACTCCAAGCTACTGAAGCCGCATTCAACATAAAACTGTCCGAACAATCATGGCTTCTCAGGAAACTGCTTTATGACGCCGAAATGCTGGAGAGCCATGTGCTTCATGTACTGTTCCTGGTCGCTCCCGATTTCTTGAAAGCTGATTCAGTTATCCCGCTGGTACAGACTCATGGCGATATCGTCATTATGGCTGTTAGGTTGAAGAAACTTGCTTATAACCTAGCCGAGATACTGGCGGGTAGAAAAACCCACCCTATTACTCCAATAGTAGGCGGTTGGAGCCAGTTACCAGATATCGATGATCTAAAATCGATCAGAGAGCGCCTTGAGAAAGCTTTGGAAGATGTGGATACCATGGTGGCAATAGTGAAATCCGTGGCGCCGGATATCCCGGATTTCAAACGACCAACTGAATATATCGCTCTTAAAGATAATAAGGAATATGCTTTCATCACCGGCAAAATCGCCTCCAGTGACGGTGGTACCACCAGTTTAAATGATTACAAAAAGGTTACCAACGAGTTTTGTGTCCCTCACTCCTCTTCCAAATTTACCAAACACAAGCGTGATTCCTACATGGTAGGTGCGTTATCCCGATTCAACCTAAACTCAGATCAACTGTTGCCCAAAGCTAAAAAGGCGGCTAAAGAACTGGGGTTGAAAGCTCCTGTCCATAATCCCTTTATGATCTCAGTCGCGCAGACAGTGGAAACAGCACACGCCTTGGAAGATGCCATAAATATTGTTGATAAACTATTGTCCATGGGTCTGCATGAAGAAGAGGTTAAAGTTACACCTCGCGCTGGAAGAGGTGTGGGTATTGTTGAGGCCCCTCGCGGCATGTTGATACATGACTATACTTACGATGACACTGGTCATATCTTATCGGCCAACTGCATCATCCCTACCGGTCAAAATCATCTATCAATTCAAAAAGACTTTGAAGCCCTGGCTCCTGCTATCCTGGATAAACAGGAAAATGAGATTAGACACACCCTGGAAATGCTGGTAAGGGCCTATGACCCATGTATTTCCTGCTCAGTTCACTAACATTATGTATTTGTATAAAGCGGGGGTTTACGTAATACGGAACCCCCGCATATTTTAAAGATATTACTCGGCCAGGAACCTGCTCATGTGATTAGATTTATTGCTCGGCTTTTATAACCAGCATCGGCAATTTTGATTCTTTAAGTACGTATTCAGCAACACTGCCAAGCATCAGGCGTCCCAAGCCACTGCGGCCATGGGTTACCATAGCCACCAGGTCAAAATCATTATCCTGAGCAAACTTTTTAATTGCGGTTCCAACCGGGACGGTTTTTAATATCTTATACTCCACGTCAACCCCTTTATCTTTCAGCGGTTGAACTGTCTTTTCGAGGTATAATTCTGCTTTTTCTACCGCATTAGACTTCTGTTCAGCCAAAGTCTGCCCCTCATGGTCCCAAGTAGCAGCCGATAAATCAATTACCTCAACCAGCACGAGTCTGCTATTAAATGCCAGCGCCATGCTTTCTATATAAGGCAGAATCTGCTCTGCCGTTTTTGACCCATCCAAACATGCTAGTATGCGCTCATACATGCTAAGCTCCTCTTAGTTACCACCCTAATTTCAATGGCTCACTATGTTTTCAGCATTATCAGCTGAATTATATTGATACCCAGTCTAACTTAAACACCACATCTGCCTCAAATTATAAGTGCATTAGTCTTATTGATACCTTTTTATAATGGTATGACTAACTCTGTTATAATTTCTAATTATGGAATCTACTTGGCACTATAAGTCTGCCTCATCAGTTCTGAAGGAGTTAGATACTCAAACATCAGGCATCAGTGAAACGGAAGCCCTCAATCGCCTGTCTCGCTACGGGCCGAACGAACTGATATCCAAACCCTCCAAGAACGGTATTATCCTTTTTCTTCAACAATTTTTGAATCCACTTATCTATGTTTTGTTAGCTGCCGTCATCGTCTCTGCCGCCACTGCGCATTACATTGACGCGGTTGTTATTTTGGTTATACTTCTAATCAACGCAACAATCGGTTATATACAGGAAACAAAAGCAGAAAAGGCCATGGAAGCCCTTAAGGAAATGGCCGCTCCGCAAAGCCAAATAAGACGTGAAGGCAAACTGCAGCGAATACTGTCTAAAAACATAGTCCCGGGTGATATTATCGTTGTTGAGGCTGGCGATCGAATACCTGCGGATGCGCGGATTATTGAACACGCCGGGCTTAAGATAAATGAATCAGCATTAACCGGCGAATCACAACCAGTGGAAAAGAATGCCGATACACTTTCTGAGGATACATCTTTAGCTGACCGGCATAATATGCTTTATCTTGGAACCGCGGTCACCCAGGGACGGGCAGTGGCTGTAGCAACTGCTACCGGTATGAACACTGAATTAGGCCACATAGCCCGAGGACTCGAATCCATAAAAAGTGAACAGACCCCGCTTCAGAAAAGCATCAGCCGGCTAAGTAAAGCGCTTGTCGTGGTCATGCTCGCTGTTGTTGCTGTTATCTTTGCCGTCGGCCTATTGCGCAACCTGGACATATTGGAAATGTTCTTTCTTTCCGTGGCAGCCGCTGTTTCGGCTATCCCAGAGGGTTTGCCGGCTGTGGTTACCGTGGTGCTGGCCATTGGTATGCGAATTATGGCACAACGCAATGCCATAATTCGCAATCTTGTTGCAGTTGAAACACTTGGTTCGGCTACTGTCATCTGTTCTGACAAAACCGGAACCCTGACTATGAACCAAATGACCATGCGCCAAATTTTTTGTGACAGAAGGCAAATTGATATTTCTGGTGAGGGCTATTGCCCCAATGGAGAATTCAAACTGAACGGAGACAGTTTATCGCCGGAAGCAGACGAATCATTAAAATTTGCTCTCTCCATAGGTTTGCTTAACTCTGACTCCAATCTTACCATTGGCAAAAATGAGTGTTCACTCTTCGGAGATCCCACCGAAGGAGCTTTACTCGTTGCCGCTGCCAAGGCCGGAATGATTAAAGAAAACATGGAAAAAGAATCACCGCGCCTTGACGAAATAACCTTTACCAGTGAATTACAGTATATGGCCACTCTGCATACGACCCCACAAGGTCGGATTGCTTATATAAAAGGTGCCGGTGAAAAACTTATAAATATGAGTTCCCATATATGGCTCGATGGCCAAAAAACGGCTTTGACTGATGTTCATAAACAAGAACTCCGGCAACAGGTCGATCTCATGGCAGGCCAGGCCATGAGAGTTCTGGCATTGGCCTATTCAGAAATGCCGCAGGACGCTATTAGGATCAAACCCGAAGATATAGAAGGCCGACTGGTTCTGGTTGCTCTTGCGGGTTTATTTGACCCTCCGCGGCCTGAAGCCGCTGAAGCGGTCCGGCAAGCGACGGGTGCTGGAATCCGGGTAGTTATGATTACAGGTGACCACTCTGCTACTGCACAGGCAGTTGCTGATGAGATTGGCTTACAACCCGGAAAAGCGGTTACCGGACAGGAACTGGCGGCAATGAGTGATGAAGAATTACGACAACAGGTTGATCGTATCACAGTTTTTGCCCGCATCGAACCAATGCATAAACTGCGGATTGTCCAGGCGTTAAAGAGCCGTGGACAGGTCGTTTCCATGACTGGGGACGGAGTAAATGACGCTCCGGCGCTCAAGGCTGCTGATATCGGTGTTGCCATGGGCCGTTCCGGCACCGATGTTGCTCGCGAAGCATCAGACATGGTATTGACAGATGATAATTTCGCTTCCGTGGTAGCTGCAGTTGATGAAGGAAGAGCCATTTTCAACCGATTACGCAATGTAATCTACTACCTGTTATCCAGCAACATAGGTGAACTCATCGCTCTAACAGCAGCTATTGCTTTCCTGGGGCAGGCGCCTTTGCTGGCGGTACAAATACTCTGGATCAATGTACTCACTGACACCACGGTTACCATACCTTTGGGACTTGAGCCAAAAAGCGGTGATGAACTCAAGAATCCGCCTCGTTCCCCCAAGGTCGGACTTCTTTACCCGGGCCTTATATTACGCGTGGCTTATACCGCGATTCTAATGGCCACAGGTGTATTTTTGGTATTCAGTTGGGCTCGCCAAAATATGGGCATAGAAGAAGCCAGAACCCTGGCTTTCAGTACCATGATAGCTTTTGAATGGTTCAAAGGCTTTATTGCCCGCTCCGATGAAAAGAGTGTTTTTAAACTAGGTTTGCTTACCAACCGTTGGCTGCTGCTGGCTATCGGCATCGCAATAATATTGCAGTTACTGGTTGTCTATACACCTTTCCTTCAAGCCGCCTTCAGCACAGCACCCTTTGAGCCGCAATACTGGCTTATTGCCATCGGTGCCGGAATGAGCCTGTTTATTATTGAAGAATTGCGGAAAACATTATTCCCCTTGGCTTTCTCCAAAGGAAAATGGCGCAAAAAATGATTGTTACTTAGGTACAATAAAATTGGAATGCTATAATTGAATTCCTTTAACATGAACCCATGTTATTGGCGCCTTCGCCCTGATTTATAGCATAATATAAGTATCATCCTGATTTATTAGAAAGGCTTCTGACTGATGACTGAAAAAGTAGTTCTTGCATATTCCGGAGGTATCGACACCTCGGCTGCCATCCCATGGCTAAAAGAACAATACGGCATGGATGTCATTGCTTTGACCATTGATGTCGGTAACGAGCGCGATTTCACTATTATCCGCGAAAAAGCATTGAAAGCGGGAGCTATCAAGGCTTTAGTTATTGATGCTAAAGAAGAATTCGTAGATGATTATATATTTCCAGCATTGGCAGCTAACGCTCTTTATGAAAATGAGTACCCCTTGGCTACCGCGCTGGGAAGACCTTTGATTGCCAAACTCATGGTCGATGTAGCGCGTGCTGAAGGAGCTACGGCAATCGCTCATGGCTGTACCGGCAAGGGTAACGACCAAGTGCGCTTGGATGTAGCCACCGCATCATTGGCGCCTGACCTGGCCGTTATTGCCCCGGCTAGAGAATGGGGAATGACCCGCCAGGAAACTATTGAATATGCTAAAAAATTCAATATTCCTTTACCTGTAACGACAAAAAGTCCTTACTCTATTGATGAAAACTTATGGGGAAGATCTTGCGAATGCGGGGTACTCGAAAATCCGTGGATAGAACCACCGGAAGATGTATACGGTTGGACAAAAGCTGTCAAAGACACACCTGAGAAAGCACAGTACATCACTGTTGATTTTCAGAAGGGTAAACCGGTTAAACTGAACAACCGACGTCTTAATGGAGTAGACCTGGTTAGTAAACTTAATGAAATCGCCGGAAAACATGGTATAGGCCGTATAGACCACATAGAGAACCGGCTGGTCGGTATAAAATCCCATGAAATATATGAAGCACCAGCTGCTGAAGTACTATTGAAGGCTCATATCGCAATGGAATCCTTAACTTTAACCAAAGATCAGATGAGATTTAAAACCAAGGTTTCTCAGGAATATAGTGACCTGGTTTATAACGGCCTGTGGTTTTCGGCGCACAAGTTAAACCTGGATGCCTATGTTAAGAGCACTCAATCTTATGTTACAGGAACAGTCAGGCTTAAACTTGAAAGAGGCAGTTTTAAAATCGTAGGCCGCAAGTCCCCTTATTCGCTTTATACCAAAGACCTGGCAACTTATGAAACCGGTGATCAGTTTGATGCATCTGCAGCGGTCGGCTTTATCAAACTCTGGGGCCTGCCGGTACGAACTCAAGCCCAGGCGCAATTTCTCAAAAAGGAAAAGTAGCATGAGTCATGTAAGAAGTCGCCTGGAAAAACCTGCCGATGAACTGGTGATTAAATACACTTCTTCCCTGCCGTTCGACTGGCGTCTATACCACCACGATATCAAAGGTTCTATCGCCCATGCCAGGATGCTGGCCAAACAGGATATCATTACTGATGAAGATGCTGTCGCAATCACCCGCGGCCTGGCCGAAATAGAAAGCGAGATAGAAAACGGTAAATTCACTTTCAAGCCTGAAATGGAAGATATCCATATGGCGGTGGAAGCAAGACTTAAAGAAAAAATTGGCGGAATCGCCGGTAAGTTGCATACAGCTAGGTCCCGCAATGATCAGGTGGCAACGGATTTAAGGTTATACCTAAAAAACACTATCAATGATACGAATAAATCAATAATTGGATTACAGTCCGTATTAATAGACTTAGCAGAAAATCATATTGACACCGTGCTGCCAGGCTATACTCACCTTCAACCGGCGCAACCGGTACTGCTGGCTCATCACTACATGGCCTATTTTGAAATGCTGGAAAGGGACAAAGAACGTTTCCACGATTGTCTCAAAAGAACCGATATTATGCCCCTGGGCAGCGGAGCACTGGCCGGTGTATCGTATGATATCGACCGGGAATTTGTAGCTGAAGAGCTGGGGTTCATTTCTGTTTCCAAAAACAGCATGGATGCCGTTTCAGACCGGGATTTTGTAGTGGAATACCTTTCCGCAGCAGCCATAACCATGATGCATCTATCCAAAATGGCCGAAGAACTAATTATGTGGAGTGGGTCCGAATTTGGTTTTGTAGAACTTGATGACTCCTATGCCACTGGTTCTTCAATAATGCCCCAGAAAAAGAATCCAGATGTAGCTGAAATCAGCCGCGGTAAAACGGGACGAATATATGGACATCTAATGGGATTGCTGACTACTTTGAAGGGGTTGCCTTTAACCTATAACCGTGATCTACAAGAAGATAAAGAAGGAGTTTTCGATTCTGCTGACACTTTAATACTCTCGCTCAGCATATTCGCCCAGATGCTGCAAAATATTAAGATAAAGCCCGCTAATATGCTGAAAAGCATTGATCAAAGCTACATCCTGGCCACCGATTTAGCCGATTACCTAGTCAAAAAGGGGGAAAGTTTCCGTGTTGCACACGGCATAATCGGCAGGTTAGTCACCTACTGCGTGAAAGAAACTAAAACCTTTCCTCAGTTAACCCTGGAGGAATACCGGCAATTCTCATCCTCTTTTGCTGAAGATGTTTTTGAAATCACAGCCGAAACTTCAATAAATTCCCGCGATAACATCGGCGGTACCGCGAAAAAACGAGTACTTAAAGAGATAGAGGCAGCCCGGATATCTTTATCTTCTTAAGTTAACAAATATTATCCCTTATTTCCAAAACAAAAAGCTGCCGCAATAATTATTGCGGCAGCTTGTCTATCAGAAAACAACTGCTAAACAGCGGCGGATTTGGATAAAGTCCGAAGACAACGAGTGCATAGGGTCAATTTCATGGACTTTCCGTTTATCAGTACCCGGGTTGGATGGCAATTAGGCTCTGAGCGCTTATTTGTACGGCGCTTGGAATGACTCACATTATGACCGTATTGAGGTGTTTTACCGCAGTAATCACATTTCATAAGAGTGGATCACGACTCCTTTGACTATTCATTCAATGATATAATACAATCCATCGGTAAATATAACATATCAGCATGTTAGTGACAAATAAACAGTATGACGCCGCATTGGGCGCTTCTTTGAGGTGTAATATATGTCAATTCAAACTACTATGACCGGGCAGGAAATGCGTGATATGCTGGCTGCAGCCGCAGCTTGGCTGGAAAAAAGCGCCCCCGATATTGATTCTCTGAATGTATTCCCTGTACCGGACGGTGACTGTGGAACTAATATGCTGCTGACACTGCGCTCCGCTGTGGATGAGGCAGCCAAAGTCACTGAAGACAATGTTGGACTAGTAGCCGCGGCAATATCGAAGGGTGCCCTCATGGGCGCCCGCGGTAATTCCGGAGTGATATCATCTCAAATCTGGCGTGGAGTAGCTCATGTATTTAAAAGCAAAGAAAAAGTAACAGCCCAAGACTGGGCTGCAGCTTGGACTCAAGCCGTCGAAACCGCGTATAAGGGGCTTTCCAATCCAGTTGAAGGTACCATTCTGACAGTACTCAAGGATGTCGCTTCCGCCGCTCGGACCGCTGCCTCTGAAGAAGCTTCCATACCACAGCAAGTCGAGGCTGTCATGAATGCCGCTTCTGAATCAGTCGCCCGTACCCCGTCACTTTTGCCGGCTTTACGCGATGCCGGAGTGGTGGATGCTGGTGGACAGGGTCTGTATACAGTACTTGAAGGTATGCTTCATTACCTGCGCGGCGAAACAGAACAGATGCAGTTCAAAAAATCCAGAGTTATTGCTAGCTCAGTACCGGTGAGCGCCAAAACAGCACAGTTATCACCGGTTGATGAAGAACCCTTCGGTTACTGCACTGAGTTTTTATTGAAAGGCGAAAATTTAGATCCGGAAAAAATACGCGCGCGCCTTAAGCGTAAGGGAGAGTCACTAATAGTGGTCGGCGATAATACCACCGTCCGCGTTCATATTCACGCTGTTGCTCCGGGGAGGATATTGAACTTTGCCACCAGGTTAGGCACAGTCCACAAGGTCAGTATCCGCAATATGGATGAACAATACGATGATTTTATGGCTCTGCAAAAAGACCGTCAGCCTACAATAGATATCGCTATCGTCGCTATAGTAGCCGGTGATGGTTTTGCTGACGTATATTCTTCTCTCGGGGCGGCAGCTATCGTACCGGGCGGACAAACAATGAATCCGTCAACTAAAGATATCTACCAGGCAGTCGAACGGGTGGCTTCCAACAAAGTCATTATCCTTCCCAATAATAAAAATATCATCCCTTCCGCGGAACAGGTCAAACACTTGACCGAAAAGAGTACATTCGTTATCCCAACTGAAACTTTACCGCAGGGGGTATCAGCTTTACTTTCCTTTGACTATGAAGCTGATTTTGAAACCAATGTAAAAAGAATGACCGAAGCAGCCAAGCTGGCGCAAACCATTGAAATCACCCATGCCGTCCGCGATACCAAGATTAATAAGCTGGTCATCAAAAAAAATCAGGCTATCGGATTATTGGACGGCCACTTGGCTGCCGTCAATGAATCATCTGATAAAGTACTGCATGATCTCCTTCAGAAAACTGACTTGTCAAAGGTGGAGGTTATGACCCTGTATTACGGCGCGGACACCACAGAAGAAACAGCCAATAATCTGGCAGCCGAATTGAGTGCCGAATATCCCTCAATTCAAGTTGAGGTTGTTTCCGGCGGCCAACCTCATTACGACTACGTTATCTCCCTGGAATAATTCATACTCCGGTTAGTTAGGAGGTGCTGTTTAATATGGCTGTTAAGATTGTTACCGATTCCACATCCGATATCACCCCCGCCATGGCCGAACAATTCGGCATCAGCGTTGTGCCGTTAACTGTCTCGTTCGGGCATGAATCATTCACCGACCGTGTTGATATCACCACTGACGAATTCTACCATCGTCTTTCAACGCAGGAAATTTTCCCCACTACCACCCAGCCGTCTCCTAATGCATTCTTAAATCAGTACAAAAAGTTAATTCAGGAACACGATGAAATCCTCGTAATCACCATTTCCAAAAAACTTTCCGGAACCTATGACTCAGCTCTTTCAGCAGCTTCCATGCTGGAAAAAACAGCGAGCCGGATTGAAGTCGTTAACTCCGGTGTTACGGCCGCGGCGCTAGGCATATTAGCCATATGGGCAGCTAAGCAAGCGTCCAGCGGGCTAAAACTTAATGAGCTTAAGAAATCCGTCGAAGAACAAGCATGTAACACTAAACCGGTTATGGCTTTTGACACCCTAAAATATCTAGCCAAAGGCGGTCGTATTGGACGAGCCCAAGGATTGGTCGGCTCCATACTGTCCATAAAACCGGTATTGACCATAAAAGACGGGGAAGTAGCGCCCCTCACCAGAGTCAGATCGATGAAGGCCGGCCTTGATGTACTCTACAACTTTGCCGCGGAGCACAAGCATATTGAGGAAATGGCTGTTGAATATGCTACTACTCCGGGTATGGCCGATGAACTGATAGAAAAATTAGACTCCATCTATCCATCAGAAAAAATATTCCGTACCACCGTAAGTCCTGTGCTAGGCTCATATATGGGACCGAATGTACTTTCAGTATCGGTGCTCGGAAAATAAGATTACCTGGTATTAATTCATGCGCTAATAAACAGCACACAGGGGGATGGATGGCAATAAAAATAGTCACCGATTCAACTGCTGACCTACCGGAAGAACTGGTTAAAGAACTGGACATCACCATCGTACCAGTGTATGTACGTTTCGGTCAGGAAGTTTTTCGCGACGGAATAGATATCACCCAGGATGAAGTTTATAATCGAATCATTTCAGAAGGGGCCATGGCAACCACATCCCAACCTTCCCCTGACGACTTCCGGCAAGTGTATGATGAATTACTAGCTGATGGCCACCAGATAGTTTCGATACACCTGTCCGGTAGATTATCCGGTACCTACAACTCTGCTGTAGCTGGCCGGGACTTATCATATCAAAAAAACAAAATAACTGTTATTGATTCTCTTTCCCTTTCTATGGGACTGGGTTTCGGTGTCTTGGCATCGGCTCGGATGGCTAAAGCCAAAATCGACCTTGACAAGATTATTGCTACCGCCGCAGAGATAGCTTCGGTAACCCGTATTGCCGCCGTATTTGATACCCTGAAATATGTTTTAAAAAGTGGCCGACTGGGCGCCGCTAAAGCCCTTATCGGAGGCATTCTTAGTGTTAAACCGATACTAACCTTAAAAGACGGGGTTCTTTGGCCTTCAGGTATCGCCCGTACCAGGTCCAAGGCAATTGACAGTCTGGCGGAAATAGTAAGAAAAACACCATCGGTAGATGAAGCCGCCGTTGTTTATAGTACCACAGCAGATGAGGCTTTGGCTCTCAAGGAGAGGTTGAGTGACATCTTGGATAGCAGTAAAATTCATCTTTCACGACTTGGGCCGGCGCTGGGAGCTCATGGTGGACCCGGAACTTTAATTCTGGCTCTGCACCAGGACTTTTCCAAAAACTGAATAGTGCCCTTCTGCTAGGATGACCAACACCATTACATAGGTTATAATCTGACCATGTCGTTGCCTACTGATAAACTGCGCTCTGTTATTGACCTCGAGCGCGAGAAACAATTTCAGAACAATGCCGTAATCGGTGGTCTGGATCGCTTTATTGCAGCATGGAAATCCGAAGTTGCGCAAACAATCACCGATAAGGCAACTCTATCCAAATTCAACCAGTTTATGGCCGGGTTTAATTATGGCAATAAAGATGTCAACCAACGCGCTGCGGCTCTGGACGAACTCTTGTTTTTCGCCGAATCTTTAAAACAACCAAAGGCTTTTCAGGCTACAAAAGCTAATGCTGCGAAAGCTACCCCTGAAAAGCATAGTACACCTACTAAACGACCACCACATAAACGGGTTGAAATAACAGCAACGCATCCTCGCTCACTGGAGACAACGGTTACCGCTCTTAAAGGAATAAATCAAACCACAGCCGTCAAATTTGCTAAACTTGGAATAACAACCATCCGGGATCTTTTATACCATTTTCCCAACCGTCATATTGACTATTCTCACACCACCCGCATTGCCGAACTTTCACCAGGACCGGAACAAACCGTCTCAGGCACTGTATGGGAATCAAGGCTAACCAATCCGGGCGGTCGTCGGTCGACCGAAGTGATTCTGGGTGACGAAACCGGCAACATACGGTCTCTGTGGTTCAACAACCCCTATTTGCTACGACAGATACAGGCCAACGACCGGATAATTGTTTCTGGCCGAGTCAGTCTATTCAAAGGAACTCTGGTATTTGAATCCCCGGAATGGGAAAAAATATCCGGTAGGGAGCTGGTTCACACAGGTCGCCTGGTTCCCGTCTATCCCTTGACTGCCGGCCTGTATCCCCGTATGGTGCGTAAATTACTGAAAGAACTGGTTGATACATACGCTCCCTCATTGCCTGACTATCTGCCGAACAGCATCAAAATGCGAGCCAATCTTTTAGATCTACCTCAGGCCATTGCCTGGGCCCACTTCCCCTCGGATGAAGCAGCCCTCGACAAAGCGAGAACACGTCTAGCCTTTGACGAGCTGTTTGTGCTGCAATTAGGTGTAATGGCCCGCAAAAGAGCTTGGAGGGTCTCTCAGCCGGGGGTTTCCATATCTGTTGACCGCAAACTCCTGGACCGATTTTTGCATTCCCTGTCATATGAGCTTACAAACGCGCAGCAAAAGGCATTAAGTGAAATCCTAAACGATTTGAAACACGGAAAAGCCATGAGCCGCTTATTACAGGGGGATGTCGGTTCAGGAAAAACCGTGGTGGCGACAGCAGCTGTTATCATGTCCATAGCGGATGGGTACCAGGCTGCTTTCATGGCTCCAACAGAGATCCTGGCCGAACAGCACTACCGTTCAATTACTTCAATGCTGGAACTTCTGGCAATAAGCAAGCATACAGTCGGAAGCACTACCGTGTATGATGGGATATTACCCAACCAGTCACTCACTGTAGCGATGCTTATTGGTGATGCTAAAGAATCCGGTAAATCCACTATCCGTCAACAAATCCAAAAAGGCGAAATTGGTCTGGTCATCGGTACTCACGCTTTAATTCAAAAATCTATGAAATTCCATAAATTGGGCTTGGCGGTTATTGATGAACAGCATCGTTTCGGAGTGGAGCAGCGTCAAAGTCTGCGGCAAAAAGGCATCAATCCCCATATTTTAGTAATGACTGCTACCCCTATACCACGCACCCTGGCCTTGACTTTGTACGGAGACCTTGATCTTTCCGTTATAGATGAAATACCTCCAGGCAGGCAAATAATAAAAACTAAATGGTTGAAACCAGAGCAGCGTAACAGTGCCTATGCTTTTATCCGGAAACAAGTCAATTTGAAAGAACAAGCTTTCATTATTTGTCCCCTAGTGGAGGAATCCGAGGCTGTCCAGGCTAAGGCAGCTACAGCCGAATACGAAACTCTGAGACTGGAGGTTTTCCCGGAATTCCGTCTGGGTCTTATTCACGGACGCATGTCGTCTGCCGAGAAAGAAGCCGTCATGTACGCCTTTAGCCAAGGTGTAATTGACATCCTGATTTCCACCCCGGTTATTGAGGTGGGTATTGATGTACCCAACGCAACGGTAATGCTGATAGAATCCGCTGACCGTTTTGGCTTATCTCAATTACACCAGTTTCGTGGTCGCGTAGGAAGAGGCAGTAAACAAAGTTACTGTATGCTACTTTCCGAAAACCCGTCTGAAATAGCTACTGCTCGATTATCAGTAATTGAAAAAAACCATGACGGCTTCGTGTTGGCTGAAGAAGACCTTAAATTGAGAGGCCCTGGGGAATTTTTCGGGACCAGGCAGTCTGGCCTGCCTGACCTTAAAATGGCCAAACTATCAGACGTCCCCATACTTGAGGCTGCCAGAGCGGAGGCTATCAGGCTATTTGAAGAAGACCCGAAACTACAAATGCCGAAACACAGGCAGCTATACGAAGAACTGAATCGCGTTTGGCCCAACACCGGGGAATGGAGTTGATTGTTAGCCTACATTGCTAAGACTGATAGTCATGAGAAATTTGACTAGTATATATTCAGTTAAATAAAGGGGGCAAATAAACTGAAAATCAAAATAAATTCCGATAAAGTTAACAGTAGCGGTTTCACTATCGACGAAAAGCTCAATGTAACGGAAAGGGAACTAGAGATACTAGTATTGACCGGTTTAGGGCTGGATAATGAAACCATAGCAAAAAGATACGGAGTCGAAAAAAATACCATTACCAAACATATGTGGAATCTTATGCAAAAAATCGGAGCATCAAGTCGGACCCACGCTTTAGCCATTGCGGTTCAAAAGGGAATATTAACCATCACCAACCAGCGTAAGGTCACCGGCACGGGACAAAGAAAATATCTACTCTGCCTAGCCTGTAAAAAAGCCTCATTGAGTAGTGACTACAAAAAGACTGAACCCAAATCACTCAAAGTCACCGAAACAGAATATCTTTCACCCCAGCCTTCGCAATGTCCTTACGATGGCTGTAAGGGTGACATCAACACGACGATGGAATGGAATTATGTAAGGATGCGCCGGCCGGAATATCCAGCGATTCCGGTAAAAGATAGAGAATATGAACCAGGAATCGATTGGATATAGAAATATCAGGGTAAGGAACAACGTCTAAATCACGTGGCGCTAGAATGAAACCTTAGTAAAAACGAGCTGCTAATTGGAGCCATCGTCAGAAACCAGACCCTGTTGAAAAGCATACGCTATAACTTCCTGTCTATTTCGCAGGTCCAATTTGGTCAGCACGTTCTTCAAATGAACCTTTACGGTATGCTCTGAAATAAACAGCTCGTCAGCGATTTCCCGATTGGTCTTGCCACTCACAATCCATTTAATAATCTCAACTTCGCGGCCGCTCAACCCTTCCCTTGATTGCAGCGAACCGGCGGATATGGCCTGCTTCAATTCGGAAAGCTGCTTACGTGAAACTACCATATATCCCTGCAGCAACATACCTATTGAGGTAATAAAATCATCCGGTTTATCCTCGAGAGAAAGGAAACCTAGAACGTCTTTAGAAAAATCCCCTATGAAAGTTTCTTGAACACCATACCCCTTGATGATGGCTAATTTAGCCTGGGTCTTTTTTTTCAGTCGATTGATAATATCAGGAACATTTTTGATATTCTCATAATCAATCAGCAATAGATTCGAATCGGGCAACGAGTCTAAGGCAATGCTACCGTCCCACTCGAATGGTTTGACGTCATAACCCTGCTCAATCAATATAAGCTTTAACCCGTAACGGACGATGTTATCAGGGTAGGCTAAAACGATCACCGGCTTCTTTCCCATGCATGGCATTTTACACCTACTCGAAAGAATTAGTAAATCTACGTCTTTCGGCTATTTATAATAATCCTAAAGGTCGATGCCATTTTTTAACTGATCGTTTAGACTGAATAAAATATTTATTGGAGGAATTTTTTGGTAGAAATAACAGACCTTGCCGCGTTGGTGTTGAAACAAACCATTGATGAAAGCGGAATCACAGAGGATAAATGCCTGAGACTGGTAAAAACCGAAGAAGGCCATGCTATAGACGTTGATGAAGCTAAAGAAGATGATACAATTCTGAAAAAAGATGAACGTAACATCCTGCTGATAGATAAAGACCTTGACCAGTCACTAACCGAATCCACCATCAACATTGAAAACGTTGAAGGGCAACCCACGCTGGTAATCAAGAAAAAAAGTGAAGAAGAATCGGAACAGACAAACAACTAGATAATTGAAAAATCTTAATACCGGTAGTTATAGGAGGAGTCGGTTTTTCAACCGGCTCCTCCGTTTTCACGAAGGTTGTTCAAGTTATCACGCGCCTGCATTATTGAACAGGCACTGTGCCAAAAATCTCTCCAAGGGTCAGCAATATTTTCAATACGATTAAAAATATTGCTGATGTTATAACTCGAGGCTGAAAGATTGCCATCCTTAAGATCTTCCCAATCTAATAACGCAGCGACAGGCGCTCCCGGTTTAGCCCTGAGCGCATAAGGAGTAACAGCAGTCTGTCCATAACTATTGCGCAGTGTATCCAGATATACCCGGTTGCCACGTTTATTCTTCCTTTGTTCCACCGTTAATTTATCCCCATGTTCATTTGCTAACCATGTCGCTACGTCACGGGCAAAAACTCGGACTTCTTCAAACGTGCTGCGCCGATTCAAAGGAACCGCTATATGCACCCCTTTGGAACCGGTTGCCTTGAGGTAGGCTTTCAATCCAAGATGCTGCAATAATTCTCTCAATAATAATGCCGCATCCCTAACCTGGGAAAAATCATCGCCCGGAGGGTCCAGGTCAAAAACCATCATGTCAGGATGCTCAATTCGGTCTGTTCGGCTTAACCAGACGTGAGGAGTTATACAGGATTGAGCGGCCAGAAAAACCAGGGAAGCGCTATTATTACACAGCACATGATTAACCGACCCGTTTTGCTTAGCCAGCCGTACTCTCTCCAGCCAATTTGGGAAATATTCCGGGGTTTCTTGCTGATAGAAACCTTCCTTATTGATACCATCAGGAAAACGATGCATGGTCAGAGGTCTGTCTTTGAGGAAAGGCAGCATCACCGGAGCAATCCGATGGTAATACTCTACCAGGTCTTCTTTTGAAATCCCATTTCCAGGGAATAATAATTTATCAGCGTTAGACACATTGATGATATGACCGCCGACCCTGAACTTTTTCTCCAAAGTCCCTCTTCCTCCTATTTCATAGTTATTAACCTGATTCTAATATCAGGAAAAAATATGTTCAATAGTTAAAACATTGTTATTTTCCGTGTTTGGATTACATATCTTTATGTTAAAATATTGGAGTGACAACAGCCTATATACTTGAACAGCTGAACCAAATCCCCACTAAACCCGGTGTTTATCTGATGAAAGACGAACACGGCCAGATTATTTATGTTGGTAAGGCTCTGAATCTTACCAACCGGGTAAGGTCCTACTTTCGCAATACCATAAAACTAGACAATAAAACACGGCTTCTGGTATCCAATGTGAAAGAACTTGAATACTTTATCACTGATTCTGAACAGGAAGCCCTTATATTGGAATTAAACCTCATAAAGCGACATCGACCACATTACAATATAATGCTGAAAGATGATAAAAGTTATCCTTATCTGCACATTACAGATGAAGACTGGCCGAGGTTGGAAGTAACCCGGCGTTATATTGAAGGAGAAGGCCGCTATTTTGGGCCGTTCACCGATTCCAGGAGTGTGCGCCAAGTGCTTGAACTGTTACGGCAGATTTTTCCGTTCCGTTCTTGCTCCAAAAAATTTAATAGAATGACCCGCCCGTGCTTGGAATTTGATATGGGGCTTTGTCCGGCTCCCTGCGCCGGCAAAATAACTGCCGATGACTACCACAAATCTATCAATCAAATTATCTTATTCCTGGAAGGCCGTCAAGAAACTGTAGTCAAAGATTTGCGGCAAGAAATAAGAAAAGCGGCGGAAAAACTGGAATTTGAACGCGCAGCTCAAATAAGAGATCGTATCCATGATATCGAACAGGTCATCGCCGCACAGCGTATATCGATTAAAGCCCGGGGGGAACTTGATGCTGTATCCTGTATTCAAAATGGTGACGAGAACTACGTCATGGTCTTTTTCATACGCGGCGGTAAGCTGATTGGTAAGGAGCATTTTCTGCTTGAAGGCACACAGGAACAACCATTGCCGAAAGTGTTGTCCAGTTTTGTTGCCCAGTTCTACAGTAACGCGGCGCACCTGCCTCCATTGATACTCCTTGAAGCTGCGCCCGATGACCAAAAAGTGCTGGTGGAGTGGTTATCCAGCCGCCGTGGCAACCGGGTAGAAATAAATGTACCGCGGAGGGGGCCACGCCTTGAACTGATGGCCATGGTAAAGGAAAATGCCAAACAGGGGTTGGAACAATACAAAATCAAACGCCTTATGACTGGTAATAATGATACCCGTGCTGCTATTGATGAACTGACAAAGTTATTGAAACTCCCCAAACCACCAGAGCGCATTGAGGGTTACGATGTCTCCAATATACAAGGCCAACTGGCAACAGGCAGTATGGTTGTATTCAAGGGCGGCCGACCAGATACAAGACATTATCGCCGTTTTCGCATCAAAGCCGTAGCCGGAGCCGATGACTTTGCCATGATAAAAGATATTGTCAGCCGGCGTTTTGATAGAAATCACAAATCAGCCGGTTCGGGTTGGTCAATACATCCTGACTTGATACTGATTGACGGCGGCAAAGGCCAGCTGTCCGCTGCTTTTTCCGTCCTCAAGGAAAAAAACCTTGCTGAAATCCCTATTATAGGTTTGGCTAAAGAACGAGAGGAGATCTTTCTTCCCGGGCGATCCCAGCCAATTAGGCTTGATGAGCGTTCTCCGGCGCGTCGTCTGCTACAGCGTATTCGGGATGAAGCTCACCGTTTCGCTATCGGCTACCATGGCAGGTTGAGACAGAAAGCGGCGGTAGCCTCGGTATTGGACAGCATTCCGGGCATCGGCCCCATGAAGCGGAAAATACTGATAAAGCAATTTGGATCGACTGCCGGAATCAGAGCCGCTTCTTACGAGGAAATCGCATCGGTTAAGGGAATTACCCCGCAGCTTGCCCGGCTCATTAAAGAGAGTTTATAATCGCACTATGATAGAAACGCAAGATAACTACGGTGGTAATAAATGGACTGGTTGATACTATTCTTCATTATCGATTTCCTGTTAGCCATCCTGATTGGCCTATTCATCACCAAACGAATAAAAGAGTGGGAAACAGCTCGGCAAAAAGAGGTTGCCAGTCTAATAACCGCATCGAAGCCGATTGCCAAAGCCTTTAACCCCGCGGAAGTGACTTCACTGCCACGACCTGTACGCCGTTATCTACAGAAAACAGTTGCGGCAGGAGCTAATTATATTTACAACACTCATTTGAAACAAAGCGGCAAGATGCGTTTTAATGATCGTTGGATTAATCTTGATGCTGACCAGTATTATTCAACTTTGCCGCCGGGGTTCATCTGGAATGCCAAAATGAAACTGGGACCTGCCTGGATTAGCGGCCGTGACTGTTATGTTGGCGGCAAAGGCAATATGCTGATAAAAATACTCTCCGCCCTCCAGTTGTTCAATGTTAAGGGCCAGGAAATGGACCACGCTTCAATAATACGTTATCTATCAGAATTGCCCTGGCTGCCCACAGCCCTGTTAGCGAATAACATTAACTGGGAGACAATAGACAACCATTCCGCCAAAGCAACCATCACCGACGGAAAACTAAATGCTTCCGGCATCTTTTATTTCAATGACGATGATGAAATCATCGGATTCAGCACGCCGAAGCGCTACCGCTCTGACAGCGGTCGGATGGAAGCCTGGTCAGGACGATTCAGCAATTACCGGCAATTCGGCTACTATCTTATACCGACGAAGGCCACTGCTATATGGAATGCAGCGGACGGCGATTTCGAGTATGTCAGGCTTAACATTAAACACGCTGAATTCAATATTACAGATGCAGATTAGAGCAGGTATTTGTTGATAGCCGCGGCCACGCCGGACTCATCAACGCTAAGGGTAATATCATCGGCAACGGCTTTAAGTTCTTCTCTGGCATTTCCCATGGCTATCTTTAATCCTGCTTTTTCCAATAGTGGCAAATCATTAGTCCCATCACCGATAACCATAACTTGAGACATATTAAACCCTAAATGCGAGGCCAGTTTTTCCAGAGATGCCCCTTTGGATACCGTGGGAACAACCACGTTTATGAATCGCATATCAGGGTAAGCCGGAGTGCGGGCTGCCGAACCGTATAATTTACCCTCAAAATACCCCAGGAATAAGCGGGCTTTTCGGTCTTCTTCATCGTTATGAATCATAAGTTCGCATTTGATAATCTTTTCCTGCCGTATAGTAGTATCAAAATCAGCTAAAGTGGCGGTTAATCCGAAGAATTCGCGGTGAATCTTTTCCGCCCAGGTTATTTCTTCCACAAAATAACGGTCAATGGTGTAAAGTTCCAGGTAGATGGCATTAGCCCGGGCAAAATCAACAGCGGACTTGAGTGTTTCAAATGGTATTGGCTGAGCCTCGACTATTGTACGATTATTCAGGTCGTACAGCAGGGCTCCGTCAAAAAAAATGTGAACGCCGTTAAGATTCAACTCGACAATAAAATTACGACAAGCTTCGATAACCCTTCCGGTGGATAGAGCTACGATAACTCCTTGCGCTCTTACCTCAGTAAGGGCTTTTTTATCAGCCTCGGATATACTGCCGTGAGCACTCACCAATGTTCCGTCCAGGTCTACTACCAGTAATTTATATTTATGATCCAACAGCTTCCTCCTGAGATAACTCTAAATAATACCAAAATCCGATCATAAAATTCAGAAAAGTAATGCTGACAGTAAACAGTGCCATCGGGTACAATAACCGGCATGAGCCAGAATAATCTCACACCATTGCGTGCCCAGTACCTAAGCATCAAAAAACGCTATCCTGACTCAATAGTCTTTTTCCGTCTCGGTGACTTTTATGAGACTTTCGATACTGATGCCGAATTAACCGCCAGGGAGCTGGAAATAGTACTTACCGCCCGGGAAATGGGCAAAGGCGTCAAAGTTCCCATGGCCGGAATTCCTTATCACGCGGTAGACAATTACCTTGCCCGTCTCATTAGCCGCGGTCACAAGGTAGCCATCTGTGAACAGACAACCCGACCCGGTGATAGTAAAGGCCTGATGGAACGTGAAGTGGTGCGGCTGGTAACCCCCGGTACAGTAATTGAACCGGGACTGCTGGACGGCAGACGTAACAACTACCTGGCCGCGGTAGCGCAGATGGACGGTGAAGCTGGAATTGCTTATATTGATATTTCCACCGGTGAATTCGGAGCAGCTCAGATGACATCCAGCCGAATGGAATCAGAACTTGAGCGGCTCCGCCCGGCGGAATTGGTACTGCCTGAGAACAGTGACTTCCGACCTGCTTTAAAAACCCCTTTAACTTGGTTGGAAGCGCATAAATTCGATCCCCATTCTGCTGCGGAACTGCTCAAAGAAACGCTTGGCGTAAGCACACTTGAAGGCTATGGAGTTTCCCGGTTGCCGCTGGCCACCGCTGCCGCCGGAGCTATTATCAGCTATTTGAAGGAAACCCATAAAGGGGCAATCAGCGGTATAAGCCATCTATCTACCTATTCCGTCGCCGACTATATGGCACTGGATGAAAATACTGTGGCTAACCTGGAGATATTTCAGAACGCCACCACCAGGACCGTTTCCGGTTCGCTTCTTGGTGTCCTCGACATTACCCGCACACCCATGGGCGCCCGTCTCCTGCGCCGATGGATGGGGCAGCCATTATTAAGCATTACAGCCATACAGGAAAGACAGGATGCCGTAGACTGGTTATTCCAGAATCACTTGGTTCGCAATGAGATAGAACGCTGGCTTAAATCATTCTCGGACTTGGAACGCCTGGCTAACCGGATACGCTCTTTCACTGCCCTGCCCCGGGAGATTATCGCCCTTAAGCGGTCTTTGGAAGCGGCACCGGAACTGGGCCGGGCACTCAATGATAATTCGGTATCCAACTTAAAAGAGAAACTTAAAAGAAATACCTCCCTTATCAACCTGATTGAAGCCGCGATTGAGCCGGAACCTTCCGGAGCAGTCGGTGAGGGCTGCGTCGTCAGGGCTGGTTTTTCAGCGGAATTGGATGAAACAAGAGACATGGCTACCGGCGCCAAAAGCTATATCGCTAAATTAGAGACTGAAGAGCGAGCCAATACCGGCATCAAGAACCTCAAAGTAGGTTATAACCAGGTCTTCGGCTACTATCTCGAAGTATCTGCCGCTAATCTGACCCAAGTACCGGAACGCTTTATCCGTAAACAAACATTGGCCAATGCCGAACGTTATATAACACCGGAATTAAAGGAATATGAAGCCCGTATACTTAGCTCACGGGAACGCCTGTCTGATATGGAAACAGCTATTTATCGCCGGATACTCGGGCAAATTTCTGAGACTTATGAAATACTGCTGACACTGGCTGAAACTGTCGCCAGGTTAGATGTACTTACCGCTTTTGCCTCAGTGGCATCATCTAATAGTTATGTCAAACCATGTATGGTTGAAAGCCCAGACCTGGCCATAACCGGGGGACGCCATCCGGTGGTTGAAGCTGGCTTGTCACTCGGACAATTCATCGCTAATGACACTAATCTTTCCGCAGATGAAGGGTATATAGTAGTACTGACTGGGCCTAACATGTCCGGTAAATCCACCTATCTTAAGCAAACGGCGTTGATTGTACTGATGGCCCAGATAGGTTGCTTTGTTCCCGCCTCATCTGCCCGAATTGGACGATGTGATCGAATATTCACTCGCATCGGTGCTCATGAAGACCTGGCAACCGGCAAGTCTACCTTCATGGTAGAGATGGTGGAAACGGCAAATATTCTGGCTAATGCCACTACAAAAAGCTTGTTAATACTTGATGAGATTGGCCGCGGCACCTCCACCTATGACGGGTTGGCCATAGCTCGCTCCGTAGTGGAATATATTCATGGTCACCTGGGTGCCCGGACTCTTTTTGCTACACACTATCATGAATTGATAGCGATGGCTGAGAGCCTGCCGGGAGTTCGCAACTTTAATGTAGCCATATCGGAGGATAAGGGTGAAGTCATTTTCCTGCACCGTATTGTCCCGGGTGGCGTAGACAGAAGCTATGGTATCCATGTTGCAAAACTGGCTGGATTACCCAAAGCCATCATCAAAAGAGCCAATGAAGTGTTGCTGGAACTGGAATCATCCGCGAGCAAAATCCAGACGGGCAACCAGGCAAATCTCGCGCCTCAGTTACCATTGTTTAACAGTCAATCTTCCAAAATAGAAGCGGAGCTGAAAAATCTCGATATTGACTCGATGACGCCGCGGCAAGCCTTGGAAGAACTTTATAAAATGAAACAGCGACTGGAAGAATAGTTGCTTTTTGTGCTATTGAAATCAGTCGCTACTCATACCGCAATGCTTCCACTGGATCCAACCCTGCTGCCCGGTTAGCCGGATATAATCCAGCCAGCAGGCTTACGGCCGTAGTTAAAGCGATAACCCCGGGAACGAGCCACAACGGAAATGAGGTCAGTTCAAAGCCGGGGAAATCGGATAGAAAGGTCCTGGCTCCAATAAAATTAAGCACCTGTCCAGCTAGCAGCGCTAAACCGCCACCGACAGCACCTCCCATGAAACCCAGTGCCGCCCCCTCCATGGTAAACAAGGCCCGAATATTACCTCTAGTAGCTCCGACCGCCTTCATTACACCGATTTCGCGTGTTCGTTCATGAATAGCCATCAGCAGTGTATTAATAATACCGATAGCCGCCACTATAAGAGCGATTACTCCGAAGGCAGAAAGACCGATTTGAATAACGCTGAAAACACTGTTGATCTGCGCCAGTATATCCTCCGGAGTAGTAGCGGAAAAACCAAGGTCTTCCACGGCCTGTGAAACAACAGCTACCTGCTCTGGCTCGGTGGCTTTCAACTGTAAAAAATATCCTGGCTGAGACTCTGAATACATCAGTGGGTTATTCTGATAATACCTGGCCATATCTATGGCATCAGCCTGAGGTATGAGTAATTCAGCGCTTGAAACCTGTTTATCAATGACGCCGATAATAGAAAAATCATAGTCTCTGGATTCCAGCGTGTAAGCATTCTGCTTGCCAACATTCACCGTAACTGTTCGCCCGATAACATCACTCGCTTCTTCCCAGCCGAAAGCTTCAAGATAATTATAAGAAATCAAAGCAACCCCTCGGTCGCTGTCATTAAAACCGGAACCTTGGAAAAGCGGCCGAATAGCGGCTTCATATTCTGGTACACCGGAAACATTAACGGTGTAAATTTTATCACTGCCCTGTGGCTGAATATATCGGGCGGCAAAGTTAACCAGGTAATCCACCCGTTCCACTCCCGGTATAGCCTCTAAATTATTAATATCATCTTCCGTAAAGGGGTTTATAATAGTTGTTTCGGAGGTATCTATTTCATGCGGCATACCACCGCCGCCGAAATTGGACATATTACGGCCTGATGAGGCAATTACTGCTGTATCAGGAAAATTCAATCCAAATTGACTTACCACAAATGTCTGCAAACCGGAGCCCAGGGAAACAACCAGCGCCACCAGTAAAGCCCCGATAACTACCGCCAGTACCGTCAGTGAAGTACGCAGCTTGCGCCGCCAAAGATTCGAAAAAGCCATGCTCAATAATTCATTAAATTTCACGAATTTGTATCCTCAATAATCAACCCGTCGCGGAGATTAAGGACTCTCCTCGCTCTGCCGGCTAATTCAACATCGTGAGTAGCTACCAACAAGGTAATACCCTTATCCTTATTCAATCCGCCTAAAAGATCCATGATACGGCTGCCATTCACTGTATCCAGATTACCGGTCGGCTCATCAGCAACAATCAGACCGGGATCGGTAACCAGAGCACGGGCAATACTGACCCTCTGCCGCTCTCCGCCGGATAGTTGATTGGGTCGGTGGTCAGCACGGTGCTCCATGCCGACAATAGCCAGGGCTTGTCTGGCTCGCTCCAATCTCTCGTTCTTGCTTATACCACTGAAGATAAGCGGAATAGCCACGTTCTCCACCGCCGTATATGTTGGATGGAGATGGAAAGCCTGGAAAACAAATCCGATATTGCGGTTGCGGTAATTAGCCAGTTCCGCATCTGAAGCATTACTCAGGTTTCTGCCGTCAACAATAATACTTCCGCCCGAAGGTGTATCAAGCCCGCCTATTAGGTGCAGCAGAGTACTCTTGCCGGAACCGGAAGGGCCTACAAAAGCGGTGAACTCACCGTCATCAATCTCCAGGCTAACCCCGGCCAGGGCATGAACGGTTTCTCCCCCGAGCTGGTAGTCCTTTGTTAGGTCCTTTACCTGTATCATAAAAATCCAATCCTGTATAAGAGCAGGGGAATCTTGCTCTTGCTATTCATCTTTATGAGACCCCGGCCTTCTTATTCTACCTCTTGTACCTTGAGCAAATTGGTCGTTCCGGCTACCCCCAAAGGAACGCCTCCGGTAACAATTATCTTATCACCCGGTTTGGCTAACCTGAGTTTTTTACACAATCTGACCGCCGTTTTAAAAAGGGCGTCAACTGTCTTAGGGGTAGGTATTTGGCTGGCCTGCACTCCCCAGTTCAGCATCAGCCGACGGCAAATATCACCATTGGGCGAAATAGCCAGTATCGGTGCGCTGGGCCGGTATTTCGCTACCCGACCGGCGGTCGAGCCGGAGGAAGTAAAAGCTACGATAGCCGCGGCGTTAAGACGTCGAGCGGTAAGAATCGCATTATAGCTGATCATCTCTTCCGCCTGGTCGCTCAGCCATGAACCGCGTTCGGTTATCCATAAATCATAAGGCAGTGTTTTTTCAGTCTCTAACGCCACAGCGGACATCATCTGCACTGCCCTAATCGGGTATTTGCCTATGGATGTCTCCGCTGATAGCATCACTGCGTCACTACCGTCAAAAATTGCGTTGGCAACATCCGTCACCTCAGCCCGAGTAGGCCTGGCAGCGGAAATCATTGATTCAAGCATTTGGGTAGCGGTAATAACAGGCTTTCCGGCTCGATTGGTTTTATGAATAATTTCTTTCTGTACCAGTGGTAATCTTTCCAGCGGTATATCCACCCCCAGGTCGCCACGCGCCACCATGATACCGTCAGCTTCTTCCAGTATCGAATCAAAACCGGATACGGCAACCCCGCGTTCAATTTTGGCAATAATGGGGATATCAGCGTTACGTTTTTTTAATAATTTCCTGACCTGCTTGATATCATTAGCCCTGCTTACAAATGAGAGGGCAATATAATCAGGCCGTTGGTCCAATGCAAATTCAATATTACTTCTCAATTTTTCAGTCATGAAGGGCATACTGGACTTCCTGCCGGGGATAGCAATACCGCGTCCAGGTGTCAGAAGGCCGCCGATTACTACCCTGCATATAACATCCTCACCTTTAATCTCAATACATTCCAGTTGAAGCGCTCCGTCATCTAAAAGAACCATATCTCCCGGTCTGACGTCTTTGGGCAATGTTGGCAGATTAACTGAAACTTCTTTCTCATCACCCGGTAGCTGACGAGTAGTCAGGATGATTTGGCTGCCTTTAACCAAACGAACATTTTCTTCGGCCAAAGGCCCAGTGCGATATTTGGGACCGGGAAGATCAATAAGCACCGCCACTGCCGTCTTTAACCTTTTGGCTTCAGCGCGTACCAGCTTCACCTGCTCGGAATGTTCTTCCAGTGTACCGTGAGACAAATTAAGCCGGGCAATATTCATGCCCGCTCCGATCAGTTCCGAAAGCACCTCCGGGGAAGATGATACCGGACCAATAGTGGCAACTATCTTGGTGCGGCGGAATGTTTTGGTTTTCATTATTAAATTATCACACATGAACCGCCTCTGCTCAACATCGGATTTCGAGTGATATCTTCAGTGCGGTTTTTAATAGCAACATTTATATTCCCATATTGCACACAATGCTATAATATATGGTGTAATATATGAATATTAAAAAAGGCAGGTTATGTTAAAAAAAGGCGACCGCATATCCATATCCTATCGCACCGGCAAGGATGCCAACGGCAATTACATCATTGATACACTTCCCGACGCGGAAGTAGAAGAATATTCAGGCAGCATATTAAAGGTGCGCACCTTTGAACAGGTTCCCGGCCCAAATGGTGACGAAGTCGAAATCAAACACTTTACCTTCGACGTTAATTCACCTGAATTTGTCGGCGCTCTACCGGAATAAACAATATCCCCACCATGGCAACGGCTGCCGTGCATAATAAGCACCACGCCCAGCTAAATCAATTAAAAAAATGATTGCCACTCCGCCCTATGCGTTATATAATCATAGACCATTCGATTTTTAACCGGAGGAACCACCAATATGCGCTTATCTTGTCTTCAGGAAAATCTGGCCAAAGGTCTTAGTGTTGTAGGTAGAGCAGCCGCTACGCGCTCTACTTTACCCATAACTTCAAATGTACTGCTGACCACTGACGAAGGCCGCCTCAAGCTGGCGGCTACAAATTTGGAAATGGCGGTAGCCTGCTGGCTGGGGGCTAAGATAGAAGAGGAAGGCGCCACCACAGTGCCGGCTAAACTTATTTCGGAATTTATCACTTCGCTGCCTAATGATAAGGTTGAAATGGCATTATCAGCTAAAAAAATACTGACCCTTAAATGCGGCCGCTTCGAAGCCAGGTTATCGGGTGTGGACGCCAATGATTTCCCGCCAATCCCGCGGGTAGAAAACGGTATTAAAGCCAAAGTTGACGTAGCAGAATTCAAAAAAGGCGTCAGCCGGGTGGTGTTCGCCGCCGCCTCAGATGAATCACGGCCGGTGCTGACCGGTATTGACGCGGAATTTGATGGGAATGTACTGACACTGGCAGCTGCTGATGGTTTCCGGCTGGCAGTTTATAAAATCGGCCTTGCTGAACCGGTTGAGCAGAAAATTAAAATTATAATTCCCTCCAAGACAATGGCTGAGGTTTCTCGTCTCATCACCGATGCGGAGGAAAAACTAGACATAACCGTTGATACGCAGAAAAGCCAGATTCTTTTCAAAATGAAAAATATTGAGCTTGTTTCGCAGTTATTGCAGGGGGCATTCCCGCAGTATTCTCAAATTATACCTCAATCCCATACTACCAGGGTGGTACTTGATGTAGCCCAATTCCTGAGAGCTGCCCGTGCCGCCCAGATTTTCGCCCGTGACGGTGGCGGCATTGTCCGGTTGATCATGACCCCCGGCAGCGGAAAAACACCTGGCCGTCTTTCCATCACTGCCAGGTCAGAAGAAATTGGTGACGACCAGGCTGAACTGGATGCCGCTATCTCCGGAGAAGAAGCTAAAATAGCCTTTAATGGTAAATACCTGCTGGATGTATTGAGTGTATTGACTGAGGATCAGGTAGCTTTGGAGGTTACCGGACCATCAAGCCCCGGTGTTATAAGACCACTGGGAACGGATAATTATATTCATGTGGTAATGCCCATGTTCGTCCAGTGGTGACTAAATCGGAATAAGCTAATTAGGCGTCATCAATATTGCTATTTTTGATATCCTTATGATTATCTAATACGAGTATAGTCCTCTCAGATGAAGCGGCAACTGAAAGCATTACTTACTATCAGTGTGTTGATTCAGAGCAGGTAAACAAGTTTGCCCCCCTGCTATTTTCCGGTTATACTGATTTGGTAATGGCAAGAGCTTTAACAGCAGTTCGCCGAATCATCATCCTCATGCTTTTAATCACCGCTGCTTTTTCACTTTACGCTCCAGCTTCAGCAGCCAGCGGAAATATCACCCTACTCAATGTAAAAGGCACCATCAATCCGGTGCTGACCGATTATATTGAACGCGGGATTGACCGTGCTGAATCTCAGAGTTCAGCCTGCGTGGTAATCCAACTGGATACGCCCGGAGGGTTGGATACTACCATGAGGGATATAATCCAAACCTTTGACCGGGCCACGGTACCGATAGTTGTTTATGTTCCGCCAGGCGCCCGTGCGGCCTCGGCAGGATTCTTCCTGACCATTGCCTCAGATATTGCCGCCATGGCGCCGGATACGGCCATTGGCGCCGCCACACCGGTATCGTTGAGCGAAGACCTGTCCGAGGAGATGCAGAACAAGATAACAAATGACGCGGTCGCCTACGCGCGCGCGATTGCGACCACGCATAACCGGAATGCTGACTGGGCAGAATCAGCGGTTCGTGAGGGAGCCTCACTCCCGGCATCTGAGGCTCTGGGACAAGGAGTAATAGAAATAGTCGCCCAAGACTTTGGCGACCTGCTGAGTCAATTGGATGGATTCCAGTATCAGGACACCTCCGGCGATATGGCCACCCTGTCAACCGCCGGAGCGGAGGTGGCTGAATTCAGAATGACAGCCGTCGAATCCTTTTTGTACGCTATTGCTGATCCTAATATCGCCTATCTCCTGCTGACTCTGGCGATGCTTGGTATCGTGGTTGAGGTATTCAATCCCGGACTTATTATCCCCGGTGCTATCGGGGTTGTCAGCGGCATCACCGCCTTTTTTGCCATGGGCATGTTGCCGGTTAACATCGCCGGTGTTATCTTGATACTGCTCGCTTTCGCCTTGTTTATCGCCGAAGCCTTTACTACTTCATTCGGCCTGCTAACCGCCGGAGGCGCCGCGTCGCTGATTGCCGGGTCGTTGATACTGTTTAAAGAAGGAGGGCCTCTTTTTGAAGTGGATATTTGGCTGGTTATAACCGTAACCATTTTACTGGCAGCCGCGGTATTGTTGATCGGCGCCAATGTTATCAAGACCTACCGCAGAAAGGTAGCTACCGGACAGGAAGATATGGCCGGGCATAAAGCTGTTGTCAGAACTGCTCTAACGCCTAATGGCACCGTGTTTCTCGAAGGAGAAATCTGGTCAGCTGAACTGGACAATGGCAGAGCGGAACCAGGTGAGGAAGTAGTTGTCGTAAATGTGGAAGGTTTAAAGCTTAAAGTCGCCAAGAAAATTAATTAAGGAGGTTGTTATGCCCGAAGAAGGAATCACTTTCGGTTTCGAAGGTCTTATCCCGCTGATTATTGTCGCCCTGTTCCTGGTTACCATCATCAGCATGGCAGTAAAAGTAGTGTCTGAATACGAGCGCGGTGTGGTTTTCCGCCTGGGACGTCTCATAGACGCCAAGGGACCAGGACTATTCTTTCTAATTCCCTTTATCGACCGTATGGTCAAGGTAGATCTCCGCGTCATCAACATGGACGTTCCGGCACAGGAAGTTATAACCAAGGACAACGTAACCGTAAGGGTAAACGCTGTGATCTATTTCCGCGTGGTCGATCCCAAGTCATCAGTCGTCAAAGTAGTTGACCATATTCGGGCTACATCGCAGATTTCCCAGACCACCCTGCGTAATGTGCTGGGGCAATCCACACTGGATGAACTCCTGGCAGAGCGTGACAAACTGAATGACATTGTCCAGGGAATTATAGATACCCATACCGACCCCTGGGGCATCAAAGTCTCCACAGTGGAAATCAAGGAAGTTGAACTGCCGGAAACCATGAGACGCTCCATGGCAGCTCAAGCCGAGGCTGAACGTGAACGGCGCGCCAAGATCATTCATGCCGAAGGCGAATTCCAAGCAGCGGCCAAACTATCTGAAGCCGGCAGTATTATTTCCAAGGAGCCGGTAACGCTTCAATTGCGATATCTGCAGACCCTTTCAGAAATCGCCACCGAAAATAATTCCACGGTTATATTCCCCATACCCATAGACTTAATCAGTATGTTTATGAAACACCTGGAAGGTACCAAAAAAGAATAATTTTCGTTTAAACAAAACAAAAAGCGGCGGCCGTCCAGGAGTAAGAACCCTGTTACGGCCGCCGCAACTTTTTTACTACCGGCCTAGCTTCTCTCGATTGCGGTAGCCTCCGCCATAAGCACCCAGATCACCTAGAACCGCCAAAATCAGTAGTACAAGATCCAACCCGGTTATTCCACCAGAAAAAACCAGCACATAAGCCAGTGTTGTCCAGGGAAGCAAAATAAAACCAAGCACCGGAATCAGAAGAGAGTCAAATGCCTGTGACCATCGATTAGCATCAAACAACCACCAGACGATCATGGTTGCCCGGGGACCAACCAGCATAAGAAGCGCTACCAGACAACACATTATATTCCTCCTGATATCCGCTTTTTTTCATTCATATGATAGAAGATGAATAAACCTAAGTTCAACCTATCGGTTGAAGTGCCATTTTAGCTTTATGCCTCGTCTTAAAAGGGAGCAGGAGCATGCTATGGCTCCTGCTCCGACCATAACCGATATTTATTCTAATTGCGACGTGCAATTGGGGCAACGATATGCTTTTTTGGGGATGTCAGTCGCGCAAAAAGGACAACTTTTGGTAAGTGGTGCCGCTGCGGATTTCGCGTCTGCCGCTTTGCGTCTCTCAGCAATACGGTTGAGTGGTTTAACCACCAGGAAAAAGATAGACAGGGCTATCAGCAAAAAACTGACTATGGTATTGATAAAAACACCATAATTCAAAGTAACCGCGCCTGCTTCCGCTGCAGTGGCAAGCGAAGCGTAAGGACCGGGGACACTGCCCTCACTGAGCACAACAAACATATTGGAAAAATTCACATCGCCAAGCAGTAATCCTACCGGAGGCACTATCACATCCTTAACCAGAGAGTTAACGATAGCACCAAAAGCGGCGCCGATAACAATGCCGACCGCCAGGTCAACTACACTACCCCTCATGATAAAAGCTTTGAATTCTTTTAACATGTCATCGCTTCTGTTTAGAGCTATTCAACAGTTTGGTTCAATCCAGCGTGGTATCTTCTATTGCCGCTTTTGGTGCATTTTCCTTTACTGATTCAATTCCGTTTACCGCGCTGGCTTTTGCCTTATACCCCTCGGATACAGCAATCGTCTGACCGTTGCTGGCTATCAATCGAAATCGGAACTCTCCAGCTTTGTCTTTATAGAGTTGAAATTTAGCAGCCATGGTTGAACTCCTTTATTATGTAAATTTGATACCGGAAGCCCTGTTTGTCGCTGCTGCACCTCCTTGATTAAAATTCTGACTTGTTAATAAGATTACTCCAAGTTCCCGCCCATATCAATAGATATTTTTGTTATAAGCTGCCATTGACACCACGCGAGTGACATATATAATAATCAATTGACCGAGGTTTTTTTAAGTGATTAAAAATAAACTCAAAATCGGATTGGCACTGGGTTCCGGAGCTGCCCGGGGGCTGGCGCATATTGGTGTTCTCAGGGTCCTGGAGGACGAAGAGATACCGATAGACTACATTGCCGGAACCAGCGCCGGTGCTTTGATAGGTTCGCTTTACGCCGGCGGATTAAGCTCTGCCGAGATCTGTGATATTGCCGAACACTTGACTCTGGGTGAAATGCTGGATATAAAGCCTCCTAAAAGCGGCCTGATAGCTGGCAACAAATTCAGGGAATTCATGCGGAATTCCCTCGGTGATGTCCGTATTGAAGACATGAAAATACCTTATGCCTGCATTGCGACTGACATCATAACCGGAGAAGAGGTCGTCCTGAAGGAAGGCTCAGTCATTGAAGCTGTCAGGGCCAGCATATCAATTCCCGGGCTTTTCCAGCTTGTGAGGTGGCCAAACGGCCAATACCTGGTTGACGGCGCGGTTGTTAACCCAATGCCTGTCCAGGTACTGCGGGACATGGGGGCGGATAAAGTAATCGCGGTGAACGCTCTGCCGATTAAAAAAGAGGGGCGGAAAAACAACGATGAAGCGCCGGGCATATTTGAGATAATGCTGAATACCGTTGAAATATCGGCAACACATATGCTGCAGCACAGCCTGTCTCAGGCAGACTGCGTTATATCCGTAGATACCAGAGGATTCAAACCGTTTGATTTTAAACTCACCAGTGAACTGATGCAAAAGGGAATCACAGCAGCTAAAGATGCCTTGCCTGAAATTAAAAATATCTTAAATCTCTAATTTAATCCGAATCCGATCGCGCTTATATCAATTCCTGGTATATCTTAAGATATTCCCTCATTGACCGGCTCCATGAATGGTCAGCATTCATGGCTCGCCGCACAAGGTCCGTCCACCGGCTTTTTTGATGATAAAACTTAATGGCCATGGACAACCCTTCAGCCATGGACTTTCCACTATAATCGGGGAAAACAAAACCATTGCCTTCGTTATTGCTGTTATAAGGTTCAATAGTATCCGCCAGGCCGCCGGTCCGCCGGACAACGGGCACCGTACCATATCTCAAGGCATAGAGCTGGGTCAGGCCGCATGGTTCCCGCAGGGAAGGCATCAATAGTATATCTGATCCGGCAATAGTGCGATGTGCCAGGGGTTCGTCAAAACCGGTTTTCACCCCCACTCTATCCGGGAAACGTAGAGCCAGTCTATTAAAATAATCCTGGTAGTATTTTTGGCCGCTCCCTAGCAAAACAAACTGAAATTCACGATCCTCAAACAAGGCATCTCCAGCTTCCATTATCAGTTCCAGCCCTTTACCCTCAACCATCCGGGTTACCATGCAAACGAGTGGGACATCCGGTTCCGATTTCAAGCCGTATTCTGCCTGCAATGTTTTTTTACATTCCATTTTACCGGCCAATTCGCCTGCTGTGTATTGAAAAGGAATAAGCGGATCGGCCTCCGGATTCCAGGTACAGTAATCTACCCCGTTCAGTATTCCTACCAGGTCCCCAGACCTCTGCCTGAGTACGCCTTCCAGGCCAAATCCATACCCTTCAGATTGTATCTCAGCAGCGTATGACGGGCTGACCGTAGTCAGTCGGTCAGCTGCCACCAGACCGGATTTTAAATAGTTAATACGTCCGTAGAATTCGAAGGATTTCTGAAAAACATCCGAGGGCAATCCAAGATGAGCCCATTCGCTGTAATCAAACAAACCCTGGTAGGCCAGATTGTGCACTGTCAATACACAACGGCTGCCCGCCAGTTCCGGATATATCTCCGGCTGAGCTTTGAGCATGGCGGCAGCCGGAGAAGCCTGCCAATCATGGAGATGCAGAATACTACTCTCTTCCCTTCGAGCGACTTCTAAAACGGCTCGTGAAAAATAGGCGAACCTGGCAGCGTTGTCCGCGTAATCACCACTCGCGTCTCCATAGAGTCCTTCACGGTCAAAAAACTCATCCGCCCGAATAAAATAAACATTAAGGGATGGTGCCAGCGAATACCTGCACAGACAACCATTGACCCTGGGTCTATCAAAATTGAGGTCATAAACGGAATTAATACCATCTTTTTCAATAACAGACTCAATCACCCGCCGGTAAGCCGGCATCACCATGTTAATCTTTATTCCGTCGACTTCAGCCAGTTCCGCTGACAACGCTCCAACCACATCAGCCATGCCGCCGGTCTTGGCGAACGGTACAATTTCGGCGGAAGCCATGGTTATATTTAGCCGTTGGTTCAATTCAGAAAAAGTTTGTCCCGTAAAAATTAATTCGGAAAGTTCAGCTGTCTGGCGGCGGGTTCCGGTTCAATTATCGTTTTAGCCGGCAGTACAGTATTTTTAGGCACAACTACAATACCGTCCCGGACTACCCATTTGCTGTAATCAATATTGGTACCGCGGGGAAAAGATTTTATGGTGGTACCCGGGCCGATACTGACGTTCTTATCAATGATGGCGCCCTGTATATAGCAATGTTCCCCGATACCTAAAGGCACCTGTTCATGCAATGGCTCATACTGGTCAGCGCCCATGATAATGGAATCAGTAATAATACAACTCCGTTTTATCTGGCTTCTGACCCCCACCACCGAATGGCTTATGCTGGCAGACTTTATTTGGCAGCCTTCGGCAAGCATGACATCCTGCAGGTTACTGTCTTCTATGATGCAACCCGGTAGAAAACGGGTATGTGTATATATGGGGCCGCGCGGGTCATAAAAGCGAAACGGAGCATCCTGTCGGGTCAGTTCCAGGTTGGTATCATAAAATGACCTGATAGTTCCGATATCACGCCAGTAGTCGTCGAATTCATACCCATAAACATCCAGGTTATCCACCGCGTAAGGAATGACATCATTCCCGAAATCATCGAAATCCGGATACTGAGCCAGAATGTCTATCAAAACATCCAGCTTAAATGCGTAAATACCCATAGAACCCAGATAGCAATTATTCCGTTCCGGATAACTAACCATAGCCGCCTGGATTGCCGGTTCCTTGGGTTTTTCGCTGAAAGAAGTAAGTTTTCCGGTATGGTCGCATTTTAATACTCCAAAACGGCTGACCTCTTCACCATCAATAGGAATCACTCCGACGGTTATATCAGCTTGATTATTCCAGTGGAAATTAAGCATGCGGGAATAATCCATGCGGTACAGATGATCTCCGGCCAGTATAAGCACGTCACTGATACAGGAAGAACGTATCTGAGTTAATTGCTTCCTGACTGCATCCGCTGTGCCCTGATACCAGTCTTCATGATCATCGGTCTGTTCGGCTGCCAGTATTTCAACGTAACCGACGCCGAAAGGGTCCAGTTGATAAGTCTGACTTACATGGCGGTTGAGTGATGCGGAGTTAAACTGGGTCAGCACGCTGATGCGAAAAATACCGGAATTGATGCAATTGCTGATGGGAATGTCAATCAAGCGGTACTTGCCGGCTACCGGGATGGCCGGTTTAGCCCGATTGCGGGTAAGCGGATAGAGCCTCACTCCCCGACCACCACCCATAATAACCGCAGCTACATCTTTAATACTGGGCATCGGCATTCCTTTCTGGGAACCTTGCTTCAGTACGGTGGTATTTCAGGTTATTGTATATCGTTAACCGGTCAATAAACAAATTAGCCTTATAGCCCAATATTTATTGACCGGATTTGCCGTGCGGTTTGACACCTGCGTGTATTTATAGCTAACATTAGGCCACGCCATGCTTGCCCGCACCATGACCTGCGCCCTGCTCGGCCTCGAAGGCACCATCGTCGAGGTGGAGGTAGATATTGCTCCCGGACTTCCCTCATTCACCGTAGTGGGCCTGCCGGATACCGCCATCCAGGAATCGCGGGAACGAGTACGCGCCGCGGTGCGTAATTCCGGTTTCTTTTTCCCAATGAAGCGGGTGGTAGCCAGTCTGGCGCCGGCCGACTTCAAGAAAACCGGTCCAGCCTATGACCTGCCGATTGCCCTGGGTATACTCCTGAGTTCCGGACAGCTGAAAGCTGATGTATCAGGCATGGCTTTTCTGGGTGAGTTGTCGCTTGAGGGAAAATTGAGGCATACCAACGGCATCCTGCCGATGACGGCGCTTGCCTATCAGAACGGATACCGTAAGATAATCGTTCCGGCGGAAGATGCGGCTGAGGCTTCAATGGTTGAGGGGGTTGAAATAATCCCGATTGAAAAACTGGCCCAACTGGCTTTATTCTTGTCAGGCGAAATCGAAGCGCCGCAGGTCAGTAAAAACCCGGAACCTGCAGACCAGGAGATGCCGGACAATGGCATCAACATGGCCCATATAAAAGGCCAGGAACATGTTAAAAGGGCGCTTGAAGTGGCGGCAGCCGGTGCTCATAACGTGGTCATGTCCGGACCGCCGGGTTCAGGTAAAACAATGCTGGCTCGTGCCTTGACCACCATTCTGCCGCCGATGACCAACGAAGAAGCCCTGGAGGTCACCAAGATATTTTCGGTGGCCGGTACCCTGCCGCCGGGTACGGCACTGGTTAGAGAGAGGCCCTTCCGTTCGCCACACTACACCACTTCATCAGCTGGACTGGTTGGCGGCGGTCATATACCCCGTCCGGGAGAAATAACCCTCTCTCACCGCGGCGTATTATTCCTGGATGAACTGCCGGAGTTTGGCCACAATATGCTAGAAGTGCTGCGACAGCCATTGGAAGACCGCCTGGTTACCATCAGCCGTTCCCACGGTTCAGTAACTTTCCCGGCCAGCTTTATGCTCATCGGAGCTATGAATCCATGTCCCTGTGGCTATTACGGAGATTCGCTCAAGGAATGCCGCTGTGCTCCTTCACAGATAACCCGGTATCAGAATCGGCTGTCAGGACCATTCCTTGACCGGATTGATATCTTCGTTGATGTTCCCCGGGTGGACTATGATAAATTATCGGGTAACCATCGGGGAGAGAATTCCGCCGAAATCGCCCGTCGGGTTACCGCCGCAAGACAAATTCAAACGACTAGTTTTACCGGCAGCCGTCTGACGGCCAACAATGACATGACAGCAGCGGATATCAAGCGCTACTGCGGCATGGAAACGGCAGCGGAAAATCTGCTCCGGACAGCCATGCGGCAGCTATCATTATCAGCCCGGGCATATCACCGGACCCTTAAAATTAGTCGTACCATCGCCGACCTTGATGCGTCCGAAGACATCAAAACGCATCATATGGCGGAAGCCCTGCAATATCGGCCACGTTTAGGAACCTAGCATATTTGCCTCATAAGCGTTATTATAAGTATATTCCCATCTGAGGATTGACCATGGCCGATAAACCTGAAGCAGAAAGTGAAGAGCCGCAGCAGACCTGGCTGGTCAGGAACATACGCCGCAATTTCATTACCGGTCTGCTGGTTACCGTTCCGGCAGCGCTGGTGTTATTGGCTCTGCTGTGGTTTTTCAATACTATTGACAATATTCTTCAGCCTTTTATCCGCCTGGCTTTCGGCCAGAATATCACCGGGCTTGGTTTCATTGTAACACTGGTGCTGGTATACCTGGCCGGACTTTTGGCGTCCAACATCGTCGGCAAACGCCTTATCCAGTTTGGTGAAGCCGTTGTCGGCCGCCTGCCGGTACTGCGCCAGATTTACAATGCCGCCAAGCAGGCCATGTTCAGCCTTTCCGGGGCTAATAAAAGCACCCGGGCAGCGTTTCGAGAGGTGGTACTGGTGGAATTCCCTCGGAAGGAAATGTGGACGGTGGCTTTTATCACCAATGAACTTCACGATACATCCGGCAATAAGCTGATTTCCATTTATGTTCCGACGGCTCCGGTGCCGACTTCGGGCTATTTTGCCATCGTTACCGAGGAACAGATACGCCGTACGGATATTTCAGTAGATGCCGCCATGAAAATGGTTATTTCCAGCGGCATCGCTGCTCCGCCGGAAATAGGAATCGGACTGACTGGAGAGTTACTGCACGACAAGCAGCCCGATAACAATGACCGCCACGCCGACAACCAGTGAAATCCAGCCGCCGGTACGCAATGACCCGGGCTCCGGCCTCTCAGGATTATGGGTAACGAATTCCCGGAGGTCGCGCTTAGTGGACAAGGCATCGTAATAACCTTTTTCCTCGCGGAACCCGACGGCCAGCATTACCCCGCCGGCAATTATGAAAAAGCCACCCAGTATTAGGACAATCAAGCTATCGCCGGTCATCGGAGGCCTCCTTATTATCTTGACCTGCCGAAATTATAGTTATTCACCATTAAGTAAGCAAGGAATTAACTCACTGCGGGCATTTTCTTGTCACTCTTTTTACTAAATAACACAGGGTAAACAGGCTTTGGCCTGTTTACCCTGCCTATTATTCTTATTCGAGGTTTTTACTTAACTTCAACAGTGGCGCCGGCGCCTTCCAGCTTCTCTTTGATGCTGGCTGCCTCTTCTTTGCTGGCGCCTTCCTTCACGGCCTTGGGCGCGGCCTCAACCATATCCTTGGATTCTTTGAGTCCCAGGCCGGTCAGTTCCCGGACCACGCGGATAACGTTGATCTTGTTGGCACCTACGTCTTTGAGTATAACGTCAAATTCAGTCTGCTCTTCAGCCGGAGCCGCGGCTTCACCACCGCCGGCAGCCGGGGCCGCCGCTGCCATGGGAACAGCAGCACTTACGCCGAATTCTTCTTCCAGAGCTTTAACCAGTTCCGCCAGTTCCATGACGTTGAGTTCCTTGATTTCCTTAATAATGTCGTTGACAGCCATTTTTAATCCTCCGTTTATATTTATATCTTTTATTTACTTGGCTTCTTCTAATTGCTGGAGACGACCGTTAAGAACAGTCACCAGACCCTGTATGGGCGCGTTGAGAGTACCGACCAATTTATACAGCGGGCTCTGAATACCGCCCAGCATCTTGGCAATCAGTACGTCTTTGGGCGGAAGTTTGGAAAGAGATGTTACTTCCTCCGCACTTAAAAGTCTTTCACCCAGGAAACCGCCGGCCACGGTCATACCGGACTTGGCCGCGGTGATGTGCTCCAGCACCAGCTTGGCCGGTACAGCGACGTCTTCGCCATAACCATAGGCCATGGCGATAGGCCCGTCCAGCACCGGAACCAGTTTATCCTTGCCGGCATGAGCCGCGGCGCTTCTGACCAGCGTATTCTTGACCACTTTATAGCCGACACCGGACTTGCGCAGCTTGATCCGAAGCTTGGTCAGCTCGGCGGTACTGGCACCCCGGTAATCGGTAATCACAGCGGAACTGGATTCGTTGATAATCTTGCCCAGTTCATCAATCGTCTGCTGTTTTTTCAATCTAACTTTGGCGTTGGGCATATTTTATACCTCCTGAAAATAATAAAGTCCTTGCTCGCACAAGGACAAAATCAGATTTCTCTGTGTTTGCTGTTTCCTCGGCGGGCATCTATTAAGTCCCATATGGGACGCCGGCTGTCTAAGGATATTCAATTATAAACAATGATAGCACCTGTCAACGGGCAGTGCAAGCCCGTCATCATCATGCGGCCAGTGACATGATTGAACGAAGGTCCAGTTTTATCCCCGGTCCCATGGTGGTAGTAAGGAAAGCGCTCTTAATATATTGTCCCTTGGCCCCGGACGGTTTAGCCCTTACGATGGCATCGACCAGCGCGGTCATATTGCCCAGGATTTTTTCCTCTTCAAAAGAGGCTTTGCCGAGTATTACATGGATAATGGCGGTGCGGTCTAATTTGAACTCAACCCGGCCCATGCGGGCTTCTTTGATAGTCTGCGGCAGATCGGATGCCGGCACCACGGTACCGGCTTTGGGATTGGGCATAAGGCCTTTACGACCCAGCGCTTTACCCAGTTTACCAACTTTAGCCATCATTTCCGGAGTAGCTATGGCTACGTCAAATTCCGTCCAGCCGCCGTTGATTTTCTCCACCAGGTCATCGGCACCGACAAAATCAGCTCCGGCGTCGCGGGCAATTTTTTCCGCATCTCCCTGGGCAAAAACCAGCACCCTTACTTCTTTACCCAGGCCGTGAGGCATCAAGGCGACTCCCCGGACAACCTGGCTGGAATTACGAGGGTCCAGCCCCATTTTAAGGTGCATTTCAACGGTTTCATCAAATTTACAGGTAGCCGCCTGCTTGGCCAGGGCTATTGCCTCAGCCGGCGCGTAGTCCTTGCCGGACTCCACCATTTTTTCTACTGCTTCGAAACGTTTACCACGGTCTGCCATATTATTCTACCTTTATCCCCATACTTCTTGCGGAGCCTTCAATAATGCGTTCTGCCCCGGCCACGTCAACGGCGTTTAAATCTTTCATCTTAAGTTCGGCAATCTCCCGCACCTTGGCCCGGGGGATAACCATGGGAGTACCGCCTCCGGCGTCCCCAGCTCCTTTCTGGATGCCGAGCGCCTTTTTCAGCAGGTCGGTTGCCGGCGGCGTCTTGGTTACAAAATTGAACGACCGGTCTTCAAAAATGGTTATCTCGACCGGTACCACCGAACCTTCCATTGAGGCGGTGCGTTCGTTGTACTCTTTGCAGAAGCCCATGATATTAACACCATGCTGACCCAGTGCCGGGCCGATCGGCGGCGCCGGATTAGCCTTGCCTGCCGGTATCTGCAGCTTAACGATTGCCTTTACTTTTTTAGCCAATTTTATATCTCCTTGAATCCAGGAAAAACCGTATTACAGTTTCTCCACCTGTAAAAAGTCCAATTCTACCGGGGTTTCCCGTCCGAAAAGCGACAGCAAGACCTTGACCTTGCCTTTTTCGGTATTTACCTCATCCACCATGCCGATAAAGTCAACAAAGGGACCGTCAACCACCCGGACGCTCTGTCCCTTCTTAAAACCGACTTTAACCCGGGGCGCTTCCGCTTCCATTTGAGTTATGATGCGGTCCACTTCCTGCGGCTGCAAAGGAGTCGGCTTGCCGGCGGTGCCGACAAACCCGGTAACCCCAGGGGTATTACGCACTATATTCCAGTTGCGGTCACTCATTAGCATCTGAATAATTACATAGCCGGGCAGTATCTTGCGCCTGACCGTACGCCGCTGGCCGTTTTTGACCTCGACTTCTTCTTCAGTCGGCACTTCTACCCGCGCAATTTCATCAGAAAGGTCGAGCGTTTCAATACGCTCGGCCAAATTCTTTCTTACCCGCTCTTCATGACCGGAGTAAGTATGAACTACAAACCAATTTTTTTCGTTAACCGTCAAAACATGCACCCTTCAGCCCGCATAGAACCCAGCACAGGCTGCTAATCCAGCAGGAATGTATCCACCAGGAAAGACAAGCCATAATCCAACGCGCCCAGCACCAGTCCCACGCTGAAAGCCACCACCAGTACCATGATGGTGAGTTTGCGCACTTCATCCCTGGTAGGCCAGGTTACCTTCTTAAGTTCGGCAATAATATTGCCAAAAAAATTGGGCTTGGCTGAGGCCGCCGGCTTGTTAGCCGGCGGCTTGTTGCTTGATTTCGGCATCGTTGCTTTCCGCCTTTGTCCCGTTACTTAGTTTCCCGAAATAAACGGTGCGTCCGGCAACGGGGACAGTATTTATTGATCTCCAGACGACGCGCGTCATTACGCTTGTTTTTTGAAGATGTATAAACCCTCTCGCTGCACTCAGTGCAGGCAAAAGTGATCACAATCCGGTTTTCCGCTTTAGCCATATTACTCCAGAATTTCGGTGATGGCGCCGGCGCCTACGGTGCGGCCGCCTTCGCGGATAGCAAAACGCAGACCTTTTTCCATAGCCACCGGGTAAATCAGTTTTAGCTTCATTTTAACGTTGTCGCCGGGCATAACCATTTCCACGCCGGCGGGCAATTCGATATTACCGGTTACGTCAGTAGTGCCGATGTAGAACTGCGGCTTGTAACCGTTGAAGAACGGAGTGTGACGGCCGCCTTCATCTTTGCTGAGGACATAGACCTCGGCCTCGGCATGAGTGTGCGGCTTGATTGAGCCGGGCTTGGCCAGTACCTGACCACGTTCAATGTCGGTTCGTTCAACGCCGCGCAGCAGCAGGCCAACGGCATCGCCGGGTTCAGCGCTATCCAGCAGCTTGTGGAACATTTCGACGCCGGTAACCACCGTCTTGCGGGGCTCATGGTGCAGACCGACAATCTCGACTTCCTCGCCGACTTTGATAATACCTCGGTCAACACGACCGGTGGCCACGGTGCCGCGGCCCTTGATGGAGAAGACGTCTTCCACCTGCATCAAGAACGGTTTGTCCTTGGGGCGTTCCGGCTGAGGCACAAATTCATCAACAGCGTCCATAAGTTTAATGATGCGGCCGCACCATTCACAGTCCGGCTTGCCGCAGGCGCAATCAAGGGCCTTGAGCGCGGAAACGCGGACTACCGGGGTGTCATCGCCGGGGAACTTGTATTTGGTCAGCAGTTCGCGGACCTCAAGCTCAACCAGCTCCAGCAGTTCTTCATCTTCCATGGCGTCAACCTTATTCAAGGCAACGACGATGGCGGGAACTTCAACCTGTCGGGCCAGCAGTACATGCTCGCGGGTCTGCGGCATGGGACCGTCAGGAGCGCTGACTACCAGGATAGCGCCATCCATCTGGGCGGCGCCGGTAATCATATTCTTTACAAAGTCAGCGTGACCGGGACAGTCAATGTGGGCATAATGCCGCTTCGAGGTCTCGTACTCAACGTGCGAGATAGCGATGGTCATGCCGCGGGCCTTTTCTTCCGGAGCGTTGTCGATGGAATCAAAGCTGCGCTTCTGAGCCCAGCCGGAAGAAGACAACACGGTGGTGATAGCCGCGGTCAGGGTGGTTTTGCCGTGGTCGACGTGCCCGATGGTGCCGACATTAGCATGAGGTTTTGAGCGTTCAAATTTTTGTTTAGCCATTTATTATTTTATCCCCCTTTAATTTTCAAATTCTGGAGCCCACAATCGGACTTGAACCGATGACCCCGTTCTTACCAAGAACGTGCTCTACCTGCTGAGCTATGTGGGCAACCCTAGTATTATAGTTTCTTCAAGCTATGTTGTCTAGCCAACAGATAAAAAAACTGGAGAGGACTGGATTCGAACCAGTGAAGCCCTTTCGGGCGGCAGTTTTACAGACTGCTCCGATTAACCACTCCGGCACCTCTCCATGTGCAACGGCCAAGCCCGAGAGGGGATTCGAACCCACTAACCTACCGATTACAAGTCGGTTGCGCTGCCATTGCGCCACTCGGGCAGATTCCGGCTTTTCCCCAAAGGAAATCCGGTTCTGCTTTCAAACAGAAAGATATTATATGAAATATAAAGAGGGTGCGTCAAGGATTAAAGCTGGAAAAAATCCAAGCCTTGTCATTTTTCTCTTTTGAATAACCGGTCTAATACATCCGGGCACCGGTCAATTACCAGGGTATTTCTATCCGCCGGAAGGATTCAGCCAGCGGGAAGTCCTCCCCTTCGGCCGCCGCCGAAGCCCGGGCCTGGATACGCTCCAGCCGGTCGGTAAAATCATCACCAACCTGGCTGCGGTGGCAGCGGATGGCCCGCACCTTGAGTTCAAAAGTGGCGGTTATGTCGGATTTATAGTTAGAATCCTCAGCCCCGGCCAGCCAGACTTCGCCCACTTTATGAGGTTCGTAGCCCGAAGCCAGCAGATCCGGGTAGGCCAGATGATCGCGGGCGTAAGGGAAAACGGCGTCCATGGCAGACTCACCGCACTTGCGGTGGTCACGGTGCCACCAGATATAACGCTGATAAGGTGAATGAGTGATTACCAGGTCCGGCCGGTACAGCCGGATCAGTCTGACCAGTTCCTTGCGCAGTTCCGGGGAAGCCTCCAGCCCCTGGTCGGGATACCCCAAAAACACCACATCGGAAACACCAAGGGTACTGGCGGCATCACGCTGCTCAGCCATGCGCATCTCCACCAACCTGGCCGGCGGCAGGCTGCGGTCAGAAGTTCCTTTATCTCCGGCGGTACAAATGACATACACCACCCGCCGGCCTTCTTTTACCAGCCGGGCAATAGTGGCTCCGGAGGAAAACTCCGGGTCATCCGGATGGGCCATAATAACCATAACGTCAGCTTTATCCATTAACCGTCACCTCATCTATGTTTGCCGCCGGAACCAGCGAACGATAAACGCTTTCTACCCGGGCTGCCACCGCGTCCCATCCGAACCGACTGACTGAATGATGCAGCGCTCGGCGGTCAACCCGGCAACGTTCATTGAGCCAGGGTTCCAGTGCCGTGGCTATATCCAGCGGCTGGTTGCCGGGTATAACCGTGCCCGACCAGCCTTCCTTAGTAATCTCACCAGCCGCTCCAACGTCAGTCGAAACTACCGGAGTGCCACAGGCAACCGCTTCCAGCGCCACCATGCCGAAAGTTTCAGAATAGGAAGGTACTGCCACCACATCAGCGGCAGAGTAGTAAAACGGCAGCTGCGGCTGCGGAACGGCGCCAATGAAATCCACCCGGCCGCTTAAACCCAGTGCCTCAGCCTGCTGTCGAAGTAGCGCCTGGGCTTGCCGTCCGTAATCATCACCGCCGACTACAACCAGTCGGCTCCGGCGGTTGTCCAATAGCGCCAACGCCTCAACCAGCCGGTCAATGCCCTTCAGCTTATCCAGCCGGCCGACATAGAGCACGGTCGGCTCCGGCGGCAGATTCAGAATACGGCCGGCAGCCATACGGTCCACCGGGTGGAACATCTCCAGGTCAACACCGCAGGGGGCTACGCTGATCTTTGTTGCTTCGCAGCCATGGTGCCGGATGATGGAGCTTTTTTCATATTCAGTGCCGCCCAGGATATGACAGCAGGAAGCGGCAATCTCTGCCTCGGTCAGCAGCCTCAGGCCGGGTTCAGGCTGACCCAGGCCCAATTCATTCTTGGCCGCCCCGACAGTGTGAAAAGAAAACACATGAGGAAGCCGGCGGTCTTCAGCCAGCTTCCGACCTACCTCGCCGGAAAGCCAGTAGTGGGAATGAACCAGGTCATATTCAGCCCCGTCGGCGCGGCAAAAATCATCCAGGTTTAGTTCAAACTCCCGGAGATGATTGTATTGCGTCAGCTTGCCCATTTCCGCCACCGCCCCTGCCCGTATATGAATCAGCCTCACCCGTTCAGCCAGCGGCTCCCACTGCGGATCAGCCGGGTCATGAGCCCGTGTAAATACATCAACACGGTGGCCCCGGCGCCCCAGCGCCGCGGCTAATTCGCGGATATAGACGTTCATTCCGCCGGTATCGCGTCCTCCCGGCTGACCCACCGGACAGCTGTGAACCGACAGCATGGCAATTCTCAAAGCTTCTTCACTCAATGTTCAATTCTATCTCCGCCCGGGCAATAGGCATCTCTCCGCCGCCCAGGTGGTATTTATAAACCTCGGCTCCTTTAAGAAAATCATAGCGCCGCATCCGCCGCGCCACCGCGTCCTGGATGGAAAAAACCTTTGACAGCAATCCGACACTCAGATTGGCTCTCGCCGGCTCATAACCGCTGTTATAGAGATAGCGGGTTTCATTATAATCAAAACACATGACCGAAGCTACCGTCAGTCCGTCGAGTCGAAGGTGACCGAATTTCAACCAGCCGCTGTCCTGCATGGCAGCGGCCAGCCGACAGAAGAATTTCTCCATTTCAGCAGTCATGAATTCGGCTTTATCCTGCCGACTGACGCGCAGCAGGCGTATCAGCTCAGCCAGCTCTGCCTCCCGGTCCCGCGGTTCTGATATTTCAAACTCAAGTTTTCCGGCTTCGGTCAGACGCCGCCCCTTGCGCTTAATCTCATGCCGCTGATGCGCCGTCAGGTCCAGCAGGTAGGTGTCCCAGTCAGACGGCAGCGCCATCTCCAGAGTAACATCGGTATCGGTCAGCTTCACCTCAAGTCCGCGTCGACGGGCCAGCGGCAGCAGCCGCGTAATTACAGTTGAATCCGGCCTCAAGGCCTCCAGTTCCAGCCGCCGCGCACCGTCAGCGGCCAGTTCGGCCAGCAGCCGCTCAAAAAAAGAATCTTCCCAACCCTCCTTGACCACAAAATCCAGGTAATCACAAACATTGGCGCTGCCGATAAAACGCGCCGTGCCGTCACTGACCCGGAGCGTCGCCAGGCCGACCGGTTCTTTGTCGGCATAAAAAAGTCTCAGCCACAGCTCATCAGCATCGCCGAAGCTCTCGTACCAGGCGGCAAGCCAGCCGGAAGCAACAAAAGGGAAAGGAGGGCGCAGACCTTCCATCAGACGAGGCTGCGTCGTCAGTTCAGTCATGGTGAGGGTTTTTACTGTTAAAGACATATAATAAAGGATAACATGACAGCTTTATCTTGTCACCGCTGTCAGTGCTCTCCGCCGACGGCAGCGGCGTGAGTTTTGGCTATGCAGCGGTCCATAACCACTTTCAGTCCGGCCGCTGCCGCCTTATCAGCCGCGGCCTGGTTGATTACTCCCTCCTGGAACCAGATTACCGACCCCCCGATGGAAACAGCTTCATCAACAATAGGCATAACCTTTTCCGGCGCCCGGAAGACATCAACTATATCCACCGGCTCCGGTATTGAAATCAGGTCAGGGTAAGTTTTGACCCCCAGCACTTCTTCGGCATTGGGATTGACCGGAATCACCCGGTAGCCGGCATCCATCAGGTAGGCCATAACCCGGTGGGAATGCCGCCGCGGGTCCGGCGAGGCGCCGACAACGGCAATAGTGCGGGCTTCCTTTAATATTTTTTCTTCCCTCAATGCAATGCTCCTGAAAAGACTGCGACGATTCTAATCGCGCCGCCGATGACCGAACCGATTCAGCGAAACTCCTCGAACAACGGCCTGATGTCCCGCGGTTTAAGTTCCGGCGTTACCAGCGGCTGACGGCCGTCGGTACCCAGGTATTGATCAAATGTTTGCCGCTGGTGACGATAGATGATGCCGATGGGAATACGCTCACCCCATTCCAGTGCCTTGCCGAAGGCAGCTGTCCGGTCCTCCGGGTCATATGCGGAGGTGTCTTCCAGTTTGTAAACCCTCTCGCGGTACCATTTGAAGGTGTTTTTCTTATTGAAGCTAACACACGGCTGCAATATTTCCACCAGGGCAAATCCCGGGTGTTTGACCGCGGCGGCTATCAGCCCGGAGAGATGATCAGGATCACCGCTGAAACCGCGGGCAATGAAACTGCAGTCCGCCGCCACCGCCAATGCCAGCGGGTGCAGCGCCACCCAGGCTCCCTCGGGATTAAGCTTGGTGGTAAAGCCCAGGTCGGTAGTCGGCGAAGCCTGTCCCTTGGTCAGACCGTACACCTGGTTGTTGTGTACCAGGTAGGTAATATCCGGGTTGCGGTTCATGGTATGAATAAAATGATTACCGCCTTCGCCGTAGGCATCACCATCACCGCTTTCCGCGATAACGGTCAGGCCATTGTTGACCGCCTTGGCTCCCACCGCCGCCGGCAGCGGCCGCCCGTGCAGGCCATTGAAAATGTTGCTACGGGTGTAATGCGGCAGTTTGGCCGCCTGGCCGATGCCGGAAACCATCAGCACCTGGTGCGGCTCCAGTTTCAGTTCCACCAATGCCTGGTTGACCGCCTTCAGGATACCAAAGTTGCCGCAGCCGGGGCACCAGGCGTTATCGGAGGCCGGGGTATATTCTTCCAGGGTTACTTTAGCTTTCATGATCCCACCTCCTTCGTCAGGCATTCCAGGATATATTCCGCCGACAACGGCCGGCCGTCATAACGATTGACGCCGATATCCGCGGCGTAACCGGTCTCAGCTCGTATAATACGGGCCAGCTGCCCCTCGGCGTTGCTCTCAATAACGACAACTTTTCCGCCCCGGGACAGCATCTTCGCCACTCCGTCCGGGAAAGGCCATATCTCGGAAAAGTGCATCCGGCTGATTCTTTTTCTTTGCTGCGTCATGATCCGAGCCGCCTCATCAACCGCCCCCCGGGACGAACCCCAGCTGACCAAGATATATTCAGCGTCGGTTACCGGACTGAAATGCGGCGGGGATATCTGCTGTGCCAGCCCGGACTGCTTTTTCCGCCGCTTCTCCACCATCAGCCGCCGGGTTCGGCCGTCTTCAATGATATGACCTTCCTCAGAATGCTCATCGGAGTCCGCTGAAACCAGCGCTCGGCTCAGTCCCGGCAGCGCCCGGGGAGAAACTCCGGACTCAGTATAAGCGTAGCGCTTATGTTCGGCTCCCTGGCGGTCAGCTTCGGCCACCGACAGCCATTCTCCCCGGTCCAGTTTCACCTCAGCCAGGTCAAACGGCGGAGTGGCATAATAAGCTGAAGCCATCAGGTGGTCAGTTAACACAATTACCGGTGTCTGGTAACGCTCAGCTAAATTGAAGGCCTTGACCGTCAGCCGAAAAGCCTCTTCAGCATTAGCCGGGGCCAGCACCGCCCGGGGGAACTCGCCGTGGCCGGCGGATATGGCGTAGCTGAGGTCCGCCTGTTCAGTCCGGGTGGGCAGTCCGGTGGCCGGTCCGGCCCGCTGGCCCAGGATAATGACCACCGGCGTTTCCGTCATTCCAGCCAGCGCCAGTCCTTCGGTCATCAGGCTGAAACCACCGCCGGAAGTAGCCACCATGGCCCGCGCTCCGGCGTAACCGGCGCCGACAGCCATATTGATGGCCGCTATCTCATCTTCGGCCTGGATGACCGGCAGGTCAAAATCCCGTCCTTTGTCAGCCAGGTATTCCAGGATGGGAGTTGAAGGGGTCATGGGGTAACCGGCAACCAGTCCGCAGCCGGCCGCCAGCGCGGCAAGGGCCACGGCTTCATTGCCGGTCAGCAGCAGCTTGCCGGAAGATTTGCCGGGTCTCAGCCGAATCCGGTAGCCCGGCGGACGGTGAGCCGCGGCGTAATCATATCCGGCACGGGCCGCCTTTCGGTTAGCCGCGACAGCCGCTTCACCATGACGTCCATACTCGTGCTCCAGCACCCCATCAAGTTCGCTTAAATCATAATCCAGCAGACCCAGCGCCGCGGCGGAAACTACGGTGTTAGCCATTTTCAGGCTGCCGGCAGCTTCACGGGCGATGCTCTCAACGGGAATATCAACCACACTGACACCTTCATCCGGCTCAATGCCAGTCTTATCCCGGTCATAAACAATGACGCCGCCGGGTGCCAGCTCGGCCTGGTGCCGCTCTAAGGTCTCGGCGTTAAGTGCCAGTATTATGTCAACTTTTTCCCTCGGTCCATCCATCGGGCTTTGGGTAATACGCACCCGGGAAAATGAATGGCCGCCGCGGATACGGGATTCAATGTCCTGGTCAGAAAAGACTTCATAGCCGCCACGCGCCGCGGTTCGCGCCAATACCGCCCCGACCGACTGCACCCCCTGCCCGGCTTCACCACCGATGAGAATATTCAAATCTACCGGCATAATCTACCTCCGGCTGCCGCGGGCTTATTCTACCTTTTCAAACTGGTCTTTACCGGCGCCGCATACCGGGCAAACCCAGTCATCCGGCAGGTCTTCAAACGCGGTGCCGGCGCTGACGCCGTTGTCAGGGTCTCCCTGCTCCGGGTCATAAATATAATTGCAAATGGTACAACGGTATTTAGCCATAACTTTTACCTCTCTCATTTCAGCATAAAACCGGAAAGGGTTTATGTCAAAAGTTTTTTCCATACCGACTGGCAGTTATCGGAAATCAGTTCTCATCAGCCGGCCGGTAAAGTAATCGAATCCGACAGGCGAAACGAAGGAAACGACTCTATTTTTACGTTCAAAAACCCGCTGCCGGTGTATTTGAATGTCTCAAAACAATTCCCCGGACGGCTAACTTTCTTCCAATATTTTGTATTACTATACACTTATTTTTTATTAGTACGCTTGTAGCTAATTGTCAACGGACAGACGTTACACTTCCAAGATAAAATAAAAATATGTATTACCGACCGGCCACCTGCGCGGCTATCATGTCAACGGTGGTTACCCAGGCGAATCCGAAAGCCAGATTCAAAAGACTGGCCAGGTGCATTTCTTCATTGATTGAGCCCATTCCGTCAGCCGGCAGAAAAACGCGGTAATCCCGGTAATAGGCGTCCCGGGCGCTGGACTCGCAGCACATATTGGTCATTACTCCGGCGATGACTACGTCTTCAATACCCTGGCAGCGCAGCAGAGTTTCCAGGTCGGTATTATAGAAGGCGGAATACCGGTGCTTGGCAATAACCTTCTCACCGGGCACGGGGGCGATATCCGGGTGAATTTCGCTTTCCGGGCTGCCTTCAAGGCACATTCCCTGCCACCACCATTTCATGATGCCGGCGTCCAGGCCGTCCGGATGGTGGACATGCTGCGTAAAAATAACCGGCCGGCGTTGGCGGCGGAAGGCATCAATAAGGCGTTTTACCCCCGGCAGGATAGCCGGTCCGCCGCAGGTGAAGGTGGGCGATGCCGGGTCAAGGAAAAAGCGCTGCATATCAACCACCAGCAGGGCGCTTTTTCCCGGTTTCAGTCTCATCTGGTGCTGGTTGAACGGCTTAATCCTTTCCAGCCAGTCTTGAGTCCTGGAGCTGATGTTTTTCGCGGTTACATAGGGTTCGGTATTTGCCATGACAATCCCAGCCTCCTTACGATCACTGGATACAGGCTATTATATGGTTAGAACGCCCCCGGGGCAACGCTTCAGGAGATTTCCTGTCACGGACTTAACCGACCGATTCACCAGGTCTGCCCAAAAAAATAATGTTATACATCGAACCGGCCGGGAGTATAATAAGCTGGGCAGTGGCTTGCCTTCAGGTATTATAAAGGAGGCATATTATGATTGAACGGGTTCATGAACACATCATAGCCGAACTGCAGCAGAACGCCCGCACCGACACCGTTTTTATTCTTACCGCCATTATCCTGAATCTGCTCAGCCTGGCTGTCAATTCCGGCATCGCCTCATCGGATGAAATGAGCGCACGGGAAATAGTTTTCGCTTCTTTCATTTTCCTGGTACTGGTAGTCAACTTCGTGGTGATTAACGGGCTGCTGAAAGGACGCGAAATGCGAATGAAGCTGGTCAACGGCCTGCTGAAAATGTATAAGGACCAGGACGTTGACGGTTATTATGACTCTTCACTGCTGATGGGCTACGGCAAGCGTTACAACCTTTTCATCCTGGCAGTGGTGTCCACGGGTTTGGTGGCTATCATTGTACCGGTAGCCTTGCTGGGCGGCTGATAAAAAGCCGCCGCTAAGTACTAAATGACTATTGCGATTGAATCCGCCGGCGGGCTAAACTTAACTTCTGCAAATGGCTAAACTGGATAACGGCGACAAAAGAATACCTGAAGAATTTGACCTGCCTAGCTGGTTGAACTATCCGCGGCTGGAAGAATGGTACGCCATGACCAAAGTGGACAGCGCCCTTTTCAATGAATTCGGATTTGATAAAGCATTCCTGGCTTTTAAAAAGTCTCTGCTGGACAAACTCAAGCATTGAGAAAGCAATAACAATGCTGCTTCGAATACCGGCTCACTCCAACAAACGATTCTGCTGCCCGAAAACCCGCTTCAAATCCTGGGCGTTCCGGGGCGCGTATCCCTGCCAGTGATTGTTGAAAAAGACAAACATGTTTCGGCTTTTTTCAGCAGCGGCGCTGACCCGCCCGGCCAGTTCCCGGATTTCTTCCCCGGAGTACAGATAGCGGTACCTGGTTTCATTGCTGCCGCTCCACCAGTCTTTGGCGTTGCGGCCGTGAAACCGGAAATAGGATATCGGGGAAGTCACGGGCAATTCCCGGCTGATTGAGGAATTGAACTGTGGCTCATCAATCCACACCCAGGCAGCGCCAGCCTCTGACAACAGCCGGGCAGTATCCGGGTCCTCACTCCAGCTCTTATGCCTCAGCTCCACCGCCAGCGGGTACTTGCCGAAAGTACTGAGGATGGCTTCAAGCGTCTGCCGGCCGCTCTCAGTATTCTGAAAACCGGGCGGAAACTGCGCCAATATCGCCCCCAGCTTGCCGGTCCGGACAATCGGGGCAAGGCCGCTTTCAAATACCTTCACGTCTTCATAAGATATGACCGCCGCTTTGCCGCAGGCCTCTTCATACATCTTCGGGTGAGTGAATTTCTGCCACAACTTGGCGGTGAACTTAAAGTCATCCGGCGTCCTGCGCGCCCAGTTCTCAGCATAACCGGGATTGACGGGTGCGTAGAATGAGCTGTTGATTTCCACGCAGTTGAATAACCGGCTGTAAAAACCCAGTTCATTCCGGGTGCCCGGCGGGTAAAAATACCTCTTCCAGGTGCCCTCGCCCCGGGGATAGCTCCAGCCGGAAGTGCCGATGTAAATCATGGCCGTCATGACTTCCGTATTATACTCCCCCTTCAGCCCTCAAAAAATATTTTGCTGAAAACTATTGACAACATCACCTCAGTAATTATAACATATGTAATATACTACATAAATAGGTAGCGGCTATGGAAGAACTGACAGAAAAACAGCAGAAGGTTCTCAACTATCTTCGAATGTACATTGAACAGCACGGCTACGCGCCGTCCATGAGGGATATCGCCGGGGCCTGCAGGCTCAAGGCAGCCTCCGTGGCCCAGTACTACCTTGACGTCCTGGAGAAGAAAGGCTTCATCAGCCGCATCAAGGGCATATCCCGCAGCATCGCCTTCCCGGCCGCTCCCGGCAAATCACTCAAGCCGGTTCCCCTGCTGGGCACCATCGCCGCCGGCAGCCCGATAACCGCGCCCGACAATGATACCTGGAACATGACGCCGGATGAAATAATCGAAGTATCGGATGACATCCTGCGCGGCCGCACCAACGTTTTTGCCCTGAAGGTCCGGGGCACTTCAATGATTGACGCCCTGGTGGATGACGGCGATACCGTGCTGCTGACCCAGGAAAACAGCGCTGAAGACGGGGCCATGGTAGCGGTATGGCTGCAGGACCGCAACGAGGTAACACTCAAAAAGATCTACCGTGACGGCAGCCGTATCCGTCTCCAGCCGGCCAACCAGTACATGGACCCCATCTACTGCAACCCGCAGGATATTGAGATCCAGGGACGGGTCATCGGCATTATCCGCAAACTGGACTGATTAACCTTTTTACCCGGGAGAACAAGCCATGAAGCTCTGCTGTGTCCTGTTGCCCAATTTCGCCTTCCAGTGCGAGGTCCTGAAGCGCCCGGAACTGGCCGGCCGTCCGGCGGTGGTTGTCTATTCCACCGGCTCACAGAAGCGGGTATTGGACCACTCGCCGGGACTCCGGGGAGTAGGAAGAGACACGCCGCTGCAGCAGGCATTATCACTGCACGACGGGCTGGAAATCCTGCAGGCCGACATGGCCCGCTACTGGAGCGTATTCAACAGCATACTTGATTCGCTGGAACAGCTCAGCCCCCTGATTGAAGGCACGTCCCTGGGAGATATTTACATCGGCTGTGACGGGCTGGAGATGCTCTATCCCGATGACAGCCGGCTGGTATCGGCCGCCAGGCAGCGGATACCGGCCTCTTTTGAAGCCCGTTTCGGTATCGCCGGGAGTAAATTCCTGTCCCGCGTCATGGCCTGGCAAAGCGGCCCGGACGGATTCAAGGCGGCTTCAGGCAATGCCGCCGGTGACTTAAAAGACCTTTCCTGCGACGCGCTGCCAGTATCTCTGAAAAGCAGGAGCCGCCTGCGTGATTTCGGGCTGCATACCCTGGGACAGGCGGCATCCCTGTCACGCCCGCAGCTGGAAGCCCAGTTCGGAACGGAGGGCCGCCGCATCTGGGAACTGGTCCGCGGCCGGGACGACACGCCTTTTTACCCCCGGATGTCCGAGGAGGTGATTGAAGAAAGCACCAGCCTGCTGTCACCGGCCACCTCGCTTGATGTGCTGCTGATGAGCCTTGAGTCATTACTCAACCGCGCTTTTGCCAAGTTCGGGCAGAAAGGCAGCGGCGTCCGCTGCATTGAGCTGTGGAGCCGCAGCAGCGCTTCGGAGCACTGGCAGAAAACGGTGCACTTCAAGGAGCCGGCCATGAGCATCGCCGCTTCGCTGAAGCGCATCAGGCAGGTGATAGAAAACTACCCCCAGCCGGGACCGGTGGAAGAACTTGGTATGAAGATTACCCGGCTGGGCCGTCCCGACGGGCAGCAGAGCAGCATCTTTACCGAGGTCAGGTCTGGCGAAAAACTGAACAGCGATATCAAGCAGCTGGAACTGAAAATGGGCGCGCCCCAGCTATTTCAAATAAAGGAAGTTGAGCCATGGTCCAGGATACCGGAACGTCGCTACACGCTGAAACCCTTAAGCCGGTAAATCAGCCGGAAACGGTAACAGTAAGAGAAAACGATTCGGCCCAGCCGGCGTCCGTCAGGCTGAACCGGCGCTGGCTGGCGGTGGACGGGATTGAAGAGGCATGGCGACTGGATGATGAATGGTGGCGGCCCCGACCGCTGGGGAGACTCTACTATGCCGTTATCCTGGTCAGCGGACGGAGGCTGACGCTGTTCAAGGACCTGGTTGACGGCCGCTGGTATCACCAGAGCTACTAGGAAATCACAATGCGCTACGCGGAACTTCACTGCCACAGCTACTATTCTTTCCATGACGGAGCTTCGTCACTGGAAGAGCTTATGGTGCGTTCCCGGGAACTGGGTTATACCGCCCTGGCGGTTACCGACCATGACAACCTGTGCGGCGCCATGCGCTTTTCCCACCTCAGCCGCTCGCTGGAGATGCCGGGGATAATCGGCGCCGAGCTGACCCTGGCCGGGGGCTTTCACCTCACCGCGCTGGCTGAAAACCGGGAGGGCTACCGCAACCTGTGCCGCCTCATCACCGCCGGACATGAAACCGGACAGCGCAACCAGCCGGAACTGCTGCCGGAACGCTTAGCCGAACATTCATCCGGCCTGGTCGTCCTGTCCGGCTGCCCGCGGGGACAGCTGGCGCGGCTGGCTGACAGCGGCCGACTGGAAGAGGCTGAACAGATGGTAAAGCAGTACCGGGAATGGTTCGGCAGTGAACGCTATTTCATCGAACTGCAGCATAACCGGGTGTACGGCGACCGGCAGCGTAACCGCCGGCTGTATGACCTGGCCAAAAAAACCGGTGTGCCGGCAGTGGCCACCGGCAACGCGCATTATCACACCCGTGACAGGCACCGGCTGCAGGATTGCCTGGTGGCCATCAAGGCCTGCAAGAGCCTGGAGTCCAGCCACCAGGAGCGGCGAGCCAACTCGGAATTCCACCTGCGTCCGGTCGCCGAAATTGAAAGCCTCTTCAGCGGCTGTCCGGAAGCCCTGTCCAACAGCGTCAAAATCGCCGAACGCTGCACCTTCAACCTGTCCGGCCAGACCGGCTACGCCCTGCCGGATTACCCGGCGCCGGACGGTCATACCCCGGAAAGCTACCTGGAAAAGCTGTGCCTTGAAGCCGCGGTCCGCCGCTACGGCAGCGTTACGCCCCAGGTCAAATCCCGACTGGATGAAGAGTTCCGGCTGGTCAGGAAACACCGGCTAGCCGGATTTCTGCTCCTTTACCATGACGTCATCAAACTGGGTCATGAGATCATGATAGAACAGGGTATGGCCGACCCGGCGGTGCCGCTGGAGGAAAACCCGCCCGGACGGGGCCGCGGCTCCTCGGTGTCGCTGCTCATCGGCTATCTTATCGGCCTGTCCCACATCGACCCTTTGCAGTACCACCTTTCGCTGGAAAGATTCCTGCCGGAGGATTCGCTGGATTACGTGCCTGACATTGACCTGGACTTTCCCCGCCGCATCCGGGAAGAGCTTATCCTGCGCACCCATGAGAAATGGGGCTGGCGTCACGCCGCGCTGACCGGCACTATCGCCACCTACCAGATAAAGGGCGCGGTGCGCGACCTGGGCAAGGCGCTCAGCCTGCCGCCGGAAGAGGTGGACCAGCTGGCCCGGCACACTGACTGGGGCAGCGCCAGGAAACTCAAAGCCCAGATGCGGAAGTCTCCCCGGTTCCGTGACAAGATAGACTCGCCGGCCTGGAAAGACCTCATTTGCCTGGCCGCTGAACTGGACGGATTTCCCAAGTACCTGGGGCAGCACCCCGGCGGCATGATCATTTCTTCCGTTCCCCTGACCGACATCGTGCCGGTGCAGCGGGCGGCCACTGCCGGCCGTTACGTCTGCCAGTGGGACAAGGACAGCGTGGATGACGCCGGCTGCGTCAAGATAGACTTCCTGGCGCTGGGGGCGCTGTCCCAGATGCAGGACGCGGTGGAAACCATAAGAAAAAACAGCGGCCGGCGTCTCGATATGTCCCGCATTGATTTCGATGACCCGGCGGTCTATGACATGCTGTGCCGGGGCGATACCATCGGCATCTTCCAGGTGGAGTCAGCCGCCCAGATGCAGACCATCACCAGGTTGAGGCCCCGCAACCTGCTGGACATGGCCCACGAGGTGGGAGCGGTGCGGCCGGGCGTCGGCGTCAACGGCGGCGTCCAGGAATACCTGGCCCGCCGGACCGGGCGCAAACCGGTGGTCTATGACCACCCGCTGGAAAAACGAGCCCTGGAGCGCACCTTGGGAATCGTGCTTTTCCAGGACCAGGTCAACCAGCTGGCCATTGACGTGGCCGGCATCTCCCCCGGCACCGCCGACCAGCTCAGGCGCGCTTTCAGCCGCCGCCATAATGAGCGGATGCTGGAGCATTTCCGCCGGCTGTTCGCCGCCGGCGCCTCAAGCCGCGGGGTGGATGACGCGGTTATTGAGGCCATCTGGCGCAAATTCAACGGCCAGTATATGTTCCCGGAGTCCCACGCCTTTGCCTTCGGCGTCACCGCCTACCAGGCGTCATGGCTTAAGCTGTACTATCCCCTGGAGTTTTTCGCCGCTATCTTCAACCAGCAGCCGATGGGCTTCTACAACGTGGAAACGCTGAAAGAAGACGCCAGGCGGCACGGAGTCAGTGTGCTGAATCCAGATATCAACCGCAGTTCCGCCTCCTGCGTTATAGAAGACGGCAAACTGCGGCTGGGTTTTCTGCAGGCAGCCGGACTGGGAGAAGCCTCGGCCAGGTCCATAATAGCCGGCCGGTCCCGGAGCGGCAGCTTCAAAAGCATCGGTGATTTCCTGGAGCGCAGCGGAGTGCTGGAAGATGTGGCCCTGGCGCTTACCGGGGCCGGGGCTTTCGACAGCCTGGAACCTAACCGGCGCAAGGTAAAATGGGAGATTGGCCTGCGCTACCGCCCGGTGAACTCCCAGATGTTCCTGCCGCTGCCGGTAGCCCAGGACATGGCGGAACTGGCCGCTCCGGACGGCTGGGAACGCATGCAGGAGGAATACCGGGTGCTGGGTCTGTTTCCGGCCGGCCATATCATGGCCAGCATGCGGCCCAGGCTTAACGCTCAGGTCATTTCCAGCAGGGATATAGCAAAGCTGGGCGACGGCGCTGAGCTGACTGCCGCCGGCCTGGTCATCCGGCGGCAAAGACCGCGCGGCAAGGCGGTGTTCATCACCCTGGAAGATGAATTCGGCCACATACCGCTGATGGTGTTTCCCCGGGTTTATGAACGTTACGAATTAAAGTTCAAGTCACCCTTCCTGATAGTCACCGGGCGGCTGTCACGGCGGGAAGGCGCCTGCAACCTGGTGGTGGACAGCGTCAGGACATTCTCAGCGCTGAAGAAAGTGCCGGCTTCCAAGGACTGGCATTAGAGGGGAATGTTGGAACAATGATCTCTATCTCCTCGGAAACTCCCCGCTCAAAGCCTTGTTGATAATATCCTTGACTTCATCTGAGAAATCAGACCGGATAATCCAGTCCAAAAAGCCGGCGTCACTGGATGCCAGTTCCCGGAGCAGAGCGCCTTTATTCTTACCGAAATTGACCGCTGCATCATTCTTAACCCAGATCAATTTACCGTCCGCGTCAATCCAGTTGGCTTCTTCATCCCGGCAGCAGAACTCATGAAGCTCTTTTATGCTGGAAGGCAGGACATCACTATGCTTCTCCAGCTGGGCGGTCAGTATCTCAGCGCAGGCGCGGGCATCCGCGTCCGAGGAGTGGAGATTTTCCAGTTTCTTGTCACAGTATATGAGATAGGCCGCTTCCAGGTCCCGCGGGTGGAACTTGTGGAAGATTACCTGGGTATCAATCAGGCTGCGGCCTGAGCGGGTGAATTCAACGCCGGCTCTTCGGAATTCCGCTTCCAGCATCGGAATATCAAACCTCTTGATGTTGAAGCCGCAGATATCACAGCCGTCCAGGAAATCCCGGAAACTGCGGGCAATCTGGTGGAACATCGGCTTGTCGGCTACCTGTTCATCGGTAATCCCGTGAATCCTGGTTGATTCTTCCGGTATGGGCACTCCGGGGTTGATCAGCCGGGTTTTTGATTCTTCCGTGCCGTCCGGGTTCAGTTTAACCAGGGTGATTTCCACTATGCGGTCCCTGCCCGGGTTCAAACCGGTGGTTTCCAGGTCAAAAAAAACCAGGGGTCTTTCCAAATTCATTTTTTTCATGGCTAAATTATAGCATTGGGGACAAACAAAAAACCTGGCTGCCTCCAGATGCCGTTCTCGGGTTTATCAAGAGAGCGTCCAAGCTGGTATAATCCATGGGTATGTCCAAGCTCCATTATTCGGTAGTCATACCGGCGTTGAATGAAGCAGCCGCTATCGGTCGCTGTATAGAAGCGGTCCGCGCTGAAAACGCAGAGGCGGAAATAATCGTAGCCGACGGCGGCTCCGCCGACCGGACACCACTGGTAGCGACGGAGCACGGGGCGGCCGTCTGCCATGCCCCCAGGGGCCGCGGACGGCAGTGCAACGCCGGAGCGAAGACAGCCACCGGCGATATTATTATTTTCCTGCACGCCGATACCACCTTGCCGCCGGGGGCTTTCGAATACCTGGATGGCTTGTTCTCAGACCCGGAAGTAAAAATAGGCACCTTTGGCCTTGCGTTTGACCGCCGTCACTGGCTGCTGGGGCTGATCAGCGCCTATACATCGGTACACCGGGGCAGGCAGCGCTTCGGCGACGCCGCCATTACCGTACGTAAGGAGTTTTTCCGGGAACTGGGCGGATTTCCGGACCAGAAACTGTTTGAGGACTATGAACTGCTGCGCCGGGCCGGCAGGCAGAGCCGCATCTACCGTTTCCCGCTCAAGGTGACCACCTCCGCCCGCCGCTTTGAGGAGCGCGGACCGCTGCGGCAGCTGCTTATCAACAGCTGGTTCATCACCCGGTATATGATGGGAACGCCACCGGACAAGCTGGCCGCCGAATATGAAAAACGCAACCGCCGCCTGGCGCGGCGCGTACTGCTGATGATGTGCCGCTATCCCCGGCCGGGCAAGGTCAAGAAACGGCTGGCGGCGGACATTGGCGAAACCGCGGCGGCTGATACCTACCGCTACTGCGCCGAGAATCTGTTCGCCGCGGCTGACGGACTGAACGGCAGTGTGGAGAAATGTCTCTACGTGGCCGATGCCGGAGACGAAGCGGCGGTCAGGGATTGGACCGGGGGCCGCTTCAGCGTCAGGACCCAGCCGGAGGGAGACCTGGGCGTCCGGCTGACCAAGGGCTTCTCCAGGGCCTTCGGCGACGGCGCCAAAAAGGTTATAATAGCCGCCAGCGACATTCCGGGTATTGACACCGAAATACTGCAAGAAGCCTTTGACAGCCTGGAAAAGAATGACGTGGTAGTCGGGCCATCGCCGGACGGAGGTTACTACCTCATAGGCCTAACGAAGGAAAGGCCGCTGCTTTTCGAAGATATTCCGTGGAGCAGCGACCTGGTGCTGGCCAACACCCTGCTCAGGACGCTCAGTCCGGAACTCAAAGTGCACCTGACATTGATCCGGCGAGACATAGACGATATTGAAGATTACGACTGGTGGTTCAATTCAGAAGAAATGGTCACCGAGGATGGAGAGCTTAAACGTGTCGGAAAGCCTTAAGGAACTGCATAAGGAATATGATTTCAACAACTGGCTGTCCGAGCGCGGGCTGAGCCTGCCGCCGACGGACATTGATACCCTGTGGCTAAATATTACCCGGCTGTGCAACCAGTCCTGCCGCCATTGCCACCTGGAGGCCTCGCCGGAAAAGCCGCTTCACATGAACGAAGAGGTCATGGAAGCCTGCCTGCGGGTACTGCGGCGGCATGAGCGGATAAAGTCAGTGGACATCACCGGCGGCGCCCCGGAACTGCACCCGCGCTTTGACTACCTGGTCTCGGCGGTGCGGGATGCCGGTAAACAGGTGACAGTGCGGCACAACCTGACGGTTTCCCTGGACGGCAATCCGCTTACCGGCCAGGACAAGAGCTATCTGCCGCGGTTCCTGGCCGACGCGCGGGTGGAAATCCTGGCTTCAATGCCTTCGCTCGATGAACAAACCACCGATGAAATCCGCGGCGACGGCGTATTCGCCAAGAGCCTGGAGTCGCTGCGGCGTTTGAACGAAGCCGGCTACGGATGGTCTCCGGAACTGCGGCTGCGCCTGGTTACTAACTGGGACGGACCGCTGTCCGAAGATGACCGGATTAAACTGGAAAGCGAATATAAAGAGGGTCTTAAGAATCACGGCATAGTGTTCAATGACCTGCTGACAGTAACCAATATGCCGGCCGGCCGCTACGCCGTTCGGCTGCTGGAACAGGGCGGCTACCGTGATTACATGGACCGGCTGGTAGCCGCCTCTTCCTGCCCCGACACCATTGAAAGCGCCGTTTGCCGCACCCTGGTCAGCGTTGATTCAGGCGGAAGGCTGCATGACTGTGATTTCAACCTGGCGCTGGGAATGGGACTGGAAAAAGACTGCCCCGGCAGCATTTTCGAATTTGATTTCAACCGCCTGCTGGAACGGCGCGTCAACTTCGGCCCGCACTGCTTCGGCTGCAGCGCCGGAGCCGGCAGCGGCTGAACGGGCCGCAATGCGCTGCCCGTGACGGCAGACAATGATTAAACAGGACGCGGTATTATTACCAGTGTCGGCTGACCTTCATGACAGGTAAGCATTAGCATTACAGCGCTGATATCAGGGGGAACTGCATCATGATACGGGCTTTCATCTTTGACCTGGACGGCGTACTGGTGCAGACGGAAAAACTGAAGGCCAGGGCTTATGACCTGGCGGCGCAGCGGATACTGGGAAGCGCCGAGCCCGATACCAGGGCCGGCCAAGCCTATGCCGAGGTAATCGGCGCCTCCCGCGAGGAAACATCACGCCACGTGATGGATAAACTGGGGCTGGAAAACAAGCTGCGCCGGTTGATGCCGGAATACGGTGTCAGCCAGCCATGGGAAGCGCTGACCGCCATCCGCTACGAGATTTATGACCAAATGGTCAGTGACCCGCAGGTGCTGCGGGATAACCAGTGGCCTTTCAACGTGGCCATCCTGAAAATGGCCAGGGAGATCGGCTGCCGCACCGCGCTGACTACCCTTTCAAAACGCCGTGACGTAGAGCATGTTATTGTTTCGCTGGATATCGGCGGCCTGCTGGATGTGGTGCTGACCGCGGAGGATATCAGCCGCGGTAAACCGGACCCGGAAATCTACCTCAAAGCAGCCCAGCTGCTCAACGCCAAGCCGGCGGAATGCCTGGTGCTGGAGGATTCGGTCAACGGCATCACCGCCGCCAGCCGCGCCGGCATGAAGGTGGTGGCCATGGCCACGCCCTTCACCAACGCCGCCATCCACGCCAAAGGATTGGTCAAAGAAGCCTGGACGATTCACCGACCGGAGGACGCTGTTTCAATTGTCCGGCGGCGGGTGGAAGAGCTGAATCAGGCGGCGGCTGATTAGAGCCTGAAGAGCCGCATCCCGTCCCCCGCCATGCCGTTTTCGCCTGAATGACCGGTTTGACAAGAGGCCGCTTTACTGTTATTATCGATTAAACTGATTAGTTTCATCAACTTTTAGTATCGGCGGTATGATTTAATGAAATTGAGCACACGTTCACGTTACGGTACCCGCGCCCTGCTGGACCTGGCGCAGAACTATGGCGAGCAGGTAATTCCCCTGCGGGAAATCGCCCGGCGGCAGGAAATTTCCCTGTCCTACCTGGAGCACCTGGTGGGACCACTGGTGGATGCCAAGCTCATTCAGACGATACGCGGCGCCAAGGGCGGCCTGCGGCTGGCCAAAGCGCCGGAAGACATCAGGATGAGCGAGGTGGTTTCCCTGCTGGAAGGCCCCCTGGAACCGGCCGAGTGCGTCCACAGCCCGGACAAGTGCAGCCGGTCAAACTTTTGCGCCACCCGGGATGTCTGGGGTGAAATGGGCCGTGCCATGAACGAGGTACTGGAACAGACCACCCTGGCTGACCTGGTCAGCCGCCAGCAGGCCAAGATGTCGCCCAACGGCGAAATGTATTATATCTGAAGCAGAGGGGTTAGCCTTATGAAAGATTATAAACTGGAAACACTGGTGGTTCACGCCGGCCAGGAAAACCCGGACCCGGCTACCGGCGCCCGCGCCGTGCCCATCTACCAGACAACATCCTATGTCTTTAACGACGCGGATCACGCCGCCAGCCTGTTTGCCCTCAAGGAGCCGGGCAACATCTACAGCCGCATCATGAACCCGACCAATGACGTTTTTGAACGCCGGGTAGCCGCCATTGAAGGCGGTATTGGAGCGCTGGCGGTAGCTTCCGGCCAGGCGGCGGAAACCCTGGCCCTGCTCAACATCACCCGCCCCGGCGACGAAATAGTGGCCACCAGCAACCTATACGGCGGCACCTACGAACTTTTCCACCACACCTTTCCCAAGCTGGGCCGCAAAGTCATTTTTATACCGCCCGGCGATATGCAGGCGCTGCGTACTGCCATAAATGATAAAACCCGCGCCGTTTATACCGAGACCATCGGCAACCCCAACCTGGACGTGCCGGACTTTACGGCGGTATCCGAAATCGCCCACCAGGCCGGAGTACCGCTTATAGTAGACAACACAGTCGGCGTGGGGCTGGCGCGGCCGTTGGAATACGGAGCAGACATTATAATCGCCTCGGCTACCAAGTATATCGGCGGCCACGGCACCACAATCGGCGGGATCATTGTTGATTCCGGCAATTTCAACTGGGCTAACGGCAAATTCCCGGAATTTACCGAGGCCGATCCCGGCTACCACGGACTGAAATTTGCCGAAAGCTTCGGCAAAGCCGCCTTCATCACCAAGGCACGGGTGCAGCTGCTGCGCGACACCGGCGCCGCGCTTTCCCCTTTCAACGCCTTCCAGCTGCTGCAGGGACTGGAAACGCTGACCCTGCGGCAGGAGAGGCACTCGGAAAACGCCCTCAAGGCAGCCGAGCACCTGAAGCGTCACCCAATGGTCAGCCGGGTGATATACCCCGGACTGCAGGACAACCCCAACCACGCCACCGCCGCCAAATACCTGGGCGGCAAATTCGGCGGACTGGTCGGCTTCGGCATCAAGGGCGGACTGGAAGCCGGACGCCGCTTCATCAACTCGGTAAAACTGATTTCCCACCTGGCTAATATCGGCGATACCAAGAGCCTGGTCATTCACCCGGCCTCTACCACCCACCAGCAGCTGACCGCGGAGGAACAGCTGGCGGCCGGCGTGGCTCCTGACTACATCCGGCTTTCGGTGGGCATTGAACACATAGATGACATCATCACCGACCTGGACCAGGCGCTGGAGAAAGCGGCGCGATAGAAGGTAAATTAACATGACTGATAATGAGAAAAACGGACCAGAGCTGGTCCGAACCGAATATTTCACCATTGATAAGCTGGAACTGGAATCCGGGGAAGCAATCGCCCCGGCGGTGCTGGCTTATGAAACCTACGGCACGCTGAATGCTGAACGCTCCAACGCGGTGCTCATCTGCCATGCCCTGACCGGCGACGCCCATGCCGCCGGTGTTCACGCTCCCGGCGAAAAACCCGGCTGGTGGGACAACATGATCGGGCCGGGCAAGGCCTTTGACACCAATGAGCTTTTTATTATCTGCTCCAATATCATCGGCGGCTGCCAGGGTTCCACCGGACCGGCTTCAACCAACCCGGCCACCGGCGAGCCTTACGGGCTGGATTTTCCGCTGGTTACCATTGGCGACATGGTTGCCGCCCAGGCACGGCTGATAGATCACCTGGGCATCAAGAAACTGCTTTCGGTGGCCGGAGGCAGCATGGGCGGCATGCAGGCGCTGACCTGGGCGGTAAAATACCCGGAGCGGCTGCAGTCGGTCATCGCCATCGCCACCACCGCCCGCCACTCGCCGCAGCAGATTGCTTTCAACGAAGTAGGCCGCCAGGCTATTATGGCCGACCCCAACTTCAACAATGGACGATACTACGGCGGACGAGCGCCGGAACGCGGCCTGGCCATGGCGCGCATGGTCGGCCATATTACCTACATGAGCGACCAGTCCATGGCGGCTAAGTTCGGCCGCCGCTTCCGGGAGCGCCGCGAAGGGGATGCCAAGCTCGGTACCGATTTTGAAGTGGCAGGTTATCTGCAGTACAAGGGAGACAACTTCGTCAAGCGCTTTGACGCCAATTCCTACCTCTATATCACCCGGGCTATTGACCTGTATGACCTGGCCGGTGATAGCGGCCTGTCCGAAGCCCTGGCGGCGGCTCGTCCGGTGCACTTCATGGTGCTGGCCTTCAAGAGCGACTGGCTCTACCCGGCGCACCAGTCCAAGGAACTGGTGCGCGGCTGCAAGCTGGCCGGAATTGATGTTACCTACTGCGAGATCAACTCCACCTACGGCCATGACGCCTTCCTGCTGGAAATTGACGAGGAAACGCTGCTGATCAACCATTTCCTGCGCAAATTCAGAACCAAAAATCAGCCAAAGGATGAAACCGGGTGAAAAACGTCAGAAAAGACCACCAAGTAATAGCCGGCCTGGTAAGTGACGGCGCTTCAGTACTGGACCTGGGCTGCGGCGACGGCGATCTCATGGCCTACCTGGGCCAAACCCGCAGCGCCGGTGCCAGGGGCGTGGAAATTTCAGAGCAGGCCATCTACCGCTGCGTAGCCCGAGGGCTTTCCGTTTCCAACCAGGACATCGACAACGGCTTGTCCGAATATGGCGATAATTCCTTTGATTACGTCATTCTCAACCAGTGCCTGCAGCAGGTGAAAAACCCGCAGGAAGTCCTGGCCGAGGCCGTCAGGGTGGGGAAAAAAGCCATAGTCGGCGTGCCCAACTTCGCCTACATCTCCGCCCGCTGGCGGCTGGGAGTTATCGGCCGGGCGCCGATGACCAAGGCCCTGCCATACCAATGGTACAACACCCCCAATCTGCACTTCCTCAGCCTGTCGGACTTCGCCGATTATTGCCGCCGCGGCGGCCTGCGGATAGAAACAGCCGTTTATCTGAACGGCAACTCCCTGGTCCGACTGCTGCCCAATGTACTGGCACAGGTCGGTATTTTCCTCATATCACGGGGGAAAGGATAACCCTTTTTATGAACGAACAATTTAATGTTGAAACAGTTGAATACCGGAATCGTCGCTTCCCGGCGCTGACCCGCGGCATTGCCGCCGATATTACCGAAACCATCGGCAATACGCCGATGGTGAGGCTTAACCGCCTGGCTGAAGGCGCCGGAGCGGAAGTTGTAGCCAAGCTGGAATCATCCAACCCGCTGCACAGCGTCAAGGACCGAATCGGGGTGGCCATGGTTACCGACGCCGAGGCCTCGGGCAAGCTAAAACCCGGCTCCACCATTGTGGAGCCTACATCCGGCAACACCGGCATCGCCCTGGCCTTCACCGCCGCTGCCCGCGGCTACCGGCTTATACTGACCATGCCGGAAACCATGTCAATGGAAAGACGCCAGCTGCTGGCCATACTTGGAGCCGAGATAGTGCTGACGCCGGGGTCTGGAGGCATGACCGGCGCTATCCGTCACGCGCGGCAGCTGGTGGAGGAAAACCCCGGCTACGTGATGCTGCAGCAGTTCGACAATCCGGCCAACCCGGAAATTCACCGGCTGACTACCGCCGAGGAGATATGGCGGGATACGCGGGGCCGGGTAGACGCAGTGATTGCCGGCGTGGGCACCGGCGGCACCATTACCGGCATCGCCGAAGTGTTGAAGCAGCGCAAACCATCAATTCGCATCATCGCCGTGGAACCGGAGGATTCCCCGGTGCTTTCCGGCGGCAGCCCCGGCCCGCACAAGATACAGGGCATCGGGGCCGGTTTTATACCGGCTGTCCTTCAGACTGAACTCATTGATGAAATTATAAAGGTGAGCAATGAAAACGCCGGCGCCGTCGCCCGCCGACTGGCGCGGGAAGAGGGCATCCTGGCCGGAATTTCCTCCGGCGCCGCCGCCTGGGCGGCGGCTGAAGTTGCCGGACGGCCGGATATGATCGGAAAGCTCATAGTTGTTATCCTGCCGGACACCGGTGAACGCTACCTGTCAACATGGTTGTTCCAGGACGCCTACACCCCTGCTGCCCAATCCAACGCTTAAGAAAAGAGGTAATGTGCCATGAACCACAACAGTTCAATATATCTTGATAACTCCGCCACTACCCCGGTGGAACCCCGGGTGGCCGAAGCCATGATGCCTTTCCTGGGTGAATCCTTCGGCAATCCTTCATCAGTCCACAGCGCCGGACAAACGGTTCGCGGCGCCGTAGAAGAAGCCCGAGAGAGAGTGGCGGCGCTTATCGGGTCACGAACTGATGAAATATTTTTTACCAGCGGCGGCACCGAGGCTGACAACTGGGCTATCAAAGGCACGGCATGGGCCAGGGCTGACCGGGGGCGGCATATCATAACATCCGCCATTGAACACCACGCCGTCATTGAAAGCTGCCAGTACCTGGCCAAAAACGGCTTTGAAGTTACCTATCTGCCGGTTGACCGTAACGGCCTGGTTGACCCGGAGGGTGTCAGGAAGGCAATCACGCCGCGAACGGTTCTGGTTACGTTGATGCACGCCAACAATGAAATCGGCACCATTCAGCCGGTAGCCGAAACGGGTCGCATCACCAGGGAAAAAGGGGTGCTGTTCCACGTTGACGCCGTGCAGACAGCCGGTCATATTCCGGTCAGTGTCAACGAACTCAACGCCGACCTGCTCAGCCTGTCCGGACACAAGCTCTACGGTCCCAAGGGCATCGGGGCGCTCTACATCAGGAAAGGCGTCAAGCTGGAACCGCTGCTGTCCGGCGGCGGCCAGGAGCGCGCCAGGCGTCCCGGCACGGAAAACGTGCCCGGCATCATCGGCTTCGGCAGGGCCGCCGAAATAGCCATGAAGGAGATGGAAGACGAAAAGGTCGCCGTTACCGCCATGCGGGACCGGCTGGCCGCTGAACTGCTGGAGCGCATACCGGACACCACGCTTAACGGCCATCCCACGCACCGGCTGCCCAACAACGTCAACATTTCCTTCAAGTATATCGAGGGCGAATCGCTGGTGCTGCACCTTGATTTTGAGAATATATACGCCTCCACCGGCTCAGCCTGCAGTTCCTCCAGCCTGGAACCCTCACACGTGCTGCTCGCCTGCGGCCGGACGGCGGAAGAAGCCCACGGCTCCATACGTCTGAGCCTGGGCAAGTTCAATCGGGAAAGTGAAATAGACCGGGTTATTGCAGTTTTACCCGGTATCGTGCAAAAATTAAGAGCCATGTCGCCCCTGACACCGGGCACGGCCAGCTAGGAGTAATATTATGACCAACGGACCCGCAGGCTACAGCCAAGAAGTTATTGAGCATATCAAAAACCCGCATAACGTCGGTGAAATGCCCAGCCCGGATGGTATCGGCCGGGTCGGCAATCCGACCTGCGGCGATATCATGGAGCTTTACATCCGGGTCAAGGACGGCATTATCACCGATGCCTCTTTTAAGACCTTCGGCTGCGGCGCCGCCATCGCCTCCAGCTCCATGGCCACCGACATGGTCAAGGGCAAGAGCATTGTTGAGGCTTTGGAAATTTCCAATAAAGCGGTGGCTGAAGCCCTGGGCGGACTGCCGCCGGTGAAAAGGCACTGCTCCGTACTTGCCGAAGAGGCGCTGCGCAAGGCTATCCTGGATTATTACCAGCGCCGCGGCGAGACACCGCCGGTGGACATCAAGCTGCCGGAAGACAGCCACAGCCACCACTAGAAGCTGAAGCCGTTTATTCCCTGGTGTTGTTTACCGCCTTGTGACCGGTGATTTTGTGTTCCCGGTACCAGTTGCTGATTATTTCCACCACTTCTTCGGTGCTGTCTGTTACCCGCAGCAGGTCGCAGTCGATCTGGGAGATGTATTCCCGGTCCATCACCGTGTGCCGCAGCCAGTCCAGGAAGCCGCCCCAGAATTCGGTGCCGTAGAGCACGATGGGAAACGGTGTGATTTTGCCCGTCTGCATCAGGGTCAGTACCTCGGTTAGTTCATCCAGGGTGCCAAGCCCCCCCGGCATGATGACAAAAGCCGAAGCGTATTTGACCAGCATCACCTTGCGGGTGAAGAAATGGTTGAAAGTCAGCGACTGGGTGGTATATGAATTGGGTGACTGTTCCATGGGCAGCTTGATGTTCAGCCCTACCGAGGCCACCCCGGCCCGTCCGGCTCCCTTATTGGCGGCTTCCATCAGCCCCGGTCCACCGCCGGTAACTATGGAAAAGCCTTCCTTCCCTAGTTTAAAAGCTATTTCTTCAGCAGTCCGGTAGAGTGAGTCACCGGCAGGCACCCGGGCTGAACCGTAGATACTGACCGAAGGCTTGATGCCGGAGAGCTTGTCAAAGCCATCCACAAACTCACCGATAATGCGGAACATGCGCCACGACTCTTCTTTTTCCAGTTCTTCTATTTCGTAATCATGATGATGATCGTGAGCCATAAAGCCTCCGGTTAATTTGCCTTCCAGATATTTAAGCAGAGTGCGGCGGTTTATGCCAGTGCTGGAATATGATTAGTTTATCAAAAATCGCCCTATCTTAATTCATGATACCTGATTGGGATACAGGGGAATCCACAGGCTTTCTATACTTTACGGAGTTATTGGCGCTCTGTTATTCTGCGGTATATTATCCAATACGAAGCTTGCAATAATTTGTGACATGTTATAGTATAAACGCATAGCTTCGCGATAACTCTAAATCTTCCGGCCTTTGCCGGTTCAGAATCTACCAGAAAAGCGAGGAACCTCATTAGTACTGAAAAGCTAAAGGTAGAAAACCTCTACAAGGTTTTCGGCCCTGACCCAAAAGGTACCATTCAAAAACTGAAAAAAGGCGCCAACCGGGAATCCATCATGAAAAAATCCCGGAACATTCCGGCCGTGATTGACGCCAACTTTACCGTAGGCCAGGGTGAAACCTTCATGATCATGGGCCTTTCCGGCTCCGGTAAATCAACCATAATCCGCTGTCTCAACCGCCTGCATGACCCCAGCGCGGGCAAGGTAGTCATTGATGGTGAAAACATTGCCGAGGCTGATGAACGCCGCCTGCGGGAAATCCGCCGCACCAAGATCGCCATGGTCTTCCAGCACTTTGCCCTATTGCCGCACAAGACGGTCCTGGAGAATGTAGAATTCGGCCTGAAAATCCGGGGCGGCATGACTGATGAAGACCGCAAGAAGGCCGAAGATACCCTGGAAGTGGTCGGCCTGGGCGGCTGGGGTGACCGGCTGACCTCAGACCTTTCCGGCGGTATGCAGCAGCGGGTCGGCCTGGCAAGAGCGCTGGCTACTGACCCGGAAATCCTGCTGATGGATGAGCCTTTCTCCGCACTCGATCCGCTGATCCGGCGGGATATGCAGGACGAGCTTATTAACCTGCAGCAAACGCTGCAGAAGACAATTATATTTATCACCCATGACCTCAATGAAGCGCTGAAAATGGGTGACCGCATCGCGGTAATGAAAGACGGGCGCATAGAGCAGATCGGTACGCCGGAAGACATCGTCAGCAATCCGGCAACAGACTATGTAGCCGCCTTCACTTCAGATGTCAACCGCGGTCTGGTCTTTACCGCTTCTTCCATTATGAAACACGCTGATACCCTTACTACCACTCATGATACCCTGAAAACCGCCTCTGTAAGGCTGCGCCGTACACCGGCGGATGCCATGTACGTCCTGGACCGGCAGCGCAAACCGGTAGGACTGGTTACAGACCAGGATGTTGCCCGGGCGGTGCGCAAGGGAGAAACCAAGCTGGATGCCATCATGATAAAGGACTTCCCTCAAACCGAGGAGAATACTCCGCTGGGCGAGGTGCTGATGCTTTGCGGCGACAGCCTGCCGATTGCCGTGGTTTCGGACAAAGGCAAGTTCAAAGGTGTCCTGGAGCCGCTGGATGTCTTAAGCAGCGTGTCCCCGGTCGGCACGGAACTGGGCAACGGCTCCAGCGAATCCGACGAGGAAAAACCAGCCACCCCTGAAAAGGAGGCTGAATAATATGTGGCCTTTTGATTTATATACCATACCCATGGATGACTGGATTCAGTCTGCCGTTAACTGGCTAAGTGATAACCTGAGATCTTTTTTCCAGGCTATAAAAGTGCCATTTGATTTCACCCTGAGCGGTACTGAAGATTTCCTGCTGTGGCTGCCGCCGGTAATAGTACTGGCAGTAATTTTCCTGATCAGCTGGCGTGTCAAAGGATGGGTATTTGCCCTGATAGCTACCTTAACAATGGCATTAGTCGGCTTCCTGGGATTATGGGCACCTACCATGACCACTTTAGCTTTGGTCTTGTCCGCAGTCATTTTCTGCGCCTTAGTCGGTATCCCTTTGGGTATATTAGCTGCCCGCAGCGATAAATTTGCCGGCGTAATAAGGCCGATTCTGGATGCCATGCAGACTATTCCCGCCTTTGTTTATCTGGTTCCAGTGGTTATGCTTTTCGGCGTCGGACTGGTACCCGGGATGATTGCCGTTATCGTTTTCGCGCTGCCACCGATTATCAGGCTGACGGATTTAGGCATCCGGCAGGTACCTAAAGATGTAGTTGAGGCCGGCCGCTCTTTCGGCGGCACCAGCAACCAGATACTTTTTAACATCCAGATACCACTGGCCATGCCGACCATCATGGCAGGCCTTAATCAGACACTGATGCTGGCCATGTCCATGGCGGTGGTCATCGCCCTGATTGGCGCCAGCGGTCTCGGTTTGGTTGTCTGGACTGGCCTGGGACGCAATGATGTGGGCTATGCGGCTATCGGTGGTATCGGAATTGTTGCCATTGCCATTATCCTTGATAGATTGTCTCAATCTTTCAGTAAAACGCCGACCAAAAAAGGTCCCGGCATAATCAAGAAAACTATAAACTGGTTTAAATCGCGGCTAAAAAAATAGATTGATGCCGCTTCAATAAGCCCCCAAACTACTCCATATGGCGCACCTGAGGAGAGTTTCGGAAATACAAAAGGAGGAAAAACATGAAAAAAAGCATGCGTAAATTAATGCTAGCCGGTTTTGCCATGGTTTTAACCCTGTCATTACTGGTTGTCGGTTGCGACGGTACCACCGACCCGACCACTACTCCAACCACCACCGGTCCAACCGTCGATGAAACCCCCGGCGAGGGCGTTACTGTTAAAGCAGCACGTCCTACCTGGTCAACAGGCTGGTTCCAGACCGAGGTGTTCATCAAAGCACTGGAGGAACTCGGTTATGATGTAGAAGATCCGACCACACTGGATAATCCTATCTTCTACAACTCTGTCGCTAACGGTGATGTACATTTCTGGGCTGACGGCTGGTTCCCGCTGCATGACCAGTATCGTTCATCATTTGAGGACGGAGCTGAGGTTGTCGGTGAATTCGCAATGGGTGGCGCTCTGCAGGGCTATCTAATTGACAAAGCGACTGCTGAGGAATACGACATCACCAGCCTTGAAGATTTAAAGGATCCTGAAATCGCCGCCCTTTTTGACACCGACGGCGACGGCAAAGCCAACATGGTTGCCTGTCCGCCCGGCTGGGGCTGCGAAACGGTCATCAACCATCACATGGAAGCCTATGAACTGGCTGATTGGGTCAATGCTGACCAGGCCGGGTATGATGTAGCCATGGCCGACGCGGTTGCCCGCTATAATGCCGGTGAACCGATCCTTTGGTACACCTGGACACCCAACTGGACTGTGAACGCACTGGTTCCCGGTGAAGACGTAGTCTGGTTGGAGGTTCCCTTCTCAAGCCTGCCTGAAGGTCAGGAAGAACTGGAAGACGAAACCTTTGTCGCTGACCTGGTAGGTAAGGCCGGAGATTCTGAGCCTTACAACATGGGCTGGCCGGCCAACGATATCCAGGTAGTAGCCAACTCTGAATTCCTGGATGAAAATCCCGCGGCGGCATATATTTTCGAAAACCTGACCATGCCGCTGGAAGACATCTTCGCCCAGAACTATGAGATGTACCAGGGTGAAGATCGACCCGAGGACATCGTCGAAGATGCTGAAGAGTGGATTGCCGCTAATCAGTCCACCTTCGATGCCTGGATCCAAGGCGCTATAGACGCCGCTAACTAGTAATCATTTCTACGGTGCGCCCGTAAAAAGAGGGGCAGGAATATTCCTGCCCCTCTTTTATTTTTAGTGGTGAGAAACGGTTATCCAGCAGTCGCCTCAACCAGGTCTTTTATAAACTTCTGCACTTCATCCGGGTTTTTCAATGTATATTCAGCCGCCGTTTCCATGCCAGATTCAATAACCGCGATAGTAATGCCCTTTGGTTTGACTGCCCTGAAGGCATCCTCATCCGTTATGTCATCTCCAATGTAAACAGGAACCAAATCCGGCCCGCCGGCACCGATAATGTCCATCAAGCGCAGCACCGCCCGGCCTTTGTCCCAGTCAACATTCGGACGCAGTTCAAATACCTTCTTGCCGCCGCAGAAACCCAGCGATTGGTATCCGTTGGCGACGGACTTGACTGCCTCTTTGATGATCTCTGTCCTTTCTTCGGCCGCCTGGCGGTAATGAACAGCAATGGCAAAACGTTTTCGCTCCACCCGTACACCGGGCACTCCCGAGAAGCGTCCCCTAAGCTCCTCCTCTGCGGAATCAAGCGCCGGCAGGAACGGCAGCCCCCTTGACTCATCATGCAATCCGCCGGGGTCCCCAATTTCGAAACCGTGGCTACCGCTGTAGTATAGCTGCGGCAGCCTCACCATCTGGCGCACGTCATCCAAGCTCCTGCCGGAAATAACGGCTACAGGCCAGACTGCCGCCAGCTTTTCAAGCATCCGGCGGGTCTGTTCCGGCAACACCGCTGCGGCAGGCTCGGGGACTATTTCAGTCAGCGTTCCGTCATAGTCTAGGAATATGACCGGACTGCCGCGGCGCAACAGACTGATAATCTTGTCTTTGTTCTCTAAGGCCGACGGCTTTATGTCTTGATTTGAGTAATCAAATTCGTCTTTTTTCATCCTGTTTCCATCAGTCACTCAGCCAGTGACTACTTAACACTTTACATCCAACAAGGGACTTGAACAAGTAAAACCATCCGTTAACTTGCCGAGGATATGATCTGATATCAGAGCAACTAAAAATCGCACCTGCCTGCGGATTGAAAAACATAGGTAAAAATCGTTGACCTTTGTCCGGAACGGTATTATACTGACTCCAATTTATTAACGGAGGGTTTGTTATGCAGAGTAGTTCCCTTTCCAAGTTTGCCCAAAAGCTTTTCAGCGATGAGAAAATCAAGGAACAGTTCATTTCCAACCCCGAAACAGTCATGTCCCAGTTCAAACTGACTGAAACTGAGAAAAAAGCTGTCATGAGCAAGCACGCCATGATGGAATTGTCATGCCCTGGATCAGCCAGTAATTATACTGCCTATGGGCCTATGGCAAGTTGGGTTTAGCTACAATATCGACCTGAATGTTTCGCGATATATTCGAAACACCACCTAAGTGGCAAAAACAGCAGACCATTGTATTACGTGAAGAAATTGAATCAGTTTTATCTGATTTAGATGATAATTCCAGTCTGCTATCAATATTGGAGGAAGCCCTCTCAGTAAAAAGGCGAGGGCTCAATTCCGAGGCATCAACAGGCTCATCATTGCATCTGTTGCCTTTATTGGTGTGCGAAAGCATTTGCGGTAACTTTAAACCAGCTGTTCCCGCTGGAGCAGCCATGCAGTTTATGATGGCAGCTGGCGATGTTTTTGACGATCTGGAAGATGATGATGCCCCAGATTCTATTTGCGGCAAATATGGTGCCGCTTTAACTATCAACGCAGCTACCACGCTGATTATACTGGCAGAACGATCAATTGGTAGGTTGTCTAAACAATCTTCCAGTGACAGAATAGCTATGCAAGCTTTCAACCGACTCAACAGCTATTTTCTAACCGCCTGCATTGGTCAGCATTATGATTTGGGAGCAGCTAAAGATATCTCGTTGAATGAAGACAGCTATATGGAAATTATTGGTTTGAAATCAGCATCCCAGTTCGAATGTGCTTGCCACCTGGGAGCTTTGGCTGCTGAAGCTGAACCCGAAGTTATTAGGCTGTTTCATGAATTTGGATATAATATAGGCATGGCAGCTCAACTGGCCAATGATGTACAGGGAATCGCAAACGGTCGGGATATTAATCATAAAAACATTACCCTGCCGTTTGTTTTTATCTTGAATTCGCCCGATGAACAGATACGGGACAAAATACGGCGTTTCATTGAAGCAACGCAATGCAGTGATACTACCAATCAAAGCGTTAAAGAACTGTTGTATAGTAGCGGTGCCATCTACCATGCCACAGTGACGCAGGAACACTATAAACAAGAAGCCATGGAGTCACTCGCAAAAATTGGCAAGAGTGGTTCAAATATTTCACGTTTGAAATTCCTATTGGAATCCAAGAACCAAGACGAACATGATAAATAAGAAAAAAGACAACTATTCCTTAAGTAATAGCAATCCTAAAAAACAGCATATCTTTATTGCTGCCATAGCGATGGTTATTCTGTTTGTTTCTTTGTTTTTCTTTCTCAGTAGCATATCAAAACCATATACGGGTGTTTTCCTCACATATAACGGCGAGGAATGGTTCGTCGAAAGTGTTGATCCTAATGGAGCCGCCTACCAATCAGGAATTCATTCAGGAGATCAAGTTATATCAGTAAATAATAAATCACCACTTATTTCTTTACAAAAGTATGAAACTGTCGAATTCGTGATGGGAAACATAATAGAAAGCATAAACGTTGAATCCGGCAACGGCAGAATTATTGAATTTGATATTAACAACAGTACGCCATCCAACCAGACTTTAGCTGAATTAGCTATATGGGCTCTCGTATGTATTATATTCTGGATTGTTGGTTTTTTTGTATTTTTTAAACGCCCGGATAAACAGCCAGCCATCCTTCTACTGCTTTGCTCACTTGCCTTTGGTCTTGCTTTGAGCGCTAATATGGCATCTGAAAGATCTCTTACAATTGCGATTCATATAGCAGCTGTTGCCGCCACCATCGGACCCTGGCTGCTGCTGCATTTCTTCCTGGTCCTGCCCGAGGAACGCGCCTGGCTGCGCCAGAGCCGATGGATTTACCTCATCTACGTGCCGGCCGTTATAACCATTTCCTGTATTCCTTTATCGGTTTCGCCGATGGTCAGCCGCTTCAGGACTTCCGGCTGGTACGCCTTACCGGCTATGGAATAGGGCTGCTGGCTGTAGCTGCTGTGGTCATCATTAATTTTGTTAGGGCAACCACGCTTCAAACCCGCCAGCAGATGAAAATTGTGATGATCGGTGGTCTGGCGGCCATTGTGCCGTTCGTTGCCCTTAGCGTCCTGCCGGCGGCCTTTGAGGGCGCCAACGTGATGCCGGCCAGTTTCAGCATACTTTTTGTTGCCTTCATCCCTCTTTCCATGGGTGAGGCTGTTATCGCGGAAAAGCTCCTGGACATTGACATTCACCTGCGGCGCGGGGCGGTTTTCGGTCTTATTACCTTGGTGATGGCTATTATCCTGACGATTGCCATCAGCCTGGTTTTGAGCCTTAGGCAGCCAATCACCGCCACCGAAACAGTTCTTATCTCCGTAGCCCTGGGAGCACTGGCCACATGGCTGTTCGGACCAATAAAAAACTGGGCGGAAAAGAATGTTGACCGAGTGTTTTATAAGGACAGGTACGACTATCGGGCGGTGCTCAAGGACCTGGGTGACTCTCTCAACCGGATTAACGACATTGAAACCGCGGCGTCAATGATAACCACAGCGTCAGTTAAAACCATGGGGCTCGATGGAGCCGGGCTGTTCGTTAGCCTGGAGCCGTCAAAGTTCCAGTCAGTATCAGCGGTCGGTGAAATGGCTCAGTCATCAGTACAGCGAAACTTACTGAGCTTTATTAACCGGCAGCCCGACGATAAAAGTGTTTTTCCGAAACCTGTTTCAGATATTGAACCCAGGGCAGCTTTCATGGTGCCGCTTACCGCAGGAGACCGGCGTATAGGTTATCTTTTCCTGTCTCCCAAATCATCCAAACAGGAGTTCCTGCCGTCAGACCTGTACCTGATACAGGGCCTGGGGTTGCTTGCCTCCACTTCGCTGCGCAGTATGCTGGCCATTAATGAAGATATTGCCGCCCGCAAGCACTACCAGCTGGCTCTGAGAAAGGCGGCTGAAGAATGGCGGGCGACTTTCGATTCCATCACCGACATGATCGCCATAATCGGGCGTGACCGCCGGATTATCAAAGTCAACAAAGCCTTTGCCGAGGCCTTCGGCCGGGAACCCAAAGACCTGGTGGGCGTTTTATGTCATGAAGTTGTCCATAACCTGCTTGATCCTCACCCGCAGTGCACTTTTGACCAGGTTGTGACCGAAAACCAGACCTGCAGCCACGAAATATTCGAACCCACCCTGCGGAAACATCTTGAGTGCGCCCTGTCGCCCCTATTTGATGACCAGGGTGATATCATCGGGGCTGTCCATATATTCAAGGATATTACCCAGCGCAAGAAGATGGAAGAAGAGCAGGAACACCTGCGGGACAAGGCTGAGGTAGCGGCCCGGCTGGCTACAGTAGGAGAAATGGCCGCAGGAATCGCCCATGAAATCAACAATCCGCTGACCGGCGTCATCGGCTTTTCTCAGTTGCTGTATGAACAGGACCTGCCGTCGGATGTAAAAGAACAGGTCGGCATTATCAATGACGGCAGCATCAGGATCAAGGAAATAGTATCCCGCATGCTGTCTTTCGCCCGCCAGACCAAGCCCTTTCGGACCAGGCTGGACGTTCATGAAGTTATCAACGCCACCCTGGAATTCCGGCAGTATGTGTTAGAAACAAACAGCATCAAGGTGAAAAAAGAGTTTGCCGCCGGTCTGCCGTGGATAACCGCCGACCCAGGACAGCTGCAGCAGGTATTCATGAACCTGCTGGTCAATGCTGAGCACGCCATGAAAAAGGCTCACGGACGGGGCACTCTGACTATATCCACCAAACAAGAGAACGGCTTTATTCTCATCTCATTCAAAGATGACGGACATGGCCTTTCTCCGGATGCCCTATCCAAGTTATACAACCCGTTCTTTACCACCAAGGAACCGGGTGAAGGCACCGGCCTGGGTCTTTCCATTTCCCGCACCATCATCATGGAGCATGGCGGAACTATCGAAGCCAAAAGTGAACCTGATAACGGCGCGGAGTTTATCGTCAAGCTGCCGCTTGATGAAAACTAATAACGATTCTTTACAACCATCAAGGTTGAATTTTCTGTCGTTCAGGGCATATTGATCAAAAAAGTGGATTCTTAAAACAGCGGGCCTAGAAAATACGCCGCGAAAGCTCCGGCAATAGCTACCACCGACGCGGCGGACAGGAAACCTTTTCGCTTTTCCACTTCCCTTTTTCGCCAGTAGATTAAAGCCAATATCAGATTGACTATAACGAACAAAGCAGTGGCGTAAGCGAGATAAAGGGAAAATACCATGCCATGAAAATTGCCCAATTCTAAAGAAGCATCAAACACCGCCAGCGCCGCAGCAATAATTGCCAGGGCGAGCAGATTATACAGTAGTATCTTGTTCCTTTTAACCGACATGGAAAACTCCATAGTTGGTATTATGCAATAATTTTTTCAAAAACGCGGTTCTAAAATGAAGTTAAGGAAGGATAATTAATTAAAGGAATAAATGCGAAAACGAAAAGAGATTCTTCTATGTTAGATGGTGGGCCATCCTGGTCTCGAACCAGGGACCTCGGTCTTATCAGGACCGCGCTCTAACCAACTGAGCTAATGGCCCGGGGGATGGAAACGAACGAAGGTTATTCTAACCCAGTGAAGCCTCTAAAATCAAGCGGCGTGACATTACTGCCACGCCGTTTTTTTTGTTCATAAAAAGTTTCACCTTAACCTCTGAATAGCGGAAGGAAAGGTCTACCAATAAAGACTCCGGCTTGCGCCGAAGATCGACCTAGGAGTGGAGAACCGAAGCTCTCAATCTCCTTAGAAAGGAGGTGATCCAGCCGCAGCTTCCGCTACGGCTACCTTGTTACGACTTCGTCCCAATCATCAGTCCCACCTTGGGCGACTGCCTCCCTTGCGGGTTAGCCTATCGACTTCAGGTGTTACCAACTTTCATGACGTGACGGGCGGTGTGTACAAGGCCCGAGAACGTATTCAACGCGCTATGCTGACACGCGTTTACTAGCAACTCCGACTTCATGCAGGCGAGTTTCAGCCTGCAATCCGAACTGAGGACGGTTTTGGGGATTAGCTCCCGGTCACCCGGTGGCAACCCATTGTACCGCCCATTGTAGCGTGTGTGTAGCCCAGGGCATAAAGGCCATGCTGACTTGACGTCATCCCCACCTTCCTCCCCGTTTTGCGAGGCAGTATCGCTAGAGAATATAACTAGCAATAAGGGTTGCGCTCGTTGCAGGACTTAACCATACACCTCACGGCACGAGCTGACGACAGCCATGCAGCACCTGTGATAGCTCCTGACTTGACAGGTGGATCCCCTTTCGGTTCACTACTTCTAACATGTCAAGCCCTGGTGAGGTTCTTCGTGTAGCATCGAATTAAACCACACGCTCCGCTGCTTGTGCGGGCCCCCGTCAATTCCTTTGAGTTTTAGTCTTGCGACCGTACTCCCCAGGCGGGATACTTAAAGCGTTAGCTTCGGCACAGAGAGGGTCGATACTCCCTATACCTAGTATCCAGTGTTTAGGGCGTGGACTACCAGGGTATCTAATCCTGTTCGCTCCCCACGCTTTCGGGCCTCAGTGTCAGTTTTGGCCTAGAAAACCGCCTTCGCCTCTGGTGTTCCTCCCGATATCTACGCATTTCACCACTACACCGGGAATTCCGTTTTCTCCTGCCATACTCAAGTCCAACAGTATCGGATGACCGCTCCCAGTTGAGCCGGGAGATTTCACATCCGACTTGAAAGACCACCTACGCCCACTTTACGCCCAATAAATCCGGATAACGCTCGCCTCCTACGTATTACCGCGGCTGCTGGCACGTAGTTAGCCGAGACTTATTCCTCAGGTACCGTCATTATTCTTCCCTGAGAAAAGAGGTTTACAACCCGAAGGCCGTCATCCCTCACGCGGCGTCGCTGGGTCAGGCTTTCGCCCATTGCCCAAGATTCCTTGCTGCTGCCTCCCGTAGGAGTCTGGACCGTGTCTCAGTTCCAGTGTGGCTGACCATCCTCTCAGACCAGCTACCGATCATAGCCTTGGTAGGCCGTTACCCCACCAACAAGCTAATCGGAGACAAGCCCCTCCTCAAGCGTCTTGCGACTTTAGTGATCCTCCTTGTGAAAGAGCACCACATGCGGTATTAGCACTCCTTTCGGAGTGTTATCCCCCACTTAAGGGCAGGTTACTTATCTATTACTCACCCGTCTGCCACTATCCTTCTTGCGAAGGACCGTTCGACTTGCATGCATAAGGCGCGCCGCTAGCGTTCATCCTGAGCCAGGATCAAACTCTCCAAGCTATTTAAAAAAAGAATTTACGCTGCAATAAAATTGGCTTATTTTTCCTTCCGCTATTCAGTTGTTAAGGTGCCTCGTCAATCGCTGACGAATAGAGATAATATCACAGCCGACAATAGCGTGTCAAGGCTTGGGGTGCGGATGCGGCCGATTTCTCAATCGTAAACAAGCGGAAACAGCAGCTCAGTAAATATATATTTTAAGTTTTTTTAATTTCCGCGGCCGCTATTTCAGACCCCTGGATTCAGCGTCATTGGACAGAATCTCCATGATTTCATCATCGGAAACCATGTCTTCCAGCACTGCCCCGGCCAGTTCCGCCATCGCCTCATCACCGCTATCCGCCAACTCCCGCAAATGACGTTCTGCTTCAGCTCCGCCGATTTTACCCAGCGCGTTGACCGAGGCCAACCGTATCTGGGCGTCAGCGTCCCGGGTCAGGCTTATAAGCTGCGGCACCGCTGATTCATCTTCAAACTCACCGCAGGCGAAAATGGCCTGGTGACGGACTTCCGGGATATCACTGGACAGTTCATCCAGCAGCATATCCAGCCACCGGGGGTCCAGGTTGCGTCCGGCGGCGCAGATGGCGCTGGCGCGCATATCGGGATCACCGGAATCATAAGCTTCGGCCACAGCTTCAGCCACTGCCGGTTCGGACAAGTAAGACACGGATTCCAGTGCCCGGCGGCGTACTTCATCGGGCTCTCCGGCGTCATTGTAAACTTCCAGCAGTTTTTCCAGCAGCAGACCGCGTATTTCCTCGCTGAGTTTTTCGTGTTCAGCCAGCAGCGCGAACTTGCCCAGCGTTTCAGCGGCCGCGGCCCGCACCCCTTCATCGGGGTCAGATTCCATAATGGGTATCATTAGCCGTATCATTGACGGGTCTTCAGCCTCCCACAAGCCCTTTACAGCGCCGCTGCGCACCGCCGCCAGGTTGTCCGATGACATGCGACGGTAAAGGGGGCTGAAATCCAGCGTGGCATCATCGTCAGCCAGTTCCAGCATGCGTCCCAGGATATGGGCCTTGCGCTCCGCCCCGATATCCACCCAGTATTTTTCAAAAAGGACAGCGTCATCCGGCGAGGCTTTGCTTAGAGCGGCAATTTCCGTATTGGTAAGCCCGGCGTCATTTTCTCCAAGCCTGGAAAGCACACCGCTGAAAGTAGGCTCTGCTGATTCAGTTTTGTGATCCGGCTTCTCCATCTTCATCCTCCTCACCGTATTCATTGCCGCTTTCCCAAATGGGTTCGGTGAAGTAATCAATATAATCCCCCATCGCCTCAGCCGCCATCTGCTTCAGGCGGCCACTGGCTTCCACCGCCTGCTCTTTAAGTTCATCAAGCTCAACATCAATATCCAGCATTTCCAGCAGCACCTCGGCAATCGCCAGGGCGGCGGTCGGATTGGGAAAGCGGGAAGCATAATGGGGAACTTCTCCCAGCAGACACATGGCATCCATCCTGCGGTCTTTAGCCACTCCCAGGAGCAGGCCGTTCAAACCGGATATCTGCAGATTACCCCCCAGCACCAGCTGGCGGGATTTAATCTCTTCAATCAGTTCAGGAGTGGTGGCGGCGCCCCATACCTTGGGCTGTTCGGAGTGATGGATGCGGGTGAGGGCAGCGGCGCAAGTGTAAATCCGCTTAACGCCGAAGCGTTCAGCCACGTCAATAACGCTGTGCGCCAGCTCATAGGTCTTGCTCTGCGGCTGGTCATCGCCCAAAAAAAGTATCAGGTCCCGCTTGCCGGGCTTATTTTTCCAGTAAAAAAACCTGCTTTCCGGAAACTGCGGTGATTCCACCAGGTTATTCTGCACCAGCACGCCAATGGGATCAAAAAAGTGGGGCGCTATTATCTCCGCCAGCGGCTTGGGAGTCAGCTTGTGAGCCAGGAAAGTTCCGACAATCAGGGCTACATTGGCAATACCCGGCCAGGCGGCCAGCATGTACGGTTCTTTCAGCTTGGGGCGTGCTATGACTTTAACTAGATTTTTCAAAAGTATCATCCCTCCGGGGAATTCACAGACTTTGGCGCGGCCGGGAATGGACTGGCTATTTTGCAGCTACGGACACCCTGGGGCAGAAGAAGGAAGGCGTATTCAGATTGCCCTCCCAGCGCGCGTCAGACGCCGCGGTAATGTTTTTCAGCAGTTTATAGACGTTTCCGGCAATTACCGTATCCTTAACCCGCCCCACTATTTTACCATTTTCTACTTTATAACCTAAGAGCACATTGCCGGAAAAATCACCCCCCATGACGTTGCCCTGTTCGGCACCCATCAGGTACTCCACCACCAATCCTTCTTTCATATCAGCCAGCAGTGCTTCAAAAGTAACATCCCCGGGGGTGACCACCAGCGCGTTCAGCGCCGGAGACGGCGCGCCGCCGCGTCCCCGGGACCCATTGCCGGTACTTTCCTTACCCGCCCGAGCGGCAGTCTTTAAATCATAATAAAAGCCGGCTACGCGCCCATTTTCCACCAGCGGCGTACGACGTCCGGGCACGCCCTCATCATCACAGGGCTGGGAAGAAGGACGCCAGGGGATAAGGGCATCATCGTAGATTGAAAGACGTTCATCAAACACCTGCTCGCCCATTTTCTGAGCCAGCGGCGAAGCGCCTTCCAGAACCGTCTTGCCGTTCAGTGCCGAGGCCAGCGCCGGCATGAAAGCGCTGCCCACACCGGATGGGGTAAAAAGCACCGGCATTTCAGCGGACCTGACGGCGATATTGGTTTCCGCCCGCTCCAGCTGGGTCAGCACGTTGTTAATTATGGTCTCGGTACCGGAAATAACCCGGCAGTCATCCTCACCGTCACCGACGAACAGCATATCTGTCCCCCGCACCCGGGTTCCCTGGACTCCGGCGGCCATGATCGTTTTATGGTAGGAGGCCGAGCCGCCGCGGGAATTCAGCAGTCGCACCAATGCCCGGGCGGTCTCCACTCCGGCATCGCACATAACATCGGGGTAACGTTCTGTGACTGAGCCAATCATGTGTTCACCCATGGCTACCATGTCCGCGGTAGCCACCTCCGGTACCGAACCGTCCCAGATATCAAGGTCAGCATAAGACTGCGGGCCGGGCATCTGGTAATCCACCGGCTGCCCGTAGCGGGCCGTCTCCAGGGCCATCTCCAGCAGTTTCTCGTCATCATCAGGCCGGGTACTTACCGCCAGCCCCAGGCGTCCTTCCTTGATAAGACGCAGTGTTAACACAGTACTCTGCTTGGCCTGCAGTCCTTTCAGTCTGTTGGCTTCAAAATCCACCTGGGTTTCTTCTTTTTCGACAATAAACAGGTCCGCCTGCTCGGCTGAAGCGGATGCTTTCTCCAGCAAGATCTCAAATCGGTTTTCCATGTAACTAACGGCCTCCTATCAGGCAGGGTTGAATACGGATGTGGGGCGAGCCGTTGGAAACCGCCAGCGGCGACTGTCCGCCCTTGCCGCAGCCGCCGCCCTGGTTCATATCCAGGTCGTTGCCGATAGCGTCAATACGCTGAAGCGTTTCAAACACGTTGCCGGACAGCACCACAGGCCGAACCAGTTCCTCAACTCGGCCGTTGCGTATCATATAGGCTTCTCCGGCGGAGAAGGTGAACATCTCCATTGAAGTGGTGCCGCCGTACCAGTTGCGGGCGTAAATACCTTCTTTTATATCGCCGATCATCTGCTCAAAAGTGGTATCCCGGGGTTCAATATAGGTATTGCTCATGCGCACTATCGGTTCATGACGGAAGGAAATAGACCGGGCGCTGCCGGTGGGCGCTTCATTCATCTTGGCCGCTGTCTCCCGGGAATGCAGCCGTCCGACCAATTCTCCCTCACGGATTAAATGCACCCGCTGCCCGGGTGTGCCTTCATCGTCATAGGCGTAACTGCCGCGGAGGTCCGGCATGGTGGCGTCATCAATTATATTGAGATGCTCGCCGCCGAAGCGGCGTCCCAGTACCATGATTTCTTTCATCTGGGGGTTTTCATAGATGTGGTCGGCTTCCGACAAATGGCCGAAGGCCTCATGGACGAAAACCCCGGCCAGCACCGGATCCAGCACTACGGTGTATTCGCCGCCTTTAACCTGGGGAGCGGCAAGCAATTCTTTGGCGCGTTCGGCCGTATCCCTGGCCTGCTGGTGCAGTCCCCGGATGGCATTGAAATCACCACGGGAGCCCAGGGAAACCCCGGACTGCTGGACCTCGCCGCCGGAAGCGGCCACCGCGTTTATACGGAGGGTGATATCAGCCCTCTCCTGGCTGATGAAGCTGCCTTCGGAATTGAGCAGAACGGAGCGACGATAACTGTCTCCGTAGCCGATGACGCTGGTCTGCAGTCCGTCAACCGCCCAGAGGGCTTCATTATATTCATCCAGTAGCGTTTTCTTATCCGCCAGGCTGACCAGCCTGGGGTCATGGGCTTTATCAATGGCAACAGTTGCCTCCACCGCCGGAAGAGTGGAAAGCTGACTGCGTCCCGCCCCGGCCAGCCTGGCCTGTTCTACCGCCTGCTCAATGCGTTTTTCAAGGCCGTCGAGTGAATTGAAGCTGGCAAAACCCCATCCGCCGTTGACCAGCGCTCTTACATTACCGCCGGAATCCCGGGTTCGGGTGGCTGTTTCCATCTCCCGGCCGCGGTAACTGATGGCGCTGGCTTCGGTTTCTTCCAGGTGAATTTCTATGTGATCGGCACGATAGCGACCCAGCTTGCCGCTCAAGTGCTGGGCTGTATGGTTAATATCAGGCATGTTTATTCCTTTTATAGGGGGGATAATTTAAGTTTAACGGCGGTTGGGCAGAGTGTCAATCAGCGCGCGACTAACAGGAAGAAATATCAGCGGCTGATGACTACCGTGGCTTTGCCGGTGACCGTTTTTTCACCCCGGGGATTTTCTGTCCACACGTTGAGACTGACCCGGCCGTCACCGTCATCGGACTTGCCGCTTATCACGCCGCGGCAGACAAAATCCTCGCCGGGAAAGGTCATCGCCCGGTAACTGACCGAAAATTTACTTATTGAACCGGCTTCTCCCAGCCAGTCGGTCAGCAGCTGCATCAGACAGGCGCTGACCAGTTGGCCGTGCACCACTATTCCGGGCAATCCCCGCGACGCCGCGGCGTCGCGGTCATAGTGAATGGGATTATAATCACCGGAAGCACCAGCGTACATCACCAGCTGACGCGGTGTCGGGCGCTTGGTCAGCGACGGAATTTCCATACCGGTGACAATACCTTCAAAATTCAATTTATCAGCCATTATGCGTCACCAGCGCCGTCTGTCGGCAGAACGCCGCCTTTTCCCCCGCTTGATTAAGGTATTCAATATCAAAATTAACAAATACCGTAATTCCGTTGACCGAACGCCGCTCCCGGGCTGAGGCAATCCTGGACTTCATTTTTATGGTATCCCCGACCAGCACCGGCAGATAAAATTCCACCTCGGTGGCCCCGTGGAGTACCGCGATCTGGTCAGAAGACGCCAGCATTTCATAAATCCGGTCGAAACCCAGTGCCGGCACCAGCGACGGCGGAGCCTCGCTCTGCCAGCGGGGGTTTTGGTCACCTACAGCGGCGGTGAATTTAGTCACCACGCTTTTTTCAATGGCGAAACCCAGTTCCGGCAGTTCATAACCCGCCATGTCCTTGAGCTGACTTACCGGAACGCGTTCCATGAGTTAAGATTATCCCATCGCCGGCGGTGATGTCAAAACCCGCCGCCTTCGGTCCCATTCGGGAAAAAGGCGGCATAAAAGTTTAAATGACTAAAAAAGCATTACCTTTTCAGCGTTGTTTATGCTATCATTAGCCTTAATATTCCTAATCTAAACTGATGAGTCAATAATTTATGAGAATCGGACCGGGTGAACTGCTGCTGGTTGTCGCCGTGATACTGATACTGGTCGGCGCCAGCCGGATGAAATCCGTAACCCAGGAAGTAAAACGCCAGAGGGAAGAGGCCGCCCAGTCGGAGCGTGCCGCCAAGCCCGCTTCTTCATCATCTTCCGCCCCCCGGACTCGTTCGTCCGTTAAATATCCCCAGCTGCAGCTTCTCGGCGTGCTGGTCATGCTGGCCGGCGGAGCCACCATGGTTATCGGCTACATGATGAGTCAGCCGGATATCACCGTCTTTTCCCTGATCGGCATCGGGGTGGTCGCTTTGGGCATCGCCTTCATCATCCTGTCCCGGCGGCGTTAATACCGCTTTGACACCCCGTTTAACCGGTGTTACACTCATTTTTATCGGGATACATTCATGAATTTTAAACGTATCGGCATTATATATCACCCGCTTAACAAAGCAGCCCTTGAACTGGGTAAAAAAATAGCTGATTATTTGAAAGCCGCCGGAGCCGGGCACTGGATGACTTCAGCCTGGGACAGCCAGAAACTCAAAGACCAGATGGACGGCACCGACCTAATCATCACCGCCGGCGGTGACGGCACTATACTCCGCGCCGCCCAGGCGGCTTTGCCGCTGGACATACCCATTACCAGCGTCAACCTGGGGAAACTCGGCTTTTTAACTGAACTGCCCGCCGCTGAGGCACTGGAACTGCTGCCGCGGATACTGGACGGAGAAGGCTGGAGTGACTATCGCACTGTGCTGGAAGTTGAATTCCAGCCGCTTGACCATAAACAGGGCCATAAACAGCAATTCTTCGCCGTCAACGACATGGTAGCCGCCCGCGGCGGCATCGCCCGCATCATCAGCGTGGAGTGCCATGTAGGCAATGCCCGCTACGCCGCGTACCACGGCGACGGCGTTATTACCGCCACCGCCACCGGCTCCACCGGTTACAACTTTGCCGCCGGCGGGCCGGTGATGCATCCCCAGTCCCCGGAAATACTGCTTACACCCATCCTGCCGCACCTGGGCCGCAGTTATTCACTAGTAGTTCCCACCGACAAAACCATCTTCCTAAAGATCAGCACCAATCACCAGGCCACCATGTGCATTGACGGGCATATCAACCTGCCGCTGGCCACCGGCGACGCCATCAGCGTCAGCACCAGCCGGCACCGGCTGCATTTCCTGCGGCTGAGCAATCCGGACTCTTTTTATACTAAAACCGACCAAAAACTTAAGGGGAACCGAACATAATGGATGTCCAGAAAGCCACTATCAAAGAAGCCAAGCAGATTCACAAGCTGGTTAATTCACAGGCGGACAACGGCCAGATGCTGGCCCGCCCGCTGTCCGAAATATACGAAAATATCCGTGATTTTTTTGTAGTCCGTGAAGGCGAAAGGATACTGGCCTGTGCCGCGCTGCACATCAGCTGGGCTGACCTGGCCGAGGTCAAATCGCTGGCGGTAGAAGCCGAACACCGCCGCCGCAAGCTGGGTACACTCCTGGTCAATGCCTGCCTGGATGAGGCGGCATCACTGGGTATTACCACCGTATTCTGCCTGACCTACCAGCCGGAGTTCTTCGGTACCTGCGGCTTCAAACTGGTGGAAAAGAAGGAACTGCCGCACAAGGTCTGGGGAGAATGCTACCGCTGCCCCAAGTTCCCGGACTGCGATGAATCAGCCATGATATACCACACCGCGGCGGTGCCGGCCGGTGCCTGATACCGGAAAAACGGAACAACGCACCGTCTTCCGGGGCAAGGTCATCACCGTACGCCAGGACATCGTAACCCAGGCCGACGGCACCAGGAAACAATGGGACGTGGTGGAATACCCGCATGCCGTGGCCATTGTTGCCGTTGATAAAAACGGTGAGTTTCTGTTGGTAAGGCAGTACCGCCACGCTGTTGCCTCTGAACTGCTGGAAGTACCGGCCGGCGGCATTGAAGACGGGGAATCCCCGGAAGACGCGGTCCGACGCGAGATGCAGGAAGAGACCGGCTATTACCCGAACAACGTAGAGCTTCTGACCGAATTTTATTCGGCTCCCGGCTATTCGACTGAAAGATTGTATCTTTTCCTGGCCGCGGAACTGAACCCGGCCCGATTGGTGGCTGAAGACACCGAGGAGATTACTTTGGTCAAAGCCTCCTCGGACGATGTGCGGCGGATGATTAAAACCGGCGTCATAGCCGACAGCAAGAGCATCGCCGGACTGCTGTTTTACCTTGATAATTCCTAGCTTCCGCTGCCAACGTTTGCCGCTGAGTCATTGACAGCCCGGCAAGAGCTTTGTAAAATAACACCATACGCTGGCTGTTTCCCGCAACCCTCCAGCAACCCCTTGCAGTTCGCGGTTTCTGAAAAACTCATAAAAAAACCTCTCTCCTGGAACAGGTGCGGAAAATTGCCGGCGCAATAACTTAATGGAGGCATTTTATGAAGAATATCAAGAATTTTTTCATCGTTTCCCTTCTGGTACTGGGCCTTATCGGTACCGCTCTAATGGCTGCCGGCTGCGAGGAGCTTGAAGAAGGCCTGGACGATGTCGGTATTGAGCCTGAAGTCGCGGCGTCTAGCGTCTGGAACACCTAAGCCACGCAATCTTGTTTAAAAGCAGGACTACTGAACTGCCGGCTGTCCGCGGACTGCCCAAATAATACTTAAGCAATGGGGGCACGATATTTATTTTCGTGCCCCCTTTTTTACTCTCCGGCCGCGACGGTAAATAAATTGACAGCAGGCAAAGCCGGTAATAAACTACAAGAACGCACACTACTGTAAAGGAGCCTGCTGCATGGAACAGAAATTCAACAGCGTCGGCAGACAGTTCAGATGGCTGGGTGTTATTGTCTTTCTGATCGGAGTATTCATGGCTATGCTGGAGGCGGAAGGCGGGGTAGTAATTATCGCCCTGGGCCTGGTAACCGCAGTCCAGGGATCAATCATCGAATATTTCTTCCGGACTTAGCATGAACTGGTCAGTAAAGTCAGTAGTCTTCACCGCCATCAATGTCTTTTTCGTTACCTGGCTGGTCATCACCCTGGCCACTCTGCTCCAGGTGATCGGAGGAGAGGACCCGCTGGCGCTCGTCGGTGTGATGATAGCCGGTTTTGCCTTCCTGGCCGCGGGCATTGCCTTACTGCTGCTGCACCGGTCTTTCACCGTTCCGCTGGCCGGCCGCGCCCTGCCTTTCATCGCCTTCATCAGCTTCATCGCCATTGCCGTTTCCAACGTTTCCTATGTTACGCTGTGGCTGGGTGTGGTGTTATCCGCCGCGCTGCTTATCGGCAGTATAATTACCGCTGTAATGACCCTGCGCGGAACTTAAATCAATAATTAAACAAGCAAACTCAGCGCCCAGTACACCGCCATCCCCAGCAGTACCGCGCCCCACAGATTACGCATCCTGTAGGAAAAAAGCAGTACCGCAGCCGCCGGTACCAGGAGCTGCGGTTCCAGGCTGAGACCTTCACCTTCCGCGGCAAAAACAGCCGGGAACACCAGGGCCGCCAGCACCGCTACCGGCACATATTCCAGGAAGATGCTCAGCTGCCCCGGCACCTTCAATCGACTCATAAAAGCCATGGGCAGGAAACGCGGGATGAAGGTTACCGCGGCCATGCCCACTATAATCAGCAGTATCTCCGGGCGCATTACCTGCCGTCCTCTTCTTTCCAGGGTCGGGAAACCGCTCCCCGCTGCCGCGAAAGCCACAGGCCGGCCGCCGACGCGCCCACCGCGGCAATGATGATGTGAAGATTATTGGGTAGCAGGCCATGAAAACTCAGTGCCAGTACACCGGCTACCGCGGCCACAATGATATGCACCCGGTTTCTCACTTGCATCACCAGCAGGCAGATGAAAAGCGCCGTCATGGCAAAGGGTATGCCGTAAGAATTGCTGTCGATGATGGAACCGAACAGCGCCCCGATGACGGAGCCGGTAATCCATGAAGAATAGGCCGTCATCTGCAGTGCCATCAGGTAATTCGGACGGCCGGCAATCAGCGAGGTATCAGCCATGGCTACGGCGAAAGACTCGTCAGTTACTTTGCCGGAAAGCGGCACTACCTTGCGCAGCGGCAGCCCCTTGAAATAGCGCGCCAGGGCGGAAGTCATCAGCACGTGCCGTGAATTTACGATAAAAGTGGTTAAAATAATCGGGAAAGCGGCCGCGCCGGCTCCCAGCATACTGACGGCGATAAACTGTGACGCCCCGGCAAAAACAAAAACGCTCATTCCGGCCGTTTCCAGGGTGGATAATCCGGCCGCCCTGGCGAGCACCCCGTAAGCCATGCCCACCGGCAGGTAGCCCAGGACAATAGGCATGGCAGCCTTGATGCCCTGTTTTATGTCTTCAGACAAGCCGCAGCTCCATTATCAGTCCCTGTTCCGGAATATCTATGCTGCTGTCGGCAATATACTCAAAACCCGCCTCATCATACAGCCGCCGAGCGGTTTCCAGCTGCTCCACCGTCCACAACCAGACTGATTTGAAGCCCAGTCGGCGGCAAAATTCCAGGGCACGGCGGAGCAGCTCCCGTCCGATGCCCTCGCCGCGGTAGTCTGCCTCAACCATAAACCAGCGCAAACGGGCGCCGGGGCGGTACTGCTGACTGCCTACCACGGCAAGATAACCCACCAGCCGGTTTCCGGCATGAGCGGTCAGCAGCAGGTCACGCTGGGCATCATATTGCTCATGAAATTCACAAAGCTGCCGGGCCATCATCACTTCAAAATTCATGCCGGGTACGGCGTGAAACACGTCATAGTGCTCACCCTGCAGCTGAACCATGCGGCCGAGGTAACCGGGCTGAAAGCCTTCCTGGTAACTTATATCCTTATCAGACACGTTTTATCCGCTATCCCAGTTCTCCGGAAAGCTGCCGACCGCCCAGCAGGTGAAAATGCACATGGCCAACCACCTGCCCGCCTTCCTGGCCGGAATTGACGGCTACGCGGTAGCCTCTTTCGGAAATGCCCTCCTGCCGGGCCAGCTGACTGGCAATTTTAAAAATATGAGCCACTATTTCATAATCACCATTCTGCAGTTCGGTAAGATTGCTGAAATGCCGCACCGGAATAAGTAGTATATGCACCGGAGCCTGGGGAGATATATCCCTGAAAGCCACCACTTTGTCATCTTTATGTAATATTTCCGAAGGCACGTCCCCGGCGGCTATTTTGCAAAAAATACAATCCATATCAGACCTCCCTGCTGCTGGTTTGATACTGCTTAGGCCCGGTGTTGAATAGATCATTACCCCGGGCGTCAACGGCCACCACGGCCGGAAAACGCTCAACTTCAAGCCTCAACACTGCCTCGGCGCCGAGTTCTTCATAGGCCACCGCTTCGGCGCTTTTAACCCTGACCGAAAGCAGCGCCCCGGCCCCGCCGACAGTAGCCAGGTAGACGGCCCCGTACTGCTTAATAGCGGCCACCACTTCAGCGGAACGGTTGCCCTTGCCCATCATTAAGCGCAGTCCTTGGCTTATCAGTCGCGGCGTGTAGCGGTCCATCCTGGCGCTGGTGGTGGGTCCGCAGGCACCGATGACGCTGCCCGGCCGAGCGGGAGTCGGCCCCATGTAGTAAATGAGCGCAGATGCCAGGTCAACCGGCAGTGATTCACCCCGGTCAAGCGCTTCAATAAATCGCCGGTGTGCCGCGTCACGGGCAGCGTAGATGGTACCGGAAAGCATCAGCTTATCACCGGCCTTGAGTCCGGTGATGGTATCCCCGGAAAGGGGCAGTTCTAATTCACGCCAGGGCTGCTTCACAGTATCTCCTCCCGGTGCCGGGCACTGTGGCACTGCAAATTGACTGCCACCGGCAGACTAGCAATATGGCACGGCATACTTATTACATGAACCGCCAGGGCGGTAACCGTACCACCCAGGCCCAGCGGGCCGATGCCCAGCTGATTTACCCGGTTTAATATTTCCTGTTCCAGTGCCGCTTCATCAGAATTTGGAGACGGCTGGCCGACTTTGCGCAGAAGCGCGCGCTTGGCCAGCAGCATGCAGGCTTCCGCCGTACCGCCGATGCCGATACCGACAATCAGCGGCGGACAGGCCTTGCCTCCGGCATCGGTAACCGTTTTTACCGCGGCTTCGATAATGCCTTCCCGGCCTTCAGCCGGTTTGAGCATACACAGGCGGCTCATGTTTTCCGCCCCGGAGCCTTTGGCCATCAGGCTCACCTTAACCCGGTCGCCGGGCACTATACGATAATGCAGCACCGGCGGTGTATTATCACCGGTATTGGTTCTTTCCGTAAAAGGTTTGCTGACCATCGACCGGCGCAGATAACCCTGGCGATACCCCCGGCGCACACCCTCGGTTACCGCCTCTTCCAGGTCACCACCAGCAATGTGAACCTCCTGGCCGATGTCCAGAAAGACCACCGCCACACCGGTATCCTGGCACAGCGGCCGGCGAAGTTCCGGCGCCCGGTTGGCGTTCTCTGTCAGGATATCAAGTAACTCCCGTCCCAGCTGAGAGCGCTCAATACTGCCGGCCCGGTCCAGGGCGACCATCACGTCGGAGCTTATTTCATAATTGGCTTCTTCTGCCAGTCGAGCTACGATTCGGGTAATTTCCGAGGCTTGAATTTCACGCATGGGGTAATTATAAGCCAGTCAGGGTGCGGCTGTCATTGGGTGGTTTGCCATTATCCGGCAGACTAAAGCTCAAGCAGTTCCACGGTCTGGCGTACCGCCGCAGCGGAGACCTCCAGCGCTGAGACCTCCTCGGCATTCAGCGCCAGTTCAATAACTTCCTGGATACCTCCGGCGCCAAGCCTGACCGGCACGCCGGCCACCACATCGGACAAGCCGTACTCTCCCTCCAGCAGCGTAGCGCAGTTCATCTGGACGCTGGAATCGTTGACCACGGCATCAATCATATAAGCCACTGAGGCTGAAGGCGCGTAAAAAGCCGAGCCGGTTTTCAGGTAGCCAACTATCTCCGCGCCGCCGTTGACGGTACGCTCGATAAAGGACCTCTGTTTTGGTTTATCCATCAGGTCGGACATGGGCTTGCCCTGTACCGTGGTGAAACGGGGTAAAACCACCATGTTGCTGCCGTGCTCCCCCATTACGCAGGGAAAAACCTCGGCAGCGGCAACGTCGAATTCCTCGGCCAGGAAAGCCGCCAGGCGGCCGCCGTCCAGCACCCCGGAAAGACCGAAAACCCGCTCCCGCGGCAGACCGCTGGTCTTAAGCGCCAGGTAAGTCATGGCGTCAACCGGGTTGGTAACAATGATAAACACCGCCTCCGGCGACAAGGCTAGTGACTTCTGCATCACCTCCCGTATAATCTTGGCGTTGATGCCTAATAGTTCTTCCCGGGTCATACCCGGCTTGCGGGCGATGCCGGCGGTGATAACCACCATGTCAGAGCCGGCGGTTACCTCGTAAGAATTGGAACCAACCAGCCTGTGGGTAAAGCCGATTACATTAGCCGACTGCCGCATATCCAGCGTCTTGCCCTGGGGGATTCCCTCGACCACGTCAACCAGGGCGATGTCGGCAAAATCTTTTTCGATGAGCCTTTGAGCCAGCGTAGCGCCTACATTGCCGGCGCCGACAACAGTGATTTTCATCCTATTTACCCTGGTCCATCTTGTTGATTATGGCATCAGCTACTTCTGAGGTTCCTGCCGGAGCAACCCCCTCAGCCGCCAGGTCATAGGTAACGCTCTGGCCTTCGGCAATAACCGCGGCAATAGCTGCTTCCATCCGGTCGGCGGCATCAAATTCATTTAAGTGTCGCAGCATCAGCACGCCGGACAGCATCATCGCCATCGGGTTGACCTTGTTCTGTCCCTTATACTTGGGGGCGCTGCCGTGGGTCGGCTCAAATACCGCATATTCATCACCGATATTGCCGCCGGGCGCCACTCCCAGGCCGCCGATAAGACCGGCGCACAGGTCTGAAAGTATATCGCCGTAGAGATTGGGGCAGACAGCCACGTCAAACTGCGCCGGATTCCTGACCAGCTGCATACTCATATTATCCACGATGCGGTCTTCAAATTCGATATCAGGATAATCCTTGGCTACTTCGCGGGCCACCGATAGAAACAGGCCGTCGGAGAATTTCAGGATATTGGCCTTATGCACCGCGGTAACCTTTTTCCTGTTATAGCGACGGGCGTATTCAAAGGCGAATTTAACGATGCGCCGCGTGCCGGTTTCGGAAATCATCTTTATGGAGAAACCGGCGTCATCCCGGATCTGTTTTTCACCCTTGTCCCGCAGCAGCCCCTTGAGCTTTTCCGCCCAGTCAGTACCGCGCTCAAACTCAATACCGGCATAAAGGTCTTCCATGTTCTCCCGCACGATTACCAGGTCGATGTCGCGGTAACGCGAAGGCACACCGGGATAGCTCTTGCAGGGACGCAGACAGGTGTACAGGTCCAGCGCCTTGCGGATGGCCACGTTGACACTACGGAAACCGGACCCGACCGGTGTGGTAATGGGCCCTTTAATGGCCGTTTTATTCCGCTTGATGGAATCCAGTACGTGGTCCGGCAGCGGCGTACCGAACTCTTCAATGACGTCAGTGCCGGCATGGACTACTTCCCAGTTGAAGCGAACGCCGGTGGCTTCCAGTACCCGCCGTGTGGCTTCAGATATTTCCGGCCCGATGCCGTCGCCGGGAATCAAAGTTACGTTGTGAATCATATTACTCCTTAATTATCAGGCTGCAATGAGCCGCGGCTCGGCGAGTACAGCCTTTATTATATCTTGAAATAACCATGTTTTCTGATATACGGTTTCAGGCCGCCCTCGTTCAGGATGGCCAGCATGGCGTCCGGTATCTTGCTTGAACTTATGGTTTCACCGTTGGTCGTGTTGCTGATGATGCCGGAAGCCAGGTCTATTTCCAACTCATCACCCTCATTTATCTTGTCGGTATCGCAAACCAGTACCGGCAGACCGACATTGATGGCATTGCGGAAAAAGATGCGGGCCACAGACTTGACCAGTACCGCCGAAACCCCGGCCATCTTGATAATTACCGGGGCGTGCTCCCGGGAGGAACCCAGGCCGAAATTACTGCCGCCGACCACGAAATCCCCGGGTTTGACCCGGGAAGCAAAGGTGGGGTCGGCATCCTCCAGAACGTGCTTGGCCAGCTCCGGTAGATTGCTCCGCAGGTGAACCAGCCGCCCCGGCGCGATCAGGTCGGTGGATATATTATCGCCGAATTTAAAAGCCTTGCCTTTCAGCATTACACTACCTCCCGCGGGTCAGTAATTACCCCGGTAACAGCCGAAGCCGCCGCCGTAGCTGTACTTGACAGGTAAATAAAGCCTTCCGGATTACCCATGCGCCCCAGGAAGTTGCGGTTGGCGGTGGACAGGCAAACTTCGCCGTCGCCCAATACGCCCTGGTGAACGCCCAGGCATCCGGCGCAGCCGGGCGGCAGAATAACCGCTCCGGCCTCAATCAGCGTCTGTATGTAGCCCAGTTTCATACCGGCCAGCAGCACCTGCGGCGAGGCGGGAGCTACCAGTAGCCGGGTGCCCGGATGGCGCCGCTTGCCTTTCAGAATCCGGGCCGCTTCCTGCAGGTCCGACAGACGGCCGTTGGTACAGGTGCCGATGAACACCTGGTCAACCTTTATATCCTTCAGCTGACGGGCAGTGGCGGTATTATCCACTGTATGCGGCTTGGCCACCGTCGGCTCCAGCAGTGACAAATCAATATCAATAATCTTCTCATAGACAGTATCGGCATCAACGGAAAGCGGCTGGTAGTCACCGCCGCGGCCCAGTCCTTCCAGGTACCGGCGGGTCAGTTCGTCTGAGGGGAAGAGCCCCACCTTGGCGCCGGCTTCCACCGCCATGTTGGCCACCGTAAGCCGGTCAGTAACCGGCATGGCGGCCACTCCCTCGCCGCCGAATTCCAGCGCTTTATAGGTCGCCCCGTCAGCGCCGATCATTCCGATGAGGTGCAGTATCAAATCCTTGGCGGAAACGTTGGGCTGAAAACTTCCGGTCAGCCGGATGAAAAAGGTCTCCGGCACCCGGAACCAGGTCTTGCCCAGGCCAAAGGCCGCGGCCACGTCGGAGGAACCCATGCCGGTAGCAAAGGCTCCCAGCCCGCCGGCGGTTACCGTGTGAGAATCAGCCCCGACGATAACGTCGCCCGGCCGGGCGTATTTTTCCGCCATTATCTGGTGGCAGACGCCCTCGCCGACATCGGACAGCACCGCGCCGTAATCCGCGGCGAACTTGCGCAGAAAGGTGTGGTCGCAGGAAAGCTGTTTCTGGGGCGAAGGAGCGGCGTGGTCGATAAAAAGGATGGTGTGCGACGGATTGGCCAGCTTCGGCAGCCCCAGGTCCAAAAATTCACGGACGGTCAGCGGCCCGGTGGTATCTTGCACCAGCGCCCAGTCAACCGGTGAAACTATGATGTCGCCCGGTTTTACGTCGCCGCCTGTCTTAGCGGAGAGTATTTTTTGAGCCAGTGTTTTTCCCATAAGTAATAAATCCTGATTTTTAATTTTTTGGACAGTTATTTCCGGTTTTTACCAAGCCATACAGACAAAGACAAACAGCCGGCACCGCAACCGCGGCAGAACGGATTTCGCCTTTTTAAAGAGCGCTCGCTAAGGCTTGACTACCGCCAGCACATCGTCCCGGGAAACACGGTCACCAATATCATAGCGAATTTCCACCACGGTACCATCAACCGGAGCCGGCAGGTCAATAGCCATCTTCATCGCCTCCAGCACCACTACGGTATCACCGGATTTTACCTGGGCGCCTTTCTCCACTTCATAGCGGATGATGACTCCCGGCATGGGCGCCGTGACCCCTTCGCCGTCAGCCGGCGGCGTACCGCCGGAGGACTTGGGTGCGGACTCCTCTTTCTTGGGTTGAGCCTTCTCGGCCGTTTGCGGCGCCTCGGCTGATTTTTCCGCTTCGGCCGGCTTCTGGCCGGAGGCTGCCGGCGGGGGAGCGGAGGGCGGCGGCGCGGCAGCCGGAGCGCTGCCGGCAGATGAGGCCTCTACACCGACATGATAAACCTGGTTGTCCAGGTGAACGTAAAAATAGCGTAAGCCACCGGCCGGTGCCGGTGCCGCGGACGGAGTCGGGGTAGCGGCTGGTTCGGCACCTTTCTCCACCAGCTTCCCGGACTTGGCCTTGGCCACCAGCTCGTCTTCACGCTTAATATCTTCCAGCGTCTTGGGCCTGATATCCTCGGGCGGCTCTTCCAGGCCGTATTTCCATTTCAGGAAGCGCATGCCTACCTGCGGATAGAGCGCGTAGGTCAGCACGTCACCCAGGTCCTTGGCAATATCCTTGGTGGCTTCTTTAGCCGCTTCCATTTCCGGTTCCAGGACATCGGCGGGGCGTACGGTAATCGGCTCCTCGCCGCGTTCATAACCCTCAAGGGCCAGTTTCTGGACTTCCGGGTCAACCGGCATCGGCGGGCGGCCGTAAAGACCGTAGAAATAATCCTTGACTTGGGATGAAATCACCTTGTAACGGCCGAAAAGCACGTTCTGCACCGCCTGGATGCCGACAATTTGGCTGGTCGGAGTTACCAGCGGCGGAACGCCCATATCCTTGCGGACGCGGGGTATTTCCTCATATACCTCTTCAATGCGGTCAAGCGCGCCGGCTTCCCGCAGCTGACTGACCAGGTTGGAGATCATGCCGCCGGGTACCTGGTGCTCCAGCACGGCGGTGTCAATAACAGCCATCTTGGTGTTATCCATAAAGTCCCGGTACTTGGGACCTACGGTCTCAAAATATTCGCCCAGTTTCAGCAGCTGGTGCAGGTCAAGCCCGGTATCCCGGGACTGTCCGGCCAGCGCCGCTACGAAAGGCTCTACCGCCGGATGCGAGGTGCGCAGCGCGAAAGGCGCCAGGCAGGTATCAACCATATCAGCTCCGGCCTCAACCGCCTTGTACATACTCATGGAAGCCATGCCGCTGGTGTAGTGCGAGTGGAAATGCACCGGTATTTTTATAGCTTTTTTCAAGGCCTTAACCAGGCTGTAGGCGTCATTGGGCGAAATCAGCCCGGCCATATCCTTGATGCAGAAACTGTCGGCTCCCATGGCCTCAAAAGCCTGGGCTTTCTCAATATAATAATCCAGGTGATAAACCGGCCCGCCCATATTCCGTTCGGTCAGGGAATAGCTGATGGCCAGCTGGGCGTGCTTGCCCTTGGATTTAATGGCCTTCAAAGCGGTTTCGAAGTTGCGCTCATCATTAACGGCGTCAAAAACGCGGAAAATATCTACCCCGCAGTCGGCGGCGTGCTCTACAAACGCGGTCACCACGTCATCAGCGTAATTGCGGTATCCCACCAGGTTCTGCCCGCGCAGCAGCATTTGCAGAGGCGTGTTCGGGGCCTGCTTTTTAATCTGGCGCAGTCTTTCCCAGGGGTCTTCATTCAGAAAGCGGATGGGCACGTCAAAGGTGGCCCCGCCCCATACTTCCAGGGAATAGAAACCCGCCTTGTCCATGTCGGCTACGATACCCAGGATATCCTCGGTGCTCATCCTGGTAGCCATCAGTGACTGGTGTCCGTCACGCAGCGTCAAGTCAGTTATCTTCAGTGGTTTAGCCGGCATAATTCCCCCTTTAAACGGCGGCGTTTTCCGTATCCATATAGGCAGCTACGGCGGTAGCGACAACGGCCTTCAGGCGCGCGTCACCCCGCGGTAGAACAATACCGCCCTCGGACTCCATATAAGCCCTCACGGCCGCGCTTATTATAGCGATTTCCGGTTGTTTCATCATCTTTTTCCCGATAAAAGGCAAAAAATCACCACGCTATTTTACTGGAAATCGGCTCACAATCCAATAACGGCGCTTTTTCAGTATCGTCGGAACGGCAGCGGAATGGTATTACAGCGGCATGTTGCCGTGTTTTTTAGGCGGATTAACCGCCTGCTTGCCATCCAGCACCTGCAGTGATTTTATCAGATAAGAACGGGTCTCGGCCGGGATAATGACATCGTCAATATACCCCATGGCTGCCGCCTGGTAGGGATTATCAAATTTTTCACGATATTCGGCTACGCAGCGGCTGCGCTCTGCCGCCGGATCAGCCGCCCCGGCTATCTGCTTGCGCTGGATTACGGAAACCGCCCCTTCAGCGCCCATAACCGCTATCTCGGCGCACGGCCAGGCCAGGTTGATGTCGCCGCGCAGGTGGCGGGAACTCATCACAATATAGGCGCCGCCGTAGGCCTTGCGGGTGATGACGGTAATTTTGGGCACCGTAGCCTCAGCGTAGGCATAGATTAACTTGGCCCCGTGACGGATGATGCCGCCATGCTCCTGTTCCACCCCGGGCAGAAAGCCGGGCACATCTACAAAACTGACCAGCGGAATATTAAAGGAATCGCAGCAGCGCACGAATCGGGCGGCCTTGACAGAGGCGTTGATGTCAATCACACCGGCCAGGTAGCAGGGCTGCTGGGCCACGATGCCGACACTGCGGCCATCAATGCGGCAGAAGCCGACAATGATATTGGGAGCAAAAGCGGCCTGGACCTCCAGGAATTCCCCGTTGTCGGCTACCGCGCTGATGATTTTTTTCATGTCATAACCCCGGCGCGAATCTTCGGGAACGATACTGTTCAATGACTCGTCATGATGTCGGTCAGCGCCTTTTTTAGACGGCTGCCGCAACGGCTTTTCCTTATAACTGGACGGCAGAAAGGACAGCAGGCGCCTCACTTGTTCAAAGCATTCCATTTCGGAATTAGCGGTGAAATGGGCCACCCCGCTTTTTTTGGCGTGGGCATCAGCACCGCCCAAGCCTTCGTGGGTAACCTCTTCACCGGTAACTGCCTTGACCACGTCAGGGCCGGTAATATACATCTGCCCCATACCGCGGACCATAAAGACAAAGTCGGTCAGCGCCGGACCGTACACCGCCCCGCCGGCGGAAGGGCCGACGATAATGGAAATCTGAGGGATCGAGCCGGAAGCCAGCGCGTTCAGCAGCAGAATATCACCTACACCGCACAGACTGGCCACCCCTTCCTGGATGCGGGCGCCGCCGGAATCATTGACGGCAATCAGCGGTGAACCGGAGTCAATGGCCATCTGCATGATCTGCCGTACTTTCTGGCCGACCACCTCGGAAATGGAACCGCCCAGCACAGTGAAATCCTGGGAATAGATAAAAACCTGCCGGCCATCGATGGTACCGCTGCCGGTAACCACGGCGTCACCGGGATGCCGCTGTGCGTCCAGGCTGAAATCGGATGACCGGTGGGTGCAGAAAGCTGAAAGCTCCACAAATGAACCGTCATCCAGCAGTTTTTCGATGCGCTCCCTGGCGGTAAGCTTGCCGCGGGCGTGCTGCGCCTTGACCCTGGCTTCACCGCCGCCAAGGGCTATCTCTGATTTCTTTTCTTTCAGCGTATTGAACTTGTGTTTCATTGAACGACCATTCACTTTTATGTTTAAGGCTATATTAGCATACGATTACCCCCGGGGCAACAGGAAAAATGCTCAAAAACCGGGATTAACCTTATCCGGCGCCGGGCTTACTTGGAGTCAGGTCCGCCGGATTCCCCGCCTCCCCGGCTGGCGAACCACCGCCGCAGCCTGGCGGCCGCCTCTTTTTCATAACCCTGGTCCGATGGATGATAGAATTTCTGGTCTTCCAATGATTCCGGCAGGTTTTGCTGCCGGACAAAATGACCCGGATAATCATGGGCGTATTTATAATTTTTGCCGTAGCCAAGTTGCTTCATCAGGCCGGTGGGTGCGTTCCGCAGGTGCAGCGGCACCGGCTCAATCGGATGAGCGGCAATATGCTGCTGTACCTTTTTATATGCGGCATAAACTGAATTGCTTTTCGGAGCAGTGGCCAGGTAAACCACCGCCTGGGCCAGCGCCGTGTTGGCCTCCGGCATACCCAGGAAATGCGCTGCCTGCTGGGCAGCCACGGCGATTACCAGCGCCTGCGGGTCAGCCATGCCCACGTCCTCGGAAGCAAAACGCACCAGTCGCCGGGCCACGTACAGCGGATCTTCTCCCGCCTCCAGCATCCGTCCCAGCCAGTAGATAGCGGCGTCCGGATCGGAGCCTCTCATAGTTTTATGTAAAGCGGATATAATATCAAAGTGCTGTTCACCGGCGCGGTCATACAGCAGAGTCTTAGCCTGGGCCGCGTCTCCCACCGCCTCAACTGTCACCGGTCGCAGCCCGTTTTCGTCAGGAGGCGTGGTTCTCGCTGCCAGTTCCAGGATATTCAGCGCAATGCGGGCATCTCCGGATGATAGGCTGACGATATGCTCAACCGCGTCCTCGTCTAAAACCACCCCGGATTCCCCGAGGCCCCGTTCCCGGTCAGCGGCGGCCTTTTTCAGCAGTAGTTTTACCTGTTCCGACGTCAGTCCGTTCAGCACATAGGTACGGGCTCGCGACAGAAGCGGTGAAATCACCTCAAAGGAAGGGTTTTCCGTAGTCGCCCCGATGAGAGTAACCGTGCCGTCCTCCACATACGGTAAAATGGTATCCTGCTGAGCCTTATTGAAACGGTGTATTTCATCAATAAACAGTATGGTTCGCTGCTGTTGGGCCAGCCGACGCTGTTTTGCTTGTTCAATAACTTTCCGCAGGTCGGCCACGCCGGCGCTGACGGCGCTGACCTGGGCGAAATAGGCGCTGGTAGCCCTGGCCATCAGGAGCGCCAGGGTGGTTTTGCCGGAACCGGGAGGTCCCCAGAGTATGATGGACGGCAATTCCCCGGCATCAATAGCCCGGCGAAGCGCCCGGTTTTCTCCCACCAGGTGTTCCTGTCCGATATATTCATCGAGCGACCGCGGTCTCATCCGAGCCGCCAGCGGGGCCGTTTCATTCTTCATTTTTTCAAAGTGAGCCTCAAACATGTCCTGCGGCATTTCTGCTTCTCCCCAACCGGCCTCCGTTCAGGTCCCGGATCAACCGAATCAGGTCAATCCTTCAGCGGTATCTTTTTACTTCAAAACGGTACAGCTTAACCGGCTCATCCGGCCCAATGCCAGCCTTCTGGCGGCAGATGCTTACCTGTTCCTCAGCGGTACTTACCCCTTCCAGGTCCGGCAGCAGCAGCCCCCGCCGCTGGCCCCTTTCCACGATGACACCGTATCGGGCCGGGTCAAGCTCTTCAAATTCAGCCGGTTCCGGCGGCGTCAGTACGTCTACGCTGTAATTCAGTTGCTCCAGTTCATCCTCGGAAACGGGTAAAAATCGCGGGTCGCGAGTCGCGGCGGCAACAGCGTTAACGATAATCTCTTCAGCTACATTCGGCCGAGACGGTTCGAAGGTACCGATGCAGCCCCGCAGCTTGCCTTCTTTTTTAATAGAAACAAATACCCCGGCCTGCTGCTGCATTTCCGGCGCCGGTTCCGCCGGCGGTTTAATCATCCTTCGATGACGCGTAAAAGTCTCCACTGCCTCGCGGGCCAGGCTTACCAGCGGCGATTTGGGACGGCGATGGACAATGATGCCGGCATAGCCGACCACCGAGGAAAAGTCGCCGGAGGCATCGCCGGAGGTCTGGTAGCGCACCAGCTCGGCGCTACCGGCGCCAATGGTCTTGGCGGCAGCCAGCATGGCTACCGCCGGAGCGTAGCCGCACATGGAAATCCTCTCCCCTATCACCCGCTGCAGCAGAGCTTCTTCATCCATGGCCAGTATCGCCTCAATCGCCCGCTGGTCCTTGGCCGACGCCGCCTGCTGGGGTTCATAATGGGTCATATCGGAAGAAGCTACCATCACCACTTTCTTGCCCGGCGATTCCTGGATGGCCTGGGCAATAGAAGCGCCGATTTCCCGGTACACCTCCAGCGTAGCCACCGCCAGCACGATAGGCACTATTTTGAGATCGGGCTTGAAATACTGCAGCAGCGGCAGCTGAACTTCAATGGAATGCTCCCCCTGGTGGGCAGTGCGGTCCTCCTGCAGATACTTGGAATTGACCAGGATGCTCTGCGCCAGTTCCGAATCTATCGGCACCTCCCCCAGCGGCGTCTGCCAGGAGCCGACGGTCATGATGCTGAACGGCTTACCCATGCCGGTATGATTGGGGCCAAGAATAATATAGGTGTCAGCCGGCTCAATCCGGGCCATTACCGAGGCGGCGACGGCGCCGGAATAAATATAGCCGGCGTGGGGAGATATAATGCCCGCCGCCTCAATTTTTTCATCGGTTTTTTCCACAAAAGACTCGATAAAGGCCCGCAGCTGTTCCGCGGTGCCCGGGTAAAATTTACCCGACGCGATCGGGTGTCTTATCATGGCCATAATTTCCGGTGCCTCCTTATTAATAATGCTTTACCCCGCCGCTTTAGCGCCGGAAGTTCAGCTCGGCGCCGCAATAACGGCAGCGGGCGCCGTCGAGTCCGGTTGCAACGGCGCTGAAGCCGCTGCGACGGACCACTTCGCGGCCGCAGTGGTAACAAACCGTATTGCTGTATTCATTGCCGGGCAAGTTGCCTAGGTAAACGAATTCCAGGCCGGCCGCCCGTCCCAGCCGGCGGGCGCGCTCCAGCGTTGCCGGCGGCGTTGCTTCATGATTATCCATCTGCCGGCGGGGATAAAAACGGGTGACGTGCCAGGGAGTCAGCGGCCCCAGTTCACGGGCTATCCAGCCGGCGATACCGGAAAGCTGCTTATCATCATCGTTTATCCCGGGTATGATATTGGTGACCACTTCCAGGTGCATCGCCCAGTCTCTGGCTGCCCGCTCGGCGATGCGCAGGATGCCTTCAAAATGGGATATGCCCCCGATTTTCCGATAGGCTGCGTCACTGAAACCCTTAATGTCCACCCGCCAGGCGTCCAGGTAAGGCCCGATGGCCTCAAGCTGTTCGGCTGAAGCGTAGCCATTGGTTACATACACAGTATAAAGACCCTGTTTTTTGGCCATCCTGGCCGTTTCCAGAGTATATTCCAGCCATATCGACGGCTCATTATAGGTCCAGGCTATGCCGCCGCAGTCGGCTTCCAGGGCCATCATCACCGCCTGTTCCGGCAGGAGCCGGCGGGATCGCAGCAGTCCGTCATCCGTTTCCGGACAGGCTATCTCCCAGTTCTGGCAGCCGCGGCAATGAAAATTACAGCCCCAGGTTCCCAGGGAAAAAACTTTTGAGCCGGGATAAAAATGGTACAGCGGCTTTTTTTCTATGGGGTCAACGGCCATGGAAGAAACCCGGGCGTAATTCAGGTTGAACAGTTGCCCGGCCTCGTTGCGGTACATCCGGCAAACGCCGTAATGCCCGTCATTGATGCGGCAATACCACTGGCAGGTACGACATTTGACTCTGTTGCCGTCCAGTTTGTCCCACAGTAGAGCAGGCTGCATATTCATCATCCTCTTAAAATTATAACACTCCGGAATTAATGTAAATACCCCCTATCGTCGGGTAAATTTTCACGCTATACTGTAAGCGGCAAATCATTCACAGGAGGACAGTGATGATACTTATCACCGGAGCCAGTGGTTTTGTAGCCAGCCACCTGATTCCCCGGCTGCAGAAGGACGGACTCAGGCTGCGCTGCCTGGTTACCAATCAGGCTGAAGGAGCCCGCATCAAGGCCCCCGGCGCCGAACTGGCTATCGGCAACGTTACCGATGTTGACAGCTTGCGCGCCGCGCTTGACGGCGTTGATACCGTAATCCACCTGGTAGCCATTATCCGGGAAAACAAACGGGCCACTTTCCGGGAAGTCAACGTCATCGGCACACAGAACATGGTCAATGCCGCCCGTGAAGCCGGCGTGAAAAGATTCATCCACATGGGCATCCTCGGCGCCTCAGCCGACCCGCGCTACACCTATTTGCACTCCAAGTGGCTGGGAATGGAAGCGGTGAAAAACTCAGGGCTTGATTACTCCATTCTCCAGCCGTCGGTCATGTTCGGCGAGGGAGCAGGCTTCATAGCTTCCCTGGTTCGCTCGGTCAACATGGTGCCGTTTATAGTCCCCATCGCCGGGGACGGTAAAAGCCGCCTGCAGCCCATCTGGGTGGGCGACGTGGTCAGCTGCATCCTCAAAATGGTAGCCGGTGAAAAAAGCGGCCAGAGCTGCCCCGTCGGCGGTCCGGAAATCATGACATACGAGAATATGCTGAACCAGCTTCTCCGGGCGATGGGCAAGAAAAAATTCAAGATAAAAGTACCCCGGCCGCTGATGCTGCCGGCGGTAGCGGTCATGGACAAGCTGCTGTCCAATCCGCCCATCAGCATGGCGGAGTTCAAGTCCATGGAAATCGAGAACACTACCGACCCTGATTCGGTGGAAAACCAGTTCGGCTTCAAACCGATGCCGCTGCGCGATGGTCTGGGTTATATAAAGGTCAGGGCTTAAGACGCCGCCATAATCCGGCTACCCGGTCCCGAAGTTCTTCAAGAGAGGTGTCGGTATCAATGACTTCGGAAGCGTAGCGCCGCCGCTCTTCATTCGAGGTCTGGGCGGCAATGCGCGCCCGGCCTTCGGCTTCCGTGTAACCCATTTTCTCTACCAGCCGCTGCAAGACCACCTCCGGCGGCGCCTCCGTGAGCCAGATGACATCAGTTTCCCGGGTCCAGCCGGCCTCCACCAGCAGCGGCGCCTCAATAACCACTACCCGATAGCCTTCAGCTTTAAGCGCGGCCACTTCCGCCCCCACCGCCCGGTTGATGGCCGGATGCGTCGCTTCATTCAGGCACCGCAGCGCGGCCGCGTCATTAAAAACTATCGCGGCTAGTCTCTTCCGGTCAATATCACCGGCCTCGGTCAGGATGCCCTGACCGAACTGTTCCACGATCCGCTTTTTCAGCGCCTCGTCATTCCGCAGCAGCCGGTGCCCTACCTTATCGGCGTCAATAAACGCCGCCCCCATTTCTTTCAGCATGGAGCCCACCGTGCTCTTGCCGCTGCCGATGCCCCCGGTAATTCCGATAATTATCATTATAATGGCCAGAAGTCTAGCATCCCGAAGGTGCGGATTCAAACGGTATGATTATTTACCGAATGGGCTATATTGACTCAAAAGGTAAAATTGAGTATCCTGAATAGAACCAAAAAAGGCGCAAGGAGTGGTCAATTGTTTAATAAAATACTCATTCCGCTTGACGGCTCAGACATTGCAGAAGCTGCAATACCCTACGGCGAGACGCTTGCCCGCCGCCTGGGATCGGAAATCATCCTGCTCCACGCCTGTGATGAAAGCCATAATCTGAACCACACCATGCACCGGCTCTACCTGGAAAAACGGGCTGAGATGGTCGCCTCCGGATTTGGTCCGGGTGCCGACACCGGTTCGGCGCCTTCCGCCGCCGCGGTAATCCAGTTCGGCCAACTGGCGCCGGTCATACATGATTACGTGGAACAGAACGGCACTGACCTGATCATAATGATTCGGGAAGGACTCAGCGTCGCCTCCAAGTCGCGTTCGGCGGCTTCGGTCTTTGATGACGTATTCCGCGAGGTCGGCTGTCCGTCTATGCTGGTGCCGCCGGAAGCGGTGGTCAAGGGCAAACCGCTGTTCAATCATATCCTGGTACCGCTGGACGGCAGTCACGGTTCGGAACAGGCCCTGGCGCCGGCGGCTGCCCTGGCCAAAGCCAGCGGCGCGGAAATAACCCTTTTCAGCATGGTCAAGGAAATGCTGGAGGCGGAACCTGAATCCGACCTGGTCGGTGACCGCGGTCTCCACAACATGAAAAAATCACTGGACGAACAGGATCGGGTAAGTGACTACCTGGAATCGCTGGCTGAAAAACTGCGCCACCAAGGCCTGGAGGCGGATACCCGGGTTGACATCGGCGATGACTCCGCCCGTCTCATCACTTCCGCCGCCCGCGTCCTGGGAGCGGACATGGTGGTGATGGCCACCGCTTCAGTGGTTTCCACCTGGCGGAGCAAATCAGTTACCCATAAGTTGCTGGCCGATTCCGACCTGCCGCTGATGGTTGTCCGCCAGCAGTAACCCCCGTCTGCGAGACCTGAAAAACATGGTTTTTTCAGGTCTTCTCATCTTGCCTCTAATCAGTTATTATATAACGGCGAACCGGAACTAGTACTGGTATTAGTATCCGCCGTCGCTACTACAATATAGAAAGAGGTAAATCGAGATGAAACTGAAAGACAAAGTTGCCGTAATCACCGGCGCCGGTTCCGGAATGGGCAGGGCCATGGCGCTGCTTTTCGCCGGTGAGGGAGCCAGGGTAATCGCCGCGGACATGAACCGGGAAACCGCTGACAAAGTGGTCGAAGAGATCACGTCCGCCGGAGGCGCGGCCACGGCTGTGGTGGCTAATGTGACCAAAGAAGAAGACATCCAGAATATGGTCGATGCAGCGGTCAAGACCTACGGCACGCTGGATATCCTGGTCAACAACGCCGGCATCATGGACAATTTTGTCCCGGCGGGCGACATCACCGATGAACTCTGGGACAAAGTCTTCGCCGTCAATTCCACCGGTCCCATGCGGGCTACTCGTGCCGCGCTGAAAATATTCGTAAAAAAAGAGTCCGGCAACATCATCAACATCTCCTCCGCCGGCGGCCTGCTGGGCTCACGGGCCGGAGCCGCTTACACCGCTTCCAAGCACGCCGTCATCGGCCTGACCAAGAATGTCGGCTTCCAGTACGCCAAACTGGGCATCCGCTGCAATGCTGTCGCCCCGGGCGCGGTCAATACCAACATCGGGGCTACACTCACCAGTCCCAACAAATTCGGCATGGACAACGCCATGGCCGGCATGAATCTGAATCCCCGCGTGGGAGAACCCGAGGAAATCGCCAAAATCGCCCTCTTCCTGGCTTCCGATGATTCCAGCTTCGTCAACGGGGCTATCATAACCGCGGACGGCGGCTGGACGGCCTACTAGAAACATTAAAGCATCTGAACTAATTGAATAAAAATGATTAATAAAGAACGGCTGAGAAAACCTTGATTTATCCTCAGTCGTTCTTTATTTAGCTAAATTCGTTCCTTATATGTAGAAAAGCATGAAATAGAAAAAATGAGATTGAAAGAATAATACGCCACCTTTTAATGAAATATTGCGTTTGATTATGGAAGAACAGCTTATAGCCCCCTGCGGCATGAACTGTGGTTTATGCGTCAGTTACCTGGCGATGAAAACTGACCTTAACCGCAAGGGCTTCAACCGGCGCTATTGTCCGGGCTGCCGGCCTCGCGGCAAGAACTGCACTTTCATGAGCGGGCACTGCGGCGTGGTCTCCAAAGGACTTGTCCATTTCTGCTATGAATGCGCGGATTTTCCCTGCAAACGGCTGAAAGACCTTGACCGCCGCTACCGCGAGAAACACTCTATGAGCATGATAGATAACCTGTTGTTCATTAAAGAACACGGCATGGAAAATTTTCTACAGCAGGAAGAAACCAGGTGGCGCTGCCCGGAATGCGGCGGAACCATCTGCTGCCACAACGGCCTGTGCCTGGAATGCAGCGTGGATAAACTGCGGCAGAATAAAAAATAACTCAACAGCTGTCATTATCCAAGAAAGCGGATAAAAATTTCCCGGGCAAAGTGTAACGTCTACCCCTTACGTCTGAAACAGGGATATGCTATCATATGTTCCGTATCTGGAGGTTTGGAAAGCTCCATCCTGCAGTGGTTGTGTCATCCTACGCGAAAGCCGGGAATCCAATTCCCTATATCACCAAAAACCGGACACCGGGAAACAAAAACTGAATACTAATCAGCGGATAACTGAAAACTGAGAACTGAGAACTCTAAACTACTGATAAATCATAAATATAAAACTCTGAGTTTTGAATTGGTTTGTTTTGGTTTGAATTGGCAAAACGACTCACGATTGAATGAAAAATTCTCAAATCTGGAAAAGAGGAGTCGTTTCCTTGAGTTGGAAGAGGGTCGCCAAAACAAAAACAATTATCTCTTCCTCAGCGTCAACTGAATACTGATTACCCAAGACTGAACCCTGATTTACCGTTGCCCGCCTGCTTGGCATTATGCTATACTGCTGTGTTATACTTTCTACTTGGCTAAATACGCGTGCCTTAATATAGGAGGAGTTTCACTTGCCGATTACAACTACCAATATCAAAGAGTTGCTGGAGTCCGGAGCGCACTTCGGTCACCAAACCAGCCGCTGGCATCCCAAGATGAAGAAATATATCTTCACCAAGCGCAATGACATCCATATAATTGACCTGGATAAAACCGTGGTCATGCTGGATAAAGCGCTGGAATTCATAGAAAGTGTGGTCGCCGAGGGCGGCAAGATACTGGTAGTCGGCACCAAAAAGCAGGCCCAGGACATCGTCGCCGAAGAGTGCAACCGCGCCGGCATGTACTATATCAATCAGCGCTGGATAGGCGGAATCCTGACCAATTTCGCCGCCATCCAGAACCGAATAGACTACCTGGTCAGGCTGGAAGACCAGCACGCCCGCGGTGAGCTGGCCCGCCTGCCTAAAAAGGAACAGCTCAAACTGGCCGATGAGATGACCCGCCTCAACAAGATGATGGGCGGCTTCAAGGAAATGACCGCTCTGCCGGACGTGGTGTTCATCATCGACCCCACCAAGGAGAAAATTGCCCTGGCTGAAGCCCAGCGTATGGGCATCCCGATTGTGGCTATGGTTGACACCAACTGCAATCCGGAAGGCATAGACTACCTCATTCCTTCCAATGATGACGCCATGCGGGCCATCAAGCTGATACTCGGTAAAGTCGCCGATACCGTCCTGGCGGTGAACAAGGACATCGCCGAGGTCGAGGTTGAACAGGTAGAGACTTCTCTTATCAGCGGGGATGAGACAGATACCGAAGAGGAACCGGTCGCGGCTGAAAAAGAAGCCGCGGAATAGCTCCTGACTAATTTACTAATACGAGGTTTTGAAATTGCAGATACCAGCAGAAACAGTTAAAGAATTAAGAGATAAATGCGGCGCCGGAGTCATGGACTGTCGCAATGCCCTGATTGAATCCGAAGGCAATATTGATAAGGCCTTTGAAGCCCTTCAGGCCAAAGGTTTCCAAAAGGCGGCCAAAAAAGCTGAGCGGGCTACCGGCCAGGGCTTGGTTGAAGCCTACGTTCACACCGGCGGCCGGGTGGGTGCCATCATCGAGCTTAACTGTGAAACTGACTTTGTAGCCCGGACCGACGAGTTCAAGGAACTGGCGCATGACATTGCCATGCAGGTAGCGGCCATGTGTCCGTTATACCTCTCTGAAAATGACCAGCCGACAGATTGCGAAGCGGAAGCTGAGAGCGCCTGCCTGCTCTCCCAGCCGTTCATCAAGGACCCTTCCAAGAGTATTAACGACCTCATCACTGAGGTCATCGCCCGCACCGGTGAAAATATCCGGCTGAAGCGGTTCGCCCGCTTCGAACTGGGCGGATAAAGGCCTGCCTGTCCCTGAAACGCGGTATGCCCCGGCGCTTGAAGCACCGGCCATATATAGAGAAAAACGAGGAGGCTGAAGCAACCGTGGCCAACTCTCAGACTACCCCGGATTCCGGTCCTGACTCTTCGGCCGTCCCTGCGCGGCAGACGGAAAAACCGGTTCAGGCACCGGTGCTCAAATACAAAAGAGTCCTGCTCAAATTGTCCGGCGAAGCCTTTGCCGGTGATGCCCGGGGGCTGATAGACATCCCCACTATCCGCGGCATAGCCCACCAGATCAAGTACCTTACCAACATCGGGGTCCAGGTATCAGTAGTAGTCGGAGCCGGCAATATCTGGCGCGGAGCTGCTGTGGCCAGGGACGGCATTGACCGCGTCACCGCTGATTACGCCGGTATGCTGGCCACCGTCATCAACGCCCTGACACTGCAGGACCTGCTGGAGAAAGAAGGCGTCAGTACCCGCACCCAGTCAGCCATCACCGTACAGCAGGTGGCCGAGCCTTTCATCCGACGCCGCGCCATCCGCCACCTGGAAAAAAACCGGGTAGTCATATTCGCCGGCGGTACCGGCAATCCCTATATGACCACCGATACCGCCGCCGCGCTGCGGGCCATAGAAATTGAAGCCCAGGTGCTGCTGATGGCCAAAAACCGGGTGGATGGCGTTTATTCGTCTGATCCCCTGAAGCACAAGGACGCGGTAAAATATCAAAAACTGACCCACCTGGAAGCACTGAACAAGCGGCTCCGGGTGATGGACGCCACCGCCCTGTCGCTGTGCCTGGAGAATAAACTGCCGATCATTGTCTTTGACATGACCGCCGATGGCAACCTGCGACGCACGGTTACCGGTGGCGCCGTCGGCACATTAATATCAAGCGAGAGTTAATAATTATGAGTATTCCTGAAATCATGCAACAAGCCGAAAAAAAGATGAAAGTATCCATTGAGGTGCTTCACCGGGAGCTGGGGGGCATCCGCACCGGCCGGGCATCCACAGCCATAATTGAGCATGTCCGTGTTGATTACGCCGGAACACCGACACCGATACACCACCTGGCCAACGTTTCGGTGCCTGATGCCCGTATGCTGGCCATCCAGCCCTGGGACCGCACCATGATGGGTCCGATTGAAAAGGCCATCATGAAATCCGACCTGGGACTGACTCCCTCAAATGACGGACAGGTTATACGCCTGTCCATTCCGCCGCTGTCCCAGGAACGGCGCGTCGAGCTGACCAAGATGGTCAACAAGCGGGTTGAGGATGACAAGGTAGCTATCCGCAATCTGCGCCGGGACGCGATGGAACATATCAAGAAACTGGAGAAAGCCAAGGAAATATCCCAGGATGAATCCAAGCGTGCCCAGGATGACCTGCAGAAACTGACCGACAGCTATGTGTTCAAGGCGGACCAGCTGGGCAAGGACAAGGAACAGGAACTGCTCAACAATTAGCCCCGGCCTGACCCTCCCGCCGGCGTATATGTTCCTTCAGATGAGCCGCCTAACACCCATGTTTTGCCGAAATACACCCGCCGCTCCGGCAAAGCGATGCGATGCAAGTATGCTATAATTTATTTCTATTTCAATATCATTTAATGGAGATAATTACTTGAACGGAATCCTTGCAGTAAAAAGCGTTATAACCGACCTCGTTTCCCAGGCCGCCGTCAAAGCCAGGGAAGCAGGGCGCCTGCCTTCAGTATCCATGCCTCCAGTGACCGTAGAACACCCGCAGAAAGCCGCCCATGGTGATTATGCCGCTTCCCTGCCGCTTAAAATGGCCCGTTCCACCGGCATGAAACCACTGGATATCGCCGCGGCCATCATCGACTTTATCCCGGAGGTCCCGGAAATAAGCAAGGTGGAGATAGCTCCGCCGGGATTCATCAATTTTACCCTCTCCGATGAATGGATTATTGAACAGGTCGAGGCTATTATCAGGACCGGCCAGCAATACGGCAACATCGACCTCGGCCGAGACAAAAAAATCCAGATAGAATATGTTTCCGCCAATCCAACCGGACCGATTCATGTCGGCCACGGTCGTGGTGCCGTGCTGGGCAGCAGCCTGGCGCTGGCGCTTAAGGCGGCCGGTTTTGACGTTCAGCAGGAGTTCTATGTTAATGACGCCGGCAACCAGGTATCGGCTTTCAAACGTTCGCTGTACGCCCGTTATCTGCAGGAAATGGGACGTGATGCCGAAATGCCGGCCGAAGGCTATTTCGGACAATACATGTTGCGGCTTGCCGCGGAAATCGTCGGGGAAAATGGAGCTTCCTTTGCCGATCTGCCGGAAAGTGAAGCCATGGACCGACTCGGCGCTATTGGACTTGAAAAAATGCTGAGTCTTATCCGGCAGGACCTGGCTGAATTGGGAGTCAGCTTCGACTGCTGGTTTTCCGAACAGAGCCTGTATGACAGCGGCGAATATGAAAATGTTATCGACCTGCTCAGAAAAGCAGGTTATATTACGGAAAAAGAAGGAGCGGTCTGGTTCGCCTCCACCGCCCTGGGTGAAAACAAGGACAACGTTATCGTCCGTTCCGACGGCGCCCCAACCTATTTCGCTACCGATATCGCCTATCATTATGATAAATTTGTCCGCCGCAGGTTCGACAAGGGCATCAACATCTGGGGCGCCGACCACCAGGGCCATGTGTCCCGGATGAAATCAGTACTGCAGGCCCTGGACATAGACCCGGAACGCCTACATGTAATCATATCGCAGCTGGTTACCCTGCGCCGCGGGGAAGAACAGGTACGGCTTTCCAAGCGCAGCGGAGAGATTATAACTTTAAGGGAAGTCCTCGACGAAGTCGGTGCTGACGCCTGCCGCTTCAATTTCCTGTCGCGCAGCGCTGATTCCCAGATGGACTTTGACCTGGAACTGGCTAAAAAGCAATCGGCGGAAAACCCGGTATATTATGTCCAGTATGCCCACGCCCGCATCTGCTCCATCATCAGCCTGGCCGGCGAACGGGGAATAGACTACACTGACGGCAACGTAACCAAGCTGATTGAACCGGCGGAACTGGAACTGCTGCGTAAAATGCTGCTCCTGCCGGAAGTAATCGGCCAGGTAGCCGAAACACTGGAACCGCATCACCTGGCCTACTACGCACAGGTACTGGCTACCGCCTTCCACGCCTTCTACAAGGATTGCCGCGTAGTTTCCGATGATGAATGCCTTTCCAAGGCCCGGCTCAAACTGATGATAGCCGCCCGCACCGTCCTGTCCCGAACGCTGCACCTGATGGGGATGTCAGCGCCGGAGAGCATGTGAAGAAAGTAATGCCGATTAGGGAAACGGATGATTTTATCCGTTTCATAATTTATCCACATTTCCGTTGTATAATGACAAGCAACGATATCCAGGCCCGTCAGGCAGGTTATTCCGCTCTGACTTCAACCTCCGTCTCGGGCTTGGTTGAAGGAGCTGCAATATGAACCGCTGGCTGCTGAGTTTTTTTATCGGCATACTGCTAATCGGTACTGCCTTCAACGGCGGCCTGCTTTGGCAGGCTAATAACAGCCTGTCTGAAACCGAAACCGGGCTGTCAGCGCTGGAAAACAGCCGCGCCGAGCTGGAAAGCAGCCTGGCCGACCGCCAGGAAGAAGCTGACGCTTTATCGTCAGTCATCTCCGCCCTGGAGCAGACGGTTGAAGAGATGTCCGATACACCAGGCGGTCAAGGCTGCATCAACTTTACCGACCTGGTAAAAATGGTTGAGCCATCAGTGGTGTACGTTGAAGTAGCCAGTCGCTTCGGCGGCGGCACCGGTTCCGGTACCATTATCCGAGCTGACGGGTACGTCCTGACCAACCAGCACGTCATTGACGGCGCCACTTCTGTCCAGGTTACCTTGATGGACGGAGAAACCTATACTGCCGATGTCATTGCCAGCAATATTGACCTTGATTCCGCTGTGCTTAAAATGAACACCACGCGCACCGACCTGCCGGCCATCACCCTGGGTTCATCAGCCAATGCCTCCGTCGGTGAACAAATACTGACCGGGGGCTACCCCCTGGGCGAAGAGCTGCCGGGACCAGCTACCTTTAATTCCGGCATAATCTCCGCCATCCGCACCATGACTTCCAGTAATTCCTTCAATCCCAACTCCCAGGTGGATTACATCCAGATAGACGCCGACATTAATCCCGGCAACAGCGGCGGCGGGCTTTTCAATACCAGCGGAGAACTGATCGGCATCCCTTCATACGGTTTTGCCGCCGGCATAAACACCGCCGTACCCATTGACGCGGTAAAACCAATTATCCAGGACGCCCTGGGCAGTTAAACGGAAAACCGAGAATGAATATTAAATATTTTGCCACAGCCGCAGTCCTGACCGCCGTCATAATCGGCAACGCCGCCATTTACATGGCGCAGGACACAATTAATCAAGACTTGGCCGAAACTGAAAACCGCAGCCGGGAAATCGCCTCTTCCAACAATCTGTTGCTGCAAAGCATAGATGCTCTGGAAGCGGAATACAACCAGGCACAATCTGAGGCCGCCGCTCTTGCCGAAACCATCAACAACTACAATAAAGGCAATAATACGTCGGCTTCCAGCTTCAGCAAACTGATAGACGATATTGACCCGGTAACGGTCAGGATAACCGCTCCCGGTCCCGGACTCCGCGGCTTCGCCTCCGGTGTTCTGGTCAGCCCGGAGGGATATATACTCACCGTACTGCATAATGTCGACAACCCCAGCTATGTCAGGGTCACCCTCAATACCGGGGAGGAATTTGACGCGTCAATCGTTGATATTGACGCCCAAGCCAACCTGGCGCTGTTAAAAATCGACAGCGACCGCACTGACTTCCCGGCCGCGGAAATGGGCAGCATGTCCGGGTTAGAAACCGGCCAGGCGGTTATTGCCGCCGGATATCCCATGAGCGATGAACTACCAGGTCCAGCCACTTTCACCTACGGCATAGTATCCGCGCTGCGCACCGCTGATGATTATTACTTCATCCAGAGTGAAGTACCGATAGGCCAGGGCAGCGGCGGCGGCGGTTTGTTCACCATGAACGGCAAGGTCATCGGTCTGGCTTCACTGGCCCAGGGTACCGGGATTTACCTGTTCGTACCCATAGACCTGGCTGAACCGCTGTTAGAACTGATTCCGTAAAAAAGCGGGGGGTTGGCACAACCAACCCCCCGGCTAAGAGTTACTACGCAATATTATTTTATTTAGCCTCCCTGGGCTACGGCTATGCCCAGCTGTCGGGCGCTTATCTTGCCGGCTTCAAGTTCAGCCGGGGCAACCAGCACCCAGTCACCAGCTTTTTTCCAGCCGAGATAAGTGGTGAACTTGTCCAGCGCCGCCGCTGAGTCCGTCGCCTCATTGGCATTGCAGATAACCGCGGCAAAGAGCAGGTTTTTCTTAACCTGTTCACGGGCCGGCCATACGGTCTCAAAAAACTTCTTGGTGTCCCCGGCCAGGGACTGAAATGGCTGTGTGGTAGTCAGGATAAAGCCGTCAACACTGGCCAGGTCAGCCGGCTGGGTGTCGGTTATATTCTTGACCTCGGCCTTGCCCCCGGCCTGCTCGACACCTTCGGCCACAGCCTCGGCCAGCGCCTTGCAGCTGCCGGTAAATGATTGATAGGCAATAACAATTTTCCCCATAGATTAAAAACCTCCTTTTTGTTTTTGATACTTAAATAATATGCTTTACGGGCGGACACTCATTCGGACAAACACCCATATCACATTGCAAACACTGAGATATCATATCAGCCAGTTCTTCTCTTTCTTCACTCTCACGCTGCAATTCAGCTATTCGGGAGCGGCTGCGCTCCGCTTCCAGGCGCAGAACCCGCAGGGTATGCTCGACCCTCTCCTGCCGGCCAGCGGCATTGCAGCTGAGAGCGTTCTTGATCTCTTCAAGGTCAAGCCCGACATTACGCAGACGCCGGACCAGCTTGACCCGGCTTACATCCCGCCCGTCATAAAGCCGCATACCGCCCGAAGTCCGTTCAGGCGTTTCCAGAAGGCCTTTTTCCTCATAGAAACGCACCGTGCGAACACTGACCGAGGCGCGGCGAGCAACTTCGCTCACCTGATAATAACCGGTTTTGGTCTCTGTTTCCCTCATCAGGCCGCATTCTATTACACTATAACGTTAGTGTCAACCATTAACGTTACGTTAGTTTCCCCCTATTTGAGGGCATCCTGAAGCTGTGCTACAATGGCTCTTCATCAAGGAGAACAGAAATTTAATGAAAAAACGGGTATTTTCCGGCATCCGCCCCACCGGCCGCATCCATCTCGGCAATTATCTGGGAGCTGTGCAGAATTATGTCGCCATGCAGGATGAGTTTGACTGCATCTACAGCGTGGTGGATATACATGCCCTGACTACACTGGAAGACACACACCTGCTGAAGGATAATGTCCGGGAGCAGGTGATAGACCTGCTGGCCGCCGGGCTTGACCCGGACCGGTGTATCCTATTCGTACAATCCCATGTACCGGAAGTAACTGAACTCTATACCCTGCTGGGTATGGCTACTCCTCTGTCGTGGCTGATGCGGGTGCCTACCTTCAAGGAAAAGGTCAAGCAGCAGCCGCACAACGTCAACTACGGCCTGGTCGGTTACCCGGTACTGATGACCGCCGACATCGTTCTTTACAAGGCCGAGGCGATTCCGGTTGGTGAAGACCAGCTGCCACACCTGGAACTGGCTCGGGAAATAGTGCGGCGCTTCAATGACCATTTCGGGCCGGTTTTCCCCGAGCCCCAGGGTAAGCTCACCAATTTCCCGATGGTGGTAGGCCTGGACGGCCGCGACAAGATGAGCAAGTCTCTTAATAACCATATTGAACTGGCCGCTACACCAGAGGAAACACTGAAGAAGGTGATGAGCGCCGTCACCGACCCAGCCCGCCGACTACGCACGGATCCGGGGCACCCTGAAGTCTGCAACGTATATAAGCTGCACCGTCATTTCAGCCCTGAGAGCATTGAAATCATAGCCGCGGAATGTCGAGGCGCCACCCGCGGATGCGTGGACTGCAAGAAAGGCTTGGGTGCCGCCATTAATGCCTATCTGGAACCGCTGCGCGCCAGACGCGCCGATATATCAGCCGACCGGGAATATGTGGACAAAGTTATCCGACAGGGGGCTGAAAAAGCCCGCGCCATCGCCCGGGTCACTATCACCGAGGTCAAGGAGCGAATGGGGCTGCTTTAGCTCTGTTACCGTTATCAACGCATGGACACCGCTATCCTCAAGATAAGCTGCCAGGACCGAAAGGGCATAATCGCCGCTGTTTCCGGATTTATCTCCGGCCATGACGGCAACATCATCACCCTGGACGAATTTGTTGACCGTCAGACCAACACTTTTTTCATGCGGGTGGAGTGGGATATATCCAACTTTTCCATCAAACGTCCTGAGATTAAAGACGCGTTGTTGAAACTGTTGGATGAAGCCGGTTTCGGCGGTGAATGGGAACTGTATTTTACTGATGAACTTCCCAAGATGGCAATTATGGTATCCAAATTTGATCACTGCCTCTGGGACCTTTTGCTCCGCCACCAAGCCGGTGAACTCAAATGCCGGATACCGCTCATTATCAGCAACCACCAGGACTTGAAATATATAGCTGACTTTTTCGGCATAGATTTCCACCACGTACCCAAGACCACAGCCACCAAAGCTGATGCTGAACGTCGGGAAATGGAATTGCTCCAAAGTTACAAAGTTGATTTCGTGGTCATGGCCCGCTACATGCAGGTACTCAGTGGCGAATTCCTGGAAAAAAACAGGAACCGGGTAATCAATATCCACCACTCATTCCTGCCGGCATTTGAAGGAGCCAGGCCTTATCACCAGGCTTTTGCCCGGGGAGTCAAGGTCATCGGCGCCACCGCACATTTTGCCACCGTTGACCTGGACAAGGGACCGATAATTCACCAGGCCACACTGCCGGTTTCTCACCAGGATACCGTAAATGACCTCATAACCAAGGGCAGGGACATAGAAAAAAGGGTTCTATCGGACGGGGTAAAACTATATATTTCCCACCGCGTATTTGTCCATGACCACCGGACGGTTATTCTTTAACAGATACTACAGCCGGCTAAGGAAACGTTTAATCCTCTCCAGCGCTTCTTCTATCTGGGACATTGAAGTAGCATAGCAGCACCGCAGATATCCTTCACCCTGTCGGCCAAAAGCGGTGCCAGGTACGGCAGCGACCTTTTCTTCCTTGAGCAGTTTTTCAGCGAATTCATCAGATGAAAGACCAGTGCTTTTTACCGAGGGGAAGGCGTAGAAAGCGCCTCTTGGTTCAAAGCATGAGAGACCGAGAGAATTGAAGCCTGAAACCATCACCTGGCGGCGCCGATTATAGTCCTCTACCATGTCCTGGATATCTTCCTCACCGTTCTTCAGGGCTTCAATGGCCGCCGCCTGTCCCATTGACGGGGCGCACAGCATTGTGTACTGGTGAATCTTGGTCATGCCGGCAATAATTTCCGCCGGACCCGCCGCGTAGCCTATACGCCAACCGGTCATTGAATAACACTTGGATACCCCGTTGAGCAGCACGGTACGCTGCTGCATACCCGGCAGACTGGCAAAGGAAGGTACCGTAATGCCGTAAGTCAGCCGGTTATATATTTCGTCAGAGATGACGATAAGATTATGCCGTTCAGCCAGCACCGCTATTTCATTGAGCTTGTCCGTCGGCATTACCGCGCCGGTCGGATTAGCCGGATAACCCAGCAGAATGGCCTTGGTCCTGGGCGTGATATAACGGGCTACATCATTTGGGTTCAGTTCAAATGACTGGTCTTCATAGGTGGGCACCGATACTGGAACTCCACCAGCCAGGGTAATGCATGAGGCGTAAGACACGTAACAGGGGTCCGGTAGAATAACTTCATCGCCGGGATCCAGGACAGCCCGGGCTGCCAGGTCTAAAGCCTCACTGACGCCGGTGGTAACCAGTAGCTCGCTTTTCCAGTCATATTCCAGTTCGTGTACCCGGTTTAAATAGCCGGCGATTTCCCGCCGCAGTTCGGGTGTGCCGGAATTGGACGTATACATGGTTCGGCCATGCTCCAGGGCATAGATGGCCGCCTCTCGGATATGCCATGGAGTAGCATAATCAGGTTCGCCTACGCCTAGGGAAATTGCTCCCTCCATACTAGATAAAAGGTCAAAAAACCTCCGAATACCGGAAGGCTTTATCGCCTTTACCCGCTGTGAGGTAAGTACACGCTGTATGTTAGTCTCGGTTGACATTATATGGTTTTAGATTAGAGAACAACCTGCTGGCGCTGCACATCTTCCGTTCCGGCCAGTACCTCTCCATCTTCTTTATAGCGCTTCAGCATAAAATGAGTAGTGGTTCCCTGTACGCCATCAATCTGCGACAGCTTCTGGGAAACGAAGTTAGCCACCTGGTGCATAGTCTTGCCGGTAACCAGTACGGCCAGGTCATAAGTGCCGGACATCAGGTAAACCGTTCGGGCCTCGGGAAAACGATAAATACGCTCAGCTATAGAATCAAAACCGGTATCCCGCTGTGGAACTACCCTTACCTCGATTATAGCCTCGACCCGTTCATTGGAGATTTTGTCCCAGTTAACCACAGTTTTGTAACGGACGATGGTACGATCGGCTTCGGCATCTCTGATAATCTGTTTTATTTCTTCAATATTTCCGCCGGTCATTCGGGAGATAGTTTCAGGTGTAGTTCTGGCGTCGGTCTCAAGAATCTTCAGTATTTCATGCTTGAGCATGGCTGCCCCCTGTAATAACTGTGTACGTCATTATACGCATTCGGCTTCAGGGGTGCAAAAGAGAGTAAAAAATATATCTTGCAATAGACAACTCAGATGTTAAAATATCCAGTGGCAGACGGGTTAATGAACGGGAGAACCATCATGAACGGTGAAATGTCTGAAAAAGAAATCTACGAACAAGCCGTTAAGCACGTTAAGGAAAAAAAGGATTTCTTTATTCACCTGCTGACTTATATAGTAGTCAACACATCCATTTTTCTGGTCTGGATGATAAGCGGAGGTGGCTATCCTTGGTTTATCTGGCCACTGTTCGGCTGGGGAATCGGCCTCATCTTCCATTTTCTGAGCGTCTGGGTATTTGAACGCCAGACGAACTGGGAACGACGTGAAATAGATCGTGAAGTCCAACGCCTTAAAAAAAAATAGACTAAATGAAACGCTCGAAGCGTTCCCGACCGACCTTGCATATCGGACATCTTTCCGGCGCATCCGGCCTGGCGCACAGGTAACCGCAAACCTTGCATCGCCATACCGGCTGAGATAATTCCTGCTTCAAACTTTTTTCCATATTTTCTTGCCCGCCGGCTACTGGCAACCCCCTCCTTTCCGGCACCGACTGCAGGCTCTGCTGACCACGCGACACCGCGTTGCTGATATATAGACCGCAGAAACATGACCCGTATTCGCTGATATCAGCATCGCGGTAATCACAGGGACAGATAATATCAAGATCATCGGTTTTTACCCCGGCGGCCAGCCGGCATGGGCAGGCTTGATAACCATATCTTGAAATATTAACCAGCAGCCCCTCAGCGAGTTTCAATGTAAACGCTTCATCCGGGTTCAGACGATAACCGGATTTTTCCGCTTCGGACTGCAAGCTCTGCTGCTTGTCCTTGATTTGGTAATCAGTTACCTGCCCGTCTGTCATTGCAGTGCCTGACGTATATCGTCTTCCTTGAAACCGACAATACATTTTTCGTCATTAACAACCAAAGTCGGAAAAGAACAGGCCGGATTCCATACTTTAATGTCTTTCACCGCAGTTTCACGCGCAGACCCGGTAAGCAGGTCAACGTATTCATATGTATAGGCAACCCCCAGTTCATCCAGCAGTTTCTTGGTCTTGCCACACCAGACACAGGTGGATAAAGCGTAAAGCATAATATCACCCTTATCGATACCTTCAACCTTGGTTTTAACCATCAAATTCCTCCTCGATAACCACCTGATGCAATTGTCCGACATTACCTTTATTGTGTCAAAATCAAGGTTATCGGATAACTGTAATTACACCACTTCAATTGACATGCGGACGAACTTAAGTATAAAATCAACTTTTAATCAAGCCACGGCGGCGTAGCTCAGTGGCAGAGCAGGGGACTCATAAGCCCTTGGTCGGTAGTTCAAATCTACCCGCCGCCACCATTATACGCAATCGTAAACAAGCCCGGTACCGGGCTTTTCTTATTTTTAGAACTCTGTCATACGTGCCAAGATTGTCGCGGGATTCATCTTAAAGTCGTATTGTGGTGTTTCAGTTAAGGTGCCATCCTGCCTTTGTTGCCCCTGTGAGCATCCGCGTCCCGCCAAACAGCCGAGTTTTGGGCCGTTACCCTCCAACCATACCACATGGGGCTATTGCGCCCCTGTGTGGCCGACACGCGGCGCAGCTTTGCTCCCTTCGTATTTCATTGACATTTTAGACTTGCTTTCAGCTTCAACATGTGTAAACAGTGTCTCTAAACGTGAAAGCCAAGAGAGTATCAGGAAGATGGTCACCAAAGCACGCATAGAGAAGCCTCCCTACCCCGAACTGGCAAAATCTTTTCAAAATTTCATCCAGTCCAAAACGGTAGAAGGGGTCACCATTAATACCATAGCCGGTTATGAAAGGAAGTTCCGTTTCATCTCCCGGTATATTGACCTTGATACGGCAAATAGAGGTGATATTGAGCGCTTCTTACTACAGTTCAAAAACCCCGGTAACCGGCATGGCTACTTCCGCGTCATCCGCGCCTATTACAACTGGCGCAAGGAAACTTCCGGTATACCCAATCCCATGGGATCAATGAAAGCACCGCGTTTACCCAAGCTGATTCTACCGGCCCTTACTCCAGAACAGGTTAAACAGCTAATTGACCGTGCTGAGGGGAATCGTAACAAGGCGATCATCGCCCTCTTTACCGAGTCTGGGTTACGCTTATCAGAACTGGTTGAAATAAGACAAGAGCACATTGACTGGGATGAGTGTACCGTTAGGGTCATGGGTAAAGGACAGAAAGAGGCCCTGGCTCCCTTCGGTAAACTCTCTGAGAATTACCTTAAAGACTGGTTAAGTGAATGTGCTCCTTCTGCCGGTGACAACATCTGGGGCATCAACAAATGGGGCATAACCGCTATGCTACGGAGACTGGAAGAAGAAACCGGTATTACCTGTAATCCCCACACCTTCCGCCGAACCTTTGCCTGTATCCTTAGAAAAGCGGGAATGGACACATTAACTATCAAAGACCTGGGGAGATGGGAATCCTTAGAAATGGTACAGCGCTATACCCGCAGTGTTAACTTTGCTGATAACCTCAAGTTCTATAAGACGGTTATGGGATAGGAATATCTCTGGTATGGTCGATGTTATGTCACCTAAAAATGCTCAAACAAAATTATTCTCTTATGTTGCATTTGTTCTTCGTGGGTCATCGGGTGGTATGCGACTCAAAGGTTGAATTTACCCTCTAGTCAATTGATCGGATATAACTTGAAAGGTTTATTCGTGCCGCCTATGTGCTGCGTGCTGGCTTTTCTAAGTATGCAATCGTGCGGCACGATGACTAAACACTTCTCTTTCACCAGAATTGATAAGTGCATGGACTACCAAAGACCTATTCACTACAATTGTTTTTTCAAACGTATTTTTCCATTCCGCCCTTCGTAAGCTTAGGACAATTTGCTATTGACGTCATATAGATTGCGATATACCTTGGAATTAAGGGGGCTCAACAATTATCAGTTTAACCAAGTGTTCAACCGGGGTGTTAAATTTAACGAAGTTTAACGGCAAATCGTTCAATTTTGTATTGGATTTGGGCATTTGAAAGGATGTAATAACTATGGATAATAGAAAACTGGAATTGATAATTCAGCTTGGGCTAATGGGGGCTTTTTTATCAAATGACGGGCAGAGATTGCGCAATGGCTTTTGCCTTGCTTCACTCGGCTTGTTGCCTGATGCTGTGTTATCAGACATGGCAAAATGGTATAAGCCTGTTAGCCTACAAACTACTACTGCTCCACCGGCCCAAGCTCAAACCGCTATTACGCCGCCCTCTATTCAGAAGCCTTCACCAGGCCCTCAAACACTTGAGGCAGATGAGTGGCTAAGGCTAATTGTGCATCCTACCATTGTGCTTATCCTGGGCAAGCGCGGTAGCGGCAAATCTGCATTAGGATATCGTTTACTAGAGCATTTGCGATACACGGCCAGCCCCTATGTCATCGGGTTATCCAAAGAGGCCAGGGCGTTACTGCCTGATTGGATAGAAATGGCTGACAGCTTAGAGGAGGTGCCATCGAAGGCTATTGCCCTGGTGGATGAAGCGTATTTGCCCTATCATGCCCGGAACAGCATGGCTTCAGAAAGCAGAACCATGTCTCAATCTCTAAACCTGAGTCGGCAACGGGAACAAACCATCATATTCATAAGTCAAGAGGCTAGGCAACTTGACCGCAATATAGCCAGTTCATCTAACACGGTGATATTCAAAGACCTGGGAATGCTGCAACTTCAATTTGACCGGCGGGAGTTTGCTCAACTGGCAACACAGGCTAAAGAGGCGTTTATTACTATCAAGGGGGATAAAAGACCATGGAGCTTCGTCTATGCCCCGGACGCAGACTTCATGGGGCTGATGGAGAATTCATTACCGACACTTTGGGAGGACAAGCTGAGCCGCATATATGCTACCAGTAGTGGAAGAACCACCAGAACGCCTAAGAAAATGTCGCTGGACAAGCGAATTGAGAGGGCTAAAGAGCTTTCTCGGCAAGATTTATCGCTAGGTCAAATAGCCAAGCAGATGGGAGTTTCTAAGCCAACGATTAAAAATTACCTTGAGGACTATCCATATAAGACATAATAAGGCTGACGCTTTTTCATTCAAGTTATTTTGCCGGTTTACTTACCATTTACACAAACATTGGGATCGTTGCCCTTCCATCCGTACGTTGGAGCAGCTCAGGTTTGACTTTGCATTAGAAAATCACTCATTTGAAGGTTGTTCATTTTTAAGAATGTTCGAGAACAAATCAGCATCGCGTTTTGTCGCTGTCATATAATCAATATTTAAGTCTTTCTCAAGTGTTTTTGAACGATTAACTTCAGTTTCACGATTGGCTTGAAAGGCTGCAAAGTTTGTTGATATTTGTCGCCAAAAATACAAAGTTATCAAGATCAATTGAAAAACTAACCAAGATAAGAGAGTAAACATGGATGCCCAAACAAGGAAGGCGTGCCCCGGAAAATCATCAAGAATAATGATTAAAAGAGACAACAAACCCGATAAACACAAAATAGCAAGCATGGATATCAGTGGAATAACATAATTAAGAATACCCTCGATTTTTAATACCGTCGATTTAACTTGATAATTTAATTCCCCGATATTTCTTGAGATTGCTGAGGTGTGTAGTTTCACGCTACGCCCTAGATCATATTGTGTTTGTCTTTCGTCAATTTTGGAAATACATTTCCACCACTTGCCCCCGAGATAACGAATCACCGAATCAAGGGGAGACAATCCCCATTCATAGAATGTTCCAGGTGAAGCGCTAAGAAACCTATTCCTCAATGCTTTTAAAACAACCGTGAAGTCATCCGTGATTGCAGCCAGTTCGGTGAGTATACTTTTCAATGGTTCCTGAACGTGCTCTTTGGGGCCAGGCTGCCAACGATGAATCCTTTCAATTTCATCTTCTAGTAAATCCAGTTGTCTCTTGATGGAGTTCGTAGTTTTATTCAAGTTAGATAAGTTAGCGCTATACCAAAAAGTTATAAATGCAAAGATTATTCCAAATATTGTAGCCGATGTTGCCATAATTACAGTCAAAATATTTTGTACGAGAGATTTATTGACAAACTCAAAATATGGAAAGGTTAATAAACTTAAGGATATTCCTATAACTGAAGAAGCAAAAAAGACCTTAATAACTTGATTACGTATCTTGTCCCTATTATGTTTCTTTGTCTGACAAAAAGTGGTTCTCCATTCGGGAATTGATAGCCATTTATTGCTGTCTTCATGCTCCAGTTCAGGAGGTGGTGATACAGATTTATTTGAAGTCAAAATATTCAACTCCACACTATGATATGATGATATTAGGAATATATCAGTGAACCAAGTAATTGTACCACATCGAAAATACGGTGTTCGCTATGCGCCTGAAATGATAGCATTAGTATATTCCGCGACATATGTCATGGTAGTTGTTGAAAACTCAGACGAAGCTCACGAGGTGAATTGCAGAATTGTTAAGTGCTATCACCGACCAGATTACAAGATATTCATTGATTCTTTAGAGAACAATCTGCCTGCGCCGAGGGTCCTCCAGTAGGTCACACGCTAATTGCATTTTATCATCAAGAATTGACCAGCTCTCTTCACTAATTTCGATTCCATCTTTTAAGACTTCAAATATTTTAGCAACAGGTGTCCCGACAATAACGGAACCGTTTTTCATCCACCAAATGTTTCTGAAGAAAATAACAATTAATTTCATCATCATACTAATGTCTTTTAACCAAATCCCATTTTATGATTGCAAAGTACAAATATAGCCTCTAGTATTAGATGTAATGGACAGTCATTTTATTTTTTTAGTAATTTTCTTTGGTATTTTATTTCTTTGGGCACATATTTCTGAACAACGACAGAAGCGTGAGTATGCAGCAGAAATAGCCTTGGTTAAAGAAACACTAAATAACTTTGACCCTAAGTTTCAGTCTGATAAGTTACTTGAAATTCTTAAAAATGAACTACCAGGAGAATATCTCTGTGGAAAAAATGGCTGTACTGGCATTCTTTTGAAATCGGGGAAATACTATTGCTGTTCAAAGTGTCGTAATCTTAGAACCACGGTAAGGGTGAAGAAATTATGTTGAACTATGTTCAAGCAAGAAAAGAATTAGAGCACTTGTTAAATTTGATACAAGTAGCATCGGTAACACTTGAGGATGCAAGGCAAAAGCTTTCTTCTGTCCCTGAGGATCTTGAAAAGCTGAAGGTATACAAAGTTCAAGTTGAGGATGAAATTGAACGGAAGAAAAAACAAGCCGAGGAAGAATTGAGAAAACAGGGGCTTGAAGAACGCCAAGCATTGGAACAACTATCTAAAGAAAAGACAATGGGGTTCCCTTGGTTAGTTCAGGCATATGAGGACCTTTTTGTTCTAAAAGATTATAGAATATCAATGTATCTAGAAAACAAAGAACGCCCAGCCCCTATAGCGGCAGAGACGGTTCGTCAACTATCGAAAGAACGCCGTGAAGCAGAAAAATCTGCCATGCTATCTAAATATTTATTAGACTATTGTAAATACCTGGCACCTTGGTTGGATGAGTATATAGGAATCGAATCCAATGAGTTAGATGAACTAATCGCAAATATCCACTCTTCTTGGCAGAAACAAGAAAAAGGCCTTGACGATGAAACAAGAAAGCATTTTGGCCCCAAATATGACTCCTTATCCGAAACTGAAAAACTTCAAAAACGATTGGATTGGTACTGGAATAAGCCAAATAAACCAAACTGGCAAATTGGACGAGATTATGAGAGATATATCGGTTACTTATACGAAAAAGATGGTTGGGTTGTTCAATACCACGGAATCAAAGGAATAGAAGATTTAGGTAGAGATTTAATTTGCAGTAGAGATGGCATAACTGAAGTTGTACAGTGTAAGAGATGGTCCCAAGAAAAGGAGATACATGAAAAGCACATGTATTATCTTTTTGGAACAGCCATAGAATATTATATAGAGCATTCTGAAACACCAAATATCCAAATGGATTTATTTGAGAGTTGTGCTTTTAGAAACAAGGTAGTACCAAAATTAATTGCCACAACAAACATTTCATCAAAGGCAGAACAGGTTGCACATGTTTTGGGTATTCAAGTTGAAAAGAGACAGTTTGAACAATATCCTTCGATTAAATGTAATGTATCCTTGGCACAAGGAAACAAAATATACCATTTACCTTTTGACCAACAATACGATACTGCGAAAATACTTGATGAAAAGAATGAAAGATATGTAAGTACAATAGCTGAAGCTGAAAAATTGGGTTTTAGGCATGCATATAGATGGATGGGTGGTTAAGTAAAGAGTGTTTTATCTTACCAAAATAACGTTCCTTTATTGTCAAAGAGGTTTGGCTTCAATGGATTAGCTTTGAAGATAGACGGACGTTTTTATCGCTGATTCACGAACCATAGCCTAAACAGGGTATCCTAATTCCTTCAGAAAATTACCCTTTCAACATACGGTAGCTTTTTCTGAAGATCAATGTCTATTTTAACTGGATAACTGTTTAGGCCTATAGGTAATGTTACAACAAGACGATATTCGCAATCGTTTGAAGAAATCGGAGATTTTTGACTATAAGCCATCCGTGATCTTTCAAAGGTGGCTGGATCTGGCAAATCGTTAATGACCTGGTGTTTATCGTATCTGACCTTAGCACAATCGATATACATCGTTCTGGGCAGTTTCTTGCTTAGGAAGGTCATGATGTCGGAGACTAACTCATTCGGCTGAATAATACGGATGATATACGGTCCATACCTTGAAGCGACATGATTCAAATCTACTTGAGGCCCGCAAAAAGACAGGATATAGCGAGGATTTATTGAATCTGTTCTAAAATACACGGGCCCAATCTCTGATGTTTCTCTAAGAGTTTCACCCGTTTTTGTGTCAACAATACATACGGGGCGGTTTCTGATTAAAGTCGTCTTACCTTCACCTTCTTCAAAATCTTTGCGTTTAGTGTCTTCGATTCTACAGTAATAGGCTAGAGGAAGAAGTCGAAATATTCCGCGTTCAATGAAATCTGATAAGTATAATTCATCATCAAATGCTCTATATATTGGGAAGGGAAAGGAATCTACTATTGATATCTTCATCAAAGACCAGCCGTTGAATCCTAGGTTTCTGTTTTCATTTGATTATACACTAGTATTGCGATAGCACTATATGCGGAATCAATGAGCAACTCAGCCGCAATAAAATGATCATAGTGACGTGAACTGCACTTGGAACCCTTTTGTTGAACCTAAAGGTAAACTCGAACAGCTTTTGGGTTCTACCTATTGACACCTTAGCTCCAGCCGATGGGGCTCGAACCTTCATATTACTCTGAAGTTTGCTATTCCGTTTGCTATTCTTTTTTATAACCAGTAACCCGGCCCAATCAAGTGTGGGCGGCGGATATAACGTATATCCCGATGAAGGGGTTTCCTCTATCTGGTGGCGATAATTGACTGGTACAGCCGATATGTCATTTCCTGGCGGCTGTCTAATACGCTGGATGCAGACTTTTGTGTCGTTGCTTTGGAAGAGGCTCTGAGTAAGGGTACGCCTGAAATATTCAACACCGATCAAGGCAGTCAGTTCACCAGTGAAGCCTTTACCGCTTTACTGAAAGAGCACAACGATTGAGCGGTTATAGCGAACAGTAAAATACGAGGAGGTATATCTGAAAGCCCATCAGGACGGTCGTGAGGCTAGAATCAGTCTGAGTAAGTATTTCCGCTTCTATAACACCAGTCGTATCCACCAGTCGCTGGGATACCTGACACCGGCGGAAGTGTATGCTGCTGCTATGGAGAATCCTTGTAACGACGTGGTAAAATCAACGGTAACTAAACCCGCAGGGATGGCAGAACTCTCGCGTAATAAGGTCCCTATTATGTTTTACTGATGGGGTCCACCTCACCCCCGGATGTTACAATTCACGCTCCCGCGAGAATCGACTCTCCTGAAAGTTCTGTGTCACATTAGAGCAGTAACGTTGCATCCAGCCATCGTGCTATATACTAGTACCCAGATGACTGCTTCATCCTATGAGTAGCTTTATAAGCCACAAGTATTAACGGCTATAATATCGCGGAAACGAGTTAATAACTGATAAACTACTTGAGAGCCTTTCTAATAATACCCGCATTGTAAAAAATCATTGGGACAGACTTAACTACTAAATTTTTTCAATATAGAATAATAGTATCAAAGTGTAGTTATGGAAAATAAAATAAAGGTGGCTTTCTGAGCCACCTTTATTTCGTTAATCCAATGTCTTATCTTACTTTGGTCCACAATCTTGGATCAACACCCCATACGGGATGCATATCCGTCGATGACCACCACTCCTCTGGTTCTTTTACTCCATAACCAAAAGCATCATCCATACTGCGGAAAAAGCCATTGAAAACCGAAGTTGTTGCACCAACGACACGAACCAATTCGTGAATGCCAGATTCTGATATTTTTCCGAATACACATACACCTTGACATGTTTGGCAGCGGGGACAATTGTAATTGTACAATCGCCAACCCTTATAGATATGGCCATCAATAACATTATCCTGTTCCAAAGGAGATTCATGTTCCCAGAGGGGATCCCCGGTTGGTAAAGCACCATAAGGGCAGTTTTCCGCGCATTTTTTGCAATCCAGACAAAATGTTGCGACACCCGAGTCAATTGGCTTCGTTGGAGCTAGTGGTAAATCTGTAAGCATACGCTGCATTCCACGATACATTGCACCATAGAAAGGTGAAACCAAATTCATAGCCTCTCGTCCATGCTCACCGATTCCTGCAAGTACTCCCCAGGGATTAGATTGTGTTAAACCATCAACCTGTAAACCTTGATAACCTAGTCCTCTAAGGAATTCTTGAAGTTCAACTCTTTGTATTGGCATTCGAGTATATGACATTGTATTTGCAGTTAAACCTGTTTCCGATGGACAACGCTGAGTTAAATATGTTGGTTGGAGATTGGTATATACAATCATATATTTGCATTTTTCCGGTATCACATATTCACTATTTGATTCTTCCGCTTTGTCAACATTTTTAAAGTTTATGGGTTTACCGCTACTAGAATTTAGGTTAATAAGCTTTTTGGTGTTTGCGGTTACTTCAACCACTCCAACCTCTTCACATCCGAATACACGGCAAGCAGCACGTATCATTCTCAAGTTTTCTTCTGGAGTTCCATTCCATTTAGAAAACCCATTTTCCTCCGGAAGCGCTGCCACTTCCAACCCAGTAAACGAAGAACTTTTATGACTTGAAGCATTATAGCCACGATAACCCCCGTAACTATGAAAATCATAAAAGGCTAAAGAACTACCCGCATTGTGTAAGGCAAAGTCTCTGACAGTATTTCCTTGCCATACCGGATGCTGTTCTTTTAACCATTCGTATTGCCTCTCTGGAAAAATGGCACGCGTTTCTTTAATTGAAGGAATGGTGCTTCGATCATTGGTAGCAGCATCAAATTGTTTAGTGCGATCAGCACGGTGAGATAACCCCCAATCTATTTCTGTTGTAGGATTTTCATAATCTCTTTCTTTTATATACCAAGGACGGTATTGCGGGTCGGCATTGCTGGAAGATAAGACTTCATCCATGTCATGAAAAGTTGGCGCCAAGGCTGTTGCTGCACCTAAACTAAGACCAGTGATTCCTAATCCTTTCATGAATTCTCGTCGGCTTACTGTAGAATGAAATTTTGACATTGAAATTCTCCTCATAAATTTTACTTAAGATTTTTTGTCATATGCATCTATTAACGACTGTTGTTTTCTCCTTTCCAGGGATAAGTACTCTCGGCTACTCTACCCTTTTATTCTTATGAAAATCGTATGATTTTTCAGCTTCCTCAACCCTACCTGAATATTAAAAACCTCTTGTGAATACCAATTGGCATAATAAATATGATTAGCAATATCATAATCATAAAAAACCTAATTAACTTCGTACTAAAGCATTAGTCAATCTCAGTATTCAGATACGCGAAAAAGTCACTTATGACCCAGAACTGAAGATACCCTCACTTGTAAGTGAGACCAATGAGTTTGGTCGGAAATATTAAATACGTAAACTGAAACCTATAGGGCAGGCAAACAACAAGGAATAATCAATAAGCCGAGAAAATATATTCTCGGCTTATTGAAATGGATAGAACAAACACTACTTACCTAGTTATTTGATTTTAGCTGTACCGTTGTAGTAACCAGTATTCAACAATGTAGACCGTCAGCGATAATGGGGCTTCTTAAATCGGAGGTTCATTATCTTCAACCAGTTTATTGTTAATCCCCCTTTTATCCAATATGTGCTGGACGATTACAAGCTATTGACATTGGAGCGTTAGTTTATTATTCTTTCGAAAAAAAGGAGCCACAAAATGGAAGCATATTGCATGAAATGCCGCGCTAAGAAAGAAATGAATAATGCCACAGCCGTCACGATGAAGAATGGACGTCCGGCCACTCAGGGCGTCTGCCCCACCTGCGGTACCAAGATGTTTAAGATCGGCAAGAGCTAAGGCTGGCTGGTCTACGCGTAATAGCCGGGGTTAATAATCCCGGCTCTTTTTAACTTTGGCACCACAATAGACGGATGAGCAATGGCCCAAATAATTCAGCAATGTTTGTATTTCCTCACCAAAATCCTAGGCAAAAAAGGTTCCAGATAAAAAATTTTGCATTTCACTGATTGATAACACTCTCGAAAATGCCGCTTCACACTGGAGCAGTAATGTGGTATTCAGCAATCGTGCTATTTCAACTTAACCTCAATTGCGTGATGAATACACGGCGAAAAAGGTTTTAGAAAATGATTACAATCCCATTATCATCAAATGTTTACAGTTTATAGACATCGAAAATACAATAAGCTATGATAATTTGTAAATATTCAGATTATAATCGTTTTAATTCCAACAATCGAAAAAAGGTGAAAAAATGAAGTATAGATATTTATTGGGTTTTATATTTTGCCTGAGTGTGTTAATGACTGGTTGTTCAGATAATCAAGGAGCAGAGTTGGACCCGACATCAAACGAGATTCCAATCCAAACTGAATCGGATTACTCAACATATGTCTTGACAGAACAACTGAATTCTAACCTGTCTAATTATATCGGGCAAAAAATCAACTTTGTTGCTTCCATAACAGGATATGAAGGGCAATATTTGTTTTTTGATAACATCAAGGTAATCGTTAGTTCGATACCTGCAGGAGCCGACATTGATGTTTCTGCGGAAGTAACTGGTATTTGCCAAGGATCAAAAAACGGATTTATAGAAATCTCGGATGGTATCGTAATACCAGATTGTGATGGTTAAGAATACCCTCTGCAATTACATGACCCAATCATCAATTCTTCGTTACCAGCATCAATATTAAGACTGTAGAAAACTCTTCCTTATACTATATAAGGACTATCAACTAAAATATGTCTACGAATATATGGTTATCAATTTTTGTTTGATATCTGAAATCCCAAAATCTAATTAGCAAAATGCCTATGCAATTGATATATTATGTATTTTATGAATAATCAACAAATGCCCAAGGTATTTTTACTTATGCTTTTGTTGCTTCTACCTTTTCCTCAAATTGCTTGCAGTGACTCTTCTGATAACAACAACCAACCTACCGGTCCTACTTCAACCCATCCCCCAACAACTACCAATCATCCATTGACTACCATAAGCTCACCACCCACCACTACTACTCCACCAACCACAACTGTTCCGATCGTTATTTGGACCCCAGATGGTATTATCAGTGATGAAGAATATGATAACAACCTTGTTTGCCAAGACATTATGAACATTTATTGGTCAACAGATGACCTGTATATCTACATCGGATTATCAGCAAAAGCTAATGGTTGGGTGTCAATTGGCCTCGCTCCAGGAAACTCGAATAACCAAAAATCTAATACAGATATGATTCTAGGACTTGTGGAAAATGGCCAAGTTTATGTCTATGATTTGTGGAATACTGGCCCTCTTGGTCCACATCCACTAGACACATCTCTTCAAGGTAGTGATGACATCCTCAGCTTTGGCGGTTCTGAATCAAGTGGCAATACCTGCATCGAATTCAAACGAAAACTTGATACTACTGATCCATATGACCACATTTTCAGTCAAGGAATTAACCGCATAATGTGGGGTTTAAGTAATGAAGATGACCTTGAATCATTGCACACCCACCGTGGCTATGCTGAATTGATAGTTGATTAACGCCATCAAAAATAAATGATCAATAAGCCGAGAAAATATATCCTCGGTTTATTGATATGGATAGAACAACAATACTTATACAATTATCTGAATTTAATAAAAATATAATTACCAATAAAAGATTGCTTCTTAAACCTCTCAGCCACTGTCTTTTATCCGCCCATTCCAGCAGGTTAGAATTGACTTCCTTCAATTGAAATATAAGGGGGGACTTTGCCCCCCCTTATATTTATTGAATTAATATTTATCTATGTTTATCGCCAAGTCATCGAAGTTTCGGTGCCAAACCTTGGTAGTTCATGCTTTCCTTCCCAGAACGCGTTGATGTAGTCCGGTTCCTTCATCTTCTCAAGACCATAACCCATAAAGTCATCCATGTTTCTAAAGAAACCATTGAACATTGGTGTATACCTAGCAGTAGTCATAACAAATTCATGTACACCAGCCTCACCTTTGCCTTTGAAAGGACAGGCCACACCACATCCCCAAGTGCCACATATGTCATACTGCGGACGGCAATCCGGCATTGAATACCACCAATGTTTGTAGAATGGTTGTTTATTAATGCCAGCTTCCTGCCTGAACACTCCAGGTGTTTTTGCTTCAAAGCTAGTTCGGTCCGGCCAACGCATCCAAGGTCCGATGGGTTCCCAGGTAGGCTCTTTCACTATAGGAGCAGTCGGATCACCTTGACGACTCAAAGCTCCACTGGGACATATTTCAGCACACTTCATACATGTGTGACAGAATCTATGAATACCAGCATCAATGGGCTTAGTTGGAGCTAGCGGTAAATCGGTAATTATGCTGGAACACTCGCCATGAACAGCGCCGAATCTGGGTGAAATTGCCAAATTAAGGCGCCCAAGTTCAGCGGTTCCGCCTAAAATGGCCATACCAACGTTTTCGGTCATATTGTTTGTATAGTCTAGGGGCCCAATTGCTTGATATCCAAGTCCATGTAAGAAAGCTTGGATTCTTAATTGAACCTGTCTACCTTCGGGATAACGCAATCCTCCTTCTTCAGCGAACCTACCAAGCCACTTGTGGTTTTCATCGAAATTGAACTGGATAACCCATCGGCATTTATTAGGAATAACCCTCTTTCCATCATTATTTGGTGACCGAGTGTTTAAAACAGTTCCAGTGTAATATGCTTGGTCTACGTCCTCAAAGACATACGGCTTACCATCATAGAATTCATGGCTCACAATCATATTACGACTAGTTGCTGGATTTAATTCGACGATGGAGATGTCCGAAGCCCCCAATAAAATACAGACTTGTCGCAACATTATTGCCGCTTCCTCAGGTGTTCCACTCCACTTCGCAACACCCAAGTCTTCGGGCGTACCAACCTGCGGTCCTATGAACCCATCTGGAGAATAAGCATTGTATCCCAGGCCAGGTGAAAAAAGGACGCCGGTTAGGGCTCTATTTCTTAAGTCATAGAAAGGATCACCTGATTTCAAACCTTGTTCTCTACGTGCGGCATTTTCGGCGTACAATCTTTCTGCCGTACCGGCACCATCCCTTAAGTCAATCCAGGCCTCACCTTCTTTCCTACCCTGCCATCCACATTGATTGATATGTCGGTAATCAAATCGAGTAGCTTTACTCCAATCGATCTCTACAGTTGTAGTATCGTAATCTAACTCATTTACCCACCAAGGCCATTCATGTACTTTGGGGGTTCCGGATACCATCTCATCAAAATCATGGAATGATGGAGCTAATAGAGATGCAGCGCCGACTCCGGCACCTGTTAAACCCAAGGTTTTCATGAAATCTCTTCGGCTGATTGTTGAATGAAATTTAGTCATTACACTCCTCCTTAATTGTCAGTTTTTACCGTCTTTCCCATCGCCTTCGTTTTCTTTCGAAAGGCATTATTTATCCATACCTCCTTTCTTTTCAAAAATCATACATCTTATAATTAATACTGAAATCATACTTAAGCACTATTTTTAATAAGCATTCTGATACCTATGTTAGGTATCTTTAGATACAAACCACTAGTTCAGCACACGATATTGCTTCAACAAGATCACTATCGAAGTGTAGCCCGGAATTTTAACCAATAACTTGCAATGCCTTATTGACAATGACAATAATTACCATCACTACGGCAGTACCAACCAACAAACCTACAAAGATGTTGGCGGCGTGACGCGGCTTACCGGTTTCCTTTTTTTGGACCATAGATCAATAAACCCCCGACGAACCTTAAGGATAATATCCATTACGGCGCCTACCGGGCATAGGTAGTGACACCAGAAATTATAGACAAAAGCGGCACCGGCCAGGGCGAAAAACATCAAAACCCACTGGTCGGTAGTGCCTTTAAAGCTGAAAAGCACATTCCATGGTTCAAAAACAGACACCGACGGATTTTTCAGGGCCAGTACCAGCAAAAGGGCTAAAAATAAAAGCACATAACGGGTATTCCGAAATAACTTGAACCATTTTACATCAGGCTGAACCCTGATTCGGAAAACAGCATGAATAAATTCCTGCACAGCCACATAAGGACAAAGCCAGAAGCAATAGTAATTCTTCCCCAGCAACACCGCCAGCCCCAGAACGCTGAAAACGATGATATAGATGATGACAAAGGTTTCCAGGTGTGGCGAATAACCGACCAGCCAGGAGGCAATATTGGTCAGACTGAGTGGTATGGACAGCCAGATGCCTAAGACTATCAGACCATAGGCCATGGTAGCTTTTCGGATCCAACTTTTCTCACTTAACTTACCAAAATTCCGGATAAGTACAATTGATAGAATACCTAATACGACAAGTATTTCAGCAATTCCAAATTTGATAGGCTCATCTGGTTCAACAAAAGGCTCATCTAAATAAGTTGCAATAGCACCTCGTCCAAAACGAACTCCCATCGCCACCCCATTGGATGATACAGTGGCCCCACCAACGGCGTCTATATCTTCACTAATACGTAAAGGCTCAACAAAACTACGACCAATATATTGGTCAAAGTATTCTCTTATAATTAGAGAACGCCACCATGGTAAATCTTCATTATGTTCAGGAACAACTATATCCTTTATAGTTCCGCTGAGTGTCCAATTTACCATTACCGTCATCGGTCCACCATAGCCAGGGCTTTCAGCTACAGTTATATAAGCTATCTCAATACCACTATCATCATTTGCTACATACAGACTAGCATTGTCATCTGATTGCAAAAAGACAAAGGAACTTGCTTCAGGCACAAATTCATCCATAAATGAATCGTAATCAGACATACCATAATTAACTTGGCCATAGATCCAAGCACCGATTAGGCTTATTAAAGAGAACGTAATCAGAAATTTATGCAGTTTCATTAGAGAATTAGCACTTGTGAGATGATTTTTTGCAGTTATGATTATCTACTGTTAAATTTGCCTCCGTCCAACAACGTATTTAAACAAAGACTAAATGAACAAGTTCATGGCAGGAAGGATTTTGTCCTTCCTGCCATTTTCATTCAGTAAGTTTCGTCGATTTTTTCCGAGTGAACTTGATATTTTATGAGGTAGCCCCAACTCCTCCAAATGGATACTTATCAAGATTATTAACGTTCCAAAAGTCTTCAGGATCCAGGGTTTTACCGTAACCCATAAAGTCATCCATATTTCGGAAGAAACCATTCAATATTCCAGTTGTTGAAGCTACCTGTTTAACAAGGATATGAATATTAGCTTCATCAAGTTTGGAAAACACACAAGCACCTTGGCAAACACCGCAACCGCCAGCTGTTGTCCCCCCAGGGAATCCTCGCCATGGTAAGCACAGATCATATCGTATATGCCAGGATTTGTTCCCAGTGCCATTCCAAGGTCCGGTCACTTCCCAAAACGGTTCATCTTCAAACGATAATGCAGCTGACGGACAGACTTCAGCACATTTTTTACATGTATGACAGAATTCCCACATACCAAAATCAATCGGTGGAGTAGGTGCAAGAGGTAAATCAGTCAAGACAAAGGTTGAATATCTAACAAAGGCTCCATGACTGGGCGAAATCATATAATCTGTTCTGCCTAGTTCTCCTAAACCTGACAAGATACCCATTCCTGGATTACTCGCTGGCGCACCTACACCAACCTTATAGCCCAGGGTAGTGATGGCGGCTTCCATTCTCGCACGCATTATTGATTCATCAGAATAACCTTGTCGCGTTCCAACCTTCCCCAATACAGTTAACTCGTGTCTTGAAACCCCAGATTGTGGAATCATCATTACGATCGCGTACCTCAAGGATCTCGGAATCACTAAATAGTTATCATCAGCATACATTTGGTCAGCTGTTATTCCTAGATCTTCGTCCCATACAACTTCACGCCCTCCACTATATAGGCTAAACACTTTTTTGGTTTTTTCTGTAATTTCAAGAGCACCAACATGTGGGGATCCAAAAAAATTAGCCATTATCGTTAGCATATTCAAGTTTTCTTCGGGAGTTCCTTCGTACCGAGGTAAATTTAACATTGACCTGCTAACGCCCCGTGCAGCTTTGGTATGATCAATAATATTTCCATCAATTTCAACGTCCCTAATCCAAGGACCATTAGTTCCATAGTAGGTTTGTTCGGGTGTTCCTGAATATGGAGGACTAGACATCATGATTTTCGAACCATTCATTAGGGCATGATCTTTAAGACTATCACCTGGCTTATTATCACGAATACCTTCATAAATAAGTGTGGTTCGATTAACAAGCAATTCTTGGGTTTCTTCTGCCGTTAATACTGGACTTCCTCCATCATAACGAGTCTTTAAATCCCAATCTACTTCTACAGTTGGATTGAAGTGATCTCTTTGTTTTATCCACCATGGCAGCTTGCGTCCACCGTTATATACTGATGAGTTCAATTCATCAAGGTCATGAAAAACTGGCATTGTTCCTGCAAAGGCACCAAACCCAACACCGGCTAAACCAAGTCCTTTCATGAAATCTCTTCGGCTTACAGTAGAATGAAATTTAGTCATTACACTCCTCCTTTTTGTTCACTATCAGTTTTTCCGAAATGTCAGAAATCATTAACACCTCCTTTCTTGACATACTCCATAAATACCTGTTTGTCTTTGACCGCCTCATCACGAAACTGTTTCTCTATCAAGTAACGAATTCGTGTATTCGAGATGCCATAAGCTTTCGCAAGCCCTGAATAGGTAGTATTCGGATGTGCTCGATAAAGTTCGTATATTTGGGAGTTTCTTTTGTCTAGGGGTATTACCAATTGCATGCTCTTGATCAATGCTATTTACCTCAATAGCTTCCAATTGATATCTTGTAATAAAATAAGCTATCTGGAGAGTTTTTTACCTTTTATTGCTAATATCCTATCATTTGAATCCGTCTTTGCCTTCGTCCTAAAGTACTAAGCAATATAAGCATTCAGATACCCGAAAAAGTAACTTAGGAACCAGCACTGAAGATACCCTCACAAATGAATGAGATCAATTCACTTCGTTAAAAATATTAAATACGTAAACTGAAACCTATGGAGTACACCATTGCAAACAATAAGCAATAAGCCAAAGGAACATATCCTCGGCTTATTGCTATAGATGAACAAACATTATTTACCTAGTTATTTGATTTTTGCTGTACCGTTTTAGTATCAAGACCTCCAAAAAGATATCATTCTATCCATAGATAATTAATCAGAATTGATTAGGCGCTTACACCTTTAATGGAGGAGTCTGCACCGTGTCTGTATATTGATACTTCACCCCTCCAAAAATCTTCTAGTTTTTCGGGTTCTCTATGGATTCTTCCTTCAGATGTATAGAATAAATCATCCATCTGACGGAAAAAACCATTAAATAGTGGCGTCACTGAGGCTGTGAATTTGACTAACTCATGGATATTGGCCTTATTTCCACTTGAGAATGGGCAAACAACACCACATCCCCAACTACCGCACATATCATATATACCAGGATAACAATCCGGTACAGAATACCACCAATGCTTGTAGAAGGGTTGTTTGTTTTTACCTCTTTCTTGTCTAAATATTTTTGGAGTTAAATCTTCAAAGGCTAAACGGTCTTGCCAGCGATGTGAAGGAGCAACTCCCTCCCATGTGGGTTCTTTAACTATATCGTTCGAAGGATTACCATTACGACTCAATGCACCTCCGGGGCAATTTTCTGCACATTTGAAACAATCATAGCAAAATCGGCGGATACCGGCATCTATAGGTTTGGTAGGAGCCATGGGTAAATCAGTAATAATACTAGAACATTGGCCGACGATTCCCCCAAATAGCGGGGATATACTTAAGTTATTTCGACCGAGCTCGAATCCCCCTCCAAGAATTGACATTCCAATATTTTCTGACAGATTGTTTGTATACCTATTTGGGCCAATTGCTTGGTATCCAAGATTTTTTAGAAAGGACTGTATTCTTGGTTGAACATGCTGTCCCGATGAATATCGCATCCCACCTTCATAACCAAATCTTCCAAGCCACTCCTCGGCTTCATCAAAGCAATATTGCACAACCCATCTGCATTTTTCTGGAATTACTCTTTTTCCTTCTAAAGGCGCACTTACACCAGATAGGTCCCCAGTTTCATAAGCTTCGTCGACGTCTTCAAAGCTATAGACCTTTCCATCATGAAACTCATGGCTAAAAATCATATTTCGACTTGTTGATGGATCAAGTTCAATAATAGAAACATCTGAAGCTCCGAATGAAACTGCGGCAACTTTAACCATCATTGATGCTTCCTCAGGAGTGCAAGTCCATTTGGTGACGCCTCTTTCTTCTGGTGTTTTTACACTCGGCCCTAGGAAACCCATAGTAGCGTCTCTGTAACTCCAACGAGAACTGGATAGGGCAGCTGCTCTCAAATCATACCAAGGATCTTTATTTTCTAAACCTGATTGAATTCGAGCATTTTTATCCGCTTTTCTTCGTTCTGCAGTCCCCGCACCATCCCTAAGATCAAGCCACGCATCCAATTCTTTTGAACCTTGCCAACCGCATTGTAAAACATGTCGAGCATCAAATCTTGTTGCTTTACTCCAATCAATTTCTACAGATGTGGTATCGTAATCTAATTCTTTTACATACCATGGGTAATCATGTACTTTGGGGATACTCGACGTCATTTCATCAAAGTCATGGAATTGTGTGGATACCAATGATGCTGCACCAAGTCCTGCCCCAGCTAAACCAAGAGCTTTCATAAACTCTCTTCGGCTTACAGTAGAATGAAATTTAGACATTATACTCCTCCTTTTTGTTCACTCTCAGTTTTTCCGAAATGTCAGAAATCATTAACACCTCCTTTCTTGACATACTCCATAAATACCTGTTTGTCTTTGGCCGCCTCATCACGAAACTGTTTCTCTATCAAGTAACGAACTCGTGTATTAGAGATGCCATAAGCTTTCGCAAGCCTTGAGTAGGTAGTATTCGGATGTGCTCGATAAAGTTCGTATATTTGAGAGTTTCTTTCATCTAGGGGTTTTGCCAATTGCAAGCGCTTGATCATTGCTATTTACCTCCACAATTCTCAATTGCTATCTCGTAAGAAACTAACCTATCTGAGGAGTTTTTTACCATTTCTTCCTAATACCCTATCATTTGAATCGGTCTTTGCCTTCGTCCTAAGGTACTAGTCAATCTCAGCATTCAGACACCCTAAAAAGTAACTTAGGAACCAGAACTGAAGATACCTTCACTAATGAATGAGACCAATACGTCTATTTGGAAATAATAAATGAGCCGAAGATACATACCCTCGGCTCATTGAAATGGATAGAACAACAATACTTGCACAATTACTTGAGTTTTGCGGTACCCGTTGTGGTATCAAGACCTCCAAAAGGTGCATTTAGATCCCACCAGTACTCTCCATCACCTTGGTCTTCATATTTAAACAAACCAGTTAAACTCACAAAGAAACTGTTAAATATTCCGGTGGTTGAAGCAGCTCCTCTGACAAAATCATGTATTGAAGCGTGCTCCTGCTGGCTAAAAGGACAAGAGCACATACAGTTATCACAGCCACCAGCAGATACGCGATGCTTATAGCAATTGTGATACTTAATATAAAATACTTTCTTTCCACCCGTATTGTAGGCTCCAGCAGGTTCCCAGGATGGTTCTTTTTCCAGACTCAAGGCTCCGTAAGGACACGCATCAGCGCATAAACCACAATCATGACAAAACCGCCACATACCAGCATCAATCGGATTAGTAGGCGCAATTTCCATGTCGGTGACAAAAATTACAGTACTTCGTATCATGGTTCCCCATTCATTGGTTAGTAATGGATTCATTCGACTCATTTCACCTAAACCAGAAATAATTGCCCAAGGCGTTACTGGGGCAAGCGAACCAGTACCACCACCTAAGCACTCATAACCTAATGCTTTCATGAATCTCTGAAATCGTCTTTGAGTAATTGCTAGATTCGAGTAAGCTTGGGCTGTGGCAACTTGAGCTGTCATTCGGCCTTCTTCCAGTTTTGAGGCAGGCCCTAAACGTGTGAGAATATCTGCTTGAGGTATCTCGAAAACAATAATATTTTTGAATTTGTTTGGGATTACCTTTTTATCATCGGTAAGATATGGTTTATCCACTTCTTCAAAACGAATATTTCTGAATCCATTTGAGGTTCTACCATTCTTCCAAAAATCCGGATTATCAGCTTCACGACCTCTATCCCAAAACCAGTTTTTGTATGTATCATCAAATATTTTGGTAAACGCTACTTTACTTGCTCCATAAAATTTCAAAGCTGCTGTGACTATGCGATTAGCTTCCTCTGGACTGCCTTGCCACTTTGATACTCCAATAGCATCCGGACTGGGACCAAATGGGTCACCAAGAAAATACTCAGGAAAATCCCGACTCCAACCAAAAGTCGCACCCTGCTCAAGGGCCCACCCTTTATGGTCCTTACCTGGTTCATTATTTGAAAACCATCTATTTTCGACTTCTTCTTTTTTCGCTTGAAGTCTTTCCAGTTCTACTTCCCCATCTTTACCATCATGTTCGGTGATATATTTTGCTTCATGATAGTATGTTGATCTTTCAGGAAAATCATATCGATCTGTCTCTGATAAATCATATTCGACTGTTGGTTTTTCAACTTCTTTTACCCACCATGGCTGGGGATTAATTTTGGCTTCGGCCGCAGCTTCATCTAAATCATGGAATGAAGGGGCTACCAAAGATGCAGCGCCGACTCCGGCACCTGTTAAACCCAATGTTTTCATGAAATCTCGCCTACTCATCGTACTATGATGTTTTTTCATACTTCTGCCTCCTAATGAGCGTATTTAGCTATTCATTATTAAACTCATGGATAATATTGTCATCACTCTAAAGTATTATTTTTATCAGCATTAAGCTACTTGGAACCGTAACTATCGAACGTATCAGAAGTTCCAAATAGAAAACCGTTCTATTGGTGGTCATCGACAGAGCAACACCCCATATGGTGGTGTTAACTCAAGAATATGGACAAAAGTAAGATAAAACATTGTATTGACAAAATAGTAAAGGTGGCTTTTTTGGTAAGGCCACCTTTACTATTTCAGTCTTTTTTCAACTTCAACAGTTTTTATTTTGTGCTATTCTCTGATATGGAGTAAATTTATTAGATAAGCATTCTCTAATAATTCTTAGCACCACGGGTAGTATCAATCCCAAAACTTGGCAAGTCGAGATTCCAAAATTCATCAGATCTCTTGTTACCATAACCAAACATGTCATCCATATCGCGGAAGAATCCGTTAAAAAGTTTGGTTGTTGAAGCTGTACCAACTATCAAGTCATGGACTGCAGCATCATGAAGGTTACTAAACGGGCATCCTCCCATACAGTTGCGACACATAATGCAATTGGGTACATCGCTCCACCATCCTTTAAAACCTCGGGGGTTCCATGGCCAATACTGATACTGCTGGCGCAGGTCATTAGCTACTTCAATATCCTGGACTTCATTATCGGTCCATTCTCTTCGAGGTTTCGTGGGGGGATCCCATGTCGGCTCTTCATCAAACCCTAATGCCCCGGAAGGGCAATAATCGGCACACTTCTTGCATGAGTAACAGAAATCTCTTATACCAGCATCAATTGGAGGAGTAAGTGGTAAGGGCATATCTGTTAGCATTCTATTCATGCCACGGATAGTGTTACCATGCTCAGGTGAAGTAATAACGAAATATGCTCGTCCCATCTCGGCTACTCCAGACATAACTCCCCAGGCGGCCGAAGGTCCAATAGCTCCAGTACCTCCTTGCAATCCTTGATAACCGAGTCCCCAAAGGAAATTCTGCATCTGACCTTCGATAACACTAATTTGTTGATAGGCTCGGCTTGCGGCGGCGCTGCTGAGATCGCCAAAGCGTATAGTAGCGTGATACGGCTGCAGAATTGTCCAAACAATCATTTTATCGCAATTATTGGGTATAGCTATCTTTTCCTCAGTTTTGTAAGCTTGTTCAGTGTCTTCAAAGACCATTTCTTCCCAGCGAGGACGCGCGCGAACCCAAATTAATTTCTTTGTTTTAGGGTCAACCGGGGCTACCGCAACATCAGTTACCCCAAAAAAGCGGAATGCTGTTCGCAACAGTCGATAATTTTCCTCAGGCGTTCCTTGCCACTTTGGCATATTCTTTAATTCACCGGGTTCGGCAATAGGTGCAGCATAAGTTTCATCATTTCTATTAATTCGGCCATAACTAACAGAATTACGTAATGCCGCCGTACGCATATCATCGCCATTACCCTCAGGGAAATATCTTTTCATATGGCTTTCATTAAGTTTGTCAGAGACGTTGCCTTCACCCTTTCTAGTCAATAATCCATAACGATATCCGTACATAATCTCACCAGAAGAATCCAGCCTATACATGCCTTTTTTCTGGTCGGATCGTTGTAATAGGTCCCAGTCTATTTCGACTGTTGGGTTATGAGTGTCTCTAGGTTTAACATACCAAGGTCTCTTCCATTCTCCAGTGCTTGCAGACAAAACCTCGTCTAAGTCATTAAACTGAGGTGCTACCAGAGAAGCGGCGCCCAGTCCGGCGCCAGACAACCCAAGCACTTTCATAAAATCTCTTCTGCTCATTGTGGAATGAAACTTACTCATCAATTTTGCTCCTTTTCGTGTTTAAAACTAAAATCTTTCCGCAGCCTTTCCCGCCGCCAGCCGGTCTTTCCCGGCGGTCAATTTGCATAAAGCGCTCCTTTCCAAGATAGTTTTAATAGCGATACTTCCGTTTAACGCATCATCACGCATTTGCCTTTGAATGATAAAAGCTGTTCGTTGACTGGAAAGCCCGTATCGCCTGGCAATATCTGTAATCCTGGCTTCCGGGTGGGTGAGGTAATACTTAAAAATAGACCTATTTCTCAAAGAACTGTTTTTGTGGGGAACCAAACAAACACTGTTTCCAACATCTCTATAAACCATAAACTTTATTGCTACCTTTTCAATATTCGTAAAAAGCATAACATCAAAAAAACTGCTGCATATCGCTCGAAAGGATTATTTTTCTTAGTGTTAAGATACTTGGAAAGATAACTATTGAACGTATCTTAAGTTTCAAACCGAAAGTTATTCCATTGCTGGGCTATTGACAGCCATGTTTCAGGGTTGTACTCTCTAACCCATAGAGGGAAATATATAACTGTACTGAGACGATGAATGGACTAGATATCCAAAGAGACAATCAAATACTAGCTATCCTTGATGCCATTCCCACAGGTATTAGCTTGATAGATACTGAATCTAGAGAGATTTGTTGGATGAATAAGGTAGCGCTTGAACTGGTTGAAGCTTCAATGGCAGATGTCGTAGGAAACATCTGCCATTGTTTCATTTGTCCCTCAGAAGAAGGTCATTGCCCGATACTAGACCAAGGGATTGAGATAGATAATTCCGAAAGAGTTCTCTTAACGCTTAACAGAGACTCAATTCCCATAATCAAGAGTGTACAAAGATTAACCATATCTGGTCATGAATATCTTTGCGAATCTTTTATCAATATCTCAGCTTTAAAAAATACCGAAAGTGAGCTTCGCGAAAACAAGGATAAACTTCAATTATTACTAAACCAGATGCCCTGTAGTCTTTGGACCATGGATACCGACCTGAGATTTACATCAATTTCGGGAGCAGCACTTAAAGCAACTGGCAGAGATCCCTCAGATATGATTGGCAAAACGGTATTTGAATATTCCAGCCAGTTCAATGAAAAATCCGCCATGGTAAAAGCTCTAAGAGGTGCCTTAAAAGGCAAGTCAGCATCATTCGAACAAGCTACTATGTCAGGTAATAGATATCATCTATGCCATGTTGATGCCTTACGTGGTAACAACGGCGAAATCAAAGGTGTAATTGGCATAGGCTTTGATATTACAGAAAGGAAAAATGCAGAGTTACAAATCAAAGAAGATAAAAGAAAGATTAAACAGCTCGCACATGCTTATGTAAGCGCCCAGGAAAAAGAACGTGAATGGTTATCCTTGGAAATCCATGATCGCATCATTCAGCCTTTATCCTCCGCTATACATGCTGTTGAATCTGGCAATCAGAACACACTGCAATACAAGGAAGCTTTATCGTTTCTAAAAGAGGCTGTCAAAGAAAGCAGAAACATTATGAAGGAGATCTATCCTGAAACTTTAACCAAATTCGGCCTGGTTCGCCAGATTGAAACGGAACTTAGTCGTCTAAAAGAGGCGACATCATGTAATATTGAATTTGATAAACGATGTGATTGTAGTATTCCTCATGATATAGAAACAACTACATATAGAGTGTTCCATGAAGCCCTGCAAAATATCAAAAACCATGCCCAAGCTACCAACATCAAAGTAACTCTATTATGCAAGCCTGAATACTTGGAAATGACTATAAGTGATGATGGTATTGGTTTTAATTATCAAACCGAGCATAAAAGGCGAATTCCGGGAGGCCTTGAATCTATGAAACAGCGAACGGAAATCATTGGTGGAACATTTAGGATTGAAAGTTTTAAAGGCCAAGGTACGACAATCAATATCTATATACCAACACCTAAGTGAATTGCTTAGAAGAGGATAGGATACAAATGAACATTTCAGAAAAAGCAACAGTAGTTTCCGCTCCAAACAACCCAATAGAAATTGAAAAGAATCTGAAAGAAATCCGCGTTTTTCTGGTAGATGATCATGAAGTAACCCGCCGGGGTATTAAAACCTTATTTGTTAACGAGCCTGATATTCTGGTAGTCGGAGAATCTGATGGAAAAGACCTGATATCGTTGCATGATGATTTTATAAAAACCAAACCGGACTTAGTTTTACTTGATATCCGACTGGATGGCAAGGATGGATTTGAAATAAGCCTTGAATTAAAAAATTTGAATTCTGAAACTAAAATAATCTTCCTAACCGGTTATGAAAGTGAATTATATGCATCTGAAGCTCTGCACTACCATGCTGATGGTTTTATTACCAAAGATAGTTCCAAAGAATTTATTTGTACTTCAGTTAGAATGGTAGCCCTGGGTGGTAGTGTTTGGCAATCAGATATACTTCATAAAGCATTAAGAATGATATCTCATGCCAATTTAGTTTCCAATGATAGCGACTCCTCAGAGCATCCACGTGGTTTGACACCAGCTGATGAGCTAAAAGCGCAATTAACTTCTCGTGAACTGCGAGTTTTGATTGCTTTAGGTCAGGGAGCGTCAAACAAAGATATAGGCAAAATACTGGATGGAACAGAGATGGTTGCTAAAAAAGCTGTGCACAATGTCTTTAATAAGATAGGCGTTTCTAATAGAACGCAGGCAGCGTTATTTGCCAAATCGGTAGGATTGGTGTAACCAAACACCACACAGGAATTTTTTGTTAGTCCCAATTTCGAACTACCGTGCCTATATTATGTGAAGTTATTTGTATTGGTGAGTAATCCTAATCTACAGACGTCTCAACTCATAAGCCCTTGGTCGGTAGTTCAAATCTACCCGCCGCCACCAGAAAGATAATCGTAAACAAGTCCGGAAACGGGCTTTCCTTATTTACAGAATCCGGCCATTCGTGCGGCAAATAGGCCAGGTTTATCGAGTTGATTTTAATCGTGCGACACGTTGCCTGAAATATCCGTTAGCTCATTCGATAAGATCCATCCCTGTCTAAACGTGTGGCCAACGTGCCCGCATTGTCGACTCACCACCCCCAACCATACCACCTGAGGCTCTTGCGCCCCTGTGTGGCCGACACACCGCGCAGCTTTGCTCCCTTCGTATTTCATTGACACTTTAGACTTGCTTTCAGCTTCAACATGTGTAAACAGTGTCTCTAAACGTGAAAGCCAAGAGAGTATCAGGAAGATGGTCACCAAAGCACGCATAGAGAAGCCTCCCTACCCCGAACTGGCAAAATCTTTTCAAAATTTCATCCAGTCCAAAACGGTAGAAGGGGTCACCATTAATACCATAGCCGGTTATGAAAGGAAGTTCCGTTTCATCTCCCGGTATATTGACCTTGATACGGCAAATAGAGGTGATATTGAGCGCTTCTTACTACAGTTCAAAAACCCCGGTAACCGGCATGGCTACTTCCGCGTCATCCGCGCCTATTACAACTGGCGCAAGGAAACTTCCGGTATACCCAATCCCATGGGATCAATGAAAGCACCGCGTTTACCCAAGCTGATTCTACCGGCCCTTACTCCAGAACAGGTTAAACAGCTAATTGACCGTGCTGAGGGGAATCGTAACAAGGCGATCATCGCCCTCTTTACCGAGTCTGGGTTACGCTTATCAGAACTGGTTGAAATAAGACAAGAGCACATTGACTGGGATGAGTGTACCGTTAGGGTCATGGGTAAAGGACAGAAAGAGGCCCTGGCTCCCTTCGGTAAACTCTCTGAGAATTACCTTAAAGACTGGTTAAGTGAATGTGCTCCTTCTGCCGGTGACAACATCTGGGGCATCAACAAATGGGGCATAACCGCTATGCTACGGAGACTGGAAGAAGAAACCGGTATTACCTGTAATCCCCATACCTTTCGCCGAACCTTTGCCTGTATCCTTAGAAAAGCGGGAATGGACACATTAACCATCAAAGACCTGGGGAGATGGGAATCACTGGAAATGGTACAGCGCTATACCCGCAGCGTTAACTTCGCCGACAACCTCAAGTTCTACAAGACGGTTATGGGGTAGATTACGGTTCACCTTCTCACAAACAAATGCAGTTTTCCATTTTAATGCTATAATTCAATATTGTGATATTGATAAGCCCCATACCACTGTGTTCTGTCCATGAGATTCAACAGGTGAAAACCAACGTCTTTCGACTTGGGACACCCAGCCCTTAGAGGTCTTAATGAAGAAGATTATAAATGGTCGCCCGCTACTGAACACTAATGACGACCTTATCTTTTCATTGAGAGAAGAACATGGTCTCGGTTGGGTCCGGATTGCTAACCAATATGAAAAACAGACTGGGCAAAAAGTAAGTTGGTCAACAGTTCGTCGGCGATATTTCGATTTGAAGCTGCGGAAAATTCAAGCCCAACACTCCATCAAATTGTGCGAGGCATCTGTCATGGAGAGTTTGAAAACCAGAACACCGAAACATCAATAAAATCTAGGCTCTATAGGTTTTGCAATAGTTTTGCAATAGTTTTGAAGTGGTGTGACAGCTCAGGTTATATATAAAACTTCGCTGGGTTTGTACGCCTTATGTTGCATCCAGCTATAGTGCGCTATCGTACCCGGAACGTTTCAATTCACGCTCTTACGGGTAGGGAGTAGCTATGCTGGAAATTAATGGCATATTACCGGTTTATATTCACACTACCGCGGAGAGCGTTTTTTCTGAAAGTGATTTGTCACATTAGAGAAGTTATACGACATTCCGCCATCCGTGAGCCAACGTGCCGCCGGACACGTGCCCGCCAGAGGTAAGCACTACCCGCTCATAGTTACGGGAACATCGGGCGCTACGTACGTCAATCGCGGCATTTTGCCATCGTGCGCCATCGTGCCGCTATGAGCCGAGCCATGCGGGATTATGTACGGCTTCATTCGGCATCATATGCGGCTTCATGCGCCTTCTTGGTGCGGCTTCGTCCGCTTACGGATTCTCACCAGTGCCGAGCATTATCCGCTTATAGTTGCATAAATAGCACAATAATTCATCTGTCTTATGTTGCATTTGGTCTTCGTGGGTCATCGGGCTATATGCTGACTAAATTACCTCTGTTTTATACTCTAATTCATAAGTGTCCCGCTTGAAACAGTGTTGCTCTGCTCTTACAAGGATGGATATAATCCTTCCGGCTTTAAACCATTAGTTTACCCGTAAATTGTCGGGCTTTCCGGGATTATCCGGGAGACGACCTTGCTAAATGACGGTGTTGGGGCACCGAGAAATTACCGATCTGTCTCCTGTCGGCAGATATTTTACTACTAGTTAAAGATACAAGATATGGAAACTGAATCGTTATTATTGCCTGCACTTTACACAGAGTACAATTAATAGAATATTCAGCTTTTTATTTCTACTGGACTCTACACTGATAAATCATTGTCCTTATCAAATAGCCCTTTATCATAAGCATATTTAATAATACCTTGACGATTTTTGAAATTTAGTTTAGAGAAGATATTTTTCAGATGAACCTTAACCGTATGCTCAGATATAAATAGTTCGGTAGCTATTTCTTTATTGGTGTTTCCGTTGACAACAAGCTTTATAACTTCTACTTCACGTTCACTGAGATCTTCATAATTATTTTCGGCATCCTTATTCAGATCATCTTTTAAGTGAGAAACCTGATCTTCTGAGATTACTAAGTCACCACTGCTTAGCCGCTCAATACATGCGAGAAAATCTGTTGGATCTTGGCTGAATAGTAAGAAACCACGTGCACCTTGTTTTATTTGCTCTAAAATATTTTCAGTACCAGCTTCATTCTGAATGATTCCTAATTTAGCCTTTGTTTTTTTCTTAATCTCATCCAGCGCATCCTCTGTTTTAATATACGATTGTTCAATTAGCACAATGTCTGTTTTTGGGAAATTTCGATCTTCTATGGCTGCTAATTCGATGCTGTAGCCATGGTTTGTTAAAAGCTCAACCAAGCCTTCCCTTGCAACGTTATTAGGAAAAACTAAAAGGATCGATGTTTGATTTGGCATTCTTTGGATCCTTTATAACTCCTAAGTGTTATTTGGTTTTAACCCTTTTAAATAGCCTTATTTTACCTCATTTGGGCGATGTCAGAGTGTGTTTCCTGTTGTAATATTAAACCAATATATGGAAAGAGGCAATAAGCTTTGATAGAAATCACAGAAATTGCTGCACTGGTGTTATCTCAAACCCTGAAGGAAAACAATACTTCAACTAATAACTGTTTCAGGTTATCGTCACACAAGTCCGGACTAATGCTTGTAATAGACACACCAAAAAAAAACGATCATACAATAGCTAATCAAAGCCGAAATATATTGACAGTCAAAAAAGAATTCGAAAGAAGTCTCGACAAAACATTGATCGATGTTCAGTTGCTAAATGAAAAGCCTACCCTAATTATTAAGAAGAACGAAGGATAAAGGAGGAGTAGTAATGGACAGCGTAAATCTAACGAGCAAATGGAATCAAATTAAAGGAAGAGTAAGGGAACAATGGGGAAAATTGACCGAAGATGATGTTGAAATAATAAAAGGAGACATCGAACAATTAGTCGGTCAGGTTCAAGAGAGGTATTCGATTAATAGAGACCAAGCCAGAAAAGAAGTTAATGATTGGTTGTCCAGTCTTAAAATTTAATCCAGCAGAATTTTTTCCTAAAACAGTATGATAAGGAGCTTGTAAAAGAAAGATCTCTTCATCGGTCAAACCCCCACCATATTTATGAAAGGAAACCAGCTATGTACCGTCTTAAGAGCTGTCCAAAATGCGGAAGAGGGGACCTGTTTGAGGACAATGATGAATACGGATCTTATGCCCAGTGTTTCCAGTGTGGCTACGTGGCTTACCCGGGAAAACTGCTGACCATGGAAGAGGCAAAGCTTGAACAATCATACCGGCGTGGCCGCCGCTGAGCATAAACCACGGCGAATGAAATAATCAACAGAAACGCCTGAACTGTCTGATGGCATGAAAAGCCATTTTTCTCAACATGACAGGAAGCAGCACACAGGGTAGCTTGGTCAGCTGTGAAAGCGGAATATGAAAAAGACGATAATGGTGACTGGGTAAAAAAATAGATCCTAATTTTTAAGGGGGGGGTAGATAACTTTTTGAGAGTTACAAAGATATTAGCGGTGCTTTTATTATTGGGGGTTATTGCCTTAATCGCCGGTTGCTCTACAAATATTGGTGATATTACCAACGACACGCCTCAATACGAAAACGAGAATGTTACCATTAGCGGGGAGGTCACCGACAGTATTTGGTTCGATTTATTGAACCGAGGGGCTTACCAGGTTAATGATGAAAGCGGAACCATCTGGATAATAACTGAGGTTGAACCACCCCAGGAAGGAAGCTCAATAACAGTCACCGGACAGGTACAATCAGCCTTCAGTCTAGGTAACGAATACTTTGGGACTGTAATCATGGAGTCCCAGTAAGTGCTTAAGGAGGAATAACAAATGCTGAATATTATCCTTATCTTGCTAGTCTTGGCTGTTATTGCTGCTATATTCGGGTTCGGTGGCATTGTCGCAGCGCTCGTAGATATTGCCCTTATACTATTCTGGGTACTAATAGTATTACTCGTTATTTCAATCTTACTACGCCTATTGAGACGTATATAATTAAGTGTACACGGAAAATGAGAATCCAATAAACGCATTTTTCACGATAAAGTAAGTGCCATGGTAGCGATAATAACGTAAATGCTTGTACGTATCTGCAATGACAACGATGAATAGAAAGTAGATTTATTGTTGATAAGCTACGGTGCCATCAAAGTGCTCGACATTAAAATAAAGGAGGAAAGAAAATGGATCTAGGACTTATAGCCGGTATTGTAGCCCTAATAGCCGGTATCATGGTTTTGGCTTGGCCAAGGTTATTGAATTATGTTGTGGCGATTTACTTGATTGTCATTGGCATAATCGGAATCATCAATAATATCTAATAATTTGGAGTTTAATAAAATTAAAAGGAGAAATAAAATGGAAACGACTCTGATACCAATGAAAAGATTAGAAATCTTAGATATTATCAATCCTGCAGGAGAAGACCTGGGACAGATCCAGGACTTCATGATTGACATGGCTTCGGGCATTGTGGCTTATGTTGTCGTAGCTTATGGTGGCACTCTTGGACTAACTGACAAATGGTTCGCTATGCCATTTGATGCCCTTTGCTGGTCACCTGAACGAAAGAAATTCGTTATTGATATCGATCAAGAGGTTTTAGAATCAGCCCCTGGAATAGACAAGGACAAATGGCCGGATCATTACATGGAAAGCGGCACAGGATGGTTGAATAGTTTATACTCACACTTTGCTTGTAAACCGTACTGGCAAACCGACAACGACACGGTCATTAACCTTGGAGACACTTTCAAAACTGGTCAGAAAGCACCAGCATCGGGTGTTTACCGATTTGTTTTTCATAATGATATCACTGAAGAACATGTTACTTGCAGACCTTCCGCAGAGGAAATGGAAATACCATTAACGAAAGATGAACAATTTCCCCCCGTTAGATCGTGTGGCCAAGCCGCTACTTGGAGACTCGTAAGGTTTGCGTGATTTCGGAATATATTTATGTTTTTTAAGGAGTCTTGTATAGCTTATGAAAACGATCAAAGCAACAAGTTGTTTCTTTGAAACAATGAAGGAGAAGTTTTTCAACATAGCGGTTATGGTGTTGTTTATGATTGCTTTGCCGATAGTGGCTTCAGGTTGCGGAACAGAAAATACAGGCACACTATCAATTAAGGTGACCGATGCTCCACCCCAATACGACATAGCTTCGATTGACCTTGAGTTCACCAAAGTCGAAGTTCATAAGTCGGATGAGTCCGAGGATGAGGGTGAATGGATAGAAATACCAATCGCTGAAGGCAAAATTGACTTGATGCAATTGCAAGCCAATGATCTTGAGGAACTACTAGCAAGTGACGAGATAGCTGAAGGAACTTATACTCAAATAAGAATCCAAGTTGATTCAGTTAGTGTTACGCTGAACGGGGATGAAGAACCACCTGAGATATCCATACCATCAAATGAACTTAAATTCGTCCGGCCATTCAGTATAAATGCCGATGAAACTACAACCATATTGCTTGATTTTGATGCTGACCAATCATTGGTTGCTACTGGCACAGGGGACCTGATTTTTAAACCTGTAGTCAAGATTACAGTTGAAAATACAGAGGGTGAAGAAGAAAGCTAAGTCATTCTTATATCTCGGAAAACTTACACTTAGAGCTTCTACTAATTCCTCATGCCATTTAATCGAGTTAATACAAACTAGTTGAGCAGAGAAAATAGAAACACCATTAAGGAAAGATGCACAATTTCCCCCGTTAGAACATTTGGCCAAGCGGCTACTTAAAAACTCATAAGGTTTGCTTAATGTAGGCAGATTATGTTGACATTGTTGTTGGCGGTCAACAACTCCAAAAAAAGATAATTAAAACAATCTCGCCTTTACCGATTATTACTATTAGTGCCAAGAGAATACTTGATTTATTGCTTTAAAAAAAGATTTAGAAATACTAACCTTGACGTCTTAAAAGCGTTATTTTCTAGGAAAAAGATTACAGCGCTGTAAAAATTATTTGGAGGTTTGGAAATGACGGTGAGAATGGTGGTTTTTACGATACTAATGGTGCTGGCAGTAGTTCAGACTTCCTGTAGCGGAACCGTGGACCTGGCACCCGAAAAAATCAACTTGGAGTATGATTTTCGCGATGGGAAACAGGGTTGGGAGCATGGTTTTGCTGAATATTCACCAGTAATGGATATTGAAAAAGAGGGGGCTATTAAACCTCTACCTGAAGAACTAAATATTGATGGCACCGGGTACTATTTACAGAGCATGAATCGTTCAGATGATGTTTTTATGTTCTTAAAGCGCCATCTCGGATCCGAAGATGGCATAATACCCGGTCAGACTTATCGCCTTATTTACAACATCAAGTTTGCTTCGAATGCACCCTCTGGAGCAGTTGGAATCGGTGGTGCTCCGGGCGAGTCTGTATTCTTTAAAGTTGGGGCCTCTATTCAAGAGCCTAAAGTATTACTCGAAGACGATTATTATGTTATGAATGTGGATAAGGGAGGTGGAAACGGTGGTGAAGGACCTGCAGCTACAATTGGCGGTGATGTAGCCAATGGAATACCAGCAGAAGAAGCCTTTAAGATGCCAGAACTTCCATATGCTTCGGTTGAAATCAAGCAGGAGCATACCTATACTGTAACTGCTTCCGAAGAGGGGGATCTGTGGCTACTTATAGGCACAGATTCTGGTTTTGAAGGACTAACCGGTCTTTACTACCAGAACATAAATGTAACACTTGAACCGGTAGAGGTCTAATTGGCGGCATGATTAATTGGGCTTCCAGCCGTTGATAGAATCGGATTATTGTTTATTTGGAGTAATTTGGATTTCTGCCACTTTAATATTTTTTGACCAAGAACACTACTGAGTTAACAGCTTTCTTGTCATCACTCGCCGCAAGATTCAAAGAGTTATCCGATGCAAATACCAGCCATTACAAGATGTCGCTTGGTTTTCGGCTTGAGTTATAGAGGCGTTTTTTGACTTATTCCGGACACCAGAAATCCTTCTTCAAGACTCCAAACAGTTGGAGGGGCTAAACAAGTATGTATTTCCAAAGACGGATGGAATTTACTTTTTAACGAGATCATCAATTAACAATAAGTAGACGAAAAAACTTATGATAAAATATTAAAATGCAAGGAATCTATTAGAAAATAAGACTAACATTCATCAAAAAAATATATCTGGGAGGCTTGCAATGAATAATTATTTAAAGTTTGGTGCCATGATAAGCACATCTACAGTAGTTATGTTCGGTCTTATGTATTTAAATACCTACCAAATGGATCATGTCATATTTAGTGAAACGCGTTCATATATGGCTCTCATTATGGGCGCTGCGATGGGTATGATAATGCTGACATTCATGAGGAAAATGTATACTAAGACGCGATTAAATATCGTGATATATGCTGTATGTGCTGTGTTATTATTTATGTCTGTTTGGCTGGTCCGAAGTCAAACCACTGTGGATGATGTTTCATGGATGAAAGCTATGATTCCGCACCATTCAATTGCAATATTGACTAGTGAGCGTGCCAATATTGATGACCCAAGAGTTCATGATCTTGCTGAAAGGATTATTGAAGCGCAACGAAATGAAATTGAAGAGATGCAATCCTTGATTGATGATCTTGAGTCAAGTAAATAACTACGGGAAATAAGTATTATATTTCAAAATATACTATCTATCGGAGATTGCAGGATAATTCATCCAAATAAAATTTGGAAAATGGATTTCATGAACGATAATAGGTGTCACGAGAAGAAGATCAAGCTATTAACATAGTGCTGAACTTCATTCTATTTATCTTCCCACCAATGATTTGGGCAAGCTGAACCCTGCTACTATGAGCCAGCATAAATTAATTGATTTAAGGGATCTTTCTAAAATTCCGAAATGGGCTGAATCGGGATTTTGTATTAAGAGAATAGCGATAAAGAAGCTGGCTATAGCTACAATGGCAGAGAAAGAAATGATGTTTTCTGATTTTCTGTGTTGCCAAAGGGGAATTGCCAAAGTTGCACAGGCAATAGGGAACAGAAAAGATAAACTAATAGCGGTAATATTGTGTATAGCCCCTGATATGGAGACTATTTCCCTACCAGGATCGGTGTCGAATAGCATTATGATGATAAAACCAATTGCGATGATTCCGAATAATATTCCACAATAATATATAAGTCTATTAGTCTTCGCTCCAGGAGAGTTTAAAATGGTTAGAGAAACCATCGAATTCATAATTACTACCGAAAACATACCTATTTTTTGAATCCAACCTTGATAATAAATAGCATATTCGCTGATAGTATCACTAATGGGGGTTAGTTGTGGGTTAAGTTGGACTGATATGATATCACTCCCTATCAGCACAATAGCTCCAAGGGATACACTCCAAGGAAGATATCGTGACAATTTCTTAAATAATCTTCTACTAATTATGTTTCACACCCTTTTTTATCTTTATAATTTGAATTAATTATTTCTGGCTATTTCAGCTATTACAACACATCCGAGAATACTATGTCACTTAGCAGTAATGTTGCATCCAGCCTCCGTGCTATTCCAACTTAGCCACAAGACTTTGAAAAATAAGCGGTGAGCTGGCACGACATTATTATCAGTGTATCCCCATTGGTGACTGTTTAGATATGGAAACTGAATCGTTATTATTGCCTGCACTTTACACAGAGTACAATTAATAGAATATTCAGCTTTTTATTTCTACTGGACTCTACACTGATAAATCATTGTCCTTATCAAATAGCCCTTTATCATAAGCATATTTAATAATACCTTGACGATTTTTGAAATTTAGTTTAGAGAAGATATTTTTCAGATGAACCTTAACCGTATGCTCAGATATAAATAGTTCGGTAGCTATTTCTTTATTGGTGTTTCCGTTGACAACAAGCTTTATAACTTCTACTTCACGTTCACTGAGATCTTCATAATTATTTTCGGCATCCTTATTCAGATCATCTTTTAAGTGAGAAACCTGATCTTCTGAGATTACTAAGTCACCACTGCTTAGCCGCTCAATACATGCGAGAAAATCTGTTGGATCTTGGCTGAATAGTAAGAAACCACGTGCACCTTGTTTTATTTGCTCTAAAATATTTTCAGTACCAGCTTCATTCTGAATGATTCCTAATTTAGCCTTTGTTTTTTTCTTAATCTCATCCAGCGCATCCTCTGTTTTAATATACGATTGTTCAATTAGCACAATGTCTGTTTTTGGGAAATTTCGATCTTCTATGGCTGCTAATTCGATGCTGTAGCCATGGTTTGTTAAAAGCTCAACCAAGCCTTCCCTTGCAACGTTATTAGGAAAAACTAAAAGGATCGATGTTTGATTTGGCATTCTTTGGATCCTTTATAACTCCTAAGTGTTATTTGGTTTTAACCCTTTTAAATAGCCTTATTTTACCTCATTTGGGCGATGTCAGAGTGTGTTTCCTGTTGTAATATTAAACCAATATATGGAAAGAGGCAATAAGCAAAATTTTTGTAAGGAGGAATGTTATGTCCAAATTCCATTCAACTGTAAGCAGGAGAGACTTCATGAAAGCTCTCGGCGTTTCAGGAGCCGGACTGGGAGCGGCAGCAGCTTTGGCCCCTACCTATCATGACCTTGATGAGATGATGGCCGACAGCGCCGTTAGAAATGACCCCTGGTGGGTTAAAAGAGTTGATGAACCCACGGTAGAGGTAGACTGGGACCAGAAAAGCCGCTGGAGCGAAGTAAACACCCTGCGGGGTTCCCGATTTTACATGAACTCCTATATTTCAGCCGCAGAGCAGGCTGCACGCAGAGAAGAACAATCCCGACAGCACCAGCAATGGCTGGAGCAGAATATCCCCGGTTGGTCTTTACGTGACATTGCCTTTTCTGGCAGTGCCGGTGAGGGAAGTGTAAGAAACAGCTTTATGGGCCCAATGGAAGCGCCGACTCCGGAGGAACTGGGGGTCCCGAAGTACGCCGGCACCCCCGAGGAAAACTCTCTTGTAGTCCAGTCAGCGTTAAGGTTTTTTGGTTGTATGAGCGTGGGTTTCCTGGAACTTGACCCGAATACCACCGAAAAATTCATCTACTCTTACGAACCGGGCGGGGTAGAAGAAATAACCTGGAAAGCTGACGGCCCATATGAAACAGAAACAGAACATGCCCACCCGCTTGATGCCCGCAATGTAATTGTAATGGCCAATCAGGAAAGTCATGAACTATGGCATCGTTCCAATACCGAATTACAGGCCCAGATTCGTTACGGCAGGGCTGCCAATATCCAGGTGAGAGTACAGGAATTCCTGCGAACGCTAGGCTATTGGGCTCTCTCCGAAGGAGGTAATGGTACGGGCAATGCGCCGGCACTGGGTATCATGGCCGGTATGGGGGAACTCGGCAGAATTCAAAGAATGATTACTCCGGAATACGGCCCGACTGTGGGTGTTTTTAGATACATCACTGATATGCCGCTTGCGCCGGGCAAACCCATCGATGCCGGTTTTTGGAAATTCTGCCACACCTGCAAAAAATGCGCTGAAGCATGCGGTGAGGGAGCTTTAAGTTTAGCCGATGAACCCACCTGGGACCCCGCTGAAAACGCCACTCCTTATACTCCTGTTGATGGTCACGACCCAACCGAAATTCCCGGTGCTCTGCCGGCACAACCCGGCGGCTGGCACCAGGGCGGGGCTAAGGTTTTCTATGAGGACTCCAGAAAATGCCGCGCGTGGAAAATGCATGCCAATACTTGTAATGCCGGCCGATGTCATGGTGTCTGCACATACACAAAATATCACTACGGTAAGATCCATGAAACAGTATTAGCCGTTTCATCAACTACACCGGTTTTCAATAACTTCTTCAAGGAAATGGATGATTTCATGGGATACGGTCTTGCCGGCAGGGCTCACGATGACTTTTCCGAGCCGACGGAGGAATCTTCCGCAGCTGTTGATAAGTTCTGGCATTACCAGATGCCCGTTTACGGCATTGACAGCCGGATAGGTCAATCACGCCTACCGTTAAAGTAAAAAGTTAATTGAATTTGAGCAATATTAACTTTGTTTATTAACATCAAAGGGGCAAGAAGTTATTAATTCTTGCCCCTTTGATATTTTTTCAATCCCGTTTACTTAGACTTGTTTATATTATTTGGCATCAATTTCGAATAGGGTCTAATAGTATTTTGTAGGATTTTCATACGCTCAATTATGGAGCAGTAACATTGCATTAAGCTATCTTGCTAAATACAAGGATTCGGATGCCCTGTCTCGTTCCGAGTAGTTAAAGACCTCAAAGCTCCCTTGGCTATAAGCCTCCGGCTCCAGAGGCTATTATGGTCACAACAACTTTTTAACAACTGGTATCACAGATGGGGGCAGGTCAGTGAAGATATCCGGTCTAAATCAATTTCAGATACAATCTTGTTATTGGCCTCTTTACCGCCATTTATTGACTAAAGCTGAATTATAATATAAACATAACTATTAAAAGAAAGACCGCTGCCAACGGAAGATAACGTCCGATTTGTACTATCCAGCTTGCTGAAAAAACAGCAGATCCTAATTTCTTGTCCGGTGAATTGATGGAGTCCACCAGACTTTTCTTGGGTAATATCCAGCTGATCAGGGCCGCCCCGGCAATACCAGCCACCACAATCACTCCGGAACCGGTAAGCTGATCCACCACATCTAGAAAAGGCTTATCTCCAATGTTTAATCCAAGAGGAGTGAAACTCAAAGCCGACGGAATCCCCAGTAAAGTTACGAAGAAAACTACGATTAAAGCAGCTTTACGTTTGGTCATATTAAATTCATCTTGCAACGGGGCCATGGCAACAGCAATACCACCTACACAAGACGTAAATGCCGCCAGAGCCAACAGCATGTAAAAAGCAATACCGATGAATACCCCACCGGGAATCTCAGGAAACAAATGGGGCAGAGCTGTAAAAGAAAGCTGGCTGCCGGCATCGGGAGCAATCCCAAAAGTAAAAACAATAGGAAACATCATCAGCCCGGCCATGATTGAAATCCCGGAATTGGTGAAGGCAACAGCGGTTGAGGTAGTAATAATATTGAATTTCTTGGGGACATAACTGCCGTAAGCAATCAAAAAACCCATACCTATTGCCAGCGAATAGAAAGCCTGGCCGGCCGCATTCTGCCAGGTCTTTATATCTAAAAACCTGGAAAGCTCAAAATTAAAATAAAAATCACGGGCCTCGGCACCGCCGGATAAGGTCTGAGTATATACCGCAAGGCCTCCGATGATCAGGACCAAGAGCGGCAGCAAGAACCTGCTCATCTGCTCCAGGCCTTGAAGTCCTTTGGACAGAATCCAAAAAGTGGGGACGGCTATTATCAGCAGGAACCACAATGAAGCGAAGCCAGAGGTAAACTCCTCGAATGTTTTCAGCTCACCCCGAACCGAATCTACTGCATAGCCAAGAGCCCAACCGCTGATAACAAGGTAGTAACTCATTATAGCTATGGTGATCAGGATTAAGAACCGGCCAAACCAGGGCCCCCATTTGGTGTTTACTTTTCTGAATGTGCCTATAGGACCCCTATTTGATAATTTACCGGCACCGGCTTCAATGACATAGAGAGGAATACCCATCAACAACATGCAAATGATATAGGTCAGCACAAAAGTGCCGCCGCCGTTCTCGCCTACCATATATGGAAAGCGCCACAAATTACCCAACCCCACTACGCCGGCGACAGAAGCCAGGATATAGGCTTTCTGAGAAGTCCAGACCGAGCGGGGAGGAACTAAATCAGCAACAGGGTCATCAATGGATTTTAATAATTTTGCTTTAATAGTCAAACCGCCTGAATATGTTTATTAGGATATGTTAACAAAATAAATCACCATTCCCAAGGTTATTGTATAATCCCAGATACGTAACTACAAAGATAACGTTGAGAATTGACCTGCCCCCACCGATGACCTGATTTTCAATTTTAGAAATATATAAGTGACCTGAACCCAAAACCGAGTCCAGTTTGATGAACGATTACCCGCACCCCGGCTCTTTTTAACTTTGGCACCACAATAGACTGATTGAACGATAGCGCAAATAATTCAAATATGATTTATATTTTCTCACCAAAATCCTAGGCAAAAAAGGTTCCAGATAAAAAATTTTGCATTTCACTGATTGATAACACTCTCGAAAATGCTGCTTCACTATAGAGCAGCAATGTTGCAGCTAGCTATCGTGCTTTTTCAACTCACCTCCATGCTCCTAGAGAAATACGCGGTGAAAGTGGCTTGACAAATATATCCCAGTCCCAGTATCGCTGATCTACAACAAACACCAAGCTGCTAAGGAGATTATTACCCGGCTTTCATACCCAGCGCAAAGCGCAAAGCCGTTTCGACTGCTTTCAGCTTTTCAGTACTCAGCGTGGTTAAACACTCAATCAGACTGGTTTTCGAAATGGTGGTGATAGTATCAGTATTGACCACACAAGGCTTGGGTAAGCCGTCACCAATAGATAAAGGAACCTCTGAAGGAATATGACGCTCTTTGGTTGTCACAGGAGCAACTGTCACCAATTCCCTGACCTGATAGGCTTCATTACGTGAGAGAAGCAAAACTGGGCGTTTGCCCGCAGCGGCCCCCAGATCTGCCCACCATATTTCGCCCCGTTTCACTTACCAGTCTTCCCTGGACAACAAGGCCACGCCGGACTCATGCGCCGTCTCGACTTCCTCCTGGGATTCAGGCATGTCTTTATAGCCGCTAATATAAGCTTTCGTCAGCTCAGATTCCTGTTCTTGTTTCAGGAATTCTTCAACCGCAAACTGGAAAAACCTGCTTCGGCTCTCCCCCCTGGCTTTTCGTTTTACTTCAATAACTTCCAAAAACTGCTCAGGAAGACTGATCGCTATTTTTGTGCTCCTGTTCATCTTTTACCTCCCAAGACACTCACACCGAATCATACTGTATTCATACTTCAGTATGAACCGAATATCGGCGTTTGTCAATAGCACGGCCGCCTCTGTCCGGATTGCCGGGACGGCTGAAATTTCTATACGGCGCAGACGCGGGTGAGGAAGAAGAATATATCATGGAGGTGCACTGAAAGGAAAAACCCAGTCCGAAGTTAGGTAGCAAAAACGATAGAATGGGGTATCTAAGACCGACTTGTGTCTGTCCCGCTAAATATCTCACAGGTTTATGTGTAGAATCCAAGTTGAAGAGGCAATTGATTGTAGACCGTCAGCGATAACGGGGGCGTTTTACTACAGAGTTTTCATCTAATCAGGCACTTCGACGAGATCCTTCAAACCATTATCTTTTCCCTAAACAATTTATACGAGATACGGTTTGGAACTACCGTGCCTATATTATGTGAAGTAGTATATATTGATGAGCTATTCTACCCTACAGACGTCTCAACTCATAAGCCCTTGGTCGGTAGTTCAAATCTACCCGCCGCCACCAATCTCAATCATCCATAAGCACTATCAATTTGCTGCCTGAATAATTTAGTGCTCAAATATTTTTCACCCCGGTCCGGGAATATTACCACAATTGTTCCTGTTTCCATTTGCTTGGCAATTTGGGCTGCAGCATACATAGCGGCACCGCTGCTCATACCGATAAATATGCCTTCCCGCCGTACAATCCGCCGGGTCATTTCATAGGCGTCTTCAGTTTCAACCATAATGGTGGTATCAACCTGTGAAGGGTCATAAATAGACGGAACTATTGCTTCATCCATATTCTTAAGACCCTGGATGTAATGCCCTCTGACCGGATGGGCGCTGACCACCTGAACTTGGGGATTATGTTCCCTGAGCACTTTACCGACGCCCATAATGGTTCCTGAAGTACCCAGGGATGAAACAAAGCAGTCTACTTTGCCACCGGTCTGCCGCCAGATCTCTTCACCTGTGTTGCGGTAATGAGCTATCTTATTGTATTCATTGGAGAATTGGTCCGGCATAAAATACTTTTCAGGATATCGCTGCATCAGTTCCCGTGCCTTATTAATCGCCCCATCAGTACCCAAACTTCCGTCGGTCAATGTTACTTTAGCCCCAAAAGCATCTATCATCTGTCTTCTTTCAATGGAAACAGCATCACTGATGACGATTTCTACTTTATATCCCTTTACAGCACCGATCATTGCCAGGGCAACACCTGTATTGCCGGATGTCGGCTCAAGTATGGTTTTATCCCTGGTTAGCCTGCCTTCAATTTCAGCCTGCTCTATCATGCTCAGGGCAATCCGGTCCTTGATACTGCCGGTAGGATTCAAGCCTTCAAGCTTGGCATAGATGACGACATCTTTGTTGGGATTAAGCTTGTTTATTCTTACTATCGGTGTATTGCCGATAGTCTCAAGTATATTTTCAGCCACTCTCGTTATCCTCCTGAAGTCAAAACCTGGTTTTCCCGTGCAACAAACACCGCTTCATATTCTTTCACTCGTCAGAACTTAAATCCCGCAGGCGTTGTGTCACTTCTTCAATTGTTTCCGGAGCTGTCGAAGCTCCGGCGGTAATACCGATAAGCCCACGGCCAATAAACCAGGAAGGGTCAATTTCACCAGCGGTTTCCACCAGGTGAGTTTCGGCCATGGATACACAAAGGTTTACCAGGTGCCTGGTATTTGCGCTGTGATGTCCGCCGATAACAATCATAAGGTCAGCACGACAGGCCAGTTCCTGGGTTGCTTTCTGCCGACGGCGAATATCATGACAAACCGTATCGACCACACGCATCTCTGAGTCTTTCACTAATGTCTTCTCAGCGGCGCATTTTACGAATTCAATAAAGCTGGCCGGAACCTGGGTAGTCTGTGACAGCAAACCAATATGGCGCGGCAGTTCAATACCATCCAGGTCTGCCGCAGACAAGGTTGCCAGTCCCTGTCCATTGGCCCAGCCTAATATCCCCTTAACTTCAGGATGATTTAAGTCACCATAGATCACGGTGAAAAATCCAGCTTCGGCCAGGCGATAAGCCGCTTTCTGAGCCCGCTGGACGAACGGACAGGTCGTATCAACTATCTCAATGCCCTTTTCCTTAATGGACTCCAGCACTTTTGGACCGACTCCATGGGAGCTGATGACCACTGTGTCTCCAGTGACTTCTTCAATGCGGCTTACTACCCGTACCCCCAAACTTTCCAAACGCGACATTACCTGCTGGTTATGCACCAATGCTCCAAGCGTTTCCACTCCACCCTTCAGCTTGGCTACCTCTTCCAGTGTTGCCAGAGCCCTTTTTACGCCAAAACAAAATCCTAAATCTGAAGTCTGTTCAATTATCATTTTTCTTTCCCATAGATACCCCGGCTCTCGGAGGGCAGTAATTCTGCTATCGCCTGCATGATACGGTCACCATAGGCATTCAAGTCCATTTTATCCCGTTTGGATTCCTCATCCACTAACCTGAAAGGTTTACCGATCACTATATTTACCCGATGAAGCTTAAAGAACCAAAAACGTCCCCGGATTTTTTCGGTCCCGGTAATAGCCACCGGTAAAACAGGAACCTTCAGGGAAGCCGCCAGATATCCTGCCCCCGGAAGAGCGGCAGATAATACCCCGTCAGGGTTACGCCGTCCTTCGGGAAAAATAATCAGAGCTCCTTCTTTTTTCAGCACCCGTGAAGCTAATTTGAAAGAAGCACCCGATACCCCGCCGCGGTTTAATGGTATAGCGCCGGACCCTTTGAGCAGTTGGGCAAATATTCGGTTTCGAAACAATTCCTTCTTGGCTAAGAAATGAACCGGATTCCGTGGCAAGCTCAACCCCAGCAACGGAGGGTCGGCAAAACCGATATGATTGGCACAAACCAAAACCGGCCCGCCCTCAGGCCAGTTATGCAAACCGGTCACTTTAACCCGTGTAGTAGCAAATATTCCTCGCGCTGTTAATCTCACCAGCGGATAATACCAGGCAATCTTCATTAAAAGTGATTATAACCGGTCGATGCCCCTCTAACAAATGGAAACCGGGATTCGGAATTGTTTTACATTAATATTTTACTCAGCTATACTCTGCATTTAGCGTTTCTCGGCAGTCAGCCTGATTTCAATCAAACATCTGCCGTCTAAAGGATAATATGGATATCGGTATCTGGCCCTGGATTCTATTTAATGCCTTTCTGATTACCATGCTGGCGCTTGACCTCTTTGTTTTCCACCGCCACGCTCATATAATCAAGCTGAAAGAAGCCGTCGGCTGGGTTGGGTTATGGATCAGCCTGGCGGTCATATTCGGTATCGGTATCTGGGTTTTCGGCGGCGCAGAGCATGCCCTGGATTACTTCAGCGCTTATGTTGTCGAAGAATCACTGTCGGTAGATAATCTCTTTGTATTCCTGATGCTGTTCACCTATTTTTGTGTACCACGGGAATTCCGGCATCGGGTGCTTTTCTGGGGTATTGTTGGAGCTATCGTGATGAGGGCTGGTTTTATCTTCGGCGGCATCGCCCTGATTAACAGTTTCCACTGGATTATCTATATTTTCGGTGCTTTCCTGGTCTTCACCGGCATCCGCATGGGTATGAAAAAGGAAGAAGACCCTCATCCGGAAGCTAATCCGGTGCTTAAACTGCTGCGACGTTTTCTGCCTATGAGTCACCAATATGACGGCGGCAAATTCTTTACCATTGAAAACGGCCGCCGACTAGCCACCCCGCTACTGGCAGTGCTTGTAGCAGTGGAAACTACGGATATTATCTTTGCCGTAGATTCCATACCGGCGGTACTGTCAATCACTACCGACCCGTTTATAGTCTATACGTCCAACATGTTTGCCATCATGGGGCTTCGCAGTATCTACTTTGCCCTGGAAGGATTTGCCGACCGGCTTTATTATCTTCACTATGGTCTGGCAACCATATTGGTCTTCCTTGGTTTAAAAATGCTTATTTCCGGCATATACCATGTCCCGACAGTATTGTCACTGCTGATAATCGCCGGGGTATTGAGCATTTCCGTCATTGCCTCACTCAGAAGACCTCAATCGACTGAAGCGTCGTCTATCAGCACCATCTGTGATAACAATCCAAGAGGCAAGTCCGATAAGCAGACTAAATAAGCTTTTAGATTGATGACCGGTTGAACGGTCTTATATAAAGCAGTTACGCGACTATAAGGCATCGACTTTTTCCGGCACCTGGATTATTTCCGGGAGGTGCTGTGGTGGCCTTAATCCCTGGTCAATCGCTTGGCCTTCAATCACAGGCAACATATAATCCATAGCTTTCTTGGGACAGCGTGCGATGCATTCACCACAACGGACGCATTCGTGCTGTTCAATCATGGGCATAACAGCACCCGGTTTAATAGCTTTATAATCACAAAAAGACTTGGCGCAGGCACCGCAGTTACGGCATTCTGTTTTAAAGCTGACTTGGCGTCTGGCAAAACGAGCCACTATTGACAGAACCGCGCCCATCGGGCATAAAAAACGGCACCACGGGGTAAAAATAAAAATGGAAGATACGAGCAGTAAAACTAACAGAGTGGTCGGTACGGGTGAGATTTGGGCATTAAACAATGACTTGAAGGGGTCAATTTCAGCAAAAGCAGCAGTGCCGCTATAAAGCGCGGCGATAATAATGGCGGCCAGTACTGCAAACCGCATTGGACGCAGCTTGGCCCCCAATCCTTCAGGAAGTTTTACGCTTAAATCTCGCCGATAAAGAAACTGCTGCACCGCTCCCATAGGACAAACCCAGCCGCAATACAATCTGCCCAAAAAGAAAGTAGAAAATACCGGAATAGCCAATATAATAAAATGAGCCAGGTATTCTTTAATATCACCCAAGTGCAGTACAACATTCTGCATTGCCCCGATAACACAGGGGCATAACCCCAGGAAAAAACCCAGGTAGACCATAGCAAAAGCCAGGGATACAAAACGCCAACGACGGCGGCGGAGCAGCAGCGCCACATAAGCAAAAGCGGTCAGAGACAAATATGCCAGTATAAATGGCTGGCTGAAAGCTCTCTGGAAAGCCTCCATCCAAGTCATTTCACTCTCGTCTCCATCTCCTGTTTGGAAAATCGGTGATAATGTATCGGTATCCGAAAGTCCGTCAGAGGGCGCGACGTTCGTCGAAGACTCAATCACTCCTTCCCCTCCGACTGAAAATTTGATAGAGGCATGCCCGCCTTCCTTAAGGCACTCCCTAACAACTTCCAACTCGGCGGTACCCGGAGCCAGGAACTGGATACTCAGAACGGAAGTGTATTCATCACGTCCGCCGGATACCCAATCTGTCTGTCCTACTATCGCCAGATTATCACTGGTTATGTATTTGGTATCCTCCATAGGAACCGGACAATTGCGGTGGGTGAGATGGACGGATAATCCGACTTCAATAATTTCACCTACTTCACCTCCAGTCTTTGCCGGACTGAAAATGATATCACAGGCGAAAATAGGTGTTGTCGTCAGCCATAAAAACATACCGACGGCAGCAAAAATGAATATGGCGCGACTGGATAATTTTGCTATTGTCACCTTGCCAGTATAATTGGCAAGTATATTAACAATATGAATAGATTATGGGTTTTTTGTGAAGAACACAGTCTCTACTGCAGATAATATTAAATATAACGCCCCACCGCAGAGGCAACAGGCTTCAACTCTGCAATCAAACGTATAAAATCCGAAGGCGATAGCGACTGGATACCATCTACCATGGCCTGCCGAGGGTCAGGGTGCATCTCTATCAGCAAACCATCCGCACCTGCCGCAACAGCGGCTTTGGCCAGTGCCGGTACCAGCGAATAATGTCCGGCCGCATGGCTGGGATCAACCACCAGCGGCAAATGAGAGTATTTTTTTATAACCGGAATAGAAGAAATGTCCAATGAAAATCTTGTACTGTCTTCAAAGGTACGGATACCTCTCTCGCACAGGATAACTTGGTCATTTCCTTCAGAAAGTAAATAGTCAGCGGCTGTCAACCATTCGGTGATGGTGCAGGCAAAGCCTCTTTTCAGCAGTATTGGCCGGCGGGTCTTGCCGAGACGTGTCAATAAGGAATAATTCTGCATGTTACGGGAACCAACTTGAAGAATATCCACATGATTTGACATCATATCCACGTCATGAACATCCACCACTTCGGTAATAACCGGAATGCCAAAGTTCTTGCGGGTTTTATCCAACAGTTCCAGCCCTGATTTTTTTAACCCCTGGAAACTGAAAGGAGATGTACGCGGTTTAAAGGCACCTCCGCGAAGTATATCAACCCCGGAATCTTTGGCCACCCGGGCGGCCTCATTAAGCTGTTCTTCATTTTCCACCGCGCATGGTCCGGCCATGATAACGACCTTATTAGCTCCTAGGTCAACTCCTCCAATAGAAACAATCGTGTCTTTTTTCTTGAATTCCCGCGAAGCTAATTTATACGGTTTCATAATGCGGGTAACACTTTCCACCCCCGGCAACACGGCAAACTGGTCAGTGGGTATCAGCCCGGTGTTACTGCCCAGGAGAGCTACCACAACCTTGTCCGTGCCCAAATTTAGCTGAACATTCAAACCAACTGAGCGGGCTTTCTCGACTACCGCGTCAACCTCTTCCCTGGGCGCACCAGTTCTCATCTCTACAATCATGAATTAGTTAACTCCATAAAAAGTGCCTGTGTATACTTTAACATATCAGATAACAGGGTGTGGAATAAAATAATGAGTGATGATTTACCCCTATTGACATATTTCCCAGGCAAGAATACAATTCTTTTAGAGAATTGAATAAGGAAGCGCCAAAGATGAAAAAATTATCAGCTATAATACTGATTGTCATCGCTCTTTCTATCTCACTGACATCCCCGGTAGTGGCCGGCGGCGGTAAGGTAAGGGGAGACAGCGGCCAAGGTTCAGTCAACCAGGTACAGGTTCAAGACCCGCCGCCATTCCAGCCGTGAGCTTTTTCCTAAATCCCCCATCTTGGTTGAAAATAAAGCCGCGGAAAACAAAACAGCATGTATCTATTCCCCCATAAAGGGCGTAAGATGTCGGTATGAAGAGTACCAGCCGACCTTTAATCAGCGGCATCTTGGCAATTATTTCCGGAATTATCGGTGGCTTCGGCATACTTAATTACTGGATAGGGTTCGGACCGGAAGGCAGCGGATTCGGCAAAGGTGATATCCCGCCGTTCGTACCCAGTATCATTTTCGGCCTGCCCCTGCCGGCATTGATTATTGCCCTGGGCGCAATAATCGGAGGAATAATAATAATTAAAAAACAAAATTATCGACTGGCACTTGGCGGAACAATAGCCGCTGCCCTGACATTCTTACCTTTCGGTATAGCCGCCGCAGTACTGGTTGCCTTATCAGGAAGTGAATTCGCGGACTACCATTAATAAGCGCCTGCCATTACTGCCAATCCAAGAATATTATTCTTTATTGTAGCTCGTTTCCATAAGCCATCAAGAAAAAACACCTCTAATTAGGACAAATCCCATTCCCCAGAACCTAGGTCTTTAAAACACTTTTCAACTTTAATCCTTAGAAGCATCAAAACATATGATTAGAAACGAATTACTCTATAATCTGGTTATTGATACCCTCAAATCATACCCCAGTAATATTACACAGCCTTTCCTGAATAAACTTCCACCGGCCCAGGTCCTGGAAACCAAGACCCCTGAAACCACAGCGTCACCACCCGTCACAATCCTCAACCGCCTGGGTCCGGCGGTTCCGGAAACCCAGGCTTTAGTCGATGAGATTGTAAGTTCAGCACCAACCAGCAATTGGCGCCAGCCGTATACCCCTGAAGAAGCCGGCAATGATTTCGTTCATGGTTCAGCCTGGCTGCCCATTGCCGACAGCAACGGCCCCTTGGTGCTGAACAACGGACTGGTCGAAGTCATGATTTTTGACGCCAACATTAATTATCCGCTGCATTCCCATTCTGCCGAAGAATTATACCTGGTGCTTGCCGGGGAGTTCTGGTGGGAGGCACCGGATGATGACCGATCCCCAGCCTGGCTGCGGGCCGGACAATTGGTTCATAATCCGCCGTACCAAGCCCATGCCCTCACCACCGGAGATGAACCGTCGCTTCTGCTGGCGATATGGCGCGGCTCTGGTTTTCAGAAACCATCCTTTATCAGTTGATACGACCAAGCAATATTATACTTAAGTCAAAATAAAGTGTGATCGTGTTAACTGTTGAAGGCCGCGTTAATTCCATTTTGAAAAATCTTTAAACCGGCGCCTGGCTCCTCAATGCAGCGGCGGGTCCAGTTGGGATGCTGCGAAGCCCGGATAAAGCGTTCCGGATGAGGCATAAGGGCAAAAACACGCCCGGTGTCATCAGTCAGGCCGGCAATATTATTAACCGCCCCATTGGGGTTGGCTGGGTACTCATCGGTGGAATTGCCAAATTCATCCGCATAATAAAAAACCGGTCGGAGACGGGCAAGCATATCAGGGGCAGCGATTAACTTCCCTTCACCATGAGCCACCGGTACCTCCATCTGGGTAATGCCTTCAGTCCAGACGCAACCCGATTTCGGCTCTGCCGCCAGCCTCACCCAACGACACTCAAACCGACCGGAATCATTATTTGTCAAAGTAACATGGGGTAATGCCGGATCAGGCGGGCCGGGTAAAATACCTGTTTTTATTAGCGCCTGGAACCCATTGCAGACACCGATAATCAGGCCGCTGCGCTCAATAAAACTCTTCAATTCATCAAAAATACGCAAACGCATTTCGTTGGCCTGTACCTTACCGGCACCCAGATCATCCCCATAGGAAAAGCCACCAGGCAAACCCATGACCTGATAATCCCGCAGCTTAACCTCCCCGGAGATAAGTTCATTTATATGAACAACGCGCGACTCACCACCGGCTGCCTCAAAAGCTTCAGACATTTCCTGGTCACAGTTAGTCCCAGGAGCGCGTAATACCAGTATCTTAACCTTTTTCACCATTTCAGAGGCCTCTGCCAGGCATTTTTTAATTCGGATATCGGTTGACTTATGATTACGTCACCTTCCAGACCTTTAACATTCAGCATATTATCCTGTGTCACTACGCCAATGAGAGAAAAGGAAGCAAATCCCATAATATGTTCAAATTCAGACTGTTTCTCCGGGGCAATTTCAACTAGAAAACGTGAATTCGATTCAGAAAAAAGCAAGGTGTCATTACGATTAATATCATCCTCACGCAGCAGCTTGGATAGTTCCACAGCGGCCCCCAAACCTCCAGCAAAAGCCATTTCCGCCAGGGCTACTCCAAGACCGCCTTCGGACAAATCATGGCAGGAAGCAATCAATCGTTTGTCAGCGGCTGCCGACAGGCGGGAATAAAGCGTTTTAGCCGTCGCGCCATCCACTCCCGGAGCCTGGTTGCCGATATAGCCCTTGGAAGAGTAATAGGCTGAACCTCCAAGGTCTGCTTTGGTAGTTCCGAGGCAATAAATGAGATTCCCGGAAGTTTTGAAATCCATGGTCAATGCTTTGGATGTGTCAGCCATGACGCTGATAGCCGATATAAGCAGGGTATGGGGTATGGAAACAACCTGACCATCAATCCGGAACTGATTATTGAGAGAATCTTTTCCGGAAATAAAAGGTGTTTCATAAACCAGTGACAAATCAGCGCAGGCCTGGGCAGCTCGGACCAGCGCCCCAAGCGCCTCTTCATCGGTGGCTGACCCCCAGCAGAAATTATCCAGCAGCGCCAATCGGTCAAGCGACCCCCCCACCGCGAGAACCTGTCTTATAGCTTCATCAACTGCCGAAGCTGCCATATTGTAGGCATCCACTTCTCCATAAGCCGGGTTGATGCCGCAGGAGATAACAATCCCCTTATCAGTACCAACCACCGGCCTGACCACGGCGGCATCCCCCGGACCGTCGGAATGCTGCCCGACCAATGGCTTGATTACACTGCCGCCCTGCACCTCATGGTCATACTGGCGGATAACCCATTCCTTGGAACAGGTATTCCAGCGTCCAAGCAGGGTCAGCAGGTCCTCATCCAGTTTCGGCGGACAAGGAAACTCCGGTTCCGAATGACCGGCAGGACGATATGAAGCCTTAAGCTCAAGCTGCGGCAACCCATTGTGCAAAAATTCCATATTCAGGTCGCATACTTGATTGTCTTGATAATATAGTTCCAGTCTGCCTTCTCCGGTAAATTCACCGATGACAGTAGCCTCAACACCTTCATCACTACAGATTTCCAGCAGCCGGTCTATATTCTTTGGTGATACAGCCATGACCATGCGTTCCTGTGATTCAGAAATCCAGATTTCAGTATAACTAAGCCCTGAATATTTCAGCGGTACCTTATCCAGCCAAACCTTGACCCCGGTGTCCGCTCCCATCTCCCCGACGGCTGATGACAATCCGCCGCCACCGACATCCGTGATACGGGATATCAGTCTTTCATCACGGGCTTTTAAAATAGCCTCAGTCATACGCTTTTCAACAATAGGGTTGCCTATCTGTACCGATGAAAATGATTGCTCATTGCTTTTATCCGACAACGCCTCCGAGGAAAAGGTAACTCCGTGGATACCATCACGTCCGGTGCGCCCGCCAAGCAATACCACCATGTCTCCGGGCTTTTGCTGGCCAGGCTTGGCCGCCCAGGTAGGCATAATTCCCGCCGTGCCGCAATAAACCAAGGGATTACCCGTATAACGCTTGTCAAATAAAACAGCTCCATTAACGGTAGGGATACCCATTCGGTTGCCGTAATCAGCTACGCCTGAACGGACACCTTTAAAAACCCGGAGTGGGTGCAATGCTCCCAGCGGCAAATCATCATAAGACATATCCGGCTCGCCGAAACAGAAAACGTCGGTGTTGCAAACAGGCCTTGCCGACAAACCTGTACCCAGGACATCACGGATAACTCCGCCCAAACCGGTAGCGGCACCGCCATAGGGTTCAACCGCGGAAGGGTGGTTATGCGTCTCCACCTTGAAACAGACGGCGTGTTCCCCGTCAAAATCAATAACGCCGGAGTTATCCACGAAGACACTCAAACACCATGGTTTATTTAGCTGCCGGGTTGCCCGGGCTATGGTAGATTTTAAAAGGTTGTCGATGGTCTGACCTTCAAAATCAAACTTAGCCTTGAATGTCTTATGAACACAATGCTCACTCCACGACTGAGCCAGTGTTTCCAGCTCAACATCCGTCGGCTTCCGTCCTTTTTTCTTAAAATATTCCGCAGTGGTACGAACCTCAGACGGGGTCAGGCAGAACTGACCGCCCACTCGACACAATCCGGCGTCATCCTCAGGCATCTCAACTTTACACAGTTCAAATTTATAAACTGGATTTTCGCCAAAGATAATGGATTCCGGGGTCACCGCATGCTGAATAATCGGATTCAGCAACAGCCGGTTAGTTATCAAAGTCAGGGTATCAGCATCAAAGTTGCCTTGAAGCATATAAAGCTTGCCCGTCCTGGCCCCATCTAGAGTAACATCCAAATCAGCCGCAGCCTTCAATATGGTTTCTTCCACCGGATCAGCCACACCGGGATTATGAATAACCAGCACCGCCCGCCCGGGTGATTCGTCCTCTATGGGACAATCAACGGTAAAAACTTGGGTTACCGGATCAGTCAGCAGCTCCCAGCCCAGCTTTTCTATATCAGAACGATTGACATTACCTTTGAGCCAGTAAACATCGGAAACGTGGACTGAGCTAACACCGGAAAGATTTAGTTCGGCAATATCTTTCAGTATAGAGCCTCCCCGGCGGTCAGCGGTGCCGGGTGCGGGTGAAACATCAATACGGTAAATCAAGATGCTTTATTATAGCTAAAATCCGACGTCGAGGCGAATTGGATAATGCTGGAATATATATTCAAAAACAGATTTCTTTTTTAATTCGTAAAACAATAATATCTTTTTGTTGCTCAAGATAATCCAATAGAAAAAGAGTGGAATGAGCGATAAATCTGTCGCTGCGTAACTTCAGCAACATTTACCGGATGCCGCTGAGTACTGCTGTGCCTTCAAGCCTAACTCTTATTACAGATAACTGAAATTCTAATTCTGACAGTGGCGCATAAAAGGCACCGACAAACCGCCGATATAAATAACCGGCTTCGGTTTATGCTGACCGCACTGCGGTAAAATGCTGGGAGGGTACTCAGCATAAATACAACCGGACAACGGGTCAGATAGACCGATTCGCTTCATTCCACCCCTTCGGGAAAAAACAAGTTTTCAGGGGGAATAAATTAGATTCCCTGAAACCTCCGGCCATTATTTCCCGCTCAAAATAGCCATAACCCGCCGTATTCAGGAAAAGGAGATAACTGGAACTGACATGATGAAAAAAAACAACAAGAGGCACTTAACGAATAAGCGCCTCTGCATATAAATAAATTCTTTTCACCAGCTCTCCTTTCCAATACGGGAGGCACCGGCGTTTCCACCTGTACCCTCGGAGCCTTTCGGCTCACCGGTTCCAAGACCATAACTTGAGTCTTAGGCCGTTGGAACTCGAAGAGTTACCGCTATTTCAGCGGAATTGGCTGGATTATAACAACCCGCTTCCGTGATGTCAATTGCGCTCGGTGCACCGGCTTTACCAGCCGCGCTGAGCCATAAGCTGCTCTGGGCTAATCTGCCCTATTTCCAAACCATGCATGGCTTCACCAAGGTTTTCTGAAACTTCGGCAACAACTGCAGGGTCCTGGTAATGAGTGGTGGCCTTGACTATTGCTTTAGCTCTGGCCAGCGGATCAGCTGACTTAAAAATGCCAGAACCGACAAAAACACCTTCCGAACCAAGCTGCATCATCAGCGCCGCGTCAGCCGGGGTAGCAATTCCGCCGGCGGCGAAATTTACCACCGGCAGCTTGCCGGTTTTATGCACATCCATCACCAGTTCAAATGGCGCGCCCAGGTCCCTGGCAATGGCCATCAACTCCTCAACCGGAGAGGCAACAACCCGGCGAATCTCAGCCTGCACCGCCCTCATGTGACGCACGGCTTCAACCACGTTGCCGGTGCCGGGTTCACCTTTGGTACGGATCATTGTCGCTCCTTCACCTATGCGTCGCAGGGCTTCTCCCAAGTTGCGGCAACCGCAAACAAACGGTACTTTGAAATCCTGCTTCCAGACATGGAAAGCCTCATCAGCCGGTGTCAATACTTCTGATTCATCAATAAAATCAACTCCCATGGCTTCCAGCACCCGGGCTTCTACAAAGTGACCGATGCGGCATTTTGCCATCACAGGGATGGTAACTGCCCCCATTATGGCCTTGATAATGGTAGGGTCGGCCATACGGGCCACGCCTCCGGCTGCACGTATATCTGAGGGGACCCTCTCGAGGGCCATCACGGCACATGCGCCGGCATCTTCGGCAATCTTTGCCTGATCCGGCGTGGTGACATCCATAATAACGCCGCCCTTGAGCATCTGCGCCAATCCGCTCTTAACTTTAAATGTTCCGGTGGTAATTTCCTTTTCCATTACAGTGGTCCTTCTTCAAATTGGTGAACTTTAATTCTACAATTAAGCGGGTAAGTTGACAACTAATAGTCTGCTTCAGGTCAGAGAATCTTCAGATTGCTGTTCAGTATCATCAGCCCCTGCTGTTTCCTCCACTTCAGCGGATTCCGGGTATAACTCCGCTTCCATTTCCGGATAATCAGTAACCAGCGCTTTTTTTAAGGCAGCGATGCCGACTTCTAATTGCGCCAGTTCCGGCTGGCGCGTCGTCATGGACTGCAGCCACATGCCGGGACGGGCCAGAGCACGCACCAGCGCGTTATCACCATGCCCGGCCGCATAGCGGGTGAACTCATAACCCAGGGCGGCAATTACCGGCAGCAGAAGTACACGGGAAAGCACCATCAGCCACAGATCCGGTTTGCCGATCAGGCTGAAAACAAAAATAGCGATCACCAGCACCGCCAGCAGAAAACTGGTGCCGCACCGGGTGTGGGCAGTGGAAAACTCTCGAACCGCTAAAGGTTCCAGTTTAACGCCGTGTTCGTAGGCATTAATAGTCTGGTGCTCCGCGCCGTGGTAAGCAAAAACCCGGCGTATATCCGGCATCAAACCGATGAGTTTCAGGTAAATAACAAACAGCAGCAGCCTGATAAGTCCTTCGACGATGTTGAACAGAACTACTGATTCCAGCCAGCGGTCAAAGATATGGGTTAAAAAAAGCGGGGTTAAAAAGAAGATGGCTACGGAAATAAGCAGTGAAAAACCTACCAGTCCCCACATCATCCACGGTGAAACTTCTTCCTCCTCTTCCTCAAGGGCTACGTCCGCCGACTTCATCAGGGCCTGTACTCCCAGCAGCAGCGCTTCCAGCAGGACGATTATGCCGCGGAAAAACGGCAGTCGCCGCATCTTGCCGTTATATATCCTGGGTAAAGGCTTTGACTCAACGGCAATATCACCCTTGGGGCGCCGAATGGCCGTCACCAGTGATTTCTGGCCGCGGATCATCACGCCTTCAATTATGGCCTGTCCGCCGTAATAAAACTTATTCGACATATTCTACCTGAACTTCAATTCTAACATTCCGTAGCCCGGAAAATTATCGGATGCAGCCGGGCAGTTGATAATAAAAGGGGGGCGGCTGTGCACCGCCCCCCTTGCCGTTCAATAGATACTTTTTATTTATCCTTAAGTCCATAACGCTGCTTGAAACGGTCAACACGACCGGCGGTATCAACCATGCGGCGCTCACCGGTGTAAAAAGGATGGCACTTATTACAAAGCTCCACCTTGATCTCCGGCGTGGTCGAGCCCAGGGTAAAGGCATTACCGCAGGAGCAGGACACCTTGGCTTCAGGATAAAATTTTGGATGCAGTTTCTCTTTCATAATTACCTAGCCAGTCTTGACGCTGGCCATCCTCCTGTTGTTGCTGGTCGGCTGGTAAGCGACTACGCCGTCAGCCAGTGCGAATAAAGTGTGGTCACGACCTACACCGACATTTTCCCCGGCCTTGATGGGGGTTCCGCGCTGACGCACCAGGATGGTGCCGGCCAGGACTTTCTCCCCGGCATAGCGCTTAACGCCCAGCATCTTGGGCTTTGAATCTCTACCATTGCGGCTTGAACCGCCGCCTTTCTTATGAGCCATTGATTATTTCTCCTTTGATTTCGCCGGGCCGGCGATACTCTCAATCTTAAGCCGGGTGAAAAGAGCCCGACCACCGACGCGGGTATGAGCGCGGGTTTTGTTCTTGTAGCGCAAACCGCGCACCTTATCTCCCATGCCATTGCCTTCAGCTTTGGCTGTCACCTTGGCACCCTCAACCATCGGCTTGCCGGTGGTTATCTTCTTGCCGTCAGAAAACAGAAGTACGCGGTCAAGTTCCACAGTACTGCCGGCTTCTACATCCAGCCGATCAACATCAAGGGTCTGCCCTTCGGTTACTTTATACTGTTTGCCGCCTGATTCAACTATAGCGTAAATGGTACCACCTCCAGATTAAAACAACTTGCCATTATAGCAATCTGAGCAGACCTATGCAAGCCGGTGCGCTCAAAATCAGCGTTTCCTTGCCCCCGAAGCCCAATAGGCCTAAAATAGCTTCTTAATATGAGTCAGACATCCGCGGCAGCATCCACCCTGCCCCGTCACGTAGCCGTAATCATGGACGGCAACGGAAGATGGGCTTCAAAGCAAGGCATGGAACGTCTCGAAGGACACCGCGCCGGACTTAAAAATATTCCTGAAGTCATAAAAACACTGACCGAACTGGGGGTACCCTATATCACCCTGTTCAGCTTTTCCACTGAAAACTGGAAAAGGCCGCGCGAGGAAGTCAACGGCCTTTTGCGGCTCCTGGCTGAAGCCCTTGATGAAACCGCAAAACAACTGGATGACCATGATGTCATCGTGCGGCACCTGGGTAAACTGGACAGGCTGCCGTCCAACCTGCGAAACGGTATCAAAAAGATAGAAGAAAAGACCAAAAATAACACCGGATCTACCGCCAGCTTCGCCTTCGACTACGGCAGCCGCTCAGAAATTACGGATGCCGCTCGCCAGGCCATGGCAAAAAAATTAAAACCTGATGACCTCGACGAAAATACCTTCGAGAAGTTTCTCAATACCGCCGGCCTGCCTGACGTGGACCTGCTGATCCGCACCGGCGGTGAAAAGCGCCTGTCCAACTTTCTATTATGGCAGTCCGCCTACGCCGAACTTTACTTTACCGATACCCTTTGGCCGGATTTTGACCGGGGCGAAATAGAAAAAGCCCTGGATGATTATGCCGGCCGGCAGCGCCGTTTCGGGGGGCTTTAACCGATGCTTAAAAAGCGCATTATTTCCGGCTCCGCCCTGGCCTTGATGGCCATAGTGCTTATATGGGCTGACGGACCGCTGCCCTGGATGACCGCCGCGGTCATTTTCTGGGGCGTTATGGCGCTGCGGGAATTCAATAACGTGGTCGGCCAGGCCAAAGCCCGGCCGTTCGCCGTAATCGGCACCATCGGCACGGTACTATTCATTATCAGTCCGCATTTTGAAAACGGACTGGCACCGCTGCTGGCGGCCTTTGTGGCCGGATCACTGCTGTACCTGCTTAAACCCGGGGACCGCTCTCAGGCTTTCATCCGCTGGGCCTGGACGCTGGCCGGTGTGATATATATCGGCTGGATGCTCTCATTCATCGTGGCTCTGCGCGGGCTGGAAGACGGACGGGAATGGGTCTTATTCGCCGTGGGCGTTACCGCCGCTTCAGACACCTTTGCCTATCTCATCGGCCGAGCCTGCGGCAGGCACCGCATGGCACCGTCAATAAGCCCCAACAAGAGCTGGGAAGGGGCTTTCGGCGGCGCTTTTTTCGCCCTGGTCATCGCCCTGGTGATAAAAGCAGTGTTTGACCTGCCGGCGGGTTACCTTGAACTGGGCCTACTGGGCCTGGCCGCCAGTGCCGTCGGTCAGGCGGGTGACCTGGTAGAATCACTTTTCAAACGCAACATGGCCATCAAGGACTCCGGCAACAGCATACCCGGCCACGGCGGCTTCCTGGACCGGATGGATTCGGTAGTCTTCGCCTCGGTGCTGGTTTTTTACTATGTAACGGTAATAATCCAATAACCGGTGCCGAAAAACAATCACCGAATTAGCCTCAAAAGCCCTTTTTGCGGTACTATTATATGATGACCAAACACATTCGCCTGGCTGTACTCGGCTCTACCGGCAGCATCGGCCGCCAGACCCTGGAGGTGGCTCGCCGCCATCCGGATAAACTCAAGATTACCGCCCTTGCCGCCGGCCGGAATATTGAGCTGTTCGACTCTCAGGCGGCTGAATTCCGTCCACTTTTTGTATCCTGCAACCACACATACTTCGACAAAAGCGGGGCCCAGAGCCTGACACCGGTGGAGATGGCAGCCCATCCGGACATTGATATTGTGGTAATAGCCCTGCCGGGCGGCGCCGGGTTGGAACCGGCGCTGGCCGCGGCTGGAACCGGCAAAATAATCGCCCTGGCCAACAAAGAATGCCTGGTAGCCGCCGGTGATATACTCATGGCCGAAGCAGAAAAACACGGTGCCTGGATACGCCCGGTTGACTCGGAGCATTCAGCAATCTGGCAATGCTTGGTCGGTGAAAAGTCCCAACCTGAAAAACTCATACTGACCGCATCCGGCGGCCCGTTCCGCAATTACTCACTGGAGCAGCTTGAATCAGTAACTCCGGAACAGGCGCTGGCTCATCCATCCTGGAAAATGGGTAAAAAAGTAACCATTGACTCCGCCACCCTGATGAATAAAGGCCTGGAAGTCATCGAGGCGCACCGCCTCTACGGCCTGGATTATGAACGGATTGAAGTGGTTATCCACCCGCAATCCATAGTGCACTCCATGGTGGAATTCGCTGACGGGGCGGTCAAAGCCCAGCTTTCGCCGCCGGATATGCGCCTGCCCATTCAATACGCCTTCTCCTATCCCGACCGCTGGGACAACAAAGAACTGCCCCGGGCCGACTGGGCTGAAATAAACCGGCTGGATTTCTCCCGGCCTGACTTTGACCGGTTCCCCTGCCTCAAACTGGCCGTCGAAGCCGGGAAAAAAGGAAACACCTTTCCAGCGGTGCTGTCGGCCGCGGATGAAGCGGCAGTCAACCTGTTCCTGGAGGGACGCATCGGCTTCCGAGATATCGCGCGCCTGGTCTCGGCAGTCCTGGATGAACATAACCCGGACGCCATCAGGTCGTTGGATAGTATAGCCGCCGCCGAAAAATGGGCGCGGCACAAAGTAACTGAACTGGCAAGGAGTCTTTAGTTGTTATTTACATTATTAGCTTTCATGCTGGTACTGGGCGTACTGGTGCTGGCTCATGAAGCAGGTCATTTTTTCACTGCCAAGGCTTTCGGCGTCAAGGTGCATGAATTCGGCGTCGGATATCCGCCGCGGCTTTTCGCGGTGAAACGCGGTGAAACAGAATACTCGGTTAATATGCTGCCGCTGGGCGGCTTTGTTAAACTTTCCGGTGAAGAAGACCCGGAAGCGCCGGGTTCACTGGCCTCTAAAAGCCACGCCAAGCGCATCACCGTGCTGGCTTCAGGCGCCATCATCAATGCCCTGCTGCCGCTGATCCTGCTGACCGGCGCCTTTATCATCCCTCATGACGTAGCCCGCGGCGAGATAGAAGTGGTTGAAGTCTCCCCCAACTCACCGGCGGCAGCGGCCGGAGTGGTCGAAGGCGACACTATCCTCAGCTTTGACGGCCGTGAACTGGAAAACAACGCCGTTTTGGGGCGTGTTATCTTCATGAACCTGGGCGAGCCTTCACTGATGGAAATCCAGCACGCTGACGGGTCAGTCTCCACCGTTACCGTTACCCCGCGCTGGGACCCGCCGGAAGAACAGGGCGCGGTAGGCCTGCGCACCACTACTAACGACGTGGTCATCACCGAGGAAAGCCAGCCGTTCTTCAGCGCGGTCAACAAGGGCTTTCGGGAAAGCATGGACCTGCTGGTTCTTTTCAAAAACAGTATCATATCCCTGGTTTCCGGTACCGCGGAAGGCGGTGTTGCCGGACCGGTGGGCATAGCTGACATCGTCGGAGACGTGGCTCGCGCGGGTCTTTCGCCGCTTCTTGAACTGACCGCACTATTGTCACTCAACCTGGCCATCATCAACCTGCTGCCCATTCCGGCGCTGGACGGCGGCCGGATCCTGTTCGTGGTGGTAGAATGGGCTCGCCGCGGCAAGCGCATCGACCCGCAGCTGGAGGGTAAAATACACTTTATCGGCTTTGCCTTCCTGATATCACTCATTATCCTGGTGACCTTTAATGATATAATGCGGATTGTGGGAGGAAGTTAGAAATATCAAAGCACCAATATCTAAATCCTGAATAAATTCTAATTTCCAAAATACAAAACTGGTTTTTGAGCCTTTGTGATTTGGATTTTGACATTGTTTAGATATTAGATATTGCGTATTAGTATTTAACCCGCTATGAATAGCCGACGTCACAGCAAAGTTATCAATATCGGCGGCGTCACCGTCGGCGGTGACGCCCCTATTACCGTGCAGTCAATGACCAAGACGCCTACCGCGGACGTCGAGGCCACCGTGGCCCAGATACGGGAACTGGCAGCCGCCGGCTGTGAGATTGTCCGCTGCGGTGTACCCGACGCTGAAGCCGCGGCCGCGCTGGGCGCCATCAAGCGGCAAAGCCCCATCCCGGTTATCGCCGACATTCACTTTGACTACCGGCTGGCGCTGATGGCCATTGAGTCCGGCGTTGACGGGCTGCGCATCAATCCCGGCAACATCGGCGACGCCTCACGGGTAAAGCAGCTGGTAGCCGCGGCCAGGCAAAACCAGATTCCCATCCGCATCGGCGTCAACGGCGGCAGCCTGCCGACCGATTTTGAGCCCAATAAACCCCTCCACCAGCGGATGGTGGACGCTGCCATGTCCCAGGTCAGGCTGCTGGAGAGCCTGGATTTTGAACTGATAAAAATATCCCTCAAGGCCTTTGACGTACCGGAAACGGTGGCCGCCTACCGGGCTATTGCCGGTCTGACGCCCTATCCGCTGCACCTGGGCATGACCGAGGCCGGCACCCCCCGCAGCGGCGTTGTCCGTTCCGCGGTGGGCATCGGCACCCTGCTGGCGGAAGGCATCGGTGATACCATCCGGGTTTCACTGACGGCACCTCCGGCCGAAGAGGTCCGCGCCGGATACGAGATTCTCAAGAGCCTCAACCTGCGGCAGAAAGGTCCGGTACTGGTCAGCTGCCCCACCTGCGCCCGCGCCGAGGTCAACGTGGTGGCCCTGGCCGAGAAAGTGGCCGCGGCGCTGGAGTCAGTGAACAAGCCCATCCGGGTTGCGGTTATGGGCTGCGCCGTCAACGGTCCCGGCGAGGCCCGCGACGCCGATGTAGGCATCGCCTGCGGCAAAGGCCAGGCCATACTCTTCAGCCGCGGCGAAAAAATCCGGGTTGTCCGCGAGCCGGATTTACTGTCCGCCCTTTTAAAAGAAGTCGAAAACTTCTAGAATGTACCCGCCCGCAATTTTCCGGAGGTAATTATGGACACAACTTTCTGGCAGGCGGTGGCCGCCATTGCCGTAGTAATCCTGGCGATCGGTTTTTTCTACGCCATCACCAAGTACCTGCAGTTCCGCCGTCGCGATGACGCCAAGCTGGCGCTGGACTTTTTCCGCGATTTCCGCAGCGATGATTTCAAGGCGGTTATCCGCAGCATCTACGGCGTCAAGCATGACGGCTGGAACACCCTGCCAGACTACCAGCGGGTGCGCATTGATCACCTGGTGGATTGGTTCAACCTGCTGGGGGCGGTAACCCGCAACCGGGAGATAAATGAGAACCTGGCTATCGAGACGCTGGGCGGGCCCACCGCCATCCGCTGCTGGTACCGGCTCAGGCCATACCTGCGGCAGGAAACCGAGCGCCGCGGTTTTTTCTGCGACGACTTCGAGGACTTCACCCGTCGCTCGCTGACCCACTTCAGGCGCCGCGGCATCCCCATCTGGTTCAACTGGGCTGACGAACGGCTGGAGCTGATAGAGCACCTGCAGCAGCCGGAACTCAAACCGCGCAGCATTGAAGAAATACGCATGAGCACACGCAGAGGTAACGCATGAGATTTTCCCAGTTATTCGGCAAGACCCAGCGGGAGATTCCCGGAGAAGCGGAAACAGTCAGTCATCGGCTGCTGCTCAGGACCGGCATGATCAACCAGCTGACCGCCGGCGTCTATTCCTATATGCCGCTGGCCTGGCGCACCTCGCGTAAGATTATGGACATCATCCGCGACGAGATGGACGCCGCCGGCTGCCAGGAAATTACCATGCCGGTACTGCAGCCGCTGGAGCTGTGGGAGCGTTCCGGGCGCGACGCCGCCTTCGGGGACAATCTTTTCAAGCTCAATGACCGCAAGGAGCGCCCGCTGGCGCTGGGTCCCACCCATGAAGAGGTAGTCACCAGCCTGGCGGCCCAGTATATCCAGTCCTACCGCGACCTGCCGCAGCGCCTGTACCAGATACAGACCAAACTGCGTGACGAACCGCGTCCCCGCGGCGGGCTGATCCGGGTGCGTGAATTCATTATGAAAGATATGTACTCCTTTGACGCTGATGAAGCCGGCCTGGAGGTCAGCTACCAGAAAATGGTGCAGGCCTATAAAAATATCTATCATCGCTGCGGCCTGAAAGCCATGGCTATCGAGGCCGATTCCGGGGCCATCGGCGGCAAGGCATCGCACGAGTTCATGGTGCTGGCCGAGTCCGGCGAGGACGAGGTCATCTCCTGCTCCGGCTGCGGCTACGCCGCCAACCTGGAAAAAGCCGCTTTCGACAAGGGCCAAGCCGGCAGCGAAGAGCCCCTTCCGGCTGAAGAAGTGGCCACTCCCGGCCGCGAATCCATTGAGGAAGTGGCCGACTTCCTGGGCCTGCCGCGGAACAGGATGCTCAAGTGCGTCTTCTACGTGGCCGACAAAGAGTTTGTCATCGCCGTCATCCGCGGGGACCTGGAGGTCAACGAGGTCAAGCTGAAAAACGCCCTCAAGGCGGCTGAGCTGCGGCTGGCTGCCGCCGAGGAAGTCTCGGCAGCCGGCGTGGTGGCCGGTTCGGCTTCACCGGTCGGCTTCGGCGGCAAGGTCATCGCTGACGACTCGGTCAGTGAGAACGTCAACTATGTCGGCGGGGCCAACATCGCCGGCCGGCACATGAAAAACCTCAGCCTGGGACGGGACTTCACCGTATCCAAGAGAGCCGACATCGCCTCGGCCGGTACCGGCGCCCGCTGCGCCCGCTGCGGCGGCACGCTGGAATCAATCCGCGGCATCGAGGTCGGCCATGTTTTCAAATTGGGCACCTTCCTGGCCGAGACCTTCGGCGCCTATTTTACCGACGCTGAAGGCGCCCAGCAGCCCTGCATCATGGGCTGCTACGGCATCGGGGTGGGGCGGCTGCTGGCCGCCGCCATCGAACAGAACCATGACGACAAGGGCATCATCTGGCCGATGCCCATCGCCCCCTACCAGGTGCACCTGGTAGGACTGGGGCTGGAGAAGGAACCCATAAAGGAGCAGGCGGAAAAACTGTACGCTGAGCTGACCGCCGCCGGTATTGAGGTGCTGTACGACGATCGTCCGGAATCCCCCGGCGTCAAATTCAACGACGCCGACCTCTTGGGTATGCCGCTCCGCCTGACCGTGAGCCCGCGCTCGCTGGACAAGGGCGGCGTGGAGCTTAAAAAGCGCAGCGAGAAATCCTTCGAACTGGTGCCGGCTGATGAGGTCATCAAAAATGTTAAGTTGCTGATTGGGGGCTGAATTATGAACAAACCGGCTGATGTACTGGAGCAGTTGTCCCACAACGAGAGCCTTATCGCCGATCTGTACCGCGCCTACGCCCTCAAGTTCCCGGACCTCAAGGATTTCTGGTCCCTGCTGGAAGGTGAAGAAATGAAACACGCCGGCTGGCTAAACCACATGTCCCGGTCGGTGGAAGAAAAATCCGCCACGCTGACCGGCCGCTTCTCCAGCCCGGCCATTAACTCCTTCCACGCCTATATGAACCGGGAAATCGCCGCGGTGCCTGCCAAGGGGTTCACCATGGAACAGGCCTTTGCCACCGCGCTTTACCTGGAAAAGAGCCTGATAGAAAAAGACTTTTTCCGGAGCCTTACCAACCTGGGCCCGAAAGAAACGGAACTGCTTGAGGCCTTGATTGAAGAGTCCAAAGAACACCTGGCGCTTATCCAGCAAAAGATCCGGGACAGGGGTCTTAAAGTAAAATAACGTCTATCCGGGCTGGCTGATGGCCGCCGCGTCAATAAAAGTCTGCCCCAGGAACTGGCCGTTGACCCACAGCTGGAAGTCATAGCGCCCCTCGCCGGGAATGGGCAGCGGCGGAAACTGCAGGTTAAGCTCCACCGTGGACAGCTTGGAGCGAGCCTTGAACTTGCCCTTGGCCTCGGCCAGCTTTTCACCGGTATTGGAATATACGTATCGGGCCTGGAATTCATATTCTCCCTCGGCCTCGGTCAGCTTGGCGTAAAGCGAAACCGGACGCTTCGACGGAAACTTGCCCACGTGCACCCGGTCAAAGATGCCGATGAGGGATATCTTGCCGCTGGTCGGGTCCTTGACCGCCGCATCGCAAACCAGCGCCGCCAGCAAGACCGGTTTGCCGTGGCCGGTTAAAGGCTGTTCATCATTCATAAAGCCATTCTAGGCTCCCCCTTCCGTAGTGTCAATATAAAACAGGTCTTGACTTATGCCGTATATGGTTTATAATCCTGGTAAGGATGGTTGATAATGTCCGAATATGACTTTCCGGATGCGGTCAAGCTCCGCGCCTACCAGAACGCCGGCGCCCAGTGTGAATGCACCGCCGGCTGCCGCGAGCACCCCAACTACCGCTGCAAGACTTATTTCTGGCGCTATACCGAAGCCCATTACTACCCCATTGACCCGAAGGCTCCGCTGGATTTTTACAACTGCCGGATGCTGTGCCTGAGGTGCCGGAGGAATGCTGAAAGTGAGTAGTTTAGAGTTTTCAGTATATGGTTATCAGTTTATTAGTTTTTAGTGGTCAGTTGGAGAAATCCTAATATCTAATGCTTAAATCCTAATATCGAATATCTAAATCCTAAACAATACCTAATACCCAAATTCAAATGACCAAAACAGGGAAACGTGATAAATCTCAATTCACAAATACCAAATTACAAACAATATCCAAATCTCAATGTTCAATATAAAAACAGGGTTCAGACTACCTCTGCATTGTCATTACCCACGAAAGTGGGTAATCCAGGGGCATTGGGGGCATGGATTCCCGGCTTTCGCCGAGAATGACAGACCAGACGTTATTAAATCCTAATACCTAATACCCAAATTCAAATGACCAAAATAAGGCCCGAGATTGCTTCGCCGTAGGCTCGCAATGACGCAGGGGGAGTTTTTAGTTTAGAGTTTTCAGTTCTCAGTTTTCCGGAATTGTTTTTGTTTTGGCACCCCTGATGCCAACTCAGGGAAACGACTCATCTTTTCCAGCTTTGTGATTTTGGTGCTCAAACGTGAGTCGTTTTGCCAATTCAAACAGATTCAATTGATTCAAAGTTTTGATTCATAGTTAATAGTTCGTAGTTGTCAGTTTATTAGTTTTTAGTGGTCAGTATTCAAGTGCTCAGTATTCGTTTTTCACGGCTGCCAGACGGCGATGATTATCGCTGAAGCCGGCTGGTAGCGGTCAAAAAAGACCACCGCCAGGCGGCGGCCGGGCGTCATCTCGGCGGCCGGAATATGTCGGGCCACCGTTACCCCTTCCAAATAGGTATGGGCGGAGCCGTCCACTTTTATGGCGGCGGTATAGGCACCTTCATTGAATGATTTCAGTGTTGATTGGGTCAGCATTGGTAGTTATCAGTTTTCAGTTTAGAGTTATCAGTTTAGAGTTCTCAGTTTAGAGTTCTCAGTTTAGAGTTCTCAGTTTAGAGTTCTCAGTTGTCAGTGGTCAGTTTAGAACCCCAGTCCCCGGCGGATCTTGGCGGCGGCGGAGAGGGGCTCGGTTACCGCACCGCGGGGGGAATTGACGGTAGGCGGCGGAGCCGGAGCCTTGACGGATGACCTTACCTTTTCCACCAGCGCCCTGGCGCGGGCTACCGAGTCATCAACCTCGGCCACGGTCTCACCGGTGATAAGTTCCTCCGGCACGTCAGCGTTCAGTGCCGCGGCTGCCTGGCGGTAGGCGGCCACCGTTTCCGCCAGCTTCCCGGCTGCCTGTTCCAATGCGGAGTCACGCTCCGCCAGCGCGCGGGACAAGTCCGGGAATTCATTTTCATCTGCCGCCGGTTCAGCGGCGGGGTTTTCTGCCGGTTGTTCAGTTTTTTCCAAAAAAACCTCCTCTTTTTTAGTAGTCAGTTATTAGTTTTCAGTTTTCAGTTGTCAGTTCTCAGTTTTGTGGATTCCCGGCTTTCGCCGAGAATGACAAAGGAATGGGAATTTCTAATTTCTAATATCTAAATCCTAAACAAATTCAAATTTTCAAAGTACAAATATCCAAAACCAGCTTTTGAACCTTAATTATTCGGTCATTGGTATTTGTTTAGATATTAGTGCTTAGGTATTAGTGTTTTGGGGGCGGCGGAGGGGAGAGGAACCTGGGCTGGTCTTTTTTATTCTCTGTTCTTCTTCCAGCCAGTTATCAAATTCAGCCTGCGGGTCTTCAATGCCCATGCCGGTCATGGCGCCCCGGCGGGAGCGGATGCCGGCGGCCACCAGCGTCTTTTCGGTATTGGCCTCGGCGGCCACGTCCCGCGGCAGCACCGGCGCCCAGTCAACCTCAATGCTTATGCCGTCTAAGCTCTCGCCGAGGTATCGGGAATAGAGCCGCAGCAGCAGCTCCGCCCGTCGCCGGTACACGCCGGTGCGGATAAGCCGCTTGCGCCAGACGCGGTGCAGAAGCGGCTGCATCTCCAGTTCCAGGGCCACCCCGGAGATATCACGCCCGATGCCGCCGAAGGCCGCCCGCGGCACCTCGGCCAGGTCATGGATGACGCGCAGCAGCAAATCAATATAGCTCAGGTGAAGCTGTCCGCCGCCGCCCTGGAGCAGGTCCAGCAGGTAAGCCCGCGCTTCTTCCGGCAGGTGCCACACCGCCCCGGGTGAGACGGCGATGTCACGGGAAGCCTCCACGTTTTCCAGCACGGCGATGGGATTGCCGGACAGCTCCAGGATGCGGGATATCTGTCCCAGCGCCCGGTCAAGCTCCTCCTGGGCGCTTACCAGGTTCTCCAGGTCAGACATCCCCCAGGGGGACTTGGGGCGGGAGAGATTGGCAAAGACAATAAAGGGAATGAAGCCGTAGGGATTGTCTCCGCCGGCCGCGGCGCTGCCGTTGCAGCTTACCCGGTAGTCAGCCGCCGTCCAGCGCTCAACCACCGTTACCGGACCGTCCCCGGCCCGGAAGCCCCAGGCCCGCTCCGCGGCGGCAGACGAGGCGGCGTATTCCAGGGTGACCCGCTCGGCGGCGGCCCCGTCCAGGCTGTATTCCACCTCAATGCCGGCCACGTCCGGCGCGGTTACCCGCGCTTCTGCGGCAGCGGCGTCCCAGCCCAGCCGGTAGCAGCCGTCGCCCAGCACGGCGGCGTCAATCTCCGTTTCATAGTCCAGCCGCTCCAGCCGGTTTTCCCGGCCGCAGCCGTCAAGGAGTTCCTGCGCCCGGCCTACCCTGGCCGCGTCATCACCGCAAGCCCGGACTTTCAGCCCGCCCATGAGGTAGGCGGTCAGCTTGTCCACCGCGGCGGCGGCGTAGTTGCAGTTCAGCCCCGGCTCACCGGAGCCGCCGGGCCGGACGGCGGACCGTCCGCGGTACAGCTCCAGCATCCGCCGGTAGCGCCGGCGGCGGGAGGCGGCATCATTAACAAGATTATCCGTAACGTTCATTCTTCTCCTCAGCCGCGTGGCGCTTTTCATACCGGGCAATAGCCCGTGAAGCGGCGCCGCGGCTCATTCCGTACTGCCGGGCCAGGTCAGTTACAAAAGCCCCGGCCCGGCGCTTTTCAGCCATCTCCCGGTCACGCTCGTCCCGCAGGTAGCGGCGCATCAGCGCCGGGTTATCATGGACGCACAGCGGCAGGTGGCATTCCAGGCAGGCCGGAGCCAGTTCACAGCCTTCATCAGGATAGCTGCAGTACTCCGGGGGCGGATCTTCTTCCGGTAATTCATCACTCTCATCGCTTGTCTCTAATCTCATCTGTCTCCCGGATATGGCAGGTATTTCCCCGGCGTCGTTCTATCAGCGTACATTTGTTCTTTATGTAAGCCAGAAAGGTCCGCCAATAAAACACCGGAGATGGACGGAGGCCGCCTCAGCGACGCTGCCGTTTATTGAAAGTTCTAGCTTAACCGGATAGCAGTATAGTATTATTGTTCTATATTTGTCAATGGGCAAAAGTTACACTTTTGGAATAATTTTTTCCGCAAAAATGTACTGGTCTTATCACTATATACCTTGCCACTCACATTCCATCTGATGTTATAATGGCTACATGGCAGGTGAAATAATCAAAGATTTCCAAGCGCAACTTACGGCTGATGAGACCAAACCAACTTCCGAAACCTGGCTGTACGACAACCCGGAAGCCATTAAGGAAGAACCAACCCGGTTGGAACGCTCCCGCTTGGCGGCGGCACTGCTGGCGCTGGAAAACCTCAGCTTTGTGCAATCCAGCATCGCCATGCTGGACGTTTTCAGCGTTACCTTGATGCTGGCTGCATTCTACACATACCTGAAAGGCCGCTTTTTCACCACCGCGGTAATAATAACCCTGGCGGCGCTGGCTAAATTTATCGGGGTGCTGGTGATACCGGTTATCGGATTGCACTGGCTGATTACCAGCCGAAAGCAATGGCTAAGGTTCGGACTGTCCGTGGCAACTGTGCCGGTGCTGTATCTTACGCTGCTGACCGGGCTCCTTTGGATAATCTGGGGGAAGTTCTTGAATCCGGTAACCGAAACCGCAACAATGCTCAGGCTTAACAGCTATTCTACTTTTGCCGAAATTGATTCAATTTTACTTAGCCGCCCCTGGGAATGGCTGCTTAACCTGGAAATAATCACCTACTGGCCGGAGCCGCATTACCTGGCCATGCTCAGCCCGAACTTATGGCTGCTCACCATCCCGGCTATGATATACATGGCTTATAAAGCCCGCAAAGGAAACCAGGCGTCTATTTTCAGCATTGCCTGGTTTGCCGGGACTTACCTGGTATGGATACCGATAAACCTGGTAATGGACAGGACCACCTATATTTTCTACCTGTACCCGGCTATCGGCAGCATCTGCCTGGCGGTTGCCCTGTCATTATGGGATATCACAAGATACCGCTACCGGTGGCAATCAAAATTATTGATGCGGCTGTCAAAATGGTCCATCACCATATTCCTGGTCATTCACGCCGGCTTTTTTATCTACCTCGTCCCGGTTCCCTATTTCTGGAAACTGGCTGCTGGTGTTCTAATTTACCTTGGAATACGTTACCTGTTCTCAGCGGACCGGATAGACAGAGAAATAGCCGGCCAGGAAAAGGCGGAGGCAGAAATGGGGATTACTACTTAGGAGACTGCCGTTCAACTTCCCAACGGGTTGCCGTCAGCCGCGCTTCCCGGAGATACATAGCCGCTGGAGCTGATAGCCCATTCATACTGGGTAGCCTCATAAAGATAATATGACGGATTGCCCTTATCTACACCTGATCCATCAGGGTCCCAAATCCTGGGGGTGGTATCAAATACGAATGAAGCTGCCTCACCCATTTCCACATCATACATTGCCGCGCTAACGGCCAGAGTTAGGTTATGGCGTTCTGCTTTAGCTGCTTCAGTCTCACCACTATCCCGGAAATCCAGCAGGTTGGGAATGGCTACAGCAGAAATAGCACCGAGAATAGCCACCACAACCAGGACTTCAATAAGGGTGAAACCGCGCTGGAAAGCTACTCTGAACATATCAATCCCCCTTCTGAAATCATCGCTTTTCCGGGGTGTTCTAATCTGTTCTAATTATACACGACAATGTAAATGTGTCAATATAAAAAGAAGCCCTCTTAGAAAAGAGGGCTTCTTAATTCAGTATGCGATACTGTTGTTTGCTATTCTAGAGGATTACCTGATCCAGGATTAACTTCCCCTCCTGTGGTGACTGTCCAAGCAAATGATAAATCATTAATCAGATAAGCAGAAAAAATGCCACCATCAGACCCTTCATTTAGGGTTACTTCAGATGCTATTTCCCCGTCTTCAGCCATATATGCAGCCACAGCTACCTGCAGATTATGCTGTTCGGCCCTGGCAGCTTCGGTCTCGCCACTACCCATAAAGCTCAGGATATTCGGCACAGCCACGGCGGCGATGACGCCCAGGATGGCAATGACCACCAAAAGCTCAATGAGGGTAAAGCCTTTCTGGCCTTTGCGGAACTTTTTCAGTTTTAAATTGTTTAGGAACTTCATTCTGTTTGTCACCACCTTTCAGTCCTTAGACTTTACTCCCATTATATTTGTTTTTCCAGAGAGTACTAAGTGATTATAGGGGTACTATTTAAGTATAGTCAATAGTATCTTAGTTTATGTTAACCGCCCTGTTTCCGTTTCCGCAATAGTACGATAGTACTAATCACGTTAATTAAGAATAGCTCAAGTTTGGGTTTATGTCAATGGGCTGTAAGGGTCCAGTACATATTGGACTTTTGCGGGTCAGTGATGAATTTATCCAGATAATAGCGTAGTGGGGGTATTTTGCCAATACCCCGGTGGGCTTTTTCGGTGTTGTACCAGATCAGGTACTCCATAAGCGGCCGGTTAAAATCATCCGGTTCATCTATGCAGTCGGTGTGGTAATAGGCAAACTGTTCCTGTATGGTACGGTTAAATCTCTCCAGGTGGCCGTTGGACTGGGGACGGCGGGGATAGTTAAAGTAATGAATGAGCCCCTGATTTTGGGCGGCGTGAGCAAAATGCGCCAGGAATTCAGATCCGTTATCTGTTTGAAGCCTGGTTATCTTAAAGGGTGCTACCCAGTTAAGCTTGCCCAGGAAGTCTTTGGCTGAAGCTGATGAACCGGTCTTATAGATAAAGGCGAAGGCAAAGCGGGTAGGCAGGTCAATAGCGGTAATCAAATACCGCTTGAGACCATCCACAAAGATATCCACAGTATCTATTTCCACCAGCTCTCCCGGTAGCTTTGGGGCAAAGCCTTTCCTTCTGGTTTTCTTTATGGCCTTACGGGGTGCTTTCTCGTGTAGCCTTCCGGTTCTGCCATTGATAGTGACCTTTGCCCCTTTGGGCAGCCGTCCATGTTTCTTGAGATCCCCAATGATTCGGCCGATGGTTGATTCCGAGGGCGGTTTAATGCCTTTAGCCTCACAGGCGGCTTTGAGCACCGGGGTTATGGTCATCTTGTCTACTCCGGGATGAATGGTGCGGTAATCCAGAATGAAGCTCTCAATAAAAGGGTCATGCCTGCGCTTTCGCCGGCTCTTGGGTGTCTTATCCCCTGGAGCCAGGCTTGAGAGTTTGCCACCTGAGTTGTTGAGCTTCTGCTTCCAGAGGTAAATGGTAGAACGGCTATTGTCGAAGGCTTTCCTGGCAGCTTCTGCACCATATTCATCAAAGAACTCGATGATTTTTATCCTTTGCTCAATTTCCCTGGACTTGGGGTGAGACAGGATATCGTTGATCTTTTGCATCCAACGACTATAGCCTCTACGGTAACAGCTTTCCACATATATCTGTTTCACTAAAAAGACTCCCGGGTTTCACCTCCCCGGGAGTCCAATATGTTTCTGAACTTTTTCATGGGCGGGAAGATAGGAAATTCTGATTCCTAAAAGTTAACAGTTAAAAGTTGTCAGTAGTTTTCAGTTTTCAGTTTTCAGTGGTTTTTAGTTTTCAGTTTTCAGTTCACAGTAGTCAGTGTTCGGTTCACAGTTGTCAGTGTTCAGTTCAAAGTGGCCGGATTTGTCGGTGTAATTGAAAATGGGTGTATAATTTGTTCCAGGACGCTCCGGGGCAAAGAAGAGCGGGCTGAAAAGGGGGAATGGTGAATTATGATCAGGAAGGCTGGTTATTTACTGCTGGTTTTTACCTTTATTTCAATACCGGTTCTTGCCGCGTGCTCCCAGGACAACACCGACAATGAACCCTCTCCCACGACGACAACGCCGACCGCGGCCATAACGGACGCTGAAAAGGAAGGCATTGTTTACATCTACGAACTGGAGAAGCTGGCCAGGGACGTATATAAAGCCCTGTACGACCAGTGGGAAACCCCGGTGCTCAGCGTCATCAGCGGCAGCGAGCAATCCCACATGGATATAATGGGTGAACTCATAGACAAATACAGCCTGGACAACCCGGCGGCCGCTAAAGCCGGCGGTGACTATACCACCAGTGAACTCCAGGAAATGTACGATGACCTTGTGGAGCAGGGTTCAGCCTCAGAGATAGACGCCCTTCTCACGGCGGCGGCCATCGAGGAACTGGATATCCTGGATATTGAGGAAAGCCTGGCCAAGACGGAAAAGCATGATATTGCGTCCGCCTTCGAAATACTGATAGAAGGTTCTGAAAACCACCTGGGGATTTTCGCGGCTAAGCTGGAAGAGCAAGGGGTGGAATACCAGCCGCAGTATCTGTCCCAGGCGGAGTATGACCGGATCATCTCCACGGTGACGGTGCCCACCGCTACCGGCACCCCAACGGCGGCCACCTTCGGCGAACTGGCGGTTAAAGGCAAGATTTCATACAACGGCAACTGCTTCAACTGCCACGGCAACAACCTGTCCACCGGGCCCAGCAGCACCGCCATATTATCCTCATACCAGAACGCGCAGAGACTGCTGACCCAGATTTCCACCATGCCCACCAGGGGTCCGCAGGACGAATGGGAAGTGCTTTCCTACTTGCTGCTGGAGCATGAATGGGTTTCCGGTGACGCTGTTTTCAGCCAGGAGACTTTAGACGAGATACCGCTGACGCCGTAGTTATGGGAAATTCTAATGTCTAATATCTAAGCACTAAACAATTTCAAAATTACAATATTAAATGACCAAAATAAAATACCGAGATTGCCACAAGCGCTGCGCGCTTTCGCAATGACGGACCCGCGGGGTGGGAAATTCTAATGTCTAAGTTTTAAAAAGTTAAAAGTTTTCAGTGATTAGTGTTCAGTTCACAGTGGTCAGTTGTCAGCAGTTTAGAGTTTTCAGTTTTCAGTGATTAGTTGTATAAGGAAGTGGATTACCGAGATTGCTTCGCCGTAGGCTCGCAATGACGAGTGGGTGTGGATTCCCGGCTTTCGCCGAGAATGACAGACCCGCGGGGCGGGAAATTCTAATGTCTAATATCTAAGCACTAAACAATAACGAATATCTAAATTACAATATTCAATATCTAGACAAAGAGGCTACCAGTTGTTGCAAAAAATGCAACAACCGCGCCCGCTGAGGGCCGCGCTTAATTGGTCATTTGGTCGATAGTACTGGGTGCTGGTATAATTACAGGTAGTTCCCAAGTATATTGAGAGGTAAAAATACGTGACCAGATTCCTGAAAAAATTCCGCTCCGGCCAGCGGGGCTTCACCTTGATCGAACTGCTGGTAGTGATAGCCATTCTGGGCACCATCTCCGCCGTGGCCCTGCCCAACGTACTGCAGTTCATCGGCGAAGGCGACACCCAGGCGGCGCTGGCGGAGCAGCACAACCTCCAGGTAGCGGCAACCGCCTATGCCTTCAGCAACGACGGTGCCCTGCCGGACGACATCGACGACCTGGCGCCCTGGCTGGTTAACTCACCGCAGTTCACCTGGACCATCAGCGGCGGCGCGGTAACGCCGGGCGGCGCCAACAATCCCCTGCTGGATACCTAGCAATCCCATTGACTGCTGACGAAAAGAGCTTCCTTAATCGGAAGCTCTTTTTTTGGTTGTCAGTTTGGAGTTACGAGTTTGCGGTTTTTCAGTTTTTTGTTTTAGGGCAGTTTTCCCGATTGACTAACAGCCGGAGCGCGCCTACAATAAAACTGCAACTACCACCCCGCCGGGGAGGGTAATACAATGAGGCTGGCGATATCAATACTGCTGAGCGCGGTGCTGTTGCTTACCGCCTCCTGCAGCTGCCGGCAGACACCGGAAGACGGCCTGCCGCTAACCCAGACTCCGGACCCGCAATCCGGCACGTCAACAACCCCACCAACGACAACCAGCCCGGGAGGAACGTCCGTGCCGCCTCCTCCTCCGCCTTCTTCAGTAACCGTACCGGTGCCGACTCCGCCGCCGGTTACCACCACCACGCCACCACCGCCGACAGCACCGACGCCTACCCCACCACCAACTACCAGCACCACACCGCCATTGCCGCCGACGACAACGCCGACGCCACCACCATCACCGACACCAGTACCGCTGCCACCGCCAACGGCGACATCACCGCCACCGACACCCACCGCGCCGGCGACACTGGGGCTCCAGATCCTGTCCATCACCTCTCCGGTCAACCGAGGCGCCACCGCCTCACTGGTGGCCCAGACGGCACCTTTTGCCCAGTGCATCATCACCGTGTATTACGGATTTGGCTCATCCAGCGCATCCGGCACCGCTGACGCCAGCGGCATGGTGGGCTGGAGCTGGACGGTTACCACCAATATCAGCCCCGGAAACTATATTGTGGCGGTCAGCGCCAGTTCCGGCGGACTGAACGGCTCGGCTACTGTTAGTTATACGGTGAGCTGAGGGGACAGGCTTGGGAAATACCAAATCTCGAGTTTAGAATAACAAATAAATTCCAATATCTAATGTCTAAGCACTAAACAAAATCAAATACCGAATTCAAATGACCAAAAGGTTTTGAGTGTTCAGTATTTAGTTTTTAGTGCTCAGTTTTATGAGAAAGTAGATTACCCGCTTTCGTGGGTAATGACAGTAGGAATAGGATAAAAAAAGACCTTCCAGGGGAAAGCCCAATATGTACTGGACCCTTACACATCATTGACAAGAACAAAATTGAGTATTAAGATTATACTAGAATCACGATGAGAGGCCAATCCGTGGGATATTACCTGCGGCAATGCCTCTCCTTTTTATTTGTACTCCAAAAGTTTCTTCAGATTGTTCATAAAAACAATGCGGTGCATCATTTTTCGTAAAAATGACCAAAAGGTTTTTAGTGTTCAGTATTTAGTTATCAGTTTTCAGTAGTCAGGTTTTGAGTCAAGAGTTTTCAGTTTGATAAGTTCACAGTTATTAGTTGTCAGTAGTTAGTTCACAGTTTTCGGTTTGGTAGTGCTGAGACCGGTTCGTTGCAGGAACAAAAAAACAAAGTTAATCAAGCACCCTAAAGGAATGCTCCACCAGCAGTTCATCAATCTTACCGCGCCTGGGCAGATCCATGGTGTCAATACCGCGGCTGGCGCATAATAGCTCAACACCGATAGGACGGTCTTTGGAATCATAATCAACCCGCCGTAATTCATCCAATTCCCTGCCATAGGCATACCTGCCCGGTTTGAGTTTAATATATACGGCATCGGCCTCTTTATCATATTTAATTAACATGCTGCGTCCTTTGTCAGCGGCGGTAATGATGAAATCACCGACAATCGGGATTATTCGATAGTGGAAACTCAGACATGCTGGTCAAACAGTATCTGGTTGCCGTCCGGGTCCATTACGGTGAAACTGGCCGGACCCGAGGCGTCAATATTTGACTCATCGGTGACAGTTACACCTTTGCTTTTCAATTCTTCATAAATACGGCGGACATCGTCGAACGAGTCCAATTGGTTCGCTTCCTGGTCCCAGCCGGGGTTAAAGGTCAGGATATTCTCTTCAAACATTCCCTGGAACAATCCGATGACATGGCGGCCGTTTTTCATTATCAGCCAGTTCTGTGACGGTTCGCCGCCAAAAAGCTCAAAACCGAGTTTTTCATAGAATTTCCTTGATTTTTCAATATCTTTAACCGCCAGGCTGATAGAAAAAGCTCCCAATTGCATAATGACCTCCTTAAACTACGGGACAATTTTGTAAGCCACATAGATGTCCGCTTCCAGGGCGACACCGTCCTGGTAGAAATGGTGGGTGAAATAGACGTTGCCGGCCGAGTCAACGGCGGCCTCTCCGGCGAACTGGGAGATGATAAGCTCCGGCTCCTGCCACTGGCCGCTGACTTTCAGCGAGCGGAAAAGCGCCGGCGAACCCTGGTAGGTGCGGGTAATCCAGAGTTCATCCCCGTTTGGAGAAATAAACGGCCAACCGTCTGATTCCGGGCTGTTGACCGCGGTCACGGTCTGCGGCGCGCTCCAGGCGCTGTTTTCCCACCGGCACACCCAGATGTCAAACTGGCCCAGGCCGCCGGCGCGGGTTGAATGAAAATACATCTCCTGCCCGTCGGCGGTGATATGCAGCTCCCCGACTTCATAATCCGCTGGGAAACCGGCCGGCTGCCAGTTGGACCACTCACCGCCGGTATTATCAGCGGTGAACCAGCCCATGCCGGCATAGCCGGCGCGGGCAGAGCAGAACCACATGGTTCCATCCAGGACAAAAGCACAGCCGTCCAGCGCCCGGGCGCCGGGTTCGACTAGCAGCACCCGCTCCGGCTCCTGCCATTCATCCCCGTTTTTATGGCTTACCCAGATGCCGGTAACACCATCATCCAGCTGCTTAGCCAGGGGGGCGTTGGGGTCCGGGGTGAACCAGAAATACAGCGTGTTGCCGTCCGGCAGGATGAAGGCCGAGTCCTCCGCTCCGGCGGTATTGACCGGGTACGACAGCGGCACCGGCTGGGCGTATTCCGGCGAATGGGACTGCGGCGGGTAGAGGTCAGCGTCCGGGGTGATTTTAAGCTGAGAGGCAGGCACCAGGCTTTCCCGGTCCGGGGTTTCCACGTCCGGCTGGGTGGTGGCCGGTGGCGATGAAGGCGGCGCGTCCTCACAGCCGGTCATGGCCAGCAGGATTGCCGCGGAGATGAATATCAGTATAGTTTTTGTTGTATTTCTCACCAAGTTACTATCCGCTGATTTCTCGTTCCAGTATTATTTCACAGTAATTTTCTTTTGCCCACAATCCGCCAGCGCCCGGCGCGAAAACCTGGACGAGCCTCCAGCCTTCCTTAGCGTGCTGAAGCACAACTTGCTGATAATTTTCAGTTTTGTTAGCCCTGACAAACTTGTATTCGTACTCTTTCATATTGCCCCCGAAACAACAGCTTCAGATATTTATTATATACCTGTTTTTCAAGCACTGGGAGGTAGTCGTTACCCATCAGTCTACCGTAATAACAACACTATTTTCAGCTACCATATATTCTTTCTTTTGGTCATAGATAACTTTAGTTCCCCTTTTATACCCTATTAGTATATATCCTATTGTATACCAAAGAAGTATACGAAATGCTTAGAGGCGCTAATCCTTTTGGGCGATGACAAGCGTAGTTATTATTAATAAACTTATAAGTAATAATATATTACTTTTGGAGGATATATGTTAATTGACTCTCAGGAGAGACTGAGTGACGGTGGGAAAGCACGCAATAACAGCAAGGAGAGAAAGAGTGTCAAAATTTCATCACACAGTAAGCAGAAGAGATTTCATGAAAGGTCTGGGGCTCACTGGGGCCGGAATAGGAGCTGCTTCCCTGGTATCTCCGAATTTCAAAGACCTTGACGAAGTTAAATCTTCGTCTCTAGCGGTGCACAACTATCCCTGGTGGGTGAACGCGCTGGAATATGATAAAGCAACAACTGAAATTGACTGGGACCTGATGCAACCTTACGATGCAACAGAGCATATATTTAATTCCAAGGGTTCTGCCCTGTATGCCCAAGCCAAGGGCGGCCAGGATGTTGTTGACCAATGGAACGCGGATCAAGCTGCTCGTAGAGAAGAATATAAACAGGAAGGAAGACCAGGCTACACTGTCCAAGATTTAGCATTGACCAGCGGCAGAGGTTCCTGGGGCAATTCTAGAAGCCCTACTGGCAACCATGGCTTTCTTGGCCGCCAAAGGGCAAAAACACCTGAGGAGCAAGGCCTTTCCAAGTGGTCCGGAACCCCAGAGGAAAATACCAAGCTGGTAAGAGCGGCAGCCAGGTATTTCGGTGCTTCTGAAATCAGTATAGTGGAACTGAATCCGGCCACAACCAGGAAACTGATTTACGCCGCCGAGTTTGGTGATAACAAAAAATACACCTGGGCTGACGTTGATCAACCCTACGAGACTGAGTTTGAAAGAGTTATTCCGAATAAAGTTAAATACGCGGTAACCCTTGGCGTTCATCAAGGATTCGAAACCACAAAACGCGGTATTTTTTCAATGCGTTATCCATTCGGGCGTTATACCCAGGATGCCTTCCAGGATTTCCTGCGCGGCCTAGGTTATACAGGCGTAGGACCTTATGCCTATACAAACAATCTATCAGCAAACGTGGGTTTATCAGTCGCCGGCGGCATGGGAGAACTGGGCCGGATGAACCTGCTGATCTACCCGGTATTAGGGGGACATCAGGGTGTTGGATCGACCGTATTAACCGACTTGCCTTTGGAACCAACCAACCCAATTGACGCCGGGATCAACAAGTTCTGCTATACCTGCAAGAAATGTTCAGAAAATTGTCCCGGCGGAGCTTTAACAAACGATACCGAACCAACCTGGGAAGTTATGGGACCCTGGAACCACAGCGGCTATAAACATTGGTGGTTCGATGCCGGCAGATGCTTTACGTTCTCTGATATGCCGGTATGTAATACGGCCGGCTGTCAGAAGGTTTGCGTCTTTACCAAGAGAGAAGACGCGATTATCCATGAAACCGTAAAGGCTGTTGCTTCTGCCACCCCGGTCTTTAACGGTTTCTTCACCAATATGGATAAAGCCTTCGGCTATGAGGAACCGAGATACCAGGATGGATTCTGGGACCTCGACCTGCCAATAATGGGAATCGATACCACTATTGGAGTGAAAGGCTACTAATACTCACTTTTTGATCAAAATCCATAAGGGCAGGTGATTGTTATCACCTGCCCTTAATCAATATTTGAAAATAATACCACTAGCCCCCGGTAGGACTGAAAACACAACCTAACAAAATAAGAGCTTTGGTTAGTTAATACAAAACTTTCTTCTCTTTATAAGTCAACACAGCCCAAGAAAAGAGCCAGTGAACTTACCAGGCTTCTTTTCCCAAGCTGTGTTAACTTTTTTATCCGGAGTTATTGATCAGGTAATGGGCGGTTCGTTTATATGTATTTGCCACTCAAATAGAAGCTCAATAAATTCTATTTCCGGAATAATATCCAAAGGCCAAGTCGCTACGGGCTGATAATCATCATCCGCGGTCATTATCCAGGCCTTGACCGAAACCGGTCCCATCTCCAAAGGCGGAGAGGGCGGAAGAAGTACATAGACTTCAAAGGCACCGCACTCATTGGCCACGACGGTAGCGAGTTCCAGGTCCTGAGAGCAGATGGTCAGGAATATCTCACGGCCGGGTTCCCATCCGGAACCTTTTATGCGGATTGGCTGCTGTGGGTAGGCTTCAATAGTACTAAGATTGGCGAGCGGCCCGAAAAAATATGACGGGTCTGAAGGGTCCCAGGTAACCGTGATCTGTCTTGGCGAATAAACGTTGACTGTCGTAGCCCCTTCACCTGGGGGGCCCGGCGGACCCTGCGGCCCTTCTGGGCCGGGAGGTCCGGGCGGTCCTTCTGGCCCTTCCGGTCCCGGAGGACCTGCCGGACCTTGTACACCTGCCGGGCCTTCCGGTCCGGCGCAGCCAGCGACTGGAGCGATAAGGAGTGCAATAATGGCGAGTACTGTCAACAGCTTGCTTGATAGTTTCATCCCATATTACCGCCTTTTCATATTTCCGCCCCGCAAGGGCCCAGGGCGATTATTCTATTTTACCCTATAAGGTCAAGTAACACAGGATAGATGTGGCTTATTATACATAATTTAAAATGATGGATATATTTAGAAGAGTATAAGGTGTTTTAATCTTAACCGGAATATTATTTAAGAAGGCTAAGTATATTGATTTCAGGCAGCAGTTAATAGACCAGCCGCGGCGTATGCTATCATATATTAAACAGTACCAGACGGAGGTTTTGTCATGGCAGTAGAACAAGTTGGTGAGAAGTACCGCTGCAATATCTGCGGCAACGAAGTCACGGTAACCAAGGCCGGCGGCGGCACCCTGGTGTGCTGCGGCGAGGACATGGAAAAACTGGAAGACTAGGCGGGCCGGTGCGCCCGCCGCCTTCACAACTTCCGGCGGTTACAATATAATATCGGGGTATGACGCCAGCGTAGCTCAGTTGGTAGAGCAGCGGTTTCGTAAACCGCAGGCCGGAGGTTCGAGCCCTCTCGCTGGCTCCAGTTTAACCGTTTTTAACACCACGCCGTTGTCCGGATTATTAAAATGCGCTGGATCACTCAGCGGTTGTCTTTCTTAGTGCGGTCATCAGCTTCCGGCTTTTCTTTCTTTTCAAATATCTCGGTTACCCGGGAGCCGAATTCTTCAGCCGCGTGTCCCACTTCCCGGAATTTATGGTGGACTTCTTCATCTTTGAAGCGGTCACCAAGCGCCCTGGCTGATTCAGTGGCGCTTCGGCCGAAGTCTTTGGCCTTTTCCTTGAGTACGGGGTCGTCAAATATCTCACTGATGGCGTCACCGAAAGACTTGAATATTTCACCAAAGCTTTCAGCGGCATTTGTTTTCTTGTTCTCATCATGCAGGGTCATTAAACGATCTCCTTTCCCGGCATTCCCTATACACTCAGAATACCAGTTTTGCGGAAATTTTCAATGCCCCGGTTTTAAAAACGATTGGGGGCTGCTTTTCTAGTGATGGTGGCCGCAGGGGGATTCACCGTGATCGCAGACATTGGCCCCGGCGGCCAGGGTGCCGGCGACGTGGTCTTTGACCGCTTTTTCCGGGTCAGACTCCTCAACGCCCATGACCACCTCTATTCCGACCTTGTGAAAGACCTGCTGCGGGGTAAAACCCATACCGCCGGCCAGGACAACATTGACTCCCTGCCGGGCCAGCATGACCGGGGTGGCGCCGCAGCCGTGGGCTTCCGCCTGAACGGTCTGGCAGTTAAGTATCTGTCCCTGGGCATCGGTTTCAATGACGGCGAACTCGGTGGACTGGCCGAAATGAGTCGCCAGCCGGCCGTTATGGGTGGGAACGGCGTATTTCATGATTTAAACTCCTTTATGTTGGGCAATGTTTTTTTACGGGTATATGCTCATAATAGCAACGGACAGGCAGGCTGTCAAGAACAGTGCGTCTTTATCCGAAACCCGATAGGTGTTACAATAAATGGTTAAATAATTCCGGGAGGCGACACATGAGCATCTTCAAGGCAATCCTGGGTATCTGTGACACCAAGCCGCTGGACGAAAACGCCTGGGAGGCGGCTGACGGCAAGGCTACGGTCAGCCTGGAAAAGGCCGCGCCGCTGGCTGACAAGGGCGGAGCTGTCTATCTGAAAGGCAAGGGCCTGGAAAAGCCGGTGCTGGTGGTGCGCGGCGATGACAACCAGCTTTACGCCTACCAGGACCGCTGCACCCACGGCGGGCGCAAGATAGACCCGGTTCCCGGCCAGGGCAAGCTGAAGTGCTGCAGCGTCAACCACAGCACCTTTGACTACAGCGGCAAACCGCTGTCCGGCCCGGCCAAGCACGACATCAAGCGCTATGAAACCGAAGAAACCGGCGGCAAGCTGGTAATTAAACTCAGTTAGAAAGATAAGGAAATTATGGCCAACCGTTTCAAAGACCAACTGGAAAAAACCATGCGCGGCGATTCCGGTCCGCTGGGCTTCGGCCGCTACGTGCCGGCCACCAGGCCGCGGCTGTTTATCATGGCCGAATCCGCCGACCTGAAGCAGGCGAAAACGCTTGAGGGTGTTGACGCGGTATTCGTACCCGGCCAATGCGGCTGCAAAGGCAAAAAAAGCGGCGTACTCAAGGGCTGCAACGGCCCGGCCAAAGATGGCTGTGATTTCATAGTTTCCGACCTGAGCGGCGCGGTGGACGCCGACCCGGGCGAGGACACGGCCAGGGTGCTGAGCATTCCCGCCGACCTGGCCGACGCCCAGCTGAGGGCGCTGGGCGGGCTGGAAGCGACGGCGGTCATCGCCGCGGCGGAACTGGGCCAGAACATCACCTTCCGCCAGCTGCTCTCGGTGCAGCGGCTGGCTGACTTCTGCGGCCTGCCGGTTATCCTGCGGCTGGAAAAGGATTATTCCAAAACGGAACTGCAGGCGCTGTGGCACCGCGGCATTGCCGGCATCATGGTCAGTGAAGGCACCGACACCGCCGCCCTGCGGCAGACGGTGGAGCAGCTGGAGCCAAAGAAACGGGGCAAAGGAGACAGGATGACCGCCCTAATCCGCCAGCCGGCAGCGGCCGCCAAGCCGGATGATGATGAAACTTACCCGGAAACCGAACCGGACGAAGTATAATTCAGCCGCCGGCTGAACCGGGAGAAAATCATGCCGACGCTTTACGTGGTGGCTACGCCCATCGGCAACCTGGAGGATATTACCTTCCGGGCCGTCAGGACGCTTCGGGAAGTCAGCCTGGTAGCCGCCGAGGACACCCGCCGTACGCTGAAACTGCTCAACGCCCTGGAAATCAGGGTGCCGCTGACCAGCTATTTTGAACACAACAAGCTGAGCAAGCTGGATTATATACTGGAAAAACTGGATGAAGGCGACGTAGCGCTGGTGTCCGACGCCGGTACGCCGGGCATTGCCGACCCGGGCTACGAACTCATCGCCGCGGCGGCGGAGCGCGGCTGCCGGATAGAGGTCATTCCCGGCCCGTCCAGCGTAGTTACCGCCCTGGCGGCCTCCGGACTGCCGTCGGCGGAGTTCCGCTTCTGCGGTTTCCTGCCGCGCAGGGCGTCCGAGCGGCGGGCGGCGCTGGAACGGCTGAGGACGGAAACAGCCACGCTGGTGCTCTTTGAGGCGCCGCACCGGCTGCGGGCTACGCTGGGAGCGCTGCGGGAAGCGCTGGGGAACCGGCGCGCCGCGGTATGCCGCGAACTGACCAAGCTGCACGAGGAGATTTTCCGCGGCGGACTGGGCGAAGCGCTGGATCACTTTACCGTTCCCCGGGGGGAGTTTGTAATCGTCGTCGAAGGCGCCGGCAAGGACGACAAGGCCGTCACGGCGGCGACAGAAATTGATATAGAAGCCGAGCTGCTGCGGCTCAAAAAGGCCGGGCTGAAATCCGGTGAGGCGGCGGCCCGGCTTTCAGCGGCTACCGGAGTTTCCCGGCGGGAGATATACCGGGCTTGGCTTAAACTTAAGTAACGTTTATAATACGAAGATATTTCGGAGGCAAAAAATGCGACGTGGCTGTATTTCACTGGGAGACCCTAATTTAAAATGCGGCGCTTGCGGTCGGGAGATACCCTACCCGGAGCGCTACCTGGTAGTAGATGAAAAAGACGGCGAGGAAGTGCCAAAAGGCGACCAGGTATATTACTGCGTGGACTGCGCCCTGGAGAAGGGTTATGCCCACTACCGTGAGGAAAAAGGCGAGCGCAAGCTGACCTTTATGCCGTAGGCAATAATTACGCCCGGAAGCCTTGACGGATTCCGGCTAAGATGAACCGCTTCAAGGTTTTTCAGGATTCGGATTAAACTGTTATGAGTGAACGCATTTACATCGGCGTGGCCTGGCCTTACGCCAACAACCTTCTGCACCTGGGGCATGTAGCCGGGGCTTACCTGCCGCCGGATATTTTTGCCCGCTATCACCGCACCCGCGGCAGCGAGGTGCTGATGGTAACCGGGTCAGACTGCCACGGCACGCCGGTAACCATACGCGCCGAAGCCGAAGGCAAGACGCCGGCCGAGGTGGCCGGGCATTTCCACCGCAAGTTCATTGAAAACTGGGCGGCGCTGGGCATCAACTTTGACCTTTACACCTCTACCGACACCGACAACCACCGCGAGGTAGTGCAGGATATTTTCCTGACGCTGCTGGAAAAGGGGCACCTCTACAAGGACAAGGTGCAGCAACCTTACTGCGGCAGCTGCCGCCGGTACCTGCCCGACCGTTATGTGGAAGGCATCTGCCCTGCCTGCAAGACGCCGGGCGCCCGCGGCGACCAGTGCGACGCCTGCGGCAAGCCGATGAACCCGGCCGAGCTGGACGACGTCCGCTGCAAGCTGTGCGGCACTACGCCGGAGTTCCGGGAAACGGAGCACTTCTTCCTGCGGCTGTCCGCCTTTGAAAAGCCTTTGCTGGAGTGGATAGAAACCCAGGCCGACCACTGGCGGTCCAATGTGCGCCGCTTCACCTACCAGTACCTGAAAGACGGGCTGCGCGACCGGGCCATCACCCGCGACATCACCTGGGGCATTCCGGTACCACTTGAAGGCTACGAGGACAAGCGTATCTACGTCTGGTTCGAGGCGGTCATCGGCTATTTGTCGGCCAGCAAGGAATGGGCCAAGCGCCGCGGCGAGCCGGAGGCCTGGAAACGCTTCTGGCAGCAGGAAGACTGCAAGAGCTACTATTTCATCGGCAAGGACAATATTCCCTTCCATACCATAATCTGGCCGGCCATCCTGATGGGCTATGAAGGGCTGAACCTGCCATACGACGTGCCGGCCAACGAGTTTCTGACGGTGGAAACGCAGAAGCTGTCCAAGAGCCGCAACCTGGCCATCTGGGTGGATGATTTCCTTTCCCGCTACCAGGCCGATGCCCTGCGCTACATGCTTTCAGTCAATATGCCGGACATGTCCGATACCGATTTTTCCTGGCGCGAATTTCTGCGCCGCAACAATGATGAACTGGTGGCCACCTACGGCAACCTGGTCAACCGGGTGCTGTCCATGCTGCAGAAACACTTTGAAGGCAAGGTGCCGGAATATGGCGAGCTGGACCAGCGCAGCGCCGAGGTTATAGCAAAAACAGAAGCCACGCTGCGGACCATGGATGAAATGCTCCACGGCTGCCGCTTCAAGGAAGCCATCAAGACGGCCATGGCGCTGGCCGCCGAGGCCAACCGCTACCTGGACGAAAAATCACCCTGGAAAACGCTGAAAACCGACAAGGACGAGGCCGCCAGGGCGCTCTATACCGCGCTGACGGTTATCTCCGGGCTGCGCACCGCTTTCTACCCCTTCCTGCCCTTCAGCTCGGAGAAACTGCATGGATTCCTAGGCTATGAAGGCAGCGTGGAGGCTGACGGCTGGAAATTGCGCTACCCTTCACCCGGCGCGGCGCTGAACCCGCCGGAGGCGCTGTTTGTTAAACTGGATGAGTCTATCGTGGAGGAGGAAACCGCCCGGCTGGGACTGAAGCCCTGACCGGCCGGCGAACCCGCCGCTGATTATAAAATAAGCCTTCAGGTGGTATTTTGGATTTAAAAACTATCTACGCACCAGTTGCCCGTGACCTGGCCGCGGTGGAGGCCGAATTCAGGACGCTGGCCGACCGCTGGTCAGACGAATTCCCGGAACTGAACCGGATGCTGAACCACACCCTGAACGGCGGCAAAGTGCTGCGCCCGGCGCTGACCTTCCTGTCCGGACGCTGCATCAACGACGAAACCGACCGGATTCTGCCCATGGCCGCAGCCAACGAACTGCTCCACATTTCCACCCTGATCCACGATGACGCCATCGACCACGCCGACACCCGCCGCGGCCGGGCTACCATCAACAAGCTGTGGGGCACCGAAAAGGCGGTACTGCTGGGCGACTTTCTCTTTGCCCGCGCCGGGGAATACGCGGCCGACACCGACAACCTGCGCACCGTCAAGATGTTCTCGGCCACCCTGCAGACCATCGCCGTGGGCGAACTGCGCCAGGCCAGGGACGTTTTCAGCCTGGAGCAGAGCCGCGAGGGCTACTTGCAGCGCATAGCCGGCAAGACGGCCTCGCTGCTGAAGATGTCGGCCGAATCCGGGGCGGTGCTGGGCGGCGGCTCCGAGCGGCAGGTACAGGCGCTGGCCGACTTCGGCTACAACCTGGGCATGGCATTTCAAGTGGTGGATGATATACTGGATTTCACCGGCACCGAAGAGGAACTGGGCAAACCGGTCGGCTCCGACCTGCGGCAGGGCACGGTAACACTGCCGGCGCTGCTGCTCCTGGAGCGATACCCCGATAACAACCCGGTCCGGAACTTCCTTACTGACCGCAGCCGGGAAAATGAATTCCGGCGGGCGGTGGACATGATTAAAGGCTCAGACCTGATAGAGGAAAGCTACCGCTGCGCCACCGGCTTTTCGGACAAGGCCAAGGAATCACTGGCGGCGCTGCCGGACAGCGGCTACTGCCGGGCGCTGGCGGCGCTGACCGATTACCTGATAAGACGGCGGGTTTAATACAAGGAGGCAGTCTATGAACGGCATCCTGGGCTGTGTCGGCACCATCCTGGCGCTGATAGTGCTGGTCTTTGTGCTGACCCACATCTCCGAGATCTGGGCCTGGCTGGAAGGCCTGTTTTAGCGGGCTGAGTCAGCACCAAAAAAGACCGGCTTTTTAAAGCCGGTCTTTTTATTAACTCTTTATTGATGGCCGGTTCAGACCGGGGCAGCGGCGGTGCCGGGTTCGTCCAGCGGCTTGTCCTTGGCCGGCTTTTTGGCCCGGGCAGTGCTTTTGGCGGCGGCCGGTTTTTTGGCCGGTTTCTTCCTGGCGGCCGCTTTCTCCGCGGTTTCCGGCGGCGGCACCGGTTCGGTAAAGAGCCTCTCCAGCTCCTCGCCTTCCAGTGTTTCCACCTTCATCAGCTGCTCGGCGATATAACGCAGCCGGTCAAAGTTATCCTTGAGTATCTTCTTGGCCACCTCATAGGCATCCGAGATGAGGGCTTCCACTTCCTGGTCAATCAGGTCAGCCGTCTTTTCACCGTAATCCCGCTGTTCGTGAATTTCCTTGCCCAGGAAAACCATTTCTTCCTTGCTGCCGAAGGTACGCGGTCCCAGCTTCTGGCTCATGCCGTATGAGGTTACCATCTTCTTGGCCAGGTTGGTGGCTTCCTTGAAGTCCTGCGAAGCGCCGGTGGACATCTCATTAAAAGCCAGTTCCTCGGCCAGGCGTCCGCCCATGGAGATGGCGATCTTGGCGGTGAACTGGCCCTTGGTGGCGATATAGCGGTCTTCCGCCGGCAGCTGGCGGGTGTAGCCTCCGGCCATGCCGCGGGCGACGATGGTTATCTTGTGCACCGGGTCAGCCTCCGGCAGCATCCTGGCCACCAGGGCGTGTCCGGCCTCGTGATAGGCGGTAATTTCTTTCTCATGCTGGCTGACCTTGCGGCTCTTGCGCTCAGGCCCGGCAATAACGCGGTCAACCGCTTCCTCAAGATCATTCATCTCGATGACTTTCTTGCCGGCGCGGGCGGCCAGGATGGCGCCTTCATTCATCAGGTTGGCCAGGTCAGCGCCGGAGAAACCGATGCTCTGCTTGGCCAGCGCCTCCAGGTCCACGTCCTCAGCCAGTGGTTTGCCCTCGGCATGAATCTTGAGAATCTGATGCCGGCCATTGAGGTCCGGCATATCCAGCACCACGCGCCGGTCAAAGCGGCCGGGGCGCAGCAGCGCCGGGTCCAGCACGTCCGGGCGGTTGGTAGCGGCAATGACGATGATGGAGGTGTTGGCCTCAAAGCCGTCCATTTCCACCAGTATCTGGTTCAGCGTCTGCTCCCGTTCATCATGGCTGCCGCCCAGTCCGGCGCCGCGCTGGCGGCCGACGGCGTCAATTTCATCGATAAATATAATACAGGGCGCGTTGCGCTTGGCCTGCTCGAACAAGTCACGGACACGGGAGGCGCCGACGCCGACAAACATTTCCACGAACTCAGAACCCGAGATGGAGAAAAAGGGAACCCCGGCTTCACCGGCGATAGCCCGGGCCAGCAGCGTCTTGCCGGTGCCGGGATAGCCGATGAGCAGCACGCCCTTGGGTATCTTGGCTCCCAGTGACTGGAAGCGCTCCCTGGCCTTGAGAAATTCCACTATTTCCTGGACTTCCTGCTTGGCCTCGTCCACGCCGGCCACGTCGTTCAGGGTATTGGTCGGCTTGTCCACGTTGAACATCTTGGCCTTGGAACGGCCGAACTGCATGGCCTGGGAGTTGGCGCCGCGGGCCTGGCTGAACAGGAAGATGATGATGCCGCCGATAATCAGGATGGGAATAAAGTTGATAAAGACCGCGCCCCAGTCTATGCCGGTATCCCCGGTGGGGGTGATTTCAATGCCGGTGGGGTCAAAGCCGGGGATTTCATATATAGAAGTCAGCGGCTCCTTGTAGGTATAAAGGTCACGCGGCGGCTGTTCATTGGTTGTGATGCTTATGCGGTCACCCTCAATGATAATCTTGGAAATAGCGCCTTCCTGGGAAAGCTGCACCAGCCGGTTCTGGCTGATTTCTTCCGGCTGCTCCGAAGGCGGCAGCAGTAAAGTAAAAATAACGATGCTGGCAACCAGCATCACAATATACGCGACGGTAGTCCGTCTCCAGTTAAATTTCATGTTAGCCTCAATTGCGTCAATAATGGGGGGAAAAGACTGAGAATATTATGTATATTATAGCAGAAGCCGGAGTCAAGCAAAAACTTGCCGCCCTCACCGCTTGACTAGGCCGGCCGCGGGGCGATTTCCAGCCAGGTCCGCTGCAGCAGCAGCGCGTCGTCTTCTATATTGGGGCTTTCACAGATGAGCATGCCGGCGGCGTTGTAATCAGCCAGCGCCTGCAGCAGCTCCGCGTAATGATAATCAGTTTCCGCCAAGTTGAGGTGCCGCCGCTCGCCGCCTTTGCCGGCCTCGATGCCGGAAACGTGCAGGTGCAGGTCCGCCAGCGCTTCCGGTCCGAGTACCTCACCCACCTTGTTGAGCACCTCGGAAAACTCGGCGTAGCTGTTGTAGCGGCCGGTGGCGGCGTAAAGGTGAGCAAAATCTATGGCAGGGGCCACGCCCGGCAGTTCTTTGGATAGGCGCAGTATTTCCGCCAGGGTGCCGAATGAAGTGATTTTACCGGCCAGTTCCGGCCGCAGGGTTATACTGACGTTTTCATCACGCAGCTTGGCCAGCACTATTTCAAGCTGGTTTTTTATCTCGGCGTAAACCGTTTCCGGGTCACCCTTGAGATAATAGCCGGCGTGGAACACCAGGCTGCCGGCTCCGGCCAGGGCGGCCACCCGGGCGGCGCGGTGCAGCGTGCCCGATGACTGGCGCCGCTTTACTTCATCAGCGGCGTTGAGATTGAGAAAATAAGGCGCGTGGCAGGAGAGCTTCAGACCCAGCTTGCCGGCCACATAAGCCACCGGCGGCGCCGTCTTGTCGTTCAGGTAGACGTTGCGCACGAACTCAATTTCCATGCCGGTCAGGCCGAGTTCGGCCACCCGCCGCAGCCCGGCCACGGTATCGCCGGAGCCTTTGGTGCTGGCCGGAATACCGGCGGTACCGAAATGAAGCATATCCGTTAAGTATAATGGCACAGCGCGGCCCGCGGCAAACCGGCCTTCAGCGGACGATGAAGTTGATGGCCTGTCGTCGGACTATTATGTCAACCGGCATCCGGTCCACGATGATATCACCATCACCCTGCACCGACTGGCGGTCAGCGCAGCCGATGGTAATCCGGCTGCCTTCGGCGATGAAGCGGATTGCTTTCTTTCGGCGGCGCAGCAGGACGTCGAGCGCGGTATCAGTGATGCTCTGCGGTGACCATTTTTCCAGCACCAGCACCTCCACCTTGCCGTCATCCAGCCGGGAGGAGTCATGAATGTGGTACTGCGGCAGACCCAGCACGCCGGTATTGGTGACGTGAATCTCCACCGCCCGGACCGGGTACAGCCGGCCGTCAATGGTCAGTTCATAATCATAGGGCACGATACGGCCTGACGCGCGGACGGCGCCGATGACATAGGAAAACATGCCGGTCATCACTTTTTCCGTGTCCTTCAAGCCGTCCAGCGAGACGGAAGAAATACCGGCGGAGATATTAAGCAGATGCAGCCTTCCGCCGACCTCCATGGCGTCTACCGCCCGCTCATTATCCGAGGAAGCCGCCAGTTTTATGGCCCGGGAGGTAGACAATGGAATCCGCAGCATGCGGGCCATGGTATTTGCAGTGCCCGCCGGGATTATGGCCAGCCGGTGCGGCCGGCCGTACAGCTGACTGGCCGCCAGGCTGACGGTACCGTCACCGCCGACAGCGATAAACGAGCGACAGCCGGCAGCGGCAGCCCGGTCAACAGCTGCGGCTACGCCCTTCCCATCCTCAATGCGGTGAATCTCCAGCCGCGCCCCGGCACGGGCAAAAGCCCTCTCCAGGTCACGGCAGACATTGGGGCGAAAATAGGCGGCTCTTTTTGATACCAGGGCTAAAAAGTACCGTTCACTCATATCCTGGGGCTGCTTTCATCTTTTCCGCCGATTTCATCGGCTTTTGTGTATTGCCCGGACATTCCGCGGTTAAAGATTCAGTGGCGCCTAGTAAGATACGATGTCTTCAGGCTTGAAGTAGAGCGGTATCTCGTATTCAGCCGTTTCCGGAGAGTCGGACCCGTGCACCGCGTTGCGCTCAATGTTCTCGGCGAAATCCTTGCGTATAGTACCCGGCTCCGCCTTGGCAGGGTCAGTGGCGCCCATGGCGGCGCGCACCCGGCTGATGACATCCTGACCCTCGAAAACGGCGGCCACTACCGGGCCGGATGTTATATAGTTGACCACGCTGCTGAAGAATGGCCTTTCGCGGTGAACAGCGTAATGCTTTTCCGCGGTTTGGCGGGACATTTTCATCATCCGCGCCGCCACCAGTTTGGCGCCGGTGGCCTCAAGCCGGGCCAGGATGGCTCCGGTGTTGCCTTTCTCCACGCCGTCGGGTTTTACCAGTACCAGTATTCTTTCCATTTATGCTCCTTTATTTGATTTCATATTTATCAGCGCCAGCACTGAGGCGGCATCCAGTTCTTCCATGGAATCAACCACCGCGTCGGCCGCGGCCAGCTTGGCCGGAGGATGAGTGCTGCTTACCGCGGCTACCGCCATTCCGGCGCGCCGGGCCGCTTCCACTCCGGCTACCGCATCTTCTATAACCAGGCAGGCTGACGGCTCCAGGTCCAGTTTGGCGGCCGCCTTGAGGAATACTTCCGGCTCCGGCTTCCCTTTGACCACCTGGCTGCCGTCTACAACCGCCTCTATGAAAGGCTCCAGCTCCAGTTCTCTGATGACCAGCTCCACATTCTGCGGCGGCGCCGATGAGGCAACCGCCTGGCGGAAACCGCTTTCTTTTAAGTTGCGCATCAGTTCCAGGACGCCGGGGAATGCCCGGGCCTGGCCGGTCAGCATCTGCCGGTAGATTGTTTCCTTATCCCGGGCGATTCTATTTATATCATCCGGCGGCAGCGGCCGTCCGGCGGTATGGGCCACAACATCATCGCTTCGCCGGCCGAAAGTAGCCTTAAACTGCTCCCGGTTCATGTCCAGGCCGACCTTGCCCAGCGCCTGCCGCCAGGACTGGAAATGCAGTTCGACGGAGTCAATTATAACACCATCCATATCCCAGATTACACCCCGTTCCGGCAGACCAAACCTGGGGCGCGGCTTTTTGGACGGCGTTATCTGCGGCCGGCGCAGGTAGAGCGCCTGCAGCGATTCAGGAGTATCGGCGCGGCCTTTTTCCTGGTATTCCAGTCCAAGCAGGCCCAGCGCCGCGACGCGGCTGAGGGGTAATTCAAAGGCTATTTCCAGTTCAGGCCTGGCCTGACGCAGCAGATCCAGCAGCCGCTCCGGCAGTTCACCGGTCACCAATGCCTCCTCCGGCAACGCCGCCGCCAATTGCTGAGGTGTCATCGCCTGTTCGGTCATAATCCGGCGCGACCGGCTTCCTTCCATGATAAAAGAGGCCACCGCGTAATCATGACCCAGCGGCAGGACGGACCACACCTCCCGGCCGGCAACCGGAAAACGGCGGGCTTCGGCCTCCAGGGTACTTATGCCGATGAGCGGTTTTGCCAGGGCGAAGGCCAGTCCCTTGGCGTTGGCGATACCCACCCGCACTCCATTGTAGCTGCCCGGTCCGCGGGTGACGACAACAGCGTCAACCTCCGGCAGAGTAAGGCCTGCCGATTCCAGCAGGTTTTCCAGCCGCGGCAAAAGCTCCACTGTCTGGTTGTGGCAGGTCTGCCAGCTGGCCTGGGTCACTATTTGTTTTCTCTTGACCAGGGCCAGGCCGGTACTGGACGTGGCGGTATCAATAGCCAGGACCAGTGTCATAATTTGTTATCCATTCCGGCGGCAATATCCTCCAGCATTTTTTCGTAGCGGCTTCCGCGGGCGGTGAAGGCCAGGCGGCGAGAACCGGAATCGGTGTATTTCAGACTGACAGCCAGGTGTTCCTCAGGCATCAGCCCTTCGGCCCTGTCAGCCCACTCCACTACGGTAACGCCGCGGCCGTAAAAATAATCATCCAGCCCCAGGTCGGAAATCTCCGGCAGCGCTTCCAGCCGGTACAGGTCCAGGTGGTACAGCGGCAGCCGTCCCTCCAACTGGCGCATCAGCACAAAGGTGGGGCTCATGACGGATTCTTTAATGTCCAAGCCGGCGGCCAGTCCCTGGGTGAAGGTGGTTTTTCCCGCCCCCAGCGGTCCGTCCAGCAGGATGACGTCGCCGGCAGCCGCCGCCTGTCCGGCAACATAACCTGCTCGCTGCGTGGCCTCGGCATTTTCTGTTTTTATCTTCAACAATTTCATACAAAGCCTGCTCAACCGGAGGGTTAAAAATGTCGCCAGCCGGTACTGTCGGCCAGCGGCATCACCCTACCGTCCGGGTCGATTACTTCCAAATGGTCCGCCGGGCCGGTAATCCGGCCGATAATGCTTATCGGGCAGTCCGTTTCCGCCGCCGCGGCTTCAATGACTTCCCGCGGGGCGGTCAACAGCAGTTCATAGTCTTCACCGCCTCGAAAAGCCAATTCCCGGGCGCCGCTGACGCCCCCTGCGGTCAGGCCGGTATGCAGCGGCACTCGCGCCGCCTCCAGCCGCGCCCCGACCCCGCTGGCCTTCAGGATATGGCCCAGGTCCGAGAGCAGCCCGTCACTGATATCAATGGCGCATTTGACGCCATGCCGCGCAAGTATTTGTCCCTCATCCAGCCGCGGCTGTGGTTTCCAGAAAGCCTGCCGCAGCCTGGCCGATGCCTCTTCAGTTACGTTAAGTGAGCCTTCAAGCAGCTTGAACCCGGCCGCCGCGCCGCCCAGGCCGCCGGTAACGGCAACCAGGTCCCCTTCTGCAGCCTGGGAACGATATAGGATACGGGACTCATCATCCGTCTCTCCAATAACGGAAACATGAACGCTGAGTTCAGCGGCGCGGCTTATATTGCCACCGGCGACAATGGTGCCGGTGGCAGAAGCCAGGTCGAGCAGACCGCGGTAAAACTCCGTCACGTTTTCAACTTCGGTGTCCTCCGGCAGCAGCAGGGAAACCAGCGCGTAAACCGGCCGGCCTCCCATGGCGGCGATGTCGGACAGATTGACCGCCAGCGCTTTCCAGCCCAGGCACTCCCAATCAAGGTACTGCCGACGGAAATGAACACCTTCGGTCAGACAATCAACCGTTGCCAGCTGGTACTTCTCGGAGGGCTTAACCACCGCGGTATCGTCACCGATACCGGTCAGCAGCGCTCCCTGGCCGGTCGGCCACAGCCGGTCTATCTCGGCGGCGATAAGCTCTATCAGCTTGAATTCGTCCGGTCTTGCCTTTTTCACAGTCAGAAATTATAGCATATCAGCCGCCGTTTCCCGCGGCGGAGATGCGGGTTGCCCGGCGGATATTTTTCAGGTAATCTATTTACAGCATTTTTTTACCGGAGAATAATGACAATGTTAGAAGGTATATTCGGCTTTTTCTTCGCCAGTTTTTTCGGGCTGGTTTCCTTTGTGTTCAGCCTGGCGCTTTATTTCCTGCCCACTATTATCGCCGTCGCCGGCAAGCGCCGCAACACCCTGGCCATCTTCCTGCTGAATCTGCTGCTGGGCTGGACTTTCATCGGCTGGGTAATAGCCCTGGTATGGGCGGTAAAAAAATAACGCTCATCCACCCCGGTAGTCACCATTAACAGCTATGACCGGTGGTGCTGGTGAACCTGCGAAAGGATGATGCCGGCCAAGCCCAGGGCACCGGTGAATATACTGAAGAACAGCAGCGGGCGGGTAGCGCTTTCCACGACGCCCGGCAGCCACAACTGAACTGCCGCGGGCACCTGCCCGAAATCGGTACCGACTCCGACCAAAGAGTTGGTCACCATGATGCCGACAAAGGAAATCAGACCATAGACGAACAGCACGACACCGGCGTAAAGCATTAGCTTCCACCGGTCACGCAGCATCAGGTAGGCCAGGCCGAGAAGCAGCGCCATACCCAGCAGCAGGCCGAAAAAGCCCGCCTGGAAGTAGCCTACATAGGTCTTTACCTGTTCGATCTCCGCCTCAAGGTCGGCAAAAGCCTGGTTAAGCGCCTCCGGCGCGCCTTCAAAGGCCGCCGAGTCAATTTCAATAGGCTCCTGCAGATAAACGCCTATCTCCGTTTCAAAGAAATAGTTGAAAAGCTGCTGCTTCTGCAGCGGAGACAACTCGGCCAGCTCCGGCGGCGGATACTGGTTATAGACATCCAGCATGGTCTGATAGATCACCCGGTAGGGTTCTTCATCAAGGTCGATATAAATATGCAGTTCATCGCTCTGGCCCAGCATATACTGCTGGAAAGCCGGAACTACTTCCCGCAGCGTATCATAAAACCAGCCGTCCAGCTTAACCATGGCGTCACCGATATAATCGGTCAGGTAGGAAAAGGTGGGGCTGAGGTCAGTGCCGAGATTGCGCAGCATCATTTCTTCGGCCAGGTCAGCCCAGTCCAGCCGGTCAGCCAGCGAATACACCAGCTGCGGGTCAAAAACCGTTTCTCCCAGCGCCTGCGGCAGGTCCAGGGTGTCTGAGCGGCCGAGGATATAATCATAAAAACGGTCCACCGCCCCGGCAGCGGCCTGCTTCAATTCACCAGAGTATTCGGGCAGTTCTTCGTCCAGGAAAAGACGAACCGCGTCGGGCATATCACGAATAGCGCCGCTGGCAACCACTTCTTCGGTCAGGAGTTCAGCCACATCCAGTTTTCCAACCTGGTTGTTGATAAAGCTAGGATTGAGAAGGGTAAGTTGCACCGTCAGACCAACCCCGGTCAGGAGCAGGGCCGCAAATAAAACAAAGCCTATTATGCCCAGGCCGACAGCTCTTAAAAATCCCATCCGACTCCGCCAGCAGAATAATTAGACCCGGTAACCATTATCATGGCCGGATGAGGTTTAAGTCAAATCAGAGGGGGAGGTTTCACCGCGGAAAGCGCCTCACTCCAAGCGACGATTAGCCAGGTGATACAGCTTCTGATAGGATGCTCCAAAGTCCGGATTAGCCGCTTCCAGGGTGTTTTTCAACTTGCTCATCCGGTCGATAAATTCCTCGCGGCGGCCCTGGCTGACCAGCTCGGCCCAGTCGGCCGCCTTTTCACCAAACAGTTTTTCCATGGGCGGCAGCGACGGCAGATTCAGCTGCAGTGAAGCGTATAGAGCCGGGTCCTCGGAAAGAACGCTTTCAACCAGCGTAAGCAGCGCCTTGTAGGTAATGCCTCCGGCGCCGTTCATCTCTGTCAGTTCATCCAGGCTGACCAGGGCATCGGCGGTAACAATGGCAATAAAGTGGGCCAGCCCCAGCGAAATAGACATCAGCCGGTCATGCTCTTCAGGAGTGGTGACGCGCACACGGGCGCCGTGTTCAGTCAACCATGCGGAAACTGAATCAGCCAGCTTTTCTTCCTCGTCGTCAGTCGGCGTCAAAATGACGTTCTGCCCATTGAGACTTTCAGCGCCTGGACCGAACACCGGATGAACCCCCAATATGGCCGCGCTGCCGAAAAAGCGGTGCATAACCGTTACCGGCATTACCTTGACCGAGGTCAGGTCAAATATCCGCTGGCCCTGGCGGATATGCGGCGACAGCGTTTCGCAGACCAGTTCAAAGCGGTCCACCGGCACCGATATGACCACCACATCCGCTCCGGCCACCGCTTCCGGCCGGTCAGTCGCGGCCACACCCAGTTCTACGGCAGCAGCGGCCAGCTTATCCTTATCACGGCCGATAATGGTAACCTGATGCCCCTCGTTTTTTAGAAAACCGGCGAACCAGGAACCCATCTTGCCATAACCGCCGACAATAGCGATCTTTTTCAATTACCTGGCCCTCGGATAGGAACCCAGGATTTTAATGAACAGCACGTGATCCTCCAGCGACGGCAGCGCCGCCTGAAAATTATCGTTCTGCCGATGGCCTTCAAAATCCAGGTAAAAGTTATACTCCCACGCTTTTTTACGGGTCGGACGGCTTTCAATCTTGGTCAGGTTGATCTTATGCTCCGCCAATACCCGCAGGAATTCGTACAGCGCGCCCGGACGATGCTTGACGGCGAAAACCATTGAAGTTTTATCATCACCGGAGGGCGGAGCGTCTTTACGGCCGATGGCGAAGAAACGGGTGAAATTATTCGGGTTGTCCTGGATATCGCGGGCCAGTATCTTCATGCCGTAGATGGCTGAAGCGCGTTCACCGGCAATGGCGGCACCGTCGGTAATCTTTTTTTCTTTTATCATTTTGACCGAACCGGCGGTGTCATAGGTAGGAATCAGCTCAAAGTTGAGCTGCCGCAGAAAACTGCCGCACTGGCCCAGCGCCTGCGGGTGAGAATAAATGCGCCGGACGCTGTCCAGCGTCGCGCCGGGATTGCCGATGAGGCAATGATTTACCGGCAGGTGCAACTCACCCGAGACCATCAGCGAAGACTCCAGCATCAAATCATAAGAGCGGGAGATACTGCCTTCAATGGAGTTTTCCATGGGTATGATACCGAACTGGACGGAGCCGCTTTCTACTTCGTGGAATACGTCTTCCAGCGTGGCGCGGGCTTTGAGTGAAGCCCGGGAACCGAAATACTCCAGGGCAGCCTGTTCTGAATAGGCCCCGGGCTCTCCCTGGAAAGCCACGCTCCGCGATTGCCGCTGACGCGCCAGCTTGATTATGGACTGGTATAATTCCACCACCTCGTCGGCGGTCATGCCGCCGGCGGCGCCGGCTCCGGTCACGTGCTCAATGACCTGCCGCTCCCGTCCCAGGTCCTGCGGCGGTACTTCTCCGGCGGCTTTTTCCCGTCCGATGGCTTCAGCCACCGACAGACGCTCCGCCAGCGCCTTGATTATATCGTCGTCGAGTTCATCAACCCGGCGGCGCAGTTCTTCCAGACTCATGACAACACCCTTTTTATTACTCCGGCGCGCAGGGCCAGGTCAGCCAGCACCACCGCCGTCATTGATTCTATCACCACCGCCGCCCGCGGCACGATGCAGGTATCATGTCGTCCGCCGACATTGATGGTAGCCGGCTCTCCGGTCTCCAGGTCCACACTATCCTGCGATTTACCTATGGAAGGAGTCGGCTTGACCGCCAGCCGGACCAGCAGCGGCATGCCGTTGCTGATGCCGCCCAGGATGCCGCCGGCGTTATTGGTTGCTGTCAGAACGCGGCTGTCAACCACTTTATAAGCGTCGTTATCCTGCGAACCCTTCATTCCGGCCGCCGCGAAGCCGGCCCCGAATTCCACGCCCTTGACCGCCGGCACGGCGTAGTATGCCTTGGCCAGGCAGCCCTCCAGCGTATCAAAGACCGGCTCACCCAGTCCCACCGGCAGGCCCTCCGCCCTGACTTCAATGACGCCGCCCACCGAATCACTATCCCGCCCGGCCGCCTTAATCGCCTCAATCATACTCTCCGCCGCGGCGGCGTCAGCGCAGGTAACCTCATTGGCCGCGGCGACGCGGCGGATGGTCTCAATTTGCGGCGGCGGACTGGCCTTAACCCCGCCGATTTCCACTGTATGAGCCACCATCTCGATACCAATGGTTGAAAGCAGCTTTTTAGCTACCGCTCCGGCCATCACAAACCCGGCGGTGACGCGGCCGGAAAAACGGCCGGACCCCCGCCAGTCATGCCAGCCGCCGTATTTCCGCCAGGCGGTAAAATCAGCATGTCCCGGGCGGGCCAGGTGTTTTACTTTTTCATATTCGGAGGAATCAATGTTTTTATTCCAGATGGCCAGGCATATCGGAGCTCCGGTGGTATGATGGTTAAATATGCCGGAAAAAATCTCCACCCGGTCTTCTTCCCTGCGGGCCGTTGCCAGAGGACGGCCGGCGCCGCTCTTACGCTTGTCCGCCTCGCGCTGAATATCCTCGGCTGTTATCGGCAGCCCTGCCGGACAGCCGTCAATCACAATCCCAATACAGTCGCCGTGACTTTCCCCGAAGCTGGTAATACGGAACATTTCACCCAGTGAGTTATTCATCCAGCAGCCTCACATCCCCGCCGGCCAGGCGGAAATCATCCCAAAAGCCGGGGTAGGTTTTATTGACGCATTCGGCGCTTTCGATAATAGTATCACCGCACTTTGTCGCCAGCATGGCAAAGGCCATGGCGATGCGATGATCGTCAAAGCTGTCAATAACCGCACCATGCGGCTGGCCTCCGGTAATAACCAGGGAGTCGCTTTCTTCTTCCACATCAACCCCCATGCGCTTCAGATTGTCTGCCGTGGCGCTGACTCGGTCAGACTCCTTGAGCCTGGCTCTTTCCAAACCGGTAAGGATGCTCCTGCCTTCCGCCGCGGCTGCCAGGCAGGCTACGGTGGGCAGCAGGTCTATAGCCTCATTGAGGTCAACCACCAGGCCCTTCGGCTCGGATTTATCGATGATTAGCTCTTCGCCGCTGACACTCACCCGGACGCCCATCCGGCGCAAGCAGTTTAACATGAATTTATCGGCCTGGAAACTGTCCTTGTTCAATCCGGTCACGCTAATGGACCCGGACAAAGCTCCCAGTCCCAGGAAGTAAGAGGCGCTGGACCAGTCACCCTCAATCAGGTAGCTGGCCGGATGATATGGCTGATTCTCCACCCGGAAGCTGGTCATATTGCTGTCATATTCAATTTTAACGCCGAAACGCCGCAGGCAGCCTACCGTCATCCGCAGGTACTGACGGGATTCCGCCGCTGTATTCAGACTGACGGCCAGGCCTTCCGGCAGCAGCGGGGCGGCCAGCAGCAGGCCGGAGATGTACTGAGAACTGATATCTCCCGGCAGCGCAATTTCAGCCGTTTCTGCCCCGCCGCCGCGGATGTCGAGATATCCATCAGTCAGTTCGGCGCCAACTCCCAATTGCTCCAGCGAGTCCAATAGCGGCTGCATCGGCCGGCGCGCCAGGCCGGGGGCAAAGGTTATGCGGCTTGGCCCGTTTAGGGCGGCGCATACCGGAGTTAAGAAGCGCAGCGTGGCCGCGGACTGGCGGCAGTCAAGTTCATCAGCCGTCGGCCTTAAATTACCGCCGGTTATTTTCCAGTAAGCCGGCTGACGTTCAATTTGCGCTCCCAGCTTGCCCAGGACCTCCGCCGCGGCCTCGGTATCCTCGGATGACAGCGGGTGGTAAATGCGGCTCTCACCTTCTGCCAGCGCCGCGGCGAAAAGAGCGCGGATGGTATAGCTCTTTGACGCTGGAGCGGCTATGGTGCCGCTGATTTGGCTTTTACAGATTTCAGCTTTCATTGGTGTTCAATATGTCCGTTATTTCCCGGACTACCGCCGCTGCCGGTCGGTTGCCCGTATTTATGATAATATCCGCCGCAGCCTCATACAGCGGCTGCCGGTAGGCCAACAATTCGCTGACAGTCCGCGCCCAGTCCGGGCGTTCCAGCAGCGGCCGCTTCCGGCTTCGGGCCAGTCTCTCCCGGAGTACTCTCTCTTCCGTCTTCAAATAGATGATGATTGCTGACTTTTTCAGCCGCCCGACATTGTCCGGCCGTAGCACTACTCCACCGCCGCAGGCGATAACCGAATTTTGCGCTTCAGCAACCGCCGAGTCAATGACCTCTTCTTCGATATCCCTAAATTCCTTTTCTCCCTTAGTCCGGAAAATTTCCGAAATACTCATGCCGGCCCGCCGCTCTATGAGACGATCGGTCTCAATAAAACGACAGCCGAGACTGGCGGCCAGCTTTTTACCGACCGTTGATTTTCCGGTACCCATAAAGCCGATAAGAGCAACGCTCATTCTCATTCCAGGGTCGCCTCGGCGGACTGCCTCATAACTTCCCGGGGCGCGGCGCGGCCGGTCCATAACTCAAAAGACAGCGCTCCCTGCTCCAGCAGCATTTCCAGCCCTCCGATAACGGCACAGCCTGAAGCCCTGGCTTCGCTCAGCAGCCGGGTCTGCCGGGGCCGGTACACGGTGTCAAAAACAGTCAGGCCCGGGCGCAGCAGACCCGGCGGCAGGGGTGAGGCGGTTTCACCCGGACTCATACCGATACTGGTGGCGTTGACCACCAATGAAGCGCCTTCCAGCGCTTTACGATAACCATTGTCATGCATTTCAAAGGCGGCAGCGCCGGTTTCTTCAGCCAAAGCTTCGGCTTTTCTGAAAGTCCTGTTTATAATCGCCACCTCCGTTCCGGCCCGGACCAGGGCAAAAACCAAAGCACGGGCTGCCCCGCCGGCACCCAGCACCACCGCCTTTTGCCCTTCACACCGGTAACCGCTGCCGCGCAGCGCGGTCATGAACCCGGCCGCGTCCGTGTTGTAGCCGGTAAGACAGCCGTTATCATTGACAATGGTATTGACGGCGCCGATGCGCTCTGCCTGAGGTTCCAGTTTGTCCAATAGAGGCAGCACCGCGGTCTTATACGGCAGCGTCACATTTACCCCGGCCAGTCCCATTCCCCGGATGCCGCTGACAGAGGCCGCCAGCTCCTTTTCAGCCACCTGGAAAGCCAGGTAAATATAATTCATTCCCAGCGCCTGGAAAGCGCTGTTGTGCATGGCCGGCGACACGGAATGAGCCACCGGATTGCCGAATAAGCCGGTTAATCTGGTATTTGTGTCTGTCATAATGGCAATAGTTGGTAGATTTCAGTCAGCTGCTGAGCCGTCAATTGCCCCGGTGCTGATGTTTTTCCTTCCTCCATGGCGGCGTAAGTTAATTCAGCCCCGGCCAGCGGCGCCAGCAGCCGGCTCAGCAGTCCTTCCTGTCCCATGCCGAAAACTATCAGGCCGCAGCCTTCAAATTCCCGGTACAGCCGCAGAAGGTCCAGGTTCTGTTCAACGCTATGCGGTGTAGTTACCAGCTTGCACATATCAGCCCCGGCCGCCAGTTGACGGCCGACAATGGATTTAAGCTCCGCCGCCGGCGGCGTTTTTTCAAAATCATGGTAGGACAGCAGGCATCGGGCTCTTTTTTTAATGATATCCATCATCTTGGCCAGGTTGGGAGTGGACAGCTCCAGATCGATTATGGAGGCTCCCAGCTGCAGCGCTTTGAGCAGTTCTTCCTTGCGCTGGGCCTCGGTTCCCTGCCAGCTGCCGCCTTCCGCCGCCAGGCGGTTGCAGGCAAGCCATGGTTTGCCCAGCCTGCGTGCCACTTCTGGCCATTTCGGGCCGACCAGGTCTATGCGGACTTCAAAAATATCGGTAAACGGCCGGGCTGCTTCAATAGCCGCGGCATCGCTGTCGGTTACGACTGTACAGATGGAATGTTTCATACCCGCAGCGCCTCGTTGACCAGGTGAGAGTCAATATCATCCCGGATAACCACTTCTCCGATGCCGACCGGCAGGATGAACTTCACCCGGCCGTTCTCCACTTTCTTATCATGCAGCATGGCCTGGGTCACCGCCGGAACGGACCCGCTGGAGGAAAGGCTCACCGGCAGCCCGACCAGGGCAATTAACCGGATAATCCGTTCCATATCCGCCGGTTCCAGCAGCCCGGCCAGGTTTGCCATCCGGGCGGCGGCCGCCATGCCCGCCGCAACGGCTGTGCCGTGTGCGACCTTGAAATTGGCGACACTTTCTACGGCGTGTCCAACCGTATGACCAAAATTAAGAATCTGCCGCAGCCCGTGGTCAAGTTCATCCTGTTCCACCACGGCCGCCTTGACCCGTGCGGCCCGCTCTACGGCATAAGTCAGCGCCTGGGCGTCTTTGGCAAGCAGCGCCGTCATGTTTTCTTCCAGAAAAGCAAACAACTCGGCATCCCGGATAACAGCGCTTTTGATAATTTCCGCCAGGCCGTTGCGGATTTGGCCCGGCGGCAGCGACTGCAGTACCGCGGTATCAGCGGCCACCAGGCGCGGCTGATAAAAAACGCCGGCCATATTCTTGAGCCGCCCGGTGTTAACCGCGGTTTTGCCGCCGATGCTGGAATCAACCTGGGCCAGCAGCGTGGTCGGCACCTGCACCAGTGGGACACCGCGCTGATAGGTGGCCGCTACGAATCCGGCCAGGTCACCGATAACCCCTCCACCGAGCGCCATAATCGGAGTGCCGCGCTCCGCCCGGCGCCGGGCCAGGCCCTGGTAGATCCGGCCGGCTACCGAGAGCGACTTGAACTTCTCACCGTCAGGCACCGCGATAATCTCCGGATTGAAGCCGGACCCTTTCAGGGATTCCATCAGCCCTTCCGCGTACAATCGGGCTACCGTCCGGTTACTGATTATTATTATCCTGCCGCTGAATCCCCGGTCCAGCAGAAGATCACCCAGTTCCGACAGTACCCCTTCGCCGACACATACGGGATAAGCGCCGCCGGGGAGATTAACCTCTATCTGCTGATACGTCATGGCTCTATTTTACGGCAATCGGCCGCATCTGTCTTGCCAGGTCGATTATTTCCTTTAGTTCCTTTGGTGTGATCATTTGAGAAGCGTCGCACATGGCCTCCTCAGCGCAGTAGTGAACCTCGATCATCAGGCCGGAGGCCCCGGCGGCAATAGCCGCCAGGCTCATCGGCTTAATCAGGTCGCGCCGGCCGGTGGCGTGACTGGGATCAACAATTATGGGCAGAAAAGTCTCTTTCTGCACTACAGGCACCGCCGCCAGGTCCAAAAGGTATCGGGTATAGTTCTTGCCCTTGCCCACCGGCACGATGCCGCGCTCACACATGATGATGTCCTTATTGCCCTCAGCGGCGATATATTCGGCGAAGCTGAGGAATTCCTCGATGGACGCCCCGAAATGACGCTTGAAGATTATGGGCAGTTGCTTGCGCGCCGCCGCCTGCAGTAAATCCTGGTCATACATATTGCGGGACCCAATCTGGATTATATCAACATACTTGCTGACCATTTCCACCTGGGCTTCGCCGCGAACTTCGGTGACCACCGGCATACCGAATTTCTCCCCGGCTTCCTTCAGCCATTGCAGGGCTTCAATAGCGCCTTCGGTTCCGGAAGAACCCAGCCCCTGGAAGGAATGGACGCTGGAACGCGGCTTGAAAACACCGCCGCGCAGAACCTGGGCTCCGGCATCCCTGCATTCCTCAGCTATGCGGAACAGCATTTCCCGGTTCTCTATGGCGCAGGGCCCGGCGATAAACACCGGGTCATCGCCGCCCAGCTCAACACCTTTTATGTTAACCACCTGGGTACGGTCCTCACCGTAGGCACTGGTGTATTCACGGTTGATGAGCTTGTAGGGCGCCTCAATCATCCGGGCTTCCTTAACGCCCGGCAGCGCCGCCAGGTGGGCGAAATCCACTTTCCTTTCATCTCCCACCAGCCCGATAACCGTAAAATGCTGCCCGCGGGAAACATCGGTGCGCAAACCCGCTCCGGCCACCTCACTTACTACTCTTTCCACCTGCTCCGGAGTCGCGTCTTTTTTCATGATAATCATCTTTGCCTCTTCTCCTTTATTCCCTGATAACTAAAAAAACCTCCCGGCTGGGAGGTTTCATTGCTGTGGTTGCTTCTTTATTTTTCAGGTGCTCTTATGCAAAAACGCCTTACCTCCCCGTCGTGCCCTGCGGGCACCAGGTAAAAAAGTAATAGGCGTAAAAGCGCTGAACAACCATTGGCCGAAGAATAGCACGACGCTGCCGGAGTGTCAAATCAACAAAACCCGGAGCCGCAGCTCTTTTCCTAAATATGTTAAAATAATCTTTAATCGCTTTTCAGCGTTATATTGATTATTCCGCCCGCAAAGGGTTCTGAAGAGGTTTTAATAGATGTTCAAAAAACTGTTCGGCAACATGATGGATTCCAACGAAAAAGAGGTCCAGCGCCTGCAGCCCCTGGCTGACCAGGTTAACGAGTTGGAAGCGGATTTTATCCGGCTTTCCGATGAGGAACTCAGGGCTAAAACCGCCGAGTTCAAAACGGCTGTCCAGGCCAAATACGCCGGCGTGTCCGAAGAAATTGACGGACTGAGAAGCCAGCTGGCGGTAACCATAGGCGCCGGTGACCGCAACAAGATTAAGAACAAGATAATCAGGCTGCAGAACTCGTGCTTTGAAGAGGTAATGCCCCCGGCCTTCGCCGCGGTGCGGGAAGCCGCCCGGCGCACTCTGGGCCTGCGCCATTATGATGTCCAGATTATCGGCGGCGCTGTGCTGCATGAAGGCAAAATCGCCGAGATGAAGACAGGTGAAGGCAAAACACTGGTAGCCACCCTGGCGCTGTATCTCAACGCGCTGCTGGGCAAAGGCTCCCACCTGGTTACCCAGAATGACTACCTGGCCCGCCGGGACGCCTACTGGATGGGACCGGTTTATCACGCCCTGGATATCAGCGTGGCTTCCATCTACCCGATGCAGACGCCGGATGAACACCAGCCGTCCCGCCTGTATGACCCGACCTACAATTCCGGACGGGACAACGACCCCTGGCAGCACTACCGACCGGTATCCCGCCAGGAAGCCTATGCCGCCGACATTACTTACGGCACCTCGGCTGAGTTCGGGTTCGATTACCTGCGCGACAACATGGTCATGGACCTCAAGCAGGTGGTACAGCGGCCGGACGGACCGTATTACGCCATCGTCGATGAAGTTGATAACCTCTTGATCGATGAAGCCCGCACCCCGCTGATTATAAGCGCCCCGGATACCGAGGCCGGCAAGCTGTACCCCATCTTCGCCAAGATGGCCTCGCGTTTTCAATCAGGTGAAGATTATGAGCCCAAGGCCAAGGAACGCCAGGCGGAACTAACCGAAGAAGGCTGGATTAAATTTGAAAACCTGGTAAAAAGGGAGGGGCTGCTCAAGGGGGACAGCGTCTATGACCCGCAGAACGCCCCACTTATCCGCCACCTGCGCAACGCCCTGTCAGCCAGGGAATTTTACCATCGTGACCGACAGTATGTGGTTGACCGTGACCCGGACGGCGGCACCGGTATCGTCATCGTCGACGAGTTCACCGGACGCAAAATGGTGGGGCGGCGCTATTCAGAAGGCCTGCACCAGGCTATTGAAGCCAAGGAAGGCCTGAAAATCCGCCAGGAAACCAAGACCTATGCCTCCATCACCATCCAGAATTACTTCCGCATGTATGACAAGCTCTCCGGCATGACCGGCACCGCCCTGACCGAGGCGGAAGAGTTCTCACGCATCTACAATCTGGAAGTGGTGGTGGTGCCCACTCACCGGCCCGTCATTCGCCAGGACCAGACCGACCACATCTATAAAGACCTGTCATCCAAGTTCAAGGCGGTGGTCCGTGAAGTGGAGGAGAAACGGGAACAGGGACGGCCGGTGCTGCTGGGCACTGTTTCCATCGAGAACTCGGACCTTATTTCCGACATGCTCAAACGCAAGGGCATTCCCCACGAGGTCCTGAACGCCAAAAAACACGAAAAAGAAGCGGCCATCGTAGCCGAGGCCGGCAAACCCGGCGCGGTCACCGTGGCCACCAACATGGCCGGCCGCGGCGTGGATATTATCCTGGGCGGCAAACTGGCGGGCTATGAACCACTGGCCGATCTAAAGGAACACCTGTCGTCGGAGCTGGCTAAAACCCAGGTCGACCCGCACCGACTGACTGAACTGGAAACCGGCATCACCCGGGACGAGGCGGCCATAGCCCAGCTGCAGGGGCAAATAAATACCAAGCGGCTGGAGCTTATGCAGGAGATTAAGTCCGATCCGTCCGCCGCCGAAAACAGCCCCGCCCTGGCCGAGATTGCCGAACTGGAGCGACGCCTGTCCGAAACCGCCGAAAAATACCTGGCCGCCTATGCCGAGCAGACTGCCAAACTGGCCGCCGAACTGCCGGAAAGCCCCAGGAAACTGGAATGCAATATTGATACCGGCCGCTGCTGCCAGGTTATTGACAGGGAGCGCAAGCGTTTCAGCGCCTGGATGGAAAACTACATCACGGTAGTCAGAGCCGGCGGCTTGCACGTCATCGGTACCGAACGCCATGAAGCCCGCCGCATCGACAACCAGCTGCGCGGCCGCGCCGGACGGCAGGGAGACCCCGGCTCGTCCCGCTTCTTCGTATCCCTGGAAGATGACATCATGCGCCGTTTCGGCGGAGATATGGTCCGCGGCATGATGGATCGCTTCGGTTTCGATGAAAACACCCCCATCGAAAACAAGATGATTTCCAATTCCATCGAGAGTTCACAGAAGCGAGTAGAAGGCTATAACTTCGACATCCGCAAAAACCTGGTGGAATACGATGACGTGGTCAACAAGCACCGGGAAATAATTTACGGCGAACGTCGTAAGATCCTGTCCGGCGCTGACCTGAAAAGCAACATTTTGGATATGGTCAGCGAAACCATCGACAATATAATTGCCGGCCGACTGTCCGGACTGGATTACCAGGACTGGGATATTGACGGCATGCTGGCCGACCTCGGCGCCATCATGCCGCAGCCGGAAGGCTTTACCGCCGAGAATATTTCCCGTATGTCTTCGGAAGAAGTGGCGGAATTTCTCAAAAACGCGGCTGTTGAACTGTATGAAAAGAAGGAGCAGGAGTTTACCGCCCCGGTAATGCGCCAGGTGGAGCGCCACCTTATGCTGCGGGTAATGGACAGCCTGTGGATTGAGCACCTGACGTTTGTGGAGGAACTGCGGCTGAAAGCCGGCTGGCAGACACTGCGGCAGGTCAAGGCGGTGGACGCTTACAAGAATGAGGGTTTCGCCGCATTCCAGGAACTGCTTGAAGGCATCAAGCATGACGTGGTTCATGCCATCTTTAAAGTCCAGGTAATGAAGAAAACGCCCGGCTCCACCGCGCCGTCCAACATGCGGGCGCAGCAAGCCCCGCTGGCGGCTGAGGCTGTTGCTTCAGCTTCCGAGGCGTCTTCTCCCATGCGGGCGGTTGCCCAGCCTAAAAACACTACCCCGGCAGCCAGGGACGCCGAAGGCCATAAGGTAGGCCGCAACGACCTTTGCCCCTGCGGTTCCGGCAAAAAATACAAGAAATGCTGCGGGGCTTAATCTATTGCGACAGGAACCTGAAGACTCCGCCGAAATCACCCGGAGCGCCGCCGCCGCCATCAGCGGCCTGCGGGCTGATATTGAAGCCGGTCAGCACTGGTACCCGGCCCTGCTGAAAACGGTCAGCCGGTGGGCGGATAATGAAGAGTATGTCAATGGCCGTTTTTTCCGCTACCTGATAAGCGGCGAAGCCTTTGATTTGCTGCTGCTGGCCGAACGATTGTCAGAAGCCGTTTCCGACCTGGTACCGGAGAGTGAAATGGTAGAGCTGCTTTTCAAATCCAAACCGCCGGTCAGTGTTTCCACGGAGGAAATGCGCCGGCTGATGGGACAAGCCCGCTACCAGCAGCACCTCAACTTCTTTTACGGCATAACCGTAGAGGAAGCGCTGATCCTGGCGGTGCAGGACGAAGTCCGCAAAGAAGAACGTTCCCTGGTCATCAAAGGATTTGATACCATTGAGGAAAGCTTCCAGCGCGTATATGAGCAGCCGCGGGCGGAACTGCTCAAGATGTTCCGGCGAGACCGCGGCGAGCGGCCTAACCGCTCCCTGAAACTGTATGAAATGCGGGAATTCACCTACTGGCTGTTCAAGTACCGACTGCGCCATACCGATAAAGCCCGCGTCGCCTCGGATACCAAGAAAGCCCTGGCCCGGCTCAAGAAATCTCCAGGCAGGAGCGGCAGCCCCGGCCTGGAGAATTTACTGGGTGTGTGATAGTTAACATCTCAACCCCGTTAGCCGATAAAATTCATTATCATTTGCCTTGACAGCCCAAATTACCCCGATAGTGTGTGTAGATTATCCATCACTGCATTTCCAGCTCATTTATACTTCTGATTATCAATTCATTGATTTTTACAGTAAACAATGAAATTCGAAGTTAAATTTAGTCATTTTCATTTCATATGGGGACCTGTCTATAAACACTCCGTTGAAACCGGCTTGTCGTTATTTATATTAACTATTGGTAATTATACTATTATTTGACTTAGCTATTAACTAACATTAGAATCTTGATGAATATATACCGTTTTTACCGTATATCAATCTTTCGCTAAGCAAACACCAAAACTTCTAAACCAGTAGTGCAAGTGGAAATGGATGCCGAGCAAAAGGAGGTAAAAATGAGCAAATTTCATTCCACAGTAAGCAGGAGAGACTTCATGAAAGCTCTCGGCGTTTCAGGAGCCGGACTGGGAGCGGCAGCAGCTTTGGCCCCTACCTATCATGACCTTGATGAGATGATGGCCGACAGCGCCGTTAGAAATGACCCCTGGTGGGTTAAAAGAGTTGATGAACCCACGGTAGAGGTAGACTGGGACCAGAAAAGCCGCTGGAGCGAAGTAAACACCCTGCGGGGTTCCCGATTTTACATGAACTCCTATATTTCAGCCGCAGAGCAGGCTGCACGCAGAGAAGAACAATCCCGACAGCACCAGCAATGGCTGGAGCAGAATATCCCCGGTTGGTCTTTGCGTGACATTGCCTTTTCTGGCAGTGCCGGTGAAGGAAGTGTAAGAAACAGCTTTATGGGCCCAATGGAAGCGCCGACTCCGGAGGAACTGGGGGTCCCGAAGTACGCCGGCACCCCCGAGGAAAACTCTCTTGTAGTCCAGTCAGCGTTAAGGTTTTTTGGTTGTATGAGCGTGGGTTTCCTGGAACTTGACCCGAATACCACCGAAAAATTCATCTACTCTTACGAACCGGGCGGGGTAGAAGAAATAACCTGGAAAGCTGACGGCCCATATGAAACAGAAACAGAACATGCCCACCCGCTTGATGCCCGCAATGTAATTGTAATGGCCAATCAGGAAAGTCATGAACTATGGCATCGTTCCAATACCGAATTACAGGCCCAGATTCGTTACGGCAGGGCTGCCAATATCCAAGTGAGAGTACAGGAATTCCTGCGAACGCTGGGCTATTGGGCTCTCTCCGAAGGAGGTAATGGTACGGGCAATGCGCCGGCACTGGGTATCATGGCCGGTATGGGGGAACTCGGCAGAATTCAAAGAATGATTACTCCGGAATACGGCCCGACTGTGGGTGTTTTTAGATACATCACTGATATGCCGCTTGCGCCGGGCAAACCCATCGATGCCGGTTTTTGGAAATTCTGCCACACCTGCAAAAAATGCGCTGAAGCATGCGGTGAGGGCGCTTTAAGTTTAGCCGATGAACCCACCTGGGACCCCGCTGAAAACGCCACTCCTTATACTCCTGTTGATGGTCACGACCCAACCGAAATTCCCGGTGCTCTGCCGGCACAACCCGGCGGCTGGCACCAGGGCGGGGCTAAGGTTTTCTATGAGGACTCCAGAAAATGCCGCGCGTGGAAAATGCATGCCAATACTTGTAATGCCGGCCGATGTCATGGTGTCTGCACATACACAAAATATCACTACGGTAAGATCCATGAAACAGTATTAGCCGTTTCATCAACTACACCGGTTTTCAATAACTTCTTCAAGGAAATGGATGATTTCATGGGATACGGTCTTGCCGGCAGGGCTCACGATGACTTTTCCGAGCCGACGGAGGAATCTTCCGCAGCTGTTGATAAGTTCTGGCATTACCAGATGCCCGTTTACGGCATTGACAGCCGGATAGGCCAATCACGCTTGCCCATTTACTAACTCAGCCTGTTACGGATGCTGAGCTAAGTATAAACAGCGTAACCGAAGATAATTATCCCTGTATCAAAGAAGGGAGTGATAATAATTCGCTCCCTTCTTTACTTTTTAGACGAATCAAACCAACAGAACGCACTCCTATCCCCAGCCCCTATCCCCGCCGCGGTTGTTTCGTTATAATATGTGCACCGGCTTAAACCAAACGGTGCCGGTAACACTCAGGCGTCAATAATCTACCGGCTAGGGGGTTTTCCCGGGTGCAGCAGAACGAGCAAGATATAGTAGCGCGGGCTCAGGCGCGGGACAAGGAGGCTTTCGGCCTGATATATGAAGCGTATTTCGACAAGATATACCGCTACGTCAGTATCAAGACCGGAAACCGCACGGAGGCTGAAGACTTGACCCAGCAGGTATTCGTCAAGGCGCTGCAATCCATCGGCAGTTATAAGGTACAGGGAGATATACCCTTCAGCGCCTGGCTGTATCGCATAGCCCACAACCAGGTGGTGGACTGCCTGCGGCAAAGGTCCCGCCGGCAGACGGTGGAACTGGATGAGACGATGCCCCTGCCGGCCGCCGACAACCCAGCCGCGGAAACCGAACTCAAGCTGGCGGGTAAAGACCTTATAGAAGCAACAAGAAAACTGACCAAGTCCCAGCAGGAAGTCATCGCGCTGCGCTTCGGCGCCGAACTGCCCATCGCCGAAGTCGCCCGGCTTACCGGCCGGAGTGAAGGCGCTGTCAAGGCCATGCAGCACTCAGCGGTGGCCGCGCTGCGCCGGATAATGGCGGAACAGAAATGAATAATTTGAATGAATATAAAATAGAAGAAATTTTTGACCAGTGTCTTGACGCTGTTCTCAGTGAAAAACTTTCCATCAGCCAATGCCTGGAAAAATACCCGGACCAGGCTGAGGAACTGGAAAGCCTGCTCAATACAGCGCTGGGCATCGCCCATTCACCGGAGATTGAACCTCCGGCCGGCGCCAGGATGCGTGTCCGTTACGCCCTGAATCAGAAAATGGCGGAGATGGACCGCCCGCGCGGCAGCTTTTTCCAGCGCCTGGGCCTGGCTAACGGCGTCATCACCCTGCTGCTGGTTTTCAGCCTGGGCGCCGGCGGACTCTCCTACGCCGCTTCCGGCAGCATGCCGGGACAAACTCTGTACCCGCTGAAAATCGGCCTGGAAAACACGCTGGTCAGCCTGACTTTTACCGATGAAGCCAAGATTACCCTCTATGCCGCTCTCAATGACCGGCGTATTGAAGAGATACAGTACCTGGCCGAAGCCGGTGATTCCCTGGGTATCGTGGAGATTACCGGGCGGCTCCAGGATAATTTTATGGCCGCTGCCGCCCTGAAGGGGAATCCGGAAGAAGACCATACCGGCATACTTTCCACTCCGCCGCCGGCAGGCACCGTCGGCACCACTGCCATACCGGGTGATGACAGGAATAACCTCGAAGCGCTGGACAGCAAACTGCTGGATTACCAGGAAAGTCAGCTCAACAGCCTATTTGAAATACCTCCCGACACTTCACCGGCAGTCAGGGAAGCCGTCAGCCAGGCGGCAGCGGTTATCCGCGCCGGTTATGACAGCCTGATTTACCAGTCAGATTAGTAATAAAAGCAAGGGGGGCGGCAATAAACCACCCCCCTTGCCGTTAAGCTGTAATTTTAAACTTAAACAGCCACCTTTTCCGGTTCCGAAACCCTGACCCGTCCTGCGGTTTCCGACAGGAAGTCGATGATGCCGTCTGAGGCATTCAGGTGCGGCGGAGAAAGATGTGCCAGCTCCGCTCCGGCCGCCTGCTGCTTCAGTTTATAGAGCTTGAATGCACCCTGTGGCAGCACAGCTACCGTCAGCGGCCGCAGCCCGGTAAACTCTTCCAGCTCAGCGTAAGGATGGTCCAGCTTCTTGAGTTCGGCATGGACCAGGGCAGCCGCCTGGTCGGCGGACATTCTCTCGCCTTTTTTGGGTTCAATGTATATCCGCAGTTCCGGCTTGCCGGCCCTGGTTTCCTTGCGGGCAGTCCAGTTCTGATAAGCGATGCCGGAGTTTTCCAGTGCCTGCCAGATAACTTTTTCCGAGAGGCGGGTGAAGCCGGCAATATCAATCTGGTCATCCACCCTGGCCAGGAATCGCATCTGGGGAATGTCGATATCCAGTTTTTCATTCCGCAGTGAAGTTATCTGCACCAGGTGCCCCAGTCGGTAGCGTACGAAAGCCCCGCCGTGGAAATTGGTAATTACTATTTCATAGTTGCCGGGCTTGAGTTCATCCATCAGGTAGGTCTGCGGCTGGTAATCCGGGTCCTGCCAGCACTTGACCGCCTCGGCTTCCGGGATAAATTCATAAAAGTTCATGTGCGGGATAAAGGTCATGCCTTCATGATCCCAGGTCTGCATGGCGATAATCGGCGCCTCGGTGCAGCCATGGAAATCCAGCGGATAGCAGCCCCACATTTCCTTGATCTTATCCCGGAAAATCTCACCGTCTATACCGTAGGTGATGACCCCCTTCAGCTTCCACAAGTCCCGCGGCAGCATGGGGCGGCCGGCCAGTTTGGCCTTCATCTTGCCCTTGAGCAGCCGCGCCAGGGTACGGGGCTGGCGGACCAGCTTTTTGATGTCCACCTTGCCGCCGGAATTCTTGAATTTCTCACCGATGGCCACGGTGACGCTGGACATGGAGAGGCAGTAATCCATGCCCTTGGCCAGCCCCATCTGGAAACCCTTGTTGATGCGCTCCTCAAAGGTTATGTTTTCCGCCTCATCCACCGGCGGCAGAAACTGGAACATCTCGTGGGGAAAGACCCTGGTCATGGTACCGGTAGCATAAGGCGGCGGCGCCATGCCGTACAAAATGCGGTCTCCTGGGCGGATGGCGATGTCACGGCGCTTCCTGGCCCCGGAAAAGAAAGCCAGGGCAAAAACCAAAGCCTCGGTCTCGTCCATCATCCGCGCTGTCATCGGCGCCCAGCGGTAGGAATACTCGGCGCTTTTACCGGAGGTGTACTGCCACATGATGGGCTTGCGCGGCAGGACTTCCCAGCGGCGTTTCAGCAGGAACGGCGCGTAATCCTCATAACTGGTCAGCGGCACCATTTTACGGAATTCATCTACTGTCGTGGGGTTTGCCCCGTTGAAAATCCCCCGGCCCAGCTGACAGTTCTTGAGCAGCTCCATCTGCTCCATCAGCAGACGCTTCTGAATACCCATGAAGTCTTCCAGGCTGAGGTCGATAAAACCACAGCAGCGGTCCCACAGTTCGTCATAATTACCTTTGGCTAAAGGCTCTGCTAACTGGCTCATTTTGTTTGTTCCTCCAATTTCTGGTTATGTTTTAAGCCCTTGAAGAAGGCGGATAGACTGTTTCGGGTCGGCCAAAGCATCGGTGTGCGCTTCCGGTAATCGGCATAACCGGCAAACATGCGGGGGAAAACATACCGGTCCTGGAAATAGACCAGTATCACTGAAAGCAATATCCAGGAGATGCCGGCCGCCAGCGCCGTAAGCGACGCGGAACCCAGGAATAACCCGGTCATGGCCAGGGAAAAGAAAAGCAACCACGGATGGCGCACCAGGCTATATAAACCACCGGTCACCAGCTGTCCGCTGCCGCCCGGTTGGACATAGGTTTTACTGAAAGGCAGGGTGATATACAGGGAATAAACCATCAGATACAGTGACACCGCCAGCAGCAACCAGCCCACGGAACGCAGCCAGGCCGGCAGACTCAGCGTCTCACCGGACCCAGCCGCCATGACCGCTGCGTAAGCCACCAGGCCAGTGCCGAAAAGCCAGAGGACCGGCTTGACCAGGGGCAGGCGTTTCAGGGACGCCAGGTCCAGCAAGTGAACCAGGCCGAAACCGACTGCTCCCAAAGCGATGTACAACATAATGAAGAAACTATGCCACTCGTCCGGAGCTATGGGAAGGTATATAGTACTAGAACAATGTTCTAGTCAAAGCTGGGTTACGAATAAAAAAATTCTCCCCCGTCCGGGGGAGAATGTCATCCCTTTTCTTTTTCAGCGGCCGGCTATTTCCACTTCAGCCTGACTTCCTGGCCTTCTTTTTCCGGAGTTTCCTTGTCCCTGCCGGTGAATTTGGAAGTCATCTCTTCAAGGTCGAGCGGACCTTCCTTGCCCAATTCCAGCCCGTAGCCGATGAAGAAATCAACGAAGCTTTTCATCAGCTTCTTGGTATCTTCCTGGAAACCGGCCATCTCTTCCTTCAGGGCGTACTTGTAGCTCTCTTTGTTGAGCATCTTGGCGAATTCCGCTCTTAACTGGTCAAGGTCTTCGCTGGTAACACCACCGCCCGGCTTGGTCTCTCCCTTGAGCTGGTTACTGATTAGAAAATCAATAAATTCAGCCTGGGAAAGGTCGCCGCGGTTTTCATCAATCTTCTTGACCAGTTCCGCCGGCACAATCAACATGCGCTTCTCGGTCATAAAACTCCCGTACCTGCTTTGTCTTCGCCGTCTTCCTTGAGATCCAGCGTATCCAGTATCTCATCAATATGCCGCAGCAAGTTAAGACCTTTCTTGGTCACCCGGTAGGTAACCGAAGGATTGCCCAGCTTGACCTTGTCCACCAGTTCCCGCTCAATCATGAAGTTAAGGTACTTCTGCAGCTGAAAGTAGCTCATGTTGACGGAATACATGATTTCCGTCTTGCCCGCTTCTCCCAGCCGGAGCATATCGGCGATGATTTCAATACTGGACCTTCGGCGGTCTAATCTCATGGTTAACCTTACTTTAGTCCTTCTTTTGCGGATTTCGACTAGTACTATTATACTACCCCCGTCAAGACCGTTTGTTTAAGTATTTACATCCGGCGTATATTTACCTACAATTAGGCACAGCAGGAGGCGGTTATGAAAGCTGAAGAACTGTTACGGGCCATGGTCAAATCCGGAGCGTCCGATATGCACCTGAAAGTGCCCAACCCACCGGTTTTCCGCGTTGACGGCGTACTGAAGCGACAGTCAAGCTACGGCCCGGTCAACGCCGCCGACATGGAGCGGTTCTTCCGGGAAATGACCACCCCACAGCAGCAGGAGCACTTCATCCAGGGCAAGGAACTGGACTTCGCCCTTTCCGTGCCGGATGTTTCCCGTTTCCGGGTTAATATCATGTACCAGCGGGGTACCATTTCCATCGCCGTCCGCCAGGTGCCCTTCCATATCATGACCATCGACATGCTCAACCTGCCGGGTATTTTCAAAAGCCTGATTATGAAGCCCCGCGGCCTGGTACTGGTTACCGGGCCCACCGGCTCCGGCAAATCCACTACCCTGGCCGCCATGCTGCAGCACCTGAATGAAAACCGTTATTCCAGCGTAATTACCATTGAAGACCCCATTGAATATGTCTTCCAGGACAACAAGTGCATCATCGCCCAAAGGGAACTGGGAGGCGATACCACCTCCTATCCCACCGCCCTGCGCCATGCCCTGCGCCATGACCCGGACGTTATTGTCGTCGGCGAAATCCGCGATGTCGATACCATCACCACCGCCATCGCCGCCGCCGAAACCGGCCACCTGGTACTGGGCACCCTTCATACCGTCAACGCTGTCCAGACAGTTGACCGCATCATAGACATGTATCCGCCGTCGCAGCAGCACCAGATACGGATGCAGCTTTCACAGGTACTGGAAGCGGTTATCTCGCAGACACTGATAATCCGGTCCAACGGCCGCGGACGGGTGGGCTGTTTTGAAATACTGCTGACCACTACCGCCGTCAGAAACCTCGTCCGTGAAGGCAAGACTTTTGAACTGCATTCCATCATGCAGCTGAACCGCCAGGCCGGTATGCAGACACTGGACCAGAACCTGGCTGAACTGGCGGCCAACGCGGTCATAACCCGGGAAGAAGCCATGATGAAAAGCGACAATCCGGATAAACTGGAGCGGCTCATCGAAGATACCCGGCGCCATACCAAGGGTCCGGACCCGTTCAAGCGCTGACCCCCGGTAACCGGACACCCTTTTCTCCGGGCCGCCATCCGGTGGCGGTTGAGCTTACCTTCGTACCGCCGGAGGCGGATTACGATGAAATCTCATTGACATATACCCCGCCCTCAGACATAATGGCAGGAATGAATGAAGAGCCCGCAGGAGACTGATAACCCTTGAGTATATGGGCCGTCATACCCCTGATAAGCTGCATCACCTACCTGGTATTTTTGCTGCTGCTGCTGCCCGGTTCCGCCCACCGAATTAATCGGGCGCTGGCTTATTTTGCCGCGGTAGCCGCTTTCTGGGCCTTCAGTTCTTTCATGGTTCACCTGGAAGCTCCGGCCGATACCACCCTGCTGTGGAATAAGGTACTCATCATCGGTCTGACCTGGGCGATAGTCGCCTACTATCATTTCGTTCAAATATATGTTCATCAGAGTACCGGTCGTAGCGTGCTCGGGGCGTATGCCTTCCTGGCCGTTATCGCCGTTCTATCTTTCTCCAATTCCATCATCACCGAAGCGCACGTCATTGACGGTGTAGTGCAACATGAAGTGACTCCGCTTATATATCTAGTAGCTGTCGCCGGATTAGCTGTTGCCCTGGCCAGCGCCTACGGCCTGTGGCGCAAACACCGCGCCGGCGAAACCAGAAGTGAGAAAGCTCCCCCTCTGATACTGCTGGCCGGTCTCTTGATAACGGTGTCCGCCGGCTTCGCCAACCTGAGCTCCAATCCCGATGTGGCCGGCTTGCCCATAGACCAGCTAGCCAACCTGGTCAACCTGACGCTGATTACCGTTGCCGCTTTCCATTACCGGCTGGTGGAGTTCAGGTTCATCACCGCCCAGCGGGGCATCACCTACGCCCTGCTGGCTCCGGTATTCCTGATATCCATCGGCGGCATAGCTACCATGACCATGGGCATCAACGGCGTTACCCCGGAAATCAGCCGGCTTAACCCCTGGGCGCTGCTGCCTTTAAGCTCCAGCCTGATTTATATCATCCTGCTCCTGCTGGTGGTCCAGGATACCGATAAACGAGTGAATCGTTTTTTTGCCTACTTCCTCAGTGTCGGCGCCTTCTGGAGCTTCAGTTCCTTCATGCTGGTGTTCAACCCCGCCTCCAGCCCGGAATACCTGCAGTTCTGGAATGAAATCGTCGTTACCGCCATAGCCTGGGTCTCGGTCGCCTATTATCATTTTGTGCGCGCCTACAACAACAAGACCGGCGGCCCGTGGATATACCTGGGTTACGGCTTTACCCTGCTGGTACTGGTACTGGCGCTTAACGGCCAGGTAGTGACCAACGTCAGCCTGGCGGACGGATACCTGTACCATGACATCAGGCCCTGGGATATCATCATCGGCGCCGTGGTCGCCCCTTTCGTGTTGTCCAGCCTGTATATGCTGATCCGCCGCTACCGGCGCTCCATAGACCCGGTGGACCGCAACCGCACCATCTACCTGGTACTCGGCTCCGCCGCACTGATCCTGTTTACCTATATCACCCCTTTCACGCCGGACCTGGCCGGACTGCCTGTCGACCACGTGGGCAACATCATCAATGCCGGTCTAATTGCCTACGCTGTCTCCAGGTTCCACCTTTTTGACATCAAGCTGGTGGCCCGCCGCGGCCTGACCCTGCTGGTGCTGGCTGCCTCCCTGGCAGCGGTTTACGGCGCCACCCTGGTAATAACCCTGCGCCTGCTGCCCCAGGCGCCGCAGATCACCGTTATCATGATTTCCGGCTTCATCGTTATGCTGCTCGCTTTTACCGCCCGGCCGCTGGGCCATTTCATATCCACATCCGTTGACCGGTTGTTTTACCGAGACCGCTACGCCTACCGCCAGGAACTGATGGGCTTCTCCAACCGTATGAGCTACATCCTGAGTCTGGATGAATTATCCCAGGCCTTGCTGCCGCCGCTGGCGCGGGCGCTGGAGATATCCCACGCCGCGCTGCTTTTGCAGAACAATCCGGGGGCGGACTTCACCGTTCAGTATATTTTCCCGGAAGACCATGATATGCGCACCGCCTTCCGTTTGCCGGCCGATAATCCGGTTATCGAATGGATGGACCGGCAGAACAAGGCGCTGTCACCGGCGCAGATAAACAGCCTGCCGGAATTCAAGGGGCTGTGGCAATCGGAAAAAGACCAGCTGGTCAGCGCTGACCTGGCGCTGCTGTACCCCATCAAGAGCCGTGACCGGCTCATCGGGCTGATAGCCACCGGCAACAAGAAAAGCGGCGCCGTCTACAGCACCGAGGACCTGGAGCTGATAAGCCGTATTTCATCGCAGGCAGGCGTTATTATTGAAAACGCCCAGCTTTTCAACCGGGCCAATATCAGGGCTAATACTGATGAGCTTACCGCGCTGTACAACCACCGGCATTTTCACGAGAGAATGGACCAGGAAATTGGCCGGGGCAACCGCTTCGGCATCACCTTTTCACTGATACTGCTTGACCTTGACCTTTTCAAGGCCTACAACGATATTTACGGCCACCTGGCCGGTGACCAGCTGCTTAGGAAAATCGGCCAGATGATTCAGAGTTCCATCCGCAGCATTGACATGCCGTTCCGCTACGGCGGCGAGGAATTTGCCGTCATCCTGCCGGAGACGCGCATCGATGACGCCTACCGGGTTGCCGAGCGGCTGCGCAAAACCATCGAAGCCCGTTCCAGCTTCCGGGAAATGCCGGTTACCGCCAGCCTGGGCGTAGCCAACTGGCCGGGAGACGGCATGATGAAGGAAGAGATAATCCACCAGGCCGACAACGCTCTCTACCGGGCCAAGCGTATGGGGCGCAACCGCACCTGCCTGGCTTCGGAAAACGCTTCCGGCAGTAGTCACTCAAGGTCACCGGAACCGGCGGCTCCCACCGAGGACCAGCCGCCGCAGGCACTGTCCATTATCTACGCCCTGGCAGCCACTGTTGACGCCAAAGACCACTATACTTACGGTCATTCTCGCAAGGTAAGTGAATACGCCGTTTCCCTGGCTGAGGCCATAAAATTGTCAGAGGAAACAATTCATATCATCCGGGCCGCCGGACTGCTGCACGACATCGGCAAGATAGGCGTACCAGACTCGGTGCTGGCCAAACCTGAGGCACTGGATATGAAAGAATGGGAACCAATCAGGACTCATCCTGAGCTGGGTGTGGAAATCCTGAAGCATGTGGTTGACCTGTCCAAGTGCCTGCCGGCCATCCTGCACCACCATGAGCACTGGGACGGCACCGGGTACCCGCATCAGTTGAAGGGGGAGGCTATTCCACTGGAAGCGCGAATTCTCAGTATCGCTGACGCCTACGACGCTATAACTTCACCACGTCCCTACCGTGACCAGCTTACCCTGGAACAAGCCCTGGATGAACTGAAGCGCTGCGCCGGCACCCAGTTTGACCCCAAGCTGGTAAACGTTTTCTGTGAAATCATGCAGCCGGCCCGGGAAGCGGCGCCGGATTATGAACGGCGTTCTGACCCTGAGATATCTACTTCAACAGACTAGCGTTTCAAAAGCGCGATGCGGCATTGAATACGCCGCGGAGGCATTCTTACTCAGCGGCCGGCGGTTTCCCGGTTATAAAGTCCAGGCTGTAGTTAACCGCCGGAGCCGAATGAGTAATAGCGCCCACGGATATAACATCCACCCCTGTCTCTGCCACTTCACGCACGTTGTCCAGGGTAATGCCGCCGGAGGCTTCCAGGCTGATTGACGGCGGCACTATCTCCACTGCCTGCTTCATGTCTTCAACGCTAATGTTGTCCAGCATGATGATATCGGGCTTGGCTTCAACCGCCTGTTTCAGCTGTTCCAGGTTCTGCACCTCTATTTCAACTTTCATATCCTTTTCGGCGGCCTCACGGGCCTTGGCGATGCCGTCGGCGATGCTGATGCCCTTGGCGGCCATAGCCACCAGGTGATTATCCTTGATGATAATACCGCTGGCCAGGTCAGGCCGGTTGTTCTGCCCGCCAGCGGCATAGACAGCGTATTTCTGCAGCAGCCTCAGGCCGGGCAGAGTCTTGCGGGTATCCCCGATTTTGACGTCCATGCCCTTGACCTTATCGATGTAATCAGCGGTCAGGGTAGCCACCCCTGAAAGATGGCTGAAGAAATTAAGCGCGATGCGTTCACCCTTGAGTATGCTGGTGACCCGGCCGGTAACTACCATGACCACGTCCCCGGCCTCAGCCCGGCTGCCGTCCTGTACGTTTATCTTAATCTCCAGCCCCGGGTCTATTTTCATAAAGACGATGCGGGCAATCTCCCCGCCACACACCATGGCCGGTTCCCGGATTATTATGGCGGCGCTGCCGCCCATGTTGGACGGTATAACCGCGTCAGTAGTCCGGTCGCCGCGGTTGACGTCTTCCTCCAGGGCAGTATCAATCATTTTTTCTATCTGGTTGTGAGTGCCCATTCTTTTTGTTCCCTCTCTCTGTTATACAGCATTAATTACTATATGGCGGCGCCACTTTTCGTCGGGCACCGGAAAATCAGTGCGGTAATGAGACCCGCGGCTTTCGCTGCGGTACATGGCCGCCTCAACCATCAAGCGCCCGGTAAGAAGCAGGTTGCCCAGTTCGTATTCGGTCCGGTCAGCTGGGTGGGTCAGGGCAAACTGGCCCCACCAGGCGTTCAGGGTTTCCGCCGCGCGCCGCAGACCCTGTCCGCTGCGCTCTATGCCGGCCTGCCGCCACAGCAGGTCCTGCAATTCCGGCTTCCCGGGTAGAGATACTACCTTATGCGGCCGGATTTCAGCAAGTCGCCTCCGTTCGCACGGCAGCTGTTCGACCTCGGAACCGCCGTGTCCCAGGCTGTGTTCAATGATGCGGCGGGTAAAAACCAGCACTTCCAGCAGTGAGTTGGAAGCCAGCCGGTTGGCGCCGTGTACCCCGGTACAGGAAACCTCTCCGGCGGCGTAAAGTCCCGGCACTGAACTGGCGCCCCAGGTATCAACTTTCACCCCGCCGATCATGTAATGCGCCGCCGGCGCCACCGGAATCAGGTCACGGGTAATATCCAGTCGGTTTTGCAGGCAGTGGCGGTATATCTGGGGAAATCGGGCCAGCACCAGGGTATCCGGCAGGTGGGTTACGTCCAGGTAGACGTGTTCAGTGCCGCCGCGCGCCATTTCGGCTACAATAGCCCTTGATACCACGTCGCGTGGCGCCAGTTCCGCCCGCGGATCATAATCGGCCATAAAACGGTGTCCGGCGCCGTTGCGCAGCAGGCCGCCTTCACCGCGTACCGATTCCGATATTAAAAACAGCGGCGCGCCGGGTATTTTCAGGGCGGTGGGATGAAACTGGAAAAACTCCATGTCCATGATATCGGCGCCCGCCTTAAAAGCCAGGGCAATGCCGTCGCCGGTAGCCACTTCCGGATTGGTGGTGAGGCTGAAAAGCTGCCCGGCACCGCCGGTGGCTAGCACCAGGTGCCGGCAGCCGTAGTTTTCCCTTAAGCCGCTGCCGGTATCCAGGACGCTTACTCCGGCAACACGGCCATCCTCGATAATTATATCGGTGGCCAGGCTGTGTTCCTTTACCATGGTTCCGGTATCCCGTACCCGGCCCGACAGCGTCTCTTCAATAAATCGGCCGGTGGCGTCGCCACCGGCGTGCAGAATTCGGGGCAACGAGTGCGCCGCTTCCAGCGTCAGGGCTACCTCGCCTTCCACGGTGTCAAATGGAACTCCCAGCTCAATCAGGTCCCTGATGCCCAGCACCGCCTCCCGGGCCAGGATGCTGACGGCCGCTTCATGACTCAGTCCGGCGCCGGCGGCTACGGTGTCTTTGAAATGAAGCTCCGGAGAATCACCGGCCCCGACAGCGGCGGCGATGCCTCCCTGGGCGAAGCGAGTGTTGCATTCGTCAATGGTACCTTTGGTAATCAGCAGTACCGACCCGTGGCGGGCGCCCAGCAGGGCAGCGTAAAGTCCGGCGATGCCCGAACCTACGACGATATAATCGTATGCCGCCAACTAACCTCCAGTTACCGTTATTCCGCCGGCCTTCCGGAAAATTGATCTAAAAAACGTTTTACCAGCTAACGCGGTTAACTTTCCGCCGGTTCAACTTCGTCTTCCTGCTTCATGGCCACTCCGCCGCGCACCAGTCGCAGCAGGGAACCGGATTCGGTCTTGATGACCAGGCTTTTCTCATCAATAGCTTCGATGGTGCCGTAGATGCCGCCGATGGTCACTATGCGGTCACCCCGCTTCAGGTCGGCCAGCATCTCCTGCTGCTTTTTTTGCCGCTTCTGCTGCGGCCGGATAATCAGGAAATAGAACCCGGCAAACATCAGGATCATGAAAAATACCAGGGTCAGCGTATCACCAGTCATTTACTACTCCTCAAGCGCCGCTTCAAGCCGCTTCGCCCCGCAGCGACCACGGCCCGGCAGCGGTAATTTTCACTTTAGCCAGCTGACCTTTGAGGTCAAGCGGACTGTTAAAGAATACCAGTTTACCATGTATATCACGCCCCCGCCACCGTTCTTTGGACTTTTCTTCCACCAGTACCTCCACCTCGGAGCCTACCAGGCGAGCGTTTATCTCGGCGGCGATCCCGGTCTGCAGCGCCTCAAGCCCAGCCAGCCGCCTTGCCTTTTCTTCTTTGGGCACATCATCGGCATACTTCTCAGCCGCCGCGGTGCCGGGACGGGTGGAATAGGCCGCGATGTGCACCGCCGCGAAACGCATCTCCTCCACCAGCCGGTAAGTGTTGTCATATTGGGACGGAGTTTCCCCGGGAAAACCGACAATAATATCGGTAGTCAGGGTGATGCCGGGCACCGCCTGCCGGATACGCCCGGCCAGCGCCCGGTAATCATCGGAGGTGTAGCCGCGCCGCATGCGCCGCAGCACCTGGTCATCCCCGGCCTGCACCGGCAGATTTATCGCCGGACACACCCTGGGCAGTTCAGCCATGGCGGAAATAAGGTCCTGGCTCATATCCTTGGGATGATTGGTCAGGAAACGCAGCCTCAGCAGGCCGTCAATATCAGACAGCTGACGCAGCAGTTCGGCCAGGTCCGGCTTTCCCGGCAGGTCTCGCCCGTAGGTATTGACGTTCTGTCCCAGCAGCGTTATTTCCCTGGCGCCGCGGCTGACCAGCGTCCTCGCTTCGTCCAGCACTTCATCTACTGGTTTGGATTTCTCCCGTCCGCGGCGGTAAGGCACGATGCAGTAAGAGCAGAAATTATCACAACCCTGGATAATCGGCAGGTAAGCGGCTACCCCCGGCCGGCGCGGTAAAATATCTTGCGGAATTTCATCCAGGAAATCGGGCAGCTCCCCGGCGCTGAAGAAGTGGTCCACCATGGGGAACTGTCGCCGCATGGCCGCCGGGTCTTCACCCACCATGCAGCCGGTCAGGGCCACGCGCAGCCCGGGCCGGTCCGTTTTCAGTTTCTTCAGTATCGCCAGGCGGTTGGTGATGCGCTCTTCGGCACTCTGGCGTACCGCGCAGCTGACCAGCAGCACCAGGTCAGCCTGCTCCGGGGCATCCTCCGGCCGATAGCCTTTCTGGTACAGCAGGCTTTCCAGGCGTTCGGCCTCAGCCTGGTTCATCTGGCAGCCGATGGTAAATATATGATAATTGGGCATTATTGTTCCGTTTCCTGCCGGTGAACTAAAACCGGCGTATCAGACGGTGACTTTATCCAGTTCACCCACCGGAAGCCAGTCATCCATATTGCCGAAAGCGCTCCGGTCAATAGCTATCGGCTCGACCGGCTTTGTCCGGTTTACTTCGATTAATACCAGGTAACGCTTGCCGGCCCATTTCTGCTGCTGCGTCGGACTGAGCTTGAGCTTATCCAGGTTCTTTTCCACCAGTTCCCGGGATTCTTCCGGGGTTAACTTGGGCGAATTATGAACGCTTTTAACTATCCCTTCGGCACATACAGCCCCTTCACCGTTATTGCGAATGAAATAAAGCCGGTCTCCGGCGAAAACCCGCCCATGCGGCAGCTTCCGCCCGGCGGCGCCCCGGATAATCATGGTCTGTTCCCCTCTTAGAAGCCTTTCCATTTCACCGGAACGATGATCAACGTAGACAACATGGTCAGCCAAACCTGGGCAGCCTCCTCTTCAGCAATTCAGTTTCATTATACGTAAGGCGAAGCCGGCGGCACAAATCGCGCCGCCGGGGACATAAAAAACCTGCCGCCCCTTTTGGGAGCGGCAGTAAAAAGGAGAGTGGAAAGAAGGGAAACGCGGTTATGACCGAGAACGTGAAATAAAGTTGGCAAAGTCAAAGGCGGTGGTTTTGACCGGCTGACCATCCCGCGGAGCCTGGCCATCGGTTTCCGCTTCAGCGTCCGGCTCTTTGACGCCGACCGGCTCACGCTGCTCTGTTTCCGGTTCCTCATCAGGATTTTCCGCCCGTTTATCAGCAACCGGGAAATCATTGACCGGCACCGCGGCCGGAGCCTCCTCCAGCTCCAGCAGTTCTTCGCCGGCCTGTTCTTCGGACATAAACAGCGTCTGCGACAGTTTTTCCGCCTCGGCCTGTCGCCCGTGGACAAAGTCATCCACCAGGTCCAGCGCCTTTTCCTCAGCCTGCAGCAGCACTGCCTGGCGTATTTGTTCAGCCAGCTTGGCTCCTTCCTCTCGCACGTTGTCCTGCATATCCAGGACTATGCCCTGCAATTTGCGACGGTACTCGTGCATCGCCAGGCTGCTGGCCCGCTGGGCCTGCGAGCGTGCCTGCACGGCAATCTGGTCAATCATGGGAAAAGCGCTGGTCACGGCCATTTCAATATCGCCGCGCGGTTTCTCTTCCCGTTTTTCCTTATCATCCATGGGTACACCTCCTGAAGGGTATGCGGCGGCAATAAACCGCTGCCTTTGAATGGTATACCCTGGAGAGGGGCGGCACAATTACCCGTTAGTACCGTTTAGGGTAGAAAATAGTACCATCCGGCGTCATAAAAGACGGGATGGTAAAAGAAAAAGTAAAACTGGCGGAGGGAGGGAGATTCGAACTCCCGACCCCGGTTTCCCGAGGTAAGCGCTTAGCAGGCGCCCGCACTAGACCACTATGCGATCCCTCCGCATCAAAACGTGAATTTAAAATATACCATAGCACCGGCTATGCTCTCAACCGGCGTGGCAATAACAAATCTATGAATTTCAGAGGTGGTGGCTACTGCCGCTCTTTGTCCATCTGGCGTTTACCGAACCAGTTCAGCACGTTGCCGATAACACCCATAATAACACCGTAGATAAACAGGGTGACGCCTTCACCAAATAAAATGCCGGCAAAGATGCTCAAAACTGCTGCCAGGATAAGCCCCAGGCCTATGCTTCGCATTATCATTGACTATTACTCTCCTTACTGACCATGGATTTCAGCGGGCTGACACATATGATATACTAAACTGGATTCTAATGGTAGGAGAAAAACACTCTGGAAGCAATTGAACTAGCCCGCCGTATCGCCTATATCGCCACCGAAAAACAGGCCGAAAACATCGTTATCACCGATGTTCGCGGCCTTTCCAGTGTCACTGATTACCAGGTCGTGCTCTCAGCCGACAACCAGCGCCTGGCCCGGGCGGTCTTTGATGAAGTCATTGACCAGCTGAAAAAATCCGGTGTCCGGCCTCTATTCTCCGAAGGGCAGGGACAGGAAGTTGACTGGCTGGTAGTGGACTACGGCCCGGTGATGCTGCATATCTTCACCCCGGAAAAACGCGGCCTGCTGGACCTTGACCGCCTGTGGCCGGAAGCCAAAAATATCCTGACGCTGCAGTAGGTACTCGCGGCACCTGGCGGGATAAAACGGGAGCGGCTACTCTATCACCCGGCGGCGCATGGCCAGCAGGGCGGTAAAGAACAGGATAACCACCGTCCCCGCCAGCAGGAGGAAGGATATTAGCACCCCGGTATCAATCTGTCCGGTAACCAATCCCCGCATCAGGTTGACCGCCTGGGTCAGCGGCAGAAACGGGCTGACATCGCGGACTATCTCCGGCAGCCGGTCCAGCGGAAAGAAAGCTCCGGCAAAAAACGTCATCGGGGCAATAAACAGTGTAAAATAGTAGTTGAAGCTGTATAGCGACGATGCTATGGAAACAAAGATAATCGCCAGGCTGGAAAACAGCAGACCCACCATGAAAGCCGCCGGCGGCACCAGCAGCGCCCACCAGGACTCGATTAGCCCGAAGCCCAGAGCCACCGCCAGGATGATGGTGGAGGTGATGATGGAACGGGTGGCCCCCCACCAGACCTCACCGGTTACAATGTCTTCAATGGTCAATGGCGTAGCCATGATGGCGTCGTAGGTCTTGCGGTATTCCATGCGGAAATAGACGCCGTAAGTGCTTTCAAAAGTAGCCGTGGTCATGGAGTAGGCGCCCAGCACTCCAGGTACGATATAATTGATGTATTCGGTATCTCCGATAGCCCCCATGTAGGAGCCGAATCCCAGTCCCAGCGCCAGCAGCAGCAGTATGGGTTCTATCATGAAGGCCGGCGCCAGCGACCACCACAGCCGCCGGAAAACATCCATGTTTCTTCGCCACATGAAAAACGCCCGGTAGGTCGGCATCCGGATCATTCCACCAGCCCCCTTCCGGTCAGGCGCATGAAAACGTCTTCCAGCGTACCCAGCCGCTGCCAGATGCGGCAGCCCCGCTCCTTGAACTCGGTGTAGACCGCCTCTCCGTCGGATTGAAATATCTGGATGATGTTCTCAGCCATTTCCACGTCCAGTCCGCGGCCCTTGATTTCTTCCAGCAGCCCTTGGCACCGCCCGGCTTCGGGCAGTATCTCTATCACCTGCTCACCGACATGCTCAAGCACCAGCGCCTTGGGCGTGTCCAGCGCCAGGATATGACCCTGGTGCATAATGGCCACCCGGTCTGACAGAACCGCCGCCTCATCCATGTTCTGCGTTGTCAGCAGCACGGTCACTCCCTGCTCTTTCAATTCCTTGACCTTCTGCCACACCAGGTTACGGGACTGGGGGTCCAGCCCGGTGGTCGGCTCATCCAGGATAATCAGGCTGGGGTGGTTGATCAGGGAGCGGGCCAGCAGCAGGCGGCGCTTCATGCCGCCGGACAGGGTTTTTATCTTGCCTTCAGCCTTGTGATCCAGCTTGAAAAGCTGCAGCACTTCCCGGCTGCGCCGCCGCGCCTCGGCTGGCGGTATTTCAAAATATCGGGCAAAAGTGGTCAGGTTCTCGATGACCGAAAGTTCCGGGTCCAGGTTGTCGCCCTGGGGTACCACGCCGTAATGAGCTTTGACCCGCCGCGGCTCCGCCGCCAGGTCCATACCTAGGACCTTGATATCACCGCTGGTCACCGGGGATATGGTGGTCAGCATCTTCACCAGGGTGGTCTTGCCTGCGCCGTTGGGTCCCAGCAGACCGAAGCATTCACCCTCCTCTATATCCAGAGACAAGTCATCGACCGCGGTCAGGTCTTTGAAGCGCTTGGTCAGGTTGCGGATTTCGATAGCGGCAGACATCGGCTAATAATATCACTCACGTTATGGCGGCACAACTGGTTTAAAACGCCATTTTATCAGCTCATCGTGCCAGAGCGCAGGCTGTTGAGTATATACTGGATTTCGGTGGACGCCAGGCCGTATCGATGCAGCGCGTGGCGGGTTATCTCCAGGCTGGCTTCAAACTGTGGCCGCACCAGTTCGTTGACACCAATCCCCTTGAGCACCTCGGCGTCCCGGTCTCGCTCCACCCGGGCGACAATATCCAGCTTCGGGTTAATCAGCCGGGCGTTTTTCACCGTCATCTCCACGTCCATGAAGCCGGGAAAAGTGCACACCAGCAGCCGGGCTTTTTCCAGGTTGGCGTTGGCCAGTATTTCCGGATTGGACGCATCGCCGTAGATGCAGGGTATCCCTTCCCGCCGCAGTTTGATAATCGTCTGCGGGTCCAGTTCTATGACCAGGTAGGAAAGGTTTCGCCTTTTAAGCACCTTGGTCAAAGCGTCGGCGGAACGCCCGTGACCGCAGATAACGGCATGGCCGGACATGACGACCCTGGTCCGTGATTCACCCTCCATTCCCCGGTGGCTGAAAACCCGGCGGCCGAAAGGAGTGTTTTCCAGGAGGTGATACAGCTTGACTCCGGCATTCATCAGCAGCGGCGTGATCACCATGGTAACAATGGCCGACCCCAGCACCAGCGCGTAGGTGGTATCCAGCAGTATCCCGGCGGCCACACCGGCGCCGGCCAGCACAAAGCTGAATTCACCTATCTGTGCCAGGCCGAAACCGGTCGATAGCGCCGTCCGCGCGCTGTATCCAAAGACTATGGGAACAATGGTGCAGATAACGAATTTTACGGCAATTATAAAAAGCACCACACCGGCTACCAGCGCCGGGTTCTGGACAATGAATGAAAGATCAACCAGCGTACCCAGCGACACGAAAAACAGCGCCCCGAAAGCGTCCCGGAAAGGAACTATGTCCGCCAGCGCCTGGCGCGCGTACACTGACTGGCCAATAAGCAATCCGGCGATGAAGGCTCCCACCGCCGCTGAAACGCCGAAAAACTGCGCCCCGATGGCCGAGGCCAACGACAGCGACACCACCGTAATCAGGAAAAGCTCGCGGGAGCGGGAACGGGCCACCCATGCCAGCACCCGCGGCAGCAGCCAGAAACCGGCTCCGGCCAGCACCACAATGAACAGTATCGCCTGGCCGCCGGCACTCAGCAGTTCCTGGCCGAGGTCAGGGCTTTCCGAGCCCAGGGTCGGCAGGATAATCATCATCGGTATCAAGGCCAGGTCCTGCACCAGCAGGATTCCGGTCATGATGCGCCCGTGGGTGGTATCCAGTTCACTGCGTTCCATCAGCAGTTTAAGCACAATCAGGGTGGAACTAAGTGAAACCATGAAGCCGAAAAAGACTGATTCCGGTACGCCCCAGCCCAGCATCTGTCCCAGTCCGAAGCCGGCCGCCGCGGTCAGCAGTATCTGCATGGTGCCGCCGAGGATGGCCACGGCGCCGATGCGCTTCAGCTCCGGCAGCGAAAACTCCAGTCCCAGGGTGAACAGCAGCAGGATAACACCGATTCCGGCCACGCTTTCAATGGTGGCGGTATCCTGCACCAGTCCCAGGCCGTGGGGGCTGACCAGCATACCGGCGGCCAGGTAGCCCAGCAGCACCGGCAGTTTCAAACGGTGGGCCAGGACACCGCCGACAATGGTAGCGATGAGCACGACAATCAGTTCAGCGCCCACTTCCAGGTGTTCCAAAGACCGCTCCCGTTTCTAATTATGAATGTTCAATTCTATCATAATACAGCTTCAGTCTGTATGTTCCGGCGCTGTCGTCGTCGCCGCGCGGCTGTGTTATACTAAGTAACCATGTCAAAAACCCGTGTTGGAATTATCAATGTAACCGGCTATGCCGGCGTAGAGCTGGCGCGCCTTTTGACGGCCCACCCGGAGGTGGAACTGGTCTCCGTCACCGGCCGCTCCGCCGCCGGCCAGCCGCTGGGCAAAGTCTTTCCTCACCTTGAGCCGCTGGGGCTGGAAATCAAGTCAGAACTGGATGATGTTGACCTGGTTTTCTCGGCGCTGCCGCACCGCGAGAGCGCGGAGCAGCTGTTGCCGCTGGTGAACAAGGGGGTAAAAGTCATCGACATCAGCGCCGACTTCCGGCTGAAGGACGCCGTTTTATACAGCGAGTGGTACGGCTTTCAGCACCCGGATCCGGCCAGCCTGTCCGAAGCCGTATATGGCCTGCCCGAGCTTTACCGGGAATCCATTAAATCCGCCGGCCTGGTGGCCAACCCCGGCTGCTACCCTACCGCTTCGATACTGGCCCTGGCGCCGGCGCTCAAGGCCGGGCTGGTTTCCGGAAATATAATCGTGGATGCCAAGAGCGGACTCTCCGGCGCCGGACGCAGCCTTAACCTGCGCAGTCATTACTGCGAGGCCAACGAGGACACGGCAGCTTACTCCATCGCCGCCCACCGCCACCAGCCGGAAATAGCGCAGGAGGTCAAAAACCTCAGCGACACCGCCGGTGCCGTAGTCTTCACCCCGCACCTGGTGCCCATGACCCGCGGCATCCTGGCCAGCTGTTATACGCCGCTGGATTCCTCGGTTTCCATAGAAGACCTGTTTGAGATTTATGTCAATTTCTATAAAGATGAACCCTTCGTCCGGGTCACCGGCACCCCGCCTCACACCCGGGATACCGCCGGCACCAACCTGTGCCTGGTCCATCCGGTAATTGACAAGCGAAGCGGGACATTGATCGTCATCGCCGCCATCGACAACCTGGTCAAAGGCGCCGCCGGCCAGGCCGTGCAGAATATGAACCTGGTACTGGGACTGGAAGAAACCACCGCCCTGCCGGTTGTTCCGCAGTACCCCTAGATACCCCGCTGCCGCGCCGCAGCCCCAAGTCACAGGTTCCAATTGCAAATCACAAACAAATTTCAATAACCGAATATTAAAATCCCAAATCCACCCGATATCTACTTAGATTACCCGATTGCACGGGAAAAAAGAGTGTCCGTCATTGCGAGCGTAAGCGAAGCAATCCCGGTATCTTTTTTGGTTATTAAATTTTTAGATATTTGAATTTGTTTAGCAATTAGATATTCGATATTAGCTATTTCACCCGCTCCTCCTAACTCCACCCCCTCTCCAGCGTTATACGAACTAGACCGGATCTTCCGGTACTTTGGTAATAAGGTATGCTGCCTCGTATTTACTGTCAGTATTCCCGGATTTCCATTGACTCAAGCAGATTGTTATAATACCGGTGATTAAAAACCTAACATGAATAATTCAGGAGGATATAGATTTTGAAAGCAAAAATTAAAGCGCTCTGGCGCGTTCTGCCGGTCATGCTGCTGGCTGTTACCGCACTGACAGCAACAGTGGTACCGGTTAGTGCGGCAGCATTAGTATTCGCAACCCCAACCCAAGGTATTGCTGGTCAAACAGTGACTATTCAAGGTTTCGGTTTCACCGAAGGCAATCCTTACCAGATCAGCTTCGGCGGTAGCCTCGCTGGAAGTGGCACCGTCGCCACTGGTGGCAATATCACAACCACCATTACACCCAATACTTCCATACCTCCCGGGGATTACACTATTACCGTCTCTGATGGTGTGAACGTAGCCCAGACAACATACACCATAATCCCAACAATGACAATTGTATTCTCAGATGATACCGGCAATGTCGGAGATGAAATAGCCATAGAAGGCACCGGTTTCTCCGAAGAAGAAGATGTAGAAATCTACTACTATGACACCGTGGAAGATGAGGATGTGCTCCTGACCACCGTTGAAACGGATGATGAAGGTGAGTTTGAAGTAGAAATCACCATTCCCGAAGCCGAGCGCGGTAGCCTAAAAATAATCGCACTCGACGTGGATACCGATGATACAGTAGAGAAGTTTTTCACCATTGAACCCATGATCACTCTTGATGATGATACCGGCTCTCCCGGCTCTGAAGTCGAGATAACCGGCACCGGTTTCAATGATGATGTTGACATCACTTTCCGCTGGGACGGTGCATCCGGCCCTCTGGAAGACTTTGAGTTCACCACTGATGACTACGGCAGCTTCAGGGAAAACATCACCATTCCGGAAGACGCGGTCAGCGGTGAATACACCATCACCGCCCGCCAGTCATCCACCGTCTATGCGGAGGCTGACTTCACCATCGCCGCCAGCATAACCGTCAGCCCGGCGGAAGGTCCGGCCGGCACCTCGGTTGTGGTGGAAGGCAAGGGCTTCGACCAGAGCGGTTCCGTCAGCATCGAGTTCGACGGAGATGAGGTCAAGACCGCTACACTCTCCAACGGCACCTTCACTACTTCATTCAACATCCCCGGGGTTGTAGCCGAGACCTATACCATAACGGCTATTGATGATGAGGACAACGAGGCTTCTGCCGATTTCACCGCTACCTATGAAGCCGAGATAAGCCCGGCAACCAGCAGTACCTCACCCGGACATGTCGGCCAGGAACTGACCGTTACCGGCACCGGCTTCCTGCCCAATACCGCCATCAGTATTACTTTCGGCAACGATTCTATCGGATCAGGGACTTCCGATAATACCGGCTCGTTTGAAATCAGCTTTGACGTCCCGGCTGTCGCCGCCGGCAATCATATTGTCAGCGTCACCGATGGGACCAACGACCCCATCATCTTCACCTTCGTCATGGAAGATGAAGCTCCCGCCGCCCCGGTGCTGACAACCCCCACCATCGCGGAAAAGCCGGACCAGCCCATCACCTTTGAATGGGAAGACGTAACCGATGATTCCGGTGTAACATACCGACTGGAAGTAGCGGTTGATTCCAGCTTCTCAACCTTTATCCTGACCAAGGAAGACCTGACAACTTCCAGCTATACCGCCACCGAGGAAGAGAAGCTGCCCTCAGTCTCCAGCGACGAACCTTACTTCTGGAGAGTCATCGCCACTGACGGCGCCGGCAATCAGGGAGAACCCGCTGAGGCTAAAACCTTTGTAGTCGGCTTCTCCTTCGGTGACCTTATCCCGGATGACATTCCCATGTGGGCCTGGATAGTCATCGGCGTACTTGCTGTAGCCATTATCGGCGGCGTTATCTACTACTTCTGGCAGCGTGCCTACACCTACTAATAACCAATTCTGTTGAATAACCGGAAGCCCCCTCAATCGAGGGGGCTTCCTTCTTCTAAAATTAACTGATAACAATAATTTTGTATTACGGCTATTTAGATTTACAATTAAAAGACACTCCGTAAATAAAAGGAGGCTATAGAATGAAGTATTCGCAAAAAATCCCAGCCTTGCTATTGACCCTGCTGCTGGTGATGGGCATTGCACTTGTTGGCTGTGGCACCAGCGAAGAGACGACTGACCCGACTTCTCAGCCTACTGCAACTAATCCGCCGACCAGCACCCCGCCGCCGGAAACCACCGGCTCAGGCCCGGCACCTTCCGCCACCAATCCGCCGCAAACCACCACCGCGGGAGACCTGGCCCAATCCATAATTGAGGCGTCTGCCGATATTACCAGTTACGAATTTGAAGCCACTGCCGTTACCACCACCACCGCTTCCGGTTTCAGTTTCACCGCTGACTCGGTCACCGTAGGCCGCTTCGACCTGGAAAATGAAGCCGCCCATATCGACACCACCGTTACCGCCCAGGGCACCGAGACGCGGGTGGATAACTACCTGGTTGACGGTTGGACCTACATCAAATATGATACCGCCTTCGCCCCGCCCGGATTCACTTCCGGCCAGTGGTACAAGATAGCCATGACGCCGACAGAATGGGAAGCCAATTGGGACAGTAATTCCCAGGCAGAGCAGAATGAGCTTTTATTCGGTGATGCCGAGCTGACCATCCTGGGCAGTGAAACCATCAACGGCACTGACTGTTACAAGATAGACCTCATCCCGGACAAGGCCGCCTTCCTGGCCTACCTGGAAGCCCAGGGCACCACCGACAGCGCCGATGACATCGACAACGTCGAGCAGGCGCTGCAGAACATCGAGTTCACCGGCTGGGTGGCCAAGGACACATCCTGGCTGATCAGGACCGAGATGACTATGCAGATGACTATCGAGGGAGCGTCAATGGACCTGGAAGTGGTCAGCAGCCTGACTTCTATCAACCAGGCCGGCGGCATCACCCTGCCCGCTGAAGCCCAGGACGCCGCTGACCTGTCACCGTCCTAAAATAATATTCAATAAAAGAAGAGGGAGGTTGAAACCTCCCTCTTCTTTGTTTTTCCATCGACGGCAAAAACAGAAAACAGTTCGCCGTGAATTATTGACCAGCCTTTCACTATCGGGCTTTTTGGTCACTACTCTCTTTTATACCCGTGCCCTAATGTCCTTATCCTCTTATTTTCGCCCCTTTTGTCATTCTCGGCCAAAGCCGGGAATCCATAAAACTGACTACCGTAAACTAAAAACTGTCCCCCATCGTCATTGCTAGCGCCAGCATACCAATCTCGGTATCCTCAGCTTGTCATTCTCGGCGAAAGCCGGGAATCTATAAACTGAAAACTGCTAACTACTGACAACTGAAAACTGAGAACTATAAACTAAGAAAACTGAATATTGCCTGCTATTTGGTGCTTGAGATTTAAGATTTCCCCCAAGGCACTCACTCCGCCCGGATCATCATCACCGGAATCTTGGAATGGCGCACCACCCGTTCGGCAACGCTGCCCAAGAGCCACTTGCCCGGCCAGCTGCGACCGTGGGTAGACATAGCTATTACGTCAGCCCCCACTTCCTCGGCAGTCTTGAGAATGGTGTTGGCCGGCGAGCCTTCCCGTATCTCGGCGGTAACCTTCTTGAAGCCTTCTTCCTGCAGCCTTTCGCTGATTTTATTGACGTAATCGCGGGCTTTCTGTTCCTGCTCGGCTACCGAGTAGCCGGCTATGGACGGGTCGGAGAAAGCGAATTCCTGGGCCAGGTTGGCCGCCACATTGAGGATGAAGACCTCAGCGCCCTCCACATTGGCCAGTGCCTTAACGTGAGGCAGCACGCCCTCGGCTGTCTTGGACCCATCAAGCGGTACCAGGATTTTCTTATACATTTGTCCCTCCTTTCCGCGGCTTTCCCGAATCATCGGGCTATTGCTGACCTTTAACCTAAAGTCAGCCACTAATAATTATACCCCATTCATCAATACTTAAACGTCTCTACGGCCATCTGCCGACACCGGCTGACGCGCATCGGAAAAATATTCCACCGAAGTGTAACCTTTGCTTATTGACAATATATTACATATGTACTAATATTTTTCCAATGAATACAACTGACTACTGTGCCATCCCAGACCCCCGGGAAGATGGGGGAAAAAGCGAACCCCAAGCTGAAAAAGCCCCCCGCCAACCCGGCGCCCAGCCCGGCAACAGCAACGCCGTCAAGCACGGCTATTATTGCCGGCGGATTGACGCCGCCCAAAAACAGGACCTGATTGAAGCCGAGGAAGTGGAAGGGCTTGACGCCGAGATTGCCCTACTCCGTTCCAAGATCCAGCTGCTGAACCAGCGGGATCCGGAAAACATCAAGCTGATAATACAGGCCATCAACACTCTGTCCAACGTTATGGTGCGCCGCCGCTACGTCGTCCGGGACAAAAACGCCATAGCTGAAGCGGTTAAACAGGTACTGAAAGGCGTCATCCTCCCGGCCGGCATCATCCGTGACGCGCTGGAGAAGTAAAACTCCCTTTACTCCCCATAACCTGATACTAAAATACCAGCCCCTTCACACTCCGTCACTGCAAGGCTACCGCCGAAGCAGTCTCGGTTTCTATTTCGGTCATTTGAATTTTGGTATTTGATATTGTTTAGCTTTTAGATATTAGCTATTCACTAAACACTAACAATTATAAACTCACAAACCGACTGGATACTACTTGCACCAACTTTACCCCTATCAAACAGAAATAGCCGCCGCCGTTATTGACTCCGTCAATCGTAACCTCGGCCTGACCTTCAGCGTGGAAATAGCCCGCCAGGGCGGTAAAAATGAACTATCGGCCTGGCTGGAAATGAACCTGCTGCTGCTTTTCCAGGATGAAGCGTATAACCTGGTCAAGTGCGCGCCCACCTTCCGCCCGCAGGCGGTCATTTCACTGCGGCGCCTGCGCGACCTTCTGGATGACGGCGGACTGGGCGGCAGCTACCGGATTGAGAACGGTCACATCCTGCGGCTGGGCCGGGCGCGGGTCATCTTCCTGTCCGCGGCGGAAACAGCCAATGTCGTCGGCAACACCGCCCACCTGCTGCTGGAAATAGACGAGGCACAGGATGTTGATATAGACAAATTCAACCGCGACTTCAAGCCCATGGCCGCTGTGGCCAATGCCACCACCGTTCTTTACGGCACGCCGTGGCATGAATACACCCTGCTTGAAGAGGCAAAAAAGACTAATCTTGAGCTTGAGAGCCGGGACGGCTTCCGGCGGCATTTCCGCTATGACTGGCTGGATGTCGCCCGACACCGCCCCCATTACCGTGATTATGTTGCCAATGAGCAAGAGCGCCTCGGCGAGAACCACCCGGTCTTCCGTACCCAGTACGCCCTGCTGCCGGTTTCCGGCGGCCGGGGACTGTTCACCGATGAACAGCTGATGAACAGCTGATGAATCTTTCCGGCGCTCATCCGGCCTGCCGGCTGCCCCTGGAAGGGCGCGTCTATGTTGGCGGCCTGGATTTCGGCGGTGACGCATCAGCCGCGGCTGATGCTACCGTACTGACGCTGGCTGAACTGGATCACAGCCATACTTCAGCCGGCGGCAGCGCGCCCCATATCCGGGTTGTCCGCCACTACGCCTGGCAGGGCTTGCCGGCCGCGGTGCTGGTGAAGCGGATTACAGAAATAGCCCGCGCCTGGAAACTGAGGCGTCTGGCGGCGGATGCCACCGGCCTGGGACAGCCGCTGGCCGGAATGCTCAAAGATACACTGGGAAATAGAGTCGTTTCCTTCGTTTTCAACCGCAAAAACAAAAGTGAACTCGGCTATGAACTGCTGGCCGCGGCCAACACCGGACGACTAAAGCTGTACGCCCGTGACGCCTCGCCGGAATGCGTCGAATGCTGGAGCCAGCTTGAAGCCGCGGAGGCGGACTACCGCCCGGACCGGACGCTGAACTTTTACGTCAACCCGGCGCGCGGCCGGGATGATTACCTCACCAGCCTGGCCCTTACCCTGAAAGCCGCGGAATCCTGCCGTCCGCGCACCGCTTTCGGTGTTAATCCCCGCGGGTCAATCAGCTGAACCTTTGAAGAATACCGTTTTTCTACCTGTGTTTAGTGACCAGATAATCCTGCTTATTCAAACCGGGGCCCGGTAATATCAGCGTTGTTGTTAAAACCCCGGCTTTCCCAGTAACCCCGGAATTCAGTATCACCGGAAAGCTCAATGCGGGTTACCCACTTTGCCCACTTGTAGCCGTATTTCCCGGTGGCTACAACCTGGAAAGGAAAACCGCGTGAGGCCGGCAGCGTCAGGTCGTTGATTTTAAATGCCAGCATAACGTCCTGGCCGCTAATATATTCCAAGTCCAGTGAAGTATAGCCCTCAGGAACATCAGCAGTGTAAAAAATAACGGTGCTTGCTTCCGGTTTTACTCCCGCCAGCTCTAAAATTGAGGCGAAAGTAGGCCCGGTCATTTTGGCCGTAAATTCCCAGCCTTCGACGCAATGCAGGGTAATAAGACGGGATTCCTGTGGCAAGTCCAGCAGGTCCTGGTAGCTCAGAGAGACCGCATGGTTGGTCATTCCGTCAATGGTCAGGGTGTAAGTTTCCGGATCAATCTGCTGCGTTCCTGCCAGGGCATTGTTGCCCTGGTTTCGCATCGGAGTCAGCTCAACCCCTTGAAACTCCGTCGCTTCTACTTCCCCTTCAGGCGGCGTGTATTCTTCATCACAGCCCACAAGCGCCAGGCTCGTCACCAACAAGAAGGACAGGAGAATTAACATTGTATTTTTCATAATTTACCTCCAGCAGCATAAGCGCTGTATTTCAATAGTAATATGAAAATGACTTATGTTATCAGTAAAGATTGTTTTTACAATATAAAAACAATTCCAGTACCTGGAAACCGGTAACTAGCGCCTGATGGTTAAGGCAATACATCACCAAGACAAGTACCAATTGGCTATAAACACCATTGATGAGGCTTACAGGTGCTTGTGCTAATCTGGTATGAGAACATCCTAATGGTCACTATGCTCGAATTTGTAAACTGAATACTATTTCAAGAAACTATAAAATAATAGAGTAAGGAGCGAACAACTCCTCACTCTATGTTTACAGCAAATCAGCTTTGATGGTGTCGAATTCTTCCTTGCTGATCTCACCCCGGGCGTATCGCTCCCGGGCAATCTCCAGCGGTTCCCGCCTCGCCGTACTGCCTACTTTAACCGTACCGTTCTTGCTCAGGGTATAGACGCCCCAAACCACCAGGCCTATAACTATGAGCCAAAATAAAAACATAAAAACGCCTCCTCCAGATGCCCAGTCAGCCATATGATTATTCCAATACCACATAATACTGCCTCCTATTGTTGACCATTATACTCAGTATTATGCGGACTGGCTGTAACCACGGTCACAACAGTAGCTGCTGACTGGCAGACTGAAAAAATAATGGGGGATTCAGGCTAATCTATCCACTAACGTTGAAGAGCGTCCGCGGCCGGAATAATCTCCGTACTTCGTTTTAATATTGAATATTGGAGCTTAATTATTATTTGAGATTTGGAATTTATTAGCGGCGCCAGCTACTTGTCCGCCAAATCCCGCCCCAACACTGCCGCCTGTTCCAGTACTTCAGCCTCGCGCCGTACTCTGCCCTTGCCGAAAACACCCAGCACCGGCAGCTCCCCGGCAATCTCGTAGCCCAGCGCCGTCACTGACCGCCGCAGCGTTTCCATAGTCAGGTCCATACCGCCTTCTTCATAGCCATCCTGCTCTCCGACAACGGCCAGCGCCACCCGTCGGCCCTGTCCGGCCAGGCGGCTGCTCCACTGGCCTGGCCGCTGCTTCCCGAAATCATAATAGCAGTAAAGCCGGTCAATGAAGGCTTTCATCAGGGCAGTCATATTATAGTGATGGATCGGAGTCACCAGCACCAGTCCGCCGGCAGCTTCAATCTTGGGATAAATCAGCCGCATATCATCATCCAGCCCGGTACACTCCTTGTCCTTGCGGCATTTTTCGCACCCGGAACAGGTCTGAAAATCATAATCCCGCAGATAAACCGCCTCGGTCAAAGCACCGGCATCCGCCGCCGTCTTGAGCATCGTTTGCAGCAGTATGTCGGAATTACCACCCTGCCGAGGGCTGCCACTTACGCCCAGGATTTTATCCATCACTTTATCCTTCAGGGTTATTGGTCGGGCATTTTTTGAGGCAAATATCGCAGGGCACCAGCCGCCCGTTTCTTAATTTCATCACTTTGGTATTGGAAAGGCATTTTTCAATATCGGTGAGCTTATAAGACTCCAGTATATGAACCGGACATTCATCAATGCAGACCCGGCAGTTCCGGCACGGCTGGTAGTTCGGGATCGCCTCCGGCTTTGCCTCATCGAACTGACCATCCACGACAATGGCCGCAAACCTCAACATGGCGCCGTATTCCGGGTGCAGCACCACGGTGCTCTTGCCGCGCACGCCCAACCCCAGGCTGATTGCCAGCTCCTTGAGGTTGAGCCGCCCGTGAAGCGGATACCCGTAACGCCCGGCCAGTTCAGCCCGGCAGCCTCTTTCCCGGAGAAATTGCAGCATTTTTCCCAGCCCGGGCACGAAGTGCCGCTGAAATCCAACCAATTCAAAACATCCGTCCGCCTGGCTGAATTCATCCAGGTCGCGGTCCGGAGTTGACTCCAGCCCGCAGAGAATAACGCTGCCGCCTTCAGGCAGCGGGCTGATGCCGGAAACATCAAACAGGGTTTCGGCGTATTCTGTTATCTCTCGTCCGGTTAATGCCATGAGCTGTCAGGAATAGTGTAACATACCGACAGGGTTTTCCGGGAAGGATTTTTATCAAATTTCATGGTCTACTGCTCTTATTTACAGTTTAAAAACCATACTTTTGACGGGTGCGTATTTCGTGTCTTTAGTAATAAAATACCCTCGGTACTGTACCAATTGGAGGCGTAATGAAAAAATATCACTTAATACTAAGCTCTTTATTTGCCCTGCTGCTGATGGTCACTGGCTGCACCGTGGGTTCCGGCATCCAGATAAACTCCGTTGAAACTAACTTGCCGGGTAAAATGGCGATGACCTATGATAAATTCAGCGGCTACAAGCAGCGAGATATAAAAGTTGAGCAAGACCAGCCGCTCACCGTGCTGGTAGAGGTGGTAACTGAAAAAGGCTCAATAGACGCCTATATCGCCAAAGACAATGAAACCGCCGACTGTGCCTACGAGGGGCATGACATCCCCACTTCATCCTTCAACGTAACATTAAGCGAACCGGGGGAATATACCATCAGGGTTGATGCCCGGGACCATAAGGGGAGTTATTCTTTTGAGTGGGGGGAATGAATAAAACAGGAAAAGGGATAACTTTACGCTGTCATCGCCGTTATAGATGTTAGAAGTCAGCGTGAGGTTTGTGTCCCATGAAAAAGCTCGGATTATTCAGTTTATCTGCTTTAGTACTCTGTTCCATTCTAGCCATTCCCGGTTGCACTGGTGATAACAATGACCCGGTCACCGGCCTACCCACGTTTACATCAGAAAAAGCATTAGTTACAGCCTTCACCCAGGCGCAAACCAGGGGATATTCCGGCAACTGGTGGGCCATGGAGGCAATGCCACCGGTCCTTGCCGCACAAGCGGATGACGCAGTAGCATCCAGTAGTAAATCTTACTCCGAAACCAATGTCCAGGTAGCCGGAGTGGACGAAGCGGACATCGTTAAAACCGACGGCAAGTATATTTACGCGGTGTCCGGTAACGTTATTTACATATCCAGGGCATATCCGCCTGAATCGGCCGACATCGTCGGGCAGATTTCCATAGAAGGGTTCAATCCCCAAGAACTCCTTATCAACGGCGACCGTCTTGCAGTATTCGGTTACACCTATTCCAACAGTTTTGAACCGGACTATCCGATCACCATCATGCCGAATGAAGGGATGCCGGATATCTCGTCTATCTACCCGTACCGGACCGGCCTGACATCGGTAAAACTTTACGATACTAAAGACCACTCGAATCCCGAATTACTTAAGAGTATCGATATTGAGGGATCTTACCTGACCTCGCGGAAGATAGGACCTGACGTCTACTTCGTCATCAATTCTTATCCCGACTACTTCGATATCAATCCGGCCGCCAGCGATCTTATCCCGGCTTATCGGGAGACGAACGGCAATAATAAAAACCCCGGTAGTTTTCAACCAATCGCCAGCTACGATCAGATCGGTTATATCCCTCCGGTCCAGGCAGCCAGCTTCCTCACGATTGCCTCATTGTCGATGACCGATGCGGAAAAAGCCGTCAGTAAAACAGTCATCGCCGGCAGCGGCGAAAACGTCTATGCCTCGGCTGATAACCTGTATATCGCCCAGACCTCATGGCCGGTCTACGACGGTATCGGCATACCGATTGCCGACCAAACGCAAAACACGGTGATCACCAAGTTCTCTCTAAACGCCGGTGAAGTCATTTACCAGGCCACCGGCAATGTAAATGGACACATCCTGAACCAGTTCGCCATGGATGAATACAACGGCTACTTCCGCATCGCCACAACCATCAGCGGCTATGTGAATAACCGCGATACCTCGACCAATAACGTTTACGTTCTTGACGCCTCCCTGAAGGCGACCGGCGCCCTGGAAGATGTGGCCCCCGGGGAAAGCATTTACGCCGTGCGTTTCATGGGCCAGCGCGCCTACATGGTGACTTTCCTGCATGTGGACCCGCTCTTCGTTATCGACCTGGCACAGCCTGAAAACCCCAAAATACTCGGCAAATTGAAGATACCAGGTTACAGCAATTACCTGCAACCTTATGATGAAACTCACCTTATCGGCATCGGCCACGAGGTGGATCCCAGTATCGACGCCGACCTGGTCCATACCGATAACGCTGTATACTACACAGCGATTCAGGGAGTCAAGCTGTCGCTCTTTGATGTGAGTGATGTCAATAACCCGATTGAGGTCTATAAAGAGGTAATAGGCGACCGGGGCACCGAAAGCCTGGCCAACAGCGAACACAAGGCTGTTCTTTTCGACAAAGAATCAGGTCTGCTGGTGTTACCGGTTACGGTAGCCGAATTGAAACCGGGCCAGCCCAAGAACATGCAGGGCGAATTCGTCTTCCAAGGCGCCTACGTATACAATCTGACGCTGGACGGCGGATTCAACTTGAAAGGTAAAGTCAGCCATTACGACACGACCGATATTTTCCAGAAAAGCGGAGAATATTTCTACGGAGGACCCGGCCAGATAACCCGGAGCCTGTATATTGAGAATGTCCTTTACACGCTGTCCCAGTCCAGACTACAGTTGAACAATCTTACCAATCTGGAGCTTTTAGAGGTGTTGCCTTTCGACTCGAAATAGATATCCATGGTCACCCTGAACAATCAATTCAGATTGACAATGGCCAGGAAAAATATGTTGATGAATAAATGTATCAGGAAGGCCGGCCAGAACGACCCTCCCCGGTAGGCCACATAACCGAACAGTATTCCCGTAAATATGGTGCTGACGGTCTCTAGTTCCGGTTTGCCGAAATGAAGGAGGACAAAGGGTATCATCTGGACCAGGATGCTGGCTTCTTTGAGCTTTTCTTTCAGACCGAAAAGCAGAAACCCGCGGAAAATATATTCCCATCCAATCATGTACACGGCAATTTCCAGGCAGTACCTGAGGAATTCAAAATTCTCTTTGGTGTAATAACTCTGAAGGTTACCGAGGTAAGAAGCCGCAATGAGGATGGGAACACAAATCAGGCAGATGACGATGACATAAGGCCCCCAGATCCTGACCTTGCCCAGCCCCAATCCGTAATCCAAAGGATTTTTCTTCAAGAGAAGGAGCACACCCACCGGAATGATGGCGTAATAAAAGAGGGAGTTGAACCAGTAGTTCCAGACAGGGTGATACTCAGCGAAAGTCAGCAATAGGACAGCGGAAACAAGAATGACCGTCTCATTCTTATTCGCCGCGAGAAAAGCCAGAATATTACGAAATTCTTTTGCCAAGAAAAACTCCGGTCAATGATTAGCCGAAATGGGGAGGCAAGTCAAGGGTTGGGGAAGTTTTCGTAGTGGGTTCGTTGGGATCAAGTTCAGGTACTCCAACGTCATCGTTCATAGCGACGCTGAGTGAGCAGATCAGTTATAAGCTGAGAGTGGATGCCAATAATCATACGGGGAATTAGGGGGTAACTAATTTGAAAATGAGCTGAATTTCTCGTTGACCCGAGTCGTTGTGAGAGTTGAACCCAAACTTAAAATCCCCAATAGCAACTCAGAACCGTTGTTGAAAGCCCTAAACATTTCTTTCATCACTAACTCTGTATCGGCAAGTATACGACTAGCTCGAGAAAGCGTACATTTCATTTCCCAAGTCGTTTGTAAACCTATTCTCGTTTTTCGTGAGTTATTAATAGAGTAACATTTATTTAATTTTTCGGTAACTCCGTGCGCTAAATCGTTCCTAACTTGATTAGATTCCTTGATACTTTGAAAAGGACTCTTGGCATAATCAACTACAATACCTTTCTGATTCGCAAGAAACTTCAATTTGTCGAGTACAGGCATGTATTTATCCCATTTTTCAACATGGTCAGATCCTAAATGGTTAAGAAATGCTTCAAAGGAGAAAGCACTCATGACAATTGAATAAAGACAGTAATAAAAACCACCTTCTTCAGAACTCTTAGCTCTTTCCAATGCGAAATCAGCCGCCTGAAATAGATAGCAATATGTATTTACGGTACGGTTTTGACGGGTTTCTGTAATTGAGTGTTCTTCCATCACCCTAACACTTCGTAAACCCACACCCAGGACAGATGAAACAGCCTTCCTGGTACACCAGGATGCTGCCGCATTCTACGCACTGGCCGGCAATATTCTTGGCCAGTCCCAGGTCGGTAACCGGCTTTTTATCAGAGTGCCCGTTGCCATTGCCGTCCGGGCGGCTCTGGGCTAGGAAGTTCTCCAATACACTGGCAATAGCGTCAGCGCAGGACAGCACGCTCTTGCCGCCGTCCCAGGCGATGGAGGGGCAGCGGATGCCCTTTAGCTGCTTGGCCACGGAATCAGGGGAAACACCGCTGCGCAGGGACAGCGAGGCCAGCCGGCAGGTGCTTTCCAGCTGGGCGGCGGCGCAGCCACCGGTCTTGCCCAGGTGGGAAAAGACCTCGCAGACGCCGTTGTCATCGGAGTTGACGGTAACATACAGCGTACCGCAGCCGGTGTTGACCTTTTCGGTAAAGCCATTGGTCACCTTGGAACGCTTGCGTGGTCCGGAAGGCTTGGGCGCCGGAGCCGGTGTTTCCGCCTTGGCCGGCTCAGCCTTGCCGGTGGACATCGGCTGGTCAGCCTTGCAGCCATCGCGGTAGATGGTGATACCCTTCAGATTCTCGTTGAAGGCCATCTTGTAAACCTCTTCCACGTGAGCTACGGTAGCCTCAGCCGGGAAGTTGACCGTCTTGGATACGGCGTTGTCGGTATATTTCTGGAATGCGGCCTGCATCCTGACGTGCCATTCCGGAGTAATGCCGTGGGCGGTAACAAAGAGCTTTTTAACCTCTTCCGGCACCTCTGGCATATCTTCCAGGTGACCGCCCTCGGCCAGTTTTTTCATCAATTCGTCGGAATAGAATCCACCATCTTTGGCAGCCTGGGCGAAGTAGGGATTGACCTCTATCATGCGGGTGCCGTCCATGATGTTGCGGGTGAAGCACAGCGCGAAGTGCGGCTCAATGCCGGAAGAACAGCCGGCGATGATGGACAGCGTACCGGTGGGGGCGATGGTGGTGCAGGAGGCGTTGCGCATCTTGACCTGACCGTCGTACTTGCTGCCTTCGTAGGCCGGGAAGACGCCGCGCTCAGCCGCCAGTTCTTCTGAGGCCTTATACGCTTCCCGCTGGATGAAGCCCATCACTTCTTCCGCGGTCTGGGGGGCCTCGGCTGAATTATAAGAAATACCCAGTTCAATAAGCATGTCAGCAAAGCCCATCACTCCCAGGCCGATCTTGCGGGTTTTGCGCGTCTGCTCAGCAATCTGCGGCAGCGGGAACTTATTGACGTCAATGACGTCATCCAGGAAACGAACCGCGGTACGCACCGTGTAACCCAGTTTGTCGTAGTCAATCTCCTTTTTGCCGTTACCCTTGACCATGCGGGACAGGTTGACCGAGCCCAGGTTGCAGGACTCATAGGGCAGCAGCGGCTGCTCGCCGCAGGGATTGGTTGATTCAATGCGCCCCAGGTTCGGCGTCGGGTTTTCATCATTGATGCGGTCAATGAAGACAATGCCGGGGTCGCCGGTCTTCCAGGCCAGCTGCACTATCTGGTCAAAAATTTCCCGGGCCTTGCGGGTGCCCAGCACCTCGCCGTTGTGGGGGTTGACCAGCTCATAATCGGTATCGGCGCTGACCGCTTCCATAAATTTGTCGGTAATGGCTACTGAAAGATTGAAGTTGGTCAGCACCCCGGCGTTCTGCTTGGCGGTGATGAAATGCTCAATGTCCGGATGGTCAATGGACAGGATGGCCATGTTGGCGCCGCGGCGGGTGCCGCCCTGCTTGATGACATCGGTGGCCACGTCAAAGGCGCGCATGAAGGACACCGGCCCGGAAGCCACGCCGCCGGTAGTGCCTACCCGGTCGGACTCGGGGCGCAGCCGGGAGAATGAAAAACCGGTGCCGCCGCCGGATTTATGAATCATGGCGGTATGCTTGACGGCATCAAAGATGCTTTCAATGGAATCCTCAATAGGCAGCACGAAGCAGGCCGAAAGCTGCCCCAGCTCCCGCCCCGCGTTCATCAGCGTCGGCGAGTTGGGCAGAAATTCCAGCCGGGACATCAGGCCGTAGTATTCGTTTTCAATATCGCGCACCTTGCAGTCCGGGTTGTAGATCAGCTCGGCGGCAGCCACGGTGCGGGCCACCCGGCGCAGCATATCCTCCGGGGTTTCGGTGGGATTGCCGGACTTGTCCTTTTTCAAATAACGCTTCTGCAGCACCGCCAGTGAATTATCAGCCAGTTCCACCTTTTCGGGGACCGCGTTTTTCTTATTCGGTTTTGTGTTTCGGGTACGGGTGTTGACCGGCATAATTTTCTCCTCTTTAGATGGTTTGGTAATAACGGGGGGGACAGGCGGCAAAGGCGGGTCAGGCACTTCGGCTCTATCCGGCATCGGCGCTTCCTTAACTTCAGTTTCTTCAGCGACAGCCGGAGGCCTGGCGGCGTCAATAATATCCTTGACCAGTGACTCAATCTCGTACTCAGTAGCCGCGATCGGCTGGCGGGCATCGGCCGGCATGAAGGCTTCCATTCCCGGCAGCGAGGCCGGTTTTTCCAGCCGGTCGATAACCCGGGCGGTGATTTCCTCTACCTTGCCGCGCTCCGCGATGCCCATGGCGGAAGCCTGGTTGAAGATTATCTGGGCAATGCGGTTTTTATCAACGATGGGTTTACCTGACGGCTGCGGTGTCATGGCCTTTTCTCCGTTTTATTTTCTTTTCGGCTGTTTCCAGCATCAGCGGCAGCTGTGACCGACTGTCCGTTTCCGAGCGGCCGACCAGCTTATCCACCATTTCCTTGAACTCTGTTACGTCAGTGAACTTGCGGTACACCGAGGCGAAGCGGATGTAGGCGATGTTGTCAACCGCCTTGAGCTTCTCCATCACCTTGTCGCCCACTGCCGAAGAAGCTATCTCGGCCCGGCCGGTTTCAACCAGTTCGGACTCTATTTCATCCGCCAGCTTATCTACGGTACCCACCGGCAGCGGCCGCTTCTCCAGGGCTTTATGCAGTCCGCCCAGCAGCTTGTCCTTGCTCCATTCCTCGCGGCGGCCGTCTTTCTTGATGACATATACCGCCGTCGGCTGGATTCGCTCATAGGTTGTAAAGCGGTAGCCGCAGCTAAGGCATTCCCTCCGGCGGCGAATACCGTCTTCGACCTCCCGGGAATCAACCACCCGGAAATCATTCTGCCGGCAGCTGGGACAATTCATTCGGTAAATCCTTATCCTTGAAATTTCCTTATTCAGATACAGGCAAGCGGCGACATGATGCTGACGTTTAAACACTATCTGTTGTGTTGCCCGCATACATTACCACTAGATATAGTGTATGTCAATAGGAAAAAAGTCCGGTGCTGAAGCTGAAAAAACCCGCTGAAACGTAAAAATATTTTCCGGTGCGTGGCTAAACTGTTTGATAAGCATAAAAGGCTTGGAATACAATAAATTGATTTGAATTGGCTGTATGAGTGACAGACGAAACGGCAGATTTTATGAACAACACTGATTTCAAAGAAATAGACGAAGCCAGGAAGCGGCTCGGCCTGGGTGAAACAGCAACCATTAAAGAAGTAAAGGCCGCCTATAAACGGCTGTCGCACCGGCACCACCCGGACAAAACCAAAAGCGAGAGCAGCCGGGAAATGACGGAAATCAATAAAGCCTACGCCGTGCTTAAGGATTATATAGAAAATTACCGCTACAGCTTTAAAGAAGAAGATATTGTCGGAAACAGTTATTTCAGGGAACACTTCAAAAGGTTTTATGAAGACGGATTCTGATAACGGTGGGAGCCTGTTCGACTCCAGGGCCGCGGAGTATGACGCCTGGTTTGACGGTGAAGGCAAAACTATTTTTGCCATTGAACTGGCGGCTATCCGGCATGTACTTCAGAACCTGCCCAAGCCGTGGCTGGAGGTCGGTGTCGGCAGCGGTCGCTTCGCCCAAGCCCTGGGCATCGAAACAGGTATTGATCCCTCGGCTAAACTGCTGAGAATGGCAGAGGCCCGAGGTATCCGGACGACCCGAGGCAGAGGCGAAGAATTACCCTTTAAAGATGAAACCTTCGGAACAGTATTTCTGATAATGACCCTCTGCTTTACTGAATCACCGTCCCGGGTGCTGGATGAAATCCACCGCGTTTTAAAAGACCGGGGTAAGGTTGTAGCCGCCATGGTTCCCGCAGACTGCGCCTGGGGCAGCTTTTACCAGGTTAAGAAGTCAGCCGGGCACCCAATATACCGTTATGCTGACTTTATAAGCCGGCAGCAGCTTATTGATCTGCTGGCTGCCGCCGGTTTTAAGGTCACCCGAAACGTATCAGCCCTTTTCCAGCCGCCGGGCCGGGTTAATGAACCGGAACAGCCGCAGGACGGGGTCCGCACCGAAGCTGGTTTTATTGTTATCGTCGCTGAAAAACCATCGTACTGACCCGTTATTGACCTATATGTTCAGCAGCCAGGCGGCTATCGCAAAGTAAAGCGCCACACCCAGCACGTCCATCACAGTGGTAATAAAGGGCGCTGAAACTAGTGCCGGGTCAATCTTGAGCCGCTGGAAGAAAAACGGCAGACTTGCGCCGGTCAGTGTAGCCAGGGTGGAAAGCAGCATCAGGGTCATCATCACTATCAGGGCAACCTCAAAATCCCGTCCCAGCAGGTAAGCCCAGGCCAGCACCACCAGGCCCAGCACCAGTCCCAGCAGCAGACCTACCCCGCCCTCGCGCAGCACCACCGACATTTTCCGCCGCCCGGCGATTTCCCCGGTAGCCATGCCGCGGATTACCACCGTGGCTGACTGGGCTCCGATGTTGCCTCCGGTACCGATAAGCAGCGGGATGAAGGCGGCCATGATCACCAGTTCCGCCAGCAGTTCCTCCTGGCCGGCGATTATGGTGGCGGTAAAGGTGTTGGCGAAGATAAGCAGCAGCAGCCATACCGTGCGCCGCCGCACTACTGACCAGATACGGTCGGTAAAATATGCCCGCTCGGAACCGGGCACCGCGCCGAAGCGGTAAATATCTTCGGTGGCCTCTTCTTCCATTATATCGACCACGTCGTCCCAGGTGATGATGCCCACCAGCCGGTTCTCGGCATCCACCACCGGAATGGCCAGCAGTTCATAATCCTTGAGCAGCCGCCCTACTTCTTCCTGGTCGGTATCGGTATAGACTTTGCGGGGTTCGTCGGTCATGATTTCGGTAACACAGGTCCGCGGTTCAGCCAGCACCAGGTCCTTCAATGAAACCGTTCCAATCAGTTTCCGCTGGCGGTTGATGACATAGGCCATGTAAATGGTTTCCTTGGATACCGCCAGCCGCCGGATTTTATCCAGCGCTTCGGCGGCGGTCATCTTCTCCTGCAGATCCACAAAATCCGGCGTCATCGCCCTGCCGGCGCTATCTTCGGCGTAACCCAGCAGCTTGAGGGTCATCTGCCGGTCCTGCGGAGACAGCAGGCGCAGCAGCCGCCGGGCCAGGGCGGCCGGCACTTCATCAAAGAGTTCCGCCCGGTCATCCGGCGGCAGTACTTCCAGGAAGCGGCGGGCGGTATTGTCGGTGAAAAGCTCCATCAGCGCCAGTTGCTGGCGGCCGTCGAACTGGTCAAATACCTGGACCGCCAGGTCCTTGGGCAGTAGCCTGAAAGCGGTCAGTGTTTCCGCGTCAGGCATTTCGGTCAGCAGCAGCGCTATGGCGTCAGCGTCCATGGAACTCAACGCGACGCGCAGCTCCTTGTACTGTCTTTCCTCCATCAGCCGGCGAATTTCCTGAACTTCCAGGGCAGTCTCCTTTTCACCTGAAAAGTTTTTCATATTGTAACACCCTTCGCTCCGGTAGCAAGCATTTTAAGTCGTTTCAACGGTCGGCAAAGCTAAAATGAAAAATAATTACCCGGTATTATACTTTTAGGACTAATTATATTGACAGTACTAAAACCATGGTGCTACAATCCTAGCGAATTTGCCGGCCAGGCTCACCGGTCGGCTGATGAAAAGGCTCTTCGAGTCCGAAAATCTAAAGCTGATTCAGTTATGGTGTTCGGACCTGTAAGCCGCAAGGCTTCGAGGGTGGCGGCGGAAACGCCGGCGCCTCCCGCGCTTAGGAAAGGAGAGGGCATAAGTGTTAACCAAATTTCATTACCGGGGACGTTTTTAAGTCGGCGTCTCCTTTTTTATAGGCAAAGATTTTTTACCCGGTCATCCAGATGAACAGGAGAGGTAAATTGATGAAACACAAAAATATCCTGGTTTTGGTTTTCGCGCTGATGCTGGTAATGCTGCCGGTATTGAGCGCCTGCACCGATGATTCAACCACACCCCCGCCCACCACCACTTCACCACCGGCTACTGAAAGCCTGCTGCCAGTCTCCGATGATGTGGCGGGTGTTGACGCCAGCCTGGTTTATGCCAGCTACTGCGCATCCTGCCACGGCACCCAGCGCCAGGGCGGAGTAGGTCCTGCCCTTTCCCGTGATCAGAGCGTGGCTTACCTGTCCCAGTGGCTGCCGGTTCACCGCACCGGGGTAACCATGGATTCCCGCCTGCGGGACCTGCTGATCAACTGGATTTACACAAATTCCACCCAGACCTCAGCGCCCGCCCCGACTGATCCGGCACTGGTCTATGCCTATAATTGCGCCGTCTGCCATGCGGCTGACCGATCCGGCGGCAACGGCGGTCCTTCCATTGAGCAGATTGACCTGCAGCGGCAGACCGCTGACTTCCTGGCCGTTTTCCTGAAGTCGCACTACTCGGGCGTGTATTTGACCCAGGAACAGCACGAACTGCTGGGCAACTGGCTGAAATCAAACCCGTAGGAACAAATAAGGAATAAAAGCTAAAATACATATCTAGACCGGAGTGGGACCCAGTCCCATTACAAAGGAGAAAAGATGGATATTTCAAGTCTGAGAAAACCTAACCTGACCCGCCGGGATTTCGTCAAGGTCGCGGGTATGACCACAGCCTACTTTGGTTTGAGCCAAGCTCTGGCCCCGCAGATAGTGGAAGCGCTGGAAAGCACCAGCGGCAAACCGGCGGTAATCTGGCTGGAAGGCCAGAGCTGCACCGGTTGTACCGAATCCTTCCTTAACAACCAGGAGCCGGACGCCACTTCCATCCTGCTGGATACCATTTCCCTGCGCTACCATGAAACGGCCATGGCCGCTTCCGGGCACCAGGCCGAGCAGGCACTGCAGGACACCATTGAAGAGGGCGGTTATGTCCTGGTTATTGAAGGTTCCATCCCGCTGGCTGAGGATGGCAAGTTCTGCACCATAGCTGGCAAACCGTTTACTGAAATAGTCCGCGAAACCGCCGCCAACGCCGCCGCCATCATCTGCGTCGGCTCCTGCGCTACCTACGGCGGCATCCCGCGGTCCGGCCCGACCGACGCGGTCGGCTACCTGTTCCGCGGCAAGGAACTGCATCATGAATTTGACGATGTCGGTGAAAAACCGGTCATCAACCTGCCCACCTGCCCGCTGCACAATGAGCGGCTGGTGGCCACCATCGTCCATTACATCACCTTCGGCACCGTACCGGCGCTGGACCAGTATCGCCGTCCTTACGCTTTCTACGGGCAGCTGATGCACAACAATTGTCCGCGCCGCGGCCACTATGAAGCCGGGCGTTTCCTGACTGATTACAAGAATCCGGCCCAGAAGGACTACTGCCTGATTCTAAAGGGCTGCAAGGGACCCATCGCCATGCAGGACTGCTGGGACCGAATGTGGAATGGCCGAGCCAGCTACTGCATTGAAGCCAACATCCCCTGCGTCGCCTGCTCGCAGCCGGAATTTTATGAAGACACCAGCCCGCTGTACGCCCATGATTATGACTTCGGGCTGCCGCCGCAGTAATGATTAACTCAACCCTTGAAATTGGAATTGGAAATCCAATGTTCGAAAATAAGGTTGGAAAGGTAAAATAACTATGACGCGCATTGTCGTTGATCCGTTAACCAGAATTGAAGGACACCTCAGAATCGAGGTTGAAGTCGAAAACGGCGTAATTACCGACGCCTGGTCCGCCGGTACCATGGCCCGCGGCTGGGAAAAACTGCTCCAGGGACGCGACCCCTGGGACGCTCCTTACGTCACCAGCCGTGTCTGCGGCGTCTGTGAAGGCGTTCACACTATCGCCTCAGCCCAGGCGCTCGAGGACGCTTTCGGCATTGAGCTGACCGAGGCTGGCCGGCTGATGCGAAACCTGTTCTCCGCCGGATATTACATGCATGACCACTACATTCACTTCTACATTCTGTCCGCCCTGGACTACCTGGACATAATGGCCATAGCCTCCTATGAAGGCGCCGACCCAGGTCTGCTGGCCATTAAGAGCAAGATTGTGGGCCTGGTCAATGCCGGAGACACCTCACCCTTCACTCCGCGCTACACCCCGGACGAGTTCTCGGTAAATGATCCGGAAACGGTCACCACCCTGGTATCGCATTACATTAAAGCCGCGGAACTCAAGGCCAAATCACAGAAGATGCTGGCCTACCTTACCGGCATCCAGCCCCATCCCAACGCCCTTACCGTCGGCGGCTGCACTGCCTCCCCCAGCTTTGAACAGCTGATGTCGCTGCGCGAACTGTGGGTTGAGCAGGCTGACTTTGTTAATAATGTATATCTGCCCGACGTAGCGGCAGTGGGTTACGGTCCGCTGCTGCCGCTGGCCGCTGCCGGCTTCGGCGCTACCGACGGCAACTACCTGGCCTACCCCATGCTGCCCCAGGGCAGCTCCGGCGCTGCCGGTGACATCTCATTCGGCGGCTCCGACCCCATGTTCCAGGGCGGCGTAATCATGGCCGGCGGTCCCCGTGGTTCACTGGCCGACATAAATAATGCCAGTGTCCAGGATGTCGATTACAGCAAGATAACCGAATCCGTCACCAATTCCTGGTATGACTATCCAGCCGGAGTCGACGCGCTGCATCCATCCGAGGGCGTGACCGATTACAATCTCAATAAAGACGGCGCCTACTCCTTCCTGAAAGCGCCGCGTTATGACTCCAAAACAATGGAAGTCGGCCCGCTGGCCCGCGGTCTGGTCAACAAGTTCCCGCAGCTGGATGCGTTCTTCCAGGCCGGCGGCCGTGAAGGCGTCGTAGCCCGTCACCTGTGCCGCGCCGTCATCTCCAAGATGATTGCTGACGAAGGCCTCAAGTGGATTGACCGCCTGATTGAGCTTCGCTTGCAGGGCCCGCTGGTGGGCATGAATGAACAGCCGGTACCCAAGAGCGGCAAGGGCATGGGCGTCTGGGATGCCCCGCGCGGCGCGCTGGGTCACTGGGTGGAAGTGGAAAACCACCGCATCAAGAATTACCAGATGGTGGTTCCCTCAACCTGGAACGCCGGACCACGCGACGAGAACGGCGTCAAGGGACCCTACGAGCAGGCGCTCATCGGCGCCCCGGTGCCTGACCTGGATAACCCGATCAACGTGGTGCGCATCATCCGCTCCTTTGACCCCTGCATCGCCTGTGCCGTGCACCTGATAGACCCGCACACCAACAATGTTAAAGTGGTCAAGATTTCCTAGATAGTAAATTAAAGCCTTTCCTGAAAAAGCGGCAGCGGAAGTCTGCCGCTTTTTCATGCGGCGCAGTTAGGGTATTTTATGAACTCGGAAAACAAGCAAAAACAGGCCGGCCGCACCCTGGTGCTGGGTGTCGGTAATGTAGCCATGGCCGACGAGGGATTCGGTGTTCATGTCATCCGGCGGCTGAAAGACTGGCGCTTCCCGGAAAATGTCAGCCTGAAGGAAGGCGCGGTAGCCGGATTTGACCTGCTGGGTTCCCTGGAGGGCATTGATACCCTTCTCGTGGTTGACGTTATGATTGCTGACCTGGAACCTGGGGAAATCGGCCTGGTCGACCTTGATAGCAGCCTGCAGCCGGCGGATAAAACCAATCTGTCATTCCACCAGGTGGGTATGACGGAGCTGCTGCAGATAGCCGAGCTGATCGGTCATAAGCCGCAGGTACAGTTTCTGGTAACCCAGCCGGAAAAGATGGAGTGGAGCTTTGAGATGACCGACGGCGTCAAACAGGCGGTGGACAAGGCCGTGGCCTTTTTGGCCGAAAAATTCGGCGCGGAGCCACCGGCCGGCAATGGTTGACACCGCTGCCCGATTAAGTATCAAATCAGAACCGATTCAGCCTACCAGGTACCCGCCGTCGGCGATGATTGTCGATCCCACCACGTAATCCGCGGCCTCGGAAGCCAGGAAAAGAGCCACCCGGGCGATGTCATCCGGTTCTCCCTGCCGGCCAAGCGGAATTGAAGCGGTGAACCTGGCCGTCAGTTCCTTGATTTCTTCCGGGCTTATCCCTTCCAATCCGGAGGCGGCGCCCGGGGTTTTTACCGCGCCGGGAGCGATGGCATTGACATTGATTCCCCGGGGAGCCCATTCCCTGGCCAGGGCCTTGGTCAGCATCACCACACCCCCTTTTGAAGCGTCATAGGCTATCAGGTTGCCGGTGGGATGGAAAGCGTCCACCGAGGCAATATTGATAATTTTACCGCCGTGGCCACTATCCAGCATGGCCTTGGCTGCCGCCCGGGCGAAAAACATGGTGCCTTTAAGATTGATGTCCAGGGTCCTGTCCCATGTTTCCTCTGTCATATCCAGTCCGGAAGAAAACGGATAAACACCGGCGTTATTTACCAGTATGTGCAGATCACCGAAAGCCGCCAGCGTTTCCTGCATCGTCCTTTCAATGGAAGACGGCTGACTGACATCGGTTCGGTTTTCCCTCGCCTTGTAGCCGGCCACCCTTAGTTCCGCCACTGTTTTCCGGGCCGCGTCTATATCAATATCCGCCGCCACAACACTGGCTCCGGCTTCCGCCAGCCGCAGGGCGATGCCCTTGCCGATACCAGCCCCCGCGCCGGTCACGATGGCTACCTTGCCGCGCAGGTCGAAAAGCTCGCTGATTTTCCGGTCCATATCAATTCCTCCGGTCAGTTCTTTTATTTAAGCTGCTATTATTCTACCATCACCGCCAACTGTAAAAATATTTTGAAAAAACCTGTTGACATCAGATGAATTATTGTAGTAAATTACTATAATACTACATTTTATGAGAGCGGTGATACCGCCCAAGGAGTCAGGGATATGTCGGACAAGGTAATAGAAATAAAAGATCTGACCAAGATGTACGGCAAACACCGCGGCATCACCAATGTTTCCTTCAGCGTGGAAAAGGGCGAGATATTCGGTTTTATCGGTCCCAACGGCGCCGGCAAGACCACCACTCTGCGCATCCTGGTAGGCCTGATATTTCCCACCAGCGGCTCGGCCCGCGTTTTCGGCCGTGACGTGGTCACCGAAGGCCACGATATCCGCGCCGAGGTCGGCTACCTGCCGTCTGAGGTTTTTTATTACGAGAACATGAAGGTGTCGGAATTGCTGAACTATTCAGCCAGCTTCTTTAAGAAAGACAGCTCCCGTCGCATCAGGGAACTGGCGGAAAGGCTGGAACTGGACCTGTCGCGGAAAATAGATGAGCTGTCCTACGGCAACAAAAAGAAAGTCGGTATCATCCAGGGTCTGCTGCATTCTCCTAACCTTATTATCCTGGATGAGCCTACTTCCGGCCTGGACCCGCTGATGCAGCGTGAGTTTTTTGAAATCATTCGTGAGGAAAATGAGCGCGGCGCCAGTGTGCTGTTTTCATCACACATCTTAAGTGAAGTTCAGCGACTGTGCCACCGGCTGGCCATCATCAAAGAGGGCTCCATCATCAAGATAGACCAGGTTTCGGCGCTGCGGGAAGAGGCATATAAAAAATTCAAGATAATCGCCGATGGCCTCGGCGAGGCTGACCTGCCGATGGCCGAGATCAATGACTTCCAGCATCGGGGCAATGAAATATCTTTCCTCTACCGCGGTGATGTCAATAAGATCCTGCAGGCGGTAGCCGCTCATCACATCCAGGATATCCATATAGAAGAACCGGATTTGGAAGAAATCTTCATGCATTATTACGAATAAAGGACCGTTCAGAGATACGAGACTGACAAAATGAACATATTCAAGTACGAAACCCGAAAAAGACTGTTGACTACCCTTATCTGGATAGTGTCGCTGGGGTTTTTTATTTATGTAACCTTTGCCTTCTTTGAATCTTTCCAGGGTTCAGCTTTTACCGACATCCTGGACAGCTTCCCGGAAGCCTTCAAGAAAGCCTTCGGCCTGGAGCAGGACCTGTCAAATATACTGGGCTACTTCGCCTTCATCGGCATCTACCTTTTCCTAGCCGGGGCCATTTTTTCCTCCAACCTGGGGCTTAATGCCGTCTCAGTCGAAGAGCGCGATCAGACCGCTGATTTTTTAATCTCCAAGCCGGTAAAGCGCAACCGCATCGTCACCGCCAAACTGCTGGCAGGGCTGAGTCACCTGGTTATCTTCAATATCGCCATGGGGCTTATCTGCTGGGCCGGTATGGAGTCATTCGGCGGCGGACAGGAGTATTCCGCCAAAGCCTTCCTGCTGATCATGGGCGGACTGCTGATTTTCCAGGTTTTGTTTTATGCCGTCGGCTTCCTAATCTCTGTACTGCTGAAGCGCATGGATTCGCCACTGCCCTTTTCGCTGGGACTGTCAATTGGCCTGTATGTTCTTTATTCTTTCGAATCGGTACTGAAAGATACTCCGGTCAAGTACCTGGTGCCTTATGACTACTTCAACATGAATTATATTATTGAAAATGAGGCTTTCAAGACCTCCGGTCTGGCCATCAGTCTGGCGGTCATAGTAATCAGTATTATCGCCGGTTATATACTTTACAACCGTCGGGATATCGCCACTGCGGCCTAGCGATGGAGATTCAATGAACATCATAAAACGTGAATTCAAAGCCAATCTGAAAGCCCTGGTCATCTGGTGCCTGTGCTACGGCGGCCTGATGGGCCTGGCGTCGGTAGAATTCAGCGTTTATGAAGGCCAGTCGGAAGAGGTCAACCGTTTCCTGGAATCACTGCCCGAAGCCCTGCGCCAGGCCTTCGGCATGGATGGGCTGCGGCTGGATGTCCCCGAGGGATACTACGGCTACCTGGCTTCCTTCATCATCCTTGCCTCCTGCATCTATGCCGCCTTGCTGGGGGCACAGATCCTGTCCAGGGAAATCAATAAGCGCACCGCCGAAACCACCTTCGCCCTGCCGGTTACCCGCGCTCACCTGGTCAGCCGCAAGCTGGTAGTGGCCGTTATCAACTGCGTCATCCTGACCGCGTTTACCTTCATCGCCAGCCTGGCCGCCTTTTCTCCATTCGATATCGGCTCTGATTTCATTACCGGAGTCGCCGCCTTCATGCTGGTAACCCTGCTGCTGCAGCTTTTTTTCCTGGGACTGGGGATGCTCATTTCCATGCTGCTGAAGCGCCACAAGCGGGCCGGAGCCATAACCGCTTCCATCACCGTAGGCGCCTACTTTTTGTCCTTCATCTCCAACCTGGATGAAAATACTGAATTTTTAAAATACTTTACCCCCTTTGAGTATTTCCCGGGACCTGACGTGGTCAACGGGCGGGAACTGGAAACTTTCGGCTTCATTATCGCTCCGCTGGCCACGCTGATATTCTTTATAGCGGCATTCCGCCTGCTGCGGCGCAAGGACCTGTAACCATGTCCGCGGCAAAGAGCTTCAAGAAAACCGACCGGCGCCGGCGGATAGTTGCCGCCGCGCTGGAACTGTTCCACCGGACGCATGACGTCAAGAAAGTTACCGTCGAGGACATCGCCGCCGCGGCCGCGGTTTCCCCAACCACTATATATAACCAGTTCGGCAACCGTGACGCGCTGGTTATTGAAGCGGCCAAATCACTGATTAATGAAATCCTGGAAAACGCCCGGACTTATCTTAAATCAGACCTGCCGTTCCCGGCTAAACTAAGCGGCATGATTACCGGCAAAATGGAACTGGCCGCCAGCTATAACTCCGAAATAGTGACCCGGTTGATGAGCCAGGATTCCAGGATAGCCCCGCTTCTTGAAGATCTTTATAACAATGAAGCCCGTCAGCTGTGGCGAACCATGCTGGATGACGGTAAGCAACAGGGTTATATTGAAGAATCCCTGGACCCCGAGGCTTTCCTGACTTACATGAACGCCATGCGGATCGGCTTTGCCGCCCAGGGCGAATTATTCAAGGACTGGCGGAACCGTATGCAACTCATAGAAGAAATCACCCGCCTGTTTTTCTATGGCTTTCTAAAAAAAGACATTGACCTGTTCGGCAAGGAGGACAATCAAGCGCATGGCTGAAAAATCCATCATCGTGGAGAACCTAACCTATCGTTATGGAAAACTACTGGCGGTGGATCACGTCAGTTTCGAGGTTGGCCAGGGGGAAATCCTGGGCTTTCTCGGGCCCAATGGCTCCGGCAAGACCACCACCCAGAAGATGCTGACGGGCCAGCTGGTACCCAAGGAAGGCCGGGCGGTGCTGCTGGGATACGACGTGTCCAAACAGGCCATGGAGGTACAGTCCCGCATTGGCGTCTGTTTCGAACAGACCAATCTTTATGAGCAGATGAGCGCCCTTGATAATCTGAAGCTTTTTGCCGAACTTTTCGGTGTCAGGAATTTTGACGGCTGGGCCCTGCTGAAGCGCGTCGGCCTGGCCGGACGTGAAAAAGACCGGGTTTCCGGCTATTCCAAGGGCATGAAGCAGCGTCTGATGATTGCCCGCTCCATGGTCAATACCCCGGAAATACTCTTCATGGACGAACCGACCTCCGGGCTGGACCCGGTATCCGCTGACGCTATTCGCCGCATCATCCTCGAGGAACGTGACCGCGGCGCCACCGTTTTTCTGACCACCCATGACATGTGGGAGGCTGACAAGTTATGCGACCGGGTGGCTTTCCTAGAAAGCGGCCGCATCGCGGCGCTGGATACGCCTCATTCGCTGAAACAGCAGCACGGCAAGAGATCCGTCATCGCTGAGATTGCCACCGATGACGGCAGCCTGACCCGCCGCGAAGTTGACCTGGATACGGATAAGACGGTAGATGACATTCAAGGCCTGTTCAACGACGGGCGGGTAATTACCATGCACTCGGAGGAAGCTTCCCTGGAAGACATTTTCATCAAGGTCACCGGCCGGAGGCTTTCGGAATGAACGGCCGTACCATCAAGGCCTTGCTCAGGAAGGATTTCAACCTTTTCCTGAGCAGCCGTTTCTACTTTTTTATCACCATTCTCGGCCTGGTGCTTTACATTGCCGTATACCTCATCATGCCCGCGGATGTAGATGAAAAGCTGTCGCTGGGCATGCATGCTCCGGTAGTCCCGCCGGCTTTTGAACAACTGGCCGCCGAAGGGGCGGAGGTGAGCTATTTTGATACCGAACAAGATTTAAAGTCGGCGGTACTGGCCGGTGATTTCCAGGTGGGGATATCACTGCCTCCTGACATTATGGAAATCTGGAACACCGGCGGAAAACCTGATATCAACGTGTATTTCACCTCGACCGCGCCGCCGGAAATCGCTGACTCCGTCGTTGCCCTGGTAAAGGAGCTTTCCTATATTCAGACAGGGCAGGTGTTGGCCTTTGACACCACTCAGGAAATCCTGGGCCCGGATATGTTGGGAGAACAGATAGCCCTGCGCGACCGCATGCGGCCGATGCTGGTCATTTTGATCTTGCTGACCGAGATAATGACCCTGGCTTCCCTTATTGCCGTGGAAATAGCCCAGGGCACCGCGCGGGCGCTGCTGGTGACGCCGATGCGCTCCTCTGACCTGTTCACCGCCAAGGGCATCCTGGGCGTCGGCCTGGCGCTGGCTCAGGCGGTGCTGTTTATGGCTATTGTCGGCGGTTTCGCCCATGAACCTTTACTCATCCTGACCACCCTTTTCATCGCCAGCGTATTCGTGGTAGGAACCGGTTTCCTGGTGGCCTCGCTGGCGCGTGACGTCAATGCTGTCGTCGGCTGGGGTATGGTTATCCTGATTCTTTTTGCCATCCCCGGTTTCGGCGCGGTAGTGCCGGGATTATTAGCCGACTGGGCCAAGGCTATCCCGTCCTATTATCTGATTGATACCGTCAACCGGGTAGCCAACTATGGCGCCGGCTGGAGCGAGGTAGGCGTCAACCTGTTGATTCTTACCGGCGTTACCGCCGTACTGCTGGCCGCCGGCTTGCTGACGTTGAGGAGGCGTTTTCAATGAAAATAAGCCGCGTCAAAACGCTGATCAAAAATGAAGTGCTGCACGGTCCTAAGGATTTCATGCTGGCCATGGCACTGGTATTTCCCATCCTGGCCGCCCTCTTCATTAACCTGGCCTTCGGCAATATCTTTACCGACCAGGCCAAGCTGGGTATCTACGACCAGGGCATCTCACAAGTAGTGGAACAGCTCCGTTCGGCGGACGCTGTCAGCGTTACGGTTTATGAGAATGAACTGGAGCTGCGCTCCGCCGCGACCGAGGGTTCGGTGGATATGGGCATCGTACTACCGGCTGATTTCGATAACGCTGCCGCTGGTGGCATCATCCGCCTGCAGGCTTTCGTCTGGGGTGAAAGCCTGGCCAAAAACCGGGCAGTCATTCCCATTGCCCTGTCTGATGCGGTCAGGACGGTCAACGGCTCAACCGTACCGGTAGAAATCGAGACAATCGCCCTGGGTGATGAGGCCTCTATACCCTGGAATGACCGGCTGCTGCCGCTGATTGTGCTCATGGGTGTTTTCTACGGCGGGCTGATGCTGCCGTCCTCGGCACTTATAAATGAAAAACAGAACCGTACCCTGGAAGCGATTTATATTACTCCGGCTACCCTGGGGGAGATATTTATGTCCAAGGGCATTATCGCCGTGGTACTGGCAACCATCATGGGTATGCTGACCCTGGCCCTGTCCGGAGCCTTTTCCGGCCAGGTAATGCTTATCGTCCTGGTCTTGTTCCTGGGCGCGATAATGGCTACTGAAATCGGCTTGATGGCCGGTGCCTGGGTGGGCGACATGAACAGTCTCTTCGCCGTACTGAAAGCCAGCGGCATTCTGCTGTTCGGCCCGGCCATCGTTTATATGTTCCCGCAGATACCGGAATGGGTTGGATATATTTTTCCCACTTATTACGTGGTACGGCCGGTAGTTGACCTGGCGGTTTCCGGAGCCTCTTTCAGCGACGTGGCCATTTTCATCGGCATATTGGCAGCACTGGTAGCCCTGGGAGCCGGGCTGGTAGTTGCGATAGTGCGCAGAATGTCCGCCCAGGCGCTGCGGCTGAGTTGAGCAACATGCTATCTAGAATCCGGCAGCTGCATGATGACAGATCCTCCATTAAAGTCATTGCCAGCCGCAGCAAAACAATGTCAGTGAGGCTTCTGCCGAAGCAGTCTCGGTGTCTTTTTTGGTTATTAATTTTAGATATTTGAATTTGTTTGTTATTTGGTGATTGATATTAGGAATTTCTTCTTAGGAGGTCAATATGGACGCGTCAACCTGGTGGGGCATCGGCCTGAGTCTCTATGGACTACTGGTTATCGCTATAACTGTTTTCAAACCGGCGCCGATATGGGGCATGGCCAAAATACAGGCCTTCGTCAAGCTCTTCGGTGAAAAGGGCACGGCCATCTTCTTCTGGATAGTGGCCCTGATAGCCCTGGCTATTGGTATAACGTTGCTGTTGTGAAATAAAAAGCGTAACTTTTGCCCCTTGTGCAGGAGCAGTGGTTATGCTATCATGTGTTCTATAAATGACCGGGGGAATTTTATCCTGCTCCGTTACCTGAATCAACGAGGCAATATATCGTGGAATGGCGTCCTTTCCCTCTACTATTAACCGTGAATTGAATTGGTTTGTTCTGGTTTGTTTTGGCGAAACGGCTCACGATTGGGCGGTAAAATCTCAAAGCTGGAAAAGATGAGTCGTTTCCCTGAGTTGGCATCAGGGGTGCCAAAACAAAAACAATTTCCAATCTCCCCGGCAGATTAACAATCAAATAGAATAATGGGTAAACAACATATTGACGTTCACCTTGACCACGCCTACAATCGTGATATGAATAATTATGATGTCATCATCATCGGCGGCGGTCCGGCGGGCCTTTTCGCCGCACTGGAGCTGACTGAGAAAGACTCGCTTAAAGTGCTGCTGCTGGAGAAGGGCGATGATATTGATAATCGGGCCAGCATCGTCAGCGGCCTGGGCGGCGCCGGGGCTTTTTCCGATGGCAAACTGACCCTGTCTTCCAGGGCCGGCGGCTACCTGGCGGAATATCTCGGAGAACCGACGGCGGAAGACCTTATCAACCAGGTTGACCGATTATGGCTGAAATTCGGAGCGCCGGAGCAGGTCTACGGCACCGGTGAAGCGGTAGCGGAAATTGAACGCAGGGCGGTACTGGCCGGCCTGCGGCTGGTGCCTTTGCCGGTACGGCACCTGGGTACCGAGCGCTGCCCCGCCGTACTGCGGGCTATCCGCGATCACCTCAAGAAGCGGGTTGAGATCAGGGTCAATATGGCAGTCAAACGAATTATGACCGAAGACGGCCGGCTCACCGGCGTGGAAACAGCGAATGGTGAGGTCATTTCCGCCGCACATGTAGTCGCAGCTCCGGGGCGCGAGGGTGCTGACTGGCTGCTGCAGCAGGCACGCTCGCTGGGGCTGAGCCTCAACACCAATCCGGTTGATGTCGGCATCCGGGTGGAGCTTCCCAACGCCGTACTCGACAATCTGACTGACGTACTATATGAAGCCAAGCTGGAATACCTGTCCAGAAGCTTTGATGACCGCGTCCGCACTTTCTGCATGTGCCCGCAGGGTACGGTAGTGCGGGAGACCACCGGCGGTGATGACCCGGTTATCACCGTCAACGGCCAGAGTTTCGCTTCCCATGACAGTCCCAATACCAACTTCGCCCTGCTGGTCAGTACCAGCTTTACCGAGCCGTTCAAGGAGCCCATCGCCTACGGCAAGTACATCGCCCGGCTGGCCAATATATTAAGCGGCGGTGTACTGGTACAGCGCCTGGGTGACCTTAAAAAAGGCCGGAGGTCGACCCACGACCGAATAGCCCGAGGCCTGGTGAGCCCCACCCTGGCCGAAGCCGTCCCCGGCGACCTGTCCTTTGTACTGCCCTACCGTCACCTGACCGGGCTGCTGGAGATGCTGGAGGCAATGGACAGGCTGTCCCCCGGCGTGGCTTCCGATCACACACTGCTCTACGGCGTCGAGGTAAAGTTCTACTCATCACGACCAAAACTGACCGCCGGTTTCGAGACCGAATTGCCGGGGCTATTCGCCATCGGTGACGGCGCCGGTGTTTCCCGCGGCCTGATCCAGGCTTCCGCCTGCGGCGTAGTAGCGGCGCGAGCAATTTTGAACCATCAATAAAACCGTATTACTCCCAAGAGAACTGGGGGCGGGTTATTTCAGGGCATCCAACGCCTCGTTGGCCAGCTTGTCAGCTTCCCGGTTCTGATGGCGGGGAATATAACGATATTTTACACTCTTGAATTTAGCTTCAAGGGCTTTGACTTCGGCGTACAATGGGACCAGGCCGGCGTTTTTCACCCGGTATTGTCCGTTAAGCTGCTTTACCACCAGTTCAGAATCAGCCTTCAGCAGCATTTCAGCCGCGCCTAATCTGAGAGCTTCTTTAAGCGCCGCTATAACGGCTTTATATTCCGCCTGGTTATTGGTCTGACGGCCGATAGCCTGCTTGAGGTCCACTTTATCACCGGCAGGTGTAATGATAACAACACCGATAGAAGCGGCGCCGGGATTACCGCGGCTGGCACCGTCGGTGTGAGCGATATATTGGGTCAAGGTGCTACTCCAAATGTAAAATACGGCCGCACGAAGGACAATTGGCTATTTCACCGGTGCGGGCACGGTGCAGCCAGGCGGTGGTAACCGCAATCCCACACCCGCGGCAAACCCCGTTTTCCAGTTTGGCCAGGGCACGCCCCTTTTGTTTGGTTAAAAAATCATACTGCTGCAACGCGGCCGGCGGCAATTCAGCCACGAAACCGGCTCGCCGCTTTTGCAGACGCTCCATCTCCCGTTCAAGATCAGACAATTGCTGCTTGAGTTTCTGCTTCTGACGCTCGATCTCTTCAATGTGACGCTGCAAGGCTATTTCAGCGTCAGCAACCGCGGCCTCAGTTTTTTCTACGGCATCCAATAATTCCAGGGCTTTTTCTTCATACGGTGCCCGGTTATTTTTCAGCAGGCCGATATCCTTCTGCAAAGCGGCCAACTCCTTGGGATTTGTGACCCGGCCGCTGTAAAGCTGACCTTCGTGATTCCGGATGCGGGAGGTAAAATCCGCTACCTCTGCTTCAGCTTCACGCAAGTCGTGACGGAGTTTATCAAGCTCAACTTTCCATGACGCAATCGCCGCCCGTTCCGCGGCCAGCGGATCAGCGGCCAGTTCCCGCTGCACCCGGACAATATCCTTGCGTCCGGCTTCAATGGCAATATCCGTCTCCTGCAGCTGATTGAGCAACCTTATAGTAGCCATGGGCTTATTGTAAACGTACCGCCGTAAAATGCCAAATACCCTGAATGGCCGTTCCTATTATCACGTGTTTGAAGCCTGTGTTCATGTATAGTATAATTGTTCCATTAAGCTAAGTTTATCATACATATCAAACTTTTTCTTTCAGAAACTTCACCCACCGCATTCAGGTATTGTTGCTCCTGCACTAAAAGCCGAAGTTTTGGCCTGTACTGACACTTAAAATAACTATATTGGAATAATCGCTACCATAAAATGACTTTCGAATCTTTCAACCTTCATCCCGCCATAATGAACGGCGTAAATGACGCCGGTTACACTGAACCAACCCCCATACAGGCTAAAGCGATACCGCCGGCGCTTGAAGGCCGGGATATTATCGGGATGGCCCAGACCGGTACCGGGAAAACCACTGCATTCGTGCTGCCCATACTGCAGAAACTGCTGCGGGGACCGCGAGGTAAACTCCGGGGACTGATCATTTCACCTACACGTGAACTGGCCGAACAGATATATGACACGGTTAAAGTATTATCCCGTCATACCGGAGTCCGAGCCATGGCAATCTACGGCGGCGTCGGCATGGACCCACAGAAAGCCAAGCTCCGGGCGGGTATGGATATTGTAATTGCCTGTCCCGGGCGGCTGCTTGACCATGTCTGGCAGGGTACCATCGATTTCCAGGATGTCGAGTTTCTGGTAATAGATGAAGCCGACCGCATGTTTGACATGGGATTCCTGCCGGATATACGCAAGATAATGAGGTGCCTGGTTAAGCCGGGCCGACAGACGCTGCTGTTTTCGGCCACCATGCCGCCTGACGTTCGTAAATTGGTATCTGAGTTTCTGAATGACCCGGTCACGGTACAAATCGGTACCGTAGCCCCTGCAATCACCGTTTCCCATGCACTTTATCCGGTTCGACAGGACCTGAAAACAGGCCTGCTTAAGAGCCTGCTGGAGGAAACCGACACCGGACCGGTGCTGGTTTTTACGCGCACTAAGCACCGCACCGAACGGGTTGCCATCGCCCTGAAACAAGCTGGCTACCGGGTAGCTTCCATTCAGGGCAACCTTTCGCAGTACCGCCGTCAGGCAGCGCTCGACGGCTTTAAGGACGGGACGTATAAAGTGCTGGTAGCCACTGACATTGCCGCCAGGGGAATAGATGTTTCTGATGTTTCCCACGTTATAAATTATGATATGCCGGATACCGCGGACGCCTATATACACCGCATTGGCCGCACCGGCCGCATCGGAAGAACCGGGGATGCTTTCACTTTCGTCACTGCTGAAGATGAACCCATGGTTCGCTCGCTGGAAAAACTGTTGAAAGCACCAATCGAACGCCGCGTAATCGATGGTTTTAAGTACGATGCTCCGGAACCACCAAGAAACACCGCAGCTCCCCGACGTCAAAGCCAGCCTCCACGGCAAACTGCCGGACCCGCCAAAAGAGGTGGACAGCGAGGTTTTCCGCGCCGCCGCCCGCCGCGTCAGCATACTTCAGCCTGAGTCTATAAATTTTTGCTGGTCACCGGAAATATATTGGGTTATACTGTTTCATCGCGGTCAGCGCGATTTATTAAAGGCTGAAGGAGTACTACATTGGTAATTAAAATTGTAACTGATTCCACTGCAGACATCCCTCCGCAAATGGCTGAAGAACTCAATATCACTATCGTACCTTTGTATGTCCAATTCGGTGGACAATCCTACCGTGACCGGGTAGAAATTACTGAGGATGAGTTTTACCAGCGATTGCAAACTGACCCTTCCCACCCCACCAGCGCCCAGCCATCACCACAGGATTTCGCTGATGCTTTTGACCGTATCGCTGATGGCGCTGAAGGTATTGTAGCCGTACACATCTCGGAAAAGATGAGCGGCACCATAAGCTCAGCCAAGCAAGGAGCCGCTATGATGAAAACCCCGGTTCCCGTGGAAATTGTTGATTCCAAATATACATCTATGCCTTTGGGTTTTGTTGCCCTGGAGGCTGCCCGACTGGCCAGGGCGGGCAAGGACTTGGAAACAGTTGCCGGGGAAGCGCGGAAAACGGTGGAAAAAATAAATCTGCTGGTGCTTTTTGACACCCTGAAATATATCGCCCGCGGCGGCCGCATCGGGCGGGCAAAAGCGCTTATGGGCGCCATGCTCAACGTTAAACCGTTGCTGGCCATCAAGGACGGTGAATTCATTCCGGTCGGCCAGGTCAGAAGCCGGGCCAAAGGAATTGAACGCCTGTTTGAACTGGCGAGGGAGGCCGGTAGCAGTATTGCTGAGCTTTCCATCATTCATTCCACCACTCCGGAAGAAGCCAGGGCTCTGGCGACACGTATTGGTGAATTCATGTCACCGGATAAAATTCATATTGCCCGCTTTGGCCCGGTATTGGGTGTTCACGGCGGTCCCGGTGTACTGGCTGTGGCCTTTCGACTCGAATAATCTACGTGACAAAGCAAGTTTAACCTGTTTTTTTAAGTTTATCCTTCAGTTGACGGTTTTTAATTAAGTTGCTAATATAATTAGCAACTTAATTTATTTATCAAAACATGACAAACCGAGCAGAAAAAACCGGCCAATTGATGGAACGCCTGCATGCGTTCCGACGGTTAATGGCACCCGAAGCTCAAACAGAAATCGGAGCTGAATGCCTTTCACATTCGCAATGGCTGGTTCTGCACTTGGTCGGGCGGCAAGAGGGCATCGGTATAAAAGAACTGGCAGCCCAGCTCGGCATCAGTCCGAGCGCCACTACCCAGTTGGTGGACTGTCTGGTCAATAAAGGTTTTCTCAACCGTGCGTCATCTCCAGAAGACCGGCGAGCTCTTTGCCTTACCCTTCCGGAAAAAAGCCGGGAGCAGATTGGAAAGCTCAGGGAACAAAAAATGAAGCATTTGTGCAAAATCTTCAGCCCCCTGAACGACTATGAATTTGATACCCTGCTTGAGTTGCTAGATAAAGTCATTAACAACACACCATCCGAAAAGAGGTAAGATGTCCCCCAATCCCAGGACCGTTTTAATAATGGCCGGTGTCATGCTGACTCTTATGCTGGCTTCACTGGACCAAACCATTGTCGCCACCGCCATGCCGCGCATCGTACAGGAATTCGAAGGACTTTCCCATCTATCCTGGGTATTCACTTCCTATATGCTAGCCGCCGCCGTTACCGTACCCATATACGGAAAATTAACCGATATATTCGGTCGGCGCAATTTGATACTTATTGCTGTGGTCATATTTTTAACCGGCTCGGCACTGTCAGGACTGGCCCAGGATATGACCCAGTTAATCATATTCCGGGGGCTGCAGGGTATTGGTGGCGGAGCCATCATCGTCAATTCCTTTGCCATCATCGGAGACCTTTTTCCCCCAGCCCAACGCGGCAAATACCAGGGCTTGCTCGGAGCAGTATTCGGGATTACTTCAGTCGCCGGACCTCTGCTGGGAGGCTGGCTGACCGACAGCTTTTCCTGGCGCTGGATATTTTACGTTAATATCCCTATCGGCATTGCCGCCCTTTCAGTTATGGCAGCGGCGCTGCCCCGAAGAGACCCGGCAATTCAGAAAATTAAAGAACGCTCCATTGACTACCCGGGAGCGATTCTAATAACTCTGATACTTGTTCCGTTGCTGCTGGCACTGGTCTGGGGCGGGTCTGAATACAGCTGGGGTTCACCGCAGATAATTGGTATGCTTGCCGGAGCCTCGGCGGCACTGGTCCTGTTCATTTGGCAGGAAAACCGGGCCAAAGACCCGATATTGTCACTCGGGTTATTTCGTAACAGAATATTTACTGTTTCTATAGTAGCTACTTTCCTGGCGGCACTGGGTATGTTCGGCGCCATCTTATTCATCCCTGTCTTCGCCCAGGGAGTAACCGGGGTTTCCGCTACTAATTCCGGGATGATCCTGATGCCTATGATGCTGTCCATGGTGGGCTCCTCCATCATCTCTGGACAGCTGGTCTCACGCACCGGTAATTATAAAATCCTGGCCGTCGTAGGGATGGCAACAGCTACCTTTGGCATGTTCCTTTTCTCCCAAATCGACCAGACAACCACCTCGACCGAACTGATGCTGCAGATGATTATAATGGGACTGGGGCTGGGCACCACCATGCCCATATTCACCCTGGCAGTTCAGAACGCTTTCAGTCACGCCCGACTGGGCGAAGTAACCGCCGGTATCCAGCTTTTTCGCAGTGTTGGCGGAACCGTTGGCGCCGCCGTTTTGGGCGGGGTCATGAATGCCGGGCTGGCCACTCAACTCACCGGTATAAACAGCGATCCCTTTCTTCAGACCCTGCGGCAGTTTAACCCGGCCGCACCGGTAAATATTGACGGCAACACCATCCAGACCTTCCTGAGTGCTGACGGCCAGTCCCGGATAAGGGAGATTATCACCCAGGCACCGGCGGCAATTCAGGATCAGCTTAACGCAGATCTGAATACCTTTTTAGAAACTCTGAAAGCGGCTTACAGCATTTCAATCGACCAGGTTTTCCTGGTTGGCGCTGTATTATTGAGTATGGCCGCGATTGCGGTATTGTTTCTGCCGCAAATAACGCTGCGCCAGACAAATCAGTACACTACAGCCCCAAAAAAAGACCAAACCCTGGACGCAGAAGCTAAAAATTAAGAACAATCCTGCCTTAATCCTTAATCTGGATTCCGGAAAAAATCCCCGGATTTAGGGACGTAACGTTTTCAGCGATAGCAGGTGCCAGCTTACAGCAACAGCAATACTGACGAGCATGACCTGCAGAAATAAATAATCAATTAAAAAAACACTCAGCCCAATGGTTAACCACAACATGCTGATACCCAATACCTTAGCCTGGAGCTTGATAGCCCTATGTTCCCGGTAATTGCGGATGTAATCCCCAAAAACCCGGTGCCCTACCAGCCAGTCATGAAACCGGTCGGAACTACGGACATAACAAGCCGCAGCCAGCAGCAGGAAGGGCGTGGTTGGTAACAGCGGTAAAAAGACACCCAGTATGGCCAGTCCTACAGATATGGTCCCGACGCTTATTAATATGGCACGCAATATCCTGCTCAAAGCCCCCCCCGGCGAATGTTGCTGAGTTGTGATTATATCATTTCACCGCGGGCGGCACATTTGCATATAAGAGGAATTTCAGACAACTGATAGATTTTAATTCGCTTAACACTTATAATTACACTAAACATATACGGAGGCCTTTTTTGACCGATAGAGACGACCGGGTGATGATTTTCATCGACGGTTCAAATATGTATCACTCTCTCAAAGCCCACTTCCACCGTTCTGATATCGACCTGGCTAAATTCTGTGCCAAGCTGGTGGATAAGCGGCGTTTGGTTCGAATTTACTACTACAACGTTGAGGTAGGTCAGCGGGAAGAACCGGAACGCTACAAGGACCAGCGTGTTTTCTTCGACGGGGTGGAAGCTATGCCCTACACTGAATTACGGCTGGGGCGGTTGGTTTATACCAGCGGATGGCCGAATACTCCGCCTTTTGAAAAAGGAGTGGATGTTATGCTGGCTACCGATATGCTGACGCACTGTTTTAAAAACAACTATAACACTGCCATTCTGGTTGCCGGTGATTCAGATTTTGTAGGGGCGCTTCAAGCTATCAAGGACTACGGTAAACATGTAGAAGTCGCTCTTTTCGGCGAGGAACGTACTTCGGTACCGCTGCGCAAAGTCGCTGATGTCGTTCATGTAATTGACGGCAATCTGCTTCGAGGAGTCTGGAAAACTACTCCGCCGCAGCGGTCGCGGCGTCAGCGGCGGCCTCGTCAATCCAAGCAGACACCCAAAGAACAGTCCGCTCAACCGCAGGAATCATCACAATCAGTCGCTGCCAACGGAAACTCTTCCCCGCCGACACCAGCTTCGTCTCCGCCACCGGCTCAATCTACCCAAGCCTGGCCTTTGCCACCGCCGCATCGGGGCAGTCCTAATGGTCTGGAATAGAGAGCTTAAAGGCCGTTTAGAAGCTGAATCCGGCGTGATTATCAAGGATTGGGGCGGCTGTCTGCCTGTCGCGGTAGTTTTCCCCAACAACTATAATCTCGGCATGTCCAATCTTGGTATTCATGTCCTGTATAAATGGCTGAATGGCACCGCGGACTTACTGGCCGAACGCGTTTTCTGGGATAAAAAGGCTCTTTCTTCCAGCGGTCCCCTGTCTATCGAAAGCCGCCGACCGCTGACTGATTTCAGCATAATCGCCTTCTCGATTTCCTGGGAGTTGGACTATCTCAATGTGCCGCCCATATTACGTTCCGCCGGTATCCCCGTCAATTCAAGTGAACGGGATGAAACTCACCCGCTGGTCATCGGCGGCGGTGCTGCCTTAACCGCCAACCCGGCGCCAACAGCAGCATTTTTCGATGCCGTGTGTATCGGTGAAGCTGAAGCCATCCTGCCAGGCCTCATTGATTTGTTAAATTCATCACTAGAACTGACGCGCGAGCAACTACTGGATAAACTGGCAACGTTACCCGGCATATATGTGCCGAGCCGCAGCCAAAAGCCGGTTAAGAGGCTCTGGGTGGCTGATCTGGACGCATTTACTGTGGGAACCACCATTTTCACCCGGGAAACTGAATTTGGTGATATGTACCTCATGGAAGCACAGAGAGGCTGCCGTTTTTCCTGTCGATTCTGCATGGTAACCCGGATCTCTTGCCCATTCAGGTGGCGCTCCGTCGAATTACTGCTGCGACAAGCCGAGGATAAATTAAATTACCGGGACCGCATTGCCCTGGTTGGTCCGATAGTCAGTGAACACCCACAAATTATCGAACTACTCAGAGGACTCAGGGAGCTTGGCTTCGGTCTGTCAATGAGTTCAATGAGAGTTAAACCCATCTCAACCGGCATTCTTCAAGAATTGGTTAAAGGCGGTGTCAAAAGTCTAACGATTGCCCCGGAAGCCGGAACTGAACGACTTCGTCTGTCTATCGGTAAAGGGTTCTCCGACACTGATATAATCGAGTCCGTTGAACGCATCGGCTGCTCGGGCATCAAACAGCTCACGTTATATTCCATGGTCGGCCTGCCGGAGGAAACCGATGAAGATATTCAGGCATTGATATCTCTCGTCATGAACTGCAAAAAAAAGGCAGATAAATACCGCCTGCTATTATCGCTGAATGTTTCGGCGTTTGTCCCCAAGCCACAGACCCTGTTCGAGCGTCAGCCCATGGCGAATATAGACGATATTAACAACCGCTTTTCCCTGCTTGAGCGTACTTTGCCCCCCAGGGGAATTAAGGTTAAAACCGATAATACTGACTGGGGCGCTGTTCAAGCCGCCCTTGCCCGCGGCGATGAGAGGCTCTCTGCTGTTATTGAGCAAATGGACCGTGTTTCTTTGGCCGGATGGCGACGCGCACTGAAACAAAACGGGCTTTCTACCCAACATTTCGCCGGCCGACGTTTCGACGATAGCGAAATTCTACCGTGGGATATGGTTCAGATGTAACACCTAGGACTGCTATTTTCAAAAGCCAATGAAAGCTTATTCCTTCAATAATTCGGTAACTACAGCAGCCACCTCTTTACCATCAGCTTTCCCCCGCAACATAGGAGAAAGTCTGCCCATAACCTTACCCATGTCGCGCGGACTGCTCGCGCCCACTTCGGAGATAACACGCTTCGCTTCCGCTGTAATCTCCTCACGGGTAAGCTGTCGGGGAAGATAGTTTTCCAGAATACTGATTTCAGCCTGTTCTTTCTCAGCCAGGTCTGACCGATTGCCGGAATTAAAAGCTTCGATGCTTTCCCTTCGCTGTTTAACCATTTTAGCAATCACCGCGAGGACACCGCCGTCATCAAGTGTTTTCTGTTGCTCAATCTCAGCATAATTAATCGCGGATAAAACGTTCCTCAGTGTATTCAACTTTTCCTTTTCCCCGGCACGCAGGGCCTCTTTCAAATCAGATGACAGCTTATCTTTTAAATCCGCAGACATTTATATTTCCTTTCCCAGGGTGGCCTTAAGCACATATTTTGTTTGATTTTAGGCACCGCCGCAAAGAGTGTCAAATCAACCTAAATACTATTAGCCGCTTTTTAGCGGCTAATACGGATCCGTAATAAGTTGTTACTATGTTATACCCAGTTTGAAACTGCGGTCCACTTCCTTGTGCGGCAGACCTAATTCGTCTTCCAGCCACAGTTTCACGTCAATATATGTATCAGAACCGATATCCTGGCGAGTCCATTTGAACGCGCCTTCCGCCATCTTCAATTCATGTACTTCCTTGAGCTTTTCCTCGATCTGAATTGGCCAGGTAGTCTTTTCCTTGGCCGGCACATTAGCCATGCCATCGTACTTGCGTCCCAGACACTCTTCAAAGAGGTCGGCAGATACTATCGCATAGTTTTTGCTGACAATGTGCCTGATGGCTTCTCCCAGTGTCAATCCCATGTTGATAGTTTCCCTCCTTTATAACTTGCATCGGTTATTATACCATCCCGACCCGGGTGATTAACAATTACTTACCTGGCTATTGAGACTTGGCGGCAGGTTTTTTGGCTTTGGCATAAATATACAGGCCGCGCACTACATCAAGCTCCTCAATTTCAAAGCCGGCTTCCTCCAGCATGCTGCGCCATTCTTCCTTAGTGTGAACAAACATTATACCGCGTTCAACGACATACTTAACAAAGGTATTCATAAAGAATGACAGGATGGGATTTTTCGGCTGGTAAATATCAAAAATAATAATCTTGCCGCCGGGCTTAAGCATAGTGTAACTCTTATTCAATAACCGGGAGAACAGTTTGAATTCATGGGAGGCGCTGGAATTGTAAATCCGGTCAAATTCCGCTTCCTTGAACTCCATATGGTAGGCATTGCCCTTTATAAGAGTTTTATTATCTCGTTTTACCTTGGCATTCCTCGCCAGCATAGCATCAGACTGGTCCAGACCGACAATCCGTTTTGCGTTAATGGTGTTGCAGATATATCCGGTACCGCAGCACAAGTCAAGTACATCCATTTGCGACGTGTCTTCATCAAGCATCCGCTTGCGCATACTCTCGTAAGTACCGCCCATAAACAACCTGGTAAGAAAATCATAAGCGGGCGCAATCGTTTCAAAAAATTTGGGTTCTACCATCTTCTCACCTCTTTAACTTAACAATAATCCAAAGGCTACCGACAAATTAGTCACCGAATAAACCATAACCATATATTTATTGGCTTCAGATACCCGCAACGGATCACCATAGTGTTTATGTGCCGCCCGAGCCGCAGCCCAGGCGAGCGGCATACCAATAAAAACCAGCAGCGTCAAAACCGGCAATATACCGATGCTAATAAGTATCGCCGTATATATATAAATGACACCCAACGAAATAATAAAAAGATTCTTAGCTCCAGCTGGTCCCAGGCGGTAAGTGAGATTGCGTTTACCCGCGGCCCGGTCTTCCGCGTAATCAGGAATCTCATTGATTAATATCATCGTCCACATGCACAGTCCGGGAATCAAACCAATCAAAAGAATCTGACTGGTCAGCGAACTGGTATAGATATAGTAAGCCCAGCCGGTTATGACAGGGCCGTAACCTATCATCATGGCGAGCTCTCCTAAACCCCGATAAGCCAACCGGAATGGTTTAGCAGAATAGATAATGGAAATGATGGCACCTATCGCGGCGATCCCCAGGCTGGCCATACCCACAGTTATAGCAAAATAGATTCCAATTGCCAGCGCCAGTAAATACAGCCCAATAATAACCCGCATCGCCTGGCGGGGACGGATATATCCTGATGCCAGAACCCCCGACCCGCCGGAAAAGGGATTCTTGGCACTGACTCCGCTGCGATCGGTGCCGTATTGGAAATCAAGAGTATCGTTGAACATGGTTAACGCTATTTGAACCGCTGCTGCCGCCGAAAACGCCAGAACAAAATAAAATAAGTTGAACACCCCCTCAGTAAAGGCGGCTGCACTGCCGATCAGAACCGGTAATACACCCTGGGGCAAAAACTTCAATCGCGCAGCCTGTACCCAATAGCGGAAGGGAACAGCGGATGAATTAATAGGCACTCTCAAGAACCTGTCTCAACAACGATTCCGGTACTTTACAGGAAATCTTGCCGTTCTCCTTATGGAAACAGCCAAATTTTTCAAGCAGGAAAAAGTCATTTATGGCAGTACGTCGCTTATTGTCAAACGTAAGCGTCTCTAAAATATCATCAATGGATATATCCCCGGGTATCCGGGTCGGCAAACCAATTTTTTCAAAAATATTCTCAATCCGCTCTGCGAGCTCCGGAGACATATAACCTAGCGCAACCGAAATTTTAGCTTCAATAGCCATGCCCACAGCGATAGCTTCACCGTGCAGCAACTGACCGTTTTTCCGTATTTCCAGTGCATGGCCAATAGTGTGTCCCAATTCCAGTTGAGGGTCCAATTTGCCTTCATAAGGATCAATAATCAGAAGTTCCAGCTTGAGTTCAATCGTATGTGCGGATATATATTCAATGTCTTCCCAGGAAAAATCCGGCGCCCGGCCATTGATGAACTCAAAGAAACTTTCCTCCTGGCACAGACCATGTTTGACCGATTCCGCCAGCCCGGCTCTGATCTGCCGCTCCGGCAGTTTTCTAAGAAACGCGAAATCAATAAAGACAAATTCGGGCGGATAGTACTGCCCAAAGAGGTTTTTACCCCGTTTATAATTAACCGCCTGTTTCTGCCCGATAGCTGAATCTATTTGGGCAACCATGGTGGTCGGTACGTGGAAAAAGCGTATGCCGCGGAACAGGAGCGCTGCCAGCAATCCACCAAGATTGCCGACCACCCCACCTCCGAGACAGACAATCACCGAAGACTTTGTAGCTCTGGCATCAAGTACTTGAGCACCTATCTTTTCCAGTGTAGCCAGAGTCTTGGATTGTTCCCCGGCCGGAAAAGTAAAGGCGTGAGTTTCTGCAACCTTTTCCAATTCGGTTTTTACCTCGGCCAGGTGGGTTCCGGCCACATTCTCATCGGTAACAATAAAAAACTTGTCCGCGTTAAGCGGGCGTGCACACTCAGCCAAGTTGTCCAGGATATCCCGGCCCAGAAAAATAGGACGGTAGCGGCCGCCGCCGATATCATACTGCAATGTCTTTAATTCAGTCATTTCCCTCTTCATTTCTTATAGCCTGCTACAACGGTTCCCATTCCGCCGCTTTGGTATCTATGCCACACATCAGCGAATCCATTATCGGTTAATATTTTGGCAATATCGGTATTTTTAGGCAACAGCATCACCGAGTGATAAAGATACCGGGGAGATCCCTTGGCAGTTCCCAGTATTGTACCGGCTATCGGCAGCAGGTATTTTAAGGCAAATAGATAAAGCCCGCGCAAGGGCTGTTTCTCCGGCTTGGTCATATCCTGAATAATAAAAATTCCACCCGGCTTGAGCGCTTTATAAACATTCTCCGCCGCCAGGTTTTTATTCGCGAAATTCCGGAAAGCGAAACATGTGGCGATAACATCGTATTTGTTCTCACCGTAGGGCACTTCAGAATCACCGACCCAGAAACGGATATCCCGATCTTTGAACTTCTTTTGAAAACGTTCTTGAGCCACTTCCACCATCTCCGGGACAAGATCAAAAGCATCTATGCTGATATCAGGGAAATGACGGGTTGTGTTGAAGGTAACGAAGCCGGTTCCACATGCCAGGTCAAGCATCTTGATAGCGGTTTTGTCTTTTTTATAGTGGCCTATAATCTTGAGAACATCCCTGACCCAGCGTCGATGAATACCCATTCCGATAATATCGTCATGCAGATCATACTTGGGTGCCTGATAGCCGAAAAGCTCAAGCATATAAGCTTTGCGTTTTTTAGCCGCTTCTGATTCAAATCCAGGGTCTTTTAAGCTTTTTTCCATGGTTTTTGTTGTTGTTCCTGCCGCCATGCTAAGCCTCCGGTTTATAGCCGACAATGATACAGGCAATACCGGCTGACAGACTCCTATAGTAGCAATTAACCATACCATTGTCTTCCAGTATTTTTTGTATCTGAGCATTGGTCGGCATCATGTCGGTACTCTTCTTCAGCCAACCGGCGGCTGATTTCTCCGTACCTAGTATCCTAGCCAGCACCGGCAGGATGTATTTCATATAGAAAGCGTACAAGCCCTTCATCGGCTGCTTCTCCGGTTTGGTCAAGTCCTGGATAATAAAAATGCCGCCGGGCTTTAAGGCATTAAAAACATTCTTAGTAGCCAGATGCTTATTGGCGAAATTGCGATAAGCAAAAGAAGTGGTCACAATATCATATTTATTTTCGCCGAACGGGACTTCGGCGTCAGCAACCCAGAACTTGATGTTGCGCCCTTTGAATCCTTTTTCATACCTTTCTTTAGCCACGCTGACCATATCAGGAGACAGGTCAAAGGATTCGATATCAATGCCGGGTAGTTTGCGGGCAACATTAAAGGTGACAAAACCGGTACCGCAACCCATATCCAGCATATCAGCCCGGCTCTTGCCCTTCATGAATTTCTCGATAATCTTAACCATGGTACGCACCCACATCCGGTGAGCGTACAATCCATAAATATCATCATGGAAATCATAGTTCTTAGCCTGCACCACAAACAGGTCAACCATGTATTTCTTTCGTTTTCTTGCTTCTTCCGATTCAAATCCCGGGTCGTTAACCGGAGCTATCGTTTCCATGCGCACTCCTTGCCCTTTAATAATCAAAATTGAACGGCCCAAAACTTCCTCTGAAAAAAGGCCGGTTTAGTATTATAAAATATGTCAGATAAAGCAGTTATGAATAGCTCTAAATAATAGAGTTGATTACCAAACATGTCAAATCCAAACACCCCTACTGGAACAACCGGCAACACAAATCTCACAGACAAAAATTCTTACTGACACATCATCGGAATGACCGGTATTAAAACACTATTTCCGGTCTTTTACGGCGGCGAAAAAGGTTGAATAAGCCCCAGCGGCGCCCGGCCAGTTCATGGCCGGCCACAGCAGCCATCAGGTCCTTAACAGATGCCCGTAGATCTTCGTCCTGGTACAGCACCCTGTAGAGCCTTTCGGTTATAGGCATCTCAATACCAAGTTTTTGGGCCAGGTTCCAGGCAACCAGAGTGGTTGAAACACCTTCGGCAACTCCGCTCATGGTAGCCTCGATATCTTTCAGCGCTTCACCTCGAGTCAGACGTTCCCCTACCTGGTGATTACGTGATAGCTTGCTGGAGCAGGTGGCGATGAGGTCTCCCTGGCCGGCTAGACCGGAAAGAGTCAATGGATTAGCCCCCAGCGCCGCCCCAAGCGCCGTTATCTCCGTCAGCCCGCGGGTCATCAAAGCGGCCTTGGTATTATCACCGTAACCCAGTCCATCAACAATACCGGCACATAATGCGATGATATTCTTCAGGGCGCCGCCAAGTTCAACACCTACCACGTCGGTATTGGTAAAAGCGCAAAAATCAGGCGAGTTAATCAGTTTAACCCCTCGGCGGGCGCGTGACTCTTTTTCTGCGGCAATAACAGCCACCGCCGGACGACCGGCCAGGATTTCCCACGCCAGATTGGGTCCTGAAAGAACGCAAATATTACCATGATGCTCTTTCCGGGTTTCATCAGTGATTACCTGCGTCATTCGCTTGCCGCTGGCTATCTCCAGACCCTTGGCGGCAGAGATTATCAAGGTACGTTTCCCTATATGAGGAGCGATAATTTTAAGGTTTTGACGCATGGATTGAGAAGGCACCGCAAGTACCACCGCGTCAACATTATGCATCGCTTCCTTAACATCCCCGGTTACCTGAATACCGGATGGTAATACGAACCCTTCAGGTAGCTTGGACGAAGCAAATCCACTCTGTCTCACCCGGGATGCTTCCTGGTCAGTACGAGTTAATATACGAACGCTGGCCTCTTTGCGGACCATAACGGAGGCCAGTGTAATCCCCCAGGTGGTAGCGCCGATAACGGCAATTTTAGGCATTGATTAACCGCCTTTGATTAAGGTTTCAAGGCTGACTAATTTCAGCGCGATTTTTCGGTAACTTTACGCTCTTTACCGGCTATCAGCCGCTGAATATTGTCCCGATGCATCACGATAATGATTACCGCTCCGACAAGTGCGTAAACCAGGTATTCGACCGGAAGACCGCTGACCAGCGAAAGCGGTATCATAATGGCATAAGCACCGGTAACCCCGGCTATACTGCCCAGGGAAGCAAAGCCGGTCAAGCCTACCCCGATGATAAAAACCTCGCCTCCAAAAACTGCCGCCAGCGGATAAAGCGCAATAAAGCCGCCGAAAAAGGTAGCCACGCCGCGACCGCCTTTGAAATGATTGAACACCGGGAATATATGACCCATGACCGCTGCCAGGGCGGCTATTACCTGCGCCATCAGCAATCCCAGATGGTAATCACCTATCAGCACATATTCATGACCGATAACCACTCCGGCCAACCAGACCGCCAGTACGCCTTTAAGCATATCCAGCCCGGCTACCAAAGCTGCTGTTTTCCGTCCCAACGTCCGTAATACGTTAGTTGCCCCGGTACGTCCGCTGCCCTGGGCAGTAATATCCAGGTTGGCTTTTCTCCGGGCTATAAGATACCCAATAGGAATGCTGCCAATCAGGTAGGCAGCTATGACAACGAGTAAAAACTCGGTTATAAACATCTATTTTTCACCCCTGCTCTTAAAAGTAAACTTGATGGGTGTGCCATGGAAACCATAGCTTTCCCGCAGCCGGTTTTCCAAAAATCTCTGAAAGGAAAAATGAACCAGATTAGGGTCATTTACAAAAAACACTATCTCCGGAGGGCAGATACCTACCTGTGCTGCGTATAACACTTTCAACATACGCCCGGCTGCTCGCGGCGGAGAGTGACGGGACAAGACATGCCGCACCAGACTGTTTAATTCCGGAGTGGGAATACGACGGGACCGTTCAGCCTGGACTTCGAAAGCGGCCGGAATAATCTGGTCAGTGCCATCACCAGTCATGGCGGAAACATAGAGTCGACGCGCATAAGGGATAAATTTAAAACGCGCTGCCATATTCTTATCAAATTCAGCCATGTCCACGCCTTTTAAAAGGTCAGACTTATTGACCACTAAAATCAGACCGCGATTTTTATCCCGTGCGTAACCAGCTATATGGGTATCCTGGGCGGTTGCTGGTTCACCGGCATCAAGAACTACCAGAACCACATCAGCGCGGTCGATTGCGTTGAGGGAGCGTATCACGCTGTACTCTTCAACTCCCCGTTCAATCCGGCCACGTCGTCGTATCCCGGCAGTATCAATAAGTACCACACCACCGGCATTGAAGTCAATAGATGTATCAATAGCGTCACGAGTAGTCCCGGGAACCGGAGATACTATGGAACGCTCCTCACCGATAAGAGCGTTAAGCAGTGAAGACTTTCCGACATTAGCCCGGCCGCCAACGGCAATCTGCAAGCGCTCCGGTTCACCGGGAACGCTCGCCGACGCCGGCAGCAATTCAATTATCCGGTCAAGCAGGTCCTCACGACCACGACCGTGATAAGCTGATACTGGTATTGGTTCACCCATGCCGAGAGAATAGAATTCAGCCGCGTGGTCGACCAGGCGAGTATTATCAACTTTGTTGACAGTCACCACAATCGGTTTACCACTGCGACGTACTTCTTGAGCGACTTCTTCATCCTGGGGCGTTAGACCCGACTTGGCATCGACCAGGAATAGAACTACAGCCGCCTCACGCATGGCCGTCCTGACCTGGTCGTTCACCGCCCCGGAGATTACATCAAGTGCACCACCCGTCATCCCTCCAGTATCAACCAGAACAAACTCCCTGCCTGCGTATTCAGACAAAACATGCAGCCTGTCACGGGTAGTTCCCGGAAAATCTTCGGTGATGGCTTGGCGCTTGCCGGTAAGCCGATTAAGAAGAGTTGATTTGCCGACGTTCTGGCGTCCAACGATAGCCACGCTTGGAATATTAGTCATTTTTATACAAATCTATGATTTTGTTACTTTCAGTAATCAACTCTGGAAACAGTTATTTTACCCTATGTCACTGCAGACTTACCGGGCAACCTTTCCAGCCTGGATTTACGTTACTGTTTCTTTAATCTAATTATATCACGGGTCGGTATTAAGACTTATTTCCTTACCCGAAAAATCCCCAGCGTACAAACAACTTAAGCCGCCCATGACATCAACAGCCCACCCAGCATATCCGCTAATAGCGCTTTTTGAATATGCAACCGATTCTCGGCCTGGTCAAAAACAACTGATTGTGGCCGGTCCAGTAAACCTTCAGATAATTCCTGGCCATAATGTGCCGGTAGCGGATGCATAATTATGGCATCCGGTTTAGCTTGCGCCAGTAATGCTTCATTGACCTGGTAAGATTTAAAATCTCTAATTCTGATTTGATTCTCCGCTTCCTGACCCATTGATACCCAGACATCAGTATAAATGACATCAGCGCCTCGGACTGCCTCTTCAGGACGTTCGACAGCATCAAACATACAGCCATTGGCCTCAGCCAAACAAAGAGCCTGGCGAACTATTTCAGCGGGTAATTCATAACCTCGCGGAGAGGCAATAGTAAAATTCATCCCGGTAGACAGAGATGCCAAAGCAAGGCTCACCGCTACATTATTACCATCACCAACATAGGCTAACTTTAGCCCGGGAAATTCCCCTTTGTGTTCAAAAACAGTCATCAGGTCAGCTAGAGCCTGGCAGGGATGCTCGGTATCGGAAAGAGCATTTATTACCGGCACACTGGCCCATTGCGCCAATTCCTGCAGTGTGCCCTGACTGAAAGTCCTCACCGCCAGTGCGTCGGCATAACGGGACAGCACCCTGGCCACATCAGAGATACTCTCTCTTTTTCCCAAACCTACTTCCGCTGGCGAAAGATAAATGGCTTCACCGCCAAGTTGCTTCATCGCCAGCTCAAAACTGACGCGGGTGCGGAGGGAAGGTTTTTCAAACAGCAGCGCCAGTGTCTTCCCGGACAGGGTTTTTTGATGCGGTTCGGCTTTCAAGGCGATAGCATCAGAAAGCAGCAATCTGATTTCATGACTTTCAAGGTCAGAGATGGATAAAAGGTCTTTGGATCTCATAGTTATTCACCGCAATTAGTATTGGCATAGTATAACACATGACTAAAAAGAAGACCCGCCTTTCCCACGGTAAATCAAAAAGTAATCCGGTCCACCAAAAAATACGTTGTTTTTAGAATAAGCTAACGATGTAACTATAAATAAAAGCCAACTAAAAACCAGCTTTTACGGCCGACATTTTTGCCCTGTTGCCATAAACCATATTTTAGTCTACACTAATGATAAGATGCTTTATTTAAACCGGCGTGGCTGCGCTCCAACCAGCCTTAATTTTACATCCGGTTTGGACGCTCCGTTCAGGTGCGGGAAATTTTGCCGCGCCTGTTACCTGCGCTGGTAAAATTACGCCTCAATAACAAACGCATCATTCAGCCAATTATCCCTTATTCGCCGTACCATCGTATGTAGTCATATAAGTCAAATAGCCGAGAGGATCAAAATGACCACAAAAAAAGAAACCGCCTTATACAAGGAACTCGAGGTTAAACTGAAAAGTGAACATCAGAGACTGACTGAGCAACTGGAGGCGTTGAAAGCTTCAGCGCCACAGGAAGACCGGCGCGAAGGCTCTCCTTTCGGCAAACGGGAGGAAGAAGCCACCGAAACATCGGACCTGGAAAACCGGCTGGCGATGGAAAAAAGGGTTTTGGACCAATTAGCCGATGTAAATAACGCTCTGGATAAACTGGGGAAGGAAACATTCGGTAAATGTGAGAAATGCGGGCAGACCATCGCGCCCGAGAGGCTGGCCGTATTACCGTATGCCAAATTCTGCATCACCTGTAAATCCAAGATGGGCAAGTTCGCTTAAGCCGGCTGATGTTTCTGTTGGTGTTTGCCGGTGTCTTTATACTGGACCAACTTAGTAAACACATGGTGCGGAGCAGCATGTTTCCGGGTGAGTCTATCCCGACCGAGGGTTTCTTCCGACTGGAATATGTTCAGAACACTGGTGCTGCCTTCGGTATCCTGGATGACGCGAGACTGCTGCTCATAACTGTCGGGCTGATATCTTTGGGCGTCATCACCTGGGTGACTCAAAGCCACCGTATTACCTTTCTTAATTCGACATGGGGACGTCTGTCAACAGGCCTGGTGGCCGGCGGTATCCTGGGTAATCTGATTGACCGAATATTTTTCGGTTATGTCACCGATTTTGCCAAAGCGGGTTTCTGGCCTAATTTCAATATAGCCGATTCGGCACTAGTAATCGGCATGGCTCTTCTGGCCATCCTTTTTTTCAGGGAAGAAAGTTCAAGAGGCCATTGAGTTGCGGAAAACGGAATTGATCGCTGACATCAGCGGTAATCGGCTGGATAAATATATCGCCGGACAGATCAAAGAGCTTTCCCGGGTTCAAATACGAGAACTGATTGATAACAACTGGGTGACCGTCAACGGACTTCATGTAAAACCTTCATATCAATTAGATTCCGGCGACAGAATAAAATTAGTCATCCCACCGCCGCCACCTTCGGGAACGGCTGCGGAAAATATACCACTGAAAGTACTGTATGAAGACAATGAACTGGCTGTAATCGACAAACCTGCCGGCTTAACTACTCACCCGGCTCCAGGTCACGCCTCCGGCACTCTACTTAACGCCTTGATGAGTAGATTTCCGGAATTACTCAACGAAGGGGGCGAACGTCCGGGCATCGTCCACCGACTGGATAAAAACACCTCCGGATTAATGGTAATCGCCCGCACTCGGCAAGCCCAGGCGGCTTTGGCCGAGCAATTCAAGAAACGGGAAGTAACCAAGGTCTACCTCGCCCTGGTGAAAGGTACCGTGGAGCCTTCGGAAGGTATTATTGAAGCCCCCATAGGCCGTCATCAGCAGCAACGTAAAAAAATGGCAATAACCGGAAACGGGCGTGAAGCCAGAAGTCAATACCGGGTCATCAAGCGCTTCAAAAACTGCACTCTGCTGGAAGTGCGTATCTACACCGGACGAACCCATCAGATAAGAGTACACCTAAAGTCTATCGGCTATCCCGTCATCGGTGATGAAACATACGGGATTATGTCTGAAAAATTTTCACGCCAGTTTCTGCATTCACACCGCCTGAGTTTTAAGCAACCCTCGAGTGGATGTGTCCTCAGTTTCACTTCAGAACTGCCGCCTGACCTTTCCATACCCCTTTCCAGTTTAACCTAGCTTCATAAACGCGCCCATTGTATAATTGAACCCGGTTGTCTGAAACATACTCGGGAGCGCTCTTTGATTTCTGAAAAAAACAGAAGGCCGATAGCTTTGGAATTCGCCGGATTTTGGCGGCGCTTGGCAGCTTTTCTTATTGATTTGACCGTGATGGGAGCCACGGCGTCATTTTTAACTCCATTCCGCTGGTTCGGCTTCGGCAATTTTTTTGACCTCTCCAACTTTATTGAGGTTCCCATTCTGTCACTGCCATTTGTAGCTGTGGCCAACCCAATGTCAGCTATACTCAGTGGTGTTTATTTCGTCGCCCTCTGGGCTTGGCGAGATCAGACACTGGGAATGATGATGCTCAATATCAGGCTCATCAGGACCGACGGGACCAACGTTGACACCGGCCACAGCATTACACGCTTGGTTGGGTCCATCCTGGCCGCAGTACCCATTTTCGTCGGTTTTATTTGGATTGCTTTTGACGAAAGAAAGCAGGGCTGGCATGATAAGCTGGCGGCGACTTATGTGGTAAAAATCCCAAAACTGCAGGACGCGGAGACAGCCACACCTCCCGCGGCTGGAATTTAAGCTGATAGTGCTTGAAGTGCCGATTGGAGAGTCAATACTATCCGATTCGGACCCACCTTTCTAGTTCCAAAATTGGAATCGTGGTTTCATTGCCAAAACAGCGGTTAAATAATTAATCATTGGTAGAGGGAAAATGAGCAGACAAATCAGGGTGCGTTACGCGCCTTCACCGACCGGATATCCCCATGTGGGTAATATCCGCGCAGCGCTTTTCAACTGGCTTTTCGCTCGTCATAACGGCGGTCGATTCCTGGTACGCATTGAAGATACCGACCGGACCCGATACGTTGAAGGCGCGGTAGAGGCCATTCTCAACGGATTACGCTGGCTGGGCATGGACTGGGATGAAGGACCGGAAAAAGGCGGCGATTTCGGGCCATATTTCCAGTCACAGCGCCTGGAAAAATACCAAGCAGCCGCTGAACATTTGATAGCCCGGGGCCATGCTTATTACTGTTACTGCTCGTCAGAAAGGCTGGCAAACATGCGGGCGGAACAGTCCGCAGCCAAACAACCTCCTGGTTATGACCGCTTTTGCCGGAACCGCCAGGGGCCTGTCCCGGAGGATATAACTCCGGTAGTACGTTTCAAGATACCGCTTGAAGGCCGGACGGAATTCAACGACCTCATACGCGGTAGAGTAACCTTCGAAAACGGACTGATGGATGATTTTGTACTGCTCAAGAGCGACGGGTTCCCTACCTACCACCTGGCTAACATAATTGATGACCACGCGATGGGTATTACCCATGTTATCCGCGGTGAAGAGTGGCTCTCCAGCGCGCCTCGTCACCTGATGCTGTACGAGGCTCTCAGCTATGAGCCGCCCCAGTATGCCCACCTGCCGATGATACTGGGCACTGACCGCTCCAAACTGTCAAAGCGCCATGGTGCCGTATCTATTATTGATTATCAAACACAGGGTTACCTGCCTGAGGCGATGATAAATTTTCTGGCTCTTCTGGGTTGGTCCCTGGATGACAAAACCGATATTATGGATATCCGAACTATAATCGATAACTTTTCAATGGAACGGATTTCCAAAACAGCCGCCATCTTCAATGTGGAAAAACTTGATTGGATGAATGGGGTATACATCCGTGGGTTAACCCTGGATGATTTCACCCGGCGGGCACGGCCGTTTTTATCCGAAGGAGTACCTGAATCCGGTAATTTTCCCCATGATTATGTCAAAAACGCATTGGCTTTATTACAGGAACGCATAAAAACACTTGGGGAGTTCCGGGACTGCCCCGAACTGACCCGGTTTTTTTTCCATAGCTCCCTGGTTTATGAACCGACGGCGCTATTAGGCAAAAAAATGACCGCGGCGACAGTCCGTAATGCCCTGGAAGCCTCACGGGACTGCATCAATAAGTTGGCTGAATTTGATGCCGCGTCGCTGGAAAGAGAATTCCGCGCTTTGGCTGAACACCTGCAGCTCAAACCTGGGCCTTTATTCGGTTGCCTGAGAATAGCCATGACCGGACAAACCGTTTCACCCCCTCTTTTTGAGACTATGGCAGTACTGGGCAGAGAAAAAGTAATGCATCGCCTGCGGGCAGCCCTGGGCAAAGCCCTGGAACTACCGGAATAAAGATGGCAGAACCGGTTATTAAAAGTTTTCCTTCAATAGGCGCCTGCGGCGTGGACTGCGGCCTGTGCTCCCGTCATCATACCGATGGCGTTTCGCGTTGTCCCGGTTGTGCCGGTGCCGGCTTTGGCGCCTGGGGCTGCGCAATCCAGAAATGCTGTGTTCAGCAGCATCGGCTGGAATGCTGTGCCCAGTGTCCAGAAGCGGATGGCTGCCGTCGACTGGATAAGGTAATGAAAGCCTCGACAAAAACTGACTCATTTATTTCATATCTGCCATTAACGGAAAATCACAGGATAATCCAAAATCTGGGAATTATTGAAGCCGCCCGCCGGCAGGATGCCAGGATGGATTTCCTGAAAGGCCTGCTGGCAAGTCACAACGACGGCCGCAGCAAGGGTTTTTATTGTCTGGCAGTGCAATTGTTGCCGCTGGATGAACTACAGAGCACGGTCAATCGTCTTTCAGATGAACTCGCGGCCAACCCCGAAGTCAAAGTCCGCGCTTCACTGCTGCGCCGGGCTTTCAATAAACTTGCGTCGGGAAAAGGTTTAACGCTAAAGTTAAGACGCCCGAAAAAGGAGGATATAGCTTAGTATGGCTGCGGCGCTTACCAGACAAGACGCGATAAACTGGCTGGTCAAATATGGAATAATTCCCTACTGGGATTCAATTGATAATAAGCCCATGTTCCGAAAAGCGGATGTAAAGAAAGACAGTGTTCCCGGCATCAACCAGAAAACTGAAGAACAAGTCCGGCCGGGGCTGATTAAACTACTGGGATTGGGAACAGAAGAAGAATGCGCTTCAATACGAATCAACGTAGAACATCTGCTACGGGAACAGGGTAAACTTCTTCGATAATTCAGATCCATAAAGAAACCTATTAACACTTAGAGAGTTTAATATTGGAACAATTACCAGCCTATATTGAATTATACGAATCCGGCGAGTTGGAACGCCGCGTTGAACGTCTGGAAGCTCGTCTGGAAAACTGTGACATCTGTCCCCGGCAATGCGGCGTCAACCGGCTGAAAAACGAGCATGGTTCCTGCGGCGCCGGTAAACTGGTGGCCGTAGCTTCGGTCTGTGCTCATCATGGTGAAGAACCTGTCATATCCGGCAGCCGGGGTTCGGGAACCATCTTCTTTGGTAATTGCAATCTGAGGTGTGTTTATTGTCAGAACCACCAAATCTCCCAGCGGCCGGAATTGCAGCGGGCCAACCAGGTATCACCCTCACGGCTGGCCAACCGTATGCTCCACCTCCAGAACGACCTGGAATGCCATAATATAAACTTGGTATCTCCATCTCATTACATACCTCAGATAATGCGTGCCCTGTTTGAAGCCATTCCCAAAGGGCTGAAGCTACCCATCGTTTATAATACCAACGCCTATGATGACCTGGATACTCTGGCCGAACTGGATGGTATTGTCAGTGTATATCTGCCCGACCTGAAATATGCGGACAGCAACCTGGCGGCCCGGCTTTCCGATGTACCCCATTACGTGGCTACCGCCCGCAGCGCTATCCAGGAAATGTACCGACAGACAGGGGAACTCCAGACAGACCAAAGCGACCTGGCGGTAAAAGGTCTCATTATCCGGCACCTGATACTGCCCAATGACCTGGCGGGTAGCGAAGCTTCAATAAAGTGGATTGCCCGGGAGTTGTCACCTACAGTGCCGGTCAGCGTAATGGCTCAGTACACACCACAGCATCGGGCTATGGAAGTACCGTTACTGTCACGCAGTATCAATGCCGCTGAATACCGGCGGGTAATCAATCTACTTGATGTCCTGGGAATGGAAAACGGCTGGCTCCAAGATGACAGCGCCCAGGAATACTATCTTCCTGACTTCAGCCAGGAAGGACATCCCTTTGAAAGAAGCTGAAGGGCTGGTTGAATATGCTGTCACGAACCCGGCATAGACTCGGCAGTAACCACCCCGCTTTGGCATGTTGATATAAAAAAACCTATCGTGAATGTTGCTAATCACGATAGGTTTTAGATTGCTTTAACCAAAAAAAGCGTTACTGGCTTCTAGCCGCCTTTACGTTTGCGATTGCAAAAAGCAAACTTTATCTTGTTTCCGCTGACTTTATCCTTCTTGTTGACATTCTCGATAAATGTCTGCAACTCTAAATCTTTCTTTTTTGTCGAGGCTTTCTCAGCCATATTTATTTTATCTCCCCAAAAATTAACTGGTTATTTTTATCTCTTGCCTGCCGCTTTGCGGGCAGCCTTGATTGCGGCTCTCCTGGTAGCCGTTTCTTTACGTTTGCGCCGCGTAAGAGGTTTCTCAAAACGGGTGCGTCGCCTGGCTTCACGTATAACGCCGTCAAGCTGGACTTTGCGGTTAAACCGCTTGAGCATCCCTTCGAAACTCTCGTTATATTCCGGTCTGACTTCGGTCAAAAAGAATCACCTACTTCCTGTTTGGGAATAAAACCCATCCTGATAGGACGGACTCTTATTCTGAACTTTCCGGAGATTGATGTCAAGTACCTGTGCTCGTTCAATCTGCGAATTTCCATTGGCGGTAAGCCCCGTCTCATCCGGCAAAAATTGTTTATGATAGATAAATCATGGCAATGCCAAGACCTATCAGCAGCGTAGCCGCCAGACGGATTATAAAAGCCCCGCGGCTGGAATCCAGCTGAAGCAGAACTCCTGGCAACAGCCGATTTATCGTCATAGCCAGAATAAAGACAAAAATTGGCCGGGCGCCGGTAATAGCGGAGACCAGCGATACCGGACCTGAGGCTATCGCTTGAAATACCAGTAGAATACCGGTCATAGCCAGGATTTCATTGGCAATGATCATAGCCAAAGTGCGGCTGAACCGCGGCAGTTTTCGAATCTCGCTAATAACCGATTTCCTCAAAGAGAAAGCCAGGTACATAACCACCAGGCATAAAGAACCTATCCAATACATATTCCAGAAAGATAATTCCCCCAGGGCATGTTTACTGGCTACATCAGCTCCTGCATTCAAAACAGCGGCCAGCATCAATAGCAGCACCGGGCGCCAGCGCCATTTGATACCACCTCCAGCGCCCCGCTGCATAGAAAGAAGCACCGTACCGCCCACAATAATGCCTATTGCCAGCCATTGCACCAGTATCAGTGACTCGCCGAGTAAAGGAACCGCCATCAGGGCTACAAAAACCGGATAGGTATGATACAGCGGTATCGCCCAGGAAACTTCCTCCGTGCGATATATACTGAGCAGCAAACCGATTGAAACTGCCCGTATAATCCCGGAAGCCACCGCCGCCCCGACAGCCCCGCCGCTGACCTGGGCGGGTAACGGAAACATAAACATAACTGCCAGAGTCAATACCAGCACGACGCCGGTAACCGGAAGCAAAAAAGCTCGCAGCGACGGCAGTCGCCGTCCTATTAGATGACTGTCTAATACATTAACCCCGGCTAAAACGACCGTACCCAGGATAGCAATAACTAGCCAGTCAGTCATTTCACCTGACACGCCGGACAAAGATAAGTTCCCCGCCCGCGTACCACAATTCGCTGCAACAGGCCATTGCAGCGAACACAGTTTTCATTGCGCTTGTGAGCTACCTTAAAAGTAAAATGGGCCTGCCCGAGTTCCCCGCCTGGACGTATATAATTGGCAATACTGGCCCCTTTGCTTTCAATGGCTCCAGTCAATATTTGGCGTATCGCCTTATGCAGCCTCCGGTATTCTTCCCGGGTCAGACTATCCGCCGGACGCAGCGGGTGAATTCCGGCTTCGAATAGCGCCTCATCGGCATACATATTACCGATTCCCGCAATGAGTGTCTGGTCCAGTAAAGTCGGTTTAACCGGGCTTTTGCGTTTTTTTAGGATTGTTTCTAAAACCCCGGCGGTAAAACCCGGCTCGAGCGGCTCTGGGCCAAGTTTATCCAGTACAGCTTCGCCCTCAACTATTTTCATCCGACCGAACTTACGCGGGTCACGAAAATATATTTTTACGCCATTATCCAGTGTTACCTCTGCCCTGTTATAATCCGGAGGCGGGCTTCCCGGAGCGGCGGCTATCAGAGCACCGGTCATCTTAAGGTGAGTAAGCAATCTCTTACCCCCTGAGAGCCGCCAGACAACGAATTTTCCCCGCCGGTAAACCTCTTCAATCAACCGGCCTGTCAATCCGCTTATAAATTCCTCAACAGCATGTCCTTTAACCGTACCCGGCCACCAAACCTTGACGGCAGCGATTTGACGTCCGATAACATACGGCCTTATTTCGTTGGTTACCGTTTCAACTTCGGGCAGTTCCGGCATCCTGGACCCCCATAATTATTCATATTTATTCATTCTCAGATAATCAGCTTTAATTTTCTGTCACCCCAACAACAGGCTGTCTACATTGCAGTGGATAACTCTCTCCTGGTTTGCCTTAGCACCGGCATCAATACCAGGGTACCCAATAATAAGCCACCCAGCACGTCGGTAGGCCAATGAACACCAAGATACAACCTTGATAATCCGACCAAAACCAGCATCCCCGCCAAAAAGACCCGCCACCCAACAAGCCACTTCTGGTTCTTAATTATCGAACTTAACCAAAAAAACAAAAAACCGAAAAAAACAGTGAAGTACGATGTGTGACCGGACACAAAACTGAAATTGCCGCCGTCAGGACGCGGTCGGTCTACCAATCCTTTAATAACCCCGGTAGCCAGGGATACCACCCCCAGTGCCAGAGCAAACCATAGAGCTTCCCTCCGGTATCCCTTAATCCAGAGAAAAAGAAACACTGACAGTGCCAGGATTATTGAAGGCCAGGTTTCACCAATAAAATCCATTCCATTCATTACCGGCTCAAGCAATGGTAAATCCCAGGCGATAACCCAGTCCAAAAATATCCGGTCAAAGGAAAACAGGCTGCCACTGGCCGCCTGGGCTCCGAGTACCAGGCTCAACAATAGTAGAGTGTAAGTAATCATCGTATATAGAGCAGGTTATTCCATTTCACCCCAGTTCAAACCATATTTCAAGTCAACCTTGAGCGGAACATCCAGTTTAACCGCCTCAGCCATAAGCCGGGGCGCCAGCTCCGACATAAATATCAATTCAGCCTGCGGCACTTCAAATATCAGTTCATCATGCACCTGCAGCAGCAGACGGCTCTTGAGTTTTTGTTTGTCCATCTCCCGGCGGACGTTCAGCATGGCAACCTTGATAATATCCGCGGAGGTTCCCTGCACCGGCATGTTAATGGCCATTCGCTCCGCTGACTCTCTCACCTGCCGGTTTGAAGCGTTAATATCCGGTATATAACGACGGCGTCCCAGGATTGTCTCCACATAACCGCGCGACCTTGCCTGCTCCTTGGTAGCCCGGAGATAACTGGCGACTCCACTGTAACGCTCAAAGTAAGTCGAAATAAAGCTGGACGCTTCTTCCCGGGAAAGCTCCGTAGCCTGTTCCAGTCCGTAACCGCTCATGCCGTAGATAACCCCGAAATTGACCGTCTTGGCAAATCTTCTCATGTCTGAAGTGATCTCTTCCCGGGGCAGGTTGTAAAGCTTCATTGCTGTGGCGGTATGAATATCATCATCATGGCTGAAGGCAGACATAAGCTCAGGATCACTTGACAGGTGCGCCAGTGCTCTCAAGTCAATCTGCGAGTAATCAGCCGCCAGCAGCAGGAAACCCTGAGGAGCCGTAAAAGCTCTCCTTATTTCCCGCCCCAGTTCGCCGCGCACCGGGATATTCTGCAGATTGGGGTCACTTGATGACAATCGCCCGGTGGCAGTCCTGGTTTGATGGAAAGTGGTATGAAGTCGACCGTCGCGAGGACTGACCATTTTAGGCAGGGTATCCACATATGTTGACTTCAATTTCGCTATCGTCCGGTATTCGAGAACCAGGCGGACGACATCATGCTGGTCTTTCAGGTATTCCAGCACCGCGGCATCAGTACAATAACCAGTTCTGGTTTTACGCCCGACCGGAAGCTTCAATTCATCAAAAAGTACCGTACCGAGTTGTTTAGGCGAAGCTATATTAAAAGGATGGCCGACATGTTCGTAAATCTCAGCTTCAATACTCCCGAGCTGGTCGCCCAAACGACGCGACATCTCGTCCAGCATACCGGTATCAATGGCAATACCGGCACTTTCCATGTCGGATATCAGCGGTACCAGCGGCATTTCGATGTCTTCAAACAACCCGGTCAGTTTTTCACTATCCAGTTCATCCCTTAATAAACCAAATAACCTAAAGGTCATATCGGCGTCGGCACAGGCATAATCGGAAGTTTCCTTCAGCCCGCAGGCGGAGATGCTTTTCTGCTTTTTCCCTTCACCGATAAGTTCGGTAATCGGCGTCATCTCCACACCCAGGCGGCTGAACGCCAGGCCCTTCAGTGACAGTGTTTTTTCGCCCAGCAGGTGGGCTGCCAGCATGGTATCGAATCCCAATCTGTTTACCGTAAAACCGGCACCCTGCAGTATTTTAAGGTCAAACTTGACGTTATGGGCAATCTTCAGTATCTCGGTAGAGGCCATCAAACCACCCAGCATACCAACTACCTCTCGAAGCTCCAGCTGTTGGCCCGTGGCGTCAACATGTCCAACCGGCACATAATAAGCTTCTCCAGCAGCCGGTGATACTGACAGACCTACCAGTTCGGCGGTTATGGTATCCAAACCAGTAGTTTCGGTATCCAGGGCAAACTTCCCGGCCTGTCGAAGTCTGTCCGCTAATTGCTTCATTTTTTGCGGGGTATCCACCAGGGTATAACTGCATTCAGAGTTAATTTTAACCCTCGCTGTTTCTTCGGTCATCGGACTATTTTTACCGGCATCAATGCCGGCTTGTGGCAAACGGTTGACCAGGGAAGTAAATTCCATTTCGCGCAGCAACGGGACTACCTTATCCCGATTAAATCGACTTACCCTGCATTCCTCAAGCTTGAAATCTATCGGCAGACCTTTAACGATGGTGGCCAGCTTGAGACTGAGCCGCGCCTGTTTTTCTTCCCGCCTCAGGGTTTCGCGCAGCTTTTCCGGCCTGATAAGTTCAATGTTCTCGTAAATCTCGCTAATGCCTTCATATTCATTGAGCAGTTTTATGGCTGTCTTTTGGCCAATGCCCGGCACACCGGTGATATTGTCCGACGCGTCTCCCACCAAGGCTTTATAATCGGCCACCAGATGAGGCGGCACCCCAAATTTCTCTGTTACCGCCTGGGCGTCGTATAATTTGGTGTCGGAAAAAGTCCCGCCTGACTTGGGATAAAGAACTCTGACATTTTCATCAACCAGCTGCATGGCATCAGCGTCACCGGTAACGATAATGACTGATGCGCCTTCCTGCGACGCCCGATGCGCCAGCGTGCCTAACAGGTCATCAGCTTCATAACCTGATTGTTCGAAAACCGGGATATCAAAGGCCTCAATCAACTGACGGACACGCCCCATCTGGGCGATAAGCTCCGGCGGTGTTTCGGGACGGTGCGCTTTATAGCTTTCTGACAGCTCGTGGCGAAAAGTAGGTCCCTTGAGGTCAAAGGCTATGGCGTAACAGTCAGGATTAAGATCATTTATTACCTTCAGTAGAATATTGGTAAAACCAAAAACAGCACTGGTTAGTTCCCCGGTCTTGCTGATAGACAACTGGCGTCCATGCTTGAAAGCGTGATATGCCCGGTGAACCAGGGCTGAAGCATCAAAAAGGGCCAAGGTTGGTTTATTCATAAAAAGATTATATCAGAAAAACCGGCCGCCGAACTGTACGTCTTGAAGTGGTTACTGACAAACACTCAGCATTGGGCACAGATTAACTGCCGATGGTGATCGGCCGCTGCCAAACAACTGGAACAGCCTTTGCGTTTGGAAACCATGGTATTGATTGAAGGCAGATTGAGCTCCATTTGATGCTTATAAGCAACAAGCAGCTCGTTATAATAGCAGAAGAACTGGCCGGCGGAGGCGTCATATTTAACATTACCCCTTCCGACAAAGGTGTTAATCAGACGGGAATAACCCACGCTGGAATACACGGCCGCGCCTATCTTGCCCCATATTCCGGTGAAAATCAGGCGGGCATTCAAGCTTTCCATTTTCCCTTTATTAAAAATAACGTCAATAGTACCGCCTCGGGCATTTGATTCCTTGAACTGATAAACACGATGTTCGCCCCCCGTATATAGTTGCACTCCAGCGGTGCCGTCTACTTCAGGCACATCGGTTATATCGGTCAGGTGATTCGAGCCAATAGCACCAACCATATCCTGAGGGCAGTTCAATTTATCATAATTTCTCAGGATAATGCTTATAAGCCTATTGTACGGGAGAGATTTCTGAGGGTCGTAACGTCTTATGCGCAATCATTTACTCCAGTAGGATATCCTACCACCGGATTTCATTGAAATCAAGAATTCCTTATCTTTGTTTACCGCATATTTCTGAGACAACACTCTACACGTGTATGCTGCCTAACCCTTGTATTACTATTTTTTACCAGGAAAACAGAGGGTTGGCGGTTAACCGCCAACCCTCTGTCCGATGTATGTAGCTGATCTACTGGTTTTACTGTAGCTTTAACGCGTATCTGGTAGTGTCAAAGCCGTAGACCGGCGCATTGCTCAGGTCCCACCAGCTCTGTTCACGTTCACGGGTTGAGAAACCGTTTTCATCCATCCCTTCATAACCGAAGAACTTGTCCATTTCGGTAAAGAACCCATTGAATAAAGGCGTTACCGACTGGACCGGTTTGACCACATAGTCATGAATTGAAGCATGACTCTTGGCGGCAAAGGGACAGGCCGACCTGCAGGTGGAACAACCGGTGGTAACATTTCGCCACCAGGACAGGCACTTGGCCCCATTATAGTACCAGTTCTTGATACCCGGTTTATTCCACGGCCCCTGGATATCAAAAGAAGGTTCCTCTTCCATGCTGATAGCGCCGGACGGGCAGGCATCGCCGCACAGCATACAGGTTTTGCAGAATCGCATCATACCGGAATCAATCGGGCTGGTCGGCTTAAGCGGAAGGTCGGTAATAACCTTGTAAGCGCGTACAATGGGACCAAAATCAGGATTGAGCACCGTCAGGCTCATTCGCCCAATTTCCGCGATGCCGGCCAGGGACTGTGCCCCGGCACACTGTACCATGGCGTTTGACATCGGCTCTGCCACGGCTTGATATCCCAGGCGGCCAATGAAACTTTGCAACCGATTGTTCACAATAGCTCCCTGGTAATATCCCATGCTAACACTGGCAGAAGATAATTGGTCCGGTGCACGCTTCATCATTTCCTGGGATTCCAGCACCGTGAAAATCACCACATACTTGGCTTTGTCCGGAATGACCCTTTTGGTATCGGTTTCATAACCTTTTTCAACATTTTCAAACTCATAGGCTTTGCCATCTCTCTCGTGAGAATAAACCGTTTTCCGGGTATTCTGGTCCAATTCGTATACGCCTACATCTCTGGCTCCAAAGAAACGTGTGGCCGCCCGTACTAATTGCAGGTTTTCCTCTGGAGTGCCCTGCCACTTGGAAACACCGTAATTCTCCGGAGGGGGAACATTCGGCGGTGCGAAAGTCGCATTCATACCATAAGCGTAACCGAAACCCACCGAACCGCCTAAAGCGATATCCTTCAAACTAAACCCGGGGCGTTCCTCCTGGGCCCATTTTGTTCTATTTTCCGCGCTAAGCTGATTTAGTCGGTCATATTCTTCCTGCCCGATTTGCCTGATAAAAGCATTTCGGTCAAACATAGTTTCCCGGTTGTCGAAATACGGCATCACCTGCCAGTCAACCTCAGCGGTCGGTTTATCAACTTCCTTAACCCACCAAGGCCGTTTCCAGTCACCCTTGGGCGAAGATACTACCTCATCCAGGTCGGTATAACCCGGGGCTACAGCCGCCGCGGCGCCAAGCCCAGCTCCGGCCAGTCCGAGGGTTTTCATAAAATCTCTGCGGGACATCGTGCTGTGATAATTAGACATTAAATTCTCCTTCTTATTTATTTGAACCACGGTCTTTCCCGCCGTCATCCGGTCTCTGCCGGAAGTCACCTTCCATAACATCCTCCTGCCTATAATATTATCTTTTGTTATTATATGGGTACATTATCACACCCTTTATGCTTATTGTCAATAATATATGATAGTTCTATTACTTTATTAGTTTATTATTATTCTTTTATTTGTTACTTTTTATAGGTACCAGGTATTTTGCATCGTGACAGCGGAATACGCTTATGGAAAAATTAAAATCGCTGTTGCCTTTAACTCAGCTTTAAGGATAAAATGATGAAATCGCGGGTTATCCAGAAGAGGAATTGAAATGGCTATTGAACTTGTTCACATCGGATTCGGCAATATTTTGGCCATGAACCGCCTGATTGCCATCGCGCCCCCCGGCTCAGCCCCTATCAAGCGGGTAATACAGGAGAGTCGCAGTAAAGGCATGCTCATTGATATGACCAATGGGCGCAAGACCAAGGCGGTGCTTTTCACTGATTCCGGTCATGTCGTGCTGGCCGCCCTTGCGCCGGAGACTATCACCGGTCGGGTCACTGTTGGCCGTGGCACAGCAAAAACAGAGGTCGCCGAGGTCCCTATTGAGCTTTAACCCACCCGCCCCGGCTCCGGTGCTGGTAATTCTTTCCGGTCCATCCGGCGTAGGTAAAGACGCTGTTCTGGCGCGGATGAAGCAATTATCCCTGCCGCTGGAATATATCACCACCATAACCACCCGGCCTATTAGAAAAGGGGAAATCAACGGCCGGGATTACCATTTTTCCCGAAAGGAAGATTTCCGAGAACTACTGGACCAGTCAGAACTGCTGGAATGGGCTGAAGTTTACGGAAATTACTATGGAGTCCCAAAAGCTCCGGTGAGAGAATCTTTGAAGAACGGGCGGGATGTTATCATCAAGGTTGATGTCCAGGGCGCCGCCACCATAAAAAAAATAGCCCCTGAGGCCGTATTTGTTTTTTTGCTGCCGCCGTCACTGGAAGAACTGACCCAGCGGCTGTCAATGAGACTGACTGAATCACCGGAGACACTGCGAAAGCGGCTGGATACAGCTCCCAAAGAACTGGCCTGTCTGGAATTATTTGACTATTTTGTAGTTAATCATGATGACCGGATAGACAATGCTGTGGATGAAATTTCAGCCATTATTAAGGCCGAAAAAGCCAGGGTTCATCCCCGCCGCGTCAATATTTGATTTGACGGTTTGTTGTGATCTCTAGAATAATTCAAGAATTGACGCCACGATAAAAGCCAGCGCCCCGCAAGCGGGGAAGGTCACCAGCCAGGCGGTCAGTATGTTGCCGGCAACACTCCAGCGAACTGCCGAAAAACGCCGGGTTGCACCGACACCCATTATTGAAGCGCTCATCGAGTGAGTGGTACTTACCGGTATGCCTAAATTGGATGCCAGTTCAATAACGCTGGCTGCCCCGGTCTGCGCTACAAAACCCTGGGCTGGTTTCAAGTTGGTTACCCGAAAACCCAAAGTCCTCATCACTCGCCACCCGCCGATTGCGGTGCCGGCGCTGATTGCCATGGCTGAAATTATGATAACCCACCACGGAATACCGTCCCATAATCCTGTATTGCCGGTGTATATAACCAGGGCCATGGTAATCACGCCAATGGGCATCTGTCCATCGTTCTTGCCGTGGCTGTAAGCCATAAATGCGGCGGAAAGTATCTGGCCGTTGGTAAAAATATGACGCACTCGTGCCGGCAGACTATCTTTGAATAACCAGAAAACCGCCAGCATGAGGAAAAAGGCTCCGACAAAACCCAGTGCCGGCGCCGTCACCACAGCTGTGACAATTTTACCCAGAACAGACAGGTTTACCGCTTCAAAACCGCCGGCAGCTAAGCCGGCAAAAGCCAGGCCGGATACCAGGCCATGAGTCAAACTGATAGGCAGGCCAAAAAAAGTGGCTGCCCCGCCCCAGATAATGATACCCGCCAGCGCGGCGATGATTACGTTAAAAGAGATAAACTCGGGATTAAGGATGCCTTTGCCGATTGTAGCGGCTACCGCGGTTCCGGTAGCCGCCCCCAGCAAATTGGCGAAAGCCGCCATTATAATTGCCGCTTTGGGAGAAAGCACCCTGCTGCCTACTGTTGTGGCAATGGCGTTGGCGGCGTCATTCATACCGTTGACAAAGCCCAACCCTACCGCCAGGACAACAACAACAATTAGAATGCCCAAAGCTGCTTCAGGCATTCTTTAGGGCTACCCCTTCAAAGACATTGGCTACATCTTCACAACGGTCCGTCGCGCTTTCCATAGCCTCAAAAATTTCCCGCCATTTTATGATATCCACCATCTCCCGCTCTTCGAACAACTCCACCAGCGCGGCCCGGAATTCCTGGTCAGCCAGGTTTTCCAGCCGGTTTATTTCAATGCAGTGTTCAAAAAGCTTCTTCATGGTAGATGTTTTTCGCAGCTTGGGTGCCGCCGCCGCTATCTCTTTAGCCGCGGCCACAATTAGGTCAGCCAGGCTCTGCACCCGCGGACCTGGCTTCCCCACCTTGTAAAGAAGCATGTAATCGGCTGATGAATGGATAAGGTCAGTTACATCATCCATGGAATGCGCCAGCAGGGCAATATCTTCGCGGTCAAACGGGGTCACAAAACTGCGGTGCAGCATGGCGATTATCTGATGTGTAACAGAGTCACCGGCATGCTCAAGTTCCGCGATTTTTTCAACTTTTTCGTGTACATCATTCCAGTCGTCGACCAGGTCTTTAAAAGCCTCGGCGGTACGCACCATATTGTCCGCGCCAGCCTCAATCAGGTCAAAGAATTTTTCTTCCCGGGGCATCAGAGAGAACTTAACCAATATTTCCTCCAGTCCGCGTTTTGGGAGATAACTATTCCCTGTTATGATAATAGTACGGATTCAAAAAAACAACCGTGCTTTGTCATTCTGTAATTACTATGCATAGGCATAATAATATCCAATCTCCCGGCAACCGTCTCAAGCTGGGAATAATTATATCCGTTATAATATTTTCCGCGGAAATTATCGGCGGAATTATTTCCAACAGCCTGGCTTTGCTGTCCGATGCCGGCCATGTGTTCACCGATATAGTCGCCCTGTCGCTTTCAGCGTATGCCCTCCACCAGGCCGCGCGCCCGCCGGACAACCGCATGACCTTCGGCTATCATCGCCTGGGAGTCATTATTGCCGTAATCAACGCACTGGCGATATTCGGCATTGCCGGCTTCATCATCTATGAGTCGCTGCAGCGATTTCAATCCCCGCCTGAAATCAACAGCCCGGTAATGCTGTTAGTTGCTGTGCTCGGTCTTTTGGCCAATTTAGTGGTCGCTTTCTGGCTGCGACAGGCCCAGAAAGACAGCATCAATATAAAAAGCGCCTTCTGGCACGTACTCGGAGACGCGCTCGCCTCAGTCGGCGTGATTGCCGGCGCCCTGATAATCATGTTCACCGGCTTCAATGCTGTTGACATCATTATCAGCACCTTAATTGCGGTCATTATAGCTGTGGCTGCCTGGAATATATTTGCCGAGGCCGTTAAAGTCTTGCTGGAATCCGCCCCCGGACATATTGACCTGAAAGAGCTGGCCAATAGTATGACAGACATACCTGGTGTTGATGACACTCATGACCTGCATGTCTGGAGCCTAACCCCCCAGCTGCATGCTTTGTCGGCCCACATTGTCATAAGTGATCGTCTGACATCCCAATCAACCGCTATCCGGACCAAAGTAGAATCACTTCTGGCTAAAAAATACCACATTACCCATACAACGCTTCAAATTGAATGTCGCTCCTGCGCCTCAGACACCGCCTCCTGTCCTCTGGCCAAGGAACTCCGTTCTCCTTCAGCTATAGACGATAATACAGACGTAACGGGCTCTTGAATCCAAAATATTATGATTTTAACTGCCAGGGTAAGTAATAATTACACTGATGGGTCTTTATTCTTAAAGAGGATCAAAGGGGGTTGACATCCCCCGAGTTTAGGCATAAAATGCGCCTTCAGTTGAAGATGAGCGCACACAGTAATTCATTTGAAAGAGTTATGAAAACACAGTCACACGGCTCCGGGCACGCTAACGCTACCCGTCCCGCTGACCGCGTTGTCCGCGTATCCCGCCGTCAACGGGGGAAATCCTCCGGTTTCCTGAGTACCGTAGCGTCCTTGTTTCGCCTGGGGAGATCGCCGGGGGACAGTTAAGTGCGTATCATTATCGCCGGCGGCGGAGTCGTCGGTTCCAACATTGCCTCTCTTTTATCCGTTGAGAATCATGACGTAGTAGTCATTGAAGAATCCGCTTCACTGGTAGAAACCATCCGGCGGCAGTTTGATGTTCAGGTGGTTAAAGGCAATGCCGCCACGCCTCGAATATTGCGCGACGTTGAAGCCCATCTGGCTGACCTGGTACTGGCGGTTACTGATTCAGACGAAACCAATATGGTAATATGCTTCATTGCCAAGGAGATGGGAGCCGCCCGCACCGCCGCCCGCATCCGCAACCCTGACTATACCGGTTACTTCCAGCTGCCGGCCAAAAACCCTTCCGCTACTCGCCGCATCGTGCGCCCCAAGAGCCTGGGAATTGACATTTTCATTAACCCGGAGGCGGAAATGGCGGCGGAAATTCTCTCAATCCTGGCTGGGTTTTACTCCACACCGGCTGAACAATTTGGTGACGGCACCGTTCAGCTACGGGAATTCAAGGTGGAAGACCGCAACCTGTTTAACAAAAAACTTTCTGAAATCACTGAAGATATACCCTTTCATATTGTTGCCGTCGGACATTCTAACGGCGGCGTCATCGCGCGGCCGGAAGAAGAACTGCATGAAGGTGATACTATCTACATCGCCGCAGCCGGCGAGCAGCTGGAACGCCTGGGCCGCCTGTTCGGCACTCCCAAGCGTTCCACCCGCAACGTAGCTGTCATCGGCGGCGGCCGTATCGGCTTTTTAGTAGCTGAAGGTTTGATACGCCGCGGAGTCAAGGTCAAAGTCCTGGAAAGGGACCAGGACCGGGCAGAAGAAATCGCGGCTAAACTGGAACACGCTACCATACTCCAGGGCGAACCAACCGAACGTGAATTTCTGGTACAGCAGGGTATCGGCAGCGCTGATGCCGTAATTGCCGCTACCGAAAACGATGAACTTAATATCCTGGCCATTCTGCTGGCTAAGAACCTCGGCGTAGAGCGCACTTTAACCGTTATCAACAAACCGGATTATATTCCGCTGGCTGAGGCGGCCGGCATCGACGTTGCCGGTTCACCGGCTATCATCACCGCCCGCAAGATCGCCCATTATGTACTCCGGGGCGGAGCCATCGCGGCGGCGGTGCTGGAGCAATCCACTCTTGAAGCTATTGAATTCGTTGTTTCCCCTCGGGCTAAACTGGCCGGCAAAACACTGGCCGAGGTTTCTGTTCCTTCCGAAGCTATTGTCGCGGCCATTATCCGCAACGGACGTCCTGTGGTACCACCGGATGACAACCCCATTGAACCCGGAGATCACGTCGTGATTATCTCCACCCTGGCGGCCATACCCACGGTAGAAGACCTGTTTAAGTAAAACCGCATGAACATATTTACCATCATTCATTTTCTGGGCTTGCTCATTGCCCTCATGGGCGGTGTGATGACCGTGCCGACAACTTTAAGCCTGCTTCAAGGCGAAGCTGCGGCTGATTCACTCTTAACCGCTACCGCCATAACTATCGTCAGCGGCACGCTGATGTTTTTGCTAACCCGTTCCCGCCGACAGAAACTTACTCAGCGGGGTGTATTTGTTCTCGTCGTGGCTGCCTGGCTCAGCGCTACTTTTTTCGGCGCTCTGCCGTACTACTTTGCTGAGGCACTGCCCAATTTCCTGGATTCAGTTTTTGAAGCCATGAGCGGCTTTACCACCACCGGGGCTACCGTCATGACCCACATCGGTGACCAGCCCCACGGCATTCTGCTGTGGCGTTCCCTGACTCAATGGCTCGGCGGTATGGGCATCATCACGCTCTTCGTCGCCTTATTCCCGTTGCTGGGCATCGGCGCGGCCCAGATGGCGGACGCCGAGATGACCGGTGAATCTGGAGAACGTATGACCTCCCGGATGCGGGAAACCGCCAAAGTCCTGTGGTTGATCTATATTGGTTTTACCGTTCTTTGTTTCGGAGGGTTGATGCTGGCAGGCCTGCCGGTGTTCGACAGCGTAAATATATCTCTAACCACCCTGCCTACCGGCGGTTTCGCTCCGGTTGACCTCAGCATCGAAGAATATGCCAACACATCAGTACAGCTTATTGTCAATTTATTTATGTTCATAGCCGGTATTAACTTTGCTCTATTCTATTATCTTTTAATGAAACGACGGCCAAGCAAATTGTTCAAAAATCCGGAGTTTCAATTATATGTCGGCGTAATGGCAGCTGCTATCATCGCTATAACTATCAACTTGTTAGCTTTTGACCTGATGCCATTCGCTGATGCCCTTCGCCAGAGTTCTTTTCAGGTTTCTTCTATATTGACCACCACCGGTTATTCCAGTGCTAATTTTGATGAATGGCCGAACTTCAGCCGGGCGTTGCTGCTGATGCTGATGGTAGTCGGTGGTTCCGCAGGGTCCACTGCCGGCGGCCTCAAGGTAATCCGCTTGCTGGTACTCATCAAATATTCTTACCGCCGGGTTATATTGGCCTTCAATCCCAATGCGGTAATACCTCTAAAAATAGGCGACACGGTAATGCCGGAAAAAACCGTCTCCCGTATCATGAGCCTTACGGTACTATACCTGGCTATCCTGTGGGGCGGTTTCCTGGTAATGAGTGCCCTGGGGCTGGATATTGAGACAGCGCTGTCCTCGGTGGTTTCCGCTATCTCCAACATCGGCCCCGGACTCGGCGGCGTCGGTCCTTACGAAAATTTCGCCTGGATACCGGACCTGGGCAAGGGAGTGCTTATAATCCTGATGCTGGCCGGCCGACTGGAACTCTTTACCCTGCTGGTGCTGTTCGTACCTGCTTTCTGGCGCCGCTACTGATAGCCGGTCTCAGTTATTCTCCAGCGGATTCAGCGCTTTTACGCTCACCACAATTGACGTGACAGTGTGAACAGTCCTCATCGCCACACGGCTCAACATGCAGCATAATATCCAGGCGCGGCAGCTGTTTTTTCAGAACGTCTTCCAATTGATCGCATATCTGGTGGGATTCTTCCACGGAAAAATGACGCGGCATCACCAGGTGCAGTTCGGCAAACCGGTTAGCACCGGCTTTGCGGGTCCGCAGTGAATGGAAGCCGGTCAGTTTATTGCGATGTTGGTTGATGATTTCAATAATGGCCGCTTCTTCATCCGCCGGCAGCACTTTATCCACAATACCGCCAAAGGATTTTTTGAGAATATCATAAGCCGCTTTGATGATAATCAGGGCAACACCGACAGCAATGATGGGGTCCAGTATCTCCAAGCCGGTCAGCTGCACCAGCAGCAGGCCGGCCAATACACCGGCTGAAGTCATAACGTCAGTCCGCAAATGCTGCGCGTCAGCTTCCAGTGCCAGGGAGTCAGTGGCTTTGGCTACTTTAAACAGGCGGCGGCTCACCAGCGTGTTGGCAATAACAGACACCAGCATAACCGCTATGCCCCATCCCAGCATTTCCACTGCGGCGCCGTGGATAATTCGTTCCGCCGCCTCATAGATAATCCACACCGCGGCAGCAAAGATGAGCAGCGCCTCGATGGTACCGGAAACATTTTCCCACTTTCCGTGACCAAATTTGTGCTCCCGGTCAGCCGGTTTATCAGCCGCCCGGACGCCGAAGAAGGCAATGACTGCCGCCACCAGGTCCAGGGCAGAGTGAATAGCCTCGGCCAGCACACTGACGGCCCCCGTCATTAAGCCCACTATCAGCTTGAGGATAATCAGCAGGGTATTGGAGGCAACTGATAGTGCCGCGGTACGGCTCTTGGAATAAACCATGATATTTCGCTTCCCTGTCTGGCAATTTTCAGGTCTAACAATATCGGGCTTTAAGAAATATTTGTCAAATCAAAACCGGGCTGCGGGTTTAGCTTATTTCCTCCAGGGTAATTTCCGGGTTTTCTCGCTGGATATAATCCAGCTCCCAGCGGGATGTGAACAATATCACCGTATCGCCGTTCCGGTCGCAACAGCGACGTACACTTCGCGGCAGGGATAGCTTCTCCAGTGCCGCGCCGTCGGCTTTGACCCAGCGGGCTCCGTTAAAACCCAGTCGCGACAAGCGGGCCGAAACGTCATATTCGTCTTTTAATCTGGTCAGCATTACGTCAAACTGCAGTTCTCCCACCGCCGCGACAATTGGTTCCCTTTTTAGCGCGTCTTCAGCATAAAAAATCTGGACGGCGCCTTCTTCCTGCAGTTGCTCCAGCCCCTTGTTGAACTGCTTGTAACGGGCAACATCATCATTTACCAGTAGACCGAAGTATTCCGGCGGAAAAGTAGGAATCCGGGCAAACTCAATCGGTTCACCGGTTGTAACTGTATCACCAATGGTTAATAAGCCGGGACTGATCACCCCGATAACATCGCCGGGAAATGCTTCTTCCACGGTTTCCCGGTCCCGGCCGAACAACCTGAACGACCGTGCCAGCCGGATTTGCTGTTTCAGCCGCGGGTTCAGCACCTGCATGTCCTTTTTGAAATGACCAGAGCAAATTCTCATGAAAGCCATGCGGTCCCGATGCCTCGGGTCAATATTGGCCTGCAGTTTGAATATGAATCCCTGGAATACGTCACTATTGGGGTCAATAATTCCCTGTTCGGTCTGCCTTGGCGTCGGCGGCGGTGCCAGTTCCAGCACAGCTTCCAAAAAAGGCTCCACCCCAAAATTATTCAGGGCGCTGCCGAAATACACTGGAGTCATGCCGCCATTCAGAAAACTCCCGTGGTCAAACTTGCTGACCACGCCGGTTAAAAGTTCGGTATCTTCAGCCAGGCGGCTGCAGGCACGCTCTCCCAGCAACTCCGGTAAAGCCGGGTCATCAATACCGGACATGCGCACCGGAGCCCGGAATTTGCCACCCTGCGTCCGCTTGAACAGGCGTAAACGATTGTCATTGAGATCGTACACACCCTGGAAATCAGGAGCTTCACCCACCGGCCAGTTCATCGGCACCGCCGTAATACCCAATAGTCTTTCGATTTCATCCAGCAGTTCCAGCGGGTCACGGCCGGGATGGTCCATCTTGTTGATAAAAGTAAGAATGGGTATACCACGCATCCGACAGACCTTGAATAGCTTCTCCGTCTGTGGCTCAATACCTTTTGCCGAGTCCAATACCATAACCGCGCTGTCCACCGCCATCAGCGTTCGGTACGTATCTTCGGAAAAGTCCTGGTGTCCGGGTGTATCCAGCAGGTTAACCCGGTAACCCTGGTATTCCATTTCCAGGGCGGTAGCGGAAATGGAAATACCTCGCTGCTTCTCCATGCCCATCCAGTCGGAAGCTGTATGCTGCTGATTGGACCGGGCTCTGACCGAACCAGCCAGCTCCACCGCTCCGGCATAAAGCAGGAATTTTTCCGTCAGGGTAGTCTTTCCGGCATCAGGATGAGAAATAATGGCGAAAGTACGCCGTCTTGACACTTCTTTGTTTATCAGCGCGTTGTCAGTTTTTGCTGCTTCATCAATAATAGATTCCAATAGTAACCTCTGTCAGCCTTAGTTTAAGGAAAATACAAATCCCCGCCGAAATATCTATCTGGCGGGGTTTATGTGGGTAAAATCAATTTCAAACCGGAAAATTCACTTAATTATTATAACACATCACCTTTGACCGGTCATTTCTACTAATTCAAAGCTCCAGTAGATAACCATTTTTCTTCAGCCACTTCTGCCGCTGTTTGTATTCCGGAATATGAAGACTCACCATTCCCCAGAAATCCTGACCGTGCCCCCGGTGCCGCAGGTGAGCCAGCTCATGCACCACCAGGTAATCAATTACCTCCAGTGGAGCCATAATCAATTTCCAATTGAAATTTACACTGCCGCCCGCACCGCAGGAACCCCATCTCTTTCGCGGTGAGGTTATACGGATAACCGAGGGGTAGCAGCCCGTGACCCCTGAATAATGTTCCACACGTTCCGTGAATACCTGACGGGCTTTTTCTCTATACCACTTGGTAATTATTTCCCTCGCTCGCGGAAGCGCTGACGACGCAAGTCGGAGCTGCCCGTCCCAGTCAATATCTTCAGACAGTTTCTCAACTACCCTGAGTCTATAAAACTGACCCAGCAGCGGGAATTCTTCACCATCGGCAAACTCTCTAGGCTGAAGCCGTGGACGCGACAACGCCGCCGCCTGCTTGTTTTTAATCCATTCCGTGTGCCGGGCTATAAAGCGGCGCGCCTGCGCCAGCGACGTACCCAGCGGCACCCTGACTACCAGTTCAGCGTTTGGTTTGATTTCCAGTGCCATCGTCCGCCGTGCTGAACGTATGAGTATAAACGTATCGTTGTCAATCATTAATTAAGTTAATGGCAAAATTATTACCCCTGAAGCAGGGGTAATAATTCAAGTTTACTTGTTTAACAAACAGCCGTCCAGGTTTAGCCTGAAGTCCGTATCGCTACAAAAAGAGTACCCGGGCCGGCATGCGTACCCAGTACCGCTCCCAAACGGGCGCGAATAATCTTATCGTTGGGGAAAGAATCAGGCATCTGCTCAGCCAGCTTCTCCGCGTCTTCAGGAGTAGTGGTATGTCCTACCGAGATATCTTCAATATTACTGAACTCACCGGCCCACTCCACCAGCCGGGCAATTCCTTTCGCCCGGCTCCTGGCCTGTCCGGCCGGATGCATCTCGCCGTCCTTGACCGCCAGCACCGGCTTAACATTCAGCACCGAACCCACCAGCGCTTTGGCTTTACCAATACGCCCGCCGGCCGCCAGGTATTTCAGGGTGTCAAACAGCGACAAGACGTGGATCTGGGGAACCGCTTTTTCCACCGCGGTTTTTATCTCTTCCAGGGCAGCGCCATCCTTAGCCATTCGGCCGGCCAGCACCGCCAGCAAGCCCAGGCCCATGGTGACCGACATGGAGTCAACCACCTCAATGGGCACCTTGCCTTCCATCATTTTTTTAGCCTGCGTGGCGGAGTCCCAGGTGCCGCTGAGTTTCTTGGAAATATGGATGGAAATTATCCCGTCCTTGTTATCAGCCAGTTTCTCATAAACCTCAATGAAATCCTGGGGTGACGGCTGGGAAGTGCTGGGATGCACCGGGTCCACCGGAAGTCGGGCGTAAAAATCATCCTGGCTGATATCCACATGATCCCGATATACCTTTTCGCCGAAGCGGACGTATAGTGGAATGATGGATATATCCAGTTCTTTCGCCAGGGCGGGGGGCAGGTCGGCAGTGGTATCGGTTACTACTTTGACGGCCATTTGAATCCCTCCTCAATTTTCCTGCAATAGGAAAATAATGCTGATATAATATCTTGAATTATCGTTCAAAGTAAAGGTTTATTTTCCGAGCGGTAATTGTTGCCGGTCTACTTGAGTCTAATCTGATAGAATGTGCTGCCTTATTACAAAAACATCCGGGAAGAAGTAAAGCGTGATAAATGAACTGGCTGTCATCGCTGCCGCCTATTTGATCGGGGCTTTGCCTCACCTGGTCATACTGGCCCGGCTGCACCGTATCGCCCCTCACGGTGACCTGCACATGGCCCTGTGGCAGCAGAAAGGTCCGGCCTGGGGAGTCCTGGCAATCAGTATCGATATCGGCAAGGGAATAATCGCCGTATGGCTGGCGCGCTGGCTGGGTTTCGATACCGTTATTACCGTAGTATGCGGCCTGGCCGCTGTCGGCGGCCAGATGTGGCCGGTCTTTAAAAAGTTCGACGGTGAAAAAGGCAATACCACCGGCGCCGGAGCCGCGGCGGCCATCACTTTCTGGCCGACCATACTGGCTCTTACTCCGGTAATATTGGCCCTCCTGTTGAAACTCTACAAGGCCTCAAGGTTGAAGGATGCGCCGCCGGGCCTGCGCTTCAAGACCGGAGCCGGTTCCAGCTCTTTCCTGCCGGTTGGCGTAGCTGTCTGCTTTTTGATCCTGCCATTGCTGGCCTGGCTGCATAATGAACCACCGGCTGTTTGTTTTGGTTTTATTGCCCTGTTCGGACTGATAATGCTCCGGCGGCTTACCGCAGGAATATCACGGGATTTGAAAAGCGGCGCAAGCCGGCGGAGTATTTTCTGGCAGCGGCTGCTGCTGGACCGGGGTGCAATTCAACAATAATTCCTTGCTGGGCGGAGCTAACGTTGACACCCCGGCTGGCGTTATGAATATATATCAATTATTAAAATGAGCAAAATAAAAGACAAACTGCGCCGTTTCCGACGCTGGCCGCATTTCTGGCTGGCCGTTATTCTGATCGTATCGGCATTGGGACATTTCGGCCTCATGTGGTTCCCCAATGAGCTGGTACTGGATGAACAGTATTATGTCGAGGGCGCCCGCGCCTATTTGCAGGGCGGTGAACTGCAGCAGCCGGAACACCCGCCACTGGGCAAAGCCCTGATTACCGCCAGCATGTGGCTGTTCGGCGACAACCAGTTTGGCTGGCGCTTTATGCCGGTAATCTTCGGGCTGCTGGGTGTTTTATTTTTTTATCTCATCTGCCGTCGGCTCAATTTTTCAGCGCCGGTTACCGCTATCCTGACCGCCCTTTTTGCTTTTGAAAACTCTGTTTTCCTTATGGCCTCGGTTGCCATGCTGGATATATTCTCCATCACCCTGATGCTGGGCGGTTTCTGGGCGTACCTGGCCCGCAAATACCCTTTGGCCGTGGCCTTCCTGGCGCTGGCGGTGCTTTGCAAACTCACCGCTCTTTTCGGCATCGCGGCTATCGGGTTGCACTGGCTGGTATTCCGCCGTGACCGCCTGCTCACCCTGGCCGCTTCCGGCCTGGTGGCTTATATCACCATGCTGCTGCTTTTGTCCGGTATTGAGTTCATCCTAACCGGCGAGTGGTACAGTCCCATCGACCGCGCCGCGGTACTGCTGAACACTCCTACCACCATTACCTTTGAAAACTCCACTCATCCGTCAGCGGTGCGTCCCTGGCAGTGGATACTGGGTTACCAGGTCATGCCTTTCTGGTGGAGCCCGCAGTACATCAGCGCCGTCAACCCTACTCTCTGGGCGCTGACCATCCCGGCGTTCTTTTACGCAGCCTGGCTGGGAATTAAAAGAAAACATGAAACCGCCTTTTTCGCCGCTTCCTGGATACTGGCCACGCTGGGAATATGGCTCGTTGCCGGTCTTGTCTTTGACCGCATAACCTATATTTTCTACTTCGCCCCCATAGTAGGCGGCATCATCATCGCCCTGGGAGTATTTATGGAAAAAGCCATCGAATGGGGCCGCGGCCGGGACAGGCTGAAACTTGTTTACCGCCTCATAACCTTGTTCCTGGTGCTTCACCTGCTGTTTTTCCTGGCGCTGTCGCCCTTCACCGGTTTATGGCCGGTTACACCCCAGTAAATTCACTGCCGCGGTTGTCTTTTTCCCCAATTGTTGCAACGCGCTGGAGTTCCGATGATATAATGTCTGAGGCTCAGTTCGGATTAACAAAACTCTAATACAGGCGGTTTTCAATGGATATCAGCGCAATCATAGACAGCATAGCGTCATGGGTCGGTGACCACGGACCGCGCCTGCTGCTGATTATCCTGGGCTCCTATTTCATCTATAAAACCCTCAAGGTGTTCATCACCCGTTTCGTCCAGCGCTATATTGAGTACCGCGCCCGCACCCATCACGCCAAAGAAGAAAGCATCCGCCGCATCAACACCATTACCAGCATGGTTGTCGGTACGCTGGCGGTGATCATCGCCACCCTGGCCGGCTTCATGGTTCTTTCCGAATTCAACATAGATATCGGCCCGCTCATTGCCAGCGCCGGTGTAGTCGGTATTGCCATTGGTTTCGGCGCCCAGTCGCTGATCAAGGACTTCCTGAACGGCCTCTTTATCGTATTGGAAGATCAATTCAGTAACGGAGACGTCATTCTAATAGATGGCGTTTCCGGCCTGGTGGAGGACATCAACCTGCGCCGTACCGTGCTGCGGGACCTGGATGGTTCTGTCCATATCATCCCCAACGGCCAGATTGCTTCGATAACAAATTACACCCGGGAATGGGCCCGGGTCAATCTTAACGTGCCGGTGGCCTATTCAACCGATCTTGACCAGGCTTCCGAGATTATCAACCGGGTCGGCAGTGAGCTGTCGGCTGATGCTGAATTCGGCCCCATGATCATCAGCGCCCCCCAGGTGCTGCGCATTGATAACTTTGGTGACTCCGGCATCGAGATTAAGATCCTTGGCGATACCAAACCTATGAAGCAGTGGATGGTCACCGGTGAACTGCGCCGCCGCCTGAAAAAAGCCTTTGATGAAGAAGGTATTGAAATCCCATTCCCCCACACCAAGCTCTTCTTTGACGACGCCCAGCTGGAAAAATACGCTTCCCTGGCCCGCCTGGCTGACCTGAAAGCGCAAACCAGCGCTGTTCAACCGGAATCAGAACAATCACCACAATAGAGACCCAGCCTCTCCGACAACCGCGGAATCTCTGACATACCTCACCTTTCCGGATATCTGTATTTATTTTATTTGCTGACCGACCAATAAACCCCTCTCTGATTCGGTTTGAACCGTATTTTTCCATCATCTTCTTGACCCTTTATTCAAGTCGTTTTACTGGATATCTCTATTATTTTTTAAAACAATCACCAAAAATACGCATAAAGTACAATGGGTATTAGTCCTTTAGTACGATGTAATAATGTCTTATAAGGTATATGGTTAGCATTAATATTAGTAATATATTACTAATATTCTTTTAATAAGGAGGTTTATGGGTATTGACTACCGGAAGAGCCCGGTTGACACCATGAAAAGACATGGGCTGGATTAAAAACAAAGGAGAAATTAACATGTCTAGATTCCACAGTACCATCTCACGGCGTCAATTTATGAAAGCCCTGGGCCTCACCGGAGCCGCCCTGGGAACCGCCGGGGCGGTAGCGCCGGTATTCCATGACCTTGATGAAGTGGCGGCTTCGGCTGACAGCATCGGGCCGGAAATGCCCTGGTATGTAAAAAAACGGGAGCGCTTCAATCCCACCGTGCCCGTTGACTGGAATGAGGTAAAACCCTTTGACCAGGACGAACGGGACACCTGGCCATACGAAAGGCCGGAGCGAAAAGAACCCGAAGTATTTGAACAGCAGATGCTGGAAATTGACCCTGACCTCAACTGGACTGACCCCCGGCGCCAGGCCATCATGAGCGGCGCCCGCTGCAGTTTTTCAAGCAACCATGAATACGGCAGCTGGCTGGGCAACATGGACGCCACCACCCCGGAAACCGGCGGCTATCCCAAGTGGACCGGTTCTGAAGAGGAAAACCTCAGGCTCCTTACCGGCGCCGCCCGGTTCTACGGTTCCCAGGGCGTCGGCCCCATGGAGCGTGAAGAGCACTTCATGAAAATGATGTTCAAAAAGCAGGGGCGTACGCTTTACAACTTTTACAGTGATATTGATATCGCTGAAGAAAGAGACCTGGGTGATAGAATAACCGAAAGGGCTATACCGTCATCCTATAACTGGGCCTTCGTCTGGATTCTGCGCCAGCCGATGGACGCTACCATGCGCCAGGCCGGCGGCGGCGGCCGCAGTGACCGCAACCCCCTTGGCCTGGCCGAAAACTGGGCCATGAGAATCTCTTACGACCGCATCAACATTGTAGAAGACCGCATCCAGAAGTTCCTGCGCGGTCTCGGCTATCACGGAGTCGGTGGCGGCATGCGCGGCAACCTGCCCGGCAACTCCATGGCTATCATGTCCGGCTGGGCGGAACACGTCCGCATGGGTCAGCCGGTAGCCTTCCCCCGCTGGGGCGTCACTCCTCGCGGCACCTATAAGATGATAACCAATCTCCCGCTGCCTCCCGGTCAGCCCATAGATTTCGGTGCCTACGAATTCTGCAAGACCTGTGAAATCTGTTCTGATACCTGCCCCTCGGACAGCATCCAGAAAGGCGAACCCACCTGGGATGGGCATCCCGTCAACAACCCAGCCCAGCAGTACGGTTTCCTGGGCTGGCGCACCCATTTCCAGACTTGTCCTCACTGCCCCATCTGCCATCGCATGTGCCCTTTCAATGTTCTTGATAATGGTGAATATTCCTTCGTTCATGACCTGGTCAAGACTACGGTGTCTACTACCAGCGCGTTCAACAGTTTCTTCACCGCCATGGAAAAGAACTTCAAGTACTACCACCTGCCGGAAGGCGATTACTGGGATGTCTTTGACAAGCACCCGGTATGGGGCTGGAATTCTACTACCTAGACTAAATGTCAATAACTAAATAGGAGGATAACAATGTTTTTTATCGGAATGCTGGTAGCCGCAATCGTCGCTGCCTTTGTGATATGGGTCATCAAGAAAGATATCAAGTTCACTTGGTACGAGTGGCTGCTCGGTGCTTTGGCGGTTTTATTCACCATGATGAACGTTCAGCACTATACTGGTTCAATGTCTGAATATCAGTCCAATGCCGCTACTCTGGGTGCTGTAATGTTCGGCGTAATAGCGCTTATTCTTTACGCGGTGACCATCCAGTTCGTCTGGCGCCATAACCGCTCTTGAACAGTGTTTTAGTCAATACATAACGCTGGACCGACCAAGTCCTCCAAAATGGATTGGAGGACTTGGTCTTTTTTAAGGGTATTGAAGCCTGCTGTATAATGTATTGGTATTAATATTTTCACCGTTGAGGTTATTTTATGGTCATCGCCCGTAAACCGGAAACTGAAGCGAACCGGCACGATAGGTTTGATGACAACTTGTCTGATCCTACCGCTGTACTGCGCATAACCAATCGTTTACTGGAAATCGGCAACAGCCACTCATCCATGCGTCCGCTTCTGGACAGCTTTACAGCCGAGATTAAAGCTATTACCGGCTGCCAGGCGGTCGGCATCCGGGTTCTGGATGAACAGGGCAATATCCCCTACCAGTCCAGTGCCGGTTTCAGCCCGGGATTCTATCGGGAAGAAAATGACCTTTCAATTCATAAAGACAGTTGCGTCTGTGTCGATATTATCAATGGCTACCGGAAACCGCACCTGCGGCACTATTATACTGATTACGGTTCCTTCCTCATGGGCAGTATCACCCGCCACCGCGCCGCTCATCCCAGGCCCACCGGGCAAAAACCCGGCCGCGGCGCCTGTCCTGCGTTCGGCTACGATACCCTGGCCCTGATTCCCATACTCCAGGGAGAGCGTGTTCTCGGTTTGATTCACCTGGTGGATTCCCGTGCGGATGTGATTTCACGGGAGATGGTCAGTCTGCTGGAAAAAATCGCCATGCAGCTGGGTACGGCTCTTTCGCGTGTACAGACAGAAGAACTGCTGCAAAGTTATCGATACCGGCTGGAAGAGATGGTCCAGGAGCGCACCAGCCAGCTGCGGCAGCTGAATGAAAAACTGACCGCTGAAGTCTCCCAGCGCCAGGAGATCAGTGAAGAACTGCGCCATAGCCGGGACAAGCTGCGGCTGATGATCGCCCAGATGCCCTGCATCGTATGGACCATGGATAAAGAGCTTCGTTATACCTCAATGTCCGGCGCCGGATTAAAAACCGCCGGGCGTCAGCCATCTGACCTCGTCGGAAAAACCATTTTTGAATATTCTCCGACTTTCACTGAAGCCTCGCCTTTGGTAAAAGCTCTCAGGCGCGCCTTGAAGGGACAGGCTAATACCTGTGAGCAAGGCTCCGTACTGAACAACCGCATGTTCCTGGTCCATTCTGAACCCATGTACGATAATGACCAAAGCATCTGCGGCGTGGTCGGCGTCAGCGTAGATATCACCGAACAAAAACGCGCTCAGCATGAATTGGCCGCTAAAGAACAGCGAGTCCATGACCTGGTGAAAGCCTACATCAAGGCCCAGGATGATGAACGTGAGTGGCTTTCGTTGGAGATCCATGACCGCATCATCCAGCCGATGGCCGCTGTGTTCCAGCAGCTCCAGGGGGCTTTGCCGCTTATTGATGAGTGTCCGGACAGTCGCCCCAATCTGGAAAGGGCTGTCGAGCTTACCGATACGGTAATCCGGGAAACACGCGCCGTCATGAAAGAACTCCACCCCACCACGTTGAACCGTTACGGGCTTCCCAAGCTTATTAATGAGGAGCTTAAACACTTTAAAGCCGAAACCGGTTGCCGGACCAGGTTTAACTTGACTGATAATTACCAGGGATACCCCACGCTGGAAAAAACCTTCTACCGCGTTTTCCATGAAGCCCTGCTCAATATCCGAAAATACGCCCGGGCTTCCCAGGTAACAGTTTCGCTGAAGAAGATTGATGATAAGCTGGAATTAGGAGTAACAGATAACGGCATCGGTTTTGAACCGGAGAAACTGACTGATGAGCCCGGTGGTCTGGTCTGTATGCGCCGGCGCACTGAACTGCTTGGCGGAAGTTTCAATATCAGGAGCCGCCCCGGCAAAGGCACCAAAATAGTCTCCAGGCTGCCGTTAAATAATCTTTCCGCGGAGTTGCCATGAATAATGTCATTCCCATGGACAAGGTAAAACAGGACCATATACGGCTTCTCATTGTCGATGACCATGACGTGGTTCGCGAGGGATTGCGCACCGTTTTTACCAGAGCGGATGATATTGAACTGGCCGGGGAAGCCAACAGCGGACAGATGGCCATCACCCTGGCTGAAAATCTCAACCCCGACGTTATACTGCTTGACCTGAAAATGCCGGGTATGGACGGTTTCGCCACCGCCAGGTCTATCCTCGAAAAACACCCAAATATTAAAATAATCATGCTGACCGGCTATGAAAGTGACCTTTACGCTAGTGAAGCTACTGATATAGGCATTAAGGGTTTCATGGGCAAAAACACTCCCAGGTCTCTGTTGCTCAACAGCATTCGGGTGGTTCATGCCGGTGGCACTGTCTTTAACTACACTGACGTATTGCAGACGGAGAGGGCAGAAGGCCCTTCCATGCGAAGCATTTCCGGTACTTCAAGCTCTCCCGGTGTTGTATTAAAACCCCGGGAAAAGGAGCTGCTGCCACTGCTTATCCAGGGCTTGACCAATAAAGAGATAGCCCAGCATCTTGGTCTGGCTGAAATCACGGTTAAAAAAATCAACTCCCAGTTGTTCAAAAAACTGAACGCCTCCAACCGCACCCAGGTGGCCCTGGCCGCTAAGCAGCTGGGTATTAACTAGCGCCTTTACCCCCTCGCATTTCCAGCTTTATCGAACTGAGAAAAATCCACCGTATATTCTTTCGTCGCTTCTATTTATACTATAGTATATATACTTTAGTATACTTTTAAAGTATACGTAATGCTTAGAGCCACTAGTCCTTTTGGACGATGTTTTCTGATAATTTTCAGTTTATACTTGATAATAAATAATAATATGAAGGAGAGAACTATGCCCAAATTCCACAGCACGGTTTCGCGCCGTGATTTCATGAAAGGTCTCGGTCTGGCCGGTGCCGGTCTCGGCGGCGCCGCCTTGGTTGCACCCGGTTTCCAGGATCTTGATGAAGCCGTAGGCGTCACCAACAACAGCCCCAAGCCCTGGTGGGTTAAAACGGTTGACCAGCCCGCGGTTGACGTTGACTATAGCCTGATGGAGCGCTATGACCAGCGCGAAGGCGCCTTCGTCGACGGCCAGGCCAAGTGGTTCGGCAACGGCGACATCGCCAAGGGTGCTCAAATACTCCAGGAACAAGGCAGACTTGCCAGTGCTCTTGGAGATCAGTATTTCCAGGAAAGCAAACCTGGATATGCCTTGCGGGATAAAGCCCTGACCAGTGCCCGTAGTGCCATGAGGGCTGGTTACAGCTTTTTAGGCCGCCGTCAGGCTGCTACCCCGGCTGATAGAGGCGTTTCCAAGTGGCAGGGTACGCCGGAGGAAAATTTCCGCATGCTCCGCAACGCCGCCAAGATCTGGGGCGCCACCCATTTCAACGTAGTCGAACTGGAACCAAGCACCACTCGCAAATTTGTCTGGTCCTGGGATCATGACCGCAGAAAGATTGAGTTCGAAGATATTGAAGAGCCCTACATGACCGATACCAAGAAAGCTATCCCGAATTCCGTACGTTACGCGGTGGTGTTTTATGTACCGGGTTCAACCAGGACCAACACTAGGATAGAAGAGGCCATGGGTGACATCGCCCGTTGCTACGAGCATTTCTTCAACATCCAGAACCAACTGATGGAGTTCATCAGAGGGCTCGGTTATCAGTCAGTCGGCCAGACCGGCAATAACTCACTTACCACCAAAACAGCTCTGGCCGTACTTGGCGGCAGCCACGAACAGTCCCGCATGCTCAGCGCTATCGCGCCGATTGCTGGCCCGTCACCACGCCCCGGCATGATCTTTACCGACCTGCCCCTGGCGCCCACCAAGCCTATTGATGCCGGCATCCACCGTTTCTGCGCCACCTGCATGAAATGTGCTCATGTCTGCCCCACCGAATCATTGTCATTCGAAAAAGAACCTACTTATGAAATCATCGGCGGCTTCAATATGAAAGGCGCCAAGCGCTACCAGGTCAATGGTGCTACTTGCCGCGCCGGGGCTCTTAACGGCGAAGTTAATCCCTGCCGTCTGGGCAACTGGAACACCTGCATGCGCCAGTGTACCTTCTCCAAGCTGGACGACGCTATCATTCATGAGGCTATTCACATGACGGTATCTACCACTTCATTATTCAACGGCTTCTTTGCCAATATGGATGAGTTGTTCGGCTACAATACTCCCATTTCACCTGACGAATGGTGGACGGAAGATATGCTGCCCTTTGACCAGGATCTCACCCAGGGACAGTGGACCGGAACTTAATTCTAACCAGGCTATATTAGCTTCCTAACAGAGAAGGCTCGCTTGAAAGCGAGCCTTCTTTTTGCTTCCTAAAATGAATCCCTCACCCAAATTATTTTTCCTCATTGTCCTTAAGTATACATACTCCTGTATGTCATCTATTTATACGAAATGCTTAGAGTCACTAGTCCTTTTGGACGATGACAAGATGGTATATCCGATATATCCTAATGTCAACGTTAGCAATATTAATATTAAGGAGAATCGCCAATGGAAATGACATCCGGGAGAGACCGGAGAGCACTCTGAAAAACTTAATGAGGAAACGCTTTAAAAAGGAGGATTAGATGTCTAAATTTCATTCAACAGTAAGCAGAAGAGATTTTATGAAAGGCCTTGGTCTGACTGGTGCCGGGTTAGGCGCAGCTTCATTGGTCAATCCAGGATTTCAGGACCTAGATGAGGTCACATCCACTGGTGCGGATTGGAAACGTGACTGGTGGATAAAAGAAGTAGACAACCCCACCATAAATATTGACTGGAGTCTTGTAAAGCGTCTGCAAAAAAATGCTTTCAGTTATGCCCGCTACAACGGCGATCATCCAGATGCTATACACACAAAAGAAAATTACAACAAACTGATCAAAGCCTATATTCAGAAACATTACCCCAATTTTTCCGGTGATACAAGCCGTGACCCATACGGAGATATAAAAAATGAAAACTATTCACCAAAAAGTGTAAGGGATATAGCTTTCAATAGAGCGGCAAGAGAAGGTCGGCTTTCTGGAATTGACTTGTATTATGAACCCACACAGGTGAAAAGTCCTGAAGAAATTGGAATGCCTAAATGGGATGGCTCGCCGGAAGAAAACCTGAAGATGCTGCGTGCCGCTTTCCGTGTTTTTGGCGCCATGGAAGTAGGTTGTGTAGAGCTTGACTCTAATACTCGTAAATTGATCTTTGCTGACAACGGCAAGGTTCCTTACGTATTTGAAGATGTGGATAAACCTTACATGACTGATACCAAATGGGTCATCCCCAATAGTTACAAATATATGATCGTCTGGTCGGAAATCCAGCCCACCCAGTTGACTCACCGAAATCCATCCACCCTCGGTAAAGCCGGAAAGCAATTATCTTACACGAGGATGCCTATGTTAACCCGTCAAATGTATGCGTTTATCCACGGTCTGGGCTACGGGCATGTTAACGGTTATAGCGGCGACCTGGCGCCATCTAACCCCTTCGGCATTTTAGCGGGCATGGGCGAACACAACCGGATGGCTTACCCTGTCATTGCTCCCAAGTACGGCTCTCTATTAAGAGGTATGAATCGTATCCTTACTGATATGCCGGTTGCCCCTACCAAACCGATAGATGCCGGTATGAACCAATTCTGTGTTGACTGTATGATTTGTGCGGAAGAATGCCCGTTCCAGGCACTTTCTTATGAGGACAAATCATGGGAAGGTCCGGAATATCAACCTACCGGTTTTGAAGGCTGGCGGCTTGACCTCCACAAGTGCCCATTCTGTGATGCCTGTCAGGCAGTCTGCCCCTTCAATTCACTACCTAATGCCATGGTTCACGGCTTAGTCAGGGCTACAGCCGCCATGACCCCCCTGTTCAACAGTTTCTTCGCTTCAATGGAAAAGACCATGGGCTATGGCTTCAAAGATCCAGAAACCTGGTGGGATCTTGAAAGCGAACCCACTTATGGTGTCGCCCCGGAATTTATCAGAAAATAAACCCTGTCTTAACTGCCATACAGTTAGAAAGAGGCGGTTCGGATCAACCGAACCGCCTCTTTCTTTATTTTTAACCTTTCTCATCATTGTTGGTAATTGCCTGTTGTTTTAATACTTCTTTTTTATACTCTTGTATATATCCTTGAGTATATCATCTTATTATACGAAATACTTAGACTGATTAGGCCTTTTGGCCGATGTATTTTACTGATAATGATGTTACCTTAATGTTCGAGAGGTCAAAATTGTGATAGGTACAAATTCAAGACCAAATACTGAACAAACACAAAGAAACCATGATATCTTCGAATGTTATCTAACCCACCTAGACGAATCTATCTCTGATGTTGCCAAGATATACCATCTATCACCCCAGCGAACTCACTTCATAATCCATCGCCAGTTTCGTAACGAATCTACTAAATCAACCAGTGTATTGATGGAAATCCAAAAGAAAGGAGGACAAGTATAGCAATTATCACATGGGAAATATCAAGTGGTATTTAGGAATACTGCAAACAAAATCAAAGGGTGAACAGGGGGAATTAATATGTCTAAATTTCATCCAACAGTAAGCAGAAGAGATTTTATGAAAGGCCTTGGCTTGGCTGGAGCCGGATTGGGCGCGGCTTCGTTGGTGAATCCTGGTTTTAAGGACCTGGATTCACTAAACGAAACAAGTGAATCTATACAACAATACCCTTGGTGGGTAAAACGAAGGGAAAGCTATTCATCCACAACAGATATAGATTGGACTGTTTTACAACGCTATGATAAACGCAAACATGATTTGACTGCCCCTGCCCGTGACGGTACAGTAGTGACTTCCGAGGATTTTGCTAACGGTAATGACCTAGGACAACAACGTACAAAACAATGGATCAGCGAAAAGAAGCCCGCTTTTAGTTTGCGTGATCACTCATTGTTATGGGCAACAAGACAAAATAGAATGAGCTCTTCATTTTTACCAGCTCAAAGCACTCCATCACCAGAAAGTTTAGGTGTAAATAAATGGGAAGGTTCACCAGAAGAAAACAGCGCTATGATTCGTGCTGCAGCTAGATTATTCGGTGCAGCGGAAGTGGGCTTTTTGGAACTCAATGATAAAACAAAACGGTTAATTTTCTCACACGATGGAAGAAGGAGCATTGAGTTTCAAGAAGTAGATGCTCCTTCTGAAACAGCAACTAAAAGAATCATTCCTAATAAATGTAAATGGATGATAATACCTCTGACACAACAGTCCCAACAAACATACCGTGTGGGAGCACCCGGGCATTTAGGTCGTGCAACCGTAATGGATGCTTATGGAAGAGCAGGAAAACTTAACTTATGTTTACAAGATTTCCTTGTATCTTTAACTAGTAGTAAAATATCTGGTGATGGGAGACAGATCGGTAATTTCTAGGTGCCCCAACACCGTCATTTAGCAAGGTCGTCTCCCGAATAATCCCGGAAAGCCCGGACAGTTGCAAGGGTTAAACAAGCCCGCATCTGCAAGGATGGGATAAGGGAAAAAGGAGATGCATGGATATGGAAAGTTTTGTCGGCATTGATATCTCTAAAGCCTCTGTCGATGTAGCGGTACACCAGAGCAAGGAACACTGGACCTTTACTAACGATGAAAATGGCATCAAAAAGCTGGTTAATCTGATGCGCAAGGTTTCTCCCAGCCTGATTGTCATGGAGTCCACCGGCAGCTATGAAGTCGCAGCTGCTTATGAGTTGGATGCCCGCGGCTATGCTGTTGCGGTGGTCAATCCCCGCCATATCAGGGACTTCGCCCGTTCTACCGGTCTGCTGGCCAAGACGGACGTCCTGGATGCCAGAGTTATCGCCCGCTTCGCCGCCACCATTAAGCCGGCACCTCGTGTCTTGCCGGATGAGGAGGCCCAAAGACTGGCGGCAATCATGTCCCGGCGCAGGCAGGTGGTAGCTATGTTGACAGCGGAAAAGAACCGACTGGGTCAAGCAAACCATAATGTAAAAGAACGGATTACGCAGCATATAAGCTGGCTGGAACAGGAGCTGGATGATCTCAATAAAGAATCGGGTAGTATGATAGAAACCAATCCTGAGTGGAAAGAGAAAAGTGATATCATGCAAAGCGTACCAGGGGTCGGCCGTAATCTGGCGCTTACATTGCTTTCGGACCTGCCTGAATTGGGTACTCTGAATCGGAAGCAGATTGCGGCATTGTGCGGTTTGGCTCCATTCAATCGTGACAGCGGGCAAATGCGAGGCAAACGGTCTGTCTGGGGAGGCCGGAGCAGCGTGCGTGCCGCTGTTTACATGGCAGCCTTTTCGGCTGTTCGCTGGAATCCTTTGCTCAAGGAATTCTATCAGCGTCTGGTGGACTCGGGCAAACGGCGCAAGGTGGCTATGGTAGCCTGTATGCGTAAATTGCTCTGCATACTGAACGCCATGCTGAAAAACAGGACTATTTGGAACGTCCAAATTATTCATCCGCTGGTTTCTTGTCCTTAGTTTTCATTACAGTTGCTAAATGGAATTGGCTATCTCGGTATCAATGGGTCTCCAGGGGCGATTATCGGTTTGAGTGATATGGCCGGCTTGAGTGAGTTGGGAAGATTCATGTTGGCCATTTCACCTGTATATGGAGCGATGATACGTAAACCAGACGTTATCTTTACGGAATTACCTCTTGCACCTACTACTCCTATCGATGCCGGAATAAATCGTTTCTGTTATACCTGTATGAAATGTGCTGAAGCTTGTCCTTCATCATCTATCCCAACTGAAAAAGAACCCTCATGGGAAGTAATGGGCCCTTGGAATAATTCAGGTTATAGATGCTGGCATTTAAATCGAGCAACTTGTTATGCACAGTGGGGACCATACGGAACAGATTGTGGTACTTGTCAATCAGTTTGCACATTCCATAAGGGTTATGGCGCGGGCATACACGAAACGGTAACAGCTATTTCCGCAACAACAAGTATGTTTAATGGGTTTTTCCGCACGATGGATGATGCTTTTGGCTATGGCAAGGCGTTTTATCCTGATAAAGGCGAGTTTAACCCAGAAGCTAATGACTGGTGGGGGTACGATTTGCCTCCTTATGGTTTATACACAAGACCCAACTATTAATTATCTAGTGGAGATTATTCCACAATTAGGAAGGTGATTAAATAATCACCTTCCTAATTAACTTTTCAAACTGCCTTAAGTTAACTAATAATTCATATTTATTCATTAATCTATTTTAGCCAAATACAACAACACCCCTGTTCTATCTACCTTAGAATAGACATGCTCCGCCTCAAGCTTTCCCCTATGCAAACTGAAAAGTGCCGGGCCGGCGCCGGACAGATGCACCCGCCGTGTCCCGGCATCAAGCAGCCGCTTCTTCAGCGCTTCAAGCCCAGGCCAGTTGGCAAAAGCTACTTTTTCAAAGGTGTTGCCGTAGAAACGGTCGAACATATTGCGGCCTTCTATCAGTGCTTCGGCAAATTCTTCCGTCCGGGAACCGTCGCTGAAATCTTCACGCTTCAGCAGCCCGTACAGCCGCCCAGTTTTATTATCAACCTCAGACTCTGCCTCCGGTACCACGACCACCGCCCAATGCGCCGGGAAAGCCCTGAGCGGACTGACTATTTCCCCTCTGCCTTCAATCAGCGCGGTGCCGCCGTAAAAAAGAAACGGCACATCCGAACCCAGTTCGGCGGCCATCTCCATCAGCTGCCCGCTGCCCAGGCCCAGCTGCCACAGGCGGTTGAGTCCTTTCAATGCGGCGGCAGCACAGGAGGAATCTCCCCCCAGTCCGGCGGCCAGCGGAACCCGCTTGGCCACCCTGATACGGACGCCGGTACTAACTTCATACCGGCTTTGCAGCATCAGGGCTGCTCGGGAAACGAGGCTCTTACCGGCATCCCAATCCGGCTTATCTGCCCGGATATCCAGTGTATCAGCCTGGCTGAATTCCAGTTCATCAGCCAGGTCAATGGTTTGCACCACGCTTTTGATATTATGGTAGCCGTCAGGGCGCTTCCCCAGTACTTCCAATGCCAGGTTTATCTTGGCCGGAGCCTTAATACTGAACATCGCTGAGGTTCCAACTTTCCAGTAGTTTAAGCCACTCATCAATGGCCAGCGTCTCCGCCCGCCGCGCCGGGTCAATTCCCGCCTGCCGCAGTAAAGCAACTGTCTCTGCTTTATCGATGTCCAGACCTCCCGACAGGGCATTGGCCAGCTGCTTGCGTCTGGTGCCGAACCCGGCCCGAGCCAGGGCAAAAAATTGTTTCTCCTGCTCAACCGGCAGCCGACGCTGGGGTAATACGTCAATCCGCAGGATAGCTGAAGCAACTCTTGGCTGGGGGTAAAAACAACCGGCGGGCACGGTGCTGACCCTCTTTGGCACCCCATAAAACTGCACACTGAGGGCTAACAAGCTCATCTCCGGCGACTTAGCCGTAATCTGGCCGGCCACCTCCTTTTGCACCATAACCACCAGGCGCTGCGGCTGGTGCGCCGCCTCGAGGAAATAGCGCAGCGTGGGCGAGGTTATATAATACGGCAGGTTAGCCACCACCTTGTAAGGCGATGAGCCGGCCAGCCTATCCGGAGGGGTCTCCAGGATGTCGCCGGTAATAATTTCCACGTTCGCCAAATCAGCCAGCGTTTCCCGAAGCGAACCAGCCAATCCAGTGTCAATCTCCACCGCTGTTACTTTACCGGCTTGTTCCGCCAGTGCCCGGGTAAGGACGCCCGGCCCGGGGCCGACTTCAATGACATGGTCACCCGGTTCAATTCCGGCAGCCCCGATTATCTTGGATAAAACCCCGCGGTCAATCAGAAAATTCTGCCCCAGGCTTTTTCGGGCGGCCAGGCCGTAACGCTCCAGCAGGAGGCGGGTTTCCGCGGTTAAAGACAACGGATGCTCAGTCATTACAACCTATCTCCAACCGGGTAACCAGGCTCATCGGCAGATTGTAAGACATCATTTTTTGCTGCACCGCCGCAATGTCATACGGCACCCGGTGCAGCTTAATCCTGGCGGTCTCCGTGTCATAAAGGGCATAAGCCGAGCGCGGGTCTCCATCACGCGGCTGGCCGACACTGCCGGGGTTGATGATGAAACGGCCGCTGTCGATAAACAGGTCGGCACCGGGCTCAAAAGGTAAAGAGCTGACAGCGCCACTGTCGGATTGCTTGAAAACCGCCGGGATGTGGGTGTGTCCGACCAGGGCATGACGCGTTTTCATCAGCTTGAAGTTCTGGCGCGCCTCAAGCGTCGAAAAGATATACTCAATATCGGGCTGCCGCGGACTGCCGTGGGCCAGGGTGAACCCTGCGGTTTCCATGGTAAAAGGAAGCCCAGACAGGTAGCGGATTTCCGCTTCTCCTAAGTGCGCCGCCGTCCAATTGACCGCCGCCGCTGCCTGGGGATTAAAACTGAAAGCGGTTCCGGCATGCGCCGCGGCTGCGTCATGATTGCCGGCAACTACCCTGGCCGGCAATTGACGGATCTTTTCAATGCAGGCTTCAGGGTCGGGACCATAACCGACGTTATCACCCAGAACCAGGTACTCATCCGCTCCGCCATGGCGCTCGATATCGGCCAGCACCGCCGACAGGGCTTCAAGGTTGGAGTGAATATCAGCCAGGATAGCGTAAATCATAAAGCCAATGATACCATACAGCCGGCCTGCGGCGGCATACACCGAATCAATTTATTTATTATAGGTCATGAGCCGGCTTCGGGTTCATTCTCCGGTTCTACCGGCGTTCCCAGCAGCTTGGCCATCTCTTCAAACATTTTCTTCTGCTTGCGGTTAAGTTTCTCCGGCGTCACCACTTTAATCTCCACCCACTGGTCACCATAAGAAGAGGTGCGGTTCAATATCGGCATGCCCTTGCCTTTGAGGCGCAGTACCTTGCCGCTCTGCACACCGGCCGGAACTTTGAGCTTAGCCGGTCCGTACAGGGTAGGAACTTCAAGTTCAATACCGAGGGCCGCCTGGGCGAAATTAAGCGGCAGCTGGTAAATTACGTTATCACCATCGCGCCGGAATTCCTTGTGTGAAGCCACATTGACCGTGATGTAGAGGTCACCGGCTCCGCCGCCGCGCTCACCCAGGTTGCCGCCGCCGCTGATGCGTATCTGGTTGCCGTTGTCAATCCCGGGCGGTATCTTGAATTTGATGGCCCGGGCAATCCTTTCACGCCCGCTGCCCTTGCACTTGGCGCACGGGTCGCTGATAATCTGTCCTTCGCCGCGGCACCGGGGACATGTAACTACATTGGTAAAGCGGCCGAAAACGCTGCGCTGCACCTGGTAAACCTTGCCCTGTCCGCCGCAGTCGGCACACTTGGTCGGAGTGGTGCCTTCCTTGGCTCCGCTGCCTTTGCAGACTTCGCAGGCTTCAACCCGCTGGATATTTATCTCTTTCTCGACACCGGTTGAGGCTTCCTCGAGGGTAATGCTGGTTCGATAATTAAGGTCCGTCCCCCGCCTCGGCGCCTGCCGTCCCATGCCTCCCATGCCGCCGAAGAAGGTTTCGAATATCTCGCCCAGTCCGCCGAAACCAAAATCTTCAAATCCACCGGCACCGCCGGCGCCGCCGCCGAACGGCCCGCCTTCAGCTCCGGCGTGTCCGAACCGGTCGTAACCGGCACGCTTGTTGTCATCACTGAGAACAGAATAAGCCTCGTTGATTTCCTTGAATTTAGCTTCGGCATCGCCGTCTTTATTACGGTCAGGATGATACTCAAAAGCCAGCTTGCGGAAAGCCTTTTTTATTTCATCCTTGGAGGCGCCCCGGGCCAGGCCCAGCACCTCATAATAATCTCTTTTCATTACCATGCTTGAACAAACCTCGTTGAATGTTGAATAAGACTAAACCTTAATTTTAACGCTTTTTGCCAAAAGATGCCACGATTAAATACCGCGGCATCGGCAGACGGTCATAATTTCAGAAAAACCCGGGCGTGGTATGAATACAAGCCGATAGAAATACGTTCGGCTTTTCGTACAGCCGTGAGCAGTCCGTACTATTTTTTTAATGCGTTGCCTACGCTGAAAGCCTTGCCGACCACTTCACCCAGTACCTGGTACTGGGATTGGGCGGTAGTATAGACCAGCGGGTTTATCTTGGTAACATCGGGGCGGCCGTTGGTCAGGCATTCGTCAGAAATATAGCATTCGGCAATCCGCCCGATAACCAGTACATGGCTGCCCAGGTCAACCGTGCGGTGCAGTTCACATTCCAGGTTCACCGGACAGGCGTCAATCATCGGCGCGCCGCACAATTTACCGGTGACAATCTTGAAATTACAGTCAGCTGTTTTATCGGTCTTGGCCCCGGACATCATGCCGCAGTAATCCACTTCCTTTACCAGGTCGGCGCCGGGAACATTTACCGAGAAACAGTTATGCTCCAGTATGCCTTTCAGGCTGTAGCGGGTGTGCCGTATGGCCACTGAGACCATCGGCGGATCACCACAGGCGATACCGCCCCAGGCTACGGTAATAAAATTAGGCTTTCCGTTAACCTGGGAACCCACCAGCAGAGCCGGCATAGGGTAAAGCAGTGACTGAGGACCAAGTTTTATCTTTGCCATGAAATCTCCTTTAAGAACCCAATCCCTATTCTACCAGCTTCTGCCCCGCTTCAAAAGCCTGCTCCAAAGCCCCAGGCACCCCGGTAATGGCGCCGGCTTCATCAACACCGGCAAACAGGAGTTCCCCGGCATATTCAATATCGAGCACCGCGAAAAGCGCCTTGACGGTAACCCTGGCCGGGTCAAACAGATTACGGCTGCTGCGTCCACCGGCGGAAATAAACAAACCCCGGCGCTGCTTGGCCGGCTCCAGGGGCGGCAGTTTCATCTCGTATTTTCTGACCCAGAGGCACTGGCAGCGATCAATGGCTGCCTTCAACTGCGCCGTAACCGACATGAAGTGCAGCGGAGAAGCCACAATAATCCGGTCAGCCTGTCGCAGAGCGTCATACACCTGGGTCATATCATCATTTATCCTGCATTCACCGGTGCGTCGGCAGTAATCACAGTGGATGCAGCCGGCAATATCAAGATCAGCTACTTCTATTAGGCTGGTTTCGGCTCCCCGGCTCCGGGCGCCGCGCATCGCCTCATAAAGCAATTGACCGGTGTTGCCTCCCAGCCGGGGGCTGCCTGAGAGTCCAATAACTTTCAAGACAATAAAGGCTCCAGTTGCTGCATGATTTCCAGTTCCCGGGCTTCCATTATTTCGGCATCAGCCGCTATTTTATGATCAAAACCCAAAAGGTGCATGATACCGTGTATCAGCAGGCGGGCCAGCTCAGTCTGTAAATTATAATCGTATTCAGCTGCCTGGATTTCCGCCTGGGGCAAAGATATAACCAGTTCACCCAGGTGAAGAGGGCCTTCGGGGTCCGAAGGGAACTCTATATCGGTGGTGGCATTGTCGGCCGCCTCTTTGACGTAAAAAGAAAAGGACAGCACATCAGTAGGTTTATTCTGCTGCCGGTAGAGGCGGTTTAATTCACGCATCTTTTCCTGGCCGGTGATATAGATGCCCATTTCCGAGGATGCCTCGGCGCATTGAGCTACCAGTATCTGCCGGGCAACACCGCGCAGCCAGGGAACCGATATTTGTTTCTTATACTCTCTATCAACGGTAATATCAATTTTCATGGTGAATATTCATCATAACACAACCGCCGGTATCAGTCAGCCGAATATTTCTGGTCTTCGGCAGCGGCAACCCGGTGGTGCCGGACCTGGTGCGGTATCAGGGAGTGGGGCTTTTCCTGTCCGTGAGCCTGCATCAGGGTTTCGTCACCCATTATCTGCTCCGGACGGCCGTCAGCGACTATGCTCTGGTTATCAATAATGATCACCCGGTCGCACACTTCCAGGATAAACTCCAGGTCATGAGAAGAAACAAGCATGGTTTCCTGGGAAGCCTGAAGCAGTTCAATCAGCTGGCGCCGGGCGCGGATATCCAGGCTGGCGCTGGGCTCATCATAAAGAACCAGCCGGGGACGCATCGCCAGCACCGCGGCAATGGCCGCCATCCGCTTTTCACCACCGGACAGGTGGTGCGCCGGCCGGTCAGCCATATCAGTTATCCCGGCCGCCTTCATGGCTTCATTTACCCTGGCTTCCGCTTCATCGCGGGAAATCTTCATGTTGCGGGGACCAAAAGCTACGTCATCCCGCACCGATGGGCAGAACAGCTGGTCATCCGGATTCTGGAACACCAGACCGATATCAGGACAGAACTGCCCCTCGGCCACCTGCCGACCCATCACTTCAATTTGTCCGGCGGATGGCTTCAGAACCCCGCAAACCATCATAAATAAGGTGGTCTTGCCTGACCCGTTGGGACCTATTATGCCCACTCTCTCTCCGGGCATTACGGTAAGATTGATATCCCGAAGCACATCGGGTTTGTCCGGGTACGAAAACCCTAAACCGGCCACGCAAAGCGCCGGTACGCCAGTTTCTTCTGATAGCATCATCAAATCCTGTTCAGTCGCCCCCTATTGTACCCATCCGATGGCGCCGTTTCCAAGCCATGTGTCGCCGGCCACCAGCACTGCGGCCAGGAGTCCGAAAACCGTAATTCTAAACATATCTTCGCCGGTTATTATGAAATCACTTCGCCGGTCTGCTCCGCTGCTGCCGTAGCCTCGCAGCAGCATGGCCTTGTACACCCACTCCGACCGTTCATAACTGCGCACTATCAAACTGCCGCTCAGCCAGGCAGGCACACTCAATTCCTTTAAGTTGAAGGGGTAGAACCTGAAGCCCCGCAGTCCGGCCGCCGTCTGCATTTTTTCCAGGTCACTGCCTATCTCATGCAGGTAACGGAAAGTCAGCAGCACCATGTCAGCCATGATCGGCGGCAAACCCAGGGCACGCATTGACCGGATTGTGTCCAAAAACGGCGCTGTGCCGAATAAAACAATTCCCAGTACCAGTATTGATAAAAAACGCGCTGCTATCACCGCTACCGCGGCGATGCCTTCCTGTCTGAGGTCCAGCGGCCCCAGGCTCATGACTATCGTCTGCCCGGTCACGAACGGTATTATCAGCAATAGCGCCAGCAGGAAAAATGAAGGATAGCGAAGCCGGCGCAACAGGAATGACCACGGCAGCCCGGAAACAATAAAAACAGACAGACTTATAACAGCCGCGGCTGCCAGCATAAGCGGCTGGCTGACAAAAGAAACGGCGAATATCAGCACCAGGAATCCGATCAGCTTGCTGCGCAGCTCCCAGTGATGAAACGGAGAATCCAGGTGGGCATATTCATCAATAACCGTACTTAGCTTCATACGCCTTCCAGCAGCCTGGGACGCACCCGCTGGATGAAGACGGCCAGTGCCGCCGTAACCGTCCCTTCAACCGCCACCAGCGGCAAATGCGCAGCCGCCAAGGTAAGAATGGCAGCTCTCTCGGTCGCCGCGTCTATCTCAGCCGGAATATTAGTAATCAGGACCCCGGCAAAAATAGCAACCGACAGCGCCACGGCTATCCCGCCGGCGGCAAAACCGGCCGCCGCGGTTTTAGTCCGGTTCCTCCCCCCGGTGCCCCCCAAATTCCGAAGACGGAAAACGCTGTGGGCTATTAAAGCCGGCAGACCCATTATCAGGGCGTTTATGCCCAGGGTGGTCAGTCCGCCGTGCTGAAACATCACCGCCTGGAAAAACAGGCCGATAAGAATAGCGGGAAAGGCAAACCAGCCCAGCATAGCCCCCATCATGCCGCTGAGCACCAGGTGAACGGAGGCCGGAGGTACCGGGATGTGTATCCATGAGGCCACAAAAAAAGCTGCCGTCAGCAGCGAAGCCTTGGGCACTTCAGCCTGGGGGTTGTCCTTCCGGTTTATCCGGCGCACCGAGTACCAGGTCACCGCAGCGGTAGCCGCGTAACCGGCCGCCGTAACCGGAACCGGCAGTATACCGTCAGGTATATGCATCAGCTCTTCCTTCTCAGGAAAAATAGTGCCGTGCCGATAAAACCCCAGATAACACAAGCCGACATTATCACGATCTGCAGCGTAGTGAAACCGCCGCTGTCGCCGGCTTCTCCGGCACTTTCCCCGATGGGAATATGGATAATATCCCCGTGGCCTGCCTGGCGGACCTGAACCGCCCAGCTGCCGGAAATAGCGGCATCGGGCGTAAAACTGAACCGCCCGTCATCATCACAGGTCCCTGTCAGCCAGGGAACAGCCGGGGCATTGGGCGCGTAAACAGTTACCTGCGCGCCGGCCATCGGTTCACCGCTGTCATAAGCGGCGGTTATTACTACCTCCTGCCCGATGACGTCATATTCTATCTTCGCCCCGTGCGCCTCGACTGGCAACGGCGCCAGCGCCAGGCATAACCCGACAGCCAGCGCCGCGCCGAGGGCGACTATTCGTTTTCCGTAAATATTCTCCAACATCAATCCTTTATTAGTCGCAGCGGCAATCGCAATGCCCTTCACCGACATGGCCCAGGTGCATTTCAGCCATGTCAATTACCACCGGAGCGCCGTCAGTATAATCCATAAAATACTCAAAACCGGGCGCTGCCAGATTCAACCCATCATCCGCCGGCAGTCCAGCGTCACCGAACAGGTGGTCAAAGTGGAAAGTCATCTCCATCTCAGCGGTACCCCCGGCGGATAAGATGCCCTTGCGGACTTCTCCGACGAATTCACCACAATTATAGTCGCACTCGGCATCAATATTAAGGGTAAATTCCACCGTTTGTCCATCTTTTTCCGCGGTACCGATCATGACCACTGAATAGCCTTCAGCTTCCCCTTCCCCGGCCTTGGCCAGCTTCCAGGAAATAGCATTGTATGTCCCTTTCGGAGCGTCGGTTGATCGGTCAACAAGTATCGGTTCGGCATCGGCGCCGCCCTCTGCCAGGTCCACCGTATATGTCTGCTCCAGCGCGCGGGTTACGTCGCCACTGATGGAGCCCCCGTCGTGAGCGTCGTAAGGCGGGTCAGTCTGGTAGGCGGTTATGTCCGCCAGGGTAACGTACACGTGATCAAAACTTATATCCCAGCCGTCTTTGGAAACAAAACCCTGGCGAACAAAATCTTCGCCATTGGCATAAAACTCCAGCACCCCTGTTGACGGCGTCTCGGTCGGGTCCGGGTCGGTCCCGTTGTCAGTACAGCCGGCAACGGTCAGGCCGACTACCGCCAGCAGGCTGATTACCGTAAACCACAATTTTTGTTTCAAGTCACACCTCCATCTCAATCCGGTTAATTTAATGCGAATAATTGTTATTGCAAATTTTCGCTATTATAAATTAACCGACCGGCACTGTCAAAAAAGCATACTGAATTAAAAAAAATGCTTCCGACCCAAAAACCGCGGTGAAGCCTGAATTATGCAAAAAATAAGGTATAACGTGGATAATCCAACCAATGGCCGGTTAAATAGTGGACAGGTACCGGTCAATGTCCATGGCCGCCGTTTTGCCGGCACCCATGGCGGAAATCACGGTAGCCGCTCCGGTAACAATATCCCCACCCGCCCACACAGCACGCTTACGGGTCAGCCCGGTCGCTTCATCAGCAACAACATTCCCCCTGCTGGCGAACTCAAGGTCAGGTGTGGCCCGGGCGATAAGCGGGTTGGGACGGGTACCCAGGGCCACAATCGCCATGTCAATCGGCAGAGAAAACTCAGACCCGGCAACCGGTACCGGCCGCCTTCGGCCGCTGGAATCAGCCTCCCCCAGGTCCATCCGCTGGCAGGTCATGCCGCAAACCCATTTCTGGTCGTCAACTTGAAAACTCAGGGGATTGGTCAAATACAAAAATTCCACCCCTTCTTCGGCCGCGTTTTCCACTTCCTCAGCCCGGGCCGGCATCTCCTCGCGGCTGCGGCGGTACACTACCGTCACCTGCGCACCCAGCCGCACCGCGCTGCGGGCGGCGTCCATGGCTACATTGCCGCCGCCTATCACCGCTACTTTCCTGCCGACCTTGACCGGTGTATCATATTCCGGAAAACGCCAGGCCTTCATCAGGTTCACCCGTGACAGGAATTCATTGGCGGAGTAAACACCGGAGGCATTCTCGCCTTCAATATTGAGAAACAACGGCAATCCGGCGCCGGTGCCCAGGAAAACCGCCTGGTAACCCTCGGTGAACAATTCATCGATTGTTAATGTTTTACCGATGACCGTATTCAGTTCAATCTTGACCCCCAGGCTTTTCACATAATCAATCTCTGCCTGGACAATACTCTTGGGCAGCCGAAATTCAGGAATGCCGTACATCAGCACACCGCCGGCAATGTGGAGGGATTCAAAAACCGTAACTTCATGTCCCAGCCGGGCCAGCTCGGCCGCGGCGGTCAATCCTGACGGGCCGGCACCGATAACCGCCGCTTTTTTACCGGTCGATGGCCGCTCCGGCATGATTTCAGTTTCATCATGACGGCCCAGTTCCCAGTCGGCTATATACCTTTCCAGGCGCCCGATGGCTACCGGCGCTCCCTTTTTGGCCAGGGTGCATACAGCCTCGCACTGGTTTTCCTGCGGACATACCCGGCCGCAGACGCCGGGCAGGGCATTGGTGCGTTTAAGCACCCGGGCCGCTTCCGGCAAGTCGGCTTTCTTTAAAGAGCGGATGAAATCAGGAATATCTATTGACACCGGGCAGCCTGCCACGCAGTTGCGGGCTTTACAGTCAATGCAGCGCGAGGCCTCGCGGACAGCCTCTTCGGCGGTATAACCCAGCGCTACTTCATCGAAATTGCCCCGGCGTCGCTGAGCCGGCTGCTTGGACATGCCTACCCGGTTCAAATCCAGTTCAGCCATTGAACCCCCGAAATATCAAGACGCGCTCCCGGCACAGCGGCATTTTTCCAGTGACCTTTTTTCTTCCTCTACATAAGTCCGCTGGCGCGACATTAAAGAATCCCAGTCAATAGCATGGGCATCAAATTCCGGTCCGTCGACGCAGGCAAAACGGGTCTGGCCGGCCACCGAAACCCGGCAGCAGCCGCACATACCGGTACCGTCAATCATTATGGGATTCATACTGACAATTGTTTTAACATTGTAAGGCTGGGTAGTAAGGGCGGAGAATTTCATCATGATAGTCGGCCCAACGGCGATGACCCGGTCAATACGTTCTCCGCTTTCCAGCTTCTCCTTAACCGGCTCAGTTACCACTCCCTTTCTTCCTGCTGAACCGTCATCGGTAGTCACAATAAGCTGGTCGCTGACTGCGGCCAGTTTGTCCTGCCAGAAAAGCAGGTCTTTATGGCGGGCACCGACAATCGTAGTAACCCGGTTGCCGGCCGCCTTCATCGCCCGGGCAATGGGCATAATGGTAGCTGTGGCAAAACCACCGGCTAGTAAACATACATTGCCGAAGTTTTCAATCTCGGTCGGATTCCCCAGCGGCCCGACAAAATCGGCGATAGAATCTCCTGCTCCCAGTCGAGCCAGCTTGGTGGTGGTAGTGCCGACTTCCATGAAAACAATGGATACGCTGCCTGCTGAAGTGTCCCAATCAGCTATGGTCAAGGGAATACGTTCGCCGTTTTCATCAACCCGGAGAATGACAAATTGTCCCGCCGCGGCTTTCCGGGCAACCCGCGGCGCATGAATCTTATATACCCGTACTTTCGGTACCAGTTCTTCGGTGCTTAAGATGGAATACAAGGAAACTCCTTAATAGCTGCGGTACTGGGATTAATACCACCAGGCTTTATAATCTATCATTATAAGCTGGTCTGTTCAAGCCGCCGCCATGATTACCAAGCTGTAACAAAAACAGGGCCCCGGCAATCCGGTGCCCTGTTTTATAGCATGACGTTAATAGTTTATATTAGTAGTAATCGAAGAATGACTGGTCAGCCGGAGGTTCATCGGCTTTGAGTTCCGCTTCCCGTTTAGCTTCTTCCTCTTTGCGCCTGGCTTCTTCAGCGGCCTTGCGCTCCGCTTCGGCGGCTTCTTCAGCTTCTTTTTCTTCCGGACTCGGTTCCGGCATCTTGACCTCGGCCGGGATGGAAAGATGCATCTCGCTGAATTTCCATTCCTCTTCTATCTTCTCCGCCACCGCGGTCAGCCGCATATCCAGCACCAGTTCACGGCTGGCTTTGGTCAGCGTTTCATAGACATGGCTGGAAACCCAGGCGACATCACCGTTGGCCTTGATAGTGGTGTAACCGAATTTAACGGCTATATTGTCGGCCATAGCAAAGTGCTTCGCATATCGTTCCTTGAGCTGGCCCGGCCCGATACTCATTTCATCCTGTGCCGGGCCGATGTTGAGCATATTGGGATCTTTCGTTGTAATATCCAGCAGCGCGTCTACTTTTCTGGCCTCCAGGGCATACTTGAAGTCATCCAGCAAAGCATTGATGGCGCTGCGGGTTTCAGAATCGGCTCTCATTCAGAGTCCCCCTTTTTTCGGAATATGGTTGAACTATCTTTATAGCTAAAACAGCCTTCAGTGTCAAGCGCTACAACGCCGACGGTAAAAACCGGATACGGTTCACCTGCTGCTGCGGCTCAGCGGCGACATGGCCCGAAGTCGGCTGACTACTTCCGGCAGTACTTCCAGTACCCTGTCTATATCGTCCTCTGTTGTCCAGCGCCCCATTGACAGGCGCAGGGAACCAAAAGCCTGGTGCGGGGGCAGTCCCAGCGCGCTCAAAACATGTGAGGGTGAGGTCGAGGTCGAGGAACAGGCCGAACCGGGAGAAGCGGCAATGCCGGCCAGGTCAAGGTTCAGGCAGACTGACTCGCCTTCAACATCATCAAAGCTGAAATTGGCGTTATTCGGCAAACGTTGCGCGGCGTGGCCGTTCAAACGTGAGCCGGGGACTTTATCCAGCACGCCGCTTATAAGCCGGTTCCGCAGTTTGGTCAGCCGCGGAATTTCTTCTTCCATGGAAACCGCCGCCAGCTCGGCGGCTTTACCCAAACCCACGATACCCGGGACATTTTCCGTACCGGAGCGCTTGCCGCGCTCCTGGCCGCCACCGTAAAGCAAAGGCCCCAGGCGCGTGCCTTTACGGGCATACAGAGCGCCGACGCCCTTTGGCCCGTACAGCTTATGGGCTGAGATGCTCAGCATGTCCACTCCCATTGACTGAACATCAACCGGCACCCTTCCGAAGGCCTGCACCGCGTCGGTATGAAGGTAAACCCCGGCCTGCCGGGTAACAACCGCTATAGAGGCTATATCCTGAATGGTACCGATCTCATTATTGGCCATGATAACTGAAACCAGCACTGTTTCAGGACGAATAGCGGCCTGCACCGCCCGGGGGTCGACGAAGCCTTCCCCGTCAACCGGCAATACAGTAATGCTGATCCCCTGCTGCTCCAGTTTATGGCAAGTTTCCAGCACCGCATGGTGCTCCACCGCCGTGGTAATAACATGGGCCGGTTTTTTGCCGGCTGAAGACACAGCCCCAAAAATAGCCATGTTGTCTGACTCGGTACCGCCGCTGAGAAAAATTATTTCATCCGTACGGGCTTTAATAATCCGGGCTACCGCCGTCCGTGATTCCTCAACCGCCTGGCGTGCCTGCTGTCCTTCGCTGTAAATGGCGGATGGATTGCCGGGAACGGCATGAAAATACGGCAGCATCGCTTCAAGTACTTCCGGGGCAACGGGGGTGGTGGCCGCATAATCAAGATAGACACGTTTCATGGCATCATTCACACAGAAGGGGTAAAGGCTGGGTACCTATTAAAAATCTTCCAGGCTGGTTAAAAATATCTCCGGCACCGAAGTGGCGTTTTCATTGACCCATCGCTGCAGGCAGGTCAGGGAACAGAATCCGTAGCGCTTTATATCCTCCGGTCCGTTCAGGTGAGACAGTATATACCAGCCCTGCAGTGACAGGCAGGGCAGCTCCGAGGACTCTACGCATTGATTACGGCCGCAGCCGTAACAATGGCAGGTACGTTCGCTCAAGCGTTAACCTCCTCCGGTACTTCAGGCTCACCGCTTTGGCGCCATCTCTCCACCATATCGGCCAGGGTAATACCCCCCAAAATCCGGTCAGTGGCTTCTTTTATCTCAACCCAGACATCCCGCGTCACGCAGTTAGTTCCCTTCCAGCAGACGCGGGGCTCGTCAACACATTCTGAAGGCGCCGTGGAACCTTCAGTCGCTTTGACAATTTCTGAAAGTTTTATTTCAGCCGGGTCTTTAGCCAGTGTAAACCCTCCATTGGCACCGCGAATGCTGCGCACCAGGCCGCCGATACGCAACGGTATAAAAAGCTGCGCCAGGTATTGCTCGGAAATACGCCGTCGCATGGCAATATCCCGTATGAGAATCGGACCTTCCCCGTAATGTATGGCCAGGTCAAACATAGCTTCCATTGAGTGTCGTCCGCGTGCAGAAAGTTTCATTACAAATTCTCCGGTTAAAAAATATTACATAGGGTAAGATTATAATACACCCTATTAATTAATCATATTATCCCTTTGATACAACCGCATGTCAAACCTTATTTATTGCTCGGCAGGCGCGATAAATAGGCGTTCGTGTTATAATTTTGAAGATTTCATGAATAATTATACCAATCTTGCTCCATTGCTGGAAAAAGCTCTTCCGGCGGCAAAACTGGACTTATTGAACCGGATAGCAGGCGCGGCCGGCCGGCTCGGCAGCCGCGTTTTCCTGGTCGGCGGAGCGGTGCGCGATTTACTGTTGGGTATCTCGGGCTTTGACCTTGACCTGTCGGTAGAAGGCGACGCCATTGATCTAGCCCATTCCCTGGCCGCCGACGGGAACATAACCGTGCATCACCGCTTCAATACCGCCACGCTGTTCCTAGATAGACACCAACTGGACCTGGCCCGCAGCCGGGAAGAGACCTATCCCCGCCCCGGCGCGCTGCCGTCAATCAGGCCCAGTAGTATAGAGGCTGACCTGCGGCGCCGTGATTTCAGCGTTAACGCCATGGCCCTTTCCCTTAACCTCCAGGACAGGGGACGACTGATTGACACCCAGGGCGGATATGCGGACCTGGAGCGGAAATTGATCAGGGTTCTGCATGCCGAGAGTTTCAAAGACGACCCAACCCGTATTTGGCGCGCTGTCAGGTATGAACAGCGGCTGGATTTTACCATTGAACCGCTGACCATGACTCAGTTGAAAAAATACACCGGCTGCCTTAGTACCATTACCGCTGACCGACAGCGTTATGAACTGGAATGCGTCCTCAGGGAAGACCACCCGGAAAAAGTATTCCGCCGCGCCGCTGAACTGGGCCTCCTGCCGATGTGGCATCCGGCGCTGGCCGGAGATGACTGGCTTATCGAGGCCTTCCATCAGGCGCAAAGGCTGTTTTGCCGTCCGTCTCCGGAGCTTTACCTGGCGCTGCTCGGCTGGCGTCTGAGCGCGGCTGAAAAGAAGCAGCTGACTGCCGCGCTCCGCCTGACCAAAATCCAGGGCCGCGCGCTTAAAGACAGTCAAAAAGTCCGGGAAGCACTGCCGGAGCTGTCATCCCGGGATACTCCTCCGAGCCGGGTATACCGGTTGCTGCACGGACTGGATGGCACCGCTCTGGAAGCGGGGCTGATAGCCTCCGAATCAATTGCCGCCCGACAGAACCTCGCCCGATATAAAGAAGAATGGCACCGGGTAACCCCTTACCTTTCCGGTCAAGACCTGAAACGCCTGGGAGTACCCCAGGGACCTGAAATCAAAGCCCTGCTTGATGAACTCAGGTACCGGCGTCTTGATTCGATGACCAGTTGCCGGGAAGATGAGGAGGCCTTAATCCGGCAACGGCTGCAGAAAACGGCAGATTAAACACTGTGATTTAACCTTATCAAATTCCCCTTTGCTCGCCCGGCCGAATACGGCTAATCAACCTGTTTGAAGGATTCCCGGGGAGCGTTGCAGATGGGACAGTTATCCGGGACTTCCAGTACCGTGTTGCCGCATACCTGGCAGACAAAATAGGGTCTCTCCTCGGATTTCATCCCCAGCCCGGCGTCATTAAGCGCCTTCTGGAACAGGGAGTGATGGATCTTTTCCACTTCATTGGCCTTCTTAAAAGAATGCTCTGCCTGGGCATTATCTTCTTTCTTGGCCTGTTCAATAAAATCGGGGTACATATTGGTGAATTCATCGTGCTCACCACTGATTGCGGATTTCAGATTGGATGAAGTATCCTCAATGCCCTTTATCACCCGGAGATGGTTCCTGGCGTGCACTGTCTCCGCTTCAGCAGCCGCCCGGAACAGCCGGGCTATCTGCGGCATACCCTCGGCGTCAGCTTTTTCGGCAAAGAAAAGATATTTCCGGTTAGCCTGGGACTCGCCGGCGAAAGCGGCGGCCAGATTCTGTTCTGTTGTTCCCATGATTACCTCCAGTCAGTAAAAGGTTACTCCCCATAATAACTTATTACCGTCCCGTTTCCAACAGGAAAGTTGGGGAAGACCGCTATTGATTTGACGCACGAAACATACAGCCATTAAAATTCCCGGATGAAAATTTCATGCCTTTCCCGCACTGCTGCCGCTATCTTATTTTTCTTTTCATTTATCCTGTTTTCACCCCCGCTACCAACTGCTGCCGGTGACGCCCGCTGGTCAGAAATACCGCTGCCGCGAACCGGAACGACCGGCGGCTGGATGCTGGCCCCAGGAACAGACGTCATCCACCTGGCCACTGACCAGGATGACCGGATTTACGCCTGGATAACCGGCGCTGAAAACAGTGGTTTGTACCGGGGCGGTCAAAATAATGAACAATTCACCAGGGTCCATGCCTCGACTGACATCCCTACAGCCCTGGAGGTGTCAGATGGAGGCAGTATCTACTATGCTACGACAACGGAGATTTTCCGCTCCGTTGATGGCGGTTCAAGTTTTCAACCTTTCGTCTCGCGGCCGGGTGGTACTGACAGCAGGATAACCGGAATCGATATCCACAGCGGAACCGACGCGGATTTGATAGCGGTATCAGTTGCCGCCGACACCCCCGGCCAGTGGGGCGGTGTTTATGTATATGATGAAGCTGACTTTTTCGGCGGCTGGATGGACGCCGGCATCGGCAGTCTGAACGCGCTTGATATTCGGATTCCTTCAGGTTTTGATTCTGACCGTACCCTGCTGGCCCTGGCTACCGATGGCGCCGATACCTTTATAATGAGCTTCGGCGCCGGCAGCTGGCGCACGACCCCGCTGCGGGATGAAGCCGGCACCAGTGTTGCCGCCGAATCAGGTTCTATTCATTTGCCGGATGATTTTAACCGTGAAACCAACCCGCAGTATTTTGTAACCGTTATCGGAGATGATACTTCTTCGGGAGGCATCTGGGCCGGCTTCCACCAGGCTCCGCCCGATGACCCGGCAGTCTTCCCCCTGGCCAATGACGCGGACGGTAATTTCAACTGCCTGACCATTACCGGAACGGAAGGCGCTTACGAACTCACCGCCGGAACCACTTCCGGTACCATACTCAACAGCGGTGACGGGGGCTTCAACTGGCAGCAAGCATCCAAAAACCCTGCAGGAGAGACCATAACGGACCTTGCTTCAGTTGACGGCTCTGTCTGGGCGGCCACTTCCGGTGAAGGTTCCGGTCTGTTTAAATCCACCGACAACGGAGACACCTGGGATCCTTTCTTTTTCCTGGACCGGTACGAAGTTGAAACACTGGTTAAGGTGCTGCCTTCCCCTGATTATGCCGTGGATAAAACCCTGTATCTGTTGAGCTTCAACGGCAGTCATCACCTGTGGCGAACCAGCAACGAAGGGCAGACCTGGCAAAAAATACTCAGCGCTGATGAGCACGGCATCAACATTATCAATCATTTCCAAATAGCAAACGACGGAACACTGTTTATTGTCGCGGATGATGCCGAGGGCAGCCTGTGTCTCATATCAAATGACCACGGTGCTACGTTCGAATCCCAGAGATTACCTGCTTCAGTTATTTCCACAGCCAGCTTTGCCGCTGCCAGTGAAGGTGTTTTCTTTTTTACCTCCTTTGACGGAACAATCGCTCGCCTCTGGCGCAGTGAACCTGTCGGCCTGTTTGAAAACATCACCGCGGGCGACATCATAATAAATGACCTGGAAATATCACCCGACTTTGCAAACGACCAGACCATCATCGCCGCCGCGGCCAATGGAGATGCATTCATTTCAAGTGACGCCGGCTTTACCCTGGACGCTCTGCCTGACCTGCCGGTGACCGGCAGCATCAGGCTGCTCTTTGACCCTGATTTCGGCACCAGCGCCAAGCTGTACGCCACAACGGACACTGCTGATGCCGGTATTCACCGGCTGACCGTAGGTGACGACGCCTGGGAGCGGGTGGATTCCGGTCTTCTCGACGGCACGATGCTTAACAGCATCGCCAAAAACGCTGACGGAGTTTTTTACGCCGCTGACCACACCCAGGTTAGCGATGACAGCGGTGGCTTGGTCCGGGCCTTATCCGACAGCTCCGCCTGGCACCTGACACGGAAGGGTTTGCCCGATGACGCTACTTTATGGGGGCTTTCAATCGTGGGCAACAGCTTGTGGGCGCTGGATACTACCAACAACCGCGTCATGGCTTACACCGACACGCTGGCCTTTGCGGTGGAACCGACCAGTCCGGCAGCCGCGTCGGGAGGACTGGGTGAATTCACCGGCGGCGTCATAAACGGTATCGAACTTAGCTGGAAAGACATCGACGGCGCCGTCAGCTACGAGTGGCAGTTGAATGACAGGTCGAGTATGTCATCTCCCGCTTTGGAAGAAACCACCTCTTCCGCCGGTGTCCGGGTGGACGGCCTGAATCCCAATACCACATACTATTGGCGGGTTCGCGTCGCGGCACCTGTGCCCGGTCCCTGGTCAGTTAAAAGTTCTTTCACTACCGCCCTCGGCGGCAGCGCTACCGTACCTCTGCTGGTAACTCCTTCACCCGGTGATGCTGACCAGGCAATCCGGCCGATATTCCAGTGGCACCCCGTTGCCGGAGCCGACGGTTATGAACTCATCTTGGCTGATGACCCGGGATTCAATAACACCATATATTCGCCGGAAGATATTGTAACTAATGCCTGGCAGTCGCAAACTGGACTGGCGCCGGGAAAAACCTACTACTGGAAAGTAAGGGCGGTAAACACCAGCAGCTCTTCCGCCTGGAGCGCTGTTTCCGCTTTTTCCGTCGGCTCTCCGGATGAAACTTCAGGCGCCGCCGATCCATCGACCAACCCAACAGTATCCCCAGGTGAGCCCAATCAGATAACCATAGACCTTCCGGAGTGGCTGGGGCTCGGATTGGCCGGGATGGGAGGCGCCCTGGTTCTTCTGCTACTGGTACTGGTCATTGCCATCAGGAACCGTCGGGTATTGTAAGAGACGGCCAACCAACCTATAATTATAATCCATGACAAACACACGGACTGCTGTCTCCAAATCCCGCGGTCAATCAGCTGGGGTCAATACAGCCGGGGCACACAGTTATGTTTGAGTCGCTGGTTGCGCCCTTCACCGATAATCTCTTCATGACCCAGGCGCTGCTGGCCGGAATACTGGTATCCATCGCCTGTGCTATTGCCGGCACCTTCATTGTTTTGAGAGGACTGGCTTTTATCGGTGACGCCCTGGCTCACGGGGTACTGCCGGGCATTGCCCTGGCGGTTATCATGGGTTTTTCCGGCATCCTGGGAGCCGCCATTGGCGCGGCGGTGATGATTGGAGGAGTAGGCCTTATTACCCGCCGCTCCCGCCTGTCATCAGATACGGCTATCGGGCTGCTGTTCGTCGGCATGCTGGCGCTGGGTGTAGTCATCGTTTCCCGCTCCAGTTCCTTTTCCGGTGACCTGACCAGCATCCTCTTCGGTGAAATACTGGGCACTGGCTGGGGTGACATAATGCTGCAACTGGCGGCGGTCGTTATTATCGGCGTCATTGCCTTTATCTGCGCCCGTCCCTTCCTGCTGCTGGCCTTTGACCCGGAACAGGCGCAGGTAGCCGGTTTCCCCTCAGGTGTCTATCACAACATCATGCTCTTCATGATCGCCGCCACCATTATCGTCAGTTTCCAGACGGTCGGTACACTGCTGGTTTTCGGCCTGTTGATCGCGCCAGCCGCCACCAGCGCCCTGCTCGCCCGGCGCATAGGCATCATGATGCTCGGCGCCGCCTTATTCGGCGCCCTTTCCATGTACGCCGGTCTGCTGTTGAGCTACCATCTCAATCTGGCCGCCGGCGCTTCGGTCATCCTGGTAACCACGCTGATTTTCTTTACTGTTTTCACCCTGCGCAATCTGAAACCGCGCCCGTCACTGCCGGAAACTGGAGACCATCATGGATAAGCGGCCGGTCATTGAATCGCGTGGCCTCAACATCGGGTACGAAGGCAATATTGTTGTTCCTGATGTTAATTTTCAGCTGAATCCCGGTCGGGCCATTGCCCTTATCGGCACTAATGGCTCCGGTAAATCCACCCTGCTCAAGACTATTACCGGCCTGCTGCCTCCAATCTCCGGCAGTATCCGTATCTTTGACAGTAAACCGGGCAGTACCCCCAGCCGCATCGCCTACCTGGGACAGTTTCACGCCTCCGGTTTTGTCCTGCCGCTGCGGGCAATTGATGTTGTCCGAATGGGACGTTTTCCCAGCCACGGACTGCTGGGCCGCCTGAAACAGGAAGACCATGAAATAGTGCTTAATGCCATGGAAACCATGGGTGTCACCGGGCTGGCTGAAACCCCGCTGCGGGCCCTGTCCGGGGGGCAGCAGCAGCGGGTGTACCTGGCCCAGGTGCTGGCTCACCATGCTGACCTGCTGGTGCTGGATGAACCGACCTCAGGACTGGATGCCGGAGGCCGGGAGCTTTATCTCCAGGCAGTCAGGGATGAACTTTGCCGCGGCGCCGCCGTGGTAGTGGCCACTCATGATGTGCATGATGAAGCTTCGTTGTGCCACCAGGTAATGCTGCTAGCCCACCGGGTGGTTGCCCTGGGACCGCCGGATGAAGTCATCACCCCTGAGTCACTCATGGAAACCTTCGGCATCGCCATCAGCGGCAGCCGCCAAAACCTGACCGTACTTGAATGCGGCCACGGTCATGAACACGAACGGAAATAGCTGTTAAGCCATCAAATCTATCCATAACCAACTGTTTATAACTAAGTCAATCAATACCATTTTCCACTGGTCTTTATACTATTGGCCTTGTACTACTAATCCTTTTGGGCGATGCCAGACCTAATTCTTGTTGATATACTGGATAAACATTATCCATCGGAGTTGACAACAACATCGGCATGGATTAGCTCCCTGAACTAGATAGTTCCTTTGAAAACAAATAAAAAGCCGGAGTGTTGAACACTCCAGCTTTTCCTTGCCTACCATATCGAACACTATCTGAGTTAATCATGATTACCTTGAATCAGGTTATCACCCAAAAACAGCTTCAAATCGGTCTGTATACGGAAGTATCTATACTTTAGTAGTGTTTCCTCTGTACTTACGGCCATACCCAAAATGCTTAGAGCCACTAGTCCTTTTGGACGATGGCAGTATTATAAAACCAAACTATAATGATTGCATTGCAGTTGCTATTTTAGAGATAAAAAAGGAGTTTCTATGAAAGTGGCTTCCGGGAGAGACCGGATGACGGTGGGAAAGTCCGCGAGTAAAAAATAAGGAGAATTAAATGTCCAAGTATCACACGACAGTATCCCGCCGGGATTTCATGAAAGGTCTCGGCCTGGCCGGTGCCGGTATCGGCGGCGCCGCTTTGGTAGCCCCCAGCTTCAATGACCTGGACGAGGCTATCTCACAGGGTATGACTTACACAAGACCCTGGTGGGCTAAATCGGTCGACAAGAGCACCACGGAAATTGACTGGGACCAGATGAAGAAATTCAGCGAAGGCAACGCCCGTGGCCGCGGCAGCGAATATCTGTTGACCTATCTCACCAAGGAAGAGCAGGACGCCCGCAAAGCCCAGTTGGCAGCTTCCGAAGCCGCCTACCGTGCCGAGGCCAAACCCGGCTACGCCCTGCGTGACTATGCCTTTTCCAGCAATGCCAACTACGGCCGCGTACCCAATGATTTCATGGGTCCCAATACCAAGGACTATGAAAGACTGGGTTTCAGCAGCAAGTGGACCGGTACTCCGGAAGAGAACGCGGCCATGATCCGTTCTTTCGCCCGCTTCGGCGGCGCCATGTCGGTCGGTTTCACCGAACTCCATGAGGACACCACCATGAAGTTCATGTATGAATACGGCCCCAACATGCGCCAGAAATACACCTTTGCCGATGTTGACGAACCGTCAGAAACAGACAACGAGCAGATTTACCCCCGCAAGTGCAAGTGGGTCATCACCGTGGTCAACCAGGAATCTCAGGCGCTGTGGAAGTACAACCCCACCGCCCTGATGACCCAGATTCGCTACGGCCGCGGCGCCAACCTGCAGGAGCGCATCCAGGGTTTCGTTAAATCACTGGGCTACCACTGCCTGTCAGAGGGCGGCAACGGCACCGGCATTGCCCCGGCATTTGCTGACGCTGCCGGCCTGGGCGAGCTTGGCCGCCACAACCGCTTCATCACCACCGAATACGGCTGCACTGTCGGTATTTTCCGCTATGTAACCGATATGCCGCTGCCGGATGAGAAACCCATTGACGCCGGCTTCCAGCGTTTCTGCAAGACCTGCATGAAATGCGCTGAGGTCTGCGGCGAAGGCGCCATCTCCTACGAGAAAGAACCATACTGGGAGACCATCGGTGAATGGAACAACCCGGGCAAAAAAGCCTGGTTTGAAGACACCCGCAAGTGCCGTGCCTTCAAGATGCTGCCCGATTCCTGCAACGACGGCAGCTGCCTGGCCATCTGCACTTTCACCAAGTTTGACAAAGCCAGTGTCCATGACACCGTAAAAGCTGTGTCTGCCACCACCCCGCTGTTCAACAGCTTCTTCAAGACCATGGATGATTTCATGGGCTACGGCATGATGGACCCGGCGGACTTCTGGACTACTCCGCTGCCGGTATTCGGTGTCCCCGGTGATGCCGGAATCAATATGTACAAATAATATCTGTTGATATTAATTTGCAAAGAGCAGGGGCGATAGCGCCCCTGCTCTTTTTTTGTTTGCCCATCCCCGTCACCACGGTCTATAATCATGTTATGCTTGACCTTTCTGTTGATTTGCTGCCCGGACTGACGCTTAAAAATCCGGTTATCGCCGCCTCAGGTACCGCCGGCTACGGCGATGAACCCGGCCGGTTTTATGATATAGCTGACCTTGGTGCCTTTGTCTGCAAAGGCACTACCCTGAAACCGCGTCCCGGCAATCCCCAGCCGCGGATCATGGAAACGCCGTGCGGAATGCTCAACGCCATCGGACTGCAGAACCCCGGCGTTGAAGCCGTCATTAAAAAATACACACCTTTGTGGCAGCGATGGCCGACACCGGTAATAGTCAACATCGCCGCTGACAGCCTCGAGGAATACGCTAAACTGGCAGGAAGGCTGGACGGAGTGCCCGGAATAGCCGCGCTGGAAATAAACATCTCCTGCCCCAATGTCAAAGCCGGCTGCCTGGAATTCGGCGCCGCCCCTGAATCGGCAGCCGCGGTTACTGCCGCCGTCAAGCGGTCAACATCCCTGCCGGCTATCGTAAAACTCACCCCCAACACCGCCGATATATCCGCCCTGGCGCTGGCGGTGGAACAAGCGGGAGCTGATGCCGTTTCCCTTATTAATACCCTGCGCGGTATGGCCATAGACATCAGAAAACGCAAACCGGTGCTGGGCAACATCACCGGCGGTCTTTCCGGCCCGGCAGTCAAGCCGGTAGCCCTGGCAATGGTCTGGCAGGTGGCCGGAGCTGTTAAAATACCGATAATCGGCGGGGGAGGCATCGTAAGTGCCGATGATGCCATTGAGTTCATGCTGGCCGGAGCCAGCGCGGTTGAAGTCGGCACCGCGGCGCTGGTTAATCCGTTGGCGATGCCGGAAATGGTTGAAGGCCTGGATGCCTATCTATTACGGTGTAACCTGGCCAGAATATCAGACCTGACCGGTGCGGCGAGGTAGACCTTGCCACCCGGCCCCGCTCCAGGTACCGCCGCCGGGCGCTCCATGCGCCGGGCTACGCTGACCGCCGCGGTCCTTGCTTCCTTCCTTACGCCTTTCATGGGTTCATCGGTCAACATCGCTCTGCCGTCAATAGACCGTGAATTCAGCCTGGACGCCGTCAGCCTGGGCTGGGTAGCCACCGCCTATATCCTGGCCGCCGCCGTTTTCCTGCTGCCTTTCGGCAGGCTGGCTGACATCAAGGGGCGGCGCCGACTGTTTATGACCGGCTTGGCGCTCTACACCATTATTTCTATCGCCATCGGTTTCAGCCAGAGCGGTGCTCAGCTTATAATGCTGCGGGCGGCCCAGGGCGTCAGCGCCGCCATGATCTTCGGCACCGGCGTTGCTATCCTTACCTCGGTATTCCCGCCTGAGGAACGCGGCCGGGTACTCGGCCTGAACGCTGCGGCTGTTTACATCGGACTTTCCCTGGGTCCCACTGCCGGAGGTCTGCTGACTTCAGCCTTCGGCTGGCGAAGTATCTTTTTTCTAACCGCCGTAATCGCTTTGGTAGCGCTTTATTTCATTCTGACCCGCCTTAAAACAGAATGGCAGGAAGCCAGTGGTGAAAAGTTTGATCTCCGGGGCGCCATTGTTTACGGGCTGGCCCTTACCTCGCTGATGCTGGGTTTTTCAGAACTTCCCGCTATCGGCGGCTTCATATTCCTCGGTACCGGCATTATCGGCCTGTTCGGTTTTTTAATACTGGAAGCCCGCACTCCCCACCCTATCCTATCGCTGGAACTTTTCCGCTATAACACCGTCTTCGCCTTCTCCAACACCGCCACCCTGATAAACTACTCCGCCACTTTTGCCGTCGGCTTCCTGCTTTCACTCTATCTGCAGTTCGTCAAGGGTTTTTCTCCCGCTGAGGCCGGGCTAATACTGGTCGCCCAGCCGGTGCTCATGGCCGTAATTTCTCCCTACGCCGGCCGTCTGGCCGACCGAAAAGATCCCCGCCTGCTGGCCAGCGTCGGCATGGGTCTGTCAGCCTTCGGACTTGGCCTGCTTATTTTCATCGGCGACAACACCCCAATGGCCTACATCATTTCCGCCCTGGTTGTCCTGGGCATCGGTTTCGGTTTTTTTTCCTCGCCCAATTCCAGCGCCGTCATGGGTTCGGTACCCCGTCGGCAGTACGGTGTCGCCTCGGCTACCCTTTCCACCATGCGCCTGGTGGGGCAGATGCTGTCGCTGGGCATTGCCATGCTGTTGTTCGCCCTGCTTATCGGCCGCGTCCAGATTTCTCCGGATGTGCACACCGAACTGGTCACCAGCCTGAAGGCCGCCTTCACCATTTTTACCGTACTTTGCGTCGCTGGTGTCTACGCCTCGCTGCAGGGCAGGAGAAAACCGTCGCCGGATAAAGCAGCAGACTAAAATTAACCCCATCTATCTATTGACCGGCTGGAAAATCCTTGCTATATTCTAATTGATAAATATTTTCAATTAGAGGTAGCAATATGGCTTCCAGCCATCAAATTTTCTCGGCGACAAGAAAAGCCGGCTACAAATTGACGCCTCAGCGGCGGGCAATTATTGACGTGGTCTGCGGAGCCGGGGCTCCGGTCACTCCCGCGGACATCTATGCTGCTCTGTTGCCAGAACATCCGGATATGGGGCTCGTTACTGTTTACCGGACGCTGGAGCTGCTGCAAAAACTGGGTCTGATTTGCCGCTTCAGTGAAGGCACTTCGGCCAGCTTCAAGGCCGGCACGGCGAAACACCATCACCACCTGGTCTGCCGCGGCTGCGGTGAAGTAACTGATTTCTCCGGCCATTGCCCGCTGGAACTGGAGACACTGCTGGAACAGAAAACCGGCTTCCGCATTACCGACCACAAGCTGGAATTTTCCGGTATCTGCCGAAGCTGCCGGGAGGCCGGAGGTGAATAGGTCTCTGTCAATCGTAGCGGTCGTTCTGCTGCTGACCGGCGCTGCTTTAATCGGCTGTGACACTACCGAAGATGACCAGGAGCGCTCAATCGTTGTCACTTACTCCATCCTTGGTTCTATCGTCACCGAACTGGTCGGAGAAGAAGCCTCAGTCACTGTCCTGATGCCAGACGGTGCCGACCCTCATGACTGGGAACCCTCCGCCCGTGACATTGAGAAGATAAATAACGCTGACCTGGTTGTCTGGAACGGGCTGGGGTTGGAAAGCGGTATTGAAAACGCGGTCAATTCCGCCGTTGACAATGTAGCCAGGCTTTTTACCGCCGCTGACCATATTGAAGTGCGCCATGTCGGGGAAACCGAGTTCCATGACCACCAGGAAGACGATGCCCATCAACACGAAGAAGGCGCTCCCGATCCCCATTTCTGGCTGGACCCCCTGGCCATGAAAGACGTGGTCACCGCCCTGGCCGCGGAACTGGAAAACAGCCTGGATCTTGAGATCGGCAGCCGGGCAGGCAGCCTGGAAACCCGGCTGGAAGAACTGCACCTGGAAATTGAGGCTATGTTGGCTGCCGTTGCTCCGGATGACCGCAAACTGGTCACCGGCCATGACTCCATGGGTTACTTCGCCCGACGGTATGGTTTTGATATCATAGGCTCCGTAGTGCCAAATCTTTCCACCCAGGCGGGCGTATCCGCTGCCGATATCGCCGCTCTGATAGACCAGGTTAAAGAACAGGGCGTTAAAGCCATATTTGTCGAAACCGGTACTTCGGCCAGCGTTGTACAGCAGCTGTCCGCCGCCACCGGCGCCGTCGTCATCGAGCTTTCCCCCGCTGAACTGCTGCCGGATGGTTCATATTTTACTTTTATGTCAAATCTGGCGGAAAAGATAGTCAACGGGTTAAAATAGAACTTCATTAACCGCGGCCGCTGTCGGGATACTGCCGGCGGTTCGTGATTTTCGCGCCAAACGGAGTTGTCTATGTCTTTTGAACTGGGTCCGCTGACCATTCATCTTTACGGTATCATGCTTTCACTGGCCGCGCTGGCCGGCGTCATCGTCGCTTATATGGAAACCAAGCGCCGAGGTTTGGACCCGGACCATCTTTTCAATATGGCCCTTATCGTACTGCCGCTGGGCATTATCGGCGCCCGTGCCTACCATGTCATTGACCTGTGGGATTACTATTCGCAGAATCCAGCCCAGATTATCGGCGGCTCCGGGCTGGGCATATTCGGCGCCATCATGGGCGGAGCGGTCGGCCTTCTTCTTTACACCTCCTGGCGGCGTCTCAACCCCTTGCCCTGGATGGATTCACTGGCGCCCGGTCTCATCCTGGCCCAGTCCATCGGCCGCTGGGGCAACTATTTCAACCAGGAACTATACGGCTATCCCACCGACCTGCCCTGGGGCATCTTTATCGATCCGGTCAACCGGCTGCCGGGCTTTGAGGAATTCACCCATTTCCACCCCATGTTCCTCTATGAGTCATTGTGGAACCTTTCCGGCTTCGCCTTCCTCATGGTTGTCGGGCGCAGATGGGCGGATAAGCTGAAAGCCGGGGATATCTTTATACTCTATCTCATCTATTACGGCATCGGCCGCTTTATCCTGGAAGGCTTCAAGATTGAAGTCTGGACCGTCGGCGGCATCCCCACCGCCCGCTGGATTACCGGCGCCGCCGTCATTATCGGCATCGGACTGTTGTGGTACCGCCACCGCCGATCGCCTTCAGATGAAACATCCATTGGCCCTGCTGATTCCTGAACCGGCGATTCTCCTGAATTGCCAGCCACAGGCATAACTTTTTATTTTTGGCTTTGTCTTCAATGACTGGAACATAAAATATGTAAGTTCTTGCGAAATTTCTCCACCGCTTATGACAATCTCCAGGAAATATTTCCAGTGGTGTCCATCTTTCAAGGCCGCTTGTTGGCAACTGATAACTGGAACCTATCATCTACCACATCCCTCAGTCATTGCGCGCCTACGGCGAAGCAATCTCGGTAACCCCCTAGTATGTCATTCTCGGCGAAAGCCGGGAATCCATAAACTGACAACTATAAACTGTGAACTTATCAAACTGAAAACTAAAAACCACCAATCTTGAAAAATGTCCCTGATAGTACTATAGTATTAGCTTAAAATAAACAGGCGCCCCGGCAGTATCCCGCGGCGCTCAATTAATAACCTGGAAAGGCTTCTGAAACATGACAAACAAACTCCGCCAAGTCTTCAGCCTGTTGCTGACCACCGCCCTGCTGACCAGCCTGCTGTTCACCTCCGTCTTGCCGGCGAGTGCTGCCACTAACGACTGGAACCAGTTCGATACCCCTTCTGAGGAAGGCATGGTCATGCCCAACAATATTTATAATTCCGGCCTGCTGACCATGGGCGCCGACGGGGACCTGTACGCTTACGTTAATGATACAGGAGATGAACCTATACCAGTTATCGATATTGACCATCATAAACTGGTCAAATCCACCAACGGCGGCCGCACCTGGACAGCTACCGAAGTGGCCGGACCGATTACCGCCATCGCCGCTTCGCCTACTGAGGCTAATGTGATTTATATTGCTGTTGGCGAATTCGGAGGTGACCCTGCATTTGCGCCATCCAAACCAATGGCAACCACCAGCAGTTTTTCCTCCACAATCATGAAATCCACCGACGGTGGCCAGACCTTCACTACCATGTCTAGTCTCAACAGCTATGAAAGAATCACCGCCATGGCTGTAGCTAAAGTCGGTGGTTCTTACAAGGTGATTGTGGGTACGTTCGGCAACATTTCTTCATCGCAAAAGATGGCCGCTGTTCCTTATGAACTTTCCGCCGGTAACGTCTATATGATGGACGAAGCCGAATTCTTCAATACCCTGGTACCGGTAGGCACCCCGGACTTCGCCACCGCCAATCCAGGCGCTCAGATTATAGACATTGAACTTTCACCCAGCTTCGCCACCGACCGAGGCATCATAGTGTTGTCTACCGGCGATGATATTTACAATTCCTATAGATATACAAGTTCTAATACGACGGTTAAAATCTCCTACAATATCAGCGGTGGTTCCTGGAACGCCACTCCTTCTGTTGATATTGAATTGGATGATTTCAGGAAATCTTATACCACTCCCGGTATTTTCGGCCAGCTGGCCTTGCCGTCCGGTTTCTCCATGTCCAACCCGAGTTATTACGTCGGTGCGGGCACATATAGCGACGGTGGCGTCTACCGCGTCATGAATGGTGCGTCCACCCTCATCAGTGAGGTTATACCGGTAGGCAGTCTGGATATTGTCGGCACCTTCACCAATGCCAGGCTGATTGCCGGAACCGCTGAAGGCGAGGTCTACACCAGCCTCAATTCCGGTGCCGAATGGACACAGGGTGAAAAACTTACTGCCCCCAGTTACAGCCCAACCTGGGTTCTTTTCCGTGGTGACTTCACATCTTCCGGAACTGCTTACGCCCTGACCACCCCGGGTATGTCCGGTTCTCCTTATGATGAAGCCGGTTTCCACATTTCGGTTGACCAGGGTGATACCTGGAACGGCCTGAGCCTGCTCAATTCAACGATATATGGTATTGAAGATGTAGCCTTTGCTTCTAACGGCGACATCTTCATGATTACTTCTTCAGTAGCGCCGGATGCGTCGCATCGCTTGGGCACTGTCCAGAATTACGATAACCGCTCCCTGTGGCGCTATAATTCCAACGGCTGGGAAAGGGTGCTCGGCAACCAGGACCCCAACTACCTGACCAAGCTGGAACTTTCACCCGACTACGCCTCTGATGGCGGTGTTTTCTTTGTTGACGGCAATACCGGCAAGCTGATGGTCTCCACCGACCGCGGCCAGACCTTTGAACCGCAACTGGTCGCCCCCTTCGACGGCGACCCTATCTGCTCCTACGAGGTTATTGACCTGGATACCTTCGTCACCGGCAGCACCGGCGGCCGCTTCGCCCGCACCACCAACAGCGGATTTATCTGGGACATCACTGATGTAACCGAAATGACCGGCTATATCGCCTCCATTATCCTCTCTTCCGACGGTTCCGCCCTGGCGGCTGTTGACTCCAACGGCCGGTTGACCCGCTCCGATGACCTGGGTATCACTTGGGAAGAATCACCCGGTGCCGCTCTGCCGGGTGCCACAGCTCCCATCTCCATTACATTTGAACATGGTTCTAATTCAAGACTTTGGGCTACCAGTTTCAACAGTGGTGTCTACCTGCTGGACTTTGATGAAGAAGAAGCCGACTGGGGTGACCGTTACGATGACGGCGGAGACGCGCCACTGTTCGATTCACCCAATTCTGTGCCTAACACTCTTGACCAGGGCGTCGGCATTGCTTCCGGTGTCGCCGTCGGCGGTGATTACGTTATCTATGCCATGGACGGTGACGCTGAACTGAGCCGCGTCATGGCGGACGCGTCCCGCGCCGGCAAGATCGCCCCTTCGGATGACTTTGACAGCGCCAATAAGCTCTATATTCAGCCGCAAGCCGGTTCAAACAAGCTGTGGACTATCGGTAACGGCAATGAGCTTTACACTTACACCGATACCATGGCCGTGGCCGTGCCCAATGTTAATATTAGTTCCTTCAGCGATGACTCGGCTACCGTTATCTGGACTGCCCTGCCTCACGCGGAGACTTATGCCGTAGCCATAACCGAAGGCGCCGAAGCTGATAGAGACGTCTATACCGCGGATTTAAAGGCTGATGACCTGGAGAATACTACTTACACCTTTGATAACCTGGATGCCAATACCGTTTATTCCGTCAGCGTCTGGGCGGTCAGCCCGGTGACTTCCTTCGTCGGCACCGCCGCCGGATTTGCCACCCAGCCCACTACCCCAGGTTCTCCCGGACCTGGTCTGGCTCCGCCGCCCGGCGCCAGTGACATTCCCACCAATCCTTCCTTCCAATGGTCGCCGGTACCCAATGCCACCAGCTACACTATTGAAGTAAGCACCGACCCCGGCTTCTCCAACCCCCGGCGCTTCTCTTCCCCGCTGGCCGCTTTCGCCTGGACCGGGCAGCCCCTTGATGACGGCACCGTGTACTACTGGCGCGTCAGCGCCACCACCCCCAACGGCACGTCGGACTGGGTCAACGGCGTATTCACTACCGCCGCCGCCGCCCAACCCCAGGTTACGGTAACCGAAACCGGTCAGCCGGCAGTAACCCTGACAATCCCCGAAAGCCAGACACCGGGTTATATCTGGGTTATCGTAGGCATCGGCGGTGTACTTACCATCCTGGTAATAGTACTAATCGTCCGCACCAGAGCAGTCGTCTAACCGTCCGTGTATCTCGGCCGGTAAACGAAAGCCTCCTGCGTTTTAGCAGGGGGCTTCTTTTTGTTTCCCGCGGGAAATGACTATCCTAAGTGTCCAGCAGCGTCACCTGGGTTGAGAGAGGCAGATTGCTGCGGGTAATGGTCAGCTTCGGCTGAGGCGCGACTCCGGTTGCTCCCATTTCTGAAATAAATCGCTCCGCCGGCTCCAGTTCGCGGTTGCTTTCGGGCAGCTGGTAATGCATCGGAATGACTATGGCCGGCTCTATCTGGCGTACCAGTCGGGCCGCCGCCGCCGCGTTCAGAGTGCTCATGTCGCCGACCGGCACCATCAGTATGTCCACCTTGCCCAGTTCTTCTATTTCGCTTTCTTTCAGCGGCTCGCCAAGGTCGCCCAGGTGGCAGATGGTAAGGTCGTCAACAGCAACTACGAAAACAACGTTCTTACCGCGGACCTGGCCTTTCTCGGCGTCATGAAAGGTCGGCAGACCGATGATAATCACATCGCTGATCTCATATTCCCCCGGCCGGTATACAACACGGGGATCACCGCCGATGCCGTCGACATAGTTATGGCCGGGATGCTGATGGCTGACAGTTATAATGTCAGCGGCCTGCTTACCCAGCGTCAGTCCCAGTTCCGGTGAATACGGGTCGGTTATCAGCGTGGTTTTCTTCCCTTTGATGCGGAAGCAAGAGTGTCCCAAGTATTTTATTTCCATGAATGCGATTATAACAAGGCGGGATTAAACGGTCAAAGATGACACCCTGCTTCGGAAAGGGAGTTTAGCCGCAGCCGCCGCAGGCCGGATTGATGCTGTCGGGCTTGGCCTCCGCCATGGACAATGAATCGGAGACTATGCGATGAAGGACATCGCCGGTCGCCGCGTCCACTTCAAAAACCAGCAGCCGGAAATTACCCTCGGCCAGCAGACCGTAATTCTTTAGTTCCACGTTGCTGTCTTCCGGCCAGCCCAACTCTTCAAAACTGTAAACGTTGCGATAAAAGGCGCTGCTGACCAACCATAAGCCGCCTGACCGCTCAGCGCTAAGCGATGCCTGCCCGGCAATGCTGTCCGGTACAAAAGCTGCCGCGGATGCCAACGCCTCAGCTTCCGTAATCAGTTCCGGTGTTGGTTCATTGCTCTGGGTTACGGTCACTGAAGGTGTTGTGGGTGCGCCCGCTGACTCCAGGTCGGACTCACAGCCGCATACCGCCAGCAGCCCGAAAATCAGGAGCGCCATGACTATATATTGTTTCCTCATGATTCCATTATACCAGCCGCGTCCAGCCGGCCTTAAACCCTCACAACCTTGACAAATTCACCTTAAAGGTGTTAAATTACGTTTATTAGCAATCAAGCAGTGAGATTGCTAACAGGTGAAATGATTATGCTCAGCCAGAGATCTGAGACCATACTTTCAAGTATTATACGACAGTACGTGGAACAGGCCGCTCCGGTGTCTTCATCGGCAATTATATCGGAATGCGGTCTTGATGTATGCTCGGCCACAGTCCGTAATGAAATGGTGCGGCTGGAGGAAGAAGGCTATATCGTCAAGCCTCACCATTCCGCCGGCAGCGTTCCCTCAGATAAGGGTTACCGATATTATGTTGAGCAAATTAAAAACGCCCGGCTGCCGGTAACTGAACAACTGCTGATAAATCATCTTTTTCACCAGGTGGAAAAGGAGATGGAAAACTGGCTGTCGCTGGCCGCCGGACTGGTATCGCAGCGGGTGCATAACGTAGCCGTGGTTACCCAGCCCAGGCAGACCAACTCCCGTTTCCACCACCTGGAACTGGTGACCCTGCAGGAAACGCTGGTGCTGGCGGTGCTTATTATGCGCGGCGCCCGGGTAAGACAGCAGCTGATAAGTTTTGCAGAGCCGATAAGCCAGTTTGAACTCAACACAATATCCGGCAAGCTTAATGAAATCTGTGAAGGTAAATCAAAAAACAGGATAACCGAAGATACCCTGTTTCTGACGGAACGGGAAAAAATTGTCCGTGACGCCATCGTGAAAATGCTCCAGGCGGAAGATGAGCAGCTTAATGAAGAACCCTACCTGGAAGGGTTGAATTACCTGCTGGAACAGCCTGAATTTGCCCGGAGCCAGCGGGCTCACTCCCTGATGGAACTGGTGGAAAAAAGACGGCTGGGGAGAATGCTGGCTGAAGAAGATTTTAAAGATGACATCAAGGTTTATATCGGCGGCGAAAACCGAGAGGAGAGCATCCGGGATTACTCCGTGGTGCTGGGCAGTTACGGGCTGCCGGATGAAGCCCGCGGCACGCTGGGGGTTATCGGCCCGACCCGTATGAACTATGAAAAAACCATTGCCGCTGTCCGTTACCTGTCGCTGGTAATGAGCGCTCTGGTCGCCGAACTTTATGGCCGGGACCCGGATTCGGTAACAGAAACCAGCACCGATAGCTGATAAATAAACTTGTGGAATTATAGAGGTTAATCATGACGCAGCAAAGGCGTAGAAAAAGCGAAAAGGAAAAGGACGATAATTTGTCAGAACAACTGGAAAAGCTTCGCGGCGAATATGACCAGGAAAAAGCCAGGGCGGAGGAAAATTTGGCCAGTTTCAAGCGCGCCCAGGCCGACTTCATCAATTACAAGCGCCGAACCGACACTGAAAAGGCGGAGTCAGTCGGCTTTGGCAAGAGCCTGGCTTTCCTTTCAATACTGCCGGTGCTGGATGACTTCTCCCGGGCGCTGGCCGCGGTCCCGGAACACCTGGCCGACGAACCATGGGTGGAAGGAATGGCTCTCATCGAGAAGAAATTCCGTAAACTGCTGGAAAATGAAGGGGTAACCCCGATGAAAACCGTCGGCGAGCCTTTTGACCCCAGTTTCCATGAAGCGGTACTGCGCTGCCCCGGGGAGGAAGGCATAATCGTGGAAGAACTGTTAACCGGGTATATGTACAAGGACAAGGTACTGCGCCAGGCGCAGGTTAAGGTCGCCTGCGAGGACATAAGCGAGTGACCATGTGCTTTCATGACCCCGGTTTTTCAGGGAATATAATAAAACTAATAACAGACAGGAGGAAACATAATAATGGGTAAAGTAGTAGGCATTGACCTGGGAACCACTAATTCTGAAGTAGCCGTGATACAGGCCGGGGAACCGGTAGTAATACCTTCATCCGAAGGGGGCACTCTGATACCCTCAGTAGTGGCCGTAAATAAGAACGGAGAGCGGCTGGTCGGCCGTCAGGCCAAGAACCAGTCAGTTCTGAATCCGGAAAACACCATTTACAGTATCAAGCGTTTCATGGGCCGTAAATTCGGTGAACCGGCCGGCCGGGAACTGCCGGTAGAGGATGACGCCCAGCGAAAATCCTATAAAGTAACCAAGGGCTCAAATAATGAAGTCAAGGTAGCCCTCGGCGGCAAGGATTACACTCCGCCGGAAATCTCAGCCATGATCCTGCAGAAACTCAAGTCGGACGCTGAAGCCTACCTGGGCGACACCGTTACCGAGGCCGTTATTACCGTTCCGGCTTACTTCAATGACGCCCAGCGCCAGGCCACCAAGGATGCCGGACAGATTGCCGGACTCAAGGTGCTGCGCATCGTCAACGAACCCACGGCCGCGGCCCTGGCTTACGGTCTGGATAAAAAGAAGGAGGAAACCGTGGCGGTCTATGACCTCGGCGGCGGTACTTTCGACATCTCCATACTGGAGCTGGGCGACGGTACTTTCCAGGTGAAATCCACCAACGGTGACACTCACCTTGGCGGTGATGACTTTGACCAGAAAATAATTGACTGGCTGGTAGCCGAATACAAAAAAGACCAGGGAATTGACCTGTCCAAGGATAAAACCGCCATGCAGCGGCTGAAGGAGGCCGCGGAAAAGGCCAAGATAGAGCTTTCCACGGTGCAGCAGACCGAGGTCAACCTGCCCTTTATCACCGCGGACTCTTCCGGTCCCAAGCACCTCAACATTACACTGACCCGCTCCAAGCTGGAGCAGCTGGTCGGCGACCTGGTGGAAAAAAGCATAGCTCCCTGCCGCCAGGCGCTGGAAGACGCCGGCAAGACCAAGGACCAGATCGACGAGGTTATCCTGGTAGGCGGTCAGACCCGTATGCCGCTGGTCCGCGCCAAGGTCAAGGAGTTCTTCGGCAAGGAACCCAATATGAGCGTTAATCCGGACGAAGTTGTGGCCATCGGCGCCGCCATCCAGGCCGGAGTTATCAAGGGCGATGTTTCCGACGTGCTGCTGCTTGACGTTACTCCGCTGACCCTGGGCATAGAAACACTGGGAGGTGTGGCCACTCCGCTCATTCCGCGCAACACCACCATCCCCACATCCAAGAGCCAGGTTTTCTCCACCGCCGCGGATAATCAGCCCAGCGTGGAGATTCATGTGCTTCAGGGTGAACGCCCCATGGCCAATGATAACCGTACCCTGGGACGCTTCATGCTGGACGGTATCCTGCCGGCCCCCCGCGGCCTGCCGCAGATTGAAGTGTCTTTCGACATTGACGCCAACGGCATCCTGTCGGTCAGGGCCCAGGACAAGGGTACCGGCAAGGAACAGAAGATAACTATCACCGACTCTTCCGGCCTTTCCAAGGAAGAGATCGAGAAAATGCAGAAAGACGCCGAGGCCCATGCCGCTGAGGATAAGGCCCGCAAGGAAATGGTCGAGGCTAAAAACCAGGGTGATACCGTAGCCTACCAGGCGGAAAAACTGCTCAATGACAATAAGGATAAACTGCCTGAAGACCTGGCCGCCGAAGCCACCACCAAGATTGAAGCGGTCAAACAGGCGCTCCAGGGCTCTGACCTGGACGCCCTGAAAAGCGCCACCGAGGACCTCAACCAGACCATGCAGAAACTGGGCAACGCGGTCTACAGCCAGCAACAGCAACAGGGCGAACAGCCGGCTGGAGCCGAGGGTGCTGAAGGTGCTGAATCCGAGGGAGGCACCGAAGGCGGTACCCAGGGCAAGGAAGACGACGGCACCGTCGAGGGTGAGTTCCGCGAGGTTTAATCTATATCAACTCAAAAAAAGAGGGGTGGTGACACCCCTCTTTTTTTAATTTCCAACCATCAGTATTCAGGCCTTTTGGGTTAACTAAATCGGCTGCATCAAGCAAAATAGTTCTCTAAAGATGTATAATAAGACCGGTTTTCTATTGCCGTTAACGGAGGTGGTTATGCAACAGGAGAATATGAACAACGAAGAAAACAAAGCCCTGTCGAACATTGAGGGACTGAATCTGAATGAATCACAAATGGCCGAGCAGCTTTACAACAATGCCGGCCTTGACCCGGTCATTGAAGCCGGCCTGAAGGATTACGATGACAGTCTCCAGAAAGAGGATAAGTTCATCACCAAGGTATTCGGCCCTCGCTCAAACGACATCAAAGGCTACGGCCAGGCCGTGGCCAAGCGGGTGGCGGTGGCCGTTTTTGAACTTCTTAACCGTCAGTACGGCGGCCGCATGGGTGACCTCAGGTCTTATATCGCCAAACTGGAAGATGACCGTGACCGGGCCAATGACAAATATGACGAACTCATGGGCCGGGTAGTCGGCATCCTGGGCAATGAATATAAGGAGCTGCGCACCGACTCCAATAAGTTCATGGACCGCCTGACCCAGATTATGGGCGATGACATCAAGGCCACCAAGATTGACCAGGCAGCCCTGGCGGAAAGACTGGGTGATATTGACGGACTCCGCGCTGAGGTCAGTAAACTCCAGGCGGAAAACAAACGCCTGACAGAAGATTACGAAAAACGGCTGACTGATCTGGAGCAGCAGCGCCAGCGGGAAAAACAGGACTCCGAGAATAAAATTGCCTCGCTTGAAAAAGAACTTGCCACTACTCAGGAAAACCTGAAACAAAGCCAGGCGGATTATAAAGAGATCAAACAGGCGGTTAACGGCCTGGAAAAGAAGATTTCGACTGAAGACATCGGCAAGAAACTCAGTGACCCGCTGTATGATTATTTGCTGGAAGATTCACAGGTACCTCAGATGGTGATGAGCGGAGTCGGTAAATTCATTGACTTCAAAAAATACCTGGGCGACGCCGCCGCTAAAGGCGCCGCGGCCTCCAAAGAACAGGCACAGGATTCCCTGAAAGAAATCCTCAAGTAGAAAAAGCTCCAGATTTTCATGTTGAATCAATGGTTGTTATTAGACAGGCAGGATATCCTGCCTGTCTAACTTTCCTTCCTGCATGATAGGCGGTTTTTTTGGTTAAAGTGTAACCTTTGCCCATTGCGTGACAGGGCTTGTTATGCTATCATGCGTTCTATAATTAATACAGTATTAAACAAGTTCGTATGAATCTTTGTTCCTTTACGCCGCGGTAAATAACCCATGCTGAATTGCTGAATATCAGAGTCGTTTCTTTCGTTTCAAAGGTGAAGAACTAATACTTGTCCCAATCCCAATCCTCTAAACTGACAACATTCACCTTCCCCGACAATGATTGCATCGCTTCAGCCGAAGCAATCCCGGTAATCCAGCCATCGTCATTGCGAGCGTCAGCGAAGCAATCTCGGTGCCCCTCAGTATGTTATTCTCGGCGAAAGTCGGGAATCCACTTCCTTACAAAACTGAAAACTGACTACTAACCTTTGATTACTTAACCGTTTTTGGTCATTTGTATTTGAGCATTAGATATTGTTTAGGATTTCGATATTAGACATTAGTATTTATCTGTTATTAGAGAGTAGGATTTCCTCTCTACTGATAACAAAGGAACAAATTGAATTGGTTTATTTTGGTTTGAATTGGCAAAACGACTCACGATTGAGCCAAAATATCTCAAAGCTGGAAAAGGGCTGTCGTTTCTCTGAGTTGGCACCGGGCCTGCAGAAACAAAAACAATTCCCACTTCCCAACTGGTAACTGTAAACTCAAAAACTTACCGCCATATTGAACTCCCCGCCGGGTTGTGCAACAATAACCTCATAGAAACTCAGGAGGCCGGTTATGGCGGAAACATACAGTCCGGAACTCAAAAAATTGATGAACATTGCCCAGGACGCCGGTTTGTCCGCCGTTATGCGCTCACAGGCCATCGCCGATATCGCCCGGCTGAACAGCCGCCAGGCTTTCCTGGTCCTGCTGGACATCGCCGCTGACAGAAGCGCCGATTATGAAATACGCGACCAGGCACTGGTCAGCGCCCGGGAAATTATTAAAACCTGCGAAAAATAACGAAACCGAAGCAGCTTCATTATCCGGCGGACAGGTATGTTCCAGCCCCGGTTCATCATCAATTGAAAAAGCAAAGGATTAACTATGTCACTTGATATCGGCATCATCGGCCTGCCCCAGAGCGGCCGAACCACTGTGTTCCAATCCGCTACCGGCGGCGTTGCTCCTAAATCGGGTGAAGCGGCGCACGTCGGCACCGCCCGTGTTCCGGACAGCCGTATAGATAAACTATCGGCCATGTTCAATCCCAAGAAGACCACCTACGCCGAGGTGAAATATCTTGACCTCGGCGCCTCGGTCAAAAGCCTGGCCCAGGCCAACGTCGGTGGTGAGGCTCTTAAGGAACTTTCCAACATGGACGAACTGATCAATGTGGTGCGCGCTTTCAAGGATGATACGGTGCCTCACCCGCAGGTAACCGTTGACGCCGCCCGTGATATTGAAGCCATGAACCTGGAACTGACCTTTTCTGACCTGGCCATTCTGGAACGCCGCATCGGTCGCATCGAGCAGTCACTCAAAAGCGCCAAACCGGCGGAGCGCGTCAAATATACCGCCGAACAGGAACTGCTGGCCCGGCTGAAAACGGAACTGGAAAATGACGTGCCGCTGCGCCGGGTAGAAGTTTCCGATGAAGAGGCAAGATTGCTGTCAGGCTACCGATTCCTGTCAGCCAAACCCCTGCTGATCGTGGTCAATATAGGCGAAGCTGACCTTTCCCGTGCCTCAGAAATCGAACAGCAATTCGCTGACCGGTTTGCCGCTGAAGGCTGCCGGGTGATTGCCATGTGCGGCAAACTCGAGGCTGAACTTACCGACATGGATGATGAAACCGCCGCCGAGTTCCGCTCCGACTACGGACTGGCGGAAACCGGCTTGTCACGCACCATCAGGGCATCATACGAGCTGCTCAATCTAATATCCTTCTTCACCGTCGGTCCCGATGAAGTCCGTGCCTGGAGCATCACCGCCGGTACCCCGGCGCAGCAGGCAGCCGGCAAGATTCACTCGGATATTGAGCGCGGCTTCATCCGGGCGGAAGTCGTCACCTACGATGACCTTATCCGGACCGGGTCAATGCCGGAAGCCAAAAAGCAGGGAGTGCTGCGGCTGGAAGGCAAGACCTATATCGTCAAGGACGGCGATATCGCCCACTTCCTGTTCAATGTCTAATCAATACCATGGGGACTGATGGCCTCTTGACGCCTATCTGCTGATGTTATAGCCTAAGGAAATTTTAACCGCGGGAGATAACATGGGCAAGCAACTGAAGCTGATTGCGGCTGTTCTTCTAATCCCTTTAATATTACTGCTTTCGGCCTGCTCCGATCCTGATTATATCGAAATATATACCCCGACCACCGAACCACCTCTTTTCGAAAGCGTCGCCATTGAAGGCAGCGTAACCCTGCCGGGCATCTATCCCCTGAAGACCGGGGATACCATTGAAAACCTGCTCCAGGCAGCTGGCGGCATAACCCAGGAATCCAGCTTGAAGCTGATAGTCAGCCAGGACATGGATTCACCCCAGAAAGTTAACCTCAACACCGCTGAAAACTGGTTACTTACCGCGCTGCCCGGCGTCGGCGAAGCCAGGGCTGCCGACATCATCAACTACAGGGAAACCCATGGTTCTTTCGTTAACATCATGGAACTGATGAAAGTACCAGGTTTCGGGCAGGCTACTTTTGAGTCACTCAAAAACCTGGTTACGGTATCGGGGCAATAATTGGCGCTTATTACGCTGTCACTGGCCTGGATAATCGGAATTTGGCTGGGAGCGCAGTTATCCCCGTCAATCTGGTGGGCGGCGGTGGCCATATTGCCCCTGCTGCTGGCTTGGCGCCGCCGCTGGCGGTCTATCGGCATAACCCTCGGCCTGGCCGGGTTGCTGTTGACCGGAGGGGCTTTCTATTACGGGTCAGGGCTGAACGCTATTGATGAAAACCACGTCGCTAAATATATCGAAACTGAGATTTCCAGCATAGAAGGCACTATCAGTCGTATGCCGGAGGCAAAGGAAAAATCACAGGCCCTGCGCCTTTCGGAACTGGTAATAGAAACTGATAACACCCAGAAAGAAGTAACCGGAGCGGTGCTGGCCTATCTGCCGCCATTCCCGGAATTTGCCTATGGCGATCGTATCACCGTGAGCGGGAAACTGCTTGAGCCGCCCGTTTTCGAAACCTTTGACTGGCGCGCCCACCTGGCGCGGGACGAAATCTATGCCACAGTGCTTTATCCGGAGGTATTACAAGTAGAACACACCGGCGACAACGCGCTGCTCAGCGGTATATATTCCGTCAGGTCAGCTATGGCCGAAGGTCTGGCTACCGCGCTGCCCGAACCCCACGCTTCACTGGCCCAGGGACTGACTCTTGGTCTGCGATCCGGTATACCCGATGAAGTGCGTGACCAGTTTGCCGTCTCCGGCACCGCCCATCTGCTTGCTATTTCCGGACTTCACCTGGGCATTGTGGCCGGAGCTATATTACTCCTTGCCAGGGGGCTGCTGGGACGTCGCGGTTACTGGTATGTCTGGCTGGCCATGGCCGCCATCTGGATATTTGTCATCCTGTCCGGGCTGGCCCCGCCGGTAATCAGGGGCGCTGTCATGGCTTCAGTCTTTCTACTGGCCGAGCTTTTCGGCCGCCAGAAGTCAGCCCTGCCGGCGCTGTGTCTGGCCGCCGCGGTGATGACGGCCGCCAACCCACAACTGCTCTGGTCGGCCTCCTTCCAGATGAGTTTCGGGGCTATGGCCGGCATCATTTTCCTGCTGCCGCCGCTGGAAACACTCGTTCGCCGCTTAACAGCGGGATTTCCCGGAAGCAACAACCGTTTTTATAATTTTGCCTATTACCTCGGTGCCGGGCTAGCGGTCACCGCTTCGGCATTGGCCGGCGTGGCGCCACTGATAGTCTACTACTTCGGCACCATATCAGTCGTCGGCGGCGCGGCAACCGTTGCGGCGATGCCGGTAGTTCCACTGGTAATCTTTGCCGGGCTGTTTACCGGAGTCGCGGCTGCTATCAACCCCATTATCGCTGTACCATTTGCCGCGCTCACCTGGATTGGCTTGACCTACCTGCTGCACATTATCGGTTTCTTCAGCCAGTTCCCTCCGTTTGAAATGGAAAATATTAACCCCGCCATTATCTGGGGCTTTTATACCCTGCTGGGCGCAATCGCTTGGTGGCTGCGGCGATGGCACCGAAACATTGAGCCCGCGGTTCCGCGCCCGGCAGCTTCAATCGGTCGACCGCGCGGAGCAGTGTTAACCATTACGTTAGCGGCGATTGCCCTTATAGCCGTTCCCGCCGGGCTGATAGCGGACAGCGGCAGCCGGCTGCAGGTAAGCTATTTGGATGTCGGCCAGGGAGATGCTGTTTATATACGCACACCGGCCGGACAGGACATCCTCATTGACGGCGGCCCGTCGCCACAGCGGCTGGCTCAAGCCCTGGGCGAAAAAATGCCGTTCTGGAACCGCACCATAGAGCTGATGGTGGTAACCCACGCCGATTCTGACCATCTGACCGGTCTTATGGAAGCCCTCAAGCGTTATAATGTTAATCACATCATTCATTCAGACACAGGAAGCTCCTCTTCTCTGTACCGTGAATGGACCCAGCTGGTCGAAGAAAAAAATACTCCTTATTCCGCGGTGAGCGCCGGACAGAGGCTGCGGCTGGAAGGGGGAATGGAACTTGAAATACTCAACCCGATAGATGCCTCAAACGGTGACACCAACGCTTCATCGGTAGTAATCAACCTGGAATACGGCAATATATCATTCTTGTTTACCGGCGATTTGCCGGTAAAGGCGGAACACGAACTAATCTACCAGCGCCTGATACCGGATACCACAGTACTCAAGGTTGCGCATCACGGTTCCGGTGGCTCCACCGGCGAAGCATTTCTTGCGGTCAACCGCCCTGAATTCGCCGCTATCCAGTCCGGACAGAATAATTATGGTCATCCCCTGCCGGAGGTCATCGCCGCGCTGGAAAGCTGGTGCGTGGAAGGCGGGATTTTAAGAAATGACCTTTCCGGTACCATTACCCTGCTTACCGACGGCCGAACACTTTGGCTGAAATAGGTTTAGGTAACTGTCGGGTCAACGGTAATTGCTCCGGTGGGACACTGGTATTCACAACCGCCCAACTGATCACACTTATCAGCGTCGGTTACCCGACAAATTTCGGTCTCTGGGTCAATCTCCAGTATCTGTCTGGGACACATAGCTACGCATACGCCGCAGCCGTTGCACAAACCTTTATCAATTGTAACTTTTTCTGCCATTATCATCCCTTTTCTAATTTTGTATAAGAAGCATTTCTACAGAAATCCCGCTGACAGCCGTTCGTTTAACAACTTTCAATTTTAGAGACTCAGTCAGTGCCTTAAGCCCCCCGGCCGCCTGATACGCTTTGAAGCAGGTATAATGCTCGCCACCGACCATTCCTTCCACCAGTCTTATTACCCGTCCAGCCGGCACACTGAAGTCAGCCAGCACAATAGAGCCACCTCTTTTAGTCACCCGCCGCATTTCCTCGACAACCTGTTGCTGTACCTCCCATGGTTTTTCATGCAGAGCCAGGGAAATGGTGGCGTAATCAAAATAGCGGTTCCTAAAAAGCAGAGCCGTGGCGTCTGCCTTTTGAAACTGGATATTGCCCCGTCCGGAGTCGGTTTTCCGTCCTTCAGCCGCGGCTATCATCCTCTCATCGAGGTCTATACCGTATGATTCCAACCCCAATTCGGCATAATGAACCGCCTGGTCTCCAGTGCCGCAGCAGACATCCAGCACTTTTTGGCCGGGCTTCATGCCGGCAAACTCCGGCATCGTCCGCCGCAGCTTCTGGAGTACCCGGTCAATAACTAATGAATAGAAAAAAGCCGTCAACTAATATATTCTTCCCTGATAATACTGTACATTTCCGCGTCGTAAAACTCACCGCGATGAAAATAGTAATTGCGTCGGCAGCCCTCATATTTCATGCCTACTTTCCGCATCACCCGGCCCGAAACTGTATTGGGGCTTAAGTGGTTGGCGGAAACGGATTCCAATCCAAGTTTGGTAAAAGCATAGTCCAATATTGTCTGCGCTGCCTCAGTAGCATAATTATTTCCCCAGAATTCCCGGCCGATCCAGTATCCTAACTCGGCTCGCCGGTGTTCTGGTGTTATTATAAGACCGATGGCTCCTATCAGCCGGTTATCTGTTTTCCTGCTGACAGCGAATACTACCTCTTCACCTTCATCATATTTTCGCTGGTGCGTCGACAGCCACTCTATCGCCGCGTCTTTGGGGTAAGGATAAGGTATCGCTGGAACGTAACGCGATAGTTCTTCGTCATTCGCCAGCCTGGTCACTTCATCGGCATCACCAATACGGAAAGGATGCAGAATAAGTCTTGGAGTATCAAGTGTTGGGCGAATCATAATTCTAGTTTTTATTATAGCACCAGCTAAGCTTATGACAAATTCCCCTGAACTGTGAATCACCGCCTTCACTTCATAAAATTATACCAAATTGACACCCTAATAATGGTGTGGTACTTTGAAAGTAAGTGTTTTCTAAATTTGTATTGATTTATAAGGAGTCTAAATGCAGGAGAAGGTAAAGGAAGTCCTGGAAAAAGTCCGTCCCAGTTTGCAGGCTGACGGCGGTGACGTTGAACTGGTAGGAGTTAGTGAAGACGGCATCGTTACGGTTAAGCTGACCGGTGCCTGCGCCGGTTGCCCCATGTCTCAGATGACCCTGAAGAATGGTATTGAGCGCATTCTGAAACGTGAAATACCTGAAGTCAAGGAAGTGGTATCCGCCTCATAACTCAACCAAATCACTATTAAACCAAAAGCCCGCGTTTGAAGCGGGCTTTTGGTTTTTTTGTTAATTTTTACTCAATGACCTTAATCTTCAGTTTCCAGTTTGAAGGCATCATGCAGTGCCTGAACGGCCTCAGTAACCCGCCCTTTCTCAATCAGTACGGTTATCCGTATCTCTGAAGTGGCAATAAGGTCAATGTTGATACCCGCGTCATAAAGCGCCCGAAACATTTTTGCCGCATAACCTGGTGAACTTTGAATACCAGTGCCGACAATGCTGACTTTACCTATATTAGGGTCAGCGACAATATCAGATGCTTCCAGTTCTCTGGCAATAGGCCTGATGACTCCCATAGCTTTATCCAGCGACGATTCAGCCACCGTAAAGGTCAGGTCAGTAATCCGTGCTACGCTGGCATTCTGCACAATAGTATCAACACTGACTCCAGCTTTGGCCAGGGGCGCAAAAAGAGAAGCGGCAATGCCCGGTTTGTCCGGTATCCCAATAATGGTGATCTTTGCTACATCGTAATCATGGGCGATACCACTGACTTTATTCCTGATTTCCATTTTTCCTCCATGAATGATTGTGCCGGGATTATCGTTAAAACTTGAAGCCACAAGAATAGGCAGATTGTAGATTTGCCCCAACTCCACAGCGCGCGGATGCATTATCTTTGCCCCATAACTGGCCAGTTCCAACATTTCTTCATAACAGATTTCTTTGAGCCTGCGTGCATTGGGTACCACCCGCGGGTCAGCGGTATATACGCCGTCAACATCTGTAAAGCGTTCACAAAGTTCAGCGCCGAGAGTAGCAGCCAGAGCTACCGCTGAGGTGTCTGAGCCGCCGCGTCCCAATGTGGTTACCTCCATGCTCTCGGTAATACCCTGGAAACCAGCGACAATCACCACTCTGCCCTGGTGCAATTCACGATGCAATCGGCCAGGATCAATATCGGTAATGCGGGCTTGAGAATGGGAACCGTCAGTACGGATACCTGCCTGGGCACCCGTAAGACTAATGGCGTCATGCCCCATTTGCTTCAATGTCATCGCCAGCAGCGTGGAGGATACAATTTCACCGGTTGACATCAGCACGTCCAATTCTCTTGGGTCCGGTTTATCAGTCAACGACCTGGCAAGCTCAATCAAGTCGTCGGTGGAATCACCCATCGCAGACACTACAGCTACCACCTGATTGCCTTTTTCCTTGGTAGCTATAATTCTTTTGGCGACAGCCTTGATGCGTTTAGCATCTCCTACGGAGGTGCCGCCGTATTTTTGAACGATTATTGCCATTTTACCTCGCTTAAACCTGTTTTCCTGCAAATACCTGTTATCTCATAGCATAGAGCAGCAAAAAAGGTTTATTACTCTTTTAGAAACCGATTATCGACTTCAATACTTCACCAAAAAATAGTTACCGCACTTACCATCCCAAGGCTCTCCCAGTAATAACCACCCAGTTCCGCGGCTAAATCATCCAGTTGCTGCTTCATATCTTCCAGCCGGTGATACCAGCTGTTAAGGTAACCGTAGCTGTAACTTCCCGAATTTACCGCCTGATTATACTCATTAACCTGCCGCTCATAGTCTTGACCAAGCGTTTCAAAGTCTTCGAGATTGTTTAAATAAAGCTGGTATTCATTATAGAAGGGTGAATTGGCAACCTCAAGGGAAATTACTCCGTAATCTGCCCCTATTTTAATATAGACCACTTTATCATAACCATTCAATGTTGCGCTGCTCAATTTATAACCTTCGGTGTTATATGAAGATGTGGCGTCAATTACCACTAATCCCCGGTCAGTGGTCTGGAAAGCAGTAGCCGCGTGTCCGATATCCCGGTCGAAAAAATCAATTGCCACCCAACCTGCGCGGATTCCATTGGATTCAGCATTATCATGCAGCGTTTGGGCAAAACCGCCGCACATATAGCTGTCACTGTACTCACTTCTATCGGTATAATCTGACTTGATAAAACTGACCAGTTGGTCCCATGAAGGATTGCTTGCTGCCGGATTATTGTTCAGAGAAACTTTGGGGCCTCCGTCATACAATACATAAGGGGGCTGTTTGTCTTCATAGATGACAGCCCCGGCAATAGAATTGAAACCCTTATTAATATCGGGCTGACCCAGAGTTTCGGGTGGGATAATACCATCACCTGAAGAAGCTGGGTTCAATGAACAAGCCGAAATTAGAAAAGCCGTGATGAGAAACCACGCAAAAAATGAAAGTCGCCGGAGTTTTTCAAAAGGGGCTAATGGTTGATTATTTTCCATCACGCTATTTGAGATCACTTACCGTAGTATCAGGGTCAACACAAGGGAAACCACCACAATGATGATAACCGCCCAAAACCATAAAGGGGTAGCACGACCGCTGCCAATATCATAGTCGTCATCAAAATTGCGCTTTTTGCCTGCCCTGCGTTCCTCACAACAGGATACGCAAGTACAAGCAGGTGGATGACCTCCATACCTTGTTGACCGGTAAGTTTCATCCTCCCTCGGAGTCATTATTAACCTCTTACCACCAGACTCATCAAATAGTGGGCTTCAGCGACTGTCGTCCCGGTACCCATCGCTTCTTTTTCGGTGAAACGGCGGGCGCCGGTTGTACGAACACCGGAACCCCATATCATAAAGGGTACAGGCTCTGCGGCATGAGTGCGTGTTTCCAGCGGTGTTGGATGATCCGGCATAACTAGGACACGCAATTTGTCCTTCTTGTAATCACGCAATTGCCCGACCATACAGCTGTCAATTTGTTCAATAGCTTTAATCTTGGCATCGATGTCACCCGAATGTCCCGCTTCATCAGGCGCCTCCACATGCACTACAACCATATCGTACTTATCCAATGCCTTCAACGCTTCTTTCATCTGTCGCTCATAATCATTATCGACGTTATCAGTGACACCCTCTATTTGAAGAACGTCCATGCCCTGCATCTGCCCCAAGCCGCGTAAAAGGTCCACTCCAGAGGTGATCGCCGAAGTGATACCATAGCGGTCCTCAAATGAAGGCATCGAAGGCAGGGGGCCGCAGCCCCAGAACAACCAGACACCGGTTGCTGGGTATTCACCACGCTCAATGCGCCTGACATTTACTGGATGGTTCTTCAAAACATCTTCGGAAGATTGCATAACAGACTTTAGCACATCACTTCCGTCGCCCTGTGGTAAATAATCATCAATTTTTTTATCTGGTATATCGTGAGGTGGGGTGCAAACCGCCCGTAAAGTTTCCGGCTGATTTTTTAGTTTCAATATATGCCGATAGCCCACTCCCGGGAAAAACCTGCAACCAGGGGATCCAATTTTTTCATTAAGTGTGTCAATTAAGTGCGCTGAATCTTCTGAAGAAATATGTCCGGCTGCGTAACTGGTCATTGTGCCGTTTTCAACAGTAACCAGGTTGGCCCGGAAGACAGTCTCGTCTTCAGCAACATTGATATTCAAACTCCTGGCTTCAATAGCGGCGCGTCCCTTATAAAAAACCCGGGGATTATAACCCAACACCGACATACAGGCACAGGCGCTGGAAGGCTCCATTCCTTCGGGTACCGTACCGGTCATGCCGACCGTGGCACGTCGTGCCATTTGGTCAAGGTTTGGGGTCTGAGCCGAGTCCAAACTAGTCTTTCCGCCGATTGATTCCAGAGGCCATCCTGAAGCCCCGTCCATGATAAGTACAACGTATTTCATATGACCATCCTATTTGCTTTAGCCCGTGCGCAAAGCATATAATATCCGTCTGGCGGGGCGTAGCGCAGCCTGGTTAGCGCGCAGCGTTCGGGACGCTGAGGTCGGAAGTTCGAATCTTCTCGCCCCGACCATTTGTAAAAACACTTGGTGTTTTTCTTTATTATCCTTAATATGCTATCACAACTAGTTTGTTTTTTCCGCCTTGACCCGCTCCCAAAGCTCATTTTGTTGCGTCAAGGTAAGATTGCTGAATACCAAACCATGATCACTACAGTAGGCTTCCATTGCCTGAAACCGCTCTTGGAATTTACGCCCTGCACTTCGGAGTGAGCTTTCAGCATCAATCCCCTGACGACGAGCATAATTGACTACAGTAAAAAATATGTCACCCAGTTCTTCTTCTTTTTCTTCATCGTTTTTAGCCCGTCTCAATTCTCCAATTTCTTCCGCAAGTTTATCCATAATCCCGTCATCCCCATCCCAATCAAAGCCTACTCTGGCAGCTCGACTCTGAAGCTCCTGGCTGTAGGCAAGGGCCGGCATAGTTGTCGGCACCCCATCCAGCATTGAGACCCCTTCAGGTCTCTCTTCTTTTTTTATTTCCTCCCATTGCCTTAGAATCTCTTCAGAATCAGCAACACTGGATATACTAAAAACATGCGGATGACGCCTAACCAATTTTGTCACAACACTTTCAATAACTTCCTTGATGGTAAAATCACCATTTTCTTCGGCGATCCGGGCATGAAAAACCACCTGCATTAAAAGGTCTCCCAGCTCTTCCTGAAGGTCATTCATGTTAAGAGTATCAATTGCTTCAAGGACTTCATAACACTCTTCCAATAAGCTATCACGAATGGAAAGGTGGGACTGCTCTCGGTCCCATGAACAACCTTGTGGTGAGCGCAGAACATCAATGATTTCTACCAACCTTTGAAATTCACCGGCTTTATCCAAGGCAACTCCAAAATAAACAAATATTGAACATTATGATGTATATTATACGCCCGCAAATTGTTAGTGTCATGCGATGTGCTTTTGACTGGAGGAAGCCATCTGACTAAAATGATTTCCAAATGAAAGTATCTAACGATACATATTTATTGCTGTGGGGAGGTCCTGTATCACCGAGGGTCAATGACCGAATTCTATACTGGGCTTTTAACCATGAAGGTAAGCTCTGCGGCGTTATTTTACCCACCAAAGTATGGCATAAGCTGGAAACTGTTCTAACCGAAACCCAAATAAGCTCGCCTTATCTTAGTATTGCTGTCACCGGATTGTTTTCCGAACATCCCGAATTATTAATTATCAATATTCATCCTGATTACTTATATGAATTCTGTTACCTTAAAAACACGGTATACCAAACGCGCAAGCTGCCCGCAAAACTTGAACTTGAAACGGCTAAGCTTATCGGTCATATAGGTCGATCAGATATTAATATTCCATTATCGGCGCTTCATCGCACGGAAAAACAGCAAAAGGGGGATTTTTTTACATTCCTGCCGGATAAAACGAGAACAGAAATCTTTTACCTCGTTGAGAACGGAAACCCACCAGCTAATCTAGATGTAGTAATAATGTGGGGTCTAAAGGGTTTTTCTTTACCTCACCCCAATCGAAATTCAGCCCATCAATTCACAGAATCCGAAAAATTGGTAATTGAACGTACCAAAATCAAACCTCAGCCTTTATGGCTGCGGCGATTCAGGAGTATTGGCAAACGGCACCGCCCTAATTTTTAACAAAAATTAGAGCTCATCTTCTACATTATATTTAATAACTCTGAGTTATTATACTATAATTATAATATTAATCCCCATTATACCTTATTGTTGGACATTTTTATCCTAGCTTGTATATTGTTCAGTTTTACACGGCTTATACCCGGTGGTATTATTACCCCCAGTAGGATTAGTACCACCTAATACTTGTCCTATTGTAATTTTGATAAGAGGTTTAAAACTGTAAAAGCCGCAATCGGCTTAATAATAGACAGTGCTTGGACAATTAAATAAGGAGGGTATACATGAAGTCTCAAGTCACCAGACGGGACTTCCTGAAGGCCAGTGGCGGAGTTGCCGGACTCTTTGCCACAGCGGGTCTTTTCAGGGGTCCCATGGCTGAATCGGCTGCTCCGATAGCCGACCGCCCCAGATGGGTCAAGGAAACTTACACCATCTGCCCTTATGATGCCTCGGGATGCGGCTTTCTGTGTTACACAGATGAACAAGGCCGCCTTACTAATCTTGAAGGGGATCCCAATCATCCGGTAAACCAAGGAGGGGCGTGTTCCAAGGGGGCATCCATCGCCCAACTCCATAATAATCCGCGTCGACTCCAGAAAGTAAAATACCGTGCGCCCGGCGCCTCCGAATGGGAGGAAAAAGAATGGGACTGGGCTATTACTGAAATGGCTAAGCGGATAAAAAAAGTTCGTGATGAGAACTGGATTGAAACTAATGCCAAAGGTAATTTAGTACGCCGCACTGAAGCAATCGCTATGGTGGGCGGTTCTTGTCTGGACAATGAAGAGTGTCAGCTTCTGGTTAAGATGCTCCGAAGCCTGGGCATCGTGTACATGGAAACACAAGCCCGCCTCTGACATTCCTCAACTGTCGCCAGTTTGGCGGAATCGTTCGGACGCGGTGCTATGACCAACCACTGGACTGATGTTCAGAATGCCAATCTCATTTTGATTATCGGCGCCAACCCTGCCGAAAATCATCCGGCCTCATATACCCATATAATGAGAGCTCAATCAGCGGGCGGCAAGGTCATATCCATTGACCCTCGTTTCACCCGTTCTTCAGCTAAAGCTGATGTCTATGCCCCGATGAGATCAGGTACTGATATTTCAGTTATCGGCGCTCTTATCAACTATGTGATCACTGATATTGAAGCCAGGCCTGACCATTACAATCTCACATATATTACCGAGTATACCAATGCTCCATTCCTGGTTAATCCTGACTTCAAGGGACCGGTGGATCTTGACGGACTCTACAGCGGCTACAATACCGCTACCCGCAGCTACAACAAATCCACCTGGGCTTTCCAATTGGACGAAAATGGGGTTCCAAAAAGGGATAAAACCCTGCAGGATCCGAATTGCGTATTCCAGCACTTGAAACGGCATTTTTCCCGCTATACCTTCGCCAAGGCTAATGAGATTGCGGGGATTCCTGAAGCCAAGCTTCAGGAAATAGCAGACCTGGTTACCGCAACCGGTGTTCCCGACAAAACCATGACCATCATGTATGCCATGGGCGCTACTCAGCATACCTATGGCACCCAGATTATCCGTGGATATTGTATTCTACAATTGCTGTTGGGTAATATCGGTCTAGCCGGCGGGGGCATCAATGCCCTGCGCGGTGAATCCAATGTACAGGGCGCCACCGATTACTGTCTTCTCTTCCACATCCTGCCAGGGTACCTGCCCATGTTCATGGACACCGATTACACTTTGGCGGACTATAACGCCCGAACGACACCTCATTCTAATGATCCCAAAAGTTTAAACTGGTGGAAAAACCGGCCAAAATATACTGTCAGTATGTTGAAATCTTGGTACGGCGCCAACGGCACACCGGACAATGATTTCGGTTACGACTGGCTTCCCAAGATTGATGCCGGTACCAATTATTCATGGATTCCTTTATTCAAAAATATGTACGAGGGCAACATTAAAGGGCTGATGATTTGGGGTATGAATCCCATCATCAGCGGTCCCAACAACACCCAGACCATCCAGGCCATGGAAAAATTAGATTGGGTAATTTGTTCCGACCTATGGGAAATCGAAAGCGCTAATTTCTGGAAACGTCCGGGGGCTGACCCATCCAGCATCAACACAGAAGTGTTTTTGCTGCCGGCAGCCTGCTCCTACGAAAAGGAGGGATCTGTTACCAACTCCAGCCGCTGGATGCAGTGGCGCTACAAGGCGGTCGACCCGCCTGGTGACGCCATGCCTGACCTGGATATGGTCAATCTCCTGACTCTCAAGCTACAGGAACTCTATAACTCTGAAGGGGGACCGAACGCGGAAGCCATAACCAAACTGGACTGGAATTACGGCTCCCATGTCGACCCGCATCAGGTAGCTAAAGAAAACAACGGTTACGACCTGACCACCGGCCAGTTGATGAACAACTTCGTTGGATTGAAAGACGATGGTACCACATCCAGTGGCAATTGGCTTTATAGCGGGAGTTATACAGAAGCTGGTAATATGGCGGCCCGGCGCGACCTGGATGACAGCCCTTTCAACATAGGGCTGAACTCCAAATATGCCTGGGCATGGCCCATCAACCGCCGCATTATCTACAATCGCTGCTCTGTCGACCTCGACGGCAACCCCTGGAACCCGACTAAACCGGTTATCAAATGGAATGCCGCTGAAGCTAAATGGGATGGAGATGTACCTGATGGTGGAGCTCCTCCAATGAACCAGGGGGGTTATCTGCCTCTTATCATGAAAACAGATGGTGTATCCAGTATCTTTGGCCCCGGTTTAGCTGACGGCCCGTTCCCGGAACATTACGAGCCATGGGAAAGTCCTGTTGATAACGCAATGAGCAGCCAACAGGATAATCCCACTTTCCGTATCTGGGAAGGCGGGCTGGATGTCAAGGGTCTCCGCAGTGAATTCCCTATTGTCTGTACCACCTTCAGGTTGGTAGAACACTGGCAATCCGGCGGCATGACCCGCAACCTGCCATGGCTGGTAGAAATGGTTCCCAAACCTTTTGTCGAAATCAGCGAAGAACTCGCCGATGAGAAGGATATAAGCCAGGGTGACATTGTAAAAGTTAGCTCAGCCCGCGGCAGCGTAGAATTGCCGGCAATGGTCACTAAACGGTTCAAGCCTTTCAGCCTGGCTGGAAAAACGATTCACCAGGTTGGTATGCCTTGGCACTGGGGTTGGGCTGGACTGGGAGTTGGCGAAAGTGCTAACACTCTTTCGCCTAACGCCGGTGACGCTAACACCATGATTCCCGAGTCTAAGGCTTTCCTGGTCAAAATTGAACGTGTCGGTAGTGGTGAACTGCCACAAATCACCGGTCGGGCTAAACCTATTGAACCGCCGGTTATCAGGAGGGGGAGTTAAAAGATGGCTAAAGGACTTTTAATTGATACCGTCAGATGTACCGGTTGCCGCGGTTGCCAGAGTGCGTGCAAACAATGGAACCTGCATCCTGGTGTTGAGACCGGCTACAGCCCAACCATGACTAATCCAGTAGAACTCAACGCGTATAATTACGTTCATGTAGAATTCTTTGAGATTCCCAAACCCAACGGTGAAATCTCGTGGCACTTTGTTTCCAAACGATGCATGCATTGCATCAACCCGGCTTGCGTTTCTGTATGCCCGGTTGGGGCTCTACAGAAACTAGAAAATGGTCGCGTGGTTTGGGAAGAAGGGCGCTGTATCGGCTGCCGCTATTGCCAAAACGCCTGCCCCTTTGATATTCCCAAATTCACCTGGTTTGATGAAAATGGTGATACCGACCCCTGGAATAAGATCGCCAAATGCACTATGTGCTGGGACCGGGCCGCCAATCCGGACCCTACTGAAGAGCCGGCTTGTTCAAAAACTTGCCCGCCCAGCGCTATAATGTATGGTGAAAGAGACCAGTTGCTGGCCACGGCCAAAAATAGAATCCAGCAGAGACCTGACAAATACTATAATTACGTATACGGCGAAAATGAAGCCGGCGGCACTCAGGTGATGTTCCTAGCCGGCGTTTCACCCCAGGAAATAGGCTTCCCTGAAGTAGAAACGGAACATTATCCGGATTACACTTGGGAATTTCTTTCCAAGATACCATACGAGATAGCGGGAATTGCCGTATTCCTTCTAGGTACCTACTACTTCCGAACCATGCGCCTGAAATCCAAAGGCGCCGGAGTAACTTCTGGTAAAGGAGGGACTCACTAAAGATGAATAACAGAAATATTCCTCTGTTCAGCTTCTGGGGCATTGTCCAGATACTGCTCGGTCTCGGCGCCATCGGCGTAATAGTGGCTAAACTGGTCGGCGGACTCGGAGCAGTAACTAATCTATCAGATAACTGGCCATGGGGCCTTTGGGTTGCCTTCGACGTGGGTGTGTATATCGCCTCGGCCGCTGGTGGTTTTGTCTTGGCAGCCCTGGTCTACATCTTCCGCATTGAAACCTTCCGCCCCCTGGTCAAACCGGCTATCCTGATCGCCGCCCTGTGCTACACCATCGGCGCTATCGGCATCGCCATTGACCTCGGCCGCACCCCGCTCATCGTTCATCCGTTGTGGATGTGGCAGCCGGCCTCTATCATGTTTGAGGTGGCTTGGTGCGTCATGATGTACCTCACCGTCCTCTACCTGGAGTTCAGCCCCAACATCTTTGAACGATTCGGTCTTAACAACGCCGCTAAAATCCAGCATGCCCTAGCCATACCACTGGTCAGTTTCGGCATCATCCTTTCCTTCCTTCACCAATCTTCTCTGGGTGCGCTGTTCCTGATCACCCCTGACCAGCACCCGCTGTGGCATCAGCCGCTTATGGGCTACCTCTTTGTTATTTCGGCCATGGCTCTCGGCCTGGCAGTGCTGACCTTCTTCAGTCTTATCATGGCTAAGTCCTGGAAACTCACCGCCCGCATTGACGTGCTGTCCAAGGTCATGCCTATTGCGGCCTGGATACTAATCGTCTACCTGGGTGTTCGCTTTTTCGATTTTTTCCAGGGAGGCAATTTATCAGCCTTTGCTGTAGATGAGTTCGGACTGCTTTTCCTCGCTGAAGTAGGCTTAGGTATGATAATCCCGGTTATTCTTATCTTCATCAAAAAGGTAAGGGAATCACGTTCAGGCCTTTTATGGAGCTCGGGACTGATTATCGTTGGCGTCATGCTGAACCGCATCAGCACCCTTGTGATTTCCCATGCACCGGCTCGGGTGGGTGAATACTTTCCTACCGTTTGGGAATTCATCTTCACTTTTGGATTAATCGCCGGTGCCATGTACATTTTCCGTCTGGCCGCCAAATACCTGCCTCTTTTTTCCGAACAACAAGCAGGTTTATCGGAATCTGTATCTAAAATGGACCCTGAGGTTGTACCGGCTTAGTGGGTAAAAATAATTACGACCATAGAATTGAAGAGTTAAGGCTCTATGAAGCGGAATTTCCGCATCTGAGTCCGATCATTGACCTCAACCGGAAAATATTGGCAATACAGGAGTCGGTCCGGGCAAGTCTCGGGCCGGCTCCGGCCGTATCTAACTGGGGGCTGGACAACCTCAACGCCGGAACCCACGTTTTATCCGGTAATCCGCCAGTTATTCCGGATGATCTTTTCCGTCAGGCGGCCAAAGAATTGGCACAAGTATTCAGTGAGATTGCCGGAGCCGATTTTCCCGTTAACCTTATCTTGGAATTACCACAGCTTGATGGTGATAATGTTTCAGCCATATCCACCGACTTGATCGAGGATAGGTTGGATTTAAAAACACTATCCGAGGGTACTAGCTTCAATACTGAAACCATTGCCTTCTTTTTACACAGCCTTTTGGTACCTTTTTATGAAAGGGAAGCTGAAGCTTACTCCTCGATAATAACGAACAGGGAAATCCCTTGGACTGCCGGGTTCTGCCCAATCTGCGGTGTTCCACCGAGGTACGGCGTTATTTATGATGAGAAAGGTTTTCGTAAGCTATACTGCGGCTTATGCCGAACTGAATGGCCTTATCCCCGCCACAAGTGTCCAATCTGCGAGAATCCGGAACGTGTTGAATTGCGCCAAATGACATTGGGGGAGGACAGGGCTCACTTGGCTGAAGCCTGTAATAATTGCAGGTCTTATCTAAAAACAACCGATGAAAGAAAACTTCAGCGCGAATGCGTTCCGCTCATCGAAGATATCGTAACAGCACCTTTAGACTTGGCGGCTGTGAAAGAAGGGTACAATCGGGCAGCCTAAATAACCATCGCTTCGCTATTCCAAAAAGAAGAACCTTGAATCCAAGGTTCTTCTTTTTATACCGCACCTTCGTTTATGCTAATATAGGCTGAATACTCATTCAGGGAGATTTTTGTATGATAAGCAAAATACTGGTAGCCAACCGCGGCGAAATCGCCGTCCGTATCATGCGGGCTTGTCGTGAACTTGGAATCAATACGGTTGCCGTCTATTCTGAAGCCGATAAGGATGCCTTTTTTACCTGTTATGCCGATGAAGCTTTCTTACTCGGCCCACCCCCGGCAACCGAATCATATCTCAATATGGAAAAAATCATTGAAATAGCTAAAAGTTGTAAAGCTGAAGCCATTCATCCCGGCTACGGCTTTTTGTCGGAAAACCCGTCTTTTGCCAGAGCCTGTGAAAAAGCCGGGATTATATTTATCGGACCTCCTGCCAGCGTTCTGGAACTTACCGGAAATAAAATTACTGCTCGTGAAGAAGCTGTAAAAGCCGGAGTGCCGGTAATTCCCGGCACCGGTGAATGTCCGGCCGATTTCTCCGTTTTACAGGACGAATTAGGTGATATCGGTTATCCCCTCATTGTAAAACCAGCGGGAGGTGGTGGCGGTATCGGTATGGTTATTGCCCATAATGACGATGATTTGCAACGAGCGCTTAATTCCTCCCCTGAGATGGCTCAAAAATATTTCGGTGTCGCCAGTGTCTATATTGAAAAATACATTGAACGCCCCAGGCATATAGAGTTCCAAATATTGGCTGACGGTAAAGGCAATGTCGTCCACCTGGGTGAGCGTGAATGCTCCATTCAACGCTTCCATTCCAAGGTAATAGAGGAAGCCCCATCGACAGCAATTACCCCAAAACAAAGGACTGAAATGGGAGCAGCCGCAGTTAATCTGGCTCGGTCTATTAAATATGTCGGTGCTGGAACCATTGAATTTATTTTTTCGGAGGGACGTTTTTATTTTCTGGAAGTCAATGCCAGGATTCAGGTCGAACACGCGGTGACTGAGATGACCACCGGAATAGACCTGGTCAAAGAGCAAATCAATATTGCTACTGGATTAGACCTATCTGTAAAACAAGAAGATATCACCCATTACGGATGGGCTATTGAGTGCCGGGTGAATGCTGAAGATCCTCTGCGCAATTTTATGCCCTCACCAGGCGAGCTTAAAGGTTACCGTTCCCCGGGCGGAATGGGTATTAGGGTAGATTCTGGGGTCCATCAAGGTTACACAATTCCCGATTGTTATCATCCCATGATTAGTAAGCTCATCTCCTGGGGCCGCGATCGAAATGAAGCTATTAAGCGCATGCGTCGTGCCTTAAGTGAATATATTATTGTGGGTGTTGACACCAATCTGGCCTTGCATAAAGCTATAATGGAAAATCCAAGATTCGTCTCCGGTGACCTCGATACCGATTTCATTAGTCGCGAAGTAAGTTTACTGGCAGATATGCAGAAGGTTAAAGAACGTGACAAAGACACCCAGTTACGGATGAGCCAGATATTCAAGGAGTTATCATCTGAATAGTAATATGGGCCGTAGCCCAGCTAATGGGGAGCTAATATAGCTCCCCATTAGCTGGCATATTTAAATTTACTTAGTTACTAACCGGCTCAAGAGTAACACCAATACTCTGATAATACAGACTGGTCAGACCTTCAAATCCTGAATCGGTTCCTACAATCAGCCAGATTTCACCGTTGTCATTTGCCGTTACTGTATGACTGTGTTGATGCTCTCGTTCCAGAGAGATATATTGAGGGTCACTAAGATCAACATCTTCACAAGCCAGCCCATTGGCAATTACGTCTACTATAGATGCCGCCGAACCGCCACCGCTATTGCCGCCATCTTTGTCCGCATTGAGTAACCAGAAACCATTCTCATCCTGATATGCTTCAGGTTCATTATCCGTAGCTCCTGCCTTGAGATATACCGCTTCTCCCGGTGCCCCGCCAATGCCCATGCAACCTGAAGGTGCGTTAGATGCAAATGTGATGGTAAAATTCACCTGGTATTCCTGTCCGGCAACAACCCCTTCAGTGGTAGTAAGCCCGCGATACAAATACATAAAAACATCATCTGAACCGTTCATTGATTGAATATAGAACCCGGTCCCATCAATTTCCAGTTCATCAGGCAAAGTTCTGATGCCAGAATCAGCCTGGATATCCTGATCTGTGCCATATTCCACCCATCCTGACTGCCATCCGACTGCTCCTTCGCTAAAATCCCAGTCCAAATTAATTTGCTGTGCTTCTGAGCCCTCGTCTTCACCGGGACTGCAACCGACCGCCGATACCAGTAAAACCCCAGTAAGAACAAAACCCAGGAAAACTCGCTTAAGTGTCATGTACTATCGTCTCCTTGTATCATAGTTAGATTGATACAAGATACAACGCCCTATTAAGATAAGAGTTAGTATTTGCCAAAGGTTTAATTTGGCTTGTCAATGAAATATAAACTAAAATAACAAGTTCTGTAAGAGGTCTTCGATGAGTTCGGAAAATAAATTACTTTTTGTGGGAGCCCACCCTGATGATGAGACCTTCGGTCCCGGAGCAACGCTGGCTCATTACGCCAGACTTGGGGTTAAAGTCTATTATATTTGTGCCACCGGCGGAGAATCTGGCACGGTTAACAAGTCTCACCTGAAAAACTCTATTTCAATTCATGAATTGCGAAACGCAGAATTGAAATGCGCAGTAAAGGAATTGAGGCTTTCCGGGCTGTTTTTACTGGGATACCGTGATTCCGGTATGCCCGGGAGTCCGGACAACACTCATCCCAAATCTCTAAGCATGGCTCCAATAAATGAAGTGGTCAGCAGACTAGTTAAGGTTATTCGGGATATCAAACCCCAAGTCATCCTCACTCATGAACCCGGAGGTGATTACGGTCATTTGGATCACATAATTGTTAATAAAGCTACCACGGCCGCCTTCAAAGCTTCCGGTGATAGTGCTCAGTTTCCGGAAACCGGACAGCCTTTCCAACCACAGAAATTATATTACAATGTATTCTCGCACCGCCTGCTGAAATTAATGGTCAAAATATTGCCCTTGCTCGGTCGAAATCCCAAACGTTTCGGCCGCAATCACGACATCGACTTAACAGTTATTGTCAATCACACCCTGCCGGTCACGACAAAAATAAAACTAGACAAACAAGCTGTCAAGATGCAACGCGTTGCCGCTTCTTGCCACCGAAGCCAAATGGAAGGCACTTCGCTGCGTCGACTGTTATCAGCCCTTTTGGATAGATTTGGCCTTAACCAGGGGCTTTTTCATCTGGCTCTAACGACCAAACAACAATCAATTGAAACTGATTTGTTTGAAAGTGTCAGACACCATACATCTTAGTTCTTCGGAAACCAAGGAATAAATACACTTGTCCTGGATTGATATGCCTTGAAATCTGGATTCTTAGCCATACTTTTTTCCAGTAAAGGTATGCCGGATATTTTCAATATTAAAACCGTTATTGTCAACGGGCCTATTATGCTTATCCAGCCGTTTGGAACTGATAAAGCTATTACAAAAATCCCCCACCATTGTAATACTTCACCAAAATAATTGGGATGACGCGAATAACGCCATAAACCGGAATCCAAAATCCGTCCCCTGTTATTTGGGTTTCTCAAGAACCTATCCAGCTGGGCATCACCTACCGCTTCAAAAATGAACCCTGTCAGCCACACACATATACCAAGGTAATCCACCCAGCCGAGTGAGTGGATACTATTACTATTGATAATTATTAAAGGGAATGAGATAAGCCACATAAATAATCCCTGCAACATGAAAACCTGAAAATAGCTGCGTATTATCCAGTGCTTGCCCCATTCTTCGCGCCACTTTTGATAGCGAAAATCCTCACCTTTACCATGGTTACGCCTGTATATCCTGACAGCCAGACGCAGCCCCCATACTGCCACCAAAGCCAACACTATCCATTGCCTCAATGTCTCATTTCCTGAAAAAAATAACCCCACCGCTGCCACCAGTAGAAAACCCGGACCCCAGGCAATATCAGCCAAACTGTTATCTTTGCGCCATAAAGCCAATATAAAGTTACCCGACATATAAACAAAAATGGTAAAAACTGCCACCAATAATAATTCAGGTAACTCCATTTTGTCTCTCCTGATTTTTAGGTTATTTAATAAAAGTATATCACTCTATGTAAAATCCCCTATAATGAGTAAGATCCGAATAATAATAAAGGTGAGAGATGGATATAACACAGTTAGGGTTGCTTTTCATACTTACGTGGTTCATATTCCTGGCAATTGACTTCTTATGGCTGGGTGTCATCGCGAAAAGTTTTTATCGCAAGCAACTTGCCGGACTACTCAGGGACAGGTTCAACATCAAGCCGGCACTGGTTTTTTATTTTATCTATATCACTGGCTTGATGTTCTTCGTTATCTACCCAGCAATCGACAAAGAATCAACTCTTCAGACTATGTCATACGGCGCGTTATTTGGACTGGTGGCTTACGCCACCTATGACCTGAGTAATCTGGCTACTTTGAAAAATTGGCCTATAAAAGTCGTATTAGCTGATATTATATGGGGTATGTTCATCAGCGGTAGTGTATCCGCAATATCCGTTTTAATAGGCAATTCTCTACTATAAAACCATCGTGAAATAACAATTACGCGCATACTAAAAACAGTGGGGGTTAAGAAAAATACCGCATGCAGGCTAGTAGAGTTTTAGCAGCTCTCTCAGGTGGCGTAGATTCGGCTGTTGCGGCTGCGCTAATGCTAACACAGGGGTATTATGTCACCGGTATTATGATGACCACTTACAGCGGCAATAATACAACATCGGAAATCACCCAAAAACAAGGTTGTTACGGGCCCGGTGAATTAGATAACGTGATAGACGCCCAAAAAATAGCTGAAACTTTAGGTATCACTCTGGAAATTTTCAATTTAGAAAAAGAATATCTCACCTCAGTGCTGGATTACACTAAACGAGAATATAATAAAGGCCGAACTCCCAATCCTTGTGTTCACTGCAACCAATCCGTCAAACTGGGGGCACTTATTGAAAAGGCCAGGTTATCCGGTCTGGAATTTGATTTCGTAATTACGGGACATTATGCTCGCACAGACTATGACCCGGCTACCAACCGCTATCGACTGCTACGCGGTCAAGCCCACGATAAAGACCAGTCATATTTTTTATCCCGTTTATCACAGAAACAATTACAAATGTCACGATTTCCGCTGGGTGAAATGACCAAAAATAAAGTCCGCCAGGTGGCTGACCAGCTTAATCTGTCGGTAGCAGCTAAAAAGGAAAGCCAGAATTTCATAGCCGGTGGTTATCGGCAACTGATCTGCAATGAAGCAAAACCTGGTCGTATCCTAGACCAGTCAGGCAAAATATTGGGACATCATCAGGGAATCTCTTATTTTACCGTTGGTCAGCGTCACGGACTTGGAATAGCCTCACCCAATCCACTTTATGTATACAAGATTGACCCCGATAATAACGTTATTATCGTAGGCGAAAAAGAGGCTCTTTATAAACAAGACTTAAAAGCAACTGATTTGAACTGGATTTCAATCTCCAATTTAGACTCTAGCCTGAAGGTCACGGTTAAGATAAGGTCTAACGCCTCACCGGTCCCTGCACTTATTGAACCTGTAAACAGCAACCTTGTCGCAGTGTATTTTGATAAACCTCAAATGGCGCCGACACCAGGGCAGGTAGTTGTATTTTATGATGAAGATACGGTTTTAGGTTCTGGTATTATCAGTAATTAATATTTCTTCATCAGTCGTCAGAATCCAGTAATACGCAGGTTTTTGTTCTTTTTTAGGAAAAAATGAAGCAAAACCTGATCCAGAATACCTTAAAGCCAAATATATTTTTTAATATTTTGGTGGGCCCTGGGAGACAGTGACCGAACTTTTATTTGAGAAGAAGGGGCTGATTCCTATGCTTCAAAAACTACTGATATCATATCAAACTTGACGATGATTTGGTGTTCTATCAATAACAGGTAGCTGAGGGACACGAAAGGTGCAACTTCCCAGTATCGCTGACTGTTTGCAATCGTACATCCAAGAAATTAGCTCTCCAGAGGATTGTCCAATAAAAAGTAAGGTTTCATTCAATCAAAGATCTCTATGCATTGTGTTTATACCAATCATACCTAAGTAATGACATAAACCAAGCATCATGCCATTGTTTGTTTTTCAATAAATGACTACGCAAGGTACCATCCAGACTAAAACCGTTCTTCTCAAGTACTCGTCGACTCCCGATGTTTCCCTTGAAAACTGGCGCATAAATTCTGGTAATTCCTAAATATTCAAAACTAAAACGGCATATTAACCGCACAGCATCTGTCATATAACCTTTAGCCCAAAATTGAGATCCCAGCCAATATCCAATATCTGCTTGCTCTTTATTTTCTGGAAACCTTAATACTATACTACCTATAATTCCTACTCGATCTATGGATTCGATAGCGAATCTATAATCATCAACTTTTCCATGATCATTCTCCCATTGCTTATAGGTAGACGTAAGTTCTTCTTCGCTCTTCGGGCCATCCCAAAGTAACCATTCCAACACTTTTTGTTCTAACAACATAGGATACGCCGCATGGGCGTCCGAAGCTTCTATTGGACGGAGTCCTACTAGGTTACCTTCAAGAAACATAGGTTCGAACTTCTATATTATTTCTTTTTCCCAAAAATTAATATTAACAGACCAATTACATTGAAGCAGGCAAAAGCAATCGTAACAGCCCTGCCCCAGCTATCAACTAACTCGTTCAGCAACAATCCTGATGTACCAACAAAAATGAGAATGAAGCCAATTGCTTTGAGATTGTTCCCCATTATTCCCCCTCTCATGTCATATAGGCCAAGTTAATACTTTTCACCTTTTGCCCTACACATTCTTCTTGTTTTTTCACCTCGTTATATGGAAAACACTTTATTTTACTACTACCGTCAAGAAGAACCCAAAGACATCTGTTTGCCCAACATCCCATGGTTGACTGCATTCAAGATACAATGTGGAAGTATCCTTTCTTGACACTTTAAAAGTCCAAATTTCGTTACTAGCTGTTCCGACTACTCCTTTGTCTTCTGGAGCTAAATACATATGATTCGTTTAATGTATAATGGCTTGATCAACGATCGTTGCTAACTCTGGCCACTTGAAACCAGTCGTTTGGTTCGACTAAGTGTGAGCGTACGCATGGAAGGACAAACATCCCGATATTTGCCATATAAATAATATTTTAATTCTTACGGTCCAATATTAGGCATCACAATCGGAGGAGGATTAGACATGAGCGAAGGTCTACCAATAATAATCATAGCTCTTGTACTCGTAGCAGTAGCCATAGCTTTGGTTGCTTTACGCAATCGAGGGAAATTAAAGCAGCCTATCGTTAGTAATAAAAAGTCGTTCTTTCCACTATTTATAATAGGACTTGTGCTATCGTTGATGGCTGCTTTCTTTATGTTTGATGGTGATATTCTGGGAGAAAATACCACAGGCATTGCAATGGTTATTGGCATTGTAGGAATTGGCTTAATAGCTATGTCCAATTTTACCCTATTCAAGCGGTAAGGCAAACGGAGTGGAAGCCATTTCATCTTGCCATAAACATATACGTACTGAAAGGTAACGATCCCAATGAATGGACAAGTGACATATTCTAACAGAGTGGACGAAGTAATCTGGGTTGTTCTTCAAGAATAAGTGAAGCGAAAGCTAGTTTTTTGCTATATTTTTGCAAGTGGTTGGTGGGCGGCCGTGGACTCGAACCACGGACTTCCTGCGTGTGAAGCAGGCGTTCTAACCACTGAACTAGCCGCCCTAACGGTCAGGCCATTTTATCCCAAAGAATGGCAGATGTAAAACCAACACTTTTATTAAAGCCCTAGTTCATATAATGTTTTATTTACTTATGGTTATTTTATTATTATTAAAAATAGGCATTTTGGCGTATATACTTTTGTATATATTATGGTTATTATATGTCATATCTAGAACATCTTATATTACCAAGGAGGTGCAGAACTTCACTGACGCTTGGAAGAGACCAGGTGGCTGCGGGGAAGTCCGCGTTATTTAAATTTGATAGGAGAACGAGATGACCAAATTCCATTCCACACTCAGCCGTCGAGATTTTATGAAAGCACTGGGTGTATCCAGCGTCGGCATGGGCGCCGCCGCTGCCCTGGCTCCAGGTTTCAAGGACTTGGATGAACTAGCTGCTACCGCCAGTAATCAGTCTCAACCCTGGTGGGTCAAAGAACGTGAACATCATAATCCTACAAATGAAATAGACTGGAATACTTTTAAACCATTTGATCGTAGTGCTAATCCCATGCCCAGTATTTCCCAGTCAAATCGTGAAGCTAATACAGCCCGGGATAATGCAATCCTAAAAGCCTCATTTGCCAATAAGACTCCCGGCGATTCACTCCGCGACTATGCCTTTGGCCGAGGTTCCAGCTTCATTGGCCCCAATGCCCCTTGGGACGGTCCTTCCGGTTCATTACATGACTTAGCAGAAGGCAAACGTTGGGAAGACACTCCGGAAAACAATCTACAGATGATGCGGGCGGCTCTGCATACCTACGGAGCGGTATTGACCGGTGCCTTGGAAGTCAATGAAAAGACCAAGATGATATTTGATGCGTCGGGTTATGTCTTTGACTCAACTGACGTAGGTTATCGTGACGAAAGCGGCACTTACCACATACCGCAAAAAGCCAAATATATGCTCACCTTTACTACCCAGCAGCACTATATCCAGAGTCTGTACCAATTACGTAAAGATGATAGTATGCCGGGTGGGTATGGCACCAAAAAACAGCTCGGTAACCAGGCAATAGGTCACGCCTATTCACATGCGGCTCAGGTTGGGTATATGGCTATGGGAATGGTGAAGAATTTGGGGTATGGTACTTATAAAACCGGAGTCCGCGCTAATGTACCGCTGGGTGTATTCTCCGGACTCGGCGAACAGGGACGCTCAACACACCTGATGACTCCACGCTACGGCCTTATGATCCGTTACACCAATTATTTCTTCACTGACCTTCCTCTTGCCGCAACTCCACCAATTGACTTTGGAGCATCCAAATTCTGCCCCACCTGTAAACGGTGCGCCGAACGATGCCCTTCTCAATCAATTTCAGAGGATGATGACATGTCGTGGGATACCGTAAGCGGCGGAAATCGCCCTGGATACAAAGGTTGGTTTATGAATTGGCAGACTTGTATTGACTTCGGATCTCCCGGAGCCTGCGGCAACTGCCAGGCCACCTGCCCCTTCAACCATCCATCTGATGGTATTATTCATCCGGTAGTTCGCGCCGCGGCAGCAGCCACGCCAATCTTCAACAGTTTCTTCGCTACCATGGATCGTGCTTTTGCTTACGCGGAAGCCAAGTCCGACGAAGAACTGGAAGGCTGGTGGACCCGTGACCTCGATAACTGGATGGGAGACACTACTCTCGGTTCCGGCAAGAACGTCTGGTAACCAAAGCCCAATTCATCAAGGCGGGTATCAGTTGATACCCGCCTTGATTTTGTTTTATTGAACTTATCCATATTTATATGTGTTATATTTTGTGATTTTTACTTTACTAAATAATCATGATAATTACGCATAATGGCGGATAGACTTACTATAGTTTTTGTTTTATACTACTTTAGTCGTTTTTTCTAATCTAATAGTAACACATAAAAATAAAAACGTTAAAGGAGTATCTAATGGTAACAAAATTCCACTCTTCGGTCAGTCGTCGGGATTTTATGAAAGCACTGGGATTGACCGGTGCAGGTTTGGGTGTTGCGTCGGCGGTCAATCCATCTTTCAACGATTTGGATGAACTGGCTGCCTCATCACCCTCAGCACTGCATCCCTGGTGGGTCAAGGAAAACGAACTTGAAGATATAACATCTGAGGTTGACTGGACCACCTTCAAACAGGTTGATCTTTCAACAACCGGTATGCCATCTCCAAGCGCTGAAAATGCCGCCTGGCGTAAGGAGCGTGATGCGAATTTTGACATGGAGGGCCTTACTCAGAAAATACCCGGGCGTGATGTCCGTTGCGCGGCGTTAGCTGACATGGTCTCCGGCTTACAACCGTCTGCTCCCTGGGACGGCCCGCCTGTAACCACTCCTCAGGATAAAGGAGTAAGCCCATGGAACGGGTCCCCTGAAGAAAATACCCGTATGCTTCGCGCGGCCTTGCACCTGGCTAGCGCTGACCAAGTCGGCGCCATGGAACTTAACGACCATATGTTGCAGATATTCACTAAAGGTGAAGTTATTTTCGATGGTGTCGAAAAAGGCATACGGGATGGGAGCGTCTATCATATTCCGGCTAAGTGTAAATACTTGTTAACTTATTCCATTCAACAGAATTATATTCAAGGTCTTTATCAACTCCGTGAAGATGAAGCTTATCCCGGCAAGCTCGCTATGCCCATGCCGTTAGGCCGTCCCGCAATTCATCGTGCCTATGGTGATGCCCGATATACTGAATGGCAGGCTATGAGGTTTATTAAAAATCTGGGTTATCACGCCTATAAAGCCGGTGTCCGTACTAATGTCGCTTTGGGTATTTTCACCGGGCTTGGTGAACAGGGACGAGCCACATATATGATGACACCTCGCTCGGGACTGCAAACCCGTATCACTAACTACATCATCACAGACCTGCCCCTGGCCCCTACCAACCCGATTGATTTTGGTGGTACCAAGTTCTGTGAAACCTGTATGCGCTGCGCTGAAAAATGTCCCAGTGAAGCCCTCGGTCAGGAAAAAGAACCAACTTGGGAAGTCGGACCCGGCAACCGTCCCGGCTATCGTGGTTGGCGTGTAGACTGGTTGAAATGCCGTGAAACAGGAGCTCCCTCTCGCTGCGGTGTCTGCCATACCCTGTGTCCCTTCAATCATCCTAATGAAGGGCTGATTCATCCTGTTGTAAGGGGTATTTCTTCCTCCACACCGGTTTTCAATAGTTTCTTCGCAACTATGGACCGGGTTTTCCAATATGCCGAACCCAAAAACCATGAAGAATTGGAAGCATGGTGGAATCGGGATTTAAATAATTGGAAGGCTGATGTCACTCACGGCGCCGGTACCTTTAAGTGGTAACCAAAGCCCAATAACTGAAGAGAGGCAGGTTTTTTTAAACCTGCCTCTCTTTTTGAAAACATCTAAAAAAGAAAACTTCATGATGTTTCTTTATGTTACCATGCTGTTAGCAGTGGTTACACATAGCTTTTTCTAGTATAATAGGTCTCAACATATTGTGGCTTCATAAAAACTGCAGCCTTTTTGGAAAGGGTATTTTTTTATTATGGATGTTTTTGTTTCTTGGAGCGGCGGCAAGGATTGTTGTCTTGCTACCTATCGCGCGCAAAAATCCGGACACCGTGTGCGACGGCTGGCCAGCATCGTAACCGAACATTCCGGAGAAGTGTGGCCTCATCGCATACCTCCGGAAGTAGTCGAGCTCCAAGCTAAAGCTCTGGATATACCGCTTACCCGAACCATCACCACCGTCGCTACCTATAATGACAACTATCGGAAAATGCTTCATTCCTTCAGCGAGGAGGGTATCACCGGAGGAGTTTTCGGTGATGTCAGCGTCGGCAATTACCTGGCCGAGAAGCATTTGAACTGGGTCAGAAGTGTATGTGAGCCAGCCGGTATTACCCCTATTATGCCTCTCTGGAACGAAGGCAGGGCATCACTTTTGGCCGACCTTATTGATTCCGGTTTTACAGCGCCATCATTATTGTCGTTGACAACGTAAGGTTGGGCAGGGAGTGGCTGGGACGCAAACTTGACCATCAAACCCTTGACGAACTTCGCCGCCGTGCCGAATCTTCTCCTTCAGGTGAAGTCGGCTACTATCATACCTTGGTTATTGACGGCCCCAACTTTAAAAAACGTCTTGAAATCACCGATTCAGAACCTAAACTCATTTATGACAACTGGTTTCTCGGTATCAAGTCATGCCGCTTGGTTGAAAAAGACCAGATGTCTGATGAACCTGAAATAGTCTGCACCGGAAGCAAGGAGAATCTATAGTGCTCCCCAAACATTCAGATACAACCAAATCTGAGCGCCCGTATGTTGGCCATTTGGGTGTGTATCACGTTGTCTACGAACCCAGTTACAAGTCCATCATTTTCCACCATTGGACTGAATGTAATTTGAAGTGTCAGGGGTGCTACTGCCAACGGGAGAAACTGGACTTTTCTCTTTTTCCTGATTGGCGGGAAAGGGTTGAATCCAATTCCCCAGAGTCCCCACCGCAAAGATTGCTTTCTTTGCCAGAAGCTGCTGAATTAATACAGGGTCTGGATATCCAAAGGGCTATTTTTATTGGTATTGAACCTTCCCTCGACCGGGGCTTACCGGCTTTGGCCAAATTCCTGAGAAATCAATATCACAGTTATAATATTCTTTTCACTAATGGAATGGTGTTGCCTGACCTGACTAACATTGATGAGATAATAGTAAGCCTTAAGGCAGTAACCCCGGAAATATATCGCGAATACACCTCAGCGGATAACCACAAGACCCTGCAAAATTTTCGGATTCTGGCGAGAATGGGCAAACGGTTACAAGCGGAAATAACATTGATACCGGGAATAATCGAGGCACCGGAAATTGAAAAAGTAGCAAAGTTTATAGCCTCAGTCGACAGTGATATACCATTGCGTATTACCGGATTCATCAGCCTTAAAGGGGTTGAATATAGAAGTCCGTCAGGCGAAGAGGTAGCGGCCGCGGCTGAGCTTGCCCGGAAACACCTCAATACTGTTAACTATCTATCAGGAGAAATGGAACGACAGGGCGACCCGCCCGTAAGGCTTTTTTAGAGAGGCAAAAGGATGAGAGTATTACTTATAAATCCAGGCTCAGAAATTAACCCCAAATTCAACACCTATGCGGTTTTTCCCAATGGTATTTTGTTTTTAGCCGCCGTATTGGAACGAGCTGGACATGACGTAAAAATATTCGACAATGTGGTTGACCGCCGTACTCCTTCTGATTTCCTTGATTTCAACCCTGAACTGATCGGATACTCAGTATTAACCGGGCCGGATATCACCCAGGCAATAGCGCAATCAAAGGATTTCAAGGCGTTGCTGCCTGAGGCAAAAATCGTTTGGGGCAATGTTCATCCTTCCTGTACTCCGGAACAGACCATGAACGAGGACTTTATTGATTACGTCATTGTAGGGGCAGGAGAAAATGCCCTGTTGCGACTTATAGAACATTTGGAAACCGGTAAACCCGCCAAGTCTGAAATCCAGGGCCTGGCCTATCGAGAAAACGGTAAAATAGAAATCAACGAGCGCGCCTCGGAAATAAAGAATCTGGATGAACTGCCCGATCCGGCATGGCATCTTATTGATGTCCCAAAATACTGGCAGATATCACTCAACACTTCCCGAGGGTGTCCGTTCCGATGCACCTTCTGCTACAACTCAGCTTTCCATTCAGGTTATCGCGGTGATTTTTCGGCGGAACGCATTATTTCTCAGGTCGAACATCTCCAAAAAACCTATGATGTTAAGTTTATTCGATTTTTTGAGGACAATTTTACTTTTAACCGTAAAAGGCTGCATCGGTTTTGCGAACTTATCATTGAACGAGATATTAAGCTCAAGTGGGATTGTGAGGCACGGGCAGACTTATCGGAAAAAGATATTGACCTAATGTCACGCGCCGGCTGCGTATCCGTAGGCATCGGGGTTGAAACAGGCTCAAAAAGATTATTGGATTTTCTTAAAAAGGATATAGACCTCGATGAAATGCTGAAAAGCTTTTGGAATGTCGTCCGCCATCGCATGATGCCGCGCATTTACATTATGGAAGCGGTACCAACCGAAACTATGGAGGACTACCAGGCCACGCGAGAATTATTGCACCGAATGGGCGATACCCCTTACTTCTATATGCGCTTTGTCCCATATCCCGAAACTCCACTTTATCACTATTGCGTTGAACAGGGCCTTATCACGCCACCGGAAAAACTTGCTGACTGGCCTCACTTTTCATTTAACTTAGCCACAAAGGGGAACCTGTCGGAAGTGCCGACCGAGGTGGTAAATGAAGCCTTTGCCGAATACGCCCGCACTTATGCTTCCCGGCGTGTTCGCTTTATGTGGCGTTACAATAAGCGTTTCTTCTTAAGCATGATAAAAAATCCGCCTCAATTCTGGGGCGCGGTGAAAGAACTTATCAAAAATACTCTTCCGGTCATGTTTAATAAAAATTCCAGCGAACCCTCCATTAAACCTGAAGACATCCGGACAAAAAAAATAGCTGAAACGGTTAATAAATAATATTATTCAAACAGAATAGACTTCAACATTCGACCAACTGCCTGAATAAAGCTGGTACTAATTACTGGTAGTTGTCTATCTAAAAATTCAGCCCAAAAGCTGCTGGCGTTAGTATTGCGACTCAAGAATGGTTGAGTAACGTGATCAAATCTGCAACTATCTGCTTCCGGTACGCTAGAGTATCAACCACGGTTACCAGGTTTTCCTGGTTTTTCACCCAGCCTTGGGTTTCAACTTCTTGTGCGGCGAAGAAATCATGTAACTGATACAATCTATCCAGATATTCCCGGTTTTTGTTTTCATTTTCATCACCCTCTGTTAATGCATGCCTGATCTGTGCCGCGTAATTTCGCCACTCTTCAGTTTTCATACCGGTACCCTGCAGGAAAATACGCTTAGCCACCGGGCGAACCATTATACTGAGCTGTTCATACTCTTCCGCAACAGCCTCCATAGTTTTTTCTAACGCCTGAGCAATGGCTGCTTTTGACCCTGGCTGAAATTGTGATGATTCAATAGTATTTTCTTTTGTGGGTAATGAACGGCCCTCATTATCCAGCTTTATTTTAGCCAGACCGGATATGATACTAATATCCTGACCGTGAAATTCCCGGCTAAAGCGTATTGCCCCCACCAGCCCTGCCGCGGCTATTTCAGTATCCAAGCATCCAGAAGTGTTAAATGAAAAAACCGAAGCATTCCCATCATCTCCACTTTCCCTGACCAGTGTCTCTCGGAGAGGAGAGGCAAGCTCGGGCTCCCCGACAACAGCTATAACTCCATAGCGTCTCTCAATCATGTCCGCCAAAAATTTATCGACCCCCAGGCACCTGCCGTCAATCACCAATAGATCAATTTTGCCGCAATTTTTTATGACTTCAGGATATAAAAAGTTAAGGTCTATCTTTCCCTGAACATCAATGCCAATATTAGCTGGTGCAGCTTCTCCGCCTTCCTTTTTGATCAACTCAACAGTTCTAACTCCGGCGGCACCATCAGTATCTGCCACAACTACGTTGACCCCGATACGAGCCAGGCTTCTTGCGGAATCTCGCGCAATATCATTCCCGGCACAGACCACCATAGCTGCATTACCACCCAAAGCTTCAGGGTCAAGGCCAGCATTATCTATTATCATAGGGAGCCTCCAGCCAAATTCAACATGAGACCCTAAAACCGGTATTCCCGATAACAACTCTTTTCTACTGGTTTCAGATGATGTAAGAACACGGCTAAGTCATTACTATAGGCGAAAGATTTTAATCCGCTGTTAGACGGCACCAGACTTCGCGCTTGCGTGGCCCGTCAAATTCAGCCAGAAAAACCCCCTGCCACTTACCGAGTTTAAGTTGTCCTTCTTCGATAAAAACCATCTCAGAGTTACCGATAAGACTGGCCTTCAAATGGGCAGGGGAATTACCTTCAGCATGCTCAAAACGGTTGCTTTCAGGTACCAGGTGCTCCAACCCAGTAGTTAAATCACGGCATACCGCTGGGTCGCAATTCTCATTCACGGTAATTCCCGCGGTGGTATGCGGAACAAACAACCAGCATAAACCGGATTCTGTATTACTTTCGCTCACTAATGACTGAACATCCTTAGTGATATCACACCACTCATTTTGGTAGCTGGTAACTATGGTTATTGAATATATTCTGCTCAAGCGCTCCTGCCAAATTCAGTAAGCCGCTGGTTTAATATGCGCGGCAACAGCTTCCCGAAGGTCTTCGGGGGTGAAAGGTTTGGTGATATAACCGTCAGCTCCCAGGCTTTCGGCGAAACGCCGGTTCAGCTCATAATCAATTATTGTCAATACCAATACTGGTATTGAACTCGTAGCGGGGATGCTTTTTATCTGGCTGCAGGCGGTCAATCCATCCATTCCCGGCATCAGTATATCCATAATTACCAGATCCGGCAGCAGTTCCTGGGCCGCCTGAACCGCTTCTTCACCGCTGCCGGCTTCAAAAACCTGGTAATCATTCCCTAAAATACCAGCCACCAGCCTTCGAATCTGTTCCTGGTCATCAACAACAAGTATTTTTGATGTCATACGCTATTCTGAAAAGTATAACCTGCATTATTGATGGGCGCAAGATTTATCTGAAACATGATTTATCACAGCTTTTAGCCGCATAGTTTACAATGGAATAAGATAACATTATTTTATTTAACCTTTTTCAGGCTGGCAACATTATGTTTCCTAACTTGAAAAACATGTTAAAAGTGCTAAAATGGGGGTTAATTATTTCTAAGGATGTAGTCATGAATTCATTCACCCACCGTAAGTTATTGTTATTATTATTATCGGTTACCCTAACCCTTGGTTTGGTAGTCACCGGATGTGGTAACGGCAATAATGACCCATCACCCACTACCACAGCACCTCCAAATACCTATACACCTACCGGACCGCTTACGTTTCCTCAAGGGAAATATGAGCACTATGAAGTCTTTAATGACCTCTTTGCCGTAGCCACCAGCAATGATGAAGCTATAATATCAGTAGGCATAAAAGCCAGGACTACTGGCTGGGTGGCAATAGCCCTGTCAAATAGTTTACAGAAAGCCGGCGCCGACCTTTGGATGGGTTATGTGGATGCTCAAGGAGCAGTAACTGCTATAGACTCATTTAATCCCGGCTACAGCGGCAGTCATCCGCCGGATTCAGCCTATGGAGGAACCGACGACCTCTATGACATAACCGGAAGCGAATCAAATGGAGTTACCACCATTGAATTCAAAAGGCATATTCAAACAAATGATTCCTATGATGTACCTATCCTGAACGGACTAAATGCCTTTATCTGGGCAGTAGGCCCATCAGATAATACTTTTGAGGAACATTCCTTACTCGGTTATGGCGACATTACCGCCGATATTACCCACTCCTGATTGGCTTTAAGCATTAAAATAAATTGGATTTATAATACGCGCACCTCAACAGGTGTGCGTATTACTTTTTAAGAAGTTATTATCAGAGACTGGAGTCCTGAAAACAAACAAGACCGCCAACTGAGTCAGTCTGCCTTCTCACACACGGTTGTCCAGTTTTAACAAACAGCGTAGAATCAGATAAATGTCTGAATTCAATCCTTATCAATATACCGGCAAAGATGACTTTTCGGTAGAACCGTTGAATAATTCGGGTTCATCACAGGATTTCACCCTGACCTTCTCCTCCGCCTGCCCTACTGATTATTCTGAGTTAAACAACGTAACCGGTGAATACCGCCTGCCACGGCAATATGATAAAGTAGCGCCCCTGGTACTGCTGATTCACGGCGTCGGGGATACCAGCACCATCCCCTGTCGCCTGATTGCCGGCGCTCTGGCCAAATCCGGAATCGCCAGCTTGACGCTGTATATGCCCATTCATTCCAGGCGCCTGCCGACAGAAATGAAACATGATTTTTATAATCTGTCTGCCCAGGACTGGTATAACTTATACCGGATTTCCGTAATCAACATCCGTCAGGCGCTGGATTGGGCAGATACCCGTCCGGAATTGGACTCCCGGCATATCGGGATAGCCGGTATCAGTTTCGGAGGTTATGTATCAGCCATTGCCATGGGTATCGACCAAAGGCTTCGTTCAGGCGCATTGCTATTTACCGCCGGGAATATAGAAAAGCTGGCTAAGACCAGGAGCAGCAGCCGATACAAGAAATATGAAGTAAGTGACGAACTGTTTCGTAAAAATCAAAGCCGCTACCTGGCTTATGTGGCTGATGTTGAAGCATATGGCTTTGAAGAGGTAACACCTCCGCAATTGGGATATCTTTTCGACCCCTATACATTCACCCCTGAGCTGAAAAACAAGTCATTGCTTATGATAAACGCCCGTTGGGATGAGTATTTCCCAAAGGATACAGCCAGGGAATTCTGGCAGGCATCAGGAAAACCGAAACAGGTATGGCTTCCGGCCGGACATGCGTCATCTTGGCTTTTTTACCCGTTAATCCGTCGTCACACTGTAGAACTGTTCCGCCGGACATTACTATAATTTCCCTCTGTCAGTATCTATATCCATTTCTTCCAGTAGTTTTATGATGCGAATTCTGATTTCATCTCTAATAAGTCGCACTTCATCCGGTTCCTTGCCTTTTGGGTCCGGCAGTGCCCAATCTTCAGCCGGGGTAAAAACTAGCGGACATACCCCTTCTCCCTTCATACATCCCATGGTAATCACTCTGTCGGCTGACTTTATCATTTCAGCGGTTAAAAGGCGCGGTTTCTTGTTCTCCAGGCTGAAACCCAATTCCTTCATCGCTTCAGCCACCACCGGATTAACGGAATCACCGGGTGATGTTCCCGCGGATTCTGCGACTGCCTCTTCACCAGCGTAACTATTAAAAAAGGCTTCCGCCATTTTACTGCGGCCGGAGTTATGGATACAGACAAATAATACTTTCATCACCAGGTTCAGTACTTACCACCAATTTCTTCCTGCTTACCGGTAACTACAAATACAACACGCTCGCAGATGTTTGTTACTCTATCGGCTGAACGTTCTAGATTATGGCCCGCCCAGATAAGTCTGGTAGCTCTGCTGACAGTCTTGGGATCCTCAGCCATAAAAAGCAGTAATTCTCGAAATATCTGGTCATACAAACCGTCAATCTCATCATCATCATCAGTAACTTTTCTGGCTTCATCCGCATCTCTATTAACAAAAGCATCGAGGGACCGGCGCAGCATGTCAGCCGTTTTCTCTGCCATCCGCGGTAAATCGATGAGCGGCTTCAATGGCGGCTCATCACCAAGCATTATGGCAATCTTGGCGTTTCCCGCCGCATGGTCTCCAATGCGCTCCAAATCTATAATTATGTTTAATACAGCAACTATTATCCGCAAATCACTGGCCATCGGTGCCTGGGTTGCGATGAGATGAATGCAATCCTCTTCAATCTCGAAACGCTTCCTGTTAATTTTTTCATCCTGCTTGACTATTTTTTCAGCCAGTTCAAGATCACGGTTTTTCATTGCGTCCATGGAAATTATCAGGGCATGTTCTACCATGCTGCCCAAATTGAGCACCTTACCCTGCAATTGCTTTAAATTTCGTTCATAGTCAGTTCTCATTTAATCTCCTTTAACCGAAGCGGCCGGTAATATAGTCTTCAGTACGTTTATCCCGAGGATTTGTAAAAAGTTCGCTGGTCGGTCCATATTCCACCAGGTTGCCTGACCGGTCTTCATCAACCATGAAAAAAGCTGTCTGGTCGGAAACACGTGCTGCCTGCTGCATATTATGAGTAACAATAACAATAGTGTAGCTGGACGAAAGAGACCTCATTAAATCTTCAATCTTAAGCGTCGCTATAGGATCAAGTGCAGAGCACGGCTCGTCCATCAGAATGACCTCCGGTTCAACCGCCAGGACCCTGGCAATACACAATCGCTGTTGTTGACCACCGGAAATAGAAAGACCTGACTGACCCAGTTTATCCTTAACTTCATCCCAAAGAGCTGCCTGGCGCAGACTCTTCTCCACTATTTCCTCCAGCACATGTTTTTTCTTGATTCCATGGCGCCTCGGTCCAAAAGCAATATTATCAAAAATTGACATGGGAAAAGGGTTGGGTTTCTGAAAAACCATCCCTACGCGTTTGCGAAGTTCTACTACATCAACCTCTTTTTGATAAATATCAAGCCCGTCGAATTCAACCAAGCCTTCAACACGCGCGATGGGAATAAGGTCATTCATCCGGTTGAAAATCCTGAGAGCGGTTGACTTCCCGCAGCCAGAAGGACCAATCAGGGCTGTGATGCCGCAGGAGGGAATATCCAGTGAAACATCCTTCAGTGCCTGGAAATTCCCGTAAAAAAGATTTACATCCCGCATTCGCAACTTGCCGCCTTCACAGGCGTGTTCTGTTTGGCTTGCATTAACTAATGATGGCCTGATATCCATTATTTACCTCTTGCGCGTTTTCATTCTAACAATGGTAACCATGATATTAAAAAGGAGCACCATAGCAACCAACACTATTGCTACCCCCCACATCACTTCTTTGGACATACCGGGTACATGAGAAGAAACGGTATAAAGGTGATATGGCAATGCCATGAATCTATCGAGCGGGGATGTCGGTAAACCAGGAACGAGAAATGCTGCTCCGACAACCAGGATGGGCGCGGTTTCACCTGCAGCACGACTCATTGCCAGAATAGCTCCCGTCAGAATACCTGGAAAGGCTTCAGGCAATACAGCGTGCCTGATCGTCTGCCATTTAGATACTCCGATGGCCAGGCTTCCTTCTCGATATTCTTTTGGGACTGCTGTAATGGCTTCACGAGAAGTAGTAATAGTCATGGCCAGTGCCTGGGCCGCCAGGGTCAACGAGGCTGCTAATATTGACATGCCAAAATTGAGCGCCATCACAAAAACCGCCAAGCCGAAAAGGCCGAATACAATACTGGGTACACCCGCCAAGTTTATTATCGCCAAGTTTATAAGTCTCGTAACCCAATTGTCACGGGCATATTCGGCAAGGTATATTCCCGCCAGCACTCCGATCGGCAATGCGAAGATTATGGTACCAACCATTAAATAAAAAGTGCCTACTATGGTCGGAAAAATGCCTCCGGCTCGACCTGCCTGTGAAGGGGCTTCGGTAAGAAAATCCCAATTAAGTACACTGTAACCATTGGCTATCATATACACTAATATGAAAATAATAGGAACAACGACCAGAATGGTAGCCACACCCAGCATGGATATAGCGGCCCGTTGGCTAAACATGCGTTTGCGGTGAACACGACCGGCTAAATGACTACTCAAATTTTATGTCCTCGCGAATTTGCGCTTCTGCGCTTCCAGCACATGCGCCGCAATATAATTAACAAAAAGAGTCAGAAGGAAAAGAATTAAACCAATAGCGAAGAGCGCTTGATAAGCAGGCCCGTTTACCACCGCGTTACCGATACCGGAGGCAATGGCTGCGGTCATCGGCATCATCGGTTCAAAAGGTGAATTGGGTATTGATTGAGCACCGCCGGCAACCATTAAAACCGTCATCGTTTCCCCGATGGCCCTTCCCACACCCAGCATTATTGCCGCTGAAACGCCAGACAGAGCGGCCGGGAGTGACACATTCCAGATGGTTTCCCATTTTGTTGCGCCCAAACCATATGATGCCTGGCGAAATTCATCGGGCACAGCCCTCAGTGCGTCTTCAGACACGGAAACAATAATCGGCAGGCTCATCATGGATAACATGATGCCTGCGGTAAAACCGGTCAAACCAGTATTCAAGTTGAAAGTCTCCTGCACCCAGGGCGACAAAAGCGCCAAGCCTATAAAACCCATTACCACCGAGGGAAATCCCGAAAGCAGTTCCACCAGCGGTTTAACAATATCGGTAATTCTCTGCGGGGCTACCTCGGCAAGATAAACAGCACAACCTACCCCAATGGGGACAGCTAGAATAGTAGATACAGCCGTTACCCAAAGGGTAGACACAAAAAATTGGGATATACCCAGAACCGGCGGTTCCGAATATGGCTGCCAGCGGTTTCCGGTCAAGAATTCCCACGGTGAAGTTTCAAATAACGCTGGGATACCGTTCTGCAGTAAAATAACAAAAACTCCGACGAGCACCACAATAGCCAGTAATCCGGTGAAGCGTATCCCAAGTTCAATAAACTGTTCTACTGGTCTTCGACGTTTTCTTAACCGCACCGCGGTCTTATTAGCTGCATCAGTATTGCTGTTAATCATTCTAAGACCTTATGCTCCGAGTTAATCTCGTTTCCCCGCTATATTGGAGGAGTCTATTAGCTGTTTATCACCGGAAGCATCAACAGAAACAAACGTAATCCGTGTTTCGAATAATATTGCTTCGGGGCAAGAATGCCGTCTGGTACCAAATACTCGGACGTTATATTGGACTGAAGTTCTGCCCGTGTGATGCCTGGTTACTTCAAATTTAATAATCTCGCCGCCGGCAACCGGATGTCGGAACGATACATTATCTAAAGCAATGGTAACAAATTTGTTTCCTGGGAAATCTTGTGTTGCTGTAATATAGGCAAACTCATCTATCCACTTAAGCATATTCCCGCCGAACAGAAATCCATCATGGTTAAGATGTTCCGGCAGGATCAATTTATAATGTTCCATTAATAACCAATATCCATTTCACTATCCGCATTTTACGTTTTATTATCGCAGATTATAGCATCTGAATATATATTTTCAGAACCCAATCAGATAAGCTCGAATTACCCCCGCCAAATAAATGGCGGGGGTAATTCGCAATTGTGACCGATTACTGGACAGCCACGAAACCCAGATCTTCTACAATCGCCTGACCGGCGGCTGAGAGACCATAATCAATGAAAGCTTTGGTTAGTCCTTCAGGTTGACCGGCAGTATAGTAGTACAGGAAGCGGGCGATCGGATACGTCCCTTCCTTTGCCGTATCCAGGGAAGGTACAACTGCTTCATCATTTTCAGTCTTTTTTATTCCCAGAGCCTTGACTGATGAATCTACATACCCCATGCCGGCATAGAAGATCGCATTAGCGTTCTGGCTTACCTGGGTAATACCGGTCGTGGTTGAAGGCAGCAACTGCGCCGCGGGGGCATACTGCAGGTCTGAATCTTCCTTATCGGGTACCAAACCCAGCTGAACAACTTCTTCAAGAAAATAGGCATAAGTACCGGAGTTGGTGTCGCGGGAGAGCAGCACAATCGGGGCGTTATTGCCCCCAACTTCACTCCAATTGGTTACTTTACCGGTATAGATATCGGAGAGTTGTTCGATAGTCAGACTATCTACCGGATTGTTAGGATTGACTACCACAGATAAAGCATCGAGGCCAACTATGGTTTCCACCACGTCAACACCGTTTGCTTTTGCCTGGTCTATTTCGGATTGTTTGATGGAACGTGACGCTTGAGCAAATGTGGTTGTCTGATTGATTAAAGCGGCAATTCCCGCACTGGAACCGGGGCCGGAAACTGAAATATTAACCTGTGGGTGCTGATTCATGAATTCCTCAGCCCATGCGGTGCTGATTGGGGTTACTGTGTTGGAACCGATAATATCCAGTGTCCCGGTTAAGGGAGCCGGTCCAGTAGTCGTCGGTGTCGGGTCATCGTTGTCTTCACTGCAACCGGTTACAACCAGCGATGTTGCCATTACCAGTGCCAAGGGCAGGGTTAGCCATTTCAGGGATTTCCTTGATTTCAACTCTTTCTCCTTTATTTTTTTCTTTATATATACGGAACTTAAGTGGTTCCGGTTAAAAAACGGGCGTGCAAGGAAAGCTCCTTGATTATTTCGGGGTGGTCAAAGATCAGGTGCAGCAGAGCCTCTGCTGTAGCCAGATTGGTAGCTAAAGGCACATTATGCACATCGCATACTCTGAGAAGAGCAGTGACATCCGGTTCGTGTGGTTGTACGGTCAGGGGATCACGCAGAAATATAACCGCCTTGACTACGCCAGAGGCTACCAGTGAACCAATTTGCTGGTCTCCGCCCATTGGGCCGCTTTGCATTAAGGTAACCGGTAAATCAGTTCGGGCCTGGATAAGCATTCCGGTGGAACGGGTAGCTACAAGTGATAATTCAGAGAGGTCGTCCCTGTGGTCTCTAACCAGGGATAGCATTTCTTCTTTTTTGTTGTCATGGGCGATGAGAGCCAGGGTTACGGTATTCAAGTTGCCTCCTTGAGATTCTATACTTCTTATCATATTACTGATTCAGTATAGAGCCCCAAGTTTAAGGCTACTTTAAGGGAATATTAAGATATTGTTAAGAATTATCCGCTGTGATTTTCCGCACCTTTGTTATAGCTTCCCGGATACCAGTTTCCTTCACCATCCGGTGGGTAACAGCCCTGACTTGCTCGGAACCAATAGGTATGAGTTTAACGCCAACGGCTTCGGCCTTATTAACAAAATCATGAGCATTCCAACCCGATGACAATCTAAACATCACGATATTTGTAGCCGGTATTTCGACTTCTATGCCGGGTATTTCATTCAAACCTTCCGCCAGTAGCCTGGCATTCCGATGGTCTTCAGCCAATCGTTCGGTCATCGTTTCTAAGGCGTTGATGCCCGCTGCCGCGATAATTCCAGCTTGGCGCATACCGCCGCCCAGCATTTTCCTGATTTTTCTCCCACGGGCTATAAAATCGGCGCTGCCGCACAGAACCGAACCAACGGGAGCTGAAAGCCCTTTAGAAAGACAGAAACAAACGGAATCAACCGGGGCGCATAAAGCGCTGACCGGAACATCAAGTGCTATGGCTGCATTAAAAATCCGGGCGCCATCAAGATGTATTTTCAAACCGTAATGGCGGGCTGTTTCAGCAGCTTTGGCGCTGTAGTCAATATCAAGCACGGCTCCGCCGCAAAAATTATGGCTGTTTTCCAGGCACAGCATTTTTGTCTCAGGCCAATGAATGTTTTTTCCGCGAACCGCTGCCATAATAGAATCAATTGGAATAGTACCATCTGCTTGATTGGGTACCGTCCTGAAGGACACCCCGCCCAAGGCGGCCGCTCCTCCGGCCTCATTGAGGAAAATATGACTGCGGTCACCGAGTATGATTTCGTCGCCGTGACGGGTGTGTATCATAACGGCAATTAGGTTGCTCATAGTACCGCTGGGTGTAAAAAGCGCCGCCTCTTTGCCGGTTAGTTCAGCGGAAGTTTTTTCCAAACGGTTAACTGTAGGATCTTCGCCGAAAACATCGTCCCCAACTTCTGCCACCAACATAGCCTGCCGCATATCCGGAGTGGGATGGGTAATTGTATCGCTTCTAAGATCAATTATTGGCATACAGCCTCCGGTTCAATTCAAGTATTTATTCGGCAAAGGTGGTGATCAAGCAGGTTTACCCTGCTATTATCATCCCGATAGGGTAAAAAAGATAGTGGTTCCCTGGCCTGGTACACTTTCCGCGCGAATTTCCCCTCCATGAGCTTGAATGAGATGCTTGGCAATGGCCAATCCCAAACCTGTACCACCATCATTCCGGGCCTTATCTGCTTTATAGAATCTTTCAAAAATCCGCGGCAGGTCATCTGGGGGTATTCCGCAGCCAGTATCCCGGATAGAAACTTCAACCCCTTTACCCTTGGGTTCAGCCGCTATGGTTATGCTGCCTCCAGGAGGTGTAAATTTTATGGCGTTATGAACCAGGTTCATCAATACTTGTTCAATGCGGCCCGCATCAGCCTGAACTGCCGGTACAGCCTGTCCAACTTCTACTGACATAGCTAATTCAGCCCTGTCTGCCTGAGGACGCAATCTCTCGACAGCATCAGTAATAACGCTGTCAATATTTGTCTTTTTCTTATGCAGTGGCGCTGCGCCGCTTTCAATTCGGGATAACTCTCCCAATTCATCAATCAGCTGCCCCATTTTATCAGCTTCAACCACGATACGAGTCAGAAATTCTTCAGCTGCCTCGGTATCATCAGCTGTTCCATTTCTCAATGTTTCCGCCAGTAGTTTCAATGAAGCCAGGGGCGTACGTAGTTCGTGAGAAATATTAGCCACAAAATCCCGCCTCACCGTCTCGAGCCGCTTCAAATTAGTTAAGTCCCGTATTACAACCACTGCGCCCGGTTCGTTCTGTAATGGCGTTATGATTACCCCGTATTGGCGTCGTCCCGGCCGGTATAATACTTCACCCTCCTGCCTTTTTTCTTCAGATAGACACTTTCTGAGCATATCATCAATTTCATGGTTGCGTATTGCTTCCATCAGTGTCTGCCCATCAGATTTACTATCAAGATGAAACATCGTTATGGCAGCTTCATTTTGATGAGTGATTTCTCCATGTTTATCAACTAGAAAAATGGAGTCGGTAACATGAGACAATACCAATTCCATCCGATTTCTTTCAACACCAAGGGTTTTCAACCGGTCACCGACCTTTTTAGCCATTTCATTGAAAGCATGCTTGATATCAGCAAGTTCCCCGATTGCCACCAGCCGGACTCTATCAGTGGATTCACCACCAGCCATCCTCTTCATTGCCAGCTCAATTTCAGCCTCATCATCACCGGTAGAAGGCACCATCAAATAGATAGTAACTGCTACCGCGATGCTTGCGGCGATACCGGCCACAAGCAGATCCAGGGAAAATCCTCGCACCAGGCCAACAACCGTCAAGGCAACCGCTATAGTAACAACAGCGGTAATGATTAATCGTCGCAGTAGTTTTTCAGTCATGTCATCCCTCAAATTTATATCCGACACCACGTACCGTCAGCAGGTGAGTTGGTTGTGATGGATCAGATTCGATTTTTTGCCGCAGCCATCGGATATGAACATCTACCGTGCGATTATCCCCCGGATAGTCATAACCCCAAACCCGGTCAAGCAGGCTTTCACGAGAAAACACTTGACCACGGTTGAGCATCAAATACTTTAATAAATCAAATTCACGGTGAGTCAGTTCCACTGTTTTCCCCGAAACTGCAACCAGATGGCGAGTATCATCCAGCTCAACATTACCAGCCTTAATGCTTTTTGCTGGCGCCGATGCATTATCACCAGCTGACAATTCAGACCGACGCAGCATGGCTTTGACTCTGGCCAAAAGCTCCCTCATGGAAAAAGGTTTGGTCAGGTAATCATCCGCCCCGAGTTCCAGTCCCAATACTTTATCCAGTTCCTCACTGCGGGCAGTCAGCATAAGTACCGGAATCGGGCTTTCTCGCCTCAAAATACGCGTTAGTTCAAAACCATCAATTCCCGGCAGCATCAAGTCTGTAATAACAATGTCCGGTTTCTGCTGTCTGATGGTCTCCAGACCGCCGCTGCCGTCAGCAGCGGTAAAAACAGTAAAACCTTCACGGCTGAGATTATACTTCAACAACTCAGCCATGGTGCGGTCGTCCTCAACGACAACTATCGTAGCCATTGTTATTCAGTATAGGGCCTGCTGAGGCTGGCATCAACCTGTTAAAAATACATATTATATCCGCTAATTTGCCAAATCAACATACAGAACGTATCATATGCTAACTATGTATCGTCAATACAATCGGCCCATATGGCAGGACCCGCTTTTTGTACTTATCGGGGTCAATGTTTTAATCTACCTGGTTTCTATGGGTATGCCATCGCTCATATACCAGTGGGGACTAATGCCGGCTGCCTTTCTCAGTGAACCATGGACAGCGGTTACCAGCATATTTGTTCACGGCAGCCTTACCCATGTACTTTTTAATATGCTGGCATTATTTTTCTTCGGCAGTTACTTAACTCAAGCGGTTGGCGAACGGAACATGCTCAGCATATACTTTGTCGGAGGTATAATCGGAAGCATCTTTTTCTGGCTGCTGGGACCGTCCAATGCCGTTGCTGTGGGCGCCTCAGGTGCCATATTTGCCCTTGGCGGAGCGCTGGCGGTATTGCGCCCGATGACCAGGGTTTTTATTTTTCCAATTCCGGTCCCCATGCCGCTTTGGATCGCCGTTATAGGCGGCGGACTGCTGATATCTCTTCTGCCCGGCATTGCATGGGAAGCCCACCTGGGCGGGCTATTAACCGGTATCGGTGCGGCTTTGTTTTTCAGTCGCGGACGACTCCGTTACTAGTATCTAATTAAAGGGTTTAAGCCCCCGCAAGCCTATTGTCCACTATTGTTTTGATAGCTTTCCCTTATCTGCATTCTGGTCTAATTCTTGGTTCTGTAGACTATAATGTTTCTTAACCATACTATTGACAATTGTCCCGCTAGGGTTATAAGATGGATAATGTATATATTAAGGTTAAGGGTATATTTTGATAACCGATAAGAAAAAAGTCCTGATAATCGATGACGAACCGTCAATTTGTGAATTCTGTCGGAGAGTCCTTTCAGACTTCGAACATCATATCATGTGTTCTGATAACGGACAGGAGGGCTGGCGACAGGTACTGTCGGGGGAATACGATGCCGTTTTACTTGATATTCGCCTGCCATTGACTTCCGGTAAAACCGTTTTTCGCGAGCTGAAAAAAGAAAGGCCTGAACTAGCAGATCGGATTCTGCTTACAAGCGGAGACTTGATGAATGAGGATACCGCTGAATTTATTCAAAATTCCGGACGTCCGTTTTTGCCCAAGCCTTTTACCCCACAGGAACTACGAAATGCCATATCTCAGATCCTCTCAGTCCCCAGATAATACTATCAGACAACATTCAGTCTATCATTACTCTCTATTCCTAAAAGTGTAACATTTGCTCCTTGCCGAAAGGTGCAATATATGTTATCGTTTGTTCTGTAATTGTTATATCGGTATAAAGATTATTTGTTTAGGAATCATCTCGGAAAACGAATCCAATCGTGAACTTGTCTTTTTCCTTCGTAACATTAGAGTCGTTTCCTTCGTTTTTAACGCTGAGTACTAATACCGAATTCGTAGCTAATTGCTTTGCGAACCTATAAATTAACTCGTACCAGCCGGCTCCCTTCAAAGCCCAAAACTTGCACTCATCTGTCGATTACTGGTAACTTAAAAAAAGCTTTATAAGTAATAATCTGAGGATAAAAATTCCAGTGCCAACTCCCAGCTCTGACTTAGTTTTCATCCCCATTATTGCCGCTTTGTTGTCATTGGGGTGCCTTCTGGCGGCCTTTCATTTTTACCGTCGCCTTTGCCTGATTGACGATACCCCCACATCTAAGGCAAAAGGTGTATTTATCGGGACAGTTGAACTAAAAGGAACAGCGGAAAGTGAAACACCACTGCGGAGTTATCTGGCTGGTGTCGACTGTGTTCATTATTCCTATAAAATTGAGGAGCACTGGCGACGCACCAGCCTGGATGCTAAAGGCCGTCCTAAAACTCAAAGCGGCTGGAAAACAGTAGCCCAAAAATCAAAGAGCGTGCCTATTTATCTGAAAGATGATACCGGTCTAATCCGCATTCTACCTGATGGGGCTGAGATTCACGCCGACTCAGTTTTCAGTCAGGAATGCCGCCGCAATAATTCTCTATACTATGAAAAAGGACCGGCTGAATCCGTTTCCAACTCTACTCACCGGCGCCGCTTCACTGAACAAGCTATACCATTGCACAACCCGATATATGTAGTCGGTCACGCCCGTGAACGTCAGGACTTAGTAGCGGCTGAAATAGCCCAAAATAAAAATTCTCCGTGGTTTCTTATATCCACCCATGATGAAAAGCATCATAGCAACCGCTATCGGTTATGGTACTGGCTATGGCTGGCTGGTGGTCTGGGTTTGCTGTTGGGTGGAATTGCATTATATCAATCTCAAATCCAAACTCCGACTGCTCCAACCATTTCTCTGTTAACCGGGACCATACTGTATTTGGCAGTATTAATGATTGGCTGGATTTGGAATGCCTACAATAACCTGGTGCGTCTGCGGCAGCGGGTCAATCAGGGCTGGTCTCAAATCGACATTGAACTCAAGCGCCGTCATGATCTCATCCCCAACCTGATTAAAACAGTGGAAGGATACCAACGGCACGAAAGTAGCTTGCAGCAGTTAACTGCCGAAATAAGACAACAAGGCGATAATCCAGGGGAACTAGAGCACAAAGGTCTACAGGGAATAAATTCTAAGCTGTTGTTAATCATAGAGGAATATCCGGAGTTAAAAGCAGACCAATCATTCTTAGCCTTACAGCAATGCCTGGCAGAAACAGAACAACGTTTGGCCATGGCAAGAGACTATTACAATGAAATCGCTACTTTCTACCGGACTAGGCTGGAGATAATACCGGACCGCTGGCTGGGTAAACTAACCGGTTTTAGATCCAGTCCATTGCTCGAAAATACGGATTTTGAACGCGCAGAAGTAACGGTTAAATTGGCTGATTGACCAAAATACTCACCCTGTACGCTGACGGATTAATGTTAAATCAGCGAAAAACAGGTCAATAAACCATACCCAATTAGCGCCCCGACAGTCAGCGGTGGCAATGCCGGTGTCGGTCCGCCCTTGAAAAATATCTTCTGAACCCAGTACACAGACAATAACCCAACCAGCAGGCAAAGAGACATGATTACCGCGGTAGCCAGTCCGCCGACAGCCAGAACGGATACCAAGACAATAAGAGAAAAACCCACATCACCGCCGCCCAGTAGAGATACAGGCCTTTCGTCAGGTTTATCCAGCCTGATATCTGTTATTGAAAGATGCCAGTTGGTCGGCTCAACAGGGAAAATAAATGCCGGCACAATATCCATACCGGTCATTTTTTTTACCATCCACATCATATGACCGGAACGTACTGAAACCAGGTCATAAATAGAAATAACTGCCATCAAGCCCAAAGCCACGCCGGGGGACAATAAAAATCCGAATACCGAAGCATAACCTACCAGCGCTACACCCAGCAGGATATTATGCAGCCATATCCATGGCCAACGCAGCCAAACCAGGGCTCCGGCAGCCGCAATAATACCTGCTGCCGCAACCGGCAGAGGCAAAGCAAGCACAACAAAAACACCCCAAGCATAAAGTATCAAAAACAGGGCTTTGATAATAAATCTCAGAGCGGTAATCGGCAGCAAGGCCAAAGCTAAGCTGACGACAACTACCGTACCTAAAAAATAAGCTAACGGCATACCAGCCGAAACGTCCGGTAACGCAATATTTTCATCTTCAATAAAGCGCAGTTGACGCAGAGCCACCACTACTGCCAGTACTTCACTTATGAATAGTGTTAAGAAACTCCAGTGGACTGGTTTTAATGACATAAGGAAAACCTTTTACCAAAAATATTCACAATGCTCAAGATATTGGCCTGGAGCTTGATTGTCAAGAAAACCTTTAGCACAGCGTCTTGTCGGCAGCCATGCATCCTGATAACATTAGATAATGGATTTTTATAATCGACTTATCACCACCGCCAACACTAATAACAGTTGGCTGTGCATCGGGCTTGATCCCGAGCCGGATAAGATTCCGACTGGAATGAGCGTTCTTGATTTTTGTCGCTCAGTGATTGAGGCCACACAAGACTTGGTCTGCGCATATAAACCCAATGCTGCCTTTTTCGAGGCTCTTGGCAGTAATGGCCTGGGAGACTTGAAGGCAGTTATCAAAGCGGTACCGGATAGCATACCGGTCATCCTTGATGCCAAGCGGGGGGATATCGGCAACACTGCACGGGCTTATGCCCGCGCAGCCTTTGATGAACTGGGGTCCGATGCCGTGACTGTTAATCCCTACCTGGGATATGACTCCATTGAGCCTTTCATTGCCTACCACGATAAGGGCGTTTTCATCCTATGCCGCACCTCAAATCCCGGTGCCGCTGACTTCCAGTCTCTTGACTGCAACGGTAAACCACTATACCGTCTGGTAGCTGACCGCGTCGCAGACTGGAATATTCACCACAACCTAGGCCTGGTTGTCGGCGCCACCCAACCAAAAGAACTCAAGACTATAAGGCAGGAACACCCAACCATACCCTTCCTAATACCCGGAATCGGAGCCCAGGGCGGCAATTTGGAACAAGCGGTAAAAAACGGATCTGATCAAAATGGCCGGATGGCTATCATCAGCAGCTCACGTCAAATCATTTACGCCTCATCAAACAAAGACTATGCCATGGCCGTCCGCCGGACGGCTCAGTCAACCCGTGATGAGATCAACCGCTATCGCTGATTCGTTCATCTGATATAATTACCTTGGTGGGTATGAAATGATAGTCGACTTCCGCCTCAATGATATTATACGGTTGCGCAAACCCCATGCTTGCGGCAGTTGTGATTGGAAGGTTTACCGACTGGGCGCCGACATAGGCATCATTTGTCTATCCTGTCAGCGTCGGCTGCTCGTACCCAGGGCACAACTGGAAAAACGTCTGAAGTCATTTATGTCCAGAGGAGAAGAAGCGTGATAAGCCGTATTCTGCGTATTCAGCCAGCTGCATTTTATGACAATGAAACGGGGATATGCTCGTTTTAAAAGTATTGATATGTCGCAATGCTGTGTTAAGATAAATATCTTAAATGGATAACATTAAACGCAACCTGAAACCAACCTTTATAGGGCAAAAGACGTTCCACTGGGGAACACAGACTTTTATCATGGGAATCCTCAATGTCACGCCCGATTCTTTCTCCGGTGACGGCGTGGGAAGAGATATTGGGGCGGCAGTAAACCAGGCACTGCAGATGGCGGCTGAAGGGGCTGATATTATTGATATCGGCGGAGAGTCTACCCGGCCCGGAGCTGCTGAAGTTACCGCTGATGAAGAGATTAGACGGGTTATACCAGTCATCGAAAGGATAAAAAGTGAACTCGGTATTATTGTTAGTGTCGATACTTATAAAGCAGAGGTGGCCGAAGCTGCAGTTAAAGCCGGAGCAGACCTGCTCAACGATGTCTGGGGTCTCAAGCGAGATATAAGAATGGCTGAAGTAGCAGCCCGTTCAGGAATCCCGATTATCCTGACCTCAAGTCAGCGTGACAGGCCGGTGACCCGAATAATGCCCGCCATTTTTGGAAGCCTGAATATGGCTGTTAATCAAGCGGAATCCGTCGGAATTCCACCGGAAAATATATTAATTGACCCCGGTTTTGGCTTCGGTAAAACCGTAAGCCAGAACTTGGAACTATTGCGACGGTTGAACGAATTGAAAGAAATGGGCAAACCTATTCTCTTCGGTGCTTCCCGTAAATCCACCATCGGTAAGGTATTAGGAGATGCCCCCGTTGAGGAACGTTTGATGGGAACAGCCGCTGCCAATGCCATCGCCATTTTTAATGGAGCCGATATACTCCGGGTGCATGACGTGGACGCAACGGCTCAGCTAGCCAGGATGAGTGATGCTGTAGCTAGGGGCTGGCATGATGACTGATGAAAATCAACTTGAACTGACTTCAGCGGTTACCATATATCTGGGTTTAGGCTCCAACTTGGGGGACCGCCTGGGCAACCTCAGCCGTACTATTAGTATTTTAGGCCGGCCGCTTAAAATAACAAGGTGTTCACCAATTTACGAAACCGAACCACAAGATGTACCGACACAACCCAAATTTCTTAATATGGTGATTGAAGCACAGACACATATAGCACCGGCTGACCTTCTAAAATTCTTGAAAGGCGCTGAACAGGTAATCGGCCGCGGCAAAGCTGGGTCCGACCAACCCCGCATAATTGATATAGACATTCTTCTTTACAGCGACCGTAAAATAAACACCCAAGCATTGATTATCCCTCATCCCCGCCTCAGCCGGCGAGCTTTTGTACTCAAACCGCTGGCTGACCTGGCGCCGAAAATGAGACTTCCCGGCAGTCGGAAAACAATATCTGAAGCACTGGCTTCTCTAGGTAAATTGGAGGGAATCACTTTATTCCGCGAGGATTTTTCATGAGGCAATACATATGAAATTAGGCCTGGCTCTTTCCGGAGGAGCAGCCAGGGGGTTGGCCCATGTCGGTGTTATTGAGGTACTGGAGCAAGAAGGAATACAAATTGATATGGTTGCCGGCACCAGTATGGGAGCTATAGTCGGCGCTGCCTTTGCCCGTGGATTATCCGCGGCAGAAATTAAAGCTGAGGCAACCGACCTAAGCTGGGGTAAACTAGCACCATTGATTGATATCAACCCTTTACAGACAAGCGGCATATTCGGCGCCCGACGCATCAAGAAAAAACTTAAAAATCTTATCGGAGATCCTGACTTCAGCGAACTTGAAAAACGATTTGCTTGCATTGCTACCGACTTGTTCACTGGAAAAGAAGTAGTCTTCACCAGCGGAAAAGTGCTTGACGCGGTATTGGCTAGTATGTCGCTGCCACTGGTCTTCAAAGTCTCTAAACTGCGGCGGCAATATTTAGTTGATGGCGGTATAGTAGATCCATTGCCGGTAACCCCTTGCAGAAAACTGGGGGCTGACAAAATAATAGCAGTGAACGTATTAAAACATCTGGCCATAGATTCACCCGAACATTCTCCCAATATAATGCATGTACTGAGCCAGGTTATCTATATCGCCTCCGCCCATCTGGCTAATGACGGACTGGTAGAAGCAGATGTAGCTATTGAGCCGAATATGACTGGGATCCACCTGGCGGATTTCAACCAGGCTTCGGAAGCTATATTGCGCGGTCAACTCTCGGCAACTGATGCCGTTCCGCATATCAAGCGGCTATTGAAGAGTATGGGCGTCTGAACAACAAAATATCCGGGCTGCGCTAACAAGTCTTCACGACGGGCGTTATAAGCATAAGCAGCAGTTGCTAAAGTCACACTGATTGGCATCAGTGTTATAATTTTCGTGCGCAGAAAATATAAGATGAAATGAGGCACTGATGACTATAAAACAATTTGATATAAGCGGTTTTACCGGGATAGAAGCCCGCAATGCCATGAAGGTTGAAGTTAATCAAGGCGATGATTTCAGTGTAAATATCGAAGCGGACGCTGAAATCATTGAAGAAGTAAAAGTAATCCTGGCTGGTGATATGCTGAAAGCTAAATTTGAAACCAGGCTGGGACATATCGGACTCCTGTTCAAACAAGTAGCCGCCCCAAAACTGATTATCACAATGCCGGAACTTAAATACCTCGAACTAGCCGCCGGTACCCGAGGTAAAATCAAAGGCTTCAAAGAAGTCGAATGCTTTCATGCCGTACTCGCCGGAGCCAGTAAATTGAATGGAGATGTAGATTGCCGAAGCATCAAGTTAGACGGAGGGGCAGCTTCATTTTTTGAGCTTTCCGGCCATGCTGATATTGCCGATATTGAGCTTACCGGCACGTCACATGCCAGTCTGGAAAAATTCACGGCCGGAGATACCAAAGTAAAACTCCATGGTGCTTCAAGTTTAACCCTGGAAATAAACGGCAAACTGGATGCGGACATAGCAGGAGCTTCCAGTCTGCGTTGGAAAGGGGCTCCGGTGATGGGGGATATCAAAGTCACCGGCGCTTCCAGCCTCAACCGCAAATAAAATATTAGGCGTATTTCCTAATACTGACTGAAAGAATAGAATAAAACTCGTGATCTGTATAGTACAATAGAGAGGTCTTTTAGTTTATATTGGAACTGAGGAGGCCGTTAATGATAAAAAAATGGGTAGGCCTGCTGGTCATACTAACCCTTTTAGTCACAGCAACCGGATGTTTCCCCTTGGGTGCCATAGTAGGACGAGGGCCGGAGGAAACACAAAGCTTTGAATTTTCTGGCTTCACCCGGGTAAATGTTGCTTCCGCTTTTGAGGTGGACATTACCAGGTCGGAAGAATTCAGCGTGAGCGTAACCACCAACGAAAACCTGTTTGAATACCTGGACCTTAAACGCAGCGGAGATACACTGTGGATACAACTGCGCCCTGGCAGCTATTCTTTTGCCTCTCTAGAGGCGAAAATTACCATGCCGGACCTGTTCAGCGTAAATATCTCTGGGGCTTCAACCGGCAAAATCAGCGGCTTTAATTTTAGCCACTCCCTTGAACTCAATGCCTCAGGAGCCAGCAGTATTGAACTGGCGGATGTTAATTCCGGTAATACCCAGATGGTAATTTCCGGGGCTTCCAAGTTGAACGGCAATTTAAACGCCGGAGACACGCATTTCAACATCAGCGGCGCCTCTTCGGCGGAACTGACAGGGCAAAGCGGAATAATGGAGCTTACCGGATCCGGTGCCTCCAGCATTGAGCTGCGGGACTTCAGTGCCACCAATGCCGAAGTAAATCTATCCGGCGCCACCTCGGGCACCATTTATGCCTCCGGCAAACTGGATGTCCAGCTTTCCGGCGCCTCATCCTTACGTTATTACGGCAATCCGACGCTGGGAGACGTCAATGTAAGCAGCGGGTCGTCAATCAACCAGGACTGAAAATGAGTTCATTCGAATTCCAAAGCGCAGTTGACTGGCTTTACAACTTCATTGATTATGAAACTACCGCCCGGACACGGGACCCCTCAAGGTTCGACCTGCGGCGGGTGGTGCTGCTGCTGGAGCAACTGGACAACCCCCACCTGAAAGCTAAAACTATTCACATTGCCGGTAGCAAGGGTAAAGGTTCCACCGCCGCCATGATACAGGCTGTGCTGATGCAAGCCGGGTTCAGAACCGCATTATACACCTCCCCTCACTTGGTAGAACTAACAGAGCGCTTCCGAATCAACAGGCAGGATATCAGCCCGGCGGAACTGACCTCCATTATCACCAGATTGAAGCCCCAGGTGGAGCACGTCAATACCGAAGACCGCTACGGCAAACTAACCACCTTTGAGATAATGACCGCCGTCGCGTTTGAGTTCTTCACGCAGCACCGTGCTGAATGGCAGGTTATCGAAGTCGGGCTGGGAGGACGACTGGACGCCACCAATGTAGTCAGGTCGGAACTGGCGGTCATCACCCCCATCAACCTGGAGCATACCGAAACCCTGGGTGATACCCTGGCCGAAATTGCCGCGGAAAAAGCAGGTATCATCAAGCCGGGTGTGGCTGTAGTAACCGCGCCACAGGCTGATGAGGCCATGGCAGCGATAAAAGAGCGCTGTCGACAACTCAAGGCACCACTGCACAAGTCAGACCCGGTTTCCATATCCGACGCCCGCTTTGAAAAAAACCGGCAGCTATTCAGTTTTAAAGGCAGATCAGGTGATTATGATATCGCCCTGCCGCTATTAGGCAGCTACCAACTCACCAACGCCGCTACGGCAATCACCGCCCTGGAAACACTGGCAGCACGGGGTGTTCAAATATCAGAAACCGACATTGAAACCGGACTAGGGTCCACTCGCTGGCCGGGACGATTCCAAATCATACGAGATCAACCTCTGACCATCCTGGACGGCGCCCACAATCCAGCAGCCATGCGGGCGTTGGCTGAAGCGGTCAGCAGCTTTCTGCCAGAACGACGGCAACCGGCAGTTCTGGTGATCGGGGCATCAGAAGATAAGGACATCATGTCCATGGCGGCTATATTATCACCGATATTCGATAACATCATTGCCGCCAACGCCAAACACCCGCGGTCAATGGACACCAGTCTCATCAACAACGCCTTCATAAAATATGGTAAAACCGTCTTGACAGCCTCGGACGTTGCCGTTGCGCTCAAGACCGGAATGGAACTGGCTGGTGACAGCGGACTACTGTGCGTGACCGGCTCCCTGTTTATAGTCGGGGAAGCCCTGAAGTTTTTCAAACAAACAAGCTGACGAACAATATTTTTCCCTATCTTTCACCTGAAATACCAAGTATAATATAGTTCAATAAGTTAAAGGAGGTGTTTTATGCCCGAAGATTTCAAACCCGGGTGCCAAAGACCCCCAATAAAAAAACCAGCCGCTGATACCGGCGCTGCAGCAGATGCAACACCAATAAAGGAGGCGAAACAATCCATGGTTAAAGTAGGCAAAGCAGCCCCTGATTTTACAGCCTCAGCCTTTTATAACGGTAAATTTGTCAACACCAGCCTTTCCGAATATAAGGGTAAGTGGGTACTATTATGCTTCTATCCCGGTGACTTTACTTTCGTCTGAGCAACAGAAATTTCAGCAGTTGCTGAAAAACACTCCGAACTCCAGGAACTGGGAGTCGAAGTCCTCTCAGTCAGCGTGGACAGTATTTTCGTGCACAAGATGTGGAATGACCACGAACTTTCCAAGATGATTAACCGGGATATCCCCTTCGCCATGCTGTCCGATCAGGATGGCAGCATTGGCAAAATGTACGGTATCTACGATGATGATTCCGGCGTGGAGACCAGAGGCCGCTTTATCATCGACCCAGACGGCAACATCCAGGGTTTCGAGGTACTGACGCCGCCGGTGGGACGCAATGTGGCGGAGTCTATACGCCAGATCAAGGCATTCCAGCTGGTACGCAATTCCAAGGGCACCGAAGCTACACCTTCAGGCTGGAAACCGGGTAAGCAGACCCTGAAACCGGGTCCCGACCTGGTGGGCAACGTCTGGAAGGTCTGGAACGTCAAAGAAGCCTTTGACTAGTAGCGCTCGGGAAAATAGCAATATCAAAATTATTGACAGGGAGGCTCAGCAGAGTCTCCCTGTTTATTTATGTTGTTTGCCGGCCAGCCACCAATCCGGATGCCCAGGCCCAGCCGAGATTATACCCGCCGCGGCAGCCGTCAACATCCAGCACTTCACCCGCCAGATAAACTCCACCAGCTATTTTAGACTCCAGAGTTCCCGGATCGACCTCGCTGACGGCAACGCCGCCGGCGGTGAATTCGGCTTCATTCCAACCGCGGGTGCCGGCAATTTGAAAACGCCTCTTTTTCAGGCTCCTTACAACCGATTCAATATCACTCCGGTCAAGAAGTTCCTTCAATGCCAGCCCGAATTTATTGGGCAGAATGCCGGCCAGCATATCTTCCGGCGGCAGATTCATCTTCTGCCGTGAAATAAGCCGCCGCTTGATCTCATCCGCATCCAAGAATGGCACAAGGTCAACTTCTATCTCAGCCTCCGTACGGTGGCGATTCAGGGCAACCGAAACTTCTTCACTGATATCCAGAATACAAGTACCGGATAGCCCGTATTTGGTGAACAGGAGTTCACCGGACACCGATTCACCCGAAGTGCCGGCAATAACACTCCGTGCGGCGGCAAAAATCCGCTGCCCCTGCAACTGATGACACAAACGGTCTTTGACCACCAGCGGCACCGCTGAAGGTACCGGCTCTATTATGGTGTGCCCCAGCTTCCCGGCCAGTTCAAAGGCTCCACCATCAGCACCGAAAGACGGATAGGTTCGGCCACCGCCGGCGATGATTACCCGGCGGCAGGCAACTCGCTTGCCGGCATCTGATACAACCGACAGTTCATCAGCTTTCCTGACTACCTCAACGCAGTTAAAACCATATTCCACCGGGATAGACAACCGCATAAGTTCAAGTTCCAGGACCTTAAGGACCGAGGCTGCCTGATTAGTGCGGGGAAAAATCCGGCCGTCCTGAGAATAGGTTTCCAACCCCAGGTCATGGAAAAAACCTAAGATTTCTGCCTGACCGCATCGGTCAAAGACAGACCGAACCAAGTCCCGGGCGGCGGAATTATATCGGTTCTCATCCAGAATATCATTCAGAAGATTGCAACGGCCGTTACCGGTAGCCAGGATTTTCTTGCCCAGAAAACGGGTTTTTTCACATATCAGCACCCGACCACCGCTTCGGGCAGAACCAATAGCGGCACAGATACCGGCAGCTCCACCGCCGATAACAACGGTTAAATCATGAATCATCACCCAGGATTATACCTGAGAACGGACATGGGAGCGACCATGCCGACACCAGGGTAAATAAGAATCGCGCTAAAACTTGGTGATTCGGGCTTCCTCTGGCAGCATGGAGCCGAGAATTTTTTCCAGCGCCATGGTGTGGCAGCAGCGCCCCCAGGTAACAAAGAAGTCGCAATTACAGTGCCACTGACCATCTTTAAGCTGGGTATTATGAATATCGTTCTCACCCTGGAATTTGACGCTCAAATCGGTAAAGGAAATACGGTCCGGTTCCCGGGCGTAACGGGTGGCTTTCTCGATTTTGCCGATCAAACTGGATTGCATTTTACCCCTCCTCTTCTGTCTTCTAGAAATTAAAAAGCACCGCCGCTTATTATGCGCCAGTGCTGCAGCACCCCATTGTCAGGCTGCTGATTACCAGCATATTTTATTGTCCCTTAATGTTGTCATCACCCCTCCATTTTACCCCTCCGGAGGGGTGAAGTCCATACCCTTTTCCAGGGTTATTTTATTATGTTTTCTTGCTTTACCTAACCACGGCTATTAGCCTACAATAAAAAGATGAAAGCACTGTTGCAACGGGCCAGCCGAGCTGAGGTAAGGGTTGATGACCGAACTGTCGGGACCATCGGTTGTGGCCTGGCGGTGCTGGTCGGCGTTGCCGAAGGCGATACACAGGCAGATGTTGATTACCTGGCCAGCAAGCTGGTCAACCTGCGCATATTCTCTGATGACAATGGCAAGTTCAATCTTTCACTGCTGGATATCGGCGGCGAAGCGCTGCTGGTAAGCCAGTTCACCCTGCTGGCAGACACTCGCCGTGGTCGGCGTCCCGGGTTTACCGGAGCCGCGGCACCGGAGGAAGCCGACCGGCTTTTCAATGAACTGGTAGCAGCCGTGCGCCGAGATGGCGTCAAGACGGAAACGGGGCAATTCCAGGCACACATGCAGGTAGAACTGGTCAATGACGGCCCGGTAACCATCATGCTGGACTCCGCTGACCGGCTAAAACCAAGGTCCTGACTAGTCTCGTTTAATCTACTTTGATGTGGGTTTTTTCCGCTTCCGGTGCGGCGGCTTCGTCGGTTTTGACGATAGCCTCATCCAGCAGGCTCCGCAGCGCCAGCAGCATCTCTTTTTTGGCGCCCGCCAGGTGCTGGAAGGCTTCACCCTGCATTTTCTTCTTGATGTCCGGCGACTTGATCTTAATAGTCAGGTCTTCCCCGGGCTGAAATGAGATTTCAAACATACTGTCACTCATCTTTTTCCTCCTTTGCTCTTATTACTAGATGACTGCGGCGACGAGCCCGCCGGCTGGTCATCAATAAAGCGGATATTCAAAATATGGTCCTTCATAGCGGCACCTTCAACCTTCAGCCTGGTCAAAACGTGGGGCAAAATAATAGAACGGCGGTAGCTGCCGACTTTGACATTTAGTTCATCCCGGTGGCGCACCAGGTCAATCTGTTCTTTTGAGGCGAAAGGCAGCACCAGTTTAAGAATGTAGCCCTCAGTGGTCTTTTCCACTGCCTGTACCTGCCCCTGGTAGTATAATTTGGACGGGTCATCATCGCCGTACACACCGCGGGCCATGCGCCGCAGCATTTCCAGGCCGACCACTTCCTGGTCCAAAAGCGGCATGTTGAGTATCGGCAGCGGTGAGAAAGCCTGGTCAATATACTCCCGGTATTTTAGCTGACTGGCTTTCCAGTTGGTAAAATAATCATCCCGAAGCCCTTCCGGCAGAATGCGGTTGACTATGACCGCGTCGGTGGCATATCCGAACAGATTAAGGTAGGTCAGCGTCCGCTGGGCTTCCTTGATGACCATTTTTTCAGGATTGACCACCAGCCGCACTGACGAACGCTGGCCGTCTATCAGCAGTTTGTGGACATCCTCCAGTTCAGCATAAAGCTCGGCCACGGCATCCAACACGTTATTGCCGGGAAGGGGAATGTCGGAGACAGCGCCGACCACCGGGCGCATCACCGAGGCGACCCGCCGCTGAATGGGGAACAGGCGGTTCATCCACCACTGCATCATGTCCGGGAAGGAAAGCAGCCGCAGCGTTTCGCCGGTGGGAGCCGAATCCACCACCACCAGGTCATAATTGCCCTCTTTCTGGTAGCGGGAAATGTAAAGCAGATTGGCCAGCTCTTCCATGCCCGGCAGCACCGCCACCTCATCGGCGACCACGCCACCCATGCCGCGCCAGGCCATTAAAGCCGAGATGTAACGCTGGATGGTGCCCCAGTAATCCTCCATGGTCTGGTAAATCTCAATCTCCTGTCCCCAGAGATTGGGCAGGATCCGGCGGGGTTCATTGCCAAGCTGCAGGTCCAGCGAATCCGAAAGACTGTGGGCGATATCGGTGGAAAGCACCATGGTGCGGTGCCCCTGCTCGGCGGCACGGACAGCGGTGGCCGCGGCCAGACTGGTCTTGCCGACACCACCTTTTCCGGTAAAAAGGATGACTCTCATGCCGAAGCCTCCGATTGACAGTATATACCCTGCTAAGTATAATTGACACTTGCCTGTAATCCAAAACACGCCGAAGTGGCGGAACGGCAGACGCGCTACGTTCAGGGCGTAGTGTCCGCAAGGGCGTGAGAGTTCAAATCTCTCCTTCGGCACCATTTACAGGTTACGGGCGCTTGTAGCTCAGATGGATAGAGCGCAGCCCTGCGGAGGCTGAGGTCGTGGGTTCGAGCCCCGCCAAGCGCGCCACACTTTCCGCACCCCACAGTAACCATCCCGGAATTGTTTTTGTTTCTGCACCCCTGTTACCGCCTCACAGAAACGACTCCTCTTTTCCAGCTTTGGGATTTTTACCTCTAATCGTGAGTCGTTTTGCCAATTCAAACATATTCAAATAATTCAATGTTTTTGGTTAACAGTTCGTAGTTGTCAGTTTATAGTGTTCAGTTTTATGGGGGAATGGGTCATCCGCTGTCGCGGGTAATGACAGATCCGCGGGTAGGAAATTCTAATACCGTAACTGGGGACGCGGGAAAACTCAAATTTCAAGCACCAAATAACAAACAAGATTCAGTTTTCTTAGTTTATAGTTCTCAGTTTTCAGTTGTTAGTAGTTAAGAGTTTATAGTTTTCAGTTTATGGATTCCCGGCTTTCGCCAAGGATGACGGTTTGTGAGTAACCATTTCTCAGTTATCAACGTATTACACCAGGGGATTGGAATTTTACGGTTGAAACGAAGGAAACGACTCTAATGTTACGAAGGAAAAAGATAAATTCACTATTGGATTCGTTTTCCAAAAGGGCATCTAAACAAATAATCTTTATACCAATAGAACATTTACAGAACAAATGATAGCATAGAATCCGTTCTGGAGCAAGGGGCAAAGGTTACACTTATGGGGATTGGCTCAACGGTCCAAAGCTGTATATACCAAATTTTAACAATTTTGGGTATTTAGTCGTCAACTTTATCTTATCAAGACACCAGGGCAAATACTTTCTGACCGACAACAAGATACTCTTCAAAACCAGCATCTTTTACAGCAGAGAGGCTTTTGGTCTAAAATAGCAAGATAACAGGGGCGGTTAGCTCAGTTGGTTAGAGCACCTGCTTTACACGCAGGGGGTCATAGGTTCGAGTCCTATACCGCCCACCAGTTGTCCTTAGACGACAAGTTCCATTGTCAAAACCAGCCTAACTTTTAACCATATTATTAGTTCTTCTATTCAATCTTCAAAGAAGAAATTTATTACTGTTATCTATTACTATTTTGATTATTTATAATCGTCTACTACCCATTTATAACTGCTTGCACCCATAAACTATCATTCACCATCATGCCAACCCGTTCAATTATTCTACTGTTATTAACGAACCAATGTAACGGACATTTATTGTTGGGTAAACAGCCTAAAGTAATATCATATGCTGCTTTAGTAGCATTATGATACCCAATAAAGGGTATCATAATGCTTAGACTAAAACTACTTTTTTATATTGTTATTAATAATATTAGTCACTATAATAACTTCTAAAGCCTATATTAACAATGTTATAAGGAGTATTAATATGATATTGCCTTTCTGGAGAGACAGAATGGCGGCGGGGAAGACCGTAAAGTATTAAAATTAATTCTAAGGAGAAGAAGATGGCTAAATTCCATTCTACTGTTTCCCGCAGAGATTTTATGAAAGCACTCGGTTTTGCGGGAGCGGGTATCGGGGCCACAGCTGCATTAACACCACAGTTTAATGACCTTGACGAGGTTATGGGTTCTTCTAATGCCGTAAATACTAGACCATGGTGGGTCAAAGAGAGAGATTTACTTGATCCCACTATTGATATTGACTGGGATATTGTCAGCAGGTTTGACCGACGCAATCAAGCCCAAAACAGCAACATTGAAGATCATTATTACGGGCAACAAATGATTGATGCCCGTAATGGACAAAGCGCAGAAAAAGCGAGAAGAATAGCAGAGGGAGGCCCTGGATACACCCGTAAGACCCAGGCTTTTGCTGACGCGTACGGTCAAGTTCGTGGAGTAGCTCATGTCGAAGCAGACTTCGGCGGACTTACCCATCCAGGCACAAAGACTCCAGAAGAACTTGGGGTTCCCAAATGGCAGGGGACTCCAGAGGAAAACTCCAAATTACTGACCGCAGCTGCACGAATTTTTGGTGCTGCCTATATGGGTTATGCACACTTAGATTCAACATACCGCAATAAACTTGTGTGTTCCCATACTACCAAGAAAACGGCCCGCTTTGTATATGAAAACGCTGATAAAGGTTACGCAGCACCAGATCCTACCGGAGAAATGAATGAAAAATGGGTTATTCCTAATCATGACATGTGGTCCATCACTATCGGTGTTCCAGAATCACTCTTTGCTACCAAAACCGCACCTTCTTTAATAAGCAAGGCTAATATGTACGGCACTGTCAATATGCATCGGGCTTATGCCGGCGTCGGTAACTTTCTGCATACTCTAGGTTATCAGCTAACCGGAAAACTTGGTCACCAGACTATGCCTCTTAATGTTGGCGCATCCTGTGTACTCACAGGTATCGCCGAACAAAGCCGCCAGAATCTTTATGTCCTGACACCGGATTCTGGCCCCCGCATTAATCCCGAAAACGTTTTGACTGACTTTCCGCTGGCTCCAACAAATCCCATTGACGCCGGAATGTGGAAGTTCTGCCATACTTGCGGTATCTGTGCCGACAACTGCCCAGGTGGATGGATCAGTTTCGAAAAAGAACCTACCTACGAACCACCAGATGTCAATGGAAAATCAACCGCCAATATGACTCATGCTCTTGGCCCTAAGGCATTCTGGCTCGACGCTGCCGGCTGCCGCATGCAGTTCAAGCTTTGGGGCGGTACCTGTCACACCTGCTACTCCTTCTGCCCCTTCAATGAAGGCCGCGATGCCATTATTCACAATGCAGTTAAATTGACAGTAGCCAATGTAGGCCTCTTTAATGGCTTCTTTGCTACGCTTGGGCCTTTAATGGGTTATGGTTCTCGCGAAAAAGAAGCATGGTGGGACGAACCGCAATTAGTTGCCGGACTTGAATCAGACATATTTGTTAGATACCAATAATTGAGCCCTATATAGTAACGTAGCCACCATACCCCGGATGCGGTAATCCCGCATCCGGGGTATAAATAAGAACTATTCAACTATTTCTCATATCAACGAGGTGTCCTCTTGAAATACTACGCTACCGGTAAACAAACCGTCTATCCCGAAGATTACAAGACCAAGGTTGAGTTCCTGCGCAAGTCCCAGGAATGGATTAACCAGAAAATGGCCGATGGCATCCTGGAATCCGCTTATTCCTTTACCGCCGGCGGCGGCTTCCTTATCTTTAATGTTTCCTCCCACGAGGAACTCATTAAGCACCTCATTGACTTTCCCATGTACTGCCTCTCCGAGTTTACCGTCCACCCACTGGTAACTTTCAACGATAACGCCGACCTTATTATCGACGAATTCAAACAACTGGGTGTCTACCAGGATGAATAATACTCCTACCAATATCTACCACATCGCCTATACCCCCGAACTCAAGGAAATCTGCCTCTTCCTCTGGGGCTGCAACATGGACTGCGGAGGCTGCTACTGCCGCCGCCGCATCTACTCCCCCATGCTCAAGGACTTCCTCGGCGTTCACATAGACGACCCGGACGGCCATGCCGCACCGCCGGAGCGCTTCCTTACCCTTGGGGAACTGACCGATATCCTGGACCATTATGATTTCAATACCGTTATCATCGAGGGCCAGGAAGCTACCCTGGATCCCCAGTTCGCGGCGGTCACCAAGCTGCTGCACCAGCGATATGGCACCCATAACCTGCTGCTTACCAACGGCCTGGTTTTACCTGACCTATCTGACGTGGATAAGATTGAAGTGGGTATCAAGGCCTTCTCCGATGAACTGCACCGGGAATATACCGGCGTTTCCAATAAACCTATCCTTGATAACCTGGTAAGAATCTTTAAATCCGGCAAGGAAGTATTCGTAGAATCCGTCTTGATCCCCGGCTACATTGACACTGATGAGATTGAAGCCATCGCTCAATTCATGGCCTCCCTCTCCCCTGATATGCGCTTTGTCATCCTGCCCTACTTCAAATCAGGCGACAATCCCTGGCGCAGGCCTTCTCCCTCAGAAATGGAAGCCGCGGCAAAGGCGGCCAGCAAGCATCTCCATAAAGTCATCTTCTTCCGCGGTGATGAGCAGCTTAAATATGAGGTGTTTTCGGCTTTTCCCAAAATAAGTGAAGTTGATGACTATTTGGAACAAGTCAGAAACGGTGAGAAACAAACTGAATCTCTCTTTGTTTAGTCAAACCTAAAATAGTATAATCTCACTGTTATGTAATAACTCGCACGGCTGGCGAGGTGTTAAGGACTCACCTCGCTATTTGTTTCACTATCAATCCAACCGGAATAATTATGAAAATACTGCTTGAAATTCCCTCAAGGGCGCTCGGCGCCCAGCCTGGTTATACCAAATTTCCAGACGAAATACTGTTAATGGCTTCTTACCTGGAAAAAGCCGGCCACCAAATTAAAATCCATGACTGCAATCTCGACAATCTCCAACCTGCTGACCTGGTGGATTACGCACCCGATATTATCGGTTTTTCCGTCGCTACCGGCCCGAACATAGCTGATTCTCTCACCCGCGGCAGGCAATACAAACAATTATTACCAGAATCAAAAGTTGTGTGGGGATTCCGTCATCCCAGCGCATTACCGGAACAAACACTGAAAGAGTCTACGATAGACTATGTGATTATCGGTGCCGGTGAGGAAACCATGGCAGAGTTAGCAAACTACCTGGAAGACAGTGAGGCCGATATAACTTCAATAAAAGGCCTGGCTTTCAGGGATTCGCGAAACAAAGTTGTTATCAATGAACCCAGACCGTTTATTTCCAGTTTGGATCTTCTGCCGGACCCCGCCTGGCATTTAGTTGACCTGAAAAAATACTGGGACGTAAGCCTGATAGTAAGCCGCGGGTGTCCTTACAACTGTACTTTTTGCGATGACAAGATGTTTCATCGGGGGTACATAGGTGACCTGTCGGCTGAACGAATAGTGTCTCAGATGGAGAAACTCCATCACCAGTACGGAGTAAATCACATCCTGTTCTCCGGGGAAAACTTTGCGCTTAATCACCAGAGACTCCGGGAATTCTGCGAACTTGTTATAAGCAAAAAGCTCAAAATGACCTGGAGCTGCCGCGTCAGCGGCGGACTGGAAAAAGAAGATATCGCTTTGATGGCAAAAAGCGGCTGCACCGCGGTGATCCTTGAAATAGAAACCGGTTGCCAGCGAGTCAGGCAGGAATTACTCAATAAGGGTTCTGTCCAGGAAATGGAGGACACCTTCTGGCAGTTAACCAAACACAAGATAATGCCGACATTATTCATCATGTATGGATTCCCCACCGAAACCGAGGAAGAGTTCCAGATGAGTCTAACAATGCTAAAAAAACTCGGTTACCCGCCATACATGTATATGAAATACGTTCCATATCCAGGTACTGAATTATTTGATTACTGTGTAGAGCATAAAATATTTCCTGAACCTCAATCACTGGAAGACTGGGTGGACTTTCACATGAACTTCCTGGTTGACGTTAACCTGAGCCAAGTCCCTCAGGCCATGATTGATGAAGCTCTAGAAGAATACAGAAGCACCTACGGTGAACGCCGACTGATGTTTACGCTGAAGCACAACCCGAAATATTTCCTGAAGGCCATTAAAAACCCCCGGCAATTTTTTAAGGACCTGAGAAATTTAATCAGATATTCAATGTTTTATCGGTCAAAAAGGGGGAAATCCGCTTAAGGCGATTCATTTTAACCTCATCCTATATTCTTTCAGCATTTCAAATACTATTAATCCAAAAAAATCTAGTTACCTCTTTTTCACTCCAACCGTTTTAGAATTAAGCTTCACGGCTTAATTTCAGAGGGAGGCAAATGCCTCCCTCTGAATCTCTTGAGCTAAAGCAAACTAAGGCTATCGCCAAGTAGTAGATGTTTCAGTTCCAAACCTCGGTAGTTCTATTTTCCCTTCCCAGAAGGCATTGATATTATCAGGCTCTTTCATCTTTTCTTCACCATAGCCCATAGCGTCATCCATATTCCTGAAGAAACTATTAAAAAGAGGGGTGAATTTACTAGTTGTCATCACCAGTTCATGAACTGACGATTTACCTTTACCCTTGAAGGGACAATTCACTCCGCAACCCCAGGTACCACAAATATCATACATCGGACGGCAATCAGGCATTGAGTACCACCAATGAGAGTAAAATGCCGGCTCGTTGATACCGGGTTCCTGCCTGAATACTTCAGGAGTTTTAGCTTCGAATGCACTGCGGTTAGGCCAACGCTGCCATGGACCAATAGGCTCCCAACTGGGTTCCTTAATAATTTCACCGGTTGGGTCACCTTGCCGGCTAAGAGCGCCACCCGGGCATAGCTCAGCACACTTCATGCAGGTATAGCAAAAGCGGTGAATACCGGCATCAATGGGTTTAGTAGGAGCAAGTTCCAAATCAGTTATGATACTGGAACATTCACCATGGACAGCACCGAATCTAGGTGAAATAGCCAAATTATTTCTACCCAACTCCGCAGTACCCCCGAGAATAGCCATTCCGATGTTTTCCGATAGGTTATTTGTATAGTCCAACGGACCGATAGCTTGATAACCGAGTCCATGCAAAAAGGCTTGGATTCGAAGCTGAACCTGGCGGCCTTCCGGATACCGTAAACCGCCTTCTTCAGCAAATCTTCCCAGCCAATGATGACTCTCATCAAAATTGAATTGAATTACCCAGCGACATTTATTAGGTATCACTCTTTTACCATCATTATTGGGGGCACGAGTGGTACTAACAGTTCCGGTAAAATAAGCTTGATCAACATCTTCAAAAACATAAGGTTTGCCATCATGGAATTCATGGCTATGAATCATATTCCTGCTGGTAGAAGGATTAAGTTCGACGATAGAGATATCAGACGCACCTAGCAAAATGCACACCTGGCGAAGCATAACCGCAGCTTCTTCCGGTGTGCCACTCCATTTTGGCACCTTCAAGTCTTCAGGGGTTGTGACCTTAGGCCCAATAAACCCATCCGGGGTATATGCGTTAAAACCGAGACCGGGTGAAAAAAGAACCCCAGTCAAGGCACGATTTCTCAAATCATAGAACGGGTCATTTGATTTAAGACCCTGTTCACGCCTCTGTGCGTTTTCAGCATAGAGCCGATCAGCAGTACCTGCCCCATCGCGCAAATTGATCCATGCCTCTCCCTCTTTCTTGCCTTGCCAACTGCATTGATTTACGTGTCTAAAATCCGCTCTTGTTACCTTACTCCAATCGATATCCACCGTAGTTTTATCGTATTCCAGTTGCTGCACCCACCAAGGCCATTCATGAACAGCAGGGCTTGCGGAAATCATTTCATCAAAATCATGAAATACAGGTGAAACCAGAGAAGCTAATCCCAAGCCAGTTCCCGTTATGCCAAGGCCTTTCATAAAATCTCGCCTACTTACCGTGGAATGGAATTGTTGCATACACTTACCTCCTCGTACTTGTTGTGTCAATTTCTCCATTTTATCCGGTCTCTCCCGGAAGCCAGATGCCATACAACCTCCTATCGTATATATGTAATTACATCCTAAATATACTATTTTTTTATACTTATACCATCGTACTTAAGTATTAATACATCTACGCATTAAGATACTTGTAGAGGTATCATCCAGCTACAAAAAAATAGATGGGTACAGGCTACTGGGCAAGTGAACAGCATAAGCTTTAAGTCCAAACAGATTTATGTTGAATTTGTGATATATGACTACCACACCGGGATATTTAGTATTCAACCTTCACCCGGCAGCCTGAATTACACCTACTATAAGCACTTGATAAATGAGAAATAGGTAGGGGGACATAAATGTCCCCCCTACCGAATACGTTATAGAAATAGCCACAGTAAATTACTGATAGTCTATACCCATAGTTCCATCAACACCGTAGATCGGCATTTCAATATCCCATAGCTCTTCAGCCCGCTCGTTGGAATGACCGTCATAGTTAGCAGCCGAACGGCCATAACCAAAGATATCATCCATCTCTCTGAAGAAGCCATTGAATAACGGTGTAGTGGCAACGGTAGCCGATACCCACTGGTGGATTGAAGCATCATCACCCTTGGTAAAGGTACAGGCGCCAAAACAACGACCATTGGAGCAATTACCAGGGGTGGCTTTCCACATTCGGCACATGATCTGGTCATCCCACATAGCCTTGTGGCCAAAGTTGCGATAGCCGGTAACGCCACCGGTGGCATGTTGGTCTATTTCCCAGCTGGGCTCGTCGGCAGCCCAGGGACCACCTAAACCACAAGCGTCATGACACTTCTTACAGGTGTGGCAGAATTTAAAAAGACCCGCGTCTATCGGTTTGGTTTCAGCCAAAGGCAGATTAGTAACGATTACCCAGGTACCGACCACCGGCCCATGTGGTGTCGGGGTCATACCACGGTTTACGCGGCTCATTTCAGTAAGACCAGCCATAGTGCTGAAAGCAGGAGCAATACCCAGACCGTTAATCTGCGTACCTTCAACACCCTGACCCATACCCTGATATCCTATATAGCGTAAGAATTCTAAAGTGCAGTCGGTAGTGTTAGCCCAGCGCATATAACGACCGTGAGGAGCAAAACCCATCACGTGGCCTTCAAGCTGACGATTCGGGATAGATTCCTGATTGGTGAAAGCTATCGCCCAACGGTAGGAATCTGGTATAACATATTTGGTATCAATAGTGGGCGGATTAGGCCCGTCAACATAAGCTTCAGTGGCATTGTTTTCAAATACATACCTGCCCTTTCGGCCGGGTGCTCCATCGTAGATAAGCTTGCGGGTTGTTTCCGGATTTAACTCCACAGCGCCTACTGTAAAGGCGCCAAAACCACGCATAACATGCCTTATCATGCGCAGGTTTTCCTCAGGGGTACCTTCCCACTTTGGGACACCCTGCTCAGCAGGCGTGGGCGCTACCTGAGGGCCAAGAAATGATGACCTGGTAAAAGTACCGTGTACACCTGATGTCGCAGGCACCCTAAAGTTGAGCATGCCGCTGAAACCCCAGGCCTGATCCCTTAGAGTCAGCCCCGGAAGGCTGTTAATCATACCCTGTCTGGTAATATCAGCCCCCTCGGCCTGAAGCTGATTATACTCATCAATTTTACCGGATTCCGAAATCCACTTAGTACCAGAACCACGCATTGAGTCAAACTCATTAAAGCGTTTCATATTAGGCCAGTCGACCTCGATAGTGGGATTTTCAACGGTTTTAACCCACCAATGGTTTTTGTTTTCCGCTGTTGGTGCCGCCAGCATTTCATCAATATCATGAAATTGAGGTGCCATCAACGACGCCGCACCCAACCCAGCTCCTGAAAATCCAAGCGCTTTCATAAAATCCCTTCTGCTTAAAGTACTGTGAAATTTTGACATTGCAACCTCCTTTTAATGAACTGTAAATTTACTATAGTATGATAAACATTCTTTATCATCACTCAATAGTATTATATTTCGTAAGCATTTTGATACCGTAAAATAAAAAAAGTTATTAAGGGGGGGGCTGCTTTCAATAAAACGCATAAATAAAGCTAAAAAAGAGTCTAACTGGTGATGGTATCATTTGATACCATCACCAGTATCCAAAAGCTGATAGCAACATGCCCCTTAGTACGATGGCAAGAATGATAATCTGTAATAGAATGTATATTGGAAGTTGATAGAAAAAATGGTGTTGATGAATATTGCATCAAGTAAATAAATCAAGAAATACCTGGGGGTTACCAGCAACTCAAACGGCATCACTACCATATGTCAGGCCAGCTTAATTATAAGTTTCTCCCCATAAGAACATGGGGCAAAATACTCATAAACAAAGCCTGAAAAACGTATTACCCTGGTGTATTCAGCAAGGTGTAAAATATAATAGTCAAGATGACAATAGTGGTTATATTAAGAAATTTTAGCAAGAACGGCAACCTGCTCCGTGAGTGAGCAGATCAATAAGGGGCGATAACAGAGATTGCTGAGTTTTATAACGCGGAGTATTAAATGAATTTAGTCTTGGCCAGGTCTTGTACCAATTCCTGTCCCTACTGCTTTGAGGCACCGGAGCGAAAAGAAGGGAAACGCGACCTGACATCCATGGAAAACATCGTGAAAGTGGCTGAATGGGCCCGAAAATCCAATTTGGCTTCTCTATCTCTCCTGGGGGGGGAACCGTTTCTACACCCAGAGCTGGCTAACATCGTCAGGCTATTCCACCGGGCCAATCCGGGCATGAATTTAAGATTGCTCACCGGCGGTATTTTCAACAAGAAGCTGCTTGACGACATCTCCCCCTATCATGTGGGGCTGGTTTTCAATATAAATGAACCCCAGGACTACCGAAACCCCAAACATTACAACAAAGTGATAAACAATGTAGAACTTGCCATTAAAAAAGGCTTTAACGTTGTACTAGGATTCAATGTATGGCGCCCGGATTTTGATACCAGTTTCATGCCCAATCTGGCCCACCGACTCGGCAGGACGAACTTTGCCTGGACGGTGGCCAATCCGGTACAGGGACTGGAATCCAAGGTGGTTGACGCGGAAAAATACAGCAGCCTGGCTGACCGTTGTTTTGAAATGTTGAAAAACGCGGCTGAACTGGGTATTGATGCACGCACCGATTGCCCTTTACCATACTGTTTTTTCAAAGATTTCCAATTGGGCTGGGTTACCCAGTATCACCCCAAGATGGCCGCCAACCTCGGTATATGCAATCCGATAATGGACATAACTCCGGAGCTGGATGTAATAAGATGCTTTGCCCTGTCCGGAATGCCGAGGGTAAAGCTGACCGATTTCAGGAATGAATGGGAACTCCGGGAATGGTTTGTCAAAAACATAGATGACCAGCTGCTCCAGGGCGGGTGCTATACAGAATGCCGGCAATGCGGCCATTTCAAACACGGGCGCTGCTACGGCGGCTGCCTGGCGTGGCACACCAAAGACCACAATGATCAAGATGCCAGACCCGTGGCACTCCGGCTCATTGAAAACATAAACACGGCACTTGAGGAAGAGAAGCCCGAACAGGCAATGAAATATTTCCGAGAAGCCGGCGGCTGGGCCAAGACGGATATTGCCACTTTTTCAGCGGCGGTGGCCGCCTCCCAAACGGAAAACTGGCGCCAGGCTTTTATCTGGGCTTGTGACGCACACCATATGTGCAGCAACAAAGAATTGACACAAGAAATAAACAACTTAATATCCTCCCTGCCGGCAGAAGCTTTTACCGATAATGCCGATGCTGGCAATTCAGATAAACCAGATTATGTCACCTGCCCCGGTCAGGACGGGTTGAAGGCCTGATAAAAATAAAAATAGTGATTATTATAGTATGAGCCAAACAATTGAACGAATAACCGAAAAAATCCCATTTATCGATATGCTGGCGGATTCCGTTTTTATCTGGGATATGGCCGGCAACCTGGTTTACGCCAACAAACAGGCTTACGAATCCAAGGGATACACCGAATCCGAGATCTACCAAAAAGGACTTCAGGGGCTACTTACCCCAGAGTTCGCGGCCAGGGCCAAACTATTACTGCAGAAAATTCGTGAAGATAAGTTTATTAAAGTCGAGTCCTGTCATATCCGAAAGGATGGAACCCTGATGCCGGTTGAAGTCAAATCACGCCTGATTGAAATTGACGGTGAGGAATTCGCGCTCAGCATTGCCAGAGATATCAGTGAACGTAAATTCAATGAAAACAAGGACGATTTTTTAAAGCGACTGCTGACCATTACCAACGAATCTTCGAAAACAGACATGGTGCTGGAGAAACTGGTAACTGCCATCAAGAATTATACCGGCTGCGCCGCGATCGGAATCAGGATACTGGACAAAAAAGGTTATATTCCATACCGAAGCTGGGTAGGTTTCAGCGAAGAGTTTTACAAAATGGAAAACCTGCTTTCCCTGCAATCTGACCATTGCATGTGCACCAATGTTGTCAACGGCACTACTGACAGTGAAAAGTCTTTTTATACGGCCAACGGATCCTTTTACATGAATACGACATCCAAGTTCCTGGCCAGTGTATCAGAAGAGGAAAAGGGCGCCACCAGAAATGTGTGCAACCAAAGCGGATATGAATCAGTAGCCCTGATTCCCATCAAATTCCAGGAAAAGATACTGGGTCTGATACACCTGGCTGACCCCAAAGAAAACATGGTTCCGATGAATATGGTTGATGTATTAGAAGACGCGGCGGTCAGCATCGGAACAGCCCTTCACAGGATAACCATTGAACAGGAGCTGGAAAAATCTCACCAACTGCTTGAAACACGAGTCAAGATGCGTACAGCGGAGTTGCTGTCATCCAACCAGCAGCTTGAGAAGAAGATAACGGAATGCAAGCAAGTTACGAGAGAACTATCTCTAAATAAAAACAAGATTCAAAAACTAGCGGAAAACGTAAAGGCCATAATATGGGAATATGATATTGAAACCGACAGTTGGACCTACGTATCACCACAGGTAGAAAAAATAACAGGTTATAAACCGGAAGAGTGGACAGGTCTGACTTTCTGGGTTTCAAGGATTCACCCGGAAGACCGTGAATGGGCATCCCGATACTGCGACCAATGCACCAAAGAGGGAAAAGCCCACGATTTTGAATATAGGTTCATCACAAAAACCGGTGAAACCATATGGGTCAGGGATTTTGTTGACGTGGAGATGGAGGGCAGCAAACCAGCCAAACTCCGCGGATTCATGTTTGACTTCACGGAAGAAAAAAAGGCCCAGGAGCAAATAGAGAACCAGAACAAGTTCCTTAAAACCATCATCGATTCTCTGCCGTATCCCTTCTATGTGATAGACGCGAGTAATTTTAATATTATCCTGGCGAACAAGGCTTCCGGACTGGTTGACCTTTCCCGGCCGGTTTCCTGCTATTCCTTTATGCATGATAAATCATACCCCTGCAACAAGATGGGCACAGCGTGTCCGATCGATGAAATCAGTCTTAATAATAAGAAAATGGTTGTTCACGAACACCAGCATAGAGATGAGAACAACAATCTGCATACGGTGGAAGTCCGGGCTTTCCCGGTTTTGGACAGGGCGGGGAAAGTGTCGAAAATTATCAAGTACTGCATCGACATAAGCGAGCAAAAGAAACTTGAAGAGCGCCTTAAAAACCTGGCATCATTCCCAATGCATAACCCCAGCCCGGTGCTGGAGTTAAAAGAAGATGGCGAATTAACTTACCTCAATCCCATCGCCGCGGAGTTGTTTCCGGAGCTTGCGCAAAAAAATATCAATCACCCATTCCTGGCAAACTGGTCAAAAATCATTAAGTATTTTAAAAAGCATCCCAACAAGCCGATGACCAGGGAAGTGAACGCCAATGACCGTTTTTTCCAACAACTCATAGTAAATGTTGGTGACCTGATAAGAATTTATTCCACCGATATCTCAGACCTGAAACTAGCCCAACGGGAGATAACGGAAAAAAATAAAAGAATACAGCAGCTGATAAATGATTACATCCACGCGCAAGAAGAAGAACGTAAACTAATAAGCATCGAAATACACGACCGCATCACCCAGGAACTGATCAACGTTTCTGAAGAACTGCAGAACCTGGAAGAATCAACAGAGAAGATCCAGCCTAGAGATTTGGTTCCAGTCAGCAAAAGCATCAGCGGCACTATAAAAGAAACGCGCAACCTGATGACAACGCTGTATCCACCAACACTATCCAAATTCGGCCTAGTAAGCCTGTTGAAACAGGAACTGGTGCAACTTGAAAACCTTATTAACTGCCAGACGAATGTCTCGGTGGATATGAAGCATGAACTACCCAAATATGTTGAGGTCATTTTATATCGAATACTGCATGAGGCACTAACAAATATCCGGAGACACGGGGACCAGGTCAAAAACGTGGTTGTTTCTATCATTGAAACTGATGACTCAATTGAACTTATGATTTCTGATGATGGAAAGGGCGTAAAAATGGATACAGCCGGGATTGAAGAAAAACCCAGAGGCATCTCAGGCATGCAGCACCGTACCGAGCTGCTGGGCGGCAGTTTTACTTTTGAAAGTAAAGTCGGCCAGGGCACTAGTATTGATATTGTTATTCCCAAACCGGAAATGAAACCTGGAAAAGCTAATAATATTCAAGGCTAAATAAATATGGTTAAAGAAAAAATTTCCGTTTACCTGGTGGATGACCATGAAATTGTCAGAAGGGGTTTCAGCGTCATGGTCCAGAGAGAACCCAGCCTGAAACTGGTGGGGGCTACGGATAATCCCGACAAGGCTCTCAAAGAGATTGAGGAACTGGACCCTGACGTGGTCATTCTAGATATAAGCCTGCATGGGGCTACCGTAGACGGATTCCACATAGCCCAACAAATAAAAGAAAAAAATCCCGACAAACCAATCATAATGCTCACCGCCCATGAATCAGAGTTATTCCTGGCTGAAGCCTTGAAAATTGGGGCTTCCGGATTTATCACCAAGGACCACGCTCACGATATTTTGTTCTCCGCCATCAAACTGGTAAAACAGGGGGTTTCCATCTGGGACAAGGAACTGCATTCCCGCGCCATCAGATACCTGTCCAAACAATCAAAACAAGGCACCGGAGAATCAGAATTAAATGAACACTTCGGCAAAGCTCTTACTGAGAATGAAATGGCGGTCCTGAGGTTACTGGAGAAAGGATTCTATAATAAAGATATTTCCAGGGAATTAAATATTTCAGCGGCCATGGTGAAAAAAAATGTCTACCTGTGTCTTCGGAAACTGGGGGTGGAAAACCGGACACAAGCTGCCCTGGTAGCTCGGCAAAGAAAACTGGTTTAACTGGTTGTTACTATAATCAATAATAAAAAGGAGTGTAAGACTAAATGAGTGTAAAAAAAATGCCGGTATGCTATATCGTGGGAATCGGGCCGGGCGGGTCATCAAAATGGCTGACCCATGCCGCCGAAGAAGCGATAAAAGATTCCGACATCATTCTGGCCTGGGACTGGTCACTGAAGCCAGTAAAGGACCTGGTAAACGGAAAGGTAATCTTTTTCCAAGGCACCAAAGATTACCTGCAGAAAGAGAAGGACGCGGCAGCGCGCGCTTTAGAAACTGGTCAGACCGTAGCAGTGCTGCGGGTTGGAGATCCATGCGTGTCTTCTTCCCTGGCCCAGGTATTAGATGTGTTCAAGGGCTTTGACATCCGGATAATACCTTCAGCCGGGGCGGCGCAGTTTGCCGCGGCAAAGGCTCAAATATGCCTGGATGAATCAGTACTGGTTTCTTTCCATGACGGAAATGAAAAGGTCAAAAATCTCAAGCTCAAATTCCTGGTAGACAGTTTTAACAACGGCCGCAACCTGCTGATGCTGACAAATGAAACCCAGGTACCGCGGCAGACCGCCAAGCACCTGTTGGATAATGGCATAGCGGCAGATACTCCTACGCTCATCTGTGAATACCTTACCATGGAAGATGAGCGCATCTACCAGGTTACACTTGGAGAAGTAGCCGACAATGATTATCGGCTGACATCAGTAATGGTAGTTAAGAATCCGGCACCTCATCAATGCTGCGTGTAAATGATGGTTTCTTCTATTCTGTTTCTCAAATGCACGAGAGACACTATAAGGTGAGAGTTTCGAGGCGGCAATGCTGATACCGGCAATATTGCATCAAATAGTTTCTCCTGAGGATTTATCCTCCGCGATAAGAATCGCGGAGGATAATTCAAGGACACTGGGAAACAGGTACGGCAAGTTCATAAACCGGGTGAGCCAGGTTTTAAAATCCATTTACCCGGGAAGCGCCGGCCTGGAGGACGATGAACTCAACACCATCGTGATGGTTGCCGACACGATAGGGCAGCCGTCAAGAAATAACATGAAACGCATGAAAGGCGCCTGCAACGGCTGCGGCTGGTGTTGTTCACAGACCAATCGGATCATCGTTAACGAAGCAGATGCCAACAGAATCAGTAAAAAGTTAAAGCAAAAGCGTGAAGAGCTTTTTACTTTTAACAACGACGAGTGGAGTATCAAAAAAGTTAAGCCATGCCAGTGGTGGAATGCCAGAAACGGGCGCTGCACCATATATAATGACAGGCCGCAGACATGCCGGACCTGGCCATTGGGCATAAGCGATGAAGGCATAAATACGATAATCACTGAAAGTGAATGCAACTACGCGGTAATGGTACTGGCGCATATGGCAATAGAGTTGATTGAGAAAGGGAACCACTGCGAGTAAATTATCATATCTCAATTAACAGAAGTGTTATGGTTTCTCTGTAGTATCTGTCAATTAAAACAGGGACCGGTCATATGACCGGTCCCTGTTGCTGTTGGTCGTTAAATCCAGACTAAATCTGACGACCACCGCCGCGAGTGGTGTCAATACCATAGATAGGAGTATTGGATCTCAGTTCCCAGAATTGGTCCATCTTCTCCTGCGGTCGGCCATCAATGCCGTAGTCATACATCGGATAGCCGAAAGCTTCATCCATTTCTCGGAAAAAGCCGTTGAACATTGAAGTAGTAGCCAGTGTACCCATAACCACGTCATGAATGGCTGCCTCTGTACCACGTCCGAATACGCAACGGGTACCGCAGCCAAATGAGCCGCACTTGCTGATGCCGACGCTAGAACGACAGTCACCGGGCGAGAACCACCAATGGGCATAGAAACCGGGCTCATCAACACCCTTGTACTCATTGTGCCCGTTGTTGACCGCTCCCAGTTCCGGGTGCTTGGCGTCAAAAGCGCTGCGGCCGCTCCACCGGTTCCAGGGACCAATTCCTTCCCAGGAAGGTTCCCTGACTATCGGCGCTCCAGGCCCACCACCATCACGGCTGAGCGCGCCACCGGGACAAAGCTCAGCGCACTTCATGCAGTCATAGCAGAACCGGTTCATGCCGGCGTCAATGGGGAAGGTTGGTTCTACCGGCAGGTCAGTGATAATACCCGCCGCTACACCAAAACTGGAACCGAAGATCGGCGAACCAGAAATGTAGTTGCGCATGATTTCACTGGCGCCACCGAGAACCGAGAAGGCTACGTTCTCTGAGAAGTTGTTGGTGTAGTCCAGAGGACCATACGCCTGGTAACCCAGTCCGGCCAGCCAGCCCTGCAGCTGCCGCTGGATGGTGCGGCCATGGCCGTAACGCCGGTCTGACAGGTTGTTGTCAATGGTGTCATTGCTCATCTGCAGCTGGTAGTTGATGATGTACTTGGCACTGTTGGCCAGAACTCTTTTGCCGGCCCGGGGGGCTTTGGAGGTGCCGGTCTCGCCGGTTTCATAACCTACCGGTACATCTTCAAAGACATAGGGCTTACCGTCATGAAAGTCATGGGTGAAGATGAAGTTGCGGGTGATGTCATCAAGCTCCAGGAAGGTTACGTCACAGGCGCCCCAGGTCTTCAGACCCGCCTTGATCATGCGCGAGTTTTCTTCTGGAGTCCCCTGCCACTTAGCTACGCCACGGTCTTCAGGGGTCGTAGCCTTGGGCGGCAAGAAGCCGTAAGGGGTGTCTTCCTTATTGTTCTTGTTCATGAAACTGCGATAGGCCATGTTGCGCAGACCGCCCCAGCCGTAGGGATCTTCCAGGCCACGCTGAGCATAGGCAGCTTTCTCAGCCTTCCATTTTTCTATGGTTCCAGCACCGTCACGGTCATCAATCCAGGCCTCGACTTCTTTCGATCCTTGCCAAGAGCACTGAACAGTATGGCGCTGGTCATGGCGGGTTATCTTGCTCCAGTCATGCGGCGCGGTGAAGTCATACTGATCTCGCATTTTTACGAACCAGGGATATTTCTGCAGCGGACCTGCCTCAGATGAAATCATTTCATCAATGTCATTAAACTGCGGCGCGGCCAGAGAAGCGGCTCCCAGTCCGGCGCCAGCCAGGCCAAGACCTTTCATGAAGTCTCTTCTGCTTACCGTTGAATGAAACTTACTCATTCATTTTCCTCCTTTTTGTGTTTAAAACTAAAATCTTTCCGCGGTCTTTCCCGCTGCCACCCGGTCTTTCCCGGGGGTCAACTTGCATAAAGCACTCCTTTCCAAGATAGTTTTAATGGCGTTACTACCGTTTAACGCATCATCACGCATTTGTCTTTGAATGATAAAAGCAGTTCGTTGACTGGAAAGCCCATATCTCCGGGCAATATCGGTAATCCTGGCTTCCGGATGGGTGAGGTAATACTTAAAAATAGACTTATTTCTCAAAGAACTGTTTTTGTGGGGAACCGCATAAACACTTTTTACTATTTCTTTCCGAACCATAAACGCAATTGCTACCTTTTTAATATTCGTAAAAAGCATAACATCGGGAAAAACCGCTGCATATCGGTCAGAAGGACTATTTTTATTAAGCATTAGGTTACTGGCAGTTACCTGGATACGGTGGTATTGAAAAGCCAAATAGAACAAACCTTTAGGTGATAATATAAAGGAGTTAAGTGCCTGTATTAGGTGTTATTGGTTTTTATAGATTAAACTTTTAGATAATGGTAATAGGTAATACTAAGAAAAATAAACAGGGGCTTAAAAATAAGAAAACAGGGACCGACCTGATTGGCCGGTCCCTGTTTTTTAGCAATTTGTGAATATAGACTAGAGCTGACGACCACCACCGCGAGTGGTGTCAACGCCGTAGATGGGAGTATCAGACCTCAGTTCCCAGAACTGGTCCATCTTCTCCTGCGGCCGACCATCAATACCGTAGTCATACATCGGATAGCCGAAAGCTTCATCCATAGTGCGGAAGAAACCGTTAAAGATATCCGTTGTCGCCAGTGTACCCATAACCACATCATGGATAGCCGCATGGGTACCGCGACCGAATACGCATCGGCTACCACAGCCAAAGGAGCCGCACTTGTTGATACCGACGCTCTGGTTACAGTCACCGGGTGAGAACCACCAATGGGCATAGAAACCGGGCTCATCAACACCCTTGTACTCATTGTGCCCGTTGTTGACCGCTCCCAGTTCCGGGTGCTTGGCGTCAAAAGCGCTGCGGCCGCTCCACCGGTTCCAGGGACCAATACCTTCCCAGGAGGGCTCCCTGACTATCGGCGCTCCAGGCCCACCACCATCACGGCTGAGCGCGCCACCGGGACAAAGCTCAGCGCACTTCATGCAGTCATAGCAGAACCGGTTCATGCCGGCGTCAATGGGGAAGGTTGGTTCTACCGGCAGGTCAGTGATAATACCCGCCGCTACGCCAAAACTGGAACCGAAGATCGGCGAACCAGAAATGTAGTTGCGCATGATTTCACTGGCGCCACCGAGAACCGAGAAGGCTACGTTCTCTGAGAAGTTGTTGGTGTAGTCCAGAGGACCATACGCCTGGTAACCCAGTCCGGCCAGCCAGCCCTGCAGCTGCCGCTGGATGGTGCGGCCATGGCCGTAACGCCGGTCTGACAGGTTGTTGTCAATGGTGTCATTGCTCATCTGCAGCTGGTAGTTGATGATGTACTTGGCACTGTTGGCCAGAACTCTTTTGCCGGCCCGGGGGGCTTTGGAGGTGCCGGTCTCGCCGGTTTCATAACCTACCGGTACATCTTCAAAGACATAGGGCTTACCGTCATGAAAGTCATGGGTGAAGATGAAGTTGCGGGTGATGTCATCAAGCTCCAGGAAGGTTACGTCACAGGCGCCCCAGGTCTTCAGACCCGCCTTGATCATGCGGGAGTTCTCTTCCGGGGTTCCCTGCCACTTAGCTACGCCACGACCTTCAGGAGTCGTCGCCTTGGGCGGAAGAAAACCATAAGGTGAATCTTCTTTACTGTTCTTGTTCATGAAGCTGCGATAAGCCATGTTGCGCAAACCGCCCCAGCCGTATGGGTCTTCTAAACCTCTCTGGTCATAGGCTTTCTTTTCAGCAAGCTGACGCTCAATAGAACCCGGACCATCCCGGTCATCAATCCAGGCCCTGACTTCAGGAGTACCCTGCCAGGAACACTGAATAGTGTGGCGCTGGTCATGACGGGTTATTTTGCTCCAGTCATGCGGCGCGGTGAAGTCATACTGATCTCGCATTTTTACGAACCAGGGATATTTCTGCAGCGGACCTGCCTCAGATGAAATCATTTCATCAATGTCATTAAACTGCGGCGCGGCCAGAGAAGCGGCTCCCAGTCCGGCGCCAGCCAGGCCAAGGCCTTTCATAAAGTCTCTTCGAGATACTGTTGTATGGAATTTACTCACTTCTTTTCTCCTTAGTGTATTTTGGCTTGTTTCTCTTGCGGTCTTTCCCACTGTCACCCGGTCTTTCCCGGGGTCAACTTGCATAAAGCACTCCTTTCCAAGATAGTTTTAATGGCGTTACTACCGTTTAACGCATCATCACGCATTTGTCTTTGGATGATAAAAGCAGTTCGTTGACTGGAAAGCCCATATCTCCGGGCAATATCGGTAACCCTGGCTTCCGGGTGGGTGAGGTAATACTTAAAAATAGACTTATTTCTCAAAGAACTGTTTTCGTGGGGAACCATACAAACATTGTTTCCAACGTTTTTCTGAACCATAAAATGAATTCATACCTCTTTTATAAGCTAAAATTACTATAACACCATATAATTTGATTAAACATCGTACTTAAGAACTATTGTTAATAAGTATTAAGTTACTAGTAGTTACTCATATGTTTGGGTATTATATGGCTATTTCATGTATATATTTAGTCTTTATTTAAATGACTTTTGTAACTTTTTATAAGGTATTTCGTCTTGTTTGCTCGTAAAATACCAAGATTTCTGGCGTAAAGGAGTTTAAATGAATGAGTAAAATATGGGTCAATGTTTCTAGAAAATTAAAACTTTCAGATGTATCCAGAAAAACGCGAGCAATTTCAAAACCAAATTGCATTACCATACTGGGTAGTTGTCTGAAAGAGAAGTAAGAGGTTTATTGCAGGTGACTAATAAAGGTTAGAACCCCAATAACAAAGGGGAGAGCCGTTTTAAAGCTCTCCCCTTTTGTTACCTCTGTGCTAATAACGCACTAATGGTGTTTGGAGACTAAATCCTGCGGCGACCGCCACGGGTAGTATCAATACCATAGATGGGAGTATTGGTTTCATAGTTCCAGAAAGCATCCATTTGTTCCTGGACACCGGGGCCGTCAATTCCGTAGTTGTACATCGGGAAACCAAAAACGTGATCCATCTGGCGGAAGAAACTGTTGAAGAGAGATGTATTGGCAACAGTAGTCTTAACAACTTCGTGAACCATAGCCTCTTTTCCATAAGCAAAGACGCAACGGGAACCACAACCAAACGAACCGCACATATTGATACCCACACTCTGGGTACAATCTCCAGGTGACAGGGTCCAATGGGCAAAAAAGCCTGGTTCATTCACACCTATATATTCATTATGCCCATTATTAACAGCACCTAGTTCAGGATGTTTTTTATCAAATTCCGTACGACCACTCCAGCGATTCCAGGGGCCAATGCCTTCATATTGAGGTTCTTTGACAATGGGACCCGTGGGATCACCATTACGGCTGAGGGCGCGGCTGGGACATACCTCAGCACATTTTCCACAGTCATAGCAGAAACGGTGCAAACCGGCATCAATCGGAGTGCCCGGCTCTAGCGGGAGATCAGTGATGATACCCGCACCCACACCGAGGCTAGCGCCATATATCGGGTGACAAGAGAAGAAACTACGCATATGCTCTGTGGCACCGCCGAGAATGGCGAAGGCGACGTTTTGAGTAAAGTTATTGGTGTAGTCCACAGGGCCATATGCCTGATAACCAAGACCGGCCAGCCAGCCCTGAAGCTGTCTCTGAATGGTACGGCCATGACCGTAGCGCCTGTCAAAAAGGCCATTTTGGATTGTGTCATTGCTCATCTGGAGCTGGTAATTGATGATCCATTTAGCGCTGTTGGCCAAAACCCGTTTGCCAGCCCGGGGTCCTTTGCTGGGTTTCATTTCACCGGTTTCATAACCCACGGGCACATCTTCCCAGACATAAGGCTTGCCATCATGGAAGTCATGGGTGAAGACGAAATTGCGGGTTTTATCATCAAGTTCCAGGAAGGTGACATCACAAGCGCCGAAAACTTCAAGACCAGCCTTGATCATCCTGGCATTTTCTTCAGGGGTTCCTTGCCATTTAGGTATGTTTTGTTCTTCAGGGGTTTTAACTTTAGGCGGCATAAAGCCATAAGGGCTATCTTCTGCAGAGTTTTTGTTGATTATCGCTCTATAAGCGTTTGTGCGTACGCCTGCCCAACCCCGGGGTTGTTTCAGACCCTCCGCTGCATAAGCCTTTTTTTCCTCAGCTTGCTTAGCTGCAGAACCAGGGCCATCACGGTCATCTATCCAGGCCGCGATTTCTTTAGAACCCTGCCAGGAGCACTGATTGGTATGACGCTGGTCATGGCGAGTAACTTGACTCCAATCATGAGGACTAGTGAAATCATAGGCATCACGGCTTTTGACAAACCAAGGCATATTCCGATAGCTGCCAGCTTTAGATGAGATTAACTCATCCAGGTCATTAAATTGCGGGGCTATTGCCGAAGCCGCTCCCAGTCCGGCGCCGGCCAGACCAAGGCCCTTCATGAACTCTCTTCGGGATACTGTAGTATGAAATTTGTGCATTCTATTTTCCTTTTTTATTTTTTTGCTGTCTTCCCCGCTGCCACCCGGTCTTTCCCGGGAGCCATAATTCATAGAAGGCACCCTCCTATTTCTAATCCTTAGCTTGATGCGTAAATATTCTACGCCGTCAAGTCTTTTTTGGCATCGTACTAAAGTACATTTTTACTAAGTATTTAGACACTTTTTAGAGTATCAAATTATACTTTATACCAAGACTTTTATATTATTTTACTGTCTGTCAAACCAGTGCGCCTTCCGACCTTTACCAGATAGTTCCCTGGTATTGCTCCAACAGGGGTTTCTGCTATAATGCCTGCTTAAAATGAGCGCAACCTGTCATGGGGCGCGCAAGAAGTAACGAGGGGTCTGTGATGTCAAAACTGCCCACGAGTTTCCGTTTTCTATTCATCTCCGCGGCTTTAATCCTGGTAGCCGGTACGGCGGGCTGCGGGCCTTCCGCTGAAGAAAATACGGACCCGACCACTCCTTCACCAACCACTTCCCAACCGGCACCGAGCACGACTCCGGCACCCACAACCCAGGGACCTTACAGCAACTATCACGGCTACCTACTGGAAGGCTACCCGGAAGATACCTGGCCGCTGTATGAGAGTGCCGCGATAGAAAGCTGCACCCTGGATGTGCAGTATCCGGCTTACAACAACGGCTACAACAGCTACCGAAATATTTACTATGTGCTCTATAAGTCAGAGGCGAGCAAAGAGGACATCGCAGAATATTACGGCTCTCTCCTGACCCATCAGGATGAAAGCAGCTACTATGATGCCATGGGAATTATCGACGGTTATGAAGTAACCGTCCGTGTGGATGACAGTATTTCCCCGTCCACGGTATATATCTCGGTAACCCTGCCCACAAACCATCCCATGAACAGCAATCCGCTACTGGAAGACTTTCCAACAGACAAATTCCCGCTATATGAATTGAACGAAATATGGGCCGAAACCTTTAATGTAAACTCCAACCAGCCAAGCGGGGAACAGTTTTCCGACATTTATTTTTCCCACTCCGGGAGCCGGGATGAAGCTCTTGAATTCTACCGGGATTTGTTTGAAGACGCCGAAGGTTATAAAGAAGAAACGGTGGATTCTCTTTATGGAAAACAGACAACGCTGAGCGGCAATATGTATGATTATGAGTTTTCCATTGTGATAGGCGTCTGGGGCTATGATTATATGCTTGAAATCAGGCTTGGACAGCCGCTGGAGTAACGATAAAGAAGTAAACGGCGGTTTTCGCAAAGTGACGAAATTAGCAACAGAGACAGAGATTTCTGTCCTGAACCATTCGACACAATTGCCGCCGGATATAAAATGATACCGGGAATTCGTTAATACACCTGCCGTAAGCTGCCCCCGTCAGTTTCACCCCATTGTTGATAAATACTATTGCTTCAGTCATTTTTCTGTGCTAATAATGGAGCCAGCTTTATCAATAAGGTGGACCAGTATGAGGAAATATTCTTCCCGGCTGTCCCTCCCCCAGAACCGCAGCCCCCTGGTTATCTCCGCGATATACCTGGCGCTTTCCATCCTATGGATCATATTCTCCGACCGGATACTCTCAGCCATGGTCAGCGACCCGGACCAGGTTGCGGAACTGCAGACAGTCAAAGGGCTGCTCTTTGTTGCCGCCACCACCCTGCTGCTGTTCCTGCTCATCCGCCGCCCGATGAAAAGGCTGTACCAGAGCAACCGGCAATTACAAAGGGACGAAAGCAAAATCAACCACCTCAACCAGGTGCTGGGGCTGATACGGGATATCAACCAGCTGATTGTCAATGAAGAAAATGAAGCGGCGCTGCTGGACAAGGCCTGCCGGCGCACCACCCAAAACCCGAATTATGACCTGACATGGATTGCCCTGACCGACGAAACAGGCACTCTAAAGCCGGCAGCCTACGCCGGCGAGGAAGTGGATTTTGAGCTGTGCCTGAAAACGCTGGGGCGAGAACTGACGGAAGAAGTGCATCCAGTAGTCAAGGAAGAATGTGCCAACGGCCGCTTCGCCGCCGCCATATCTTTACCGCTGCGCTCGCATGACCAGACCATCGGCAGCTTCACTATCTGCTCCCACAACCCGAAGGCTTTTACCGATGAGGAAGAATACGGGCTGGTATTGGAACTGTCCCAGGACCTATCGCTGGGAATAGAAAAAATCCGCAAGCGCGCTGAGACCACCCGAATAATGAAAGAACTGACCCGGCGCAATGAATTCATTGAAACAGTTACCGATAACCTGCCGCTGGGCCTGGCGGTCAACGCTCCAGGTCAGCCGTTTGAATACATGAACCAGAAATTCGAGGAAATCTACGGCTGGCCGCAGAAAATAATTTCTGACGTGGACAAATTCTTTGAACACGTCTATCCTGACCCGGAGTTCCGCCGCGGCATCCGGGAGCGGGTGATGAACGACGTTGAGTCCGGTGATCCCGGGCGAATGACCTGGGAAAACGTACCGGTTACCCACCAGGACGGGACAAAGCATTTCGTCAGCGCCATCAATATTCCGCTGACTGAACAGAACCTGGTTATTTCCACGGTGTGGGACGTAACCGGCAAGCACCAGGCAGAACAGGAACTTAAGCTACGGGCCAGGCTGCTGGACGCTTCTATTGACGGTATTTACGTCATAGATGCCGCTTCCCGTGAATTTACCTATTTCAATGAGCAGGCTTATGCCGCCCTGGGCTACAGTCGAGAAGAATTCAGCGTCCTTAAGCTGGATGACATCCTGATTGAAAACACAAAGGACCGATTGCAGGGAATAATGACCACCGTCAGCAGCAAAGGCCAGGCGGTCTTTGAAACAACTCACCGTGGCAGGGACGGCGCTGAAATACCGGTGGAAGTGCACGCCCAGCTTATCCGGCTCAACGAACGGGATTATATGATGGGAATCGCCCGGGATATCACTGAACGCAAGGAAATGGAGCAGAAGCTGATAATAACCGACCGGCTGGCTTCAGTGGGCGAAATGGCCGCCGGAATCGCCCATGAGATAAACAACCCCTTGACCGGGGTTATCGGTTTTGCCGAACTGCTCAAGGATAAAGACCTGCCCTCCGTCATCCGCGAAGAAATTGACATCATTCACAGCGAGGCTCAAAGGACGGTCAAGGTAGTGCGCAATATGCTGACCTTTGCCCGGCGCCACGACCCTTCCAGCAGCCGGGTGCATCTTAACGACATAATCAGCGAAACGCTGAAACTGAGGGAATACGAATTGAGAACCGGAAATATACAGGTGCTGACGGAACTTGACCCGGGACTGCGGGAAGTCGATGCCGACCCGGCTCAGATGCAGCAGGTGTTTCTCAATATCATCATCAACGCCGAATATGTAATGAAGGAACAGCATAAGAGCGGCAAGCTGCTCATTACCACAAAAAATACCGATTCAGGAGTGCGCCTGGGCTTTACTAATGACGGCCCGCCGATACCGCCGGAAAACCTGAACCGGCTGTTCAACCCCTTCTTCACCACCAAACCCGAAGGCAAGGGCACCGGGCTGGGATTGTCCATCTGCTACGGCATAATCAGCAACCACAATGGAAAGATCTGGGCGGAAAGCGACGAAAAGGGCACCAGCTTTATTATTGAGTTGCCGGAGGCGGAGGCAGGAGAAAAAAGCCGGGACAGCGCCTAACATCGGGGTTTTTCAGCTCAGCATATTCAAGGCATGCCGGGCCACAGCGCCGGCGATTTCAGGATGCCGGAAACAGGCTGAGGAACTTTTTTGGCTTGGATTTTGACCTCTATCATGTGGACCTAAGGGGTGAAGCTGAATTTAACCTCAAGACGCGCTATACCGGCTTAACTAATTATCGGCTGCTTTTTGTTTGTCTTTGTTTGCTTCGGCAATAGCCTCATCCAGGAAGTGCTTTTCCTCGACTTCCTCCAGCTTCTTCCTGACGCTTTCCTCAATTCCGTACTCGTGTCGCAAACCGATATACAGGGAATACACCATTATCAGCAGTATAAAGGCGAACGGCAGCGCGGTGGTAATAGCCGCGGTTCTCAGGGCCACCAGCCCGCCGCCAACCAGCAGGGTAATGGCTACCAGTCCTTCCAGCAGCGCCCAGAAAACCCTTTGCCGGGCAGGGGCTTTCAGTGTGCCGGCTGAAGTAAGATGGTTGACCACCAGGGAACCGGAATCTGAAGAAGTAACAAAGAAAACCACCACCAGCACGATACCAATCACAAACATGACGCTGGAAAGCGGCAGGTTTTCCAGCATGGCAAAAAGCGCCAGCGATTCGTCGGTCTGTATCCGGGAGATAATATCAGCCATGCCGTTGGTTTCAAAAAACAGCCCGCTACCACCGAATACGGCCATCCACAGGAAGGAAACTATGGTGGGAAATAAGAGTACACCGAATACAAACTCCCGAATGGTCCGTCCCTTGGAAATACGGGCTATGAACATGCCGACAAAAGGAGACCAGGAAATCCACCATGCCCAGTAGAAAACGGTCCAGGCTCCCTGCCAGTCAGAGCCGCTGAAGACCTCCGCCCATAAACTCATCTCAAGAAGCTGCCCCAAGTAGGCTCCGATACCCTGGGTAAAGCCGCTGAGTATATATACGGTTGGTCCCAGCACCAGAACCGCGACCAGGAAAACACCGGCGATAATCATATTGAGCTGGCTCAGCCGTTTAATCCCCCGGTCAAGGCCCAGCACAATAGAGCCGGTGGCGATGCCGGTGATGGCCAGGATTAAAACTACCTGCATGCCGGTACTCAACTCTATGCCGAATAAATAGTTCAAACCGGCATTCACCTGCGTCACTCCCAGGCCAAGCGAGGTAGCCAGACCCATCATGGTAGCCATCACCGACAGGACATCAATGACATGGCCCCATAAACCGTATATCCTGTCCCCTATCAGGGGATAGAAAATGGACCGGATGGTCAGTGGCAAACCCTTGTTGAATGCGAAGAAAGCCAGGCCCAGACCCACCAGGGCATAGATAGCCCAGGGATGCAGGCCCCAGTGGAAAAAGGTGGTAACCAACGCTGATTGGGCGGCCTCCGCAGAACCCGGATCCAGGCTGCCGAATATGGGCGGCGGCGTATGAAGATGGGTGACCGGCTCAGCCACACTCCAGAACATCAACCCGATACCCATACCGGCGCTGAGCAGCATGGCGTACCAACCCCAGTTTGAGAATTCCGGCAGGGCATTCTTTCCGCCCAGCCTGATATTGCCGAATCTGCTTACGGCAAAATACAAAACCGCGACGACAAAGACGGTTGAGACAAGTATTAAAAACCAGCCGATGTTGGAGGTGATGAATCCCAAAGCGCCGTCAAATACCGATTCCGCCTGTTCCGGCAAGGAAAGAGTCAGCCCGATGAAGACAGCCAGCAGGGCCACAAAAACCAGGGTTACAAACGGCTGAAAATTGAAGCCGTATCTTTTCCAGTTGCCCGCATCGGCTTCCGGAACCCAGGTATCATCACAGGAAATGAAGCTGGGCATAAACTCCAAGCCTTTGCACAGCCGGGCTTGCTGAATGGCCTTTTGCCTGGCTTCAGCCTCGGCCTCTTCCAATTTGCGAGCCAGTTCTTTCCTGGAGGCTAGCTGGGTTTGTTCATCCATCAGCCGGTTTCATCATCCTGAGTTGCATGGTTTCTTTTACGTTGCTTAAAGCACACAAAGTATAATGGTATAAGCTAAATGGTCCCGCGTCAATCTGACGGGTTCAGATGAGCTGGGCGTCTTTATTAAAAAAGGAACGGTAGCCCAGCTGCAGCATCAGGATAACCGACAGAGCCACCGCGCCCAGGATGCCGAACATGATGGCGATCTGATAGGCGATGGCGGTGGTGGGCGAAACTCCGGCCAGTATCTGCCCCGTCATCAGGCCGGGGAGGAAGACGATGCCCATGCCAAGCATGGAATTGATGGTGGGCATAATGGCTGAATCAAAGGTGCTGTTGATGATGCCGCTGGTGGCTGACCTGGGTGAAGCGCCCAGGATGAGGGCTTCTTCCACCAGGTGTTTCTGGGTAACCATGCCTTCAGTAAGGGATTTCACACCCAGTGAAAGAGCGGTCATGGAATTGCCGATAAACATCCCGGCGATGGGAATGAAGTACTGCGGGTTATACCATGGGGTAACACCCACCACCACCAGCAGAAAGAAAAGCAGGCATATGGAAGTGCCGATTGCCATGGAAAAAACGACGGCTTTTTTCAAACCGGGAGAAAGTTCCCCCCGAAACTTCCTGATGACAGTGTAGACAGCAAATACTTCCATTAACACGATGATGCCGGCAGTGATAAAGGGGTTGGGATTGTCAAAGACAAAGACCAGGACGTAGCCGACCAGCACCAGCTGCAGCGTCATGCGCAGGGTAGCCAGCACAATTTCCCGCTCCCGGCTGATACCCCGCTTGCGTACGATGAACAGGACAATAACCACAAAAATATAAGCGGCTACCACCTGCCAGACAGCCAGGTCAAGTATGCCGTTCATGTTTTGTCGATGCCTCCGATAAAACCTCCGGGCGCAATGCGAACAATTACATCTGAATAACTCTCAGCTATTGACCGGGAATGGGTTACAAAAACCATGGTCTTGTTTTCCGCCCGGGAACGGCGAACCAGCATGTCATGGACCAGGACAGCTGTTTCATCATCCAGGGATGAAGAAGGTTCATCCAGAAGATAGACCCGCGGGTCAAGAAGCAGCACCCGGGCTAAAGCCAGCCGCTGCTTCTCACCGCCGGACAAGTTGCCGGCCGGGGCCTCAAGCGGTTTATCCAGCTTTACCTGCTCCAGCAGGTGTTTCAGCTTAGCGTCATCCCGCGGCGGCTGCTGCCGGAAAACCAGCCCGGCATTAAGATTGTCCCGCACACTGCCGGCAAAGACTACCGGGTCCTGGGAGAGCATGACCACTTCCCGGCGGTGTTCAATGGAATCAATCAGCGACAGGTCCCGTCCGTTAAACAAAACTTGGCCGGAGGTGGGAGATATCAGCTTGTTCAACAGCTTCAATATAGTAGTTTTACCGCTGCCGCTGGGACCGAAGAGGGTGGTAATCTGACCGCCCTCAATCTGAAGTTCCGGTATATTCAGGTAATCCGCGTATTTTACGTCTGTCAGTCTGAACACCAGCGCCTCTTTTGCCGAGTTGAATAAACCAAGACACCAACACTCTAAACGGTGCGCTGCGGAACCACCGGCGCAATTCCGTCAGCCCGGCGCTCAGCCAGCTTCTGCCGGAGAGTTTTCAGGTTTATCACGTCTTCTTTGTTGTACTCCAGCAACGTGGCCAGGGCGGCGGCGTTATCGGAGTACCGGTACTGCCGCCACAGCATCACCGCATCGGCGCCGTTGATACCGCACAGGTTGCGACCGATACCCAGGCGCTGCTCCACAGCTTTAAAACCGCCTCTCAGATTACAGCGCCAGCATTCATACATCAAATCATGATGATCAGCCATGGCGCTTAAATCCAACCCAAGGGCTCGCCGGATAAAAGGCAAATCAAACCGGCTGCCGTTGAAGGTGTAGACGGTGCGGACCTTTTCAAAAATCCGCGACAAATTATCCCGGGTGGCATCATCACCAACCAGCTGCACCAGTTCAGTGCCAACACCATCATCCAGATAAACACCGATTACGGTTATGGCTGAATACTGGAAAGACAGGCCGGTGGTTTCAATATCCAGATAGGCATCACACACGCGCTAAATTACTCCTGAAATTCCCTTTAAAAAGGTTATTTTAGCACGTAACGGGGTTTGGTATATAGTGCGAGATAGGCAGCTTTAAACCTCGGATGCTGGGCTATCATATGGAGATGAGGGATTTTGGAATAATTTCCCGGTATTTCACAAAAGCTTCTTGTCGTCGTTATAATACCAGTCTGTCATGCTAAGTTTAAACGACATATCCAAGTCATTCGGTGCCCGAGAACTATTCTCCGGGGTGAGTTTTCACATCGGGGCACGGGATCGCACGGCACTTTTGGGCCCCAACGGCGCCGGGAAGACCACGCTGTTTGAGATAATCGTCGGGCAGATTCCGGCCGACAACGGCACCATCAGCCGACCCCGGGGCATTACCATCGGCTATCTGCGGCAAGAGGCGGACGCCCAGTCAACACTGCCGCTGCTTGAGCAGACGGTAGCCGGCGCCGGGCATATAGCAGGCCTGGAGCACCGCATCAAGGTACTGCGGCAGGAACTGGCCGAAAACGGGCTGCGGCAAGAAGAAAAAAACAGCCTGCTGCGGGAACTGGGCGAACTGCAGCACCGCTTTGAAGCCGGAGGCGGCTACAACCTGGAGCAGGAAGCCAGGGTAATCCTGACCGGCCTGGGTTTCAAGGAAAATGACTTCAGCAAACCACTATCCACCTTCAGCGGCGGCTGGATTATGCGGGCGGAGCTGGGCCGGATACTGCTGCAGAATCCCGACCTGCTGCTATTGGACGAACCAACCAATCACCTGGACCTGGAAACCCAGTTGTGGTTTGAAAACTACCTGGCGCAATACCAGGGGGCGGTGTTGTTGACTTCGCATGACCGGGCGTTTCTGAACCGGATAATCACCCGGGTGATAGCCCTGGAAAACGGCAAAGCTGATGTTTATCCCGGCAATCACAACGATTATGTAAAAGCCAGGCAGGCAGAATTGGAAGCACTGGAAACAGCCGCCGCCCGGCAGGCGGTAAAACTGGAAAAGGAAACACGGTTTATTGAACGTTTCCGGGCAAAAGCTACCAAGGCGCGGCAGGTGCAGTCCCGCATCAAGGCGCTGGATAAAGTCAAACGCATTGAAGTACCCCGGCTGAGCAAGAGAATAAAGTTCAGCTTCCCCCAGCCGCCGCGAGGCGGCGAAGAGGTCATCAAACTGAACCGGATAACCAAGAAATATGGAAACAAGACCGTTTATCAGGATTTAAACCTGCTGCTGCGCCGCGGTGATAAAGCGGCCATTATCGGGCCCAACGGCGCCGGCAAAAGCACCCTGCTGAAAATACTGGCCGGAGTACTGGATTTCGACCAGGGTGAACGACGGTTGGGCCACAACATCATCACGGCATACTACGCCCAGCACCAGCTGGAACTGCTCAAGCCGGGCAATACCATGCTGGAAGAGCTACGGCAAGCGGCGCCGGATGAAACGGAACAGCGTCTCCGGTCAATACTGGGCGGATTTCTTTTTACCGGAGACGACGTACAGAAGAAAATTGAAATGCTATCCGGCGGTGAGCGGGCGCGGCTGGCCCTGGCCAAGATGCTGACGCAGCCAGCCAATCTGCTGCTGCTGGACGAACCAACCAATCACCTGGACATCGCCTCACGGGAAATTCTGTCCGACGCGCTGACGGATTACGACGGTACGCTGTGCTTTATCACCCACGACCGTACGCTGATTCGGCAGGCGGCCAACCGGATAATCGAGGTCAGCCAGGGACAGGCAGCCGTCTTCCCCGGTGACTATGACGAGTTTTTGTATCACCGGCAGCAGCAGTCCGACGAAAACTCCGCCGAGAGCGGCGGGACGGACCGGATTGAAGCTCAAGCTTCTGAGCCGCGCCAGCGGCGGGCAGCGGCCGGGGCAGTGCGCAACCAGTACAACCAACAACTGAAACCGGTCCGAAAGCGGTTGGCTGAAGTTGAAAAAAAACTGGATTCAGCGGAAACAGAGCTGAAGAAGGTGGAAACGGAAATGGCCGACCCGGCGGCTTACTCGGATTCCGAGGAGGTTGTCAGCCGCATTGACAGGCACCGCCAACTGCAGGAAAGCGTGAGCAATCTGACCGGGGAGTGGGAACGGCTGACCATGGAAGAGGAGCGGCTGAAAACAGATATGGCGGCGGAACTGGAAAGCATGGGATAGGACGATAATCCCCAAATTCCAAGTCACTTTTAACAAGCCTTGTGCCAACCAGTATCCGATATCAAAACAGAGGTCTGAGATTGCTTCGGTAATTTTCCCGGCAACTTGAGCCATATCATATTCATCAATTAGATTTCCCAATATACTGATTTTACAGCTTCCCGGTTATCCGGAGAGGCTGAATATTTTACAGAGGAGACAATTACTTGAGCGAAATGTTTTGTTTTCAGTGTGAACAGACTGTCGGCGGCAAAGGCTGCACCAAAGTCGGGGCCTGCGGCAAGTCAGCGGTGACCGCGGGCAAGCAGGACGAACTAACCGCGGCCATGATAGACCTGGCGCGGTCCGCCGAAGGAAAGGAAACAAACGCGTCCGTTGACGGACTGATTATGCGGGGTTTATTCGCCACTATTACCAACGTCAACTTTGATGACCGCCGGGTTGATGAACTGGTGGCAAAGGCGCGCGCTGAAACGGTTAAACTGGGCGGCAGCCAAAATTATGAGGCGGCAGACCTGTGGCAGGGAGACGCCGACGCGGTTTCACTGCGCTCAACGCTACTGTTCGGCCTGCGGGGCATGGCCGCCTACGCCTGGCACGCGCTGGTGCTGGGCAAGACCGACCCTGAAGTGACCGGCTGGCTGTACAAAGGCCTGCGGGAAGTGGGGGCAGAACATACGGTGGAAGAATGGCTGGGGCTGCTGATGGAGTTCGGCCAGGTCAACCTGAAGTGCATGGAGCTGCTGGACGCGGCCAACACCGGAACGTTCGGTCATCCGGAACCAACCAGGGTCAGCACCGTTATTGAACCCGGTCCGTTCATCGTAATAAGCGGCCATGACCTGCTGGACCTGAAAGAACTGCTGGAGCAGACCGAGGGGAAAGGGATAAATGTTTATACTCACGGCGAAATGCTGCCGGCCCACGGCTACCCCGGTCTAAAAAAATACGCTCACCTGAAAGGCAACTTCGGTACCGCCTGGCAGAACCAGCAGAAAGAGTTCGACGCTATACCCGGGCCGGTGGTCTTTAATACCAACTGCCTGATGCCGCCCAAGCCGTCCTACATAGACCGGGTATTCACCTCGGCGGTGGTGGCCTATCCCGGCCTGAAGCACCTGGCGGAAAAAGAGGGACGGATAGATTATTCTCCGGTCATCTCCAAAGCGCTGGAACTGGGCGGCTACGGGGAACGCCGGAAAAACAGCGGCATCAACGGCGGCCGGGAACTTACCACCGGATTCGGACGTAACGCAGTATTGGGCGCGGCGGAACAAATTATCGGGGCGGTTAAGAGCGGCGCGGTCAAGCATTTCCTGCTGGTCGGCGGCTGTGACGGCGCCCGGCCCGGCCGCAATTACTATACTGAACTGGTAGAAAGTTCACCCGCCGATACGGTGGTGCTGACACTGGCATGCGGCAAGTACCGCTTCAACGACCTGGACCTGGGCACCATCGGCGGACTGCCGCGGCTGCTGGACATTGGCCAGTGCAACGACGCCTACTCCGCTATCCGTATCGCTACAGCGCTGGCTGAAGCTTTTGAGTGCGGGGTCAACGACCTGCCGCTTTCACTGGTGCTTTCCTGGTATGAACAGAAAGCCGTGTGCATCCTGCTGACCCTGCTGGCCCTGGGCATTAAAAATATTCGGCTGGGGCCTTCACTGCCGGCTTTTATTTCACCGAATGTACTCCAGGTGCTGGTGGAGAAGTTCGGCCTGACGCCGATCTCTACACCGGAAGAGGATCTGAAAGCCATTTTGTCCTGACCGGCCAGATATCAGAAAGCACCCGCCTGTGGCCCAGGCGGGTGCTTTCTTTTTATTGAAAACTATTCCACACCGGGCGGCTGCGGCTTATGCGGCCGCAACAGCAGTACCGAGGCATCTACCAGCCGCATGACCCGGTCAGCGGTACTGCCCATGATATAGCGCCCAATCCCGGACCGGGCGTGGCAGGCCATGACCACCATGGTAGCCCCGGATTCAGCGGCCAGTCCGGCGATCTCTTCTTCCGGCTTGCCCGACCGCACCGCGCAAGCGACGGCAACACCCAGGGCTTCCAGTCTTACAGCCGCCTGTTTCAGGTATCTTTCCGCTTGCTGAACATAAGATTCGGCTTTCTGACCGCTTCCGGCCCGTTCCGGGTTTTCCACATTTTCCAAGAATGACGCGCTCAGTTCATCAGAAGCGGCTGAACGCCGCTCGACGGATACATGAACCAGGCTGACCCGCATGCCCTGGCCGCACATCTTTTGGGCCATGTCTTCAACAACCGCCAGAGAACTTTCGGCCATGGCCGAACCGTCCAGGGGGACTACGATGTTGCGGCAAATTTCTCCCCGGCCCGGGCCGGAGCAGGAGCCCGGGCGCACCAGCAGAACCGGTAAACCGGACCCACGGACGATAGCATCGGCTACACTGCTGAGGGCCAACCGGCGGAAACCCGAGTATCCCTGGGTAGCCATCAGGATGATACTGGCACCCTGTTCCGCGGCAGCATGTATAATATCAGCAGCCGGGTGGCCCATGTCCCTTCCAGGAGGTTCTTCGGAAACCAGGTCTTCTTCCTGAAACTCTTTTAGCAGCAACGGTGTTACCACAGCATCAGGGCCACCGTTTTCCAGCACCTTTTCCTTAAGCTTTTCAGCCCGGCTTTCCAGGTAACAGCGGTAGAGATTCTCATAACGCGCGCCGCCGCTTTCCAGCACTCCAAGCAGAATGACCTTAGATCCCATGCGGCCGGCCATCTCTTCGGCGCAGGACAGAGCCAGCTCGGCGGGCTCAGAACCATCCAGAGGAACCAATATTTTTCGAAACATAAGGCACCTCCTCAGCTTAATAATCCGCCCCATATAATAATACCACCGGCGTAAACAGCCGGATAGGGCTATCCTCTGTTTTGGCAGCTGGGAGATGTCCTCTATAATAAAGGTATGACCATAAAATTAACCATCTATTCCGACTATATCTGACCGTTCTGCTATATCGGCAAGGGACTTGTCGACAACCTGCGAGATGAATATGATATCGAGGATACCTGGCTGGGGTTTGAGATACACCCGGAAACACCCCCGGAAGGGGCTGACCTGAGCGGAAACTACCATCCCGAGGACCTTAACCGGATGAAGGCCATGCTGCGGAACCGCGCCGAAGAACTGGGGCTGCCTTATCAGCCGGCGGGTCTGCTGGCCAATTCGGCACCGGCACTGGCGGGAGCCGAATATGCCCGGGACCAGGGCAGGTTTGAAGAGTTTCACCGGGAAATGCTGGAGGCGGTGTTCGCCCGGGGGCAGAACATCGGTCTGAAAGAGGTCATCGCTGAAACCGCCGAACGAGCCGGCCTGGACGCCGCTGAAATACAGCGAGCCATTGACGAAGGGCGTTACCAGGAACGCCTGCGGCAATCACAGGAACAGGGACGACAACTGGGGATTACCGGGGTTCCGACTTTTATCGTTAATGACCGTTATGCCATCGTCGGCGCCCAGCCGCTGGAAAAGTTCCGCGAAATCTTCGACAGCCTGGGACTGGAAACACCGCCGGAGACAGACACCGGCAGCTGAAGCATCTACACCCTGCTCTGGAGTACGACAGCAAACCGCGACCTGATTTTACTGGACATAATATTTTTATGATATAATAAGGGCATATGGTTGAGAAGAAAGTCGTCGCCACCAACCACAAAGCGTACCACAATTACTATATCAGCAATCCGATTGAAGCGGGGCTGGTGCTGACCGGGACGGAGATAAAATCCATCCGCGGCGGCCGGATAAGCCTGGGGGACGCCTATGTGCGGCCGGACAAAGGCGAAATGTGGCTCTTAAACGCCCACATTGCCCGTTATGACCCTGGTTCATATATGAGCCACGAGCCGACGAGGCGACGCAAACTGCTCCTCCATAAAAAGGAAATGCGCCAGATGCTGGCCCGCATCAAGGAGCAGGGGCTGACGCTGGTGCCGACCAAGCTTTACATCAAGGGCAACTTGGCCAAGGTGGAAGTGGCGGTCGGCAAAGGTAAGAAGCTCTATGACAAGCGGGAGGTCATCAAAAAGCGTGATTCCGACCGTGAGCTCGGCCGGGTGCTAAAGAGCCGGCTCAAATAACAACCTGGGGACGCGTGGTTTCGACAGTGGAGGTTAGTTACGGAATTGCAGGCTGAGCTTGTCGCTAAGCTCATTAATCCTGGCGGCAAAAAAACAATTGGCGAACGTGAACTCGTTCTCGCTGGCTAAAAACAGCTAGCGCATCCGCCACACCCCACCCCGACGGGTGCGGACCGGGTGCCGACAGTCGGGGTGCCGCAAACCAGACGCCGATAAGGGATGCGAAAGAAAAATCGGCTGGCCCGGTGAGATTCCGCCGGTTGAAGCTCAGCGGGCAAGAAACAAAGATCCGGCTAAGCCTGTAGTAGATTTCGGACAGTCTTCTCTGGACGGGGAGTTCGACTCTCCCCCGTCTCCACCAGAAACACAGCCGAGCCATTGGGTGAAGAATTCAGTGGCTCGTTTATTATTTTTATCTTGGATCCAGCCTTGGATGAAGCTACCCTGAATATAGGCCTGAAGGGTGGTTTCGGTCTGATAGCTATTATGCTTTTAGTCTGCTTAGCATCAATATAAACGGCATCAAGCATGGTCAGTAAGATCTTCCTCTGCTCAGTCAAAGAAGCCTTAGTCCATAATTTCGGTAAATCCATAATCAGTTTTCCGGCTGCCTCTGCAGCGTTATAATCCGGTACTACCAGCGATTCTAAACTCATTTCAAGTGATTGTTTCTGTCTATCATATTCCGGCTCAGGGATGTAGCCTTCGGCATAGACCTTAGCTATTCTGTACAGTTTGTTTTTGACAGCTTCCCGTTCTTTATTGATACGGTCTACATCATCTTTAAGACTGATTATCGAGAGTACTTCTTCCAGCCATTTCGGCCCAAGTTCGATTGCTGAAACAAGGCTTCTAACTTGTTCATCTACGATACTAGCAAGTATCGAGCTACCGTGATTAAGGCAGATATCGATACTCCGGCTGCCTTTATGCTCCCGGTAGAATGCCTTGCCGCTATGATAGGTCTGCGCCCACATCGGCATACCGCACCGGGCGCACCTGACCAAGCCTTTAAGCAGATATTCTCTCTTCGGTTGTGCAGCCAGCGTTTCTGATCGGCTGCAATTTTTCTTCATCGTGGCTTGGACTTTCTCAAATAGTTCCTGAGTAATAATAGCTTCATGAGCTCCCGGTAGTATTTGGCCGCTGTATTTGATCTGTCCGGTATAGAAGGGATTATGCAGGATAGTCTTAACCGAAGCCGAAGTAAAAAATCTCGGCCCAGTGACTGGATTACCGTTAGCATCAGGCAAGGTTTTAGTGTTCCGGGTACGAAAGCCCTGATCATTAAGCCATGAAGCCAGTTGAGCCTGTGTCGTTGTGCCGGATGAGTAGCGCCGGAATAGCTCAGCTACCGCCTCACCTTCAGTCGGATGGATATGAACACCACCGGGATGTTCAGGTTCGCAACGCTTTATCTTTTCACCGTTATCGGCCTTTTTAAAGCAGGATTCATAGCCGAATGGTATCCCTCCGGTATGTTTACCTTCGCTGGCTCGCTGCTGCTGGCCTTTCTTAACGTGCTTGGCGAGCGATGAACTGAAAAACTCATTAAACGCCCCCAGCATGTGCATCGAAAGCAAACCTTCAGGTGTAGAATAGTCGGTACTTTCAGTAATAGAGACAAAGCCGACATGGTGCTTACTGAGTTCAGCGAGTGATTCTATCATTACCCTTAGATTCCTTGCCCAGCGGTCTAGGGTATGAACGACCACTACATCAAATTGATTCTTTCCGGCATCTTCCAATAACTGCTTAAACATCGGTCGCTTATTGATGGCATCGACATGGGCGCTTTTGCCTTCTTCCCGGTAGACTCCAACCGGATCCCAACCACGGGTCTTGCAGAGTTCCTTAAACAGCCTTTCCTGTGCAGTTAGGGAATGGCCTTGCACCTGCGACTGGTCTGATACCCTGATGTAAGTTACGGCTCGCTTTGATTCATTCATGGCTCTCTTCCTCGCTGGATCTGCGGGAAGCGACTGATAAGGCTACTTCGGCTAGGCTGTTTAGAAAGTCCTTTATCATTATGTCGTCTAGTTCGCCCCCCTCAGAGTTGGCGGACAATGTATAGCCATAGGGTATACCTGTCAACGACTTTTCTTCGGGGGATCTGTCCATCAGGAAATCTCTTGCTCCTGACTATCAGCGTCATATAACCTTTTGAAAGTGGCATAACCGATGCGCAGTTGTTTAGCAGCTTGGCGTCTTGATAATTCTCCAGCTTTGACGCGCTCCAAAACTGCTCCATAAGTCTGGTTAAAGCCTCGCCGGTCGGTTACCCTTGGCCGGCCTATGTGGTGTCCCTGTTTCCTCGCCCTGTCCATCCCGGCCTTTACTCTTTCACGGAGTATTGACCGCTCCAGCTGGGCATAAGCGATGGTGATGTAATAAAGGACTTCCCCAAAAGGTGAAGTGGTGTCCAGCCAGGGCTCAGAATATGACCTGATACCAACACCCCATGTCTTCAGCCTTTCAAGGGTGGTGGCGGCATCAAGCACCGAGCGGAAAGCCCGGTCCATCCGCCAGACCAGTAAAAGGTCGAATCTTCGCTTACTGGCATCGGCCAGGAGTTCACGCCAGCTGGTGCGGTGGACGATATCGGCGGCGGATACCTTATCAGAATATTCATCGAAGATGACCCACTGCTGGGCTTTGATAAATTCCCTGAGCGGCAACAGCTGAGTGTTGATGTCCTGATCCTTATCAGCCGTTGATACCCGGGCATAGATGGCGACTTTCACCGGGACTCTCCCTGCTTAAGATTCCTGAGCCTCTGGTGCAGCTCGTATTCTTCCGCCTGAAGCTTGATGGCTTCCTTAAGCTGCTCGATGAGTGTGTCTACCCTTGCTTTAAGGTCTCCAAACTGAGCGATGCTATCATTAAGCTGCTTTTCCAGTTCCTCGGCATATTCGATGGCTTTGCTTCTCATATGGGCTATTTCATCAATGCTTAAGATGAAACGGGTCTTGCCATGGCTGGTGGCGGTGGGCACATTTAAGCCGGACAGGATCACTCCTACATTAGAAGGTGAAACATCAAGCGCGTGGTCTGAAGTTACCTTCTGAGATAACTCGGTAGCAGTGGCTCGGTTTGTGCCTTCAAGAGATAGTTCATAAGCTGCCTGAAGCACCGCTATATAACTTTTCAGATTGATAAGTGTCTTACCACTAGCGACCATTTCCCTGATATCGACTTCAGTCATAGCGCTTTTTCTCCTTTGGTTGTTGTACTAGTATGTATTTCACCGTCGGGAAGCGTGGGACTACCCTCAGTACCCTTACCTTTTTCGGTTATTCTCTTGATATAGTCCTGATCCGAGATGAAAGCTCGGAAATGACGCCCATCTTGAGGGCATTTGAGCATAATAAAAGGCTTATTCGATTCCCTTCCCTTGGCCATGGTGATAGACAGCGTTTTCCCGCAGATTAAGCACGTTATATTCTTCATTCCGGCTGATACCTTTCTAAGTAGAATTTGCAGAGTAAATACATCGCTGTGCCGCGCATATTGGGGTTATCCTTCTTGGAGTCTTTTGCGACGGGCAATATCCTTGCTAGAGCCTCCTGCACCGTTTCCAGCTGGGGCTTAGTAAACTGAAGCTGCATGTGGGACAGTTTAGCTGCCTGTGCCTGTTCCCATGCTTCGAGATGCTCGGCTAGACTGCCTTCATTAATCTGGGCAAGGCTGGTTAGGCTGTTTTCGGTTTCGGGTAGAAGCGACAGCACTTCATCGGCTGATATGCTTTCCAGTAGCTGTTTCAATAGAGCGCCTTTAAGTGCTAAATCGTCCTGTCCTTTGATGCCGTTAAGCGCCTGGGTGAGCAGCATAGCTTCAGTATCATCGAGATCCACCACTACGCAGGGGGCAGCTTTCTCTTCGCTGTCCTTCAACACCTTCAGGCGTTGGTTTCCCGAAAGCACCTCGTACCCGTCCCCGTTTGGTCTGACCACCAGTGGCTCAACTAGCCCGTAGCGATTGAGGCTATTCTTGAGTAGCGACTGGATCCGCTCGTCCATTTGATTAGGGTTCCAAGGGGCTTCGTATAGGCTTTGTATTGGCACGTCAATTACTTTCATCTTTTTCACCTTTCTTGGGATAGGGCAGAATCGGGATCTTCATGTTGCTTTTAATACTTGGATCCAGCAGGTAGATATATCTATGCTTTCGGGACTGCGGCACTACCCGTACCTTTACCCCTTTATCAGCAAAGTGCTTTTTCGAATGGCTGCCGAATGAGTGGCTCAGGCTTCGAGAGTGGCGAGGCACGCCGTCACCCAAGTCAAACAGCGGCATGGCTTCACTCATTCCGGTATATAGCCAACCAGTTGCCTGATAGATAATGCCGATATGACCTTGGTTTGGATCTGCATAGCTGAGGACGAATTTAGTCTTGGTGTATTTCTTGATTGCTCTTAAGGCAATACCGATGAAACGTGATTCGGTGTTTTTGGGTAGTTCATCGGACAGCCAGAGCCGAGATAAGGTCAGACATTCATCAATAGAGACGCCACTGACCATCTTATAGGCATTGGCTGGGCCGGATCCAAAGGTGATAGCACCCATCAATCGATTACTAAGAAAAGCGCCGAAAGCGAGGCGGGTAGCACCCGGCATGGAGTGAAGGTAGTGGTATTTAACGACCAATGCTCTCGCCGCCACAAAGGGAATCGGTTTAACGATAATAGACTGGAGCGCCGCCGTCGGAATCGAACCGCGTCCTGCAATCTGGCTGACTGCCGTGCTCACCGTTACACCTGCGGCGCATTTTTCATCAAAACTATTAAACATCATCCTCATCAACATCCATCCATCCCGAATTTGGCTTTTATTCTTTTCTCAATGGCAAGCCTGTCTTCATTTGTTAAGTTTTTTCCGCCTTTACGGGCTTCTCTGAAAGCAATTCCTAATTCGTTTTTAAAGGCGACTTCTTTCTTTTCATACTCTTCTCTATTAGATATTTCTTTATTATTTCTATTACTACTCTCTATAGGTGAAGCTGAGTTGTTCGTGTAAGACTTTACGTTTCGTAAACTTTTTGTTTGCTGTGGCGTAAAGTCTGACTTGCTCTGAGGGTAATTCTTAGATTTCAGGTTTTGATGAATCAGTAACCGAAGTTTGCTCTCAGAGCAATTATTCTTTTGGGGTATTTCCCATTCTGAAACGTCCATATTCAGACAATAGTTGCTACCATCCCGATTTATGACCTCAGCAGCCATAAGTCTATCGATTACCGCCTTTACCTTGCTGGGATGGACACCAATCGAATTAAAATCACTTTGATACTTGATATTGGCTACTTCCTTGCAGCAGCCAAGGGATAAGCGAAGGACCAGGTCAATAACGGAACGTTCCAAGGGTGTGAAGTTAGAAAGCATAAGCTTATCCATGACATCGCAGGGTAACTGTAAGAAGTAGTTAGTCATGGAGATACTCCATATCCAACAATTCAGAAATCCGTGAAAATGCCCATTGAGGGATATATAAACCCCTTTCAGCTTTGGAAACGTAGCATTGCGGCACTTTTGCTGATTCAGCTACATCTATCTGCCGCCATTGGCGCCGGATTCTCTCAAGCCTAAGAAAGCTTCCTTGAGATTCTGGTGCACAAATAAAAATGGGTGTGTTCATCACACACCCATTATCTCAAGTTAGAATATTCTAATTAGTAATCCAAAATACTCTTTTTTTATCCATTATTTGTCGTAATTACGCTTTTACAGCGATTTCTTTTATTGCGTTTAGCCCCTCTCGGAAAACCTCTTGGTATCTTTATACCAAGCATACCAGCGACTTTCCTATAAGCCCTTTGGATTGTGATATCACCGGTATTATCATCTGTTGCTATTTCACTTGATGATAAATACGGAGGTGTTATTCTGAGAAACAACCAATTCACAGCCTTTTCAAGATCCTTGTCAATACTTGTCGTATAACCAATATCTGCCCAGGATTGGTTTTCCTTCGCGTGTATTCCGAGGGCTCTTTTCTTAAAAGAATATATACGATTTTTGAGTTGGCTTTCAGTTTCCATCCTATCTATTTTGAAAGTAATTACAGGGTCATGACCCGGTACAGTATGCAATGAGGTACCAAGTTCTGGGCTAATCCACAAACCAGCCTTTTGGTCTTGTATATATCGAAGTACCAAACCTGGTCCCCAATTACATCGCAACCCCCAAGTTTCAGCAAGACCAACTACCGAATCCTTTTGCTTACAAGATAATAGGTTACTTTTTTCTTCCCAGAGCCGTATCCAATTATTTGTATTTCTTATAAATCCATTTTGTTCATTAGGGTCTAATAATTCTTTGAGCACCTCGTGTGTTAGGCCTTCAGATAGTCCAGTACTGTATATGGACGGTAAGTCATTAGAAATACTTTGTACAGCCTGCTTAAAGCCTTCCGACTCGCTATATCGCTCAATTAAAATCGACAAAGCTATTTCATTGGAAAACCCTAAAGGCATCATCATAATCAATTTTGCACTTTAGGCTTGTTACTATGCAAGCGAAGGATGACATGAATACTTCGTAGAAATGCAAACAAGCCATATATAGAATTCAACAATCTTAGGCTGTTTTTGATTTTAACAATTTGGCGGCAGATTCAATGTTCTCTTTAGCCTCATTTACCCATTGCTCAACCTCATTCGGCTTGGCAAATTTTAGCACCAACTCTAAATACCTGACCATTTCCAAGGACGAGCGAATGATCTCAATCATGCAAAGGTCGAAAAGTTTATCATCATAAATAGAGGCAATGTTTATGTTATTGTTATGCCCTGAAAGGAAATAACGTTTGGTAAATTTTTGACTGTGTGCAGATTGACACTGGAAATCATAAGCAGCATATATTTCTCGTTCATATTGGCGCATTTCGGACGGTTTGGGTGTTTTACCTTGCTCATATATTATGGCGTTTACTATCTGATTTGAAAGTGGTGTCTCACAACATTTGCATAGTAATAAATCTTCTGTAACCGACCGAGTAACCACCATGGCTTGATTATAAAATCCGTCAATAGTCATCCTAGAAACAGCCGTCATCGAAGTAAAACAACGTGCTAGGAGCAATATCCAGACTAATATTTTGTCGTTACCATCTGTATCAAATTTACCCATGCGATTAAAAGCCATCGTAAAAGCATTCAATAGGTTAGTAAATATTGCGATTTCATCTTTCTTTTCCTTTGAAGTAATTCTTCTGACTTCTTCAACGGCGGTGAAAACACTCGATGGAGTTTCTTTTTTGTTCATAACAGCCAGATTATACCAAATCTATATTTGAAGAAATTCAACCGATCCAAAAGGGTAATGTCTTGCGCCATATCTACTACCCCCTTATAATGGCCTGAGCCAAAAGGACTAGTTAAAATTACCACCTGTGCAATCTTCAAAACTAGTGTATAATTGATTTGCACTAATTCATTCTAGGAATGAGAATATGATTACCAACACTGAAACTGGGCAACATGCTTTATATCAAATCCAATCCAACCATGGTTTTTCAGCCACGCCCCCCCCCACATTATCAAATCCTCTTAGTATCAGTCATCGGTTTCTGGAAATCGCTAACCAGTTTTCAACTATGGATCCGCTCTTGGAGGCTTTCGTCGCTGAAATAAAAGCGCTCATTGGCTGTGACGCAGTTGGAATCAGAGTGCTCGATCAAGAGGGCAATATACCATATAGAGCATATACTGGTTTTTGCCGCGAATTTTATGAAATAGAAACGAAAATTTCCGTTCAATTAGATAAATGTGTGTGCATAGATGTCATCACTGGAAACAGAAATCCATCGATTTCGGAATATTTTTCTAAATATGGCTCTTTCTCCATTGGAAGCATAAAGCGTCATAGAGCAACACATCCACCTATTATCCAATCTGGCGAGAAGAAAATGCGCGGTAACTGTCCAGCATTCGGCTACGATTCACTGACGATGATCCCGATCTTCTATGGGGGTTATGTTCTGGGATTGATTCACATCGCAGATCCGCGGCCAGATGTGGTGTCTTCCGAGAAATTGGGAATCCTCGAAAGAATTGCGATGCAACTCGGCGTCGCGCTTTCAAGAGTGTTAATTGCCCAAGAGATCTTGAACTATAAAGTTACTCTAGAAAACAGGGTAAATGAAAAAACCAAGGAATTACAGCAACTAAACAACAAGTTGAGCAGTGAACTCGTGATTAAGCGGCGTATCACCAATTCATTGATAGCCAGTGAAGAAAAATTTCGCTCACTTTTTCAAAAAGCCTCAGACGCTATTTTTTTACAGCAACCCACGAAAGATTGCCCCGGGAAATTCATTGAGATAAACGAAGCCGCCTGTGAAATGCTTGGGTATACCGAAGCTGAGCTAAAAAATCTAACACCCTCAGATATCGTAGAAATCCAGCCCGATAAACAAAACAATCCAGTCGATGTCTTAAAAAAATTAAAGAAGACACGCTCACTGATAATCAACACCGTGTTTAAAAATAAGGCTGGCTATGGTATACCCATTGAATTACATCTTGGCTATTTTGAACTAAATGGGGAGCCTAGGGTACTAGCAGTTGCCAGAGACCTAACAGAGCGCAATAAGATGCTTGAGTATATAAAATACCAAGCCGCCCTAGTAGACAATGCTAACGAAGCTATTATCTCCTCTGATCCAAATTACATCATAAAAACCTGGAACAAAGCCGCAGAACAACTTTATGGTTGGCTTTCCGATGAGGTCATCGGAAAGCCAGCGCGAGACGTCTTACCAGTGATAAAAATATCTCAGAGTGGCAACCTTAACGAAGAGGCTGACGAATTCGTACAAAATAGGAAATGGCGAGGAGAAATCACCTATCAACGTAAGGATGGATCGCCCATAACTGTGCTAGTATCCAGTATCGCCCTTATGGACGAGGATGGGACAATCACCGGAGCATTAGCTATTCATAACGACATTTCCGAGATCAAGGAGCATGAAGCCACAATACTTAAACATGAAGCAAGGGCCCAAGAGCTTATTAAGGCATATATAGGGGCCCAAGATGAAGAACGCGAATGGCTCTCTTTGGAAATCCACGACCGGGTAACCCAGCCACTGTCAGCGATTTATCATCAATTACAGAGTATTACACCTAAGGCTCAGCGCAATTCCTTAATCACCAAAGGACTCAACCGAGCTATCGAGCTTGCCGATAGGACGATTGATGAAACCCGTAACATGATGAAAGAGCTGTACCCTTATAACTTACAGCGTTACGGTTTATTGAAGCTAATTGAGGAAGAGTTGAATTGGTTCAATCAGGACATCAACTGTGAGTTTCAACATAATATAAATTTGAAGGTTAAATTCGCGTATACCACTAAGAACACACTTTATAGAGTGCTCAATGAGGCGTTATTAAATATAAAAAAACATTCACAGGCAACCCATGTTTTAGTCGACCTGCGAGACGCCGACCAATTTATCACATTAAAAGTGACCGACAACGGCGTCGGGTTTGATATGCATACTATATCAAAAGATCCGGGCGGATTCGTATCGATGCGCCGCCGGACCGAGCTACTAGGCGGCACCTTCAAAGTATACAGCCAACCCGGAAAGGGCACCACAATTATGTCGAGTTTGCCGCACTAATGCCGAAGTCCACAGGCCTCGGCCAAAATACCATTCGGGTTGTTATTGTCGACGACCACGACGTCGTCAGAGAAGGTCTCCGCGCTATCCTTCAGAATGAGCCAGATATTGAAATTATCGGTGAAGCTGGTACAGGCAAGCAGGCGATCGAAAGTGCTAACTCGTTGAAACCAGATGTTATACTCTTGGATGTTAAATTACCCGACATTGACGGTTTTGCGGTTGCCAAGGCTATCTTTGAGGAGGCTCAAACTCAAATTAAAATAATCATGCTTACCGCTTATGGGAGTAACCTTCAGGTAGAAGAAGCCTCGGAATTGGGAGCGCACGGTTTTTTAAGTAAAAACACTAACCGCCATATCCTCATTAACAGTATTAGGGTTGTGAGATATGGCGGAGAGGTACTTCATTACAATAAAAAACCAGAAAAAGCCCATTCGTTTACTGACCAAGAGAATGCAGCTTTGGCTTTGTATTTAGAACACTCTCTGAAGCATCGTGAAAGAGAGATCCTAAATCTAATTGTTAAGGGTTTTACTAACAAAGAAATCTCCCGAAAGCTAGGCTTGTCTGAGGTTACAGTGAAGAAGGCAATCATCGTTATCCTACGAAAGTTGAGTGTTGCCAATCGCACCCAAGCCGCTGTGTTAGCCAATCAACTTGGCTTAGCCTGATACTTACAAGTAGCTTATCAACTCTTACTGAATAAACCCAGCATTACTTATTGTCCTATACCCATTATATATGTCCCGTATCCTTTTGGTCCTTTCTGTATATCATATTATCCCAAAATGAGCTACCCGAAATGCTTAGAAACTCTAGTACTTTAGGACGATGGCAAATTCAACATTTTTCTATACAATCAGTATTATCACGCTGAGTTTGGTGTTGTTCGTTAGGAGGCTCATTATGCAGTCTGACTTCCGGGAGAGACCGGATACCCAATAGAAAACTGAGTAGTAAAAAGGAGAATTATTAATGTCAAAGTTTCACTCTACACTTAGTCGCAGGGCTTTCATGAAAGGGTTAGGACTGGCAGGCGCAGGTATCGGCGCTGCTTCCGTCGCCTCTCCGGTTTTTCAAGACCTAGATGATTTGATGTCTTCTCAGACCTCTCCTAAAAAGGCATGGTGGGTTAAAACAGTGGATAAGCCAACGGTCGAAGTCGATTGGGACGTTACCAAGCGCTACGATAGGCGGAATGTTTTTTTTAATCCTGATGTCACGGCTAAATACTTCCCTAAACAGACGGCAGATGCAAAAGCAGCGGGTGCAGAGTTCAAGAAAAATCAAATGGCAGCCAATGCGCCGGGTTACACTCGGAAAACAAGAGCTTTTTCTGAAGCTTATACCAAGATGATGGGCACCATGACCTCTGCTAATTCGGCTACTTATACTTTTGCTGGAATCACTGGCCCCGGTATAACCAACACTCCCGAAGAGCTGGGCGTGCCTAAGTGGGAAGGAACCCCGGAAGAGAACTCACATCTACTTGCAGCCGCCTCCAGGATTTATGGTGCCATCTTTTCGGGTTTTGCCGAGCTGGACAACGTTTGGAGAAACAAGATCGTCATTTCTCATTCGGCCTTTAAAAACGGACGTATTGTCTACGAGGACGTTGACCTTGGCTACTCAATCAAGGATCCGACGGGGGAGGCGGCTGAGAAGTGGGTTATACCTAACAAGCCTATGTGGGCTGTCGGTTTTGGTGCCGCAGAGTCCCTTTTTGCCCAAAAAGTTGGTCCGTCGGTGACCCCCGGCGCTCATAGTTTCGGGAGAACAGCCGGGAGGAGTACATATGTTGGTTTATTCAATTTGCTGCGGGGGTTGGGTTATCAGTTTTTAGGGACGCCTTCTATGGTACACAATCTCTTTTCCTCAAGCGCCTTGCATATAATGACCGGTAATGCCGAGGCTGCTCGCCAGAACAACTACTCCCTCACCCCGATAGGTGGTCCTCGTTTCCAGTCTGGAGAAAATGGAGTTACCGACCTGCCATTAGCGCCTACCAAGCCAATAGATGCCGGTATGTTCCGCTTCTGCCATTCTTGTGGGAAGTGTGCCGAAGCCTGCCCTACTGAGGCGATATCCTTTGATAAAGAGCCTTCCTGGGAGATACCACTTCTTGGTGGTATGACTGATATCACTCATAATCCTGGCGTGAGAAATTTCTGGCTAGATTGGGCGTTGTGCACTATAGGGCGAAATCAATTAGCAGGTAGATGCGAACTATGCTGGGCTGCGTGTCCTTTCAACGAAGGTAGAGAGGCTGGGGTACACGATATTATTAAGATAATCACAGCTAACACTAGCATCTTCGGTGGCTTCTTTACCGACATGAGCAAGATGTTCGGCTACGGAGTGCGCGAAGGCGAAGCTAAAGAAGATTGGTGGAATGAACCGCAACCAGTCTTCGGAGTTGAGTCCGAGATTTTCGCAAAATACGAGAGGTAAACTAGGCGTTTTTGAATCTTGGTATATTAGGCTAGACTGGGGCGGTGCAATAGCCGCCCCAGTCTAGCCTTCGGGGAAGAGATTACCCTTAAAATTAATATAGAAGCGAACCCACGGACACCCCATTCAGGCTTTAAAAAGGGACATGTTTTCTTTGTCTATCTATATGTCGATGGATGCTGCGTGTCTGGCGCAGACGCAGATGGTCTGTCCCCCGAGACGGGAAGTGATTACTGGAAAAACCGGCTTCGGCTACGATTCATTAATCCGGCGCTCTCAAATTCTGAAAAAGACAGCTTAAACCACGAAGAATGACGTAGCTCTTCTCAGCTGACTTGCCATCAAATCAACTAGGAACTGCGTTTCAGACCGAGTCCGACTCTCCCCCGTCTCCACCAGCTCAAAAGGGTACCCTTTTGGAGCGCATCCCACTGACTGATGTTCTCCGATTCACATTTGATTTAGTCCTCTTGTAGTATATCGGAGATACAATCCATCAACCTCTGTGACGGTATTGTTTTATTTCATCTCTGATCAAAAATCCTCATTTTTATACAATAGGGATAAATTGAACTAGAAAAAAGAAAAGGAGCCCATATCAAAAATCTGGCTCCTTTTTACTTACTTTGCCGTATCTAAATACCAAGATTATTCTGAGATAAACCTTCGTCTATTGCGGTATCGATTACTTGGGTTATATGTTTTTGTGCTTTTTCTGCCATTTCGTCAATTTGTTCCTGAGTTTCCTCAATCTTGTCTATACCATTATCCCAAGCTTGGTCTATTTTTGTTCTTATCAGTCTTCTCGTCCTACTACCGGGGTATGGTGCATAGAGGAGAGCCAGCCCAGAGCCCACGCCAGCACCGACCAGTAACCCCACAACAAAACCACGCACCCTGCTACCTTGGTCGCTCATGATAAACCTCCTTCCGGTAAGATTGATAATTGAATATTATCACTCTAAATAGCATTTGCAGCTAGAAGCTTTTTTGTATAAAGCTAATTATAAACCATGGGTCAAGTAATCTTCGGATAATTATTTATCAATTTACGAATTTCAGCGTCATGTGTTTTCGTAACAATTAGACTCTCTCCCATCGCAGGCAAATAAATATTAATTCTTCTCTCTCAAGATATTAGCATCTATCACAAATGTGAGCATTTAATAGCAGACATCGCGATGATTGTTAAACGGGATAAAGAAGGTATGTAAAAAAATCCTACCAGTTCATAACGTGCCCCTCTTGTCCAATATCAACTACTACAGTGTTAGTGTTTCTAATAGAGCTTGAATCTTCGAAACTTTAATTATGAAGCTTTACCCCTGGGATATAATTAAAATATAGATAAAGCTTTTGAAGGGGGGGGGGTAATGCTAAGATGTATTTTACTGCACGAACAATGCTTGGAAAATGGACAATACGTTTAGTCTTAATTTCAATCGGATTCTTAGCTTTGTTTTTCATCCTCGTTGCAACTGGTCAAAGAGGAGGAGAAACCTTCTTCAGCAATCCCATACTAACAATTCCAATGCTTGTGGTGGGGTTAACTGGTATTGTTGCCTTTTTCACTGGTATTACAAGCTTTTTGACAAAACAAGAACGTTCAATAGGTGTTTTTATTTCAACTCTCTGGGGATTGATAGTTCTTCTTTGGACGGGAGGGGAAATTCTGTTTCCTCATTAGAGGGTAGTAAAAGGGGGAGTAATAATATGGTAAGCATAATTTTAGAAGTAGATATTCCAGAAGATGTTTCTAGCAAATTCGAATCTAAAGATAGAGTTAAGAATTTACTTCAAGACTTTGTTGAGGCAGATGGAGTAACATATTTGAAAGATCTCTTAGAAGAACTTTCTGAAGAGACAAAAAGCGAAGATCTATAGATATAGCAACTCTTTCTTTGTTTAAACAACGTTAACCCCTACAATTCTAATAATTAGCGCACTTCCAGTAGAGTTCGACTCTAAGATTATGTTCTGAAAAGGATCAACCGATGACTACCAAAATATCAAAAACAGCCGATTTATACCTATTAAGAGTTGGCGCAGACACTACGGAACTAGGGGGTGGCTTTTGGAGTCCGATATTTCAAGATAGAAGTTACCTTTTTATACCTATACTAGAAAAAGAAGGAATGCCTACAGATCCGCTAAGTTACCATACTTATAAATGGAATGGCCATTCTGTTGAAGCATATTTACCCGAGCGCGCTAGAATGAAAAAACAGAATTCGTTAGTGCATGACGATCCGGAATTTAGTACATTTACTTATGGTTCTCCACGATATATTAATCACAAGGATGGCAGACGCCAGCAAGAGAAGAATTTCCGTACTCTAAGTAATCTAAAACAAGGCGATATTCTTGCTTTTTATGCGGCTTTTAGGGGATATCCAAATATTTCTGAAATGGACGGATATTACTTCTTTTCCTATTTTGTTGTTCATAGCACCGTTTCATACAGCTCAAGATCAACTGTCATAGCTGAAGACAAGGCAGTAATAGAGAATAACCATCACTATCGACAAATGGATTGGGGTGATCAAATTATTTTAATAGGAAACCCTTTTGAAAGTAAGGTATTAAAGAAAGCGGTATTACTTAGTTCAAAGAATGAAAATAGAGAAAGATCCCAATACTATCCATCAAAAGTATTTAGGAATGAACTAGCTGGATATGATAAAGCACTTAACCTATCATCTATTAGAACTATAGTGAGGGGCAAGGCTGAATCGTTCAAATATTATCTGGATACACAAGGCTTCTAGTATTTTGGATAAAGACCAAAACCCGTTCAAATTGGCTTTATTGGAGAGTAATCATTCGAAGGAATTAAGTATACCTTACAACGGATTTTGGGGGTAAATAATGATAGTTGCACTTACCAAAAGGATCAAAAAGCGAGTCAATGATTACAAAGATGAAATAACAGTATTTGATAAAAAAGGCTCTGCAATCGTTGTAACAAGAGAAGACATTCCGGATTTAATAGAGGCTTTAGTTCAAGTGCATGGTTACCCTGGTCCGAACGGAGTCGAGTGGGATGAAACGAGCTGATAGTTTTTGGGCTATATTTGCATATTCAATTAGTTCGATCGAACAAGAATAACAATGGGTATTGATGTTTATTCGCTAGATGATTGCCAAACCTTGGTGGCGAGAATTCGGCAAACACTATCTAGCACAGGATTTGTGAACAGGATTCAGGATATTCCTAATCAATTCCCATCAAACGATCAAACAATTTTTGAAAATCTCAGCAAGGCTATTTTGTCCAGGCAAGCCAACTGGGCTTCTGTACAAAAAGTACTGCCATCTTTACAAGTTAGTCTGTGCGAATATAACATAGAATCTGTAGCGGCGCTGACAGATATCGATATTGAAACAATTTTTGCTCAATACAAGAGGCAAGTTCAAGCGAGATTCCTTAAAACAGAGCTCTTGGCAATCCGTAATAATGCGAAGACATTTCAAAATATAATGTCTGAACATGGGTCTGTACTAGAGGCAATTAAGAATTATCTATCAGAGAAAGATTTTGATTCTAAATACGGTTGTTATATTCGACCTGATAGTAGTACTTTAATGAGTCGATTTATCAATCCCATTAGCGATTGGAAGCTTGAGTGCGTTGGCTTAGCCATTTGTTCTGAATTCTTTAACAATATAGGCATCGATGATTTCAAGCCAGATGTTCATACAACCAGATTCCTGAATAGAATTAGTCTTGATACCAATAACGTCCGTGTTTCCAAAAAGCCTAGAGATGTTAGGGCGCTAGGATTTACAATTGCGAATACTCTTCATTTATCACGGAAGTATATAGATAATTTGATTTGGCATTTTTGTGCTGATGGAGAAGGCAAGATATGCACAGAGAGACCGCGCTGCAACGTTTGTTTGCTCTTTATTAATGATCCTCGACTTTGTTGTGGCATGACTACTCGAATTAGAAATACCGTTTATTGATAAATTTTCCTTTTTTTACATCTTTGTAGCTAACCTGCCCCCACAATAACTAGTCCAATTTCAGGGTAGGCTGGAAAGCAGAACATCTAACGGCAATCAAGGGGCTGGATAAGCTCCTCTTCCATCTCCCTAACCACCCACTCCATAATCCCCCGGCGTTTCTGGTAGAGTTCGACTCTCCAGATTTCTAGCTATTTCCCCATCATCTCCTCGAGCTTAATTCTCGGCACCAATATCCTTCTTCCAAACCTGAGGCTGGGGATCTTCTTAGTATTAATTAATTCATAGGCTGCACCTTTACTGATTCCTAAACGCTCCGCAACCTCAGAAACCGAAAGAGTCAGTTTATCCTGGTTAAAGACCTGAGCACCTGTTGAAGTGGTGCAAACGAAGTCCATCTTTTGTGAAACGAATCTTTGCTCGTTCACGATTGCTCTAGCAATCATCCTCGCTAGGATTCTCAAACCTTCTCCAAGGTGTTTTGCTGCTTCTTGAGCCTCATCCGAGTTATTGATCGGTAAACCACTAACTCGATACATATCTTCCCCCTTATCTTCATTTCTTTGTCACGTTATAATATGACAATGAGAAACAAAAAACTCGGCAAGTCAGGCTCACCACCATTCCTTCAACTTGAAAGTGCAAAAGGCTTGGTTGGATCTCTCAGACAGATACGGACCGGGAGTAGATCAAGAAAACAGTCTATCTTTGAAATCAAGACGGAACTCAGTCAGTGGATGAAAAACAAAAACTTTGATCCCTTTAGAAGACAGGGAATTGACCTTGCTATTGTCGTGAAAGTGAGTCCTGCAAGATTTAAAAGACAAGATACGGACAATATTGCAAAGGTAATATGTGATGCTCTGAAGCAAAAAGAAGGTGATGACCGCTTCCTTATCGCAGATGACAGCAATATTATCCGATTGTTGGTATGGAAGATTAAGCGACAAGAAGATAAACTTTGGGATACAGATTGCTATGAAATCTCTTTTAGAAAGCATGATGCGAACAAATCCATGGAGTTAATCGAATTAGATACTATTTAAAGATATTAGTTCAAAATAGTAGCTGATTAAAGGTCGTATTAGATTGGAGTTTAAGATGGCGAATAATTATATTGAGGTAATCTTGACCATTGTTTTTGGGTATATAGGAATATTTTCGCTCCTTTTTGCGATTTATATTTTTTATAGAACTCAAATAGAATCAAGCAGAACTCTTTCTTTATTAACTCACCTAATCATCAATGCATCGGCAGATCCAAAGGTCATGCGAAGGCTGATTGATGATTATAATAAGTCTGGTGAGTGGCGTGCGAAGGTTGATCGTAACTCTGAAGGGAAATACCATTTGGATTTCAAACCTGGGTATGACCAAAGGGATCAAATACAAAAATAAAATAGCAACACTTGATTTCCTGATTCATATTTAGGTTTTTTCACTAAGATATTAAACGAACTCATAATGAAGTAACCAGTGGCTTTTTCAGCCCCTCGGTTGTTTCTTTAATCACCAACTCCATAATCCCCCGCGTTTCTGTTAGAGTTCGATTCAACACTCTATATATCCTCACGTTACGAGGGTATAATACTTCCATAACTGCGGCCTTTCCAACAACGGCTGGAATTATTTGGTTTAGTACTGAAGGTGAACCATGAACGAAAATAATGCCAAAGAACAAAGATCTGAACATTGGAATACCAAAAAACTCGTAGAACGAAAACTTACCCATATGCAAGCCTTTCTAGGCAGTCCCTTTCTTAAAGACCAAATTTGGCTAAGCACACAGTGGTTGACGATTATTTTGAGAGCAATCGAAGCTTCTTCTGAGATATTCAATAGAAATATATCTAGAGACATTTTTAAGACTTTCGCTCTCCTAGCAACTAGATGGGTATCTCATAAAGAAGCCATTTTCGACCTCACGACGAATGGGTGGTATGGGGAAACAGCAGCACTTCAAAGAATGATCCTTGAGGTAACTGATAGGATTACTTTTTTCAGTCTATATCCTGAGGAAATTGCCTATTGGTATGAATGGTCATCGGAAGACCCGAAAGGACGGCCCAAAGATTATCATCAAAAAAAACAACGATTCTCCCCAGCCACCATTACGAGAAGAATTCAAGAAAAGGGGTGTGAATCTTTGTGTACCGATTATTCTAGGCTCAGCACTGCAATCCATCCAGATGTGTGGGGCACCAATTACTATTCTCATAGATCAAGTGACTTCAGATCTTCACATATAAATATCGGACCTTTATTTGATGTTAGGAAAGCATTCCAGATTGGCTCCAATTCAAATAGATTGTTGCCTTATCCTGTTAAAGCATTTTTAAGAATTTGTGAAACTGAACGTGCCCCCAAATCAGTTTGGCGTTGGGTTGAAACCAAATACAAAGATTATTATGAGTATTGGGAGCAGGAGATGAAGCTTGATGATATTTCTGATACCTTCTTTGACGAGATAGAAGAGAGGATTGCTAAAGGCGAGTCGCCCGAAATGATTGATAAGGATTTGAAAACACGATATGGAATTCAAAAACCAAACAATATCCAGACTGATTCTGGCTCCTAGGGCAGGAAACTAACAAGAACCAAAGGACGGCTGCGATCGCTCTTCTATTTCCTCAAACACCCAATCCATAATCCCCCGCACTTCCGGTAGAGTTCGATTCTCCAACCGATGAACCGATCAAGAGCTAGGCTGAAATCCAGCCCGAATCTTGTGTTTTATTTATCTGAAGCTATAATACCCTTAAAAAAAGTATAATAATCACAAGAACTACTTAACAACTTATATCACGGGTAGGGACAAGTCAGGTTAGTACCACCTTAAGATATCGCACTGGAGAGGTATTAAAGATGGAAGATGAAGTAGAAAAATATATTGAAAAACAACAGTCACCGCAAAAAGAGATACTGAAAAAGGTTAGAAATCTTATTCTAGAAACCATTCCCGATTGTAACGAAAAAGTTGCTTGGGGTGTTGTGGCATATGCTGGTGGTAAATTTTATATAGCTGCCATGAATAATAGGGTACATGTTGGATTTGCTATAAGTGGATTAAGCGAAGAAGAGATAAATCAGTTTGAAGGTAGTGGGAAAACGATGAGGCACATAAAAATACACTCGTTATCAGACATAGATGATAATAAATTGGTCAAACTAATGAAGATGGTAGACATAAAAGCCTCATGTCCTCCTGACTGGAAAAACTGAATTAATTGGTTGATTCAGTTTTTTGGTGTATCGTGCTTTTTCGTGAAGAACTGGCAGTATATGCTTAGGTGAAACAATTGATCTGCCCCCCAAAACCGAGTCCATTTGATGATAGACTGGGAAAAATGAAAAGGGGGAATCAGATGCCCAAGAAATCGTTCACACCGAAGCAGATTATCAACAAGCTCCAAGAGGCTGAAATCCTCATCAGTCAGGGAGCCTCTCTTGCCACTGTGTGTAAGAAAATTGGAGTTAGCGACTGTACCTATTACCGCCGGCGCCAGGAATACGGCGGTATGCGAGTAGACTAAGCCAAGCAACTGAAGGTGTTGGAGCAAGAAAAAGCTCGCCTTAAGAAGTTGGCGACACCTGAGAAAATCGTAGCAACTTGACATAGAAATGGAATAGAATTAGAATACCCTTAAGGTGTATGGGTGGATATAGAGTTTTCATCGAATCGACTGGCAAATGCTGCGCTGAGTCTGTCGGAAGCTGGCCGTCTTTTTGGTATCCCAATTGGTCGAAAGTATATCCAAAGGTTAGCGGTGTTAAGAGCCACCGATAAATTCAACCAGCTCTTTGGTCTCCAGGCGCTTAAACTGCATCCATTGAAGGGAAACCGTGCTGGACAATATTCTATAACCCTCACCGGAAACTATCGGTTAATTTTTGAAAAACTTAAAGAAGATCAAGTGATCATTGTGGACGTGGAGGATTATCATGGCGATTAACACTACAACATATCCCGATATAGCGATTCCCCCCGGTGAGTATTTACTGGAGGAGATCCAGACTCGTGGTATCTCACAAAAAGAACTCGCTGGGCGCATGCACAGGCCACTAAATGCCATCAATGAGATCATTAACGGCAAGAAGGCCATCACTGCTGAGACCGCTCTGCAGTTAGAGGCTGTCATGCCAGAAATACCGGCACGCTTCTGGTTGAGCCTGGAAACAGACTATCAGCTCACAAAAGTGTTAATCAGCAAACACTCAAAAGCCTAGGCTCCTTGATTGGCCTTGCCCACCCCTCGCTCATCTCTTTAGCAAGCCATTCCAGGATATCTGTTGTTTCAGAGAGAGTTCGACTCTCCCCCGTCTCCACCAGAAACACAGCCGAGCCATTGGGTGAAGAATTCAGTGGAAAGGCTTTACAAGTCTTTACCCGAAAATAAGGCGGGAAAGAAAATAAATGGCTAATTCGAATAATCTAAACCAAATTAACTCCAAAATACCGGCACTTGATGAATTGGTACCCTGTAGAACAGAAACAGCCACTCTGGCGCTGGGCTGATTCTGGGGACCTGACTCCCGGTTCGGGAGTTTAGACGGAGTGCTGCGGACAAGCGTCGGCTATGCCGGCGGGGACAGCGTAAATCCCACCTACCACAACCTGGGAAAGCATACCGAGTCTATACAAGTTGTTTTTGACCCGAGTATAGTTTCCTACGGGCAACTGCTGGAGGTTTTCTGGGCCAGCCACGACCCTACTACTCCGCCCTGGTCCAGGCAGTACATGTCAATCATCTTTTATCACGACCAGGAGCAGAAAAAAGCGGCCCTGGATTCCAAACGGCAAAGGGAAACCAACCTAAGCCGAAAGGTATACACGGAAATAATGCCGTTGACCTCCTTTTATCCGGCTGAAGATTACCACCAGAAATACTACCTGCAGAATGAACCCGATATATTCCGTGAATACAACAGGATATATCCCGATATCAGACAGCTGACCGCGTCAACAGCCGCGGCAAGGGTCAACGGATATGTCAGCGGGTACGGCCAGCTGGAAAAACTTAAACAGCAACTGCCCCGGCTGGGCCTGTCAGCTTCAGGACAAGAGAAACTGGAACGAATCGTCACTAAATTATCAAGCTGAATAGGCTGAGAAAGCGGTTTTTGCAGCAACTATTCATCTACCCAGCCCAAAAGAGTACAATACCAGGGTGACAATACTTGTAATTTTGCTGGTATTAGCCGGACTGACGGTTTTCTATTTCCTGGTGTCAGCCCTGATCGCCAACGGCATGGCCGCTTCCAAGAGAGTGCCGCACCCGGACCTGGGATATCAGGAGGTTCACTTCGGCAACCCTTTTGACCGCACCACGGTCAGCGGCTGGTTAATCCCGGCTGAAACTCAAACTTCAAAGGGAACACTGATAGTCATGCACGGCGGCAAGCAGAACCGGGCTGATGAAACCATCGGTCTTTTACATATGTGCCGGGATGTGGCCGAGTTGGGCTTCAACGTCCTGGCGCTGGACCGTCGGGGCTGCGGTGATTCCGATACCGCCCGGCTGAACGAAAGAACCAAGTCCGACCGGGATTTTCACGGGGCAATTGACTGGGTTCTGCGGCGGAACCCGAGTGAAAAAGTATTCCTGTTCGGGACTTCTTTTGCCGGTGTAGCCGCCCTGATTCATGCCGGCAAAGACCATCGAGTCAGTGGTGTTATTGCCGACAGCAGCTTCAAAAGCAGCCTGGCTATGGCCAAGCGATGCCTGCATGAAACATTCCCGCCATTCAAAATCTTCGCCCATGGCGCGGTGTGGACGGCAGGACCTTTATGCGGGGTCGGTGATGATGACGCCATCGACGCGGTTAAAAGTATAAGATGTCCGGTTCTATTCAGCGGCGGGGAGCTGGATAAAGTTGTTCCTCCGTCCGATGCCAGGGATTTATTGGAAGCTTCCGCCAACCCCCAGGATGAACTGCTGATCGTTGACGGAGCCGGCCATAGTTGCGCTTATCTAGCCGACCGGGAAAATTATATCGCCTGCCTGGATAAGTTCCTGGAGAAGTGCCTCAAGCGGAGTGAAACCTGAAAGGAAATATCAAATAAGACAACATGGGATTCAATAAGAGAACATATAAAAATATCGGTGATTTTTGGGCTGACCTGCTTTTCCCGATTAAAAACCGGCATAAACTGCGTGAGATACGGCAAAAGCGTCTGGTATCAAGCGCTTTCCGCGAAAGGCTCATGCTGGCGGTCACCGCGGTTAACCAGTGCCGATACTGTTCCTACTTTCATGCCCGGCAAGCTTTGAAAAGCGGCGTTCCGCAACAGGATATCAGCAATCTGCTGGCGGGTGAGATTGACGCCTGTCCCCCGGAAGAAGCCCCGGCCCTGGCCTACGCCCAGCATTGGGCGGAAAGCGACAGCAAACCGGACCCGGAAGCAGCGGACAGACTGAGGGCAATATACGGCGAAGATAAGGCAGTGGCTATCAATCTGCTGCTGCGCATGATTCGGCTGGGAAACCTGACAGGCAATTTTTTCGACTACCTGCTTTACAAGGTTTCTTTCAGCAGGCGCGGCTATTAGCCTGAACTATGGCGCGCCGACTTTTTAATTTCGGTATTTAATGAACCCGTAACAGTAAACAAACGAAATAATCATTTCCCAAAGGTTCAGATAATTCCCTAAAAGTTCTTTGAGTTCCGCATAATTTGTGCTATTTTTATACTATTAACGATATTCGGAGGAATTTGATGGCCGATGTCTTCCAGAAACTGAAAGGATTCAACATGATTATGGGCGGAATTCACCTGGCGCAGAGCGTGATAATGCTGCTGCTGGCGACAACGGTCATCCAAACAATAAATGAATTCAAACCGGTCATAACCCAGTTCTATCTCACCTACAATACAACCACTAATTCACTGGAAACCGCCAGCCGGGAACTTTTCCAGCTGCCGTTCGGCGTGCTGGTGGCCTGTTTCCTGTTAATATCAGCTGTTGCGCACGGCCTGATTGTACTGAACAGCAAGAAATATTTCAGCGACCTGCAAAAGGGCATCAATAAGTTCCGATGGTTTGAGTACGCTCTCAGCTCATCGATCATGATCGTGTTGATTGCCACTTTATTCGGAATATATGACATCGGCTCGCTGGTTTTGATCTTCGCCGTCAACGCGGCGATGAACCTTTTCGGACTTACCATGGAACAGCTCAATTCCGGCGCTGATAAGACCCGGGTCAACTGGGGACCGTTCATCTGGGGCTCTATAGCCGGGCTGGCTCCCTGGATAGTCATTCTCATTTACATGTTCGGCACCGGCAACTTTGACATGGTGCCGTGGTTTGTCTGGGCCATAGTGGGTACCTATTTTGTGGCTTTCAATGCCTTCCCGGTGAATATGATTCTGCAGTACAAGCGGATCGGAAAATGGAAGGACTATTTATACGGTGAACGAACCTATATTGTCCTTAGCCTGGTAGCCAAGTCCATCCTGGCCTGGCTGGTGCTTTTCGGCGCTATGCAGCCATAGGACCCCACACAATCCAAGGTTTTTAAACCCCTAACGCCGGCTCAAAAGCCGGCGTTTCTGTTTCGCCTCAAAATCTTCATATTTTGGGTATTGACAAGGACTAATTCAAGGTATATTATGAACTTATGCTCATTATACAAGACTATAGAAGCTTCCCGGCTACTCGCCGGAACTTAAAGGAACAAGGAGGTGAATGAAATGTTTGGACGCAATTTTATCAGAGCGGGCCAGCAAAGAGGCGCCGGATTCGGTTTCAGGGGCACCTCCCCGCCATGGCCTTACGTCGGCCGGGGCAGAGGCGGATTGCCCAGATGCGCTTATTACGGTGGAGATCCAAGTACTGCGTCACCGCAAACCTTCTCCCGTGATGAAGAATTAAACACGCTGAAAACCCAGACCGAAGTCCTTAAAAAGGAACTGGCCAACATGGAAGCCAGGATGCAGGAACTGCAGAAAGATAACTAAACAGGGTTGGTACAACCCGGAAAGACAATAAAATGAAAATAGCGATTACCGCCCAAAACCCGGACCTGAATTCAGATGTTGACCCCCGTTTTGGCCGCTGCGGATACCTGATACTGCTTGACCCGGAAACAATGGACTACGAGGCGATTGAAAACACCAGCGCCGATGCATCCGGCGGCGCCGGTGTCGCCGCTGCTCAGCTGGTTGCCGGCAAAGGAGCCCAGGCGCTGCTGACTGGCAACTGCGGCCCCAAAGCCTACCGGGCGCTGTCTGCCGCCGGAATCAAGGTAATGACCGGAGTAGGCGGCAAGATTAAGGATGCCATAGAGAGCTACAACAAAGGGGAACTGACCGAAAGCACACAGGCCAACGTGGCCGAACATTTCGGTAACGGCGGCGGCGGATTTCACCGCGGAGCTGTAACAAAATAAAAAAGGAGGTTTTATTATGCCTAGAGGAGATGGAACAGGTCCTCCAAGAGGATCAGTCGGCAGAGGCGGCAGGATGGCGGGTTCCCGGGCCGGTGCCGGTCCCGGCGGCAATTGTGTCTGCCCAAAATGCGGCGCCAAATCACCCCATACCCAGGCCAATCCCTGTTACAACCTGATCTGTCCGAAATGCGGTACCAAGATGGTGAGGGAATGATAATTGTTGTACTGAACAAGAGGAAAAAGTATTGATTATCTCCGTCGCCAGCGGTAAAGGCGGCACCGGAAAAACAATGGTAGCCACCAGTTTGGCTATCGCACTGGCGGAAACCTGTCCGATACAGCTCCTTGACTGTGACGTTGAAGAGCCTAACAGCCATATCTTTATTAAACCACGTTTTACCAAAACCCAGGCCGTCAATATACCGGTACCAAAAATAGATGAAACCAAGTGCCGTATCTGCGGTAAATGCGCTGAGGTCTGTGCCTACCACGCGCTGGCCGCTTTCCCGGGGCAGGTCCTGGTTTTCCCGGAATTGTGCCACGGCTGCGGCGCCTGCAGCTATTTGTGTCCTGAAAAAGCCATTACGGAAGAAAACCGGCAAATCGGCAGTATTGAATCAGGCATGGCAGGCAGTATCAGTTTTGTCCAGGGAAAGCTGAACATTGGCGAAGCCATGCCCTCACCGGTGATACGGGCGGTGAGGGCAGCTGCTGTGCCGGCCAACGGCACCGTTATCATTGATTCGCCTCCCGGCACTTCTTGTCCGATGGTAGAGTCAGTCCAGGGAAGCGATTTCTGCCTGCTGGTAACCGAACCGACACCCTTTGGACTAAACGACTTGAAACTGGCCGCGGCCACGGTTAGGCAGCTGGGCATACCCTGCGGCATTGTTCTCAACCGTGCCGGTATCGGCGACGGTCAAACCGAAGAGTACTGCCGCCGCGAGCGCATACCCATAATGCTGACCATACCGCTGGACGCCGAGATAGCCGGTCTATATTCGCGCGGAAAACCGCTGGTAACGGCTATAAACGGTTATAAAACCAAATTTATTGAACTATTTGACCGCATTGGAGAAAAACTGTGAAAGAAGTGGTTATCCTCAGCGGTAAAGGCGGAACCGGCAAAACCAGCATCGTCGGCTCCTTCGCCGCCATCGCCCACGATAAAGTGATGGCCGACTGCGATGTGGACGCTGCCGATTTGCACCTGCTGCTTAAACCCGAGACTACAGAAAGACATGAGTTCCGCAGCGGACAAGTTGCCGTGATTGATAAAAATATATGCACCGAATGCGGTTTGTGCCGGGATTTATGCCGTTTTGAAGCCATTAGCGCCAACACGGTGGATCCCGTTGCCTGTGAGGGCTGCGGTTTTTGTTTTCACCTTTGCCAGATTGGGGCTATCAGTATGCGGGAATGCCAGGCGGGAGAATGGTTTGTTTCCGATACCAGACACGGACCAATGGTTCACGCCAGACTGGGCATAACCCAGGAGAATTCCGGTAAATTAGTAGCGCTGGTAAGGCGACAGGCCAAAAACCTGGCCCATGAAAAAAGTCTGGAGTACATAATTATCGACGGACCGCCCGGCATAGGCTGTCCGGTTATTTCTTCATTATCCGGGGTAAACCTGGCCCTGATCATTACTGAACCAACCCTGTCCGGCATTCATGACATGGAGAGGATAATTGGGGTCTGTGAGCATTTTGAGGTGCCGGCCATGGTCTGCGTTAATAAATATGACATTAATGAGGAAAACACCCGGACTATTTTGGAATACTGCAAGGCTCGCGGGGTAACCGCCGAAACCTTGATTCCTTTTGATAATGTTTTCACCGAGGCTATGATCAGCGGTAAATCCGTGGTGGAATATAGTGATTGCCGGGTTGCCGTTGAGATTAATAATCTTTGGCAAAAAGTATTAAGCAAACTTGATGAAACGCCGGCTGCCGTCTGAAAATGCCGGGTTGATTAAAAGAACAATGAGGCGAAAAATGAACCAAAGCCCCGATGCATTTCGCCCATTCAGCGGATCACATCATAAATGACTTTAATTTATATTTTAACAGCCACCATAGCGGTAAGCCTTATCGCCCTGGCAGGTGTTTTCGCTCTTTTGTTGAAGAAAGACCTGGAAAACAAAACCCTGCTGGTAATGGTAGCCCTTTCCAGCGGCGCCCTTATTGGCGGGGCTTTTCTGCACCTGCTGCCGGACGCCATTGCGGAAAAGGGAGAGGACATTGCGGTGTTTCTGTTTCTGCTGCTGGGCTTCTCCATCTTTTTCATGCTGGAACAATTCCTCCAGTGGCGTCACGAACATAACACGGCTCCAACAATCAGGCCCTTTTCTTACCTGATTTTAACCGCGGACGCGCTTCATAATTTCATTGACGGCCTGATTATCGCCGCCAGTTTTATCATCAGCCCGCCGCTCGGAATCGCCACCACACTGGCAGTAGCCCTGCATGAAATACCCCAGGAGATAGGTGATTTCGCCGCCCTGGTGTACGGCGGATTCAGACCCAGGAAAGCCCTGCTGTTTAACCTGCTTTCCGGATTGACCGCTGTGCTGGGCGGGGTCGCCGGCTACCTAGCCTATTCCATAATGGAAACTTCCATGATTTACCTGCTGCCATTTGCCGCCGGGAACTTCATTTACATAGCGGCTGCTGACCTTATACCGGAAATCAAACACCAGAAGAGCCTGAAAAGAGCGGCTCTGCATTTCATTGTTTTTCTGGCCGGCATCGGTATGATGTTGGCGGTCAGGTATCTATAAACCAATAATACAGTCAACAAAAATAGCAATAACACTAATCAAGGGAGAAGGCCATGGTTTCAAAAAATAATATACTAGCTACACTGGAAGGACTTGATATTCCGGAAACACCCTATAAACTGAAAGAACTGAGATTGATCAGGGATGTGACAGAGGAAAATGACACGGTTAGTGTTTCCCTGTCCAGCGGCGCGTTGCCGCTGGAAATATTTAAACGTCTGGAGGCATCGGTCAGGCGGGAGCTTGAGGGCCAGTCCGGGCTTAACCGGATAGAAATAAACCGCACAGAGAATAAACCGAGTGAACTGAATCGGATCAAAAATGTAGTGGCGGTGATGAGCGGCAAGGGCGGCGTAGGCAAGTCAACCATCAGCAGTCTGCTGGCTGTTTCCCTGCAGCGCCTGGGATATAGCGTGGGGATACTGGATGCCGATATTACCGGGCCGAGTATTCCCAAACTTTTTGGAATTTCCGGCAAACCGATGGGCAGTGAAAAGGGAATAATACCGGTATCTTCAGCTACTAAAATCCGTATTATGTCAATCAACCTTGTGTTGAACACTGATTCCGATTCCGTGATATGGCGGGGACCCTTGATCAGCAAGGCCATCGGTCAATTCTGGGAAGATGTACTGTGGGGTGAACTGGATTACCTGGTCGTTGACCTGCCGCCGGGCACATCAGACGCGGCCTTGACAGCCATGCAGCAGATACCGTTAACTGCGGTATTAATGGTGACCACGCCACAGGCATTGGCCGGTCTGATAGTACGCAAGGCGATGGATATGACTCAAAAAATGGAAATCCCGGTGCTGGGGCTGGCGGAAAACATGGCTTTCTTTCCCGACCCGACCACCGGCGAAGCGATTGAGATTTTTGGCCGCAGCCAGGCCGGGGAAATACTGGAATCATTCAAACTGCCTTTAATCACCCGTTTGCCCATTGACCCGAAACTGGCGGAACTTTGTGATGCCGGAAAAATCGAGCATTACTCATCCGACGCTGTCAATAATTTAGGCACCGTCGTTGTTGAAAGACTGGCCGTTTTGAAAGCGAGTGGATAAGACTAATGATAAAAATTACCAAACTTATTGATGATGAAGCGGCCGAGCCATTTAAAATGGAATGGGGCCTGAGCCTGTTTATTGAAGCCTACGGTAAACGACTCATCTTTGATACAGGCGGCAGTGACCGGGCGGCAACCAATGCCCGGCTGCTGGACATCGACCTCACTAAAATTGACGGAATAATCCTGAGCCATGGACACGGGGACCATACCGGAGGATTGAAGCCAATCCTCCAGGCCACCGCCGGAGAGACAACGATTTACGCCCACCCGAATTTATGGCAGGAGAGGTACAGCATTCCCGAGGGTGTTGGACAAGCCCAGAAAGCAGGCATCCCCTATACCAGGCAGGAGATTGAATCCGGCGGCGGGCGACTGAAAGACGTTTCCCGGCCACTATTCATCAACAGCAATATATTGGCATTTGGCGAAATACCGATGAAAACCGAAATGGAGAAACTTGAACCCGGCCTGGCGGTACGGCAGGGCAACAGCTTCGAAACGGACAGCTTTCCGGATGAAATCGCGCTGGGCATATACTCCAAACAAGGACTGGTAATCATTTCCGGCTGCGCTCACCGGGGTATCATCAATACGCTGCGCCGAGCCCGCGATATCAGCGGGATTGCCGGCATATACGCGGTTATAGGCGGCGCTCACCTGTACCAGGCATCAGAAGAAAGAATCAGCTTCACCGCGCAAAAACTCAAAAATTTCGGGCTGCGAAAGCTGGGATTGTGCCACTGTACCGGGCAACAAGCGACCGGGCTTATTCAAAAACAATCCGGGGCTGAAACAATACTCACCGGGGTGGGTCAGACAGCCGTCCTTTAGTAATCCAGACTGTTATAGACCCGGTTAACCAATTGATTGCAGTAATTTGCCGTAATTCATACCTATCTGAGCTATCGAGGTGTTATAATCACCAGGTGCCGACAGAGTTAAACTGATTCAGATTGGAATGAGGAGCAGATGAATAACTTTTTATTCGTAAAAGATGTTTATTTAATGCATGGCAAGGCCGGTACCACTGCTGATGAAAACAGCCCGCTCAAGGACATTATCAAGCTTTATGCCGCCCAGCCGGGAACTGGAGGCGTGTTCCTGACGGATGAATACCGCCGGTTCTCCGGAATGGTTTCACGGTTGGCCATCCAGAAATGGGCGGAATATCAATTATTCGGAAAATGGCAGGGGGATGATTCATGCCGCGCAATCCACGAGATGATTGACTCGGTCAAAGCCAAGGACGTATCCCACGGCGACTGGTCTTCACTGGCTTTGAAAACCGATGACCCGCTGGAAACCGCTTTCAAGCGTATGATAGACCTGGGTGAAGACATCCTGCCGGTGGTGGATGATAAAGGGCGGATAATCGGTGACCTGAGCCTTTCGGAAGTACTGGAAAAGGCTATCGAGACCGGCGGCTGCGCCTATTAGTCTGAAAAAAGACCTTCCCATTTATCCGACTATCAGCCATAATAGAACAGATTAACTTACAGGAACTAGATTCATTGGACATAGCCAGTTACAACAGCGCCGCCTGGGATAAACAGGTTCAAACCGGCAATAAATGGACTGTTCCGGCGAGCCGGGAACTCATTGGCAGAGCCAGGCAGGGAGATTGGCAGATAGTGCTGACTCCAACCTTACCGGTACCTGCCGGATGGTTTCCACCTATGAAAGACTGCAATGTTCTTTGCCTGGCCTGCGGCGGCGGGCAACAGGGCCCGATACTGGCTGCCGCCGGTGCCAGGGTAATTGTCTTTGATAATTCCGCGCTGCAACTGCGGCAGGACCGGCAGGTGGCCGAAAGGGATTCTTTATCCATCAAGACAGTACAGGGTGATATGAGAGACCTCTCCCAGTTCAAGGACGCCAGTTTTGACCTTATATTCCATCCTGTTTCCAACGTATTTGTACCAGCCGTAAAGCCGGTCTGGCTGGAAGCGTTCCGGGTGCTGCGCCCAGGCGGGGTCCTGCTGGCCGGGTTTATGAACCCGGCTGTATATCTCTTCGACTGGCAACTGGCCGAGAGCAGCGGAGAACTCCGGGTGAAATACAAACTGCCCTACGCCGACACGACCAATTTGGAGGACGCGGAAAAACAGCGAAAGCTGGACCAAGGTGAACCGTTTGATTTTAGCCACACCCTGGATGACCAGATAGGCGGGCAGATAGACGCCGGCTTTGTTATTACCGGTTTTTACGAGGACCGCAACCCGCCTGAAGACAACGACCCACTGGCACCCTACATGGCTACCTGCCTTGCCACCCGCGCCATCAAACCCTGAAAATCAATGGGGGGCGGTTCTTGATTAAGGGCTTTACTCCGTAAAGAATATGGGAGCTTTATGACTCGATGCTGTTGTGCTGCAGGAAGGTGGCCAGGTTCACCGCCTGATTGGCAATGCCCAGTTTCCGCCTGATTTTCTCCCGGTGATGATTTATGGTAGCGACGGAGACACCGCGCATATCGGCAATCTGCTTGCTGGTCATACCGTTCTTAATCATGTTGCTGATAATCATCTCCATGGGTGAGAGGGCATGAAAGTCCGCAGACAATCCACCGAGGAACGGCCGAGTAATTTCGGTCAGATTGGTTTTCAACAGTTCAATGTATTTCTTCTTGGATGCCGGCAAATGGAATGCCAGGGAATCAATGATCGGCATCAGGATTTTATCTACGTTATGTCTAACATCCCGGTGTATTTCCTGTTTTTCATTCTCATTACGACCCAGTACTACCTTCAGGGCAATGTTGGTTTCCTGCAGAGCCTGACGCTCCAGCTTGAGCTGCCGGTTCATCTCCTGCAACTCAAGTTCAGCAAAAAAACCGGCGGCAACCTTACCGACCTGTTCAGCCACAGCATCCAGAAGCGCTCTTTCTTCTTTAAGGAAAGGACCTTCATCAGCCGACGGGAATTCTGATTTATAATAGACGCGGCATTCACCCGCAAGTTCCTTTCCCAGGTAAATTGCAGCTGACTGATGCCAAACAGACTCAATAAAACCGGTACTGTAATAGACGCTGCCTCTGAATGTTATCCCGGCACAGGTTTGGTCAGCGTACTGCCAGGAATGCGGCAGAAAATCAACCAGCTCACCCAAAAAACTCTCCAGCGAAGCGCGATTCTTCTCCGCCAGTTTGGAGATCCCGTAAAGGCAATTGAGTTCTTTTATTCTTTCCCGCAGCGCTGTTTCCAGCTGACCGGAAGCGGCCGGCGGCAGCGGAATACTCCATAACCACGCCGGAGTGCGGGAGCGGGAAGATGCCGGTTTTTGCGGACGTTCAGATTTATTCAATGATGATGCCTATCTTTTATAGGTATTTTATAGGTATATTTCCCGTATTATCAAATCGTATAATATCAGATACCATTATCGGTATTCAATCCGCGGCCAAGCCGCTGAAGCCGGTTTTCTTACTTAGACGATCGGGCGGATTTGATCGGATATTTCAACTCCCAGCTAATAGGGAGATTTTGTGGTGTCCGGCCGGTCCGGCAATAACTGTTCGCCGCACAAGTCTGGACGCGGTACCAATACGAAAATCGGCTGAAGCCCAAGCTGCGAATGTCAAAATAAATACAGGGAGAATACTTATTCATGCCTCAGACATCATCAAGCCTTAATGCCAACAGACTGGCAGCCTACCTGGACAAGTCCCCGGAGGATTTTACCAAGCGTGATATCATCAAGTACATTGAAGAAAACAACATCGCCGCCATCAATTTTCGCCACCTTGGCGGCGACGGCCGGCTGAAAAATCTCAACTTCATCATCAACAGCCGGGAGCAACTGGACCAGATCCTCTCAGCCGGCGAACGGGTGGATGGCTCCAGCCTCTTTTCCTACATTGACTCCGCCTCCAGTGACCTTTACGTGGTTCCCCGCTACAAGACGGCCTTCGTCAATCCTTTCTCCAGTATCCCGGCCCTCGATATGCTCGGCACCTATTTCACCAAAGAAGGCGAACGGCTGGCCAGCTCCCCGGAAAATATCCTGAAAAAAGCCCAGGACAACCTGAGCGAAAAAACGGGTATGCGCTTCGAAGCCATGGGGGAACTGGAATACTACGTGGTAGCTCCACGGCAGCATCTATATCCTACTGTGGCCCAGCGGGGCTACCAGGAGTCAGCCCCGTTCTGCAAGTGGGAAGCCCTGAGATATGAAGCCATGAACCTCATTGCCCAGGCCGGAGGCAAGATTAAATACGGCCATTCCGAGGTGGGGCATATCTCCAGTGATGAACACGAGATGGAGCAGAATGAGATCGAGTTTTCACCGGTGAACGTTGAGGACGCCGCTGACCAGCTGGTAATCGCCAAATGGATACTGCGCATGCTGGGTCGCCAGAACAACGTTACCGTCACTTTCGCTCCCAAGATCCTGGTAGGTCACGCCGGAAGCGGCATGCATGTTCACACCCGGGTCATGAAGGGCGATGAAAACATGATGGTTGAAAACGGAAAACTGAATGACTTTGCCCGCAAAGTCATTGCCGGTTACCTGAAACTGGCACCTTCGCTGACCGCATTCGGCAACACCATCCCCCTGTCATTCCTAAGACTGGTGCCGCACCAGGAAGCGCCGACCAACGTCTGCTGGGGTGACCGCAACCGTTCCGGCCTGGTCAGGGTACCGCTGGGATGGCTCCATGAAAAAGACATGGCTGCCGACGCCAATCCTAATGAGCAGGAAGCGGCCCGGAATTTCAGCAACAACCAGACGGTCGAGTTCCGCTCTCCGGACGGGTCAGCCAATATCCACCTGCTGATGGCCGGATTGGTAGTGGCTGTCCAGCACGGCATGGAGATGGAAAACGCGCTGGAACTGGCCCAAAAACTATACGTTGACGTAAATATCTTTGCCTCCAGCAATAAGGATATCCAGAGCAATCTGCCGCAGCTGCCGACTTCCTGCTGGGACGCCGCCGATTGCCTGCTCCAGGATCGGGCCATTTACGAGAAGGACGGTATTTTCCCGCCCTCAGTCATCGACGGTCTGGCAAAAATCCTGAAGCACTATGAGGACAAGGACCTCAGCGAGCGCTTTTACGGCAAGGGCGACGAGATTCAAAAGATGGTGGACGACTACATCCACATCTAGTAGCTAAACACCTTACTTAGTTTGATTTAAACAGGGCGGTCGATTCGACCGCCCTGTTATTTGGTTCACCTTATAAAGACATCTGATTACTTAACTGGAAATATAAAGTCTTGAAGTTGTCTATTGAGAATAATATACTAATAGCATCTTTAATTTTGGGAGGGCATCAGTATGCTAAGCGCTATTCTCCTGATCATCTGCGGACTCGTCCTCATCGGCACCGCCGGCAACAGCGTACCCATCATCGGCAAATACCTGGTTAAGGCCGGCAGCTGGTTGTCGTCCTTTGCCCTGATAATCGGCATCATAGCCATTATCGTCGGCATCATTGAACTGTTCTAGCCTCGCCATTTTGCGAAATCAGAAACGCCGCCTCCCGGGCGGCGTTTCCAGTTGCATGACAATCGCTGCTTATTATTCCTCGTCCACCTTGTCATCTCTCTGGTAAGTACCCAGCACCCGAATCATGCTGGCGGCTTTTTCCAGTTCCTTCATCGCCCGCTGGGTGGCCGGAGCATTGAGTCCTTTCTCAAAATCCAAGTAAAAATAGTAATCCCAGGCACGGCTGTGGATTATAGGCCGGCTTTCTATTTTCGACAGGTTAATATTTTCATCATTAAAACACTTCAGGACATGATATAAGGCGCCGGGAATGTTTTTTGCCCGGATAACCAGCGAGGTTTTGTCAGCGTCCAGGTCGTAAGGCGTGTCCGGCCGGGCGATAATCAGAAAACGGGTGTAGTTCTTTTTTTCTGTTTCAATATCCTTGGCCAGTACTTTCATCCCGTAGATTTCCGCTGCCAGGTGTGAACCGATAGCCGCGGCGGTATGCATATCATCTTCCTTTATCAGGCGAACGGCGGCGGCGGTATCTTCAGTTTCAATGCGGCGCATCCTGGGATGCTTTTCCAGCCATTCCTCGGCCTGGTTCATGGCCATGGGATGGGTATACACCTCAGATATATTTTCAATCTTGGTGTTGGGCAGGGCTATCAGGTTCAATACGATGCGCAAATACTCTTCGCCGACAATCCGGGTGTCATACTTGAGCAGGTAATCATAGTTGTCTAAAAACGACCCGTAGATGGAGTTTTCAATGGCTACTACGCCGTAGTCGGAAACACCCTTGTGAACGTCTTCAAAAACCTGCTTGAAAGTTTCGCTTTCAATAATTTCAGAATCACCGGGGAACTTTTTACGGGCGACGATATCATGGAAAGAACCGCGGGAACCCTGGATGGAAATCTTGATCATGTACGGCCTCCTTGAATCAGCAGACTGCCGAGATTTATATTAATGATAGCCTTAAAAAGACCTTATGGCAATACTTAATGGAAATAATCAAACCTATGACTATATTATGTCATTAGCTATCTCACTTTGGCATCCATCCCAATATCTTATGCTATAATACCCCTCTAGTAGTAATGGAGGCGGATAGGCTCTGGTGGGCCTCGCGGTCTTCAAAACCGTAGGCGGCGGCGCAAACCGCCGCGGGGGGTTCGATTCCCTTCCCCTCCGCCATCTGCCCCGACCGGGTATGAAAGGGGGTGAGCCGCATGGATGAAAAACGCCTGACCGAATACTCCGCGTACTCCGGCTGAGCCGCCAAGATAGGTCCGGGTGACCTAGCCAAGATTCTTTGCGGCCTGCCCGTCAAGTCATATCCGGAAGTTTTGGTCGGCCTGGAAAAGGCCGATGACGCCGGGGTCTACCAATTGACGCCGGAAATCGCCCTGGTACAGACCATTGACGTCATAACGCCGGTAGTGGATGACCCCTTTGCCTTCGGCCAGATTGCGGCTGCCAACTCCCTGTCTGACGTGTACGCCATGGGCGGACGTCCGGTAACGGCCTTGAGTTTTGTGGGTTTTCCGCTGGAAACCACCGATACCGAGGTGCTGCGGCTGATAATGGCCGGAGCCCTATCCAAACTGGAGGAGGCCGGATGCGCCCTCGTCGGCGGCCATAGCGTGAAAGACAGCGAAATCAAATTCGGCCTGTCGGTTACCGGAGTGGTTCACCCGGACCGGCTGCTGACCAAGGGCGGCGCCAGACCCGGCGACAAGCTTATACTGACCAAGCCGCTGGGCACCGGCATTCTCAATACGGCGCTGAAAGCTGAACTACTGGACACGGCAGCGGTGGAGATGGTTATCAATAAAATGACCATTCTCAATAAAGTCCCGGCGGAACTTATGACAAAGTTTGGCGCCAGCGCCGCCACCGACATCACCGGTTTCGGGCTGGTAGGCCATGCCGCCGAAATGGCGGAACTGGGCGGCGTTAGTTTCCGGATATATTTTAACCGGGTGCCGCTGCTGCCGGGAACACAGCAGTGGGCGGAAGCCGGACTGGTGCCTGGCGGGGCTTACACCAACCGGGAATACCGGCTGAATATACTGGAGCTTAATCTGCCGGAAACCGAAGAATGGATGCTGGACGTGCTGTTTGACCCCCAGACCTCCGGCGGTTTACTGATTGCGGTAGCGCAAGAGACAGCCGATGAATTGCTGAACCGTATCCGACAGCGCGGTTCTCCAGCCGCGGCTATCATTGGTGAAGTTACAGATGAATCCAGCGGGCGAATAATAATTAACGAATAGAGGCTAGTCATGGCTGAATATATACAAGATGAACTGCGCAAACTGCCGGCTGTTGAAAAGGTGCTGGCTTCGGCGGAGCTGGCCGGTGATATTGAACGTTATTCCCATCCGGTAGTTACCCTGGCGGTACGGAAGGTTATTGAAGAAACACGCCGCGCGGTTTTAACCGGCTCTGAAACACCGGCTGTTGCCGAGTTAGTAAAAAAAGTTAAAAGCGAACTGGCCGAAAAATGGCCGGGGCTGCTGCAGCCGGTAATCAACGCCACCGGCATCATGCTGCACACCAATCTCGGTCGGGCGCCGCTTTCGGAAGAAACGGTAGCGGCACTGAGCAGCATACTCGGCGGTTATTACGCCCTGGAGCTGGACCTCAACACCGGAGAGCGCGGGCTGCGGGCCCGGGAAATGGAAAAGCTGCTGGAGATGGTTACCGGCGCCGAAAGCGCGCTGGTGGTCAACAACAATGCCGCCGCGGTACTGCTTGTGCTGACCGCATTAGCCAAAAACCGGGAGGTTATCGTCTCCCGCAGTGAACTGGTGCAGATAGGCGGCGGTTTCAGGGTACCAGAGATAATGGCCCAATCCGGAACTGTCATGCGCGAAGTGGGCACTACCAATCAAACATTCCTTCGGGATTTTGAGCAAGCGGTGAACGACAATACCGCGGCGCTGCTGGTGGTACACCGGTCAAATTTCGCCTTGCGCGGTTTCACTCACGACCCTGATCTCCGGGAGCTCAAAGAACTGGCTGATAGCTTCAATCTGCCGCTCATTTATGACCTGGGAAGCGGGGCGCTGACAGCGACAGAGCATTACGGCATGAGCCATGAACCAACGGTATCGGAAGCGCTGGAAGCCGGTGCCGATATAATCTGTATTTCCGGCGATAAGCTGCTGGGCGGGCCGCAGAGCGGTATAATCCTCGGTAAAAAGACAATGGTTGACCTGTTGCGGAAGCACCCGCTGCTGCGGGCTTTGAGAGCGGACAAATATACCGCCGTTGCCCTGACGGTAACCGCGCTGCACTATCTCAAAGGAGAGACCGATAAAATACCGGTATATGCCATGATGACAGCAACACTTGAAAGCCTCGAAGAACGGGCGGAGATTATCGCGGCCGCGCTGAACGAGGCAGGGCTGACGGCGAAAACTATGGACGGAGAAAGCATGGCCGGAGGTGGAACCCTGCCGGATGAAACCCTGCCCACCAAACTGGTGGCCGTTGAGATAAAAAGCCACATTGACGAGTTCAGCCGCCGACTGAGGCTGGGCACGCCGCCGGTATTGGGCCGGGTACATGAAGGCCTGTTCGTCATGGATATAAGAACCGTTTTCCCCAAAGAGGACTCCGCGCTGACCAAGGCTGTCATAAAGGCGGGCAAAGGGTAAACATGATTACCCTGGGTACCGCCGGACATATCGACCACGGCAAATCGAGCGTGATTAAAGCCCTGACCACCATAGACCCGGACCGGCTGCCGGAAGAAAAGTCCCGCGGCATGACCATTGACCTGGGCTTTGCCTGGTTTTCCCTGCCGAACGGCGAAAAGGTCGGACTGGTGGACGTACCGGGACATCAGCATTTCGTACGCAATGTTATCCCCGGCCTGACCGGTATAGATGGAGTGATGCTCATTATTGCCGCTGATGACGGCTGGATGCCGCAGACCGAAGAGCACCTGCAGATAATAGACCTGCTGGACATTTCCCACGGGTTGGTGGTGCTTAACAAAATAGATATGGTCGATGATGAATGGCGGCAGCTGGTCGAAGCAGATATCAGAGAGCACCTGGCCGGCAGCTCCCTGGCGGAAGCCCCGATGGTTGCCGTCAGCGCTAAAAAAGGCCAGGGTATCGACCGGCTTAAGACAGCCATCGAGAAACTGGGAAGCGACATATCTCAAACCGACATCGGCAAGCCGCGGTTGCCGGTTGACCGCGTTTTCACCATTAAAGGCGCCGGCACGGTGGTTACCGGCACCCTGCACCACGGGGAACTGGCGGTCGGCGACGAGCTTACAATCCTGCCCAAAGCACTCAAAGCCCAGGTACGCGGTATTGAAAGTTACAAGGAGCACCTGGAGCGGGTGCGGCCGGGTTCGCGGGTAGCACTGAATCTGTCCGGCATCAAGAAAGAGGATATGGAGCGGGGTGATGTCATCGTCCGCCGCGGCGCGGAAACACCGCTGTCCCGATATTTGGACGCGGAACTGCGGCTATTGCCATCACTGAAACAGCCGATTAGAACCGGCGCTGAACTGACGCTGTTTTTTGAAACGGCGGAGATGCCGGCGCGAGTTATAGCTTTATCCGGCCGGGAAGTCTCAGCCGCTGAAGGACCGGTACTGGTACAGCTTCGCCTGCCGCGTGAGGCCGCCGGCTTCATCGGGGAGAGGTTCATCGTCCGCAGAAGCTCCCCGGTAGAAACCATCGGCGGAGGCACAATACTGGACCCGGCAGCGGAACGCTACCAGCTGAAAACCACTGAAGAGCGGACCGGGCGTCTTAAAGCCCGGGCATCGCTGGCGCCATCCGCCCTGGTATTAACCGAACTGGAAAAAAGTCTTTACCTGCCGCGACGCGGCTTCCTGGAAGCCAGTCCTTACAGTAGCGAGCAGATAAACGCGGCCTTGGAAACGCTGACCAAAACCGGCGAAGTTATAACCAGCGGCGACTGGCTGGTCAATACAAGCTTCTGGCAAAACCGCGGCCAAGCCCTTCTTGACCGCCTGGCGGCGGAGCATAAGGAGCGGCCTCTCAAAAAAGGACTCAGCCAGGCAGAAGCGGCCGCCGGATTAAAAATACCGGCTGAGCTTTTCGCCGCACTGGTGGCCGGTTTGATAGAAGAGGGCAAAATCAACAGGACTGAGGATGAACTGGCCCTGGCTTCACACAAACCGCAGCTGTCCGGCGGCCAATCAGAAATGGAAAAACGAATTACCGAAATTATTGAAAAAAACCCGGCGGCGCCGCCGACGCGCACCGAGCTGCTCAAGACAACCGACGGGGCAGCCGGCGTGCTCCGCTATATGCTGGAACAGGGCAAGGTGATTGAACTGCCGGACGGCATCCTGCTGACGGCGGAGCAGTATAAAACCACCAGGCAGAAGGTTATCGATACCCTCAAAGAAAAAGGACAGCTGGCCATCCAGGACATGAACGCCTTGACCGGATTTTCCCGAAAATACAGCATTCCCTTCCTGACCCGACTGGACCAGGAAGGGATAACCCGCCGGCAGGACAATGTCCGCGTACCGGCCCGCAAGCTGGATTAAGTCATTTTTCCCCGCCGATAACGTATCTGCCCGGCGACGGCGCAGGACTTATGCCGGTCTTGGATGATATAATGGTTAACGGATTTTAACCGCATGTTCACTCATCTTCACGTTCATACCGAATACAGTCTGCTGGACGGCATGTGCCGTATTCCGGCCCTGGTAAGCCGTGCCAAAGAACAGGGCATGACCTCCCTGGCCATAACCGACCACGGCGTAATGTATGGCGCCCTGAAATTTTACCGGGAATGCCAGTCACAGGGAATAAAACCCATCATCGGCTGCGAGGTGTATGTAGCACCCGGGTCACGGCATGATAAAACCGCGGCCGATAAGAACCACCGGCACCTGGTGCTGCTGGCCAAAAACCGTACCGGCTACACCAATCTGCTGCAGCTGGTTTCCCTGGCCAATACCGAGGGTTTCTATTACAAACCGAGGACGGACAAGGAGATACTGGCCAAATACAGAGAAGGGCTGATTGCCCTGTCCGCCTGTCCTTCCGGTGAAGTGCCGCGATTGATATTGGAAAACCGCCTGGATGAAGCCAAACAGGCGGCGGCCTGGTACCGCGATAATTTCGGAGGGCAATTCTATTTTGAAATCCAGCGTCACCCCATGCCGGAACTGGATAAGATTAACAACGCACTCATCAAAATATCAAGGGAACTGGATATTCCGTTGGTGGCCACCGGTGACGTGCACTATATAAGACGGGAAGACGCCAAGACCCATGACCTGCTGCTGTGCATCGGCACCGGTTCCATGGTCCAGGATACCTCGCGGATGAAGATGCAGGCCGACTCCTTCTATCTGAAAAGTGAAACCGAGATGGCTGAACTCTACCGCGACATACCGGAAGCCCTGGAAAACACCGGTAAAATCGCTGACGAGTGTGACCTTAAACTGGAATTCGGGCGGCTGCACCTGCCGCAGATAGAGCGCCCATCCGGCCTCAGCTCAGATGAATACCTGGCGCGGTTGTGTCATGAAGCGCTGCCGCAGTTATACAGCAGCGATAAAATAGAAGCGGCAACGGAACGCATGGAGTCCGAGCTGGAAGTGATCGAGAAAACCCAGTTCGCCGATTACTTCCTGGTGGTCTGGGATATTATCCGTTTCGTCAAAGAACAAGGGATCTACTACGGTGTCCGAGGTTCGGCGGCGGCTTCCATAGTGCTGCGGTGTTTAGGCATAACCGAGGTTGACCCGCTGGAATACAAGCTGGTATTTGAACGCTTCCTTAACATAGAGCGCAAGGAAATGCCGGACATCGACATGGATTTCCAGGACGATCGCCGTGACGAGGTGATTGAATACGTTTCCGCCAAGTACGGGCTGGACCATGTAGCCCAGATAATTACCTTCGGTACGCTGGGCGCCCGCGCCGCAATCCGGGATACCGGCCGGGCGCTGGGGATTAACCTGTCCGATGTTGACCGGGTGGCCCGGCTCATTCCCTTCGGTCCCAATATGACGCTGGACAAAGCCCTAGAAGAAAACAATGAACTGCGGGAGGCGGTAGCCAACGACGGAACAACTCAGCAGATAGTCGACGCGGCCCGCCAGGTTTCAGGCCTGGCCAGACACGCCAGCACCCACGCCGCCGGAGTGGTCATCTCCAAAGAACCGCTGGCGCTGCACGCGCCGCTGCAGAGGCTCAACCGGGAGGCTTCCGGCGGCGGCAAGGCAGACCTGGTAATGACCCAGTTCCCGATGGAAGACATCGGGCTGATCGGGCTGCTGAAGATGGATTTCCTGGGGCTGGCCAATCTTTCCATCCTGTCCCGGGCGCAGGAGATAATCGGTGAGAGGAGCGGACAGGCACTGGATGTCCATTCCTTACCCCTGGATGATCCCAAGACCTTCAACCTGCTGGCGTCCGGAGAAACCATGGGAGTATTCCAGCTGGAAGGCGTCGGCATGCGGCGTTATATCAAGGAACTGAAGCCGACACACTTTACCGATATTGCCGCCATGGTTGCTCTTTACCGCCCCGGTCCAATGGAGCAGATTCCCCGCTTTATCCGCAGTAAACACGGAGAAGAACCCATTACCTATCCGCATCCGGCCCTGGAGGAAATACTGCAGGAAACCTACGGCGTTATCGTGTACCAGGAACAGGTGCTGTTCATCGCCCAAACTTTCTCCGGCTTCTCCCTGGGACAGGCCGACCTCCTGCGCAAGGCCATGGGTAAAAAGAACCCCGAGGTAATGCAGAAACAAAAGCAGAATTTTATCAGCGGCGCTGTCAAAAACGGTTACACCGAGGAACTGGCCGCCGAGATATTCGGTCTTATCGAACCATTTGCCGGTTACGCTTTTAATAAGGCGCACGCGGTAAGCTACGCCCTCATCGCTTACCAGACAGCGTACCTGAAAGCCAACTACCCGGTGGAATACATGACGGCATTCCTGGCCACCCAACGCGACGTTGCCGACAAGGTGGCAGCAGCGGCGGCCGAATGCCGCCGGCTGGGCATACAACTGCTGCCGCCGGATGTTAATCGGAGCGACGTCAATTTCATTATAGAAGAAAGCGACCATGGTCCGGCTATCCGCTTCGGGCTGGCCGCGGTAAAAAATGTCGGCGAGACAGCGGTTACCGCCCTTATCGAAGAACGGAATCAAAACGGGCCGTTCAGCAGCCTGGAGGATTTCTGCCGCCGGGCGGAATCCGCCTGCATGAACCGCCGGGTCCTGGAAAGCCTGGTCAAGTCCGGGGCGCTGGATTCATTCGGAGACCGCGCCACCCTGGTGCACAACGCCGGCCGCATCCTGGACTTTGCCGAACGGGAGAGAAAGATTAAGGAGTCCGGCCAGGGCACCATGTTCGACCTGTTCGGAGGGGTTGCCGAGGCGGCGCCCATCCCCCTGGAACTGGAGGACAGCAGCGTATCGCTGAATGAACTGCTGCTGTGGGAAAAAGATTTGTTAGGCATCTACGTTTCAGCCCATCCTTACAGCCGTTTTGCCGACCACACCAAGAACGACACTACCGCGCTGTGCAGCGACATAACTGAAGAAATGGAAGGACAGACAGTGACGCTGGCCGGCATGGTGGTCTCGGCGCGCCAGTCCCAGACCCGCGACGGCAACAGCTTCGCCTCGGTAGAGCTGGAAGACCTTAACGGCCGCATTGAAGTAGTAGCCTGGCCCCGGCTCTTCTCCCAGACCAGGGAGTTCTGGCAGGAAGGCAAGGTGCTCCTGGTGGAAGGAAAGGCCGTTTTCCGCGGCGACCGCGGCTCCATTCACGCCGACGCGGTAAGAATATATCAGCCCGGCGCGGCTGAAGATGACATCCAGCCCGGAGAGATAGTCAGGGTAAAGTCTTCCCGAGGCAATGGCTCAGGCAACCGGGGCGGTCACTCGCCGAAAAAACCGCAGACGGCCAAACCCGCCGCCAAAGCGGCAGCCGCCGCATCTAAAGACCAACCGGCAAAAACAGCGCCCGCTGCATCTAAAACCACAACTGATGAGGGAACAAAATCTTCAATGTCACGCAACCTTAATATCACTATTAACCAAACCGACAATCCGGAATCAGACCTGAAACTATTCAACGGTATATTAGATATCCTGGGCATTTATCCCGGCCCGGGCAACGTCAAACTGCAGATCGCCTGTCCGGAGCGGAAGTACTATTTGAAAATGCCGCAGGTCCGGGTTAACTGTAACGATGAACTGCTGAATGAATTAACGGCACTGCTCGGCAACGCCGGCAGCGCCGAGTTTGAGAACAATGGCCACTAACTGGGAAAACGCGGCTACGGCACCGAATGAATTCACCGCCACACTGTGGCGGGATATTCTGATTGATTCCGGTATTCCCGCTTTTATCCAGCCGTCGGAGGCGGCGACATTCCTGGTAGCATCGGCCATCCTGCCGGTCAGGGTGATGGTACCGGCAGAACGGCTGGAAGAGGCCAAGAACATATTGACGGAAGTGGAAATAGTGGATGAACCGCCGCCGGGCGGATTGGACGATGATGTCTGAAAAATGGCACCGGGCTCTAGCCTGGGGGCTGGTCATCATCATACCACTCTTAATCACCAGCACGGTTATCGCATTGGCGGTAAATTGTCAGCCATTGTACGAATACGGGTTCAACCAATATGAGGTCAGTTCGGTCACCGGACTTTCGTCATCAGAACTGGAACGGATTGCCGGAGGCCTCATTGATTACTTTAACTCAGACCTGGAATTCATCGATATTACCACGGGACAAGGTGCCCAGGCTTTTGAGCTGTTCAATGAACGGGAAATCATCCATCTTTATGACGTAAAAGAACTGATACAGCTGAATTACGCTGTCCTGGCCGGCAGCATTATTTACACAGCACTGGTGTATCTCCTGCCGCGCCACCGCCACAGTCCCCGGCTGACAGCGCCCGCCGTTTTCTGGGGCGGGGCTTTGACACTGGCAGCGGTGCTGGGGCTGGCAGCGGCGGCGGCCATCGACTTCAACGCTTTCTTTACCCAGTTTCACATTATCAGTTTCGCCAATGACTTCTGGCTGCTGGACCCAACCACTGATTACCTCATAATGCTGTTTCCGTCCGGTTTCTGGCGGGACGCCGCTTTATTTACCGGTATCGGCATCGGCATCACAGCGGCGGCTGTTTTCTACTGCGGCTGGCGCAATATCAGGAATTTATCTTGAGAGGAACGGCACTTTGAAAGATATTGAACGTTTCATTTCCGGATTCAGGGAGTTTCAGAAAGCGCATTTCGGTTCCGAACCTTCTCATTTTGAGGCGCTGAAAAAAGGCCAGAACCCGCGGACAATGATTATCGGCTGTTCCGATTCCCGCGTGGACCCGGCTATCCTGACCAACAGCCGGGCGGGCGATATTTTCACGGTGCGCAACGTGGCCAACCTGGTGCCGCCTTATCAGAAAGACAACGGTTTTCACGGCGTCAGCGCCGCGCTGGAATTCGCCGTCTGCAGTCTGAAGGTGGAACATATCATAGTACTGGGACATTCACAATGCGGCGGCATCAATGCTTTGATGTCCGAAAAAACCGGTGCGGACGGAGAGAGTTTTATTTCACGGTGGATGTCTATCGCCGGCCCGGCCAAAAAGAGGATCACCACGGAACTGTCCGGCAAAGACCCGGCATTACAGCAGCGGGCGGCCGAACAGGCGGCCATACTGCTTTCCCTGGAAAACCTGCGGACTTTTCCTTTCGTCCAGGAAAGAGTTAGCCAGGGGAAGTTGTCACTGCACGGCTGGTATTTTGACCTCGCCAGCGGCGAGCTGCTGGAATATGACGCTGAGGAAGGTTTATTTAAGCCGGTTGAGTAGATGGCGACATTGAAATACACTCGGGATAATCAATCAGCCTAACGATAAACCCTGAGTTATGCAAATAAGAGAAGGGGGTGCCTCGCTGAGGCACCCCCTTCTGACAATAACCTTAAAAAACTGGATTACCAGACGTTCTTGCCGGAACCCAGGATAGTATCGCCCATCCAGTTGTCAAGGTCGCGGCTCCACCATTCTTCCAGTTCCTCGTCGGACTTGGCTTCCGCATAGGCGAAGGAGCGGTCCATGGTGGCGAAGAAACTGTTGAACAACGGCGTGGCTGCCGCCGTGGCGCGGACCACGGGATGGATAATACCATCGGACGGGTGATTGAAGGGACAGGTTGCCTGGCAGTTGCCGCAGGCCTGCGGCGAGCCGAAATCAATGCAGCTCTGCCAGTTCAGGAACCAGCCCTTGAAACCAGGACGATTGAACTCGCCTTCAGGATCCCAGCTGGAATCGTCAGCCAAAGACATTGACTCTGACGGACAGCGCTCGGCACAGCGTTTGCAGGTCTTGCAGAAGACGGTACCGCCGAAGTCAATGGGCGGCGTAGGGGCCAGCGGTAAATCAGTGAAGAAGTAGTTAGTGTAACGCACCATCAAACCATAACGAGGAGTCATCAGGTGGGTAACCCGGCCCTGCTCACCGAGCCCGGAGAATACACCCAGGGGTACATTGGCGCGGACACCTCTCTTGTAGGTGCCATAACCCAGTGTTTTAACCATGCGCATGGCCATATAGCCGACCTGGGCTGCGTGAGAATAGGCATGGCCGATAGCCTGGTTACCCAACTGTTTCTTGGTGCCATAGCCACCGGGATAGCTGTCATCTTTACGCAGCTGGTACAGGCTCTGGATATAATGCTGCTGGGTGGCGAAGGTGAGCATATACTTGGCTTTCTGGGGGATATGGTAGGTACCGCCTTCGTCACGATAACCCACATCGGTCGAGTCAAAAACAAAACCGGAAGCGTCAAAGATCTTTTTGGTTTTTTCATTGACTTCCAAAGCACCAACCAGCGGAGCACCGTAAGTGTGCAAAGCAGCCCGCATCATCTGAAGATTGTTTTCCGGGGAATCTTCCCAGCGCTGACCTTCGGCCAGATCCGGCAATGAAGCCGAGGGACCGTCCCAGGGGGCGTTGGGGCCGATGAAGCTGGAACCACGGCCAAATGCATAATCACGGAGGGAATCGCCGGGAGTTTTGTTGGCGAAGGCCTCTCTTTGAATAGCGTCATCCCTGGCGGAAACCACATCCCTGGCTTCCGCAGAGCGTGACGGCATGGGGTGCGCATTCCGGTCATAGGGCTTGAAAGTGTTCCAGTCAATCTCGTTGGTAGGATCGTGATGCTCTCGTTCTTTGACCCACCAAGGATGCTTTTGATTTCCGGCTGTAGCAGCCAGTTCATCCAGGTCCTGGAAACCCGGAGCCAGGGCAGCGGCGGCGCCCATGCCGACGCTGGATACACCCAGTGCCTTCATAAAGTCACGGCGACTGAGTGTTGAATGGAACTTAGACATAATTACCTCCTTTTAAATTTTCAACTGTTTTCTGTCAGTTATTCCCGTTACTATTTCCGTTGGATACTTGCAGATATCATTTCTTAACTATTATATAACTGGAATAACTATCTCTACATCGTACTAAAGGACTAGAGGCTCTAAGCATTTTGGCTATGGCTGTTAGTATATTTATTTAGCAACTTTAGTATAGTTTATCTTCAATATTAATTAGAGCAACTATATATGCCATATGAAAGGGGATTAATAATGGGCCCCTCCGAATCGGAGGGGCCCATTTGATACAACGGTAATAAGATACTAGTACATATACTGAGGTTCAAACTGGAAAGTATGAACTTCCCTCTTCCACCATTCATCCGGATTGCGTGTACCATAGCCAAAAGCCTGTTCCATATCAGCAAAAAAGCCATTAAAAATCGGGGTGATAGACTGGGTGACTCTAACGACATCATGAATGAAGGCTTCACTGCCGCCGTTGAACACACAGGTGCCGTGACAGTTCTTGCAGCGCGGGCAGCGGAAGTTATACAGGCGCCAGCCTTTATATCCTGGAATATAGTTTTGTATCTTCTCTTCCTCAGGATTCTCATGCTCCCACATCTTTTCTCCGAGAGGCATACTCTCATAAGGGCATGAGTGAGCACAGGTCATGCAGTCAACACAGAAACGGGCGATTCCGGCATCGTAGGGTCTGGTTGGCGTCAGGGGCATATCGGTTACAATGCGCCCCATCCAGCGGAACAGATTGCCATGGCTGTATGATGTAGCCACCATCGCCGAGCGAGAGTGTTCGGCAATACCGCACATCGCCGCGATGCTGTCTGAATTGGTAAAGCCACCGGCTTCAATATGCATATAACCCATGGAACCCATAAAGTAGTGGACGTTTGCCGTCACTTTTTCACCATGACAATAGCCGGAATAAGTAGGCGCCGGAGCCTGGCGAACATGATCCGTAGCCTCAAGACAAGAATACATGATGACATATTTGGCTTTATTGGGAATGATGTATTCAGACTCTTTTTCTTCCGGATTATCCACATCCCCAAAGTTATACGGCTTGCCTCCGGTGGAATTTTTATGGAACAGCTTGCGAGTCTTGTCATTTATTTCCATTACCCGAATACGGGTTGCGCCGAAAAACTTGAAGGCGTTGGTAATGGTCTGCAGGTTTTCTTCCGGTGTTCCCTGCCACTTGGTCATGCCACGGCTATCCGGAGTAGCGATGGTCAAACCATCATAGTTGCCGTCGAAACCCGGTCGGCCCAGCCGACGGGAAGCTCTTTGAGCGTCAGCCAGGGAATAATCACGCAAACTGGGACCCTGATAGGAGGGGAATTTTTCCTTCATGTATTCGATATCACGGTTTTGTTCCTGCTTCATAGCGCGATACTTGGCTATTTCGGGATGAACCGTAGCATGAGTACCGTTAGTCGCTGTCAATGGAAATCTCTGCCCCAATATCTTCCTGGTCCGGTCAACCCGGTCAAATATGTTCCAGTCAATTTCTACGGTAGGGTCATCATATTCCCGCTCCTTGACGTACCAGGGATGCTTGAAGGCCGGGGATGAACTGGTAACTTCATCCAGATCATGAAAAGCGGGAGATACCACCGCGGCAGCACCCAGGCCGGCGCCGGCCAGTCCTATTCCTTTCATGAAATCCCGACGTGATACCGTGTTGTGAAACTTGGACATCGACTTTCTCCTAATTATTATTTCTTTTGCTACGGTCTTCCCCGTCGCCATCCGGTCTCTCCCGAAAGCCACTTTTCATATTAATCTACCGAATTTTATATTTGAGTTAGTTTTTACAACTTATTATTTCATACTTATTTCTTATTGCGCATCGTACTAAAGAACTAGTGTATCTAAGCATAACGTATATAATTAAAGTATACTTTAGTATATATACTTCGGTATATTATGATAGCTACTTTAGTATATTGTTAGCGCCTTAAAATGACAGCGTGCTTGAAAAAAGAAAAAGGAGCCTGGCAGGCTCCTTTCCCCGTGTCTATTAAAAACGCAGTTATTCTACTATATTCAACTGGGATGCTTTCAGCGCTATCTGAGTACGGTTGGTCACATTCAGCTTATGCATGATACGGGTAACATAGCCTTTCACCGCTGATTCCGAGCAGTTGAGCTTGATGGCAATCTCTTTATTAGTCAGACCATCCGAAATCAGGCGCAAGGTGCTCATCTCACGGGGGCTCAACTGCTGAGACACGATATCAGAACTGGTCACTTCATCAGTTCCATCACTATCTAGATTTTCAATCCTAGCCGGCAGACGCAGCAGTCTGATAGCCCGGAATAGAAGGTTCCGGTCCCATAAGCCACCGCCGGCAGCGGCGGCCCTTATGGCAATAGAAATCAAGGCTTTAGAACTTTCCCTGGTAATAAAACCGGCGATTTCATACTGCAGCGCCTGGGCCAGGCTATATTCATCTCCCCGGCTGGTTAGGATTACCACAGCCGTTCCGGGAGAATTTGAATTGATGGCCTTGGCTACTTCCATGGTGTCTATCTCAGTCAGTTCACTGTCCAACACCACTACATCAGGATTCAAAGCCTCAACCTGTTTTAAGGACTCTTTTTTTCCTTCTCCTTCACCGACACAGGTCATGCCCGGTTCTTCTCTCAGCAAAGTTTTGAGGCCGGTTCGAACGATTGGATGATCATCAATCAGATAAACGGTAATGTTTGTTTTATCAGCAGCAGCTTTCTCTGACTGCGCACCGGCTCCGCTAAGTACTTCTTCCTGTATGCCCATAATTTTCCTCCTGCCGTTGATTATCCACCAGGACAACTAATAAATCCATACTGAATGGCTATCCCGGTCGCAAGGCCGAAAGATTGGTGTAGATTTGAATAAAACCCAGACCCCTGAAAAAGGGGGAATTGAGCGGCCCCTGCCGACCGAAAAAGGTTTCCCTTTCATTTGAACTGGAGTATTCCGTTTTTAATGTGCTGTATTGTTCCAGCCATGGCATTATAACAGGTTAAGATATATCACTGTCAATGTTTTGTTTTAATAATTATGTATTTTAGTAGCGGACCATTTACAGTTTAGACATTTACTGGTCATACTTTCGGACAGATTACTGGCAGGTCAAGCAGTACACAGCCAGCCGACTATATACCGGGCCGGAAGGAGTCAGGGCGCTTTGCACCAGGCTGACTTCAGTAGCTTCAAACCAGGGACCGGAATAGCTCTCTTGAGCCGACAAACGCTCACTCAAAGCCCGGCGCAGCGGGGACGAGGCGCCGTCCCGCAGCCTGGCCAGGGTCAGGTGAGGCGAAAAGGGTCTTTTTTCAGTCGGAAAACCCAGCGGGTACACTGCGGTTTCAACCGCCCTCTGCAGCCGCAAGAGATGACCAGTATCACCAGACAGACCGCACCAGAGGACGGCCGGTCGGTGAGTACCGGGGAAAGCTCCCAGCCCACTGAGCTGGAGCTGGAACGGGGCAAAACACTCAAGGGTCTTGGACAGCGCAGCTTTTATATCTCCAACCGTCTCCCATGCTGTATTGCCCAGGAATTTCAGCGTCAGGTGGGCGCTTTCCGGGGCTACCCATTTGATGCCGTCGCCCGGCTGTTTCCCCAGCCGCAGCTGCAGTTTCTCCAGTTCCGTCTTTACCGGAGCCGGCAGCTCCACGGCGATAAACAGACGAGCTGAGGGATGTTCATTCATCGGCCAGTTCAAAAAGTTCGGCGGCGTTGCCGCCCCGGATTCTGTTTATACTCCAGCGGGACAGATTTAGCTCATCCAGTTCCGCCAGGCAGCGTCGCTGGTCCAACAGCGGCCAGTCAGACCCGAAAAGGATTTTTTCATTGCCGACCAGGTCCACCGCCCTTTCATAAACTTCCGCCCGGTAAAGGAAGGGGCTGGCCGCCGAGTCAAACCAGACATTCAGTAGCGCCTCCTTTACTTCCGGCATCAGAGTATAAAAGGGCAAACCACCGCCCCAGTGAGACAGGATCAGTTTAAGCCCTGGATTATCCAATATAAAAGGATACAGCACCTCCGGAGTCAATGATCCTTTACCGGGATAATGATGACCCACCGGTTCATCCGCGTGCAGCATCAAAGTCATATCGCGTTCCATTACCGCTTTGATAACCGGATTTATTGATCGGCGTTCAGCCGGGGCAAGGATGGAAGGATCGGGTCGAAGTTCGCCTACTCCTATGGCCCCGGCAGCGGCGCAGCGGCTTATCTCTGCCGCCGCCGCTTTACCTCCCTGCGGCTGCACCGCGATAAACGGCAGCAGGCGCCCGGGATACCTGGCTGCCGATTCCAGCAGATAGTCATTGGTGCTGAGGCAAAGCTCATGACTAGCCCAACCGATATTAAGAATAAGCGCTTTATCAATGCCCCTGCGGCCCATTTCCCGCACCAGGTCTTCAGCATTGCGCATTTTGACCTTGGCACTGCCGTAGAGCATAGCAAAACAGGGGTCAGCGGCCGCATATTCTTCCCGCCGGGCAATCACTTCCGGGGAAAAAATATGGGTGTGGCAGTCAACAATCATCGTCCAAGTTTATCAGCCGCCTGACCGGGTTGCAACGGGTTGAAAAAAGCAACGATGATTTATTCTGAAAATAAATAATGGCATCTAGCGCCCGCGGTACTCCATACCTTATAATAGCCGCATGTTGAATAAAGAACGGGTTGCCGCCATTATCGCCGCTGCCGGGCGCAGCGAACGCATGACCGGAGTGGACAAGATTTTTACTAACCTGGGCAGCCGCCCGGTGCTGGCACGGGCTGTCTATCCTTTTGAAAGCGCCGAAATTATTGACCGTATTATCATAGTGCTAAGCCCGGAAAACCTGGAAGCCGGACACGCCCTGGCCGCTTCCGAAAAATGGAGCAAGGTTACCGATATCATAGTCGGCGGTGAGCGCCGCCAGGACTCGGTGATGAAAGGGCTGGAATGCCTGGAGGGCGATGTAAAATGGGTGGTCATTCATGACGGCGCTCGCCCGCTGGTGAAGATGGACCAGATAAATGACGGTTTAGCCGCCGCCCAGGTTACCGGTGCAGCCGTATGCGCCGTACAGGTAACCGACACCATTAAACTGGCCGGGGAAAACGGCTTCATCCAGCAGACACCCGACCGGGAACACCTATGGTCCGCGCAGACGCCCCAGGTTTTTCGCTACGATCTTATACGGCGCGCTTTCGAAAACGCTTCAGGAACCGTTACCGATGACTCGATCCTGGTGGAAAGACTGGGGGTCCCGGTTAAACTATATAAAGGGTCACCGGCAAATATTAAAATTACCACTCCGGAAAGCCTGGCCGCCGCCGAGATACTGCTGCGGAGAACCAGCGAATAAATGCCTTTCAGAACCGGCATTGGCCATGATGTTCACCGCCTGGTACCGGACCGCAAACTGGTGCTGGGGGGAGTAGAAATACCTTTTACCAGAGGCCTGGCCGGCTGGAGTGATGCCGACGTGTTGACCCATGCGGTAATGGACGCCCTGCTGGGCGCGGCCGGCCTGGGCGACATCGGGGTTCATTTCCCGCCGGGTGAACCGCGTTACCAGGGGGTTTCCAGCCTGGAACTGCTGAAAAAAGTCAGCCTGATGCTGGCGGAAAAAGGCTGGAAAACCGGCAACGTGGATGCCCTCATCGCCGCCGAGCAGCCCAAGTTATCCGGTTACACCGAGGCCATGCGCCGCAACCTGGCCGAAGTCCTGGGAATCAGCGCCGCCGCGGTCAACGTTAAAGCTACCACCACTGAAGGACTGGGCGCTGTCGGCCGGGAAGAAGGCATGGCGGCGTGGGCGACAGCTCTAATTGAAACAGCATAAGCCGCTATTAAGAGGATTTAATACAAAGTCCGGATATCTGTTATTATAAATACCACTGATTATGAAAATTTCCAACACACTTACCAGCACTAAAGAGCAGTTTCACCCGGCTGCCGAACCGGTCAAGATGTATGTCTGCGGCATTACCCCGCAATCTGCGGCTCATATCGGCCACGCCATGAGCTACATCAACTTTGATGTCATCCGCCGCTATTTACTGTACCGCGGCCACCGGGTAAAGTACGTTCAAAACTTCACCGATGTTGATGACAAGATAATCGCCAAGGCAGTGCCGCTGGGATTGACACCGCTGGAACTGGCTGACCGCAATATAGCCGATTTCCAGGCGGATATGGATGCTCTTAATATCCTGCCGGCCGACATCTATCCCCGGGTAACACAGGAAATTCCGGCCGTTATTGAACTGGTGGATGGACTGGTAAAGAAGGGCTTCGCCTATGAAGTCAAAGGCAGCGTGTACTTCAGGGTAACCAAGATGGACGATTACGGCAAGCTGTCGCACCGTACCCTGGAGCAGATGCAGGCCGGAGCCCGGATTGACGTGGGTGAAGACAAGGAACACCCCATGGACTTTGTACTGTGGAAGGCCGCCAAACCCGGAGAACCGGCATGGGAATCACCCTGGGGACAGGGACGCCCAGGCTGGCACATTGAATGCTCGGCCATGAGTCGGAAATACCTCGGGGAAACAATTGATATCCACGGCGGCGGGGCCGACCTGATATTCCCGCATCATGAAAACGAAATCGCCCAGTCAGAAAGCTTCACCGGGCAAAAACCCTTTGTCCGCTACTGGCTGCACAACGGGCTGCTGCAGCTGGGCGGGGAAAAGATGAGCAAATCGGTAGGTAACCTGATTACCATCAAGGAAGCGCTGCAGAAATATTCAGCTGACGCGCTGCGGGTATTCGTCCTCAGTTCTCATTACCGCAGCCCGCTTACCTATTCCGACGAGATTGTCGAAGGGGTGGAAAAAGGCGCCCAGCGCCTGGCTCAGGCGGCCAGGGACACCGATTGCACCGGAGCCGCGGCGGAATTTGACGTCGAAGCTTACCGAAAGCGATTTATTGAAGCCATGGACGATGACTTCAATACCCCCCGCGCCCTGGCGGCGCTGTTTGACCTGGCCCGGGAAATCAACCGGCTGGAGGCAGAGAAGCAGAATGTTTCGGAAGCTAGAAAACTGCTGCAGGAATTGGGCGGGGTGCTGGGATTAAAAATGGAAGCCGCGGCCCGGAATTCAGGGGATGCCGACAGGGTTATCGCAGCAGCCGCTGACATATACCGGGAATTAGGATACGATGAAGCTGAATGGAACGACAACACCGACCAGATTATAAACAACCTTATCAATCTGCGAGCTGAACTGCGCCGGGCTAAACGGTATGCCGAAGCCGACAACCTGCGGAACCGGCTTGAAAATGCCGGAGTACTGATTAAAGATTCTCCAGCCGGCACCACCTGGGAATACAAACCCCGCTGATATCAGCTATTGACACCGAGGTGGATTTACTCTAATATTTCGGTGATTAGCGAATTATCGAAATGAGCGAAAGTGTTTATAAAGCCCTCTCCGACGCTTCAAGGCGCCGCATACTAAAACTGCTGGGTAACCGGCCGATGACAGCCGGGGAAATAGCGGGACAATTCCAACTGGCTAAATCTACCCTTTCCGGACATTTCAACATTCTCAAGGCCGCCAACCTCATCCAGGAAGAACGTCGCGGCACGGTTATTCTTTACAGCCTCAATGTATCAGTAATGGAGGAGGCGCTTTCCGGCATTATGGACCTGTTACAGGTAGGCAAAGAAAAAGACAACAACGGAGGAGACAGCAGGAACAAGTGAACATCAACTGGCGCAATGAATGGTTCAGTATTCTCTTAATAGCGGGAATGTTTATCGCCTCGGCTCTGGCCTGGTCCGGCGCCCCGGACAGCATCCCGGTACACTGGGGCATCACAGGGGAAGCCGACCGCTACGGCGGAAAGTTTGAAGGACTTCTGCTGACGCCGATAATGACTGTCGGAATATATCTGCTGCTGCTCTTTATCCCGCGGATTGACCCGCGCCGGGCAAATTATGAAAAGTTTGCCGATGTCTACCGCATTATCCGGATAGTGATGGTGGTTTTTATGGCCGGACTGCATGGAGCCATAATCGCCTCGGTCTTCGGGGCTGACCTGAACATCGGCATGGCGGTAATGGTCATGGTGGGCATCATGCTGGCGGTACTGGGCAACTATTTCGGCAAACTGAAACCAACCTGGTTCGTCGGCATCCGCACTCCATGGACGCTGACCAGCGAGCTATCATGGAATAAGACGCACCGCCTCGGCGGCAAACTGTTCGTAGCGCTGGGATTGCTGCTGGCCGCCACGGGAATCATCGGCAGTGAGTGGATGTTCTACCTGGTTTTCGGACTGCTGTTTTTGATGATTATTTTTCTGGTAATATATTCGTATTACATCTGGAAATCCGATCCGGACCGGAGCAACGGGAGATAAAATGAAACAACTTGGTTTCGGACTGTTCATAGTCGCCTTCATCGCCGCGCTGGGCAGCATGGTATGGGCCATGTTCCAGGAAGCCGAACAGACGCCGTGGATTGTCATTCTGATAATCGGGGCGCTGCTCTTGGGCACCGTCCTGCTGCTGCTCCAGGCAGTGAGCGACCGCATGAAACAAAAGAAAAAAGAAAATTATGAGGAGATAGACAATTGATTGTAACCACTTCACCCACCATTCCCGGCAAAAACATTGTTAAGACCATCGGGCTGGTCCGTGGCTCCACCATCCGAGCCAAACACATAGGCAAGGATATCATGGCCGGATTCCGCGGCATCGTCGGCGGTGAAATCAGCGAATACACCAAGATGATGGCCGAAGCTCGCGAGGATGCCCTGCAGCGCATGATTGCTGACGCCGAGAAAAAGGGCGCCAATGCCGTTATTTCCATGGAGTTCGGCACGGCCATGGTGATGCAGTCCGCGGCCGAGACCATCGCCTATGGTACAGGCGTCGTAATCGAGTAGGCTTAGTCTTTTTCAGTTGCAGTTAACCGGGCAGATATGATATATTTCATGTCTGTTCCACGGGGCCGTAGTTCACTTGGGAGAACGTTTGACTGGCAGTCAAAAGGTAGCGGGTTCGAATCCCGCCGGCTCCACCATTTTCCTTTTTTATAAAACGACATTAGCCTCCGCATTCGGAGGCTATTTTGGTATTTTTAGTTCAAAAGACAGACAATACAAATCATGATACTGCCCATCATAGCTGTAGTTTCCGGCCTGGTACTCCTCATATGGAGCGCCAACCGGTTCATTGACGGAGCGGCGGCCACCGCTCGCCATTTCGGCATGGCGCCCCTGCTCATCGGCATGGTGGTGGTTGGCTTCGGCACCTCGGCTCCAGAGATGGTGGTTTCGGCGATGTCAGCGGCCCAGGGCAACCCGGGCATCGCCATCGGCAACGCATACGGCTCCAACATCGCCAATATCGCATTGATCCTGGGCCTGACAGCGCTTATAAGCCCCATTCCCTTCAATTCCCGTATACTGCGCAAGGAACTGCCGATACTGACGCTGGTAACCATATTAGCCGCCTGGCAGATCCTGGACGGTGATATTTCCCGCATGGACGCCTTCACCCTTTTGGTCGTTTTCGGCGGATTGATGGCCTGGTCGATAACGGAAGGCCGGCGGTCAAAATCAGACGCTCTGGGTGCGGAAATCGAGCAGGAGCTGATAAGCCACCCGTACACCCTGCGGCAGGCGCTGATACGACTGGCGACCGGCCTGGCGCTGCTGGTGGTCAGTTCCCGGCTGCTGGTTTACGGGGCGGTCGATATAGCCCAGGGCTTCGGTGTCAGCGATCTTATCATCGGCCTGACAGTGGTGGCCATCGGCACTTCACTGCCGGAACTGGCATCTTCGATAATTGCCGCCCGAAAAGGTGAACATGACCTGGCGCTGGGCAATATCATCGGTTCCAACCTCTTTAATACGCTGGGGGTGGTAGGAATAGCAGGTTTAATCCAGCCATTTGCCGTCGGCGCAGAGGTGCTGTCCCGGGATTTTATGGTGATGGGAGCATTGACTCTGTCGCTGTTCGTCATTGGCTTCCATTTCAAAAGACAAGGCCGCATCAACCGCCTGGAAGGGGCGCTGCTGCTGGTCACTTTTATCGGTTATATGGCCTACCTGACCGTAACAACGTTTTAAGGCAACGAGATACTCATGATTAGCCGGCAATATAATGGTAAATTAATGTTTCAACGTATCCACCGCAGGACAAAAACAAAAAATCACGCCTGTAATCTAGCTAGAATTGAGTTTTCAACACCACTGTGATACAAAAAGGTTTAATGAAAAAGCATCAATCCGGTTTTATTCCTATCCCTTTCAAAGCAGGGGGCAAAATACTTATTCACGTTTCAGCAAATGGATTAGTAATAACTGGAGTTGATAATCTCGCAGGCTGGGGGTTAATCCCGATGATTGTTTTCCGGGGATTCAAATAACGAATTTGCCGTCCTTATAAAACAATATATCATCGACCTTTATCTCCCCACCCTGTCTCAGGTCGCAGACCATGTCCCAATGAATTGCCGATTCGTTTTTGGCCCCGGTTTCAGGTATACCGGCACCCAATGCAATGTGGAAGCTACCGCCGATCTTCTCATCGAACAAAATCTCCCTGGTGAAAACTGTAATACCCTCGTTAGTGCCGATAGCCAGTTCGCCCAAATAACGTGCTCCGGCATCGGTGTCGAGGGTCTTGTTAAGGTGCTCCTCATTCTTTTCCGCGGTAGCTCGAAATGCCTTTCCTTTTTCAAACCACAACCGAACACCGGTAACTTCGTGACCTTGGTGGATGGCGGGATAAGAGAAGAAAATATGGCCTTCCGCAGAGTCTTCAATGGGGCTAGTGAACACCTCACCATCAGGCATGTTCCTTTTGCCGTCACAGTTGCCCCAACTCCGCCCTTTGATGCTGAAGCTGATGTCGGTGTCCGGAGCTGTAATGCGTACTGTCTCTTTACCGTTAAGCCAATCAACGATGCGCTGCTGTTTCTTGGAAAAGGCTTTCCAGTAGCCTACTGGGTCGGAGAGATCCGGCATACATGCTCCGTATAGGAAATCAGCGTAATCCGACAGACTCATATCGGCATCTTGCGCCATAGCGTTTGTGGGATAAGGAGCTACAGCCCAGCGGAACTCACCTGAGGCGGAACGATGCATCATAGTCTTCATCAAGTGGCTTCTGGCGCCGGAGTGCCAAGCGGATTTCTGGGGATCGATGCGGCTCAGATAGCGGGTATTCTCCTGTGCCAACACTGAAATGCGTACCTCGTATTGTTCTGTTATATGCGCCTGTGGTTGATGGATGTATTCTATTTGCTCCTTTGAACCAAAGCGGAATAAAAGCTCAAGAGCTTCCTGCGTTGGAGTCGTCAACAAAGGGAAACCGCCTGCCTCGAGTACGGCAATGTAAAGGGCTTCGGTCAATGGTCGGGCAATGCTCGGAGAGGAAATGGCTACCCGGTCACCGGGGCGAACTTCAACGGAATAGTTGACTAACAGTCCTGCCAGCTTTTCAACGCGAGGATCACTCATATTTTAGGTGTCACTTCCTTATGTTCGTGCCAATACGGTCATGAAATAATACACCTCGTTCATTATGAAGACAACACTGTCCATACTGTTCATGTAACCGTCACAACCGGAAATAGAATTGCGTCGTTAAATCATAGAGATCACTTAGTACCTCTGTCATCGCTATGCCGCATGAAACGGCAAACAACCCAATGGTTGCCCGGGGATGTGTATACTGAAATTTTAAGGTTGATAACACGCATCTTCATGGAGTATATTTTTCCTTATTCGAAACACCGATGATTCAGGAAATTTAATGCAAGAATTTCACTATTTTCAGAAGCATAGAGTAAAAATTGATGACTTTGAGAACGATGGATATATTCTTGATATTGGCGGTGGAGGAGAAGGAATAATTGGGCAGCTTAAGGGTAATCAAGTTGTATCAATTGATTTAAGTTGGGAAGAGCTGTCCGAAGCTCATAATGACTCACTCAAAATACTGATGGACGCAAGAGAACTCAAGTTCCTTGATAACACTTTCAGCACCATAACAGCATTCTACAGCTTGATGTATATGAAATCTCAGGACCATGTAAAAGTATTAAATGAAGTACTGCGTGTTCTTAAGCATAATGGAATGTTTAGAATTTGGGATATAGAATTGAAAAAACCAGCAGATATTGACAGCCCCGGATTCGTTATACCCCTGGAAGTCATTCTGCCCAATCAAACAATTGAAACTGGCTATGGAGCGTATTGGCCAAGCATCAACTACGATTTGGATTACTACGAAAATTTAGCTACGCAAACCGGGTTCACTATTATTGAAAAGAAGAAGCTGAATAGCTCATTCTCCCTTGTTCTTCAAAAAAATCCGGGGGTTAACTTGGGCTTGCATCAATGTATGCCAGAAAATACAGGCATACCAAAATGGGACCACAATCCAACCGAAAAATGAATCAAGAAGTAGTTTTTCTGAATAAATAATAAGCGGGAGATTTTGTGTAACCGATTCCTTTACCGATTGACTCAAGATAATCTTCTGTGATGTTAACATCTCTTTTTGGGATAAGATAGGTTTCAAGATTGTCTTCAGAATAAATATATTTGTTCTTCCGCCTGTTGAATACTCCAACCAATACATACAACCCGCTAATTGATGCCATACTTGCATCACCATGACTATTATTTACCAATAGTAATCCATTTTCCTTAAGGTAATGCGTGCAGTACTTGGAAATAAACCCGGCGTAAAGGGAGATTAGTAAGTCATATTTCCCGGGTAAATCAATACAATATTTCCTGTAATCCTCTGGGACAAACGTGAAAGAGGGCTTTTCTGAGTATATACGGTGCTTGTTTATGTAGTCATACACAACAGGATGACTAAAGAAAGACTTTGCCATTCTATCAGAATCAATATATGTGACTGAAGGAAATACAAACGATGGGGTTATGTGAACAAAACTGCCGGGATATATAGCACTTTTTATATTAAATCTATCTGCAAGTATGGTGAATAGTCCCATGCTTTCATTATCTCTATCTATGTAATACTGCTTATACAACGAAAGCTTGTCTTTGGCAATCATGTGAATTACTGTTTTCTCCTTGAGATGCCAAGATAATACAACATAGGCAACACAAATTGATCATTGACGCTGCTTGAATCCATTAAAAAACCTAAACTCCATCAACTAAGCTGAATTTTTTTCCAAAAGCTGCTTTATTTCGCTGCGATAGTTGTTGAAAGCAAGCCTTCCCTTTTTAGAAAGCGAAGCTACGGTATGGGGCTTTTTCCCAACAAACCCCTTTTGTATTTCCACATAACCGGCAGCTTCAAGTTTACTGATATGCGCCGAAAAATTACCCCAAGTCATTCCGGTCTGTCTCACCAGAAACAAAAAATCCGCATTTTCCACAACAGAAAGATAAGCCATAATTGTCAGCCTTGCGGGTTCATGAATCAGTCGGTCAATGCCGCCCGGCGTTTCCCGAGATTGCCCAGCATTATTATTTGGGCTCATCAACACTTTCTCCTGTAAATATACGATATTGACGCAAAAACCCTACTAGAATAGCAAAGCCAGTTAACAAAATAATTGAGCCCGGAATAAGAAAACTTACCTGATAGGAAAATCCAATTAATAGGTAGAGCGCCAAAAATAGCATGATCAAAACGGAATAGACATACCATCGCTTGATACTCCACCAATAACCAACTACAGCAGCGGCAACCGCTAAACCGGAATTCAGCATAAACTCTAAGTTGGCGCGCAGAAACTGCATATTTTCCTGTGTCACCACAGGCATCAAGATTAGTATCGCAGCAAGCACAATAACCCCGATTATAGCGGTCTTAACGGAACGACTTCGCAATTCCGCAGGCTTGGCATAGCCTGTACGGGGATAGGTTACTGTTTGTTTCAGACCCAATATCAACCAGAAAAACAATACGAATACAGCCGATGGAAGCAAGGGAAGATCAAACCAGACGGTTAAGCCCCATGCGAGTAAGAATATGCCCAGAAACATATCCCATAATCCGTCTTGAAAAAAAGTAAGATGAACCTTGGTCCTGATTTTATCAATGTCAGCGCACATATATTTCACGCCTCCTTCACTAGTTTATATACTTTGTACTATAAAGTACTTTGTATAATTAAGTATACTACAATAAAATGCACTGTCAAGTGGCCATCTGAATATTCTTGAGTAAAACAAAACCTTCTTTATTTTTTGACCGCAACCAGTTATCCATTATATAATTAGTGCTACACTAACTATTAGTACCATGTGTAATATTTATTAACGGAGCTGTTATGGAAGCCAAAAAAGCTGATTTGATTGAGCAGTTGGTAGAGTCACATCAAGAGTTTTACCGCGCCCTCCGGCCGATTGTTCCCCAGGAATGGCTGAATATTGACCTTACCATGTCCCAGCTGAAGATAGCTCTGTACCTGGCAACTGAAGGCCCGGTGAGAGTAAGTGCCCTGGCTTCATTCCTCGGCGTCAGCATGGCTACCATGACCGGCATCACTGACCGGCTTATCCAGCATGACTATATCGTCAGATATGACGACCCAGCCGACCGCAGGGCGGTAATTTGCGACCTTTCAGAAAAGGGCCGAAGGGTCATTAATCACATGTGGGAAATCGGCAACTTGCAGATGAAAACCCTGCTGGAAAAACTGGATACCCGGCAACTTGAAACTATTAAAGAAGGGCTTGATTCCCTGCTGAAAGCGGCGGCTGAACTGCAACAGAGCGAAACAGCCGCCCAAAGTCTGTAATATGGAGCAGAAATGAGTTTTATTACCAAACTTTCACTGAAAAACCGGTGGATTACTTTTTTTATAACGGCGCTTTTGAGCATTGCCTCTATCATGGCCCTGGTGAACCTGAAGATGGAGCTGATGCCGGATATTGAGATGCCGGTCACCAGCGTGATTACCGTTTACCCCGGCGCCTCACCAGAACAGGTAGCGGAAAATGTCACCAAACCGGTTGAACAGGCGGTAGCCCAGGCCGGCGAATACAAGGAAATAAACGCCACTTCATCAGCCAACCTGTCAATGCTTGTTATTACCTATGAATACGGCGTTGATATGGATGAGATTACCGACAACCTGGCCCGGAACCTGGCCGGCGTTTCCCTGCCCGACGGCGCCCAGTCGCCGCAGCTTTATCCCATAAGCATGGATGCCATGCCGGTGGTGATGCTGAGCCTTGCCGGGGAACTGCCGGGACCGGAACTGCGCGGTATAGCCGCGGCTGAAATTTCACCCCGCCTCAGCTCTATTGACGGTGTGTTTTCCGTTGATATCACCGGCGGTGAGGAACAGGTGGTATTGACCCCGGATATAGAATCAATGAACGACAGCGGAATCTCCGCAGCCCAATTAGCCGCTGTTCTCGGCTCAGGGCAATACAACTCGCTGGAAGAACTGAGAGCGGCAGCGCTGGGACCGGGGCTGACCCTGGGCGACATCTCCACCGTTAAGCTGGGAGCGACCCCGGGGACCACGGTAACCACCACCAATGGTGAACCCAGCATCGGCATCATGATTACCAAGGAACCAGGAGCCAACACCGTGGAGGTGGCCAACGCGGTTATGGCCGAGGTGGAAAGCATCGCCGCAGGACTTTCTTCAGATCTTTCAGTCAGTCCGATATTCGACCAATCCGAGTTTATTGAGCAATCCATCAGCGACCTGTACCGGGAGGCAATTGTCGGCGCCATCCTGGCAGTGCTGGCTATCTTCGTCTTCCTGCGGGTATTCCGCGCCTCGCTGATTACCGCCATTTCCATACCATTAAGCGTCCTTGCCGGATTCCTGCTGATGTACGCGGCTGGCATCACCATTAATTTACTGACTCTCTCCGCCATGGCCCTGGCGGTAGGCCGGGTGGTAGATGATTCCATCGTGGTCCTGGAAGTGATTTTCCGCCACCTGGAGAACGGAGAAAATTTCAAGGAAGCAGCAATCAAAGGAGCCAGGGAAGTCGCGGCGCCCATTACCTCGGCTACCATCGCCACCGTGGTGGTTTTCATTCCGCTGATGTTCGTCGGCGGTATGGTCGGAGAAATGTTCATGCCGTTTGCCCTGACAGTAACTTTCGCCCTGATGGCTTCACTGGTAATAGCGCTGACTGCCATCCCCGCCTTAACCAGCTTTATCAGCCCCCGGGAAGTCCAGAAAGAAGCGGAAATCGAAACCAAAGGATCATGGTACCAGCGCGCCTACAAACCTTCGCTGGCCTGGGCGCTGCGTCACCGAGCTCTGACCATGGTGACAGTTACCCTGCTGGTCATCGGCAGCTTCAGCCTGGTACCGGTTATCGGTACCACCTTCCTGCCCTCGGCTTCAGAAAAAATGCTGCTGGTCGAACTGGAAATGCCGCTGGGAGCCGATATTGATGAAACCGTAGCCAAAGCCAGCCAGATTGAAGAGCTGATTGACGCCGGCCTTGACTGGGAAACCTACCAGACCAGTGTCGGCGCCTCCGGCATGATGGGCGGTATGGGAGCCATGGGCAGCGGGTCCGGGACCGCCACCATCACCGTTGTGCTAGACCCGGAGGCGGACCTGGCCGCTGAAGCTGATAAACTGCGCCTGATGACAGAGCCGCTGGCCGGAGAAGCCGAGATTACCGTTTCCAGCGGCATGGAAGGCATGGCTCAAGGCGGCGGTTTAGGCTCCGAATCATTCAAAATGACTGTCAGCGGCAATGATATTGAAAGTGTTGACCAGGCCGCGCTCCAGATAACCGAGATGCTGTCGGGCATTGACGGCCTGATTAATATTGAAAGCGACACTACCCAGGTCATACCGCAGCCCCAGATCTCACCGGACCCGGCGGCACTGGTCCAATACGGCATTAACCCGGAAACAATCAGCGGGGAACTGGCGATGCTGACGCGAGGCGCCCCCATCGCCGAAGTCTCAGTCAACAATCATGCTTATTCAGTTTTTATCGCCCCTCTCCTGCCGCTGGCGGAAAACCAAACGCAGATTCAACAAATCCGGATAGGCGTAGGCGATACGATAACGCTGGGTGAAATTGCCGAGGTAAGCTTTGTCCCCCGCCCGACAGAACTGCTCAGGGTCAACCAGCAGCCGGCTTCAACCATCCAGGCGACCATCAACGTTAAAAACGTAGGCGCGGTCAACACCGAAATCATCACCCGACTGGATACCATGAACCTGCCGGCTGGAGTGGAAGTCAGCATCGGGGGTGTGTATGAGCAGATGACCGAGGGCTTCAACCAGATGTTTATCGCCATCGGAGCCGCCATACTAATAGCCTACCTGGTGCTGGTGGTTACTTTCAGATCTTTCCGCAATCCGTTCATTATCATGTTCAGCCTGCCGGTAGCTTCCATAGGCGCCTTATTCGGCCTGCTGGTCACCGGCAACCCGCTTGGGATTTCCGCCATGATGGGATTCCTGATGCTGGTAGGCATCGTGCTGACCAACGCCATCGTCCTGATCACCCTGATTGACCACCTCCGTCGCAGCGGCATGAGCCCGGTTGAGGCCATAATGGAAGGCGGGCACATCCGGTTAAGGCCTATCCTGATGACCTCCATCTCCACCGCCCTGGCCATGCTGCCGCTGGCTCTGGGATTCGGCGAGGGGTCCATAATCGCCGGCGAACTGGCTATCGTAGTGATAGGCGGCCTGATAAGTTCAACAATACTGACACTGTATGTGGTACCGGTGATGTACAGCCTGCTGAACCGGGTTGCGGTTAAGACTGAGTGATAAAGAGTCTACAAACAAAACTCGCCTGACATTGCCTTTTATCACTAGGAGTCAAGGCGGCAATCCGCTCTACAATAAACATCAAAGGGAAGTGGAAATGAGGGGGCGAATCCGGTAGGAATGGCCGGTCAGCTTTGCTATGATAAGGACGCGGCTTGCCGGAAAACGGGAGAGCGCCATCGGGCATAAAGAGGAAAGATTGGACGAATCGCAATTACAGCTGCTCATAGACCTGCACGGGAACGCGGCACGTCAGGGACCGGGCGGGAATGCCCAGACCAAGCAGGCGATAGACCTGGCTGGACTGAACAGAAGGGGCTCTTTAAAAATCGCCGATATTGGCTGCGGCACAGGCGCCTCATCAATTCTGCTGGCAAAGGAACTTGATGCCAGAATAACAGCTGTGGACCTGCTCCCGGAGTTTTTGGACAAGCTCAAGGCCCGAACCGAAGACCAGGGGGTAGCGGAGCGCATAACCACGCTGAACTGCTCAATGGACAAGCTCCCCTTCTCAGATGAGGAGTTTGACGTAATATGGTCCGAGGGGGCAGTCTATAACATTGGTTTTGAAAACGGCACAGCAGCATGGAGACGGTACCTCAAGCCGGGCGGTGTACTTGTAGTCTCAGAAATTACATGGCTGAGCGCCACCAGGCCGCCTGATCTCCAGGCTCACTGGGGGAGAGAATATCCGGAGATTGACCTCGCCTCGGCAAAAATCAGGGTGCTCGAACGTCATGGTTACTGTCCGCAGGCATATTTTGTATTACCACCGGAGTGCTGGCTTGAGAATTATTACGGTCCCATGCGTGATAGATTTGAGGCCTTTCTTGAACGAAATTGCAGAAGCCCCCAGGCAAACCAAATTGTGGCCTCCGAAAAAGAGGAAATCGCTCTTTATGAAAAATACTGCGACTATTTCAGCTATGGATTTTATATAGCGAAAAAGCGCGGAGGATAAAATTCAAGACCCGCTCTGCCGGAAATGAGCCGGCTTATTCCTGGGGAACCGGTAATGATGGCCTGTTGCGTTCAGTTGAGTATTAATGTATAATTCACTTTCTGTTATCAGGTTAATATTCAGGAGGCGTTTCCTTGGCCAACACTAAGAGTGCAAAAAAAGCTATTAAAACTTCAGCTAAAAAGACAGCCCGTAATAAGTCAGCTATGAGCAGTCTAAAGACTGCGGTACGCAAAGCGGAAAAAGCTATCGCCGCCCAAAGCGATACCGCTCAGGATACCGTCATCGCATCCCAGAGCGCGTTGGATGTAGCCGCTAAGAAAGGCATCATTCATCCCAACGCCGCAGCCCGCAGGAAAAGCCGGCTGGTGAAAAAACTCAATACCGTTACCAAATAA